>MRSX01000001.1 GCA_002631715.1 Candidatus Porisulfidus sp. TsSOB
GGTGAACGACGAGGTGGAGATCGTGGGGATCCGTGAGACGCAGCAGACGATCTGCACCGGGGTGGAGATGTTCCGCAAGCTTTTGGACGAAGGTCGCGCAGGCGACAACATCGGGGCGTTGCTCCGGGGCACGAAGCGCGAGGAGGTGGAGCGCGGGCAGGTGCTGTGCAAGCCGGGCTCGATCACGCCGCACACGGAGTTTTCGGCGGAGGTGTACATTCTGTCGAAGGACGAGGGGGGCCGGCACACGCCGTTCTTCACGGGGTACCGTCCGCAGTTCTACTTCCGGACGACGGACGTGACGGGGGCGGTGACGCTACCGGAGGGGACGGAGATGGTGATGCCGGGGGACAACGTGTCGATGGACGTGGCGCTGGGCGCGCCGATTGCGATGGAGGAAGGCCTCCGCTTCGCGATTCGCGAGGGCGGGCGCACGGTCGGCGCCGGCGTCGTCACCAAGATCTCCAAGTAACGCTGACGCATTCCGAATAACCGCAGACTGGATCGATCATGGCCGCACCGAAAAAGAAAGCCCGCCAACCGAAACCGGAAACTGCGGTATCCGAAGCAGTTTCGGCTGTGCCGAAGAAAGGGAAAGGCCGCTACAGCAGCCTGCGGCTGCGGCTGAAGGCATTCGACCACCGGCTGGTGGATCAGTCGGCGAAAGAGATCGTCGAGACGGCACGGCGTACCGGAGCTCAGGTGCACGGGCCAATCCCGTTACCAACCCGGATGGAACGATTCACCGTGCTGATTTCCCCGCACGTCGACAAGGACGCACGTGACCAGTACGAAATCCGCACCCACAAACGCATGATCGACATCATCAACCCCTCCGAGAAGACGGTGGACGCGTTGATGAAGCTGGACCTGCCTGCCGGCATCAATGTCCAGCTCAAGTAAGAGGACGGAATCATGAGCCTCGGCATCATCGGAACCAAGATCGGCATGACGCGGCTGTTTCGCGACAGCGGCGAGTCCGTGCCGGTGACGCTGGTTTCGGTGGACGCCAACCGGGTGGTGCGCGTGAAGACCGGGGAATCGGACGGCTATGTGGCCGTGCAGATGAGCTACGGTACCCGCCCGGCGAAACGGATGCGTCGCCCGCTGGCGGGCGAGATCAAGCAGATCGGGTTGGAGACCGCCCGCGGCCTCAAGGAATTCAGGGTCGACGGGGACGAAGAGCTTCCAGAGGTTGGCGCCGAAGTCGGTGCGGACCTGTTCGAGGTCGGCCAGAAGGTCAACGTCAGCGGCACCACGATTGGCAAGGGCTTTGCCGGCACGATCAAGCGGCACAACTTCCGCGGTCAGGACCGTTCGCACGGCAATTCGCTGTCGCATCGGGTGATGGGTTCGACCGGACAGTGCCAGTTCCCAGGACGCGTGTTCAAGGGCAAGAAGATGCCCGGGCGCATGGGCGGCAAGCAGGTCACCCAGCGCAACCTGGAAGTGGTTCAGGTCAACAATGAAGAGCAACTGCTTTGGATTCGCGGCGCCGTTCCAGGCGCCACCGGTGGACGGGTGATTGTCCGTCCGGCGCGGTGAGGGAATGGACATGGAACTGAAAACCCGCGATACCCAGGCTGCCGTGACCGTCGCAGACGAGTGCTTTGACGTGGCATTTCACGAGGCGCTGGTTCACCAGGCAGTGGTGACCTACGCGCAGCGGAGCCGCCAGGGGACATCCGCGCAGAAGAATCGCGCCGCAGTCCGTGGCGGTGGTGCCAAACCATGGCGCCAGAAAGGCACCGGGCGGGCCCGGGCCGGAAGCATCCGCTCGCCGATTTGGCGCGGCGGGGGCGTGACGCACCCGGCGACCAATCGCACGTACAACGCCAAGCTGAACAAGAAAATGTACCGCCACGCGATGCGTTCGATCTTCTCCGAACTGCTGCGTCAGGAACGCCTGCATGTCGTGGAATCATTCGATCTGCCGGAGCCGAAGACCCGGCTTGCACGCGAGAAGCTTGAAGAACTCGGCCTGACCAGCGTCCTGATCCTGGTCGAGCGCATGGAACAGAACGTGTACCTGGCCGTACGCAACCTGCCGAATTACGATGCCTGCGAAGTGAACGCGGTGGATCCGGTATCGCTGCTGCGATACGAACATGTACTGGTGACCCGGTCGGCGCTGAGCCTTCTGGAGCAACGCCTGGGGGGTGCGGCGTCATGAGCATGTTCGGAAAGATCAAGGGTCTCTTCAAGGGCAAGCCGAAGGAGGCGCCCGCCGAGGAAGTCAAGAAGATCGAGAAGCCGGAGGCTGAGGACAAGCCGGTTGCGGCGAAGAAAGTCGCAACTGCTCCAGCGAAGCCGGCCAAGCCGAAACCAGCTCCGGTCGTCGCCAAGAAGCCCAGCGAAGAACGCCTGAGCCGAGTGATCCTAGGTGCCCGGATGTCCGAGAAATCGGTGCGTTTGGCAGAAAACGAACAGCATGTCTTCGAGGTGCTGACGGATGCGACTCGCGACGAAATCAAGCATGCGGTAGAAACCATGTTTGAAGTAAAAGTCGATGCGGTGCGGATGGCCAACGTCCGCGGCAAGGCTAAGCGGCAGGGCCGCCGCAGTGACTGGAGCAAGGCCTATGTGCGGCTTGCACCTGGGCAGACCATCGAAGGCGCGGAGATTGGAGCATGACCGTCGTCAAGTCCCGCCCGACTTCTCCCGGTCGCCGGTTTCGCACCAGCGTCCGCACGCCGGATTTGCATCGTGGCAGGCCGCATCGCGCACTGGTTTCGGGCCAGTCGAAGACGGGGGGGCGCAACAACCAGGGGCGCATCACCACTCGTCACATCGGCGGTGGCCACAAACAACTTTATCGAACGATCGATTTTCGCCGCAACAAGGACAATATCCCGGCCCGGGTGGAGCGGATCGAATACGACCCGAACCGCAGCGCGCACATTGCCCTACTGCTATATGCGGATGGGGAGCGGCGGTACATCATTGCCGCCGAAGGCCTGAAGGCAGGGATGGAAGTGATGTCCGGCGACAAGGCCCCGATCTCCCCGGGTAATTGCCTGCCCTTGCGGAACATGCCGGTCGGCATCATGGTGCATTGCGTGGAACTGCGCCCCGGCGGTGGCGCATGCTTAGCGCGCAGCGCAGGCGCGTACGTCCAGTTGCTGGCCCGTGAAGGCGCTTACGCCACGCTGCGGCTGCGTTCCGGCGAGATGCGCAAGGTGCTGAGCGAGTGCCGCGCGGCAGTCGGAGAAGTGGGCAATGCGGAACATTCTCTGGCCAAGCTTGGCAAGGCTGGCGCGAAGCGCTGGCGCGGGGTGCGCCCGACGGTGCGCGGCGTAGCCATGAATCCAGTCGACCACCCGCACGGCGGCGGTGAAGGCAAGACCTCCGGCGGTCGCCATCCGGTTACCCCTTGGGGTGTGCCGACCAAAGGACACAAGACCCGGCACAACAAGCGGACCAATTACCTGATCGTCCGCCGCCGACACAAGAAACAACGGTGATGCCATGGCACGTTCACTAAAGAAAGGCCCGTTCGTCGACCATCATCTGATGGCCAAGGTGCGCGAGGCCGTTGAGAATAACGACCGCCGCCAGATCAAGACCTGGTCGCGGCGTTCCATGATCGTGCCGGAGATGGTCGGGCTGACGCTGGCCGTACACGACGGCCGCCGGCATGTCCCGGTGCTGGTCAACGAGAACATGGTGGGACACAAGCTTGGCGAATTCGCGCTGACGCGCACGTTCCGGCAACATGCGGGCGACCGCAAGGCGAAAGCCTGATGGAAACGCGCTGCGTCACCCGCTACCAGCGCATCAGCCCGCGCAAGTGCCGGCTGGTGGCCGACCAGGTGCGTAGCCTGCCGGTCGGGGAAGCCTTGGAGATCCTGCGCTTCTCGCCGCACAAGGCGGCGCAGTTGATGCGCAAGACCATGGAGTCGGCGCTGGCCAACGCGGAGCACAATCATGGCGCAGACATCGACCTGCTGCGGGTGAGCCGCGTGACGGTCGATGAAGGGCCGGTGTTCAAGCGCTTCCGCCCGCGCGCCCGGGGCCGGGTCGGAAAAATCCTGAAGCGCACCAGCCACATCACGGTCGTGCTGAGCGACGCGGAGGAATAAGCATGGGACAGAAAGTCAATCCGATCGGATTCCGCCTCGGCATCATGACCGACTGGAACTCGAACTGGTATGCGGAGGGCACCGAATACCGCGACCAGCTCAACAACGACCTCATGATCCGCGATTTCCTGCGCCACAAGCTGGCACAGGCTTCGGTCAGTCGTATCCGGATCGAGCGACGCAACGACACGGCCGAGATCACCATCCATACGGCCCGCCCCGGAATCGTGATCGGCAAGAAGGGCAACGACATCGAGATTCTGCGCCGCGAAGTTGCGCAGATGATGGGCCTGGCTCTCGGTACGGTCAAGATCAACATCGATGAGATCCACAACCCGGAAGTGGACGCCCACTTGGTGGCCGAGAGTGTCGCCCAGCAGTTGGAAGGGCGCATCATGTACCGGCGCGCCATGAAGCGGGCTGTGCAGAACGCCATGCGGCTTGGCGTCCAGGGAATCAAGCTGAACGTGGCCGGGCGTCTCAACGGCGCCGAAATCGCGCGCAGCGAATGGTGCCGCGAAGGCCGGGTTCCGCTGCATACCCTGCGCGCAGACATTGATTACGGATTTGCCGAGGCGCGGACCACCTACGGCACTATCGGCGTTAAGGCCTGGATCTTCAACGGCGAGATCGGCGGACCGGATGGACCGCTCGGCAAGTAACGGAGACCGCCGTCATGATGCAACCCAAGCGCACCCGCTACCGCAAGCAGCAGAAAGGCCGCAACCGGGGCCTGTCGCAGCGCGGGCACAAGGTCAGCTTCGGTGAGTACGGTCTGAAGGCGACCACTGGAGGGCGCCTGACTGCCCGCCAGATCGAGGCGGCCCGGAGGGCCATGACCCGTCACATCCGGCGCGGCGGCAAGATCTGGATCCGGGTATTCCCGGACGTTCCGGTGACCAAGAAGCCACTGGAGTCGCGCCAAGGCAAGGGCAAGGGCAACGTCGAGTACTGGGTCGCCAAGATCCAGCCGGGTCGCATGCTTTATGAAATCGAAGGTGTCCAAGAGGACCTGGCGCGCGAGGCGTTTCGCCGCGCTGCCGCCAAGTTGCCGGTCCAGACCACCTTCGCGCACCGGACGTTGGCCTGATGGATATGCAGACCCTGCGCGCAAAAGATGACGCGGAACTGCGTGCCGAACTGTTGCGCCTTCGGCGCAGCGAGTTCGAGATGCGGATGCAAGTGCGCATCGGGCAATTGGCGCGCAACCACACCTTCCAGGAGACGCGTCGCGACATCGCCCGGGTCAAGACATTGATGACGGAACGTCGTCAGGGAGAGAAGAAATGAGCGAGAAGATCCGCTCCGTGATCGGCCAG
Organism: Candidatus Porisulfidus sp. TsSOB; assembly: GCA_002631715.1. GTDB lineage: Bacteria > Pseudomonadota > Gammaproteobacteria > Poriferisulfidales > Poriferisulfidaceae > Poriferisulfidus. The sequence continues at coordinate 5,402 of MRSX01000001.1, forward strand.
GTGGTCAGCGACCGCATGGACAAGACTGCGTCGGTCGAGGTGGTGCGTCAGCTCCGCCATCCCCTGTACGGCAAATACATTCGCCGGTCGACCAAGATCCTGGTGCATGACGAAGAGAATCAGGCCCGCATTGGCGACCAGGTCCGGATCCGCGAATGCCGCCCGCACTCCAAGCACAAGGCCTGGGAACTGGTCGAGGTCCTCAAGGTGGCGACGGAGGGAAGCTCGTGATCCAGGTCGAGACCATGCTCGATGCGGCCGACAATAGTGGCGCGCGCAAGGTGCAGTGCATCAAGGTGCTCGGCGGATCGCGTCGACGCTATGCGCACATCGGCGACGTGATCAAGGTCAGCGTCAAGGATGCGATCCCGCGCGGCAAAGTGCGCAAGGGTGAAGTGCTGAACGCGGTGGTGGTGCGCACAGCGCACGGCGTCCGGCGCGGCGACGGTTCGTTGATTCGCTTCGACCGCAATGCTGCCGTGCTGCTGAACAACCAGATGCAACCGATCGGCACACGCGTGTTCGGTCCGGTCACCCGGGAATTGCGTTCGGAGAGGTTCATGAAGATCATTTCACTGGCACCGGAGGTGCTGTGAGGAATCATGAACAGGATCCGCAAAGGTGACACGGTCGTGGTCATGGTCGGCAAGGATCGGGGCAGGCAGGGCACGGTCCTGCGCATGCTGTCGGGCAACCGGGTCGTGGTGGAAGGCCTGAATCTGGTGAAGCGGCACACCAAGCCGAATCCCCAGGCCGGCCTGCAGGGCGGCATTGTCGAGCGCGAAGCGCCGCTGGATCTCTCCAACGTGCAGATCTACAACCCGACCACCCAGCGTCCGGACCGGGTTGGTTTTCGCAGCTTGGAAGACGGACGCAAGGTTCGCTTCTTCAAGTCCAACAAGGAAGTCATCGACATCTGAGGTTGCCATGGCCCGTTTGAAGCAGCAATACCTGGATGAGATTCGCCCCCAGTTGAAGGAAGAGCTCGGGGTGAACAGCCCGATGGCCGTTCCTCGGATCGAGAAGATCACTCTGAACATGGGATTGGGCGCAAGTGCGCGCGACAAGAAGATTATCCAGAACGCGCTGGACGACCTGAAGCGCATCACCAGCCAGACGCCGGTGGTGACCCGGGCGCGCAAGTCGGTAGCCGGATTCGCCATCCGTGACGGTTGGCCGGTCGGTTGCCGGGTCACACTGCGCCGGACCCTGATGTACGAGTTCCTGGACCGGTTGATCAACATCGTGATTCCCCGGATGCGTGATTTTCGCGGGTTGCCGGTGCGTTCCTTCGATGGGCGCGGCAATTACAGCATGGGCATCCCCGAACAGATCGTCTTCCCCGAGATCGATTACGACACAATCGACCAGATGCGGGGACTGGACGTGACCATTACCACCAATGCGCGCGATGACGCCCAGGCCGAGGCACTGCTGCGCGCGTTCAAATTTCCCCTGCGGAGTTGAGACATGGCTAAAACCAGCATGATTCAGAGAGACCGTCGGCGCCAGCGCCTGGTGCACAGCTATGCCAAGCGCCGTGCCACCGCGCGCGCCGTCATCAAGAATCCGAACAGTACGCTGGAGCAGCGTCTGGCCGCGCAGGAGACGCTGCAGAAGATGCCGCGGGACTCCTCGCCGATCCGTCTGCGCAACCGGTGCAGCATTACCGGCCGGCCGCGGGGCTATTACCGCCGCTTCGGCCTGGGACGCAACAAACTCCGCGAGGCCGCCATGCGCGGCGACATCCCGGGTCTGACCAAGGCCAGCTGGTGAGGACAAAGCCATGAGCATGCAAGATCCGATCGCCGATATGCTGACCCGCATCCGCAATGCCCAGCAAGCTCGGCATGAGACGGTGGAAATGGAATATTCGAAGCACCGCGAGTCGATCGTTCGGGTGCTGCGCGACGAGGGCTACCTCACCGGTTACGAGGTCGAGGAAAGCCAGCCGTGCAATATCCTCCGGATCACCTTGAAATACCACGAGGAAAAACCGGTGATCGACCGTCTGCGCCGGGTCAGCCGCCCTGGCTTGAGAGTCTATCGCGCCGCACGCGATTTGCCATGGATCCGGGGGGGTCTTGGCATCGCGGTGGTGTCGACTTCGCACGGCGTTATGTCCGACCATGAGGCTCGAAAGGGTGGACATGGCGGTGAGATCCTCTGCACCGTGGAGTAAAGATGTCGCGTATTGCCAGCCGCCCCATTCCACTGCCGGACAAAGTCGAGTTCTCGATGGACGGTCGGCAGGTGACGGTCAAGGGGCCGAAGGGCGAGCTTTCGCTGCAACTGGCGGATCCGGTCAGCGTGCGCGAAGAGGACCGCGTGGTGCATTTCGATGCGCCGCCAGAGGCGTCCGCACTGGCGGGGACGATGAATTCCCTGTTGACGAACAACATCAAGGGCGTCCAGGAAGGCTACTCGAAGAAGCTGGAGTTGGTTGGCGTCGGCTACCGGGCGCAGATGCGGGGGCAGGCGTTGAATCTGAACCTCGGCTTTTCGCATCCGGTCAACTACACCGCGCCCGAGGGCGTGACCCTGCAGACCCCCAGCCAGACCGAAGTGGTGGTGTCCGGGATCGACAAGCAGAAAGTCGGCCAAGCAGCGGCGGAAATTCGCGCCTATCGGCCGCCGGAACCGTACAAGGGCAAGGGCGTGCGCTACAGCGACGAGCGGGTGCTGCGAAAGGAGGCGAAGAAGAAATGAGCCGTCTCGACCAAGTTCGCGGCCGGCGGATGCGCCGGGTCCGCACCCGGCTGGAGGATTCCAGCCGGTACCGGATGACCGTGCACCGCACCGAGCGGCACGTGTATGCCCAGGTGCTTAGCCCGGATGGCGCCCAGGTGATTGCCCAGGCATCGACCTTGAGCCCGGAGTTGCGCAAAAAGCTTAAAGCCACCGGCAATTGCGAAGCAGCTGGGCAGGTCGGGCGCATGGTGGCGGAACGGGCACTAAAAGCGAAGGTGGAAGAAGTCTGGTTTGACCGCGGACGATTCCGCTATCACGGCCGCGTGCGCGCGCTGGCGGAAGCCGCGCGGGAAGCGGGGCTCAAGTTCTGAGGAGATAAGAATGGCGACGAATCTTGAAGTTCTGCAAGGCAGCGAAGAGCTGGTCGAGAAAATGGTCGCGGTCAACCGCGTGGCCAAGGTCGTCAAGGGCGGCCGACAGTTCGGCTTCACCGCGCTGACCGTGGTCGGTGATCGCAACGGTCGCGTCGGAGTCGGTTACGGCAAGGCGCGCGAGGTGCCGCTGGCCATCCAGAAGAGCATGGAGAAAGCGCGACGGTCCATGGTCACGGTGCCGCTTCGCGATGGCACTCTGTACTATCCGGTCACCGGTACGCACGGCGCGGCGCGAGTCTACATGCAGCCCGCCTCCGAAGGTACCGGGATCATTGCCGGCGGACCCATGCGCGCCGTCTTCGAAGTGCTTGGCGTACACAACGTGCTGGCCAAGTGCATCGGTTCGCGCAATCCGATCAACACCGTCTATGCCACCCTCAAGGGGTTGCAGTCCATCCAGTCGCCGGAACAAGTGGCCGAGAAACTCGGCAAGTCGGCATCCGAAATGAAGGAGCGCATGCAATGGCAAAAAGCCTGAAGGTCACTCTGGTGAAGAGCCTGATCGGCCGTTTGCCGGATCACCGGGCCTGCGTGCGCGGCCTGGGCCTGCGTCGCCTGCACCAGACCGTCGAAGTGCAGGATACGCCGCAGAACCGCGGCATGGTAAGCAAGGTGAACTACCTGCTTGAAGTGGAGGAGAACTGATGCGCCTCAACACCCTGACGCCACCGTCCGGCAGCCGCCGCCCGCGCAAGCGCGTGGGGCGCGGCATCGGCAGTGGGACCGGCAAGACTGCGGGACGGGGCCACAAGGGCCAGAAGTCACGCTCCGGAGGCTATCACAAGACCGGCTTCGAGGGCGGGCAGATGCCCCTGCAGCGCCGTTTGCCGAAATCTGGCTTCCGCTCGCACCGACCGCTGTGCGCCGAGGTGGGTACTGGCCGTCTGGAGAGCCTGGACGAGCCGACCGTGACGCTGGACTCCCTGCGCAGCGCCGGGCTGGTACCGGGCCATGCGGTGCGCGCGAAGATCATGCTGCGCGGTGATTTGACCCGGGCGTACGCCGTACAGGGAGTTGCGGTGACCCGCGGTGCGCGTGCGGCCATCGAAGCTGCTGGCGGAGAGATCCAGGAGTAAACCGTGGCGCCTCCCAAAGCCTCGCCGTTCGCCGAATTGCGCCAACGCCTCCTGTTCGTGGTGGGCGCGCTGATCGTCTATCGCATCGGGACCTACATTCCGGTGCCGGGCGTGGACCCCAGTGCATTGGCTCGCTTCTTCGAACAGCAAAGCGGCACCATCATCGACTTGTTCAACATGTTCTCGGGCGGTGCGCTGGAGCGCCTCAGCATCTTGGCGCTGGGCATCATGCCGTATATCTCGTCCGCGATCATCATGCAGTTGATGACCGCCGTAATCCCGAGCCTCAAGGAATTGCGCAAGGAAGGGGAGCAGGGGCGGCGGCAGATCACCCAGTACACGCGTTACGGCACCCTGGCCTTGGCCACGTTCCAGGCCGGCGGCGTGTCGGTGGCGCTGCAAAGCCAGGGCATCGCGCTTTACACCGGCTACGGCTTCGCGATCACGGCCATCATCACCCTGGTGACCGGGACCATGTTCCTGATGTGGCTTGGCGAACAGATCACGGAGCGCGGCATCGGAAACGGAATCTCGCTGATCATCTTCACCAGTATCGTCGCAGGTCTGCCGACCGCAGTCGGCGGCACCCTGGAACTGGCTAGCACCGGCGAACTGTCGGCTGCGCTGGTGGTGCTCCTGTTTGCCTTGGTTCTGGCCATCACCGCGTTCGTCGTGTTCATTGAACGTGGACAGCGTCGCATCACGGTCAATTACGCCCGACAGCAGCAGGGTCGGCATGTCGCCATGCAGTCGACGCACCTGCCGTTCAAGCTCAACATGGCTGGTGTTATCCCGCCGATCTTCGCTTCCAGCATCATCCTGTTCCCGGCCACGTTCGGGCAATGGGCCGGCACGGCCGAAGGCATGGGCTGGTTGCGCGACCTGTCGGCCACCTTGGGGCCGGGGCAGCCGCTATACGTGCTGTTCTACGCGGTCGCCATCGCGTTCTTCTGTTTCTTCTATACCGCGCTGGTGTACGATTCCAAGGACACCGCGGACAACTTGAAGCGCTCCGGCGCATTCATCCCGGGCATCCGCCCGGGTGCGCAGACGGCCCGCTACATCGACACTGTGATGACTCGCCTGACTGCAGTCGGCGCGATGTACATCGTGTTCGTGTGTCTGCTGCCCGAGTTCCTGATCCTGGGTCTGAGCGTTCCGTTTTATTTCGGCGGAACTTCGCTACTGATCATCGTGGTGGTGGTGATGGATTTCATCGCCCAGTTGCAGACGCACCTGATGTCGCATCAGTACGAAGGGCTGCTGAAGAAAGCTGAGGCGCGGGGCATGCGTTCCCGCAGCCTCCTGCGATAAGAGGAGGATTCCATGAAAGTCCAGGCTTCCGTCAAACGAATCTGCCGTCACTGCAAGATCGTGCGCCGCAACGGCGTGGTGCGCGTAATTTGCAGGATTCCCCGCCACAAGCAACGGCAGGGTTGATGCAGTAAAATACAACCCTTTTACGCGCACGAATAACCATGGCACGAATTGCAGGCGTCAACCTCCCCGATCACAAGCATACGGTGATCGCGTTGCAGTCCATTTTTGGCATCGGCCGCAGCCGGGCGGTGGCGATTTGCGCGACCTGCTCGGTGAACCCGGCGGAGAAGCTGGGTAGCCTTAGCGAAGCCGAACTCGGTTCGCTGCGCGAGGCGGTTGGAAAGTACACCATTGAGGGCGATCTGCGCCGCGAGACCGCCATGAGCATCAAGCGCCTGATGGACCTCGGCTGCTACCGGGGGGTGCGCCATCGGCGCAGCCTGCCGCTGCGCGGCCAACGAACCCGAACCAACGCACGCACCCGAAAAGGGCCGCGTCGCCCCATCCGCAAGTAATCCATGGCTGCTCCTAAATCCAAGACCTCCACCCGGGCGCGCAAGAAAGTCCGCCGGACATTGACCGACGGGATCGCACACATCCGCGCCTCGTTCAACAACACGATCGTGACCATCACCGACCTGCAAGGCAACACCCTGTGCTGGGCGACCTCCGGGGGATCTGGCTTCAAGGGTTCCCGCAAGAGCACTCCGTTTGCCGCCCAGGTCGCGGCTTCGCGAGTCGGCAAGGAAGCCTTGGAATTTGGAATCCGCAACCTGGAAGTCCGGGTACGCGGGCCGGGACCGGGCCGCGAGTCGGCCATGCGGGCGCTGAACGCAAGTGGTTTCCGAATCACCAACATCCGGGATATCACCCCGGTTCCGCACAATGGCTGCCGCCCGCCGAAGCGGCGCCGCGTCTGAGGGCAGGGCCATGGCACGATATCTTGGACCCCGATGCAAGCTCATGCGGCGCGAGGGCACCAACTTGGAGCTCAAGTCTCCGGTGCGCGAACTGGACAAGAAATGCAAGCTTGACGTGCCGCCGGGCAGCAAGGGCGGACGCGGGGGCCGGCGCGGACGGATTTCCGACTACGGCTTGCAGTTGCGCGAGAAGCAGAAACTGCGCCGCCTGTACGGCGTGCTTGAGCGGCAGTTCCGCAACTACTACAAGAAAGCCTCGCAGGCCAAGGGTTCGACTGGCGATAACCTGATGCGCCTGCTGGAGTGCCGACTGGACAACGTGGTGTACCGGATGGGCTTCGGCACGACCCGGGCGGAATGCCGCCAGATCGTCTCGCACAAGGGCATTGAGGTGAACGGCAAGATAGTCAACGTTCCGTCGTATTCGGTCGAAGCCGGCGACGTGATCGCCGTGCGCGAGAAAATGCAGGAGCAAGTGCGGATCAGGGACGCGATTGGCATTGCCAAGCAGCAGGGCCTTCCGGACTGGGTGGATGTCGATTTCGACAAGTTCGAAGGGACTTTCAAGCAGCCTCCGGCGCGTGAAGAGGTTTACAGGGAAGTCAACGAGTCTCTAGTCGTTGAGTTCTATTCGAAATAATCCTAAGAGGACTGGAAGAATGCTGAGCAGTGAACTGATGGTGCCCCGCGTAGTGGAAGCCAAGTACACGGCCGGCCGCGAGGCACGGGTGGTGTTGGAGCCGATGGAGCGGGGGTTCGGGCACACGCTCGGAAACGCGCTGCGCCGGGTCTTGTTGTCGTCCATCCCGGGCTCGGCCATCACCGAGGTCGAGATCGAGGGCGTGAAGCACGAGTACGACACGCTCGACGGGGTGCAGGAGGACGTGGTTGACATCCTGCTCAATCTCAAGGGCATCGCCATTCGTATGCATGAACGGGTCAAGGCCGAACTGCACCTGCAGAAGAGCGGCCCGGGGGTTGTGTGTGCAGGCGACATCGAGATGGGCCACGACATCGAGATCGCAAACCCGGACCACGTGATTGCGCACCTGACTGAGGCCGGCTCGCTGGACATGCGGCTGAAGATCGAACGGGGTCGCGGATACGTCCCGGTTCCGGCACGTCGGCGCGACGACCAGGAACATTCCATCGGAACCCTGCTGCTGGACGCGAGTTTCAGCCCGATCCGACGGGTGGCCTACCACGTGGAGAACACCCGCGTAGAGCAGCGCACCGATCTGGACAAGCTGGTACTGGATCTGGAGACGAACGGCACTGTCGAGCCGGAGGAGATCATCCGCATGGCTGCAGTGATTCTGAGTGAACAGCTGTCGGTGCTGGTTGGCCTCGAAGGCGAGGTGATGCGCCCGGTTCCGGCCCACACCACCGAAGTCGATCCGGTCTTCAAACTGCCGATCGACGAACTGGAACTGGGAGTCCGCTCGATCAACAGCCTCAAGCAGGAAAACATCTTCTTCGTGGGAGACTTGGTGCAGAAGGGCGAGGACGAACTGATGAAGCAGACGCCGAACATCGGGGTGAAGACCGTCGCGGAAATCAAGCAGGCCTTGGCGGCACGCGAACTCACGCTGGCCATGACGATCGAGAATTGGCCCCCCGCCGACCTGGTGCGCGGACGCACACCACTGTTCTGAGGAATCCGCCATGCGCCACCGGAAGGCCGGCCGCCGTCTGAACCGAACTTCGGCACACCGTCGAGCTATGTTTCGCAACATGGCGGTGTCCTTGCTGCAGCACGAGGGGATTCATACGACCCTGCCAAAAGCCAAGGAACTGCGCCGGGTCGTCGAGCCGCTGATCACGCTGGCTGGCGAGGACACGTTGGCCCGTCGCCGCCGTGCGTTCGATAAACTGCGCGATCGCCCGACCGTCGGCAAATTGTTCACTGAATTGGGTCCGAAATACAAGGATCGTCCTGGAGGCTATCTCCGGGTTCTCAAGAACGGTTACCGACCGGGGGATAAAGCCCCAATGGCGTACGTCGAATTGGTGGATCGGGAGGCGGATCTGGAAACAGAGGCGGAACCGCCCGTATCCGAAACCACTGAAACAGCAGAAACTGCCGAATCTGCAGAATAGTCCAAATCTGTACTTTTCTGTCCTGAGGCCGGATCAGGCCTCTTTAGAGTTTTTCCCCAACGCTGGTCCTAGGAACTGCCCGGTATAAGACCGCCTGTTGCGCGCGATTTTCTCCGGCGGGCCTTCGGCGACAATCCGGCCCCCTGCTTGGCCACCCTCCGGGCCGAGATCGATAATCCAGTCGGCTGTCTTGATTACATCCAAATTGTGTTCGATCACGATCACGGTATTGCCGCGGTCTCGCAATTGATGCAGGACGTGCAGCAGGAGTTTGATGTCGTGGAAATGCAGTCCGGTGGTCGGCTCGTCCAGGATGTAGAGGGTCTGCCCGGTCCCGCGCTTGGACAATTCGCGTGACAACTTGATGCGCTGGGCTTCTCCCCCAGACAGGGTGGTGGCACTTTGCCCGAGGTGCAGATAGGACAGGCCGACCTGCGCCAAGGTGTCGAGTTTGCGGCGTACCACGGGGATATTCTCGAAGAATTCGCGGGCCGTCTCGACCGTCATGTCGAGAACCTCTGCTATGTTTTTGTGCTTGTAACGAATGTCTAGCGTTTCCCGGTTGTATCGCAGCCCCCCGCAGACATCGCAGGGCACATAGACGTCAGGCAAAAAATGCATCTCGACCTTGATGACGCCGTCGCCCTGGCAGGCTTCGCAGCGGCCGCCCCGGACATTGAAACTGAACCGGCCCGGCCGGTAACCCCGGGAACGGGCTTCTTGGGTACCCGCGAACAGTTCCCGCACCGGGCCGAACAGGCCGGTGTAGGTGGCCGGGTTCGAACGGGGAGTGCGCCCGATCGGGCTCTGATCAATACGGATGACCTTGTCGATCAGGTCCAGACCCTCTAGCTTTTCGCAGGGGCCGGGAATCCAGTCTTTCGGTTGGATCATCTGCCCGTACAGGGTGTCGTTCACGAGTGTCGACTTCCCGGATCCAGAGACGCCGGTGACGCAGGTGAGAAGGCCGACCGGGATCGATACGTTCAGGTCGCATAGGTTGTTGCCAGAGGCCTTGTGGACGATCAGTTGCCGGTCTTTCTGTGCGCGTACTCGTTGCGTGGGGATTTCGATCTTCTGCTGCCCCGAAAGGTATTGGGCGGTCAAAGAGTCTTTCACTCGGGAGACCTCTTCCGCCGAGCCTTGGGCGACGACGCGGCCGCCATGGACTCCTGCGCCGGGGCCGAGGTCGACTAGGTGGTCGGCACTGCGCATGGCACTTTCATCATGCTCCACGACGATGACGGTGTTTCCGAGATCGCGCAGGTGGGCGAGCGTCCTCAGAAGCCGGGCGTTGTCCCGTTGGTGCAGTCCGATGGACGGCTCGTCCAGGATGTAGGTTACGCCGACCAGCCCGGCGCCGATCTGACTGGCCAAGCGGATGCGCTGCGCTTCGCCACCGGACAGGGTTTCGGCGCGACGCTCCAGGCTCAGGTACTCCAGGCCGACATCGATCAAAAACCGAAGCCGTTGGCCAATTTCGGCAATGATCTTCGCGGCAATTTGCGCCCGGTACCCGGAAAGATCCAGTTTCTCGAAGAATCCGAAGACGTCGGCAATGGGCCAGCGCAGCAATTGGGGCAGGGGGGTGCCGTCGATAAAGACGTTTCGGGCGGCTTCGCACAGGCGCTCACCCTCGCAGGCCGGACAGGCGCGCTGACTGCGATAGCGCGAGAGTTCGTCGCGCACGGCCGGAGACTCCGTGTCGCGGTAGCGGCGCTCCATGTTCGGGAGTACGCCCTCGAACGGATGCCGGGAACGCATCCGGCGGCCATGAGTGTCGGTGTATTCAAACGTGATGGATTCGCCGTTAGAGCCATATAGGATGACGTCGCGCGCACGGCGCGGCAGGCGCTCGAACGTGGCGTCAACGGAAAATTTATAGTGTCGTGCCAAGGTTTTGATCATCCGGAAATAGGCGACATTTCGTGAGTCCCACCCGCGGATTGCACCGTGGCGCAGGGAGCGGTCGAAATGAATCACCTTGGCCTCGTCGAAAAACGTCTGCACGCCGAGGCCATCGCATTCGTCGCAGGCGCCGATCGGACTGTTGAAGGAAAACAGCCGGGGCTCCAGCTCGTTGAGACTGTAGCCGCATTCCGGGCAGGCGTACTGGCTGGAGAAGGTTTCGTCGATGGGCTTGCCGTCCATGTTGACCACGCGTGCCACCCCTTGCCCAAGCCTTAGCGCGGTCTCGAAGGATTCGGCAATACGGGTGCGGATTCCGTCGCGGACCTTCAGGCGGTCGACGATGACCTCGATCGTGTGTTTGCGGCGGAGATCCAGCTGGATCGGTTCGTCGAGTTCACGGGCTTCGCCATCAATGCGCGCGCGCAGGAAACCCTGTGCCTGCAGTCCCTGCAAGAGTTCCTGATGCTCTCCTTTGCGATCACGCACCACGGGGGCGAGAATCATGACGCGCCGGCCTTCCGGCAGGGCTTGCACGTGATCCGTCATCTCGGTGATGGTCTGGGCCTGCAGGTCGTGGCTGTGGCGCGGGCACCGGGGGGTGCCGACCCGAGCGTACATCAGGCGCAGGTAATCGTGAATTTCAGTGATCGTGCCGACGGTGGAACGGGGATTGTGCGAGGCGCTCTTCTGTTCGATCGAAATGGCCGGGGACAACCCTTCAATGCTGTCCACGTCGGGCTTTTCCATGCGCGCGAGGAACTGGCGGGCGTACGCCGACAGGGATTCGACGTAGCGGCGCTGCCCCTCGGCGAAGATGGTGTCGAAAGCGAGCGAGGATTTGCCGGATCCGGACAGGCCGGTGACCACGGTCAACCGGTCACGCGGGATGTCCAGGTCGATGTTGTCGAGATTGTGCGTTCGTGCTCCGCGGATCCGGATTTGTTCCATGTCGAGGCTTCCATCAGGTTAGCCCCCTACTATACGACAGAACCGGACTTGCCCGCTACCTGACCGGTGGGCACTGCCAAGTACTCGAAAAACGAGGCTCGTGTTGCAATTGATAAAATAATCCGCGGCCCATGCACTTGCCGCATCAGGCCTGCATGCCACGAAAACCAATGGGCCTTAACTCCCCCTCGACTGATTCTTCTCTCACTGCTCTGGAATACAGGGCGGTGGGAACCCTTGGAGGCGTATATGCCCTGCGCATGCTGGGCCTGTTCATCATCCTCCCGGTCTTTGCCATTTACGCAGAGACCCTGCAAAACTCGACCCCAGTGCTTGCAGGCATTGCGGTAGGAATTTACGGATTGACGCAGGCGATGCTGCAGGTGCCGATGGGCTGGCTGTCGGACCGCTTTGGCCGCCGTGCCGTCGTGCTGCTGGGACTGACGGTGTTCATGGTGGGGAGCCTGGTGGCGGCAGATGCCACCAGCATCGAACAGATGATCGTCGGACGCGCGTTGCAGGGGGCCGGCGCGATCTCCGCAGCCTTGACTGCCTGGGTGGCTGACCTGAGCCGGGAACAGGTGCGAGCCCGAATGATGGGAATGATCGGGATGCTGATCGGGTCGACTTTCATTATTTCCCTGATCGCCGGGCCTCTGCTGGCCGGAAAGATCGGGGTGGACGGCATATTCGCACTGGTGGCGGGCTTGGCCATACTGGCTATGGTCATGGTGCTGGTGCTGATTCCGGCAGGGCGGGTCGCATCCCAACGGGCGGCAGGCTCGTGGGGCGATATGAGAGAGATCTTGCGGGATTCCAGGTTGTTGCGCCTGAGTTTGGGTGCATCCATCATTCATATGTTGCTGACTGCGAATTTCATGTCGCTGCCGCTCGCGATGCGGGACCTCGCCGGCCTCCCGGTTGAGCAGCACAGCATGTTTTATCTGGTCGTCCTGGCCGGATCGGCACTGTTCCTCTTTCCAATCCTCCGTCTGGCACAGTCCCGTGTCGCAGGATGGATGCGGACTTTCGCACTGATATTAGTTGTTTCTGAAGTGGCATTGATCTTCGTGCGCCATGAAGCGATGTTGCTGGGCGGCGTACTGCTGATATTTTTCATTGTCTTCAACTTTTTAGAGGCTCAGTTGCCGGCCCAGGTTTCTCGCCTGTGCCCGGTAGACCTCAAGGGCATGGCGCTGGGAGTTTTTTCCACAGCTCAGTTCATGGGGGCTTTTCTAGGCGGGCTTCTGGCAGGGTTGTTTCTGGAAGGGCAAAATGCGGAAGCCTTGTACCTGACCTTGGCCGGTATTGCCGTGTTTTGGGCTCTGTTGCTGAATGGGCTAGAATTGTCGGAGGAACGGCGCATATAAGGCAGCCGCAAGATTATAATATTTCTAGTTATAAGCGGTAGTGCGTTGAATTATAATAAAAATTTGCTTAAGTATTATCGCAGGGAAGCGAAAGCATGAAAATCCGGAGGATGAACGATGTCGAGAGGAGTCAATAAAGTGATTCTGGTGGGGACTTTGGGGGCTGATCCCGAACTTCGCCAGACCAATAGTGGATCCAGTGTTTGCAACATGCGAATCGCCACCAACGACTGGCGACGGGATAGCGCAACAAATGAACGGGTGGAAACGACTGAATGGCACAACATCGTGTTGTTCAAGCGCTTGGCCGAAGTAGCGGAACGCTACCTGAAAAAAGGTTCTCAGGTGTATATTGAGGGCAAGTTGCGAACCCGGAAATGGCAGGATCGGGATGGGAATAATCGTTACAGCACGGAAGTGATTGCCAACGACATGCAATTGTTGGGGGCGCGCGGCGGCAGTGGCGGCTATGCATCGGAAAGCCAGGGGAACTATGTGTCGGAAAACTCGAGGCCGAGCGGCGGCAATGGTCCCGGTTCGGGAGGGGCTCCGACAGGGGCTCCGGCAGGGGATGATGCCGATTTTGATGACGACATTCCGTTTTAGATACCCGCACGGGCATTCCATGCCGCGGCGGCGGAAGGAGTGATGGCCGGTAAGGTCTACATCGAGACCCACGGGTGTCAGATGAATGAGTACGATTCCGCAAGAATGCGGGACGTGCTGCAGGATCGGCTGGGTATGACCCCGACTTCAGATGAAGCCGAGGCGGATCTGTTTCTTTTAAATACCTGCTCGGTGCGCGAGAAGGCCCAAGAGAAAGTGTTCAGCCGCTTGGGTCGGCTTGCCCGTTACAAGGAATCTAGGCCCGATGTGCTGATCGGTGTCGGCGGTTGCGTGGCCAGCCAGGAGGGGGAGGCCCTGCGTCAGCGCGCGCCGCAGGTCGACCTTGTGTTCGGACCACAGACCCTGCATCGCTTGCCGGACTTGATCATGCGGGCACGCCAGAACGGGAATGCGGTGGACGTCAGTTTCCCGGAAATCGAGAAGTTCGATTGCCTGCCCGAACCTTCGGTACAGGGCGCGTCGGCATTCGTGTCGATTATGGAAGGATGCAGCAAGTACTGTTCATTCTGCGTGGTCCCCTATACCCGCGGGGAAGAGGTCAGCCGGCCCTTCGACAGCATCATCCGGGAAGTGGTGGGCTTGGTTGAACGTGGCGTTCGAGAGGTGACGTTGCTCGGACAGAACGTCAATGCCTGGAGGGACAGTTTGCACGATGGGCAGCCTGCCGACTTTGCGCTCCTCCTACGTTATGTTTCCGCGATTGACGGCATCGAACGGGTTCGATATACCACGTCTCATCCGCGGGAATTTACTGATTCGTTGATCCAGGCGCATGCGGAAGTCGAGGAATTGGCGGCGCATGTGCACCTGCCGGTTCAAAGCGGTTCGGATCGGGTGTTGGCAGCGATGAAGCGCGGCTACACGGCGCTGGAATACAAATCCATCATCCGAAAGCTCAAGGCCGCACGCCCGGAGGTGTCCATTTCTTCTGACTTCATCGTCGGGTTTCCCGGAGAGACCGAAGAAGACTTTGACCGCACCTGTCGCTTGGCGGAAGAGGTCGGGTTCGACCAGAGCTTCAGCTTCCTCTACAGCCCGCGCCCCGGCACGCCGGCCGCGGAGCTGGATAATGACACGCCACTGGAAGAAAGGAAAGCCCGGTTGGCGTGGCTCCAGAAGCAACTGGAGGCACAGGGGGCCGAGATCGCAAAGACCCGTCTCAATACGGTTCAACAAGTTCTGGTGGAAGGCCCTTCGCGCCGCGACCCGGAGGAGTTGGCGGGGCGGGCCTCGGATAACCGCGTGATCAACTTCAAGGGCCCTGAAGACCTGATTGGAACGTTTCAACCGGTCCGCGTCACTGAGATGCGGGTTCATTCGCTGCGTGGAGACTGGGCGTCCGCCCCATAGCATTGAGCGCCCAGGCCAGCACCCTGAAATTACTTCTGCAGCCCGCAGACAATCCGCGCTTGGCCAGCCTTTGCGGTCCGCTCAACGCACACCTGCATCAACTGGAGGCACGGTTCGACGTCGAAATCCAGCACCGTGGCCATGATTTCCAGTTGCTTGGCGAGGAGGCATCCGTGGCGGCGGCGGCCGGTGCATTACAGGCTCTATACCGCCAGACGGAACATGCGGAACTTTCAGAAGACAGCGTCAATCGGTTCCTGCTGACTTCCGGGCACGATGAGGAAGCGACGTCGGGGCCGGTGAAGGATCTGATACTTCGCCATTCGCGCCTGCGTGCTTACGGGGAGAACCAGGAGAGTTATTTGGCGGCCTTACAGGATCACGACTTGGTTTTTGGCGTAGGGCCCGCAGGCACCGGCAAGACCTACTTGGCGATTGCCCAGGCGATCTACGCATTGGAACAGGATCTCGTCCAAAAAGTCGTCTTGGTGCGCCCGGTACTGGAAACCGGGGAGCGACTGGGATTTCTACCCGGTGATCTGACGCAGAAAATCGATCCCTATTTGCGGCCGATGTACGACGCGCTGGACGAACTGATGGGGCATGACCGAGTGACGCGGCGGATGGAGAGCAATGTCATCGAGATCGCGCCTCTGGCATACATGCGTGGGCGGACCCTAAAAGATGCGTTCGTGATTCTGGACGAGGCACAGAATGCTTCACGTGGACAGATGAAGATGTTTCTGACTCGACTCGGCTTTGGTTCGCGAACCGTGGTAACTGGTGACTTGACTCAGACCGACCTGCCGTCAGGCGATTGTTCGGGGTTGGAAGAGGCTCTGGAGCTCCTCGGCGGAATGCCGGGCATTGCGTGTGTGAATTTCACGGAGCATGATGTCGTACGACATCCGTTGGTGCGGCAGGTCATCAAGGCTTACTCCCGGAAAAACTGACATGGCCATTCAGGCGGAAGTCCAGCGCGCCCTTTCTTCCTCCGGGGTGCCTTCGGCCGAGCGATTTCAATGCTGGGCGAAGGCCATCGATCACCCGACAGAGGTTTCGGCATGCATCCGGGTCGTCGACGAGGCGGAGATGGAACAACTCAACGAGCGTTATCGTGGGAAATCAGGCGCGACCAATGTTTTGGCCTTCGAGGCGGATCAGGCTGAACGTGAACAGGGTTGTCTAGGTGATGTGATTATTTGCGCTCCGGAAGTGTTCCGGGAGGCGCGTCAGTATGGACATGCGCCGGAAGCCAGGTTTGCGCACATGACGATCCATGGACTGCTGCATCTTCTGGGTTACGGCCACGATGATGCCGGGACGGCGGCCCGCATGGAAGGGGTGGAACGCGCCGTAATGGAACGGCTGGGTTATTCGAACCCTTACGAACCGGGATGAACCTCAAATTTTGGCAGAACCTGGACTCGCGCATCCGGCGTTGGGTGTGGCGAAGGGTTTGGATGCAGCCGAAGACGCAGGACGAGGCGCGGACCTTGATCCGGGAACTCCATTGGAGGGATCTGTTAAGCGAAAGTCTGCGAAATATGCTTGAAGGAGCCTTCAATATTTCGCGATTGCGGGCGTCGGACATCATGATTCCACGTTCGGAGATGAAGGTGATCCAGATTGATGCTTCGCGTGAGGACGTGATTGAAAGCGTGATCCAGCACGGTCACTCCCGCTACCCGGTGATTGACGACGATCGTGGCGTGGTCGAAGGAATCCTATTGGCTAAAGATGTGCTAACCCGGGTAGGGGCTTCGGAGAATCGAGACTTCTCGATCAAGGACATGATGCTGCCACCACACACGCTTCCGGAGAGCAAACGGCTCAGTTCGCTGCTGCGGGATTTCCAGCACAAACGTAGCCATATGGGCATTGTGATCAATGAGTACGGGGAGGCGTCGGGCCTGGTGACGATCGAGGATGTCCTAGAGGAGATTGTCGGTGAAATCGAGGACGAGCACGACCGGGAAATGGAATCACCGTCGATCCGCGTCGTCGGAGAGGGACACCACGAAGTAAATGCAACCGTACCGATCGCGGACTTTAACCGGCATTTCAAATCTTCATTGGATCCGGCGGGACAGGAAACCATCGGAGGGCTTGTGCTGAAGAAGATTGGTTATCTTCCTGCAATTGAGGAACAGGTCGAGATCGGAAGATTCGTGTTTACAGTGGTAAGAGTCTCGGATCGGAGAATCCGCCTGCTAGACGTGTCGCGGGCACCATCCGGGAGATGACGTGAACGTGTCTGGTCCGCTTAGGCTTTGGCGCGGACTTGGCAGGTTGCCGTGGGGTCACGCCAGTGCCTTGACTGGCGGCATTGTCGCTTCATTCGGATTTGCCCCATACGCTTTTCGTCCGGCACTCTGGGTCGGGTTGATCCTTTTCTTCTGTACGCTTCATTCAGGCACAGTGGCAACGGCCATAAAGCGAGGCGGACTGTTCGGCTTGGGATATTTTGGCTTTGGGGTCTACTGGGTCTACTACAGCCTCCATCACTACGCCAGCACGCCACTTTGGTTGTCCTTTGCGCTTGCTGCGGTTCTGGTGGTCTACCTGTCTCTGTACCCGATGCTGGCGGCAGGGCTGGCCGCACGCTTTCTGCCGAAGGGTGTAAGACGCCTGACTGGAGCGGCCGTACTGCTGGCGGGGGTGGAATGGCTGCGCGGGACACTGCTTACCGGATTTCCATGGGTTTTGATGGGGCAGGGCAGTCTGGACAGCCCTTGGGCTGGTTATCTGCCGCTGCTGGGCGCGTATGGAACCGGATTGATGCTCCTGCTGGCGGCAGGATGGATGGCAGCATGGCTTCGACGGCCGTTTTCCATGCGAGCAATTTGGCTGGGCGTTGCATTACTGATAGTGGGGGGCGGAGAGGCTCTTCGGCTCATTTCCTGGAGTACGCCATCCGGCGAACCCATTGAGGTCGCTTTGATCCAGCCTAACCTGAGCCAAGATGCGCGCTGGCGCCTGAAAAACCGAGGCTTTATCAAGGAAACCTATTGGGAGATGACACAGCAGGTGGCCGAAACCCCGCTAATCGTTTGGCCCGAAGCTGCAATTCCACAGTACTACAACCAAATAGGAGATTTTTACGAAAACCTGAAAGCAGAAGTCTTGGGTGACGATACAACCTTGATTGCGGGCGTGTTCTATCGCAAAGAGGGTCAATCTGGGCCGTACAACGGGCTGATGAATCACAAAACCGGCCAACGCTACGGGAAACGCCGATTGGTTCCTTTTGGGGAATACTCTCCGTTGAACGATTGGCTTGGTCCGCTGTATGAGCAGATTCACTTCAGGATGAGCGCTCTGGAGCCTTCCGAGGATCGCCCCTTGCTCCAGATTCGGGGCAACCCGGTCGGCGTGACGATCTGCTATGAATCGGTCTACCCGTCGATCACCCGTTTGGCTTTTCCAGAAGCTACCTATTTGGTGAACGTGAGTAATGATGCATGGTTTGGGGAGAGCCGGGCACCATGGCAGCATCTGGAATCCAGTCGCTTGCGTGCGACGGAAACCGCCCGGGAGCTCCTCCGGGTCGCGAGTACAGGCGTGACTGCGATCATTGACGCGGATGGGACCATCCGCGCTTCTGCCCCTCAATTCGCGACCGCGATCTTGGAAGGCGAAGTGCAGCCCCGGAAAGGGGTGACACCGTATGTCCAGTTTGGGGAGTGGGCGTTTGTCCTTCTTTTTCTATTGACTCTTATGTTTTGTTTCTATCGACGCGAAATATCAAGGCATTTAACATTCTCAAAGAAACTCTGACGCAGCTGGACTGTTTGGCAGGATGACTTACAAGGCGCGGCCGTGAGCCAGTGTCAGGCGTGGATCGCCAGTCAATGACAAATCCGGCAGTTCGACTTTGGGTTCGCGCAATGATTCCAGCAACTTCAAGGTCGTTTTCAGGCAGACCGGCTCGGTTCTGGTAGAACGGCGACACAAAGCACCCCGGAAGCCCAGGTAGTCCGGGCGGGCGGGCAAGAAATACCGCGCGGATTCAGCGCTCAACCGGCCAGCTAGGCCACACAACAACCCGGTTTCTTTGGTGGCCTGCGCCCAGTCCTTTACTTGGGACAGATTCATGTGCTGATCCAGCGATCCAGAGTGCTTGTCGGCAGTGTCCAGCATCAGCCCGGTGAATCCTGCCGTGCGGGCCGGTTCGATCCATTGCATCGGATCGATTTCGGGATTGTCTGCGAACAGCACCGCGACCGCTTGAGCCGGAACCATGATAGCGGTTCGCAGTTCGGGCAACAGGGATTGCTGCGATGCGCAGGAGAATCCGACCTTGACGAAATCAACGCCTTCCAAGGACAGTTGATGGGCCTTGTCCATTATGTCTTTGTCGTCTGCAGAGCCGGCGGCGGCACTCACATGGCGCCGACCTTCGACCTGGTTGACGACTCGGCGGACTACTGCAGGATCTGCTGCGCCCAATGCACCGCGTTCAGGATCTTTCAGGTCCAGGATTGCGATCGAGGTCTGGAGAAGCAGTTCCGCTTCCTGAGGGCTGCGCACACTTCCAAGAATACGGGTCATGACGCGGCCTCTTTGGGTGCGAAGTGTTCGTGGACTCGTTCCATGAGCCAGTTCCATGCTTCCAATTCAATCTCTCCGGCGGTTTTCTCGATTGCGATTTCAAGATATTCGATTTCGCCGCGTATTTTCTCATCTGGCAGCCGGTTCAGACGGCTGACTAAGATTGCAAGTTCAATGACGGCCGATTGCGCCCGGTTATAGCCCTGGAAAGGAGCATGGGCCGTCTCATGCACGATCTTGCAGGTGAAGGTGGGACGTACCGGGTCGTCATCGAAGTCTTCCACTTCCACTTCCGCATGTGACAGGCAATCCGCCAATCGTTGGCAGGGAACGATCTCGGCACTGGTCAAGGGCCAATCATAACGCCCGGTTAAGCATCCAGCGTAGACGCGGACATCGTCCGGACGATTGACAACCGCACAGCCCTCACGCTGGAGATTCTCCAAGGTCTGCGAAGGCCGGAATGGTTTGAGCAACAGCTTCCGGTCCGCACAGTGCACACCCATGGGTGCGATGTGCGTCTGATCGTCAGCACCGCGAGTCGTCACGATGCTCTCCAAGATTTTTGGCATCAGGAGTCCTTCCTATGCTTGATCGCGTCCTTGTGTTTTTGACGGGTAGGGCCGACTTCCCTGAAGGCCGACAGGTCCTTGGCAGACGCCGTCACTGCACATCCCCACAGGAAATCTTCGTCCTGTTCGTAACGTTTGCCAAGCTGCCATGCAATCTGAGCCCGTGTCAGTTCAATGCCCAAATAGAACAAGTGGCCAGGATCGTCGTCCAGGTCCAGGTCCGGATAGAAGTCGAGCGGGTCCGTATGAATCAGTTCGCCGTCCCGATTGTACAGGTGAACGCCATCTTCGGAGACTTGGATTCGGAAATTGGGGTCTTTCACCTGGGCAGCAAAGTCGGCGATTTCCTCCGGACTGTAAGGAAATGGATGCCGTTCGTGCAGCATCATCAACTGGTCGTCGATACCCTTTGGGGGAATTCCATGAGCTGCTGCGGCCCGCATGATTCTTCGGGCACGGTCCGCTTCACGCAGTGAAGTCCGGCAGTGTTCGCTGACTTGGGTGGTCAGTGCGTATTGGATTTTTAGCTCGGAGATCAGGCCGAACAGGAGAGCATTCATCCCAGCCGTATCCGCATGAGTCAGTTCGGTCAGGTTGCCGATGCCCATCATCATTTGAATATCTGGATAGCGACGGCGAAGTTCGACATACCGGGCGATGGAGTCGGCGCAGCCGAAATGGATGGGATCCAGAATCGGATCGGCGATAAACGGTTGGTCTTTCTCCAAGCAGTGTTCAATGCAGGCGTACAGGGATTCGAGATCCGTGTTGCTGTCGCCAATCAGGATGGGGACGGATTCGACTTCATCAGCAACCCATAGGCTGTCCGACTTCAGGCTCAGGAGAAAGTCTGCACCGGCCTGTCCCCCGGTGAGCAGGTCCTGCGTTTCCATTGAATCGACGCTCACGACAAAATCTTCCTGCTTGAGCATTTGCACGGTTTCGGCCAGATGCGGGAATTCCACTCCCGGCAGGCAGCCGACGTCGATGATGTCGGCACCGTCTTCCTGGTAACGGCGGGCCTCGGCCAGGATTTCGTCCAGGCCGAGGTTGGGCGCCTCGGTGATTTCGGCGAAGATCCGGACATCGTAGCGAGTCAGGTCTTCCGCCATCGCGGCTCGGCCGAAATAGGTGGGAAGATCTTTGAGTTCGTCGGGACCCCGTTCGATCGGCACCCCAAATTGTGCTTCCAATGGTTCCAGATCCCCGCGCACTCGGCCGGGAAGCAGGATGCGGTCGATTCCTGGGGAGAGTTCAAGCCGTTTCTGGATCAACTTGGGGGTCATCAGTGCGGCAACGCTCGCGCCGACTTGGCGAACTTCGTAGTCGAAGTCCGTCGGTTGCATGGATTCCAGCACGCGATGCAGGCTCCGCTCGGCAAGCTTCCCAGTTAGAAACAGGATTTTTTCGGTCATGGATGTGAGCCTAAATCTCAATTTTAGCAAGGGGATTTGTTCAGATTCAATCTGGCCATCGTCGATGGACGCCATATGCGTAAATGCGGCCAAGAGCAGTCCTGTAAAATTCTGACAGGCAGTTCGAGCGCTTGGAGTTCCAGAGCGGCCGTAGACTTGAGCATCATTATTTTTTGAATACTCGGCCTCAACCCAAAATCACCCGCAGGAGCGCTTCTCCAGAAGCGCTGGATGCGCTCCAGGCCTTGCCGCCGTTGCAGCGGAGGGTGTTCGCCCAGCGCGGAATCACCGACCCGGACGAGCTCGAATTGTCGCTGCGGCGGCTACACTCGGTGAACGAATTTCCAGCCTGCATTCAGGCAGCAGAATTGCTGTATTCCGTAATGCGCGAGGGCGGGCGTATTCTGTTGGTCGGCGATTATGACGCAGATGGTGCAACAGGCGTGGCTGTCGCCATACGCAGCTTGCATGCGATGGGCTACGAACAGGTGGAATACTTGGTTCCGGACCGTTTTCGGCATGGCTATGGGTTTTGTCCGGAGTTGATGGAGGAAGTCGAGGAACAAAATCCTGTCCTGATCGTGACGGTCGACAATGGGATGTCTAGCCAAGCGGCAGTGGCAGAGGCCCGCAAGCGTGACATTCAGGTACTGATCACCGACCATCACCTCCCAAGTGATGATCTGCCCGAGGCTGATTGCATCGTCAACCCGAACAGCCCCCCCGACAGTTTTGCAAGCACGGCCCTTGCGGGTGTCGGGGTCATGTTTTACGTGATGCTGGCTTTACGCCAGCACTTGGAGAAGGAAGGATGGTTCGCCCAAAAGGGCATCGAAGCGCCCAATATGGCCCAGTTTCTGGACTTGGTGGCGCTGGGCACAGTGGCCGATGTCGTGCCGCTGGATCGGAACAACCGAATTCTGGTGGAACATGGGTTACGGTGCATCCGGCAAGGCCGGGGGGCTCCCGGGATCGTTTCACTCCTGCGCTACGGCAGACGTGACCCGAGGCAGGTCAGCAGCACGGATCTGGCATTCGTGGTGGCGCCGCGCATCAATGCAGCCGGGAGAATGGAAGACATCGCGATCGGAATCCGGTGTCTCCTCGCGGAGGGCCGTGTCGAAGCCCACGATCTTGCCGAGCAGTTGAATCAGATTAATACCCGGCGGCGTGACGAGGAAGGGTCGATGCATACCGAAGCGTTGCGCGAAGTCGAACAGTTGTCCCTTGAGACCGACAAGGCGATGAGTCTATGCCTTTACCGGCCGAATTGGCACGAGGGTGTGGTGGGCATCATCGCATCGCGCATCAAGGAGCGGTGTGGTTTGCCGACCATTGTGTTTGCCCGGAGTCAGGACAACCTTTTGAAAGGATCCGGGCGCTCGGTTTCGGGCCTGAACCTCCGGGATGCGCTGGTCGATGTGGAGCAAGCGGAGCCAGGGCTGATGCAGCGTTATGGGGGCCATGCGATGGCGGTTGGATTGACTTTGGAGGAAAGCCGGCTGGAGCAATTTCAGACTCTGCTGGAACAGGCTGTCTCGAAAGCCTTGGGCGGTGTGCGGCCGAGCCAGACCATTGAGACGGATGGCGAACTGGCCAGCGAAGAATTGACGCTTGAAAATGCAGAATTCGCCGTCCTCGGCCATCCTTGGGGAAGGGATTTCCTGCCACCACTGTTCGAAGGCGAGTTCGAGGTCCAGGACCGCCGGACTTTCAAGGGTGCCCACACTCGGTTCCATCTCAATCCAATCGGACATCCGGAACGCCGCATCAAGGCCATGGCGTTTTCCCACGACCGCTTCGACTGGGATCCGGAGAGTTCCCGGTTTAGGCTGGTGTACGAACTGAGCGTGGATGAATATCAGGGGCACCGATCCTGCATGCTGAACATCCAACACATCGAGTCGCTTTAGAGCCCATGCGTGGCATTCTCGGCGGAGTGTTCGACCCCATCCATTTCGGGCATTACCGGCCTGCGTTGGAACTGATGCCAATCCTGGGCCTGACGGAGATTCGCTTGATTCCCTGCGGCCACCCGGTGCACCGCGTATCGCCGCAGGCCTCTGCGGAGCACCGCTGGAACATGGTGCGGCTGATCGCGGATGGCGTGAAAATGGTCGCGGATGACCGGGAACTGAAGAGTCCGGAGCCGTCCTATACCTACAACACGCTGTGTTCCCTAAAGGACGAGGATCCAACTCCTTTATGCCTTCTGGTCGGGGCTGACGCGTTGCAGGGACTCCCGTCCTGGCATCGCGCCGAGGAGTTGATTCAGTTATGCCACGTGGCTGCCGTTGCGCGACCGGGAAGTGAATTGGAGCAGTCTCTGCCGGATTCGTGGGGTTCGCGTTGTACCCGAGACCCCGAAACCCTGCGGCAATCACCCTGTGGTAGGATTTATCTACACCAAGGGACTTTGTACGATTTTTCGTCCACTCAGATTCGCGATCTCATCCGTGCCGGTACACCGCCGCGTTATTGTGTCCCAGGCCCCGTATGGGCCTACATTCGTCACCATCGCCTATATCTAGACTAGGCTGAGTGCTGCCGGAGACTGATTCCCGAATGGAAGCCGATGCACTCAAGCAGTTGGTGATCGATGCATTGGAGGACATGAAAGCCGAAGAAATGGCAGTACTGGATGTCCGAGACAAGACAACAATAACAATCTACATGGTCGTCGCAAGCGGACGTTCCGACCGGCACGTGCGCAGCATCGCGGACCGGATTGTGGAGAAAGTGCGCGAAGCCCGCATGGGCCGGGTTTCCGAGGAAAGCAGCCGTGATTGGGTCTTGTTGGATGCGGGAGACGTCGTTGTGCACGTCATGTTGCCGGAAACGCGTCAGTTGTATGCCTTGGAGAAACTTTGGTCGGTTCCGCCTGCTGAAGTGCGCGCTAGCGCGGGTCAATGAGTCGCTTGATTCTGGCTTCGGCTTCGCCGAGGCGAGCCGAATTGCTTCGTATGGCGGGGATCGATTTTGAACCGCATCCGGTTTCGATTGATGAATCACCCCGCTCGGGGGAAAACGGCATTGAGTTGGTAGTGCGGCTGGCGCAAGGCAAGGCCGAAGCTTGTCTGCAGAAACATCCCGAGGCGGTGGTGTTGGCGGCAGATACTGTAGTGTTATGCCGGGGAGAACCCCGGGGCAAGCCTAGGGGTTATGAGGATTATGCGGAGATGATGGAGGCATTCAGCGATGCTTCTCACGATGTGGTCAGCGGTGTCTGTGTCGTTTCGGAAGGCCAAAAGAAAATTGTTCACTGCGTAACCACGGTCGTGTTCGGCCTTCTGTCTTCAGCCTGGATCAAGGCATATTGGGAAAGCGGCGAACCAAAAGACAAGGCAGGGGGTTACGCGGTGCAGGGCCAGGCGGGAAGCCAGATACGAGAAATTCAGGGCAGTTATACCAACGTGGTCGGATTGCCGTTGTACGAGACTTGTTCCGCATTGTCGGAATTCGGAATTATCCCGAATCCAGAGGGACTCCCAGCGCAGTAATTTCGTTTCGATTCTCTTACAATACGAAGGTTTGACGGCCGCCCATACATCCGAGTGCGCCGGAAATCGAGTTTGCGCACCGAATCAATCAACCCGCCTGCATCATCCATGAACAAACTCGGCGGCTATCTAGGTCTGGCGCTGATAGCGATCGTGGGCGTGTTGGCCTTGATTTCGACGGCGTTGCGTGTCGTTTTGCTGACACTGGATGATGTCCATCCTTATTTAAGTCATTGGGCTTCCGAAGCCTTTGAAGTACAGATGGAGGTCGGGCAGGCTGTCAGCGAATGGCGAGGAGTCTATCCCTCCATCATTCTGGATGACGTAACGGTGAAATTTGATGACGCGAAAGTCGAACATCGTTTCGGCCAAGTGGCGCTCAACCTCGACTTGCTCAAGAGCCTGTTTTCCCTGTCTCTGATCCCGGAGCGAATCTCCGTGAGCGGTGGCGCCATTCGGCTGCAACGCCTGCAAGACGGACAGTGGGGGTTGGAAGGGATGCCGATGGAACAACTTGGCCCAAGTTTGGATTTCCCTGTTGATCGCATCCACCTGCGGAAGGTCGCGACAGTGTTGTTCGACCAGAAGACCAACAACCGGCTGGATCTGGGCGAGGTGGATATGGACATGGCCTTCGGCTTGTGGGGTCTCGAAGTATTGGCGCGAAATCGAACGAAAGAATCAAACGGCTTGGGCTTCGAGTTGCAGGCGGAATTCAACTCCATGAACTCAGGGAACGGGATAATCCGGCTTGAACGCATGCGGTTGGCACAGTTGCTGCCCTGGCTTCCAGAGAATGCGCTGCCACTGGCGCAGCGGTTGCCGGCAAACACACGCTTTCGGACTGAGGCGCAGTTGGTTTGGGAGACCGATGTTCCGCAGCTGGCCGGAGTGTGGATTGAACTGGAGCAGCCGCATTCTGAAGAAGCGGATTGGCAGAGATTGGCGGCGGCACTCAAATGGAGAACTTTGGAAGAAGGCTACGCAGTTGCGTTGGAACAGCTGGAACTAGATCAACATGAGGTTGCGGATGGGGTATACATCGAACACGGCGAACAATTCACCCGCGGTTATCTAACTTCGCTGGACATCAAACGCGCGAGGCAAGTCGCCAGTGTAGCCGGGTATCGAATGGAAGATTTCCTTCCTGGCAGCATTACGTCTGGAACGCTCTCCCAGTTGGCTGGAGAGATTAATTGGGGAGATCCGCTCCGCTACCGCATCCACGCAGGAATGGAAGGTCTCGAAATTTCGATGCCAGAGCAAGATTTTCAGGTGACGGGCCTTGATGGCACGGTGGACGGGTCCGAACAGGGTATCCGCCTCAGTCTGGACTCGAAAAGCCCGACGATTTCCTACGCGCCATGGCATCTGAACGAATTTAAGCCTGGCCTGACAAAGTTCCAATTGGATTGGTGGCCAACCGAAGACTGTTGCGCATTCAGGCTGACAGATCTTCAGCTATCGAGCCCCGCCCTGCAACTCCGTGGCGATGTTTCGCTGGGAGCTGGCGAATTGCGCAAGCTCTATGCGAATCTCGATATTGAACACGCGGATTTGGCTACCGTCTCACAGTGGGTGCCCCCCGGTCTGCTGCTGGAAGCCGATGACCGATGGGTCCGGTCGGCATTCAAGGCGGGTCGCTTGAGCAATGCGCATTTACGCTTGACCGGGCCACTGTCGCCCGACATGCTTGTGGCGGCCGGCTCAGAATTAACGCTGGATGGAAGCCTGAATGAGGTCGATCTGGACTATGAACCGGGGTTGCCGATTTTCAAAGGCATCGATGGGGAGATTTTTCTCGACAAGGCATCGCTGCATTTCATCGTTCGAGAAGCGAAAATCAAGGAGTCGAGCGTCAGCCACGGAGCACTTTGGATTGATGACCTGAGCCTAATGGATATGCATTCAAGCAGTGTGATGGACGGGCCGGTGAGCAATGTGCCGGAATTTCTTGAGCAAATCGAATGGATGGCGCCGATGTTCAACCAGGTTCTTAAGTTCGGTGGGAATTCGACATTGGATCTCCAGTTGAATCTCGCACTGGATGAGCGCTTGGATCACGAGCCCGTGGTGAAAGGAGTCCTGAAGCTTCCTGGCAACCAACTCGATATTACGGTCAACGATGTTCGACTGGATACGATCAAAGGGAATCTGAAATACAGAAATGAGGCATTGACTGGCTCTCTGGATGCCCAGTTTGCGGGGCACCCTGCTCGCATTGGACTGGCGACGGCTTCGACAGGAGACCTACAGATCAAGATGCAAGCGTCTGCATCGATTACGGATTACATGCCACGCGAGATTCGACCGACTTTCTCTTGGCTTGAAGGACATTCTGCCTGGAACTTGGAAATGTTGCTCCCCGGTGTGGCAGAAAAATCTCGCCGGAAGCATCTGACCATACTGGCGAGCAGTGACTTTCGCGGAATCACGATTGATCTGCCGGAGCCTCTGGGCAAGATGGCGAAAAGTGAGCAGCCGATCCAAGTGAAGGCAGACATTGAATTTGATGGAAAGGGGGCTTTCACGGTCGAGTATGTGGATCGGGCGCGCGCATGGATTCAAGTGACTCCTGAAGGAGAGGTGAGCGGGACCGTGAATCTGGGGTCGGAAATGCCGCCACCGCGTTCGGATTCCAAATTAATTTTGACGGGAAATTTGCCGGAAACCAATTTGCAGGATTGGATCGATTGGAGGGAACAGCGCACAGGGCCGGAAGGCCTCTGGCCGAGAATCGAGGGCTTGGAACTGGGCCTTCTGAAAGTCGGCAGCTTTGAAATTTACGATGCGGAAGTGTCGGCACAATTCGCCGAGGAATTCGATCGATTTGTCATTGATGCGCCGATCATGCAAGGTGTGGTTGATTTCCCTAAAGAAGAAGGCAAACGGGCTAGAGGGGCTTTTAACTGGCTACGTTTTTCTGAGTCACACTTGGAAACCGTGGCGGATGTGGAAAGCACGGACCTCAGTCCTCAAAGCATTCCTCCTCTGGATCTTAAATTTAAATTGCTGCAAATCGGGCCCTACGAAATGCACGATGCAACGCTTGTGACATCTCCGGGCGACCGACGGCTCACGATTGACAAGTTACAGGCGAAATCCCACGAATTCGATATGAACTTGAGTGGGTATTGGAAGCTGGAGAATGGCAAACACCTTACTCTGCTTAAAGGCAAGGCGCATACGGATGATTTGCATGAGACGCTGAATCACTGGTCGGTAAAGAATCCTTTGCGCAAGGGAGTGATCGATATGGATGTGGCTCTCCAGTGGCCTGGCGCTCCTCAGGACTACGAATTCAAGAATCTTCAGGGCAATATCGACATAAAAGGGAAAGACGGACGGATTCGAAACGTGGCCCCGGAACTGGCTCGCATCTTGGCGCTGCTGAATCTCGAAATGATTTTCAAACGCCTGTCGCTTGACTTCGATGATGTGGTTCGGGGCGGATTCACCTATGAGACTGCAGAGGGGAAATTCGATTTTCTGCAGGGCAACCTAAACACTAGCGAATTCCGCATCATCGGCCCGTCGGCGCAGTTCCTGATCATCGGCCGAATCGGGGTGGAGGACGAGGACTACGATCTGGTAGTGGTTGCCACGCCTGAAACCAGCGCGTTGCTACCGGTGCTCGGCGCGGTTGGAGGGCCGCTGGGGGTTGCCGGGGTCTATGTCGGCAACAAGGTGTTGGAGTGGCTTGGCCTTGGCATTGACGATGCGACGGCGGTCACCTACCAGGTTACCGGGCCTTGGTCGGATCCGATCATCGAAGAAATCTCGGAAGCCGAGTCAGGCTCAAAAGAATAGATCAGTCTCCGGCAGGGGGTGTCTCCGCAGGAGGGGATGACGATACCTTGGGGGCGGCTGAAGACTTTGCTTCAGACTTGGGTGTTCCCTGAGGCGGTGTGCCGCCGTTGGAACTAGTGCTGGCAGACTCGGCCGTGGTGGCGCGTCTACGGTTGCGTCCCCCTCTGCGGCCGCGCCGGCGCCGGCGCGGTTGGCCGCTGCCCTGCCCGGAATTGTCGCCACCGGCACGTTGTTCGCGTTGTGCCTGTTGGCCAGTTCCGCGGCGTCGCCGAGAGCGGCGTCGCCGGCGATCCGATTCGGATTGCCTGGATCTTTCCGAGGGGCTCGGTTCGGTTTTCGTTTCTACGGGGAGCGGGGCGCTGGGGCTCGAGAACAAGTTGAAAAACCGACGAAGACCATGTGCAAGGCCTTTGCCGTTCGGAGAATCGGTAATATGTTCCGCCACATCAATGACCGGACGCTCCCGGCGTCTGCGCTGACTTGAGGTAGGTTTGGTGGTGCGGGATTTTTCCGGTTCGGCCGGTTTATGAGCCATCGAAGATTGGTAATCGAAGTGGCGCGATGCCTCTGGGTCACCCTCCCGATAGCGGTGAACGCGGTAATGCGGGGTTTCCAGCCCTGGAGTTGGAAGCAAGCGAACGTGGGGGCCATGCCGCTGAGTAATTTTCTCGATGCTGTCACGCTTCTCGTTGAGCAGGTAGGCAGTGACTTCTATGGGAAGTTCTGTCACCACTATTCCCGTGTTCTCCTTCATCGCTTCTTCTTCGATCAGGCGGAGAATGGCGAGGGACAAGGACTGGATAGTTCGGATCGTGCCATGGCCATCGCAGCGGGGGCAGGTTATCTGAGTGAATTCCCCGAGAGCCGGGCGGAGCCGCTGCCTGGACAATTCTAAAAGCCCGAAGCGGGAAATGCGCCCGATCTGGACCCGCGCCCGATCTAGCCGGGTGCGTTCCCGGAATTCGTTTTCCACTTTTTTCTGGTTAGAGGAGCTGACCATGTCGATGAAATCAATCACGATCAGGCCGCCAAGGTCGCGTAGCCGTAGTTGGCGCGCGATTTCTCTGGCCGCTTCCAGGTTCGTGTTCAGGGCGGTTGTTTCGATGTCGCCGCTTTTGGTGGCTCGTGCTGAATTAATATCAATCGAAACCAGCGCTTCGGTGTGGTCGATCGCAATCGTGCCTCCAGATGGCAGGTTGATCATCCGATCATGCGCGGACTCGATCTGGCTTTCGATCTGGTAATGGCTGAACAAAGGAACGGTTTCTTGATACAGCTTGATGTTCTTTCGGTATTGCGGGGCCATCCGTTCGACAAACTTGCAGGCTTCTTGATAAGTCTCTTCGTCATCGATCAGGACTTCGCCGATATCGTCGCGGAGGTTGTCCCGCAACGCGCGGATGACCGCATCATTGTCGCTGTAGATGAGGAAAGGGGCGGACTTTTTGGCAGCCTCCTGGACCGCTTTCCAAAGCCGGACTTGGTTGTCGAGATCCCACTGAAGTTCCTCGATGCTATGACCAATGCCAGCGGTTCGGATGATGACTCCGGCACCCTCGACTGGAGTCAATTGGGAGGCCAGTTTCTGGAGTTCGTCGCGGTCTTCGCCTTCGATTTGTCTCGAGATTCCGCTGGCGCGCGAGTTGTTCGGCGTCAGAACCAGATAACGGCCAGGCAGACTGGGGTACGTGGTCAGCGCGGCACCCTTGTTGCCACGTTCATCCTGAGAGACCTGAACGATTAATTCCTGGCCGTTATTGACGGCTTCGCGGATCGAAGTCGCATTTCGGCTCTTGAAGTAATTCGAGGAGATTTCCCGAAATGGGAGAAACCCGTGGCGCGGTGCGCCATAATCTACAAATGCCGCCTCAAGGCTGGGCTCGATGCGAACGATTTTTGCTTTGTAGATATTCGATTTCTTTTGCTTGTTCCCCGTGAGTTCAATGTCGAGATCGAACAGCTCTTGGCCATCGACCATGGCCACGCGCAGTTCTTCCTGCTGCGTGGCGTTTACAAGAATTCGTTTCATGATGATCCTTCAACGGTTGCAGAACACCCGCCATGCAGTCGAGAGCATCGGGCCATGTGGAGCGCGCATCAAGATGTGATTCGCAGATGCTTGGATTCATATCTCTTGTTCGCGGATAGCGCTCATGCAGGGCAGGCGGCAAAAAGTCTTTCGGCTGAGTCCGGTTTGCGATGATAGTCGGTAACAATCACGGAGACTTCTTGCTGTGACTCGTTCAGAAGACCCCGATCCCCGGCGCATGTGCGCTTCGGTTCGTGGCCTCAGTGTTCACAGTATACAACAGATGATTCTCGAATCGTTTCGACAACATGGGGCAATCTTCCAACGGAACAGACCAACTTTTCATACAAACTATTGAAATAAAAGATACTTATAGTCTCAATGAAGCGATGTGAAGCCAACATGCGCGATCGTCATTACTAGTTTTTCACCAGCCGGAATCAAATGGCACGATTATGGCCAGAACAGGCAACTGGCCTGCTTGATACGCTCACATGCATCAAGCAATATTTGTCTTCGACAGGGCATCATTCAACACTCTTGGCTTTTTTTCCAATACGGTCATACGATAAAATGCGCGAAGTGGCTCTCACGCTTTTTCATGAGTTCTCTCGCGAAGTCTGCAGCATCCCCCCAGGTTTCTCCCATCCAGCCTGTGGAGTTGAATCTCGACAGTGTCTTTCAGTTCCGTTGCCACAAAGAGATTGCCTGTTTCAATGCATGCTGCCGAAACATTGATCTGCAGCTTACTCCGTACGACATCCTGAAATTGAAAAACCGTTTGAGCCTGACTTCCAGCGAATTCGTCGCGCGTTATACCGTGCCATTCGAGATGGATGCCCATGGCATGCCAGGGCTGAAAATGACGACCAAACCGGGCACCTCGGAATGTATCCACCTGACCGAGAAAGGATGCAGCGTCTACGAAGATCGTCCAGCCGCCTGCCGCTATTACGCCTTGGGCAACGTCGCGGTGCGGAAAAAAGAGGCCAGAGAAATTGAGGATGCTTACTTTGTTGTACGCGAAGCACATTGTCTGGGACATGAAGAGCCACACGAGCAGACTGTCGCAGAATATCGGGTTGAGCAGGGCTTGGACAAATATGACGAGATGAACAGCCATTGGCGCAGGCTGATTCTGAAAAAGCGTTCGGCAGGTCCCACGGTGGGTTCGCCGTCGGAACGAAGCCTGCAACTGTTCGACATGTGCAGTTATGATTTGGATAGCTTCCGCGAATTTGTACAGAATTCGAAATTCAAGGAAATCGTGGATCTGCCGCCGGAACAGGAACAGGAACTGATGGACAATGAGGAGAGTTTGCTTGAGTTTGCCATGAGTTTTCTGGAGCAAGTGCTGTTCGGCGTCAGTTCGGTGAAAGTAAGACCCGATGCCCGGGAGAAACGGATCAGGGAACGCCAAGCAGTTTGGGCTCAGCGTCGGCAGCAGCAGGTCGCGAAGCACAAGGAAGACCTTCACAAGCAGCAGTATGGGGAATAAATCTCAGGTCGAACCCCGGTTCGAGGAGGCGATGTCGGAGGCTCCTCGGCACAAAGTCAGAGTCGGAGTGTTATCGGATACACACGGGTGGATCGACCCGAACATTCAGGAAATCCTGACTGGTGCCGACTGCATCGTGCATGCGGGTGATGTGATGGGGGCATCGGTGCTTCAGACCCTTGAGGGATTGGCGGGACAAAAACAGGTTGTGGCTGTGGCGGGCAATAACGACATCGGGGGCAGGGCTTCCAATGGAGACGATTTGCCGACCGTAGCCGAAGTTAGGCTTCCGGGGGGAACACTAGTCGTAACACACGGCGATCAGTTCGGTGCAGCTCCGACGCATGAGAGATTGAGGGAGGCATGGCCGGAAGCTAGAGTCATTGTCTACGGGCATACGCACAGACTGGTCTGTGATCAGGAAACCCTCCCTTGGGTGTTGAATCCCGGCGCGGCTGGCCGAACTCGGGTCCACGATGGGCCTTCCTGCCTGATGTTGACAATTGATGAGGAAGGTTGGACAGTAGAAGTGCACCAGTTCAAACCGTCCGGCGGAGGCTGACATGTCCGTTGCGAGGAAATGGGCGTTGAAGATTCTGGCGACTGCCGGGATCGAGGAGAACGGTTCCCAGCCTTGGGACATCCAAGTGCACAACCCCAAGCTCTATTGGCGGATCCTGACGCAGGGCTCGCTTGGCCTCGGTGAATCCTATATGGATGGTTGGTGGGATTGCGAGGCATTGGACGAATTTTTTGCCCGGGTGCTGAGTTCCGGCTTGGATCATCAGGTAACTGGGCTCAATAAGATCATGGTCATCGGACTTTCCCGGTTCCTGAACATGCAAAATCGTGCCCGATCCAAGCAGGTTGCCCGGCAACACTACGACGTGGGGAACGACCTCTACAGCAAGATGCTGGATCAAACGATGATGTATTCCTGCGGCTACTGGCGCCGAGCCGAAACCCTGGATGAGGCCCAGGAGGCGAAATTGGAATTGATTGCCTGCAAGCTGGAACTTCAGCCGAATACTCGAATCTTGGATATCGGGTGTGGATGGGGCGGCGCATGCCGGTTCTTCGCCGAACGCTATGGCGTGGAGGTGACTGGGGTGACCTTGTCGGGAGAACAGGCCCGTCTTGCGCGCGAGCATTGCGAGGGGCATGCCGTCCAGATTCTTCAGCAGGACTACCGGGATCTGCCGTCAAGCGAAACGTTCGACGCAATCTATTCGATCGGAATGTTTGAGCATGTCGGCTATAAAAATTACCGGACCTTTATGCGCAAAGCGCACGAATTGCTGCCATCCGGAGGCCGGTTCCTCCTCCATACAATCGGCCGCAATGATACGGAAATCAGCACCGACCCTTGGATTAACCGGTACATCTTCCCGCACGGCATGGTGCCTTCGATCCGGCAAATCGGGCAATCCATCGAGAGCCTGTTCGTGATGGAGGATTGGCATGCGTTCGGCCGGGATTACGACCGTACCCTGATGGCGTGGCGGACTAATTTCGAGTCCGCATGGGAATCCCTTCGCGAGCGCTACGACGAACGATTTTTCCGTATGTGGCGGTATTATCTGAGCTGTTGCGCAGGTTCTTTTCGGGCGCGACAGAACCAGTTGTGGCAGATTCTGTTGGTGAAAGACGGCCTGAAAGTCAATCCACCGGTTTGCCGCTGAGAACGCAGTTACTTCTTGCGGTCCTACGGAACCTCAAGTGCAAATGCTGGTTGAGGTCTGTCAGGCTAGCAGAGTACGATGCTGACGACCAACGCGAGTCCTGCACCGCAGAGACCGGCGGCCATCATCATGAAAACAATGTCGGTACGGTTGATTTCGATTTTCATGGTGGTTTTCCCTTGCGCGACAAATTATAGTCAAGTCAAACTTCCTTCTGCGGCAAGTTCAGGCCGTACCCGCCCGCTGTCCTAGGATTCCCGCCGCCTGCCGATCCGCATGGTAGGAGGAACGCACTAGGGGCCCACTGGCCACTTCCAGGAACCCGAGTCGCTTAGCCTCGTCGCCCAGCGCGTCGAACTCCTCTGGTGGCACGTAGCGGCGAACCGGGAGGTGATGCCGGGTCGGTTGCAGGTACTGCCCCAGCGTCAGCATCCGGCAGCCGTGGTCCAACAGGTCCTGCATAACGGCCCGCACCTGTTGCGGAGTTTCGCCGAGGCCCAGCATCAGACCTGATTTGGTTGGGATATCCGGATGGGCATGGCCGAATTGTTGCAGCAGTTTCAAGGAGTGAAGGTAGTCGGCCCCCGGACGAGCGGCACGGTACAACTGCGGAACGGTTTCGAGGTTATGGTTGAACACGTCCGGAACCCCAGCATCCAATTCCTCCAGCGCTCGATCAAGCCGGCCGCGGAAGTCGGGAACCAGGATCTCTACGCGAATGCTGGGATTGTGCGTGCGGACCGCTCGAACGCATTCCGCGAAATGTCGGGCACCGCCGTCGCGCAGATCGTCCCGGTCCACCGAAGTAATAACTACGTAGCGCAGATTCAGCTCTGAAACGGCTTGCGCCAAGCGCTTCGGCTCATCGGCATCCACCGGAAGCGGTCGCCCGTGGGCCACGTCACAGAAAGGGCAACGTCGCGTGCAGAGGTCGCCGAGGATCATGAACGTAGCAGTGCCGTGTCCGAAGCATTCCGGCAGGTTCGGACAGGAAGCTTCCTCGCAGACAGTGTGCAGGGACTGCAGGCGCAGGAGTTCACGCATTTGCCGAACCTGCGGAGCATGCTGGAGGCGGATGCGCAGCCAAGGCGGTTTGCGCAGGACCGGGTCATCGAAGGACGGTTTGATGGGAATGCGCGAGAGCTTTTGCTCTGTTGTCTGCTTGATGCCGGGTGGGAGGCTCATGCGTAAACCTGGTCCGGGTACAAAGTGTGCAGCAGGTGCGGCAGGAATTTCCGGGCGGTCTCGTCAACGCTCCAGTCCACTCCGCACTCCCGCAGACTTGTGGCTTCGAGTCTTGGGTTGCCGCAGATGTCGATTTGGCGGAACAGGCTTAGATCTGGGTGGACATTTAGCGCTAGTCCGTGGGAGCTTTGAGCGCGACTGATCCGCAAGCCGATGGACATAATCTTTTTTCCTTCCACATACACCCCGGGCATGCCACTTTTCCGGCGGGCGGGCGTTCGCGCTTCCTCCAACAGGGCCAACACCGCACTTTCCAGCCGTTCTACCAGTGCGCGAACCCCGAGCCGCATCCGGCGCAGATCCAGCAAGGTGTAGACGACCAGTTGGCCGGGCATGTGACAGGTCACTTGGCCGCCGCGGCTGCTGCGGACCACCGGCAACGGGCACTGGGGGTGGATGTGAGAGGGATCGGCGCCGACCCCGAGGGTCAGGACGCTCGGATGCTGCAGCAACCAGATTTCGTCGGCGCTGTCCTCATCCCTAGTTTCGGTTTGTTCGCGCATGGCCTCGGCGCAGGGCTCGTAGTCGTACAAACCCCAGTGCCGGATTCGGGGTGCGGGAATCATGAGGCGTTGCAGAATTCTCTGTACCAGTTGCGGACACGTTGTGTGACCGGACCGATGGCCCCGTCGCCCACCGGGCTGCCGTCAAGTTCGACCACGGGCATTACGCCGCGGGTGGAACCGGTGACCCAGACTTCTTCAGCGCGACGCAGTTCATCGACGCGCAACAGGCCTTCTTGATATTCCATTCCGTTCTCGCGCATTAATTTCAGCGTCAGTTTCCGAGTAACACCGGGAAGGATCCGGGGGCTCAGCGCGGGCGTTCGGACTTGTCCGTCCACCACGGCAAAGACATTGCTGGTCGCGCCTTCCATCACTTCTTCCCCCCGATGCAGGATGGCTTCTCCCGCCTCTTGGTCTACTGCAGCCTGCGTCGCGAAAACGGTCTCCAGCAGCATGAGGGACTTGATGTGGCAGCGCCCCCAGCGTTGGTCTTCGCGGGTGATGGCGGAGATGGAGTCGGGCCTTGCAGGCAGGGGTTGCGCCATGGCGAAAACAGTGGGCGAACCGTCCAAAAATTGCTTTCGGAAAGGGGCCCCATCGGGGATAACACCGCGCGTGACCTGGAAGTACACGAAGCACTCGTCGGGACTCTGTTCGATCAGGCGGGCACAGATTTCCCGCCAAGTGGATTCTTCCGGTGCATTGTTGATGTGGACTGCAGCCAAACTGTTTTTCAGACGTTCCAGGTGGTCATCCAGGCAGCGTGGGCGTTTGCTGTAGACAGGCATCAACTCATAGACGCCGTCGGCAAACAGGAAGCCGTGATCCATGATCGGGATCGTGAGTCCCTCAAGAGGGCGGTATTCGCCGTTGTAGTAGGCAGGAATAGACATGGCAACTTATGGGGTCAGATCGCCGTGATGATTCTGCCTTGGCAATTTCGTGTCGTCCATAACAATGTCTCCCGACCCGGGATTCCTATTATGGAACCGGTAGATGGCATTCCGCAAGGGGTGCTGCCGGGGCTCCAGACACGAACCCAGGCGGCGGGTCAATGCGCGATTAGTTCATCAATCGCCGTAGCCGGTGCCAGAGTCGGGTGAAAAAGCCGACCTGCGGCACATCGGCCAGAACTACGGCCGGCATCTGAGCCAGGATCCGATTTTCATGGCGTACGGTAATTCGTCCAACCGGCTGCCCCTTCGCGAGCGGCGCTTCCACTTCCGGCTCTAAGTGGTAGGTGGTTTCCAGTTCTTCATATGCCGCGACCGGCAAGGTCATCACGAGGTCCTCGGCCAATCCCACTGGCACCTGCTCAACTTCCGCAAACCATACCGGGATTTCTGTCAACGGGCTCATGCTGGCATGAATCGTCCGCGTACGGAAGAAACGGAACCCCCAGTTCAGCAAGGCCCGGCTGTCGCGCACCCGGGCTCGCCCGGTTTTGGCGCCGAGGACAACTGAAACCAGTCGCATGTCGTCCAAGTCCGGGCGTGCGGCACTTGCGGCTAGGCAATACTGCGCTGCCTCAGTGAAACCGGTCTTGATACCGTCCACCGTGGGGTCCAATTTCAAGAGACGGTTGCGGTTGGGCTGCTTGATGCCATTCCAGGTGTATTCCTGTTCCCGGAACATTGCGTAGAGTTCAGGAAACTCGTTGATCATGGCGGCGGAAAGAATGGCAATGTCACGGGCCGACATGTAGTGGTCCGGCCCGCCGAGCCCGGACGAATCAATAAAACGGCTCTTATTCATGCCCAGGCGTTCGGCTTCCGCGTTCATCATGTTGGCAAATGACTCTTCACTGCCGGCGATATGTTCCGCGAGCGCGATGCTGGCGTCGTTGCCAGACTGCACAATGACGCCGCGCAGCAAGTCGATGACCGGGACTTGGCTATTGACTTCCACGAACATCCGGGAGCCGATCGCCCTGCGCGCTTTGCGGCTGATCGTCACTAGGTCCTGTTCCCCGATCAGGCCGTCCCCCAGGGCCCGAAAGGCCAGGTATGTGGTCATGATTTTCGTCAGGCTGGCCGGCTCGACCGGCTGGTCGGCATTGGCCTCGGCCAGGACCTCGCCGGTTTGCGTGTCCATCAGGATGTAGCTGGGCGCACTCAGTGAGGGGGCAGGTGGGGTTGGCAGTTCGGCCCAGGCCGGGCCGGCCAGCAACAGCGTGGCGAGGATCAGACGAATCATTGCTTCCTTATGGGTTTCCAATGGGGGATGTTGACTGGGGTGTATTCAGTAATGCCGAGAGCTTCGAGTTTCGCGATGGCTTGGTCAAGTTTGGCGCTGTCATCGAACGGGCCCTGCAGGACCCGGTGCAATGTCATGTTCCGCTCCCGGGTTCGGACGGAAAGCCGGACCAGTCCTTGGCGGCGCAATTTTTGCACAAAAGCCTCCGCGTTGCTCCGGATCGCGAAAGCGCCAAGCTGCAGGAACTGGTGTTCGGCGGTTCGGGGTGCCGTGCTGGGGCCGCGGATAGTGCGCACCTCGACCGGGGCCAGCCCCTCGTCGACAATTCCCAGGGTCAAGGCAGCCTGGCGGGACAGGTCGATGATGCGGCCCTCCTTGAAGGGACCCCGGTCGTTCACGCGGACGGTGATGGAGTGGCCAGTCTCAAGGTGAGTGACCTTGACCCAGGTGGATAGGGGTAGGGTCTTGTGTGCGGCGCTGACTTGGTGCATATCAAAAATCTCGCCGCTGGAAGTTTTCCTGCCATGAAACTTCGATCCGTACCAGGACGCCAGTCCGCGTTCGACATAGCCCTCGGCTGAGTCCAGCACGTGATAACGAACGCCGAGGGCGACGTAGCTGGAGGAAGCGCCAGAGCGGCTGTCAGGCTCCGAGTCGTCGAAAGTCTCGGCGACGTAGTCGTAGACGCTACATCCACTGCCAGCCAAGGCCAAGGCCAAGGCCAAGGCCAGCAGCCAGGCGGTGCGATCAGAGTCCCGAAGCATTCTTCAGGGCCTGGCTCAACTGGTGGATCATCAGCGCGTACAGGGCGCTGTGGTTGTAACGCGTGATTACGTAAAAGTTGTGATAGCCGACCCAATATTCGGGCGATTTGGAGTTCTCGAACCTATGCACGGCCACCGGTTCGGCGGTCGGGTTCTGCAGCATGATTCCGGATGCGGCCAACCGTTCCGACGGGATGTCCGGAAGCAGGGCCTTGCTCAGCGGGACCTGATCGGGGTTTTCGGGATGAATCAGTTCCGCGACCGGTTCGTCCGGGCGCCAATGATGCTTTTTGAAGTAGTTCGCGATGCTGAAGATGATGTCGGCAGGGCTGTCCCACAGGTCGCGCCGGCCGTCCTGATCGCCGTCGACGGCAAAATGCCGGTAACTGCTGGGAATGAACTGGGCCTGCCCGAGCGCGCCGGCCCATGAACCGCGCAGGTCTTGGATGTCCAGCCCGGCTTCGCGTTCCAGCAGGAACAACTGCTCCAGCTGCTGGCGGAAGAATTCCCCGCGAGGCGAGTAGTCAAACCCCAAAGTCACCAAGGTGTCCAGCACCGGGTGCGCTCCGGTATTGCGCCCGAAGTTGGATTCGGCCGCAATAATGGCGGTAATCACTTCGGGCGGCACTTGGTAAGCGCGCTCCGCTTCCCTGAGCAGGTCGGCATGTTTCCTGAGATAGGTGCGCCCCCGGTTAATACGGTCGCTGGTGAGGAAGATATTCCGGTACCAGTGCCAGGGCTTGGATTCGGCGGGGCGTTGAGCGCTGGCAATGACTTGGGCTTGGCGCTGGCACTCCGCGATCAGTTTTTGGATGCGTTCGGAGGACAGGCCGTGCTCGTTCGCGACCTGTTCGGCCCAGGCGCGGACCTCGGGGCGTTCAATGTACGGGACGGGGCTTTCGTTTGCCAAGGCGCAGCCCGGCAGAAGGCACAGCAAAAGCCAGCGATTTCTGAATATCATGCAGGTTCCTCGCTTTATTTGTGACGCGCGTGGGCGTAATGCCGGGCCGCCATCATCATACCGAATGCGGCCAGAGTACTGATCATGGCGCTTCCCCCATAGCTTAGCAAAGGCAGCGGCGACCCGGTCACGGGGGCATAGCCGATGGTCATCGCGATGTTGATCAGGACATGCAAAAGCAGGGATAGACCAAGCCCGCCGATCAGCAGTTGGCTGAATCGATCCGGTCCGGCCCGGCTCAGAGCGACCACTCGCCACAGAATCGCCAGGTACAGGACAATTAGCAGGGCGACCCCGATCAGGCCGAATTCCTCGGCGTAGACGGAAAAGATGAAATCGGTCGAGTGCTCTGGCAGGAAATCGAACTGCGCTTGGGTACTTTGGGTCCAGCCCTTGCCGGAGAGGCCACCGGAACCGACAGCGATCTTGGACTGAATGACGTTGTAGCCGCTGCCGAGTGGGTCGGCCTCCGGATTGAAGAAAATCCGGATCCGGTCTTTCTGGTATTCGCGCAAGGCGTACTGCCACACGAACGGCAGGCTGATGCCGGATAGTGCCCCCAAGCCGAGAATCCATCGCCTTGAAACTCCAGCCAGCAGGATAACCGAGACCCCGATTGCGGAGATCAGGAGCGCCGTGCCCAAGTCCGGCTGGATTGCAACCAGCCAAGTCGCGAGGGCCACCAACCCCAAGGTCAAGCTGATGCGGAGAGAGGACAGGGGCGGCAGGGAGGGCCCCAGGATGTAGGCCACGATCATGGGGATGGTGAGCTTGAGTAGTTCGGACGGTTGGAGGGCAATCGGGCCATACGACAACCAGCGTTGGGCGGTGCTGCCGCTGCCATAGAACACGACGGCGACCAGCAGCAGCAGGTTGAGCAGGAACAAGGCAGGGGCCCATCGCCTCAGGTGTCTAGGGGTGATGTGCGCCATGGCCAGAAGCGCGAGCAGGCCGATTCCGATTCGAATGGCATGTTGCTGGGTCGCCTGAAGACTCATGTCGTTGGCACTGTATTGAATTGTCAGGCTGAGCGCCAGGACCGCTAGGAGCAAAGCCATCAAGGTACGGTCCAATGGCTCCACGAGCCTGGACACGGCAGAGGTGTAAAAGTGCTGCGCCATTACAGGGCTCTCAGGAGGTAGGCGTCCAGGACTTGGCGGGCAATGGGTGCAGCCATGGTGGAACCATGACCCCCGTGCTCGACAATGACCGCAAGGGCGATTTCCGGCGCTTCGACGGGGGCGAAAGCGATGAACAGGGAATGATCGCGAATATGTTCGGGGAGATCTTCGGAATCAGGACGTTTTTCGCCGTAGTTGATGACCTGTGCGGTTCCGGTCTTGCCTGCGATGCGATACGCCGCATCCAGTCCAGAGCGCCGGGCAGTTCCGTTCTCGGCGTGGACCACATCCACCATGGCGTTCGTGACTAGG
The DNA here is from genome assembly GCA_002631715.1 of Candidatus Porisulfidus sp. TsSOB. Lineage (GTDB taxonomy): Bacteria > Pseudomonadota > Gammaproteobacteria > Poriferisulfidales > Poriferisulfidaceae > Poriferisulfidus. The sequence goes on from MRSX01000001.1 coordinate 46,314, forward strand.
TCCCACCAAGCCGGATTGGAGAGTGTCACGCGCCCGAGCTCCTCTGGCGGGTTCTCGATGATCTCTCCATCCTGTTCGTAGGCGCGCAGCAGGCGTGGTTTCATGCGGATGCCGCGGGTCGCCAGCGCTGCGGTCGCGGTGGCGAGTTGCAGAGGAGTCAGCAGCAGGTACCCTTGACCGATTCCCATGATGACGGTTTCGCCCGGATACCAGGGTTGCCCGTACATCTTTTGTTTCCACGTTTCATTGGGAAGCAGCCCGGGACGCTCCCCGGGCAGGTCGAGTTGCTGGGTCTGGCCGAGTCCGAATTGTGCCAGGAAAGGTTCCAGCGCTTCGATTCCCATGCGGTAGGCCAGCGAATAAAAATAAACGTCGCAGGATTGAGTGATCGAGGAGCTGACCGTGACCCAGCCGTGACCTTCATCCTTCCAATCACGGAAAGGGCGACGATAGTTCGGAATCTTGAATTGAGGGGCAGCGAAAAATTGTTTGTCTGGAATGGCATGACCCGACTCCAGCCCGGCGAGGGCGACAAAGGGCTTGATGGTAGAGCCCGGCGCATACTGCCCCTGGATAGCACGATTGAGCAGCGGATTTTTCGCGTCCCGAATTAAGTTTTGGTAGTCGTTGGGATCAATGCTGTGCCCGAACACGTCCGGGTCGAAACTGGGTGTGCTGACCAATGCCAGAATATCGCCAGTTGAGGGTTCAATGGCAACGATTGCACCTTCCAATCCGGCCATGGCGTCGCTTGCCACCCGCTGCAGGTCGGCATCCAGCGTAAGAACTAGATTGTTGCCGGGGGTGGGTGCCTTGCGGTCATGCACCATCAGGGAACGGCCCTGTGCATTGACTTCAGCTTGCTGCAGGCCGGGGGTCCCGAGCAGAAGAGATTCATACTGATGTTCAATCCCAGCCCGGCCGATCCTCCGGGTTCCCCGGTAACGGTATAAATCAATACGCTCCCGGTCTCTCTTGCTGATGCTGGCCAGGTGGCCGAGCACATGAGCCGTCGATTCGCCGTACGTGTAGCGGCGTGCGGCATAGGCTTCCAGGTAAACGCTCGGCAGTTGATGCAACTGCACAGCGACGCGCGCAATCGTCTCTTCCGACAAATCGATCTTGAGCGGAGTCGTTTCAAATTTGCTGCTTTGCCCGCGCTGCTGAAATCGCTGGACTTCCCGGTCATGGATGTCGGCCAGTTCCCGCAACTTCGAAATCGTGGCATCTAGGTCGTCAACCTGGGAAGGAACCAGGCTCAAGCTGTATGCGACACTGTTATCCGCGAGCAGAGTGCCGTGACGATCGAAAATCAGACCGCGTGAAGGGGGCAGGGGAATCTGGCGCAGGTGGTTTTCCGTTGACAACGCGGTGAAGTGTGCGGTGTGAATCGTCTGCATCCAGCCGATCCGCAGCAGCAACAGCAGCAACAGCAAGCTTCCGAAGCCGACCAGCAGGCGCAACCGCCGGTGGGTCTGGGCAACACTGCGGTGAAGATCGCCTTTCTGGGTGGCGGGAGTCATGGTCAGGGCAGCAAAATGAACTGGCTGCGTGTCCCGCGCTGGACCTGAAGCAGCACTTTAGCGGAATCCCGGTCGATGGTGGCGCGGATATCCTCCACGCTCTTCACGGGACGGCGGTTGACGGAGCGCAACCGATCGCCGGCACGAATTCCGGCCTGCGCGGCAGGATAACCGGGCTCGACCTTGATAATTTCGACGAACGTCGTCTCGGCATCCCGCTGAGTCGACAGCGTCAGCCCGGCCATGGCCGAGTGGAGATTGGCTCCGTCGATGCGCAGGGTCGCGGTCGCCGCGTGGACGGTTACGGTCTCGCGACCGCGGAGCAGTTCGATCTCCACTTCTCGACCAGCACGCAGCAAGCCCAGCACATTGCGCATGTCCTTGACATCACGGATCTCTTCACCATCAATGCGCACCAGAATGTCTCCCGGGACAATTCCGGCCTGGTCGGCCGGCGATCCTTCCACCACTTCGGTGATGACAACGCCCTCAGTTTGTTTGAGACCGAATGCTTCCGCCAGTTCCGGGGTCATGGCTTGGGCTTGTACCCCGAGTTGGCCGCGCTGTACTTGGCCGAATTCGGTCAATTGGTTGGCTACTTGGAGCACCATGTGGATGGGGATCGCGAAGCCAATCCCGATATTGCCGCCGGACCGGCTCAGGATCGCGGTATTGATACCGACCAGTTCGCCTCGCAAGTTCACCAGGGCGCCGCCGGAATTTCCAGGGTTGATAGAGGCGTCAGTCTGGATGAAGTCCTCGTAGCCGTAGTTGTCGAATACGCCGCTGCGGCCCAGCGCGCTGACGATCCCGGAAGTTACGGTCTGGCCTAAGCCGAAAGGGTTGCCGATCGCCACGACGAAATCTCCGACTCGGAGTTGCTCGGAATCGGCGAATGGCAGGCTAGTCAGGTCCTCGGCCTCGATGCGCAGCATGGCCACATCCGTTTCGCTGTCCGAGCCGATCAATTCAGCCTTGATTTCACGCCCGTCGCTCAGGGCCACCGTGATGTCATCCGCTCGCGCGATCAGGTGATGGTTGGTGACGACATGGCCTTTTTCCGCATCCAGGATCACGCCGGTACCGAGACCTCGTCGTACTCGTTTTCGAGTTTGCTGGCCGGGCAGGCCGAAAAAATGCTGGAAAAAGGGGTCTCGGAACAACGGGCCCGTGCGCACCACCTCCTCGTGGGCGGTGGAAATATTGACGACCGCCGGCACGGTTTTTTCGAGCATCGGGGCCAGCGAAGGCAGTGAATCCTCACTGCCTTCCCAGGGGAATGCCGCCCAGGCGGGCAGGGTGAGGATGGCTGCAAGTGGGAGTATGGGCGCGATGCGAGACAGAGAAAGCATGACCCGGAAAGTATACCCCGTTCGGATGATTTTCGTCTTGTTATTTGGTCGGTTTAGGGGGTGTCGACCTAGTAAGGAATCATGGCGACATCAGGCTGTTTCAGGGTTTGTGTGCAGTCATTGGCCGACTGCATGTCTGGCGGAGAGGGAGGGATTCGAACCCTCGGTACGGTATTACCGCACACCCGCTTTCCAGGCGAGCCCGTTCGACCGCTCCGGCACCTCTCCGGGATTCCTCCGGCGGAAACCTAGGCTTTTTGGATGTCGCCCGTTCCCGCCATCGGGGGCAGATACGTGACGTTTCCTTCGGCCTTGCGAATTTCGCCGGCCCCCGCTTTCTCCACCTCGTCGATACGCATGACCGAGTGCATCGGGATATAGGTCCGGGGGACGGACTCAAATTCAGCCTTCAGCCGCTCTTCACTCGGGTCGACCACCACTTTCGCCTTCTCGCCGAAAATGATCCCTTCGATGACGATAAAGCCATACAGGTCGGAGGAGTAAACGTGCTCCGCATAGATCTCGTAGATTTCCCCGTTGGAGAAGAAAATCACTTTGTAGATCGGCTCTGGCTCTTGCATGATACTACCGTGATCGGGGAATAATGATTATAACAAGACCGCCGTCATTGCATGTGCTGGATGACGGCGTCGGCGAATCCGGAAGTTGTCACCAGGGTGGCCCCGGGAATCAACTCCTGTATATGCTCTTCCACCCGTTGCCGGCTGTCGGCGGTACCATGGCGGCCGGCCGAAATACCGGCCCGGACCCGGGCCAGGTCATAAGTCAGATACTTGTTGGCGATCGCCCCGGCAATCCCCTTGAGAATCAGGTCGGCGGCCTCGGTCCAACCGAGGTAGCGCAACATCATTTCGGCGGACAGCAGGATGGAGCCGGGGTTGACCCGGTTTTTGCCGGCATACTTGGGTGCGGAGCCGTGGGTCGCCTCGAACACCGCGACCGCGTCTGCCATGTTGGCCCCTGGCGCGATGCCAATCCCCCCGACTTGAGCCGCCAGCGCATCCGAAATATAGTCGCCGTTGAGATTCAAGGTGGCGATGACGTCGTAGTCGGCCGGCTTCAAGAGGATCTGCTGCAGGAAGTTGTCCGCGATGACGTCCTTGATCACGATGGGCTCCCCGTTTTTCGGATTCTTGATCGTCCGCCATGGTCCGTCGCCGATCAATTCGGCCCCGAATTCCTCCGTCACCAGTTCGTACCCCCAGCGGCAGAACGCGCCCTCGGTGTACTTCATGATGTTGCCCTTGTGTACCAGGGTGACCGAGGAACGGTGATTGTCGATCGCGTAGCGGACCGCTTTCCGGATCAGCCGGGAAGAGCCTTCTTGGGAAACTGGCTTGATGCCGATGCCGGAACTTTCGGGGAACCGGATTTCGTGGACATCCATTTTCTTTTGCAGGAATTCGATCAACTTGTGGACCTCGGGCGAGCCGTTGGGCCATTCGATGCCGGCGTAGATGTCTTCGGTGTTTTCCCGGAACACGACCATGTCAGTCGTGTCGGAGATCTTCAACGGAGTCGGCGTGCCGGGGAAGAAACGGATTGGCCGCACGCAGGCGTACAAATCCATCTGCTGGCGAATGGCGACGTTGAGTGAACGGATGCCTTCGCCGACTGGCGTGGTCAGGGGTCCCTTGATCGATACGACATAATCCTGCATCGCCTGCAGCGTTTCGTCGGGCAGCCAGTTGCCTTGCTGGTACAGCTTGCTGGCCTTCTCGCCCGCGTAGATCTCCATCCAGTAGATCTTTCGTTCGCTGCCATAGGCGATCTTGACCGCCTGTTTCACGACCTGCCGCATGACGGGTGTGACGTCGATCCCGATTCCGTCCCCTTCGATGAAGGGGATGATCGGGTGGTCGGGGACTTCCAGCGACTGATCCGAGGCGATCGTGATCCGCTCGCCGTCTACCGGAATATGGATATGCTCGTACTCTTCAGCCGCCATGGCGCACCCTTGGCCGAAGGCCGTTAAAACTGCTCTTCTTCGGTAGACCCGGTCAGTGCCGTGACGGAAGACTGTCCGCCCTGGATGACGGTGGTCACGTCATCGAAGTAGCCGGCTCCGACTTCCTGCTGGTGGCTGACGAACGTGTAGCCCCGGTCTGCCGAAGCGAACTCCGGCTCCTGGACTTTCTCCACGTAGTGCTTCATGCCTTCCTCGCCCGCGTAGTCGTAGGCGAGGTCGAACATGTTGTACCACATGCTGTGGATGCCGGCCAAGGTGATGAACTGGTATTTATAGCCCATCGCCGACAGCTCGCGCTGGAACTTGGCGATGGTTGCATCGTCCAGGTTCTTCCGCCAGTTGAAGGAGGGAGAGCAGTTGTAAGCCAGTAACTGATTTGGGTATTCTTTGCGCAGGGCTTCCGCGAACGCCTTGGCGAATTCCAGATCCGGCGTGCCGGTCTCGCACCAGACCAGGTCCGCATAAGGAGCGTACGCCAGACCGCGCGAGATGGCCTGGTCCAGACCGTTGCGTACACGGTAGAAACCTTCAGAGGTCCGCTCGCCGGTCAGGAAAGGCTTGTCGTTCTCGTCGAAGTCGGAGGTCACGAGGTTGGCGGCTTCCGCATCAGTGCGCGCCAGTACCACGGTAGGGACGCCCATGACGTCGGCGGCCAATCGGGCCGCGACCAGTTTCTGGACGGCTTCCTGAGTTGGCACCAGCACTTTCCCGCCCATGTGCCCGCACTTCTTGACGGCGGCCAACTGGTCCTCGTAGTGAACCCCTGCGGCACCGTTGTTGATCATATTTTTCATCAACTCGAAAGCGTTGAGTACGCCGCCGAATCCGGCCTCGGCGTCCGCCACGATCGGAGCGAAATAGTCGACGAATTCCTCATCGCCGGGGTTGACGCCGCGCGACCACTGAATCTCGTCCGCGCGCTTGAACGCGTTATTAATGCGGCGTACCACGGTCGGCACCGAATCGTAGGCATACAGGGACTGATCCGGGTACATGGTCTCGGATGTGTTGGCGTCAGCGGCAACCTGCCAGCCGGACAGGTAGATGGCCTCGATGCCGGCCTTGACCTGCTGCACCGCCTGCCCGCCGGTCAGGGCGCCGAGGCAGTTGACATAGCCTTTGCGTGCATCACCGTTGACCAGGCGCCAGAGTTTCTCAGCGCCTTCCGTCGCGTTGGTGTTGGCGGGCACGCGCGAACCACGCAGGCGTACAACATCTTCCGCTGTGTAGCCGCGACGCACGTCGCTCCACCGGGGGTTGGTATCCCAGTCTTTCTGCAGGGCTTCAATCTGTTTTTCTCGATCCACTTGAGAGGTCCTCATCTCATTGATTAGGGCAACCTCGCCCGGCGCGATGCCAAATCGCGAACCCGGAAAAGGCTAACCGGACAATTTTAACAGAAAAAGAATTAATCGACTTCGAAGATCGATGCTCTGATCTCGGGTTTTGGGCCTTTTCATTTGACAGCCTTGGGTGGGGGTGCGACAATTCTGCCGCTCGGAGCGGGAATAGCTCAGTTGGTAGAGCGTAACCTTGCCAAGGTTAAGGTCGCCGGTTCGAACCCGGTTTCCCGCTCCAGTTCCCACCGCAGTTTGATCGCCGGGTCAGGGCAGCAGGGGCTGAGTGGCAGAGTGGTTATGCAGCGGCCTGCAAAGCCGTGGACGCCGGTTCGATTCCGACCTCAGCCTCCAATTCTTTCTCTCTTTACACTATGATAGGTGCGCTGCGGGCGTGGCGGAACCGGTAGACGCTGCGGACTTGAGGCCATTGAGTGCTCTTCGGGAAACCGGGGATGCAGAACTGCTCAAATTCGGGGAACCCTGTGAAATGGCGATCCCGAGCCAAGCCCGGGAGGGGACTTCCGGGAAGGTGTAGAGACTAGACGGGCAGCGCCTAAGGTCGGACGGCTAAGGCGAAGGGATAGTCCGGACCACAAACGCCGCACAGCGGCGGCGGCGAAAGCCGTAGTTGGTGCGAAAATCCGCTGGGCTTTGCCCGTGGGGGTTCGAATCCCTCCGCCCGCACCATATCCCCCTGAAAACCGCATGAAAACAGGCCTTTCTGCTATACTCTGCCGACTCAATAGGGCTGGAAGCGAACGGTAATTTCGTCGCTAACGCCATGATTCGAAAGATTTTTACGGGCCGCCCGAACTTCATGATGCTGCAGGCGGGTGTTGCCCTGGCCCTGTTCGCCGCCTTGCTGTACTGGCAAAGGGCGATTCTGGTCGAGGTCTACTGGGGACCTTTGGCGACGCAACTCGGCATGGTCGTCAATGGCGTCATCGGGGTGTTGTTTCTGGTGGCGTTGGCCCGGGTCTTCTACCTGTTGTTCGCCTACACTCGCGAAGGTCGCGCCATTGCCCTGTTTGAGGAGCAAGTGGATTTCGGCCTGACCGAAGCCGGTATCGAAAGCCTGTCCGAATCCCTGATCGTGCAGCGTTACCGCGTCCTGCAGCAAGGCCAGTCGGAACTGGACCGGCCCCAGCAGGCGGCTTTGTCGGCCATCCTGCTGAATCAGGAGATGACGCGTCTCGGCCTGATTCGCCTGATACAGAGCTTGCTGATCCTGCTCGGCGTATTCGGGACGGTTGCGTCGTTGTCCTTGGCCCTGGTCGGGGCTTCCGACCTGCTGTCCTTCCCGCAGAACGGGGGCGGCATCAGCCTGGTGGTTCACGGGATGGCGACCGCGCTCTCCACTACGATGACCGCCATTGCTGCTTATCTGGTGCTGACGCTCATCTTTTCCCGACTGGTGGCGAGCCAATCCAGCGTGTGCCAGCAGATTGAATTGTTGACCCTGCGCCGGTTGCTGCCGCTGGTGTCACGCGAAGGTGGAAACTTGGCCCATACCCTGGCACTCAGGTTGAAAGACCTGAATGAAGTGGCCATCGCCTTGGCAGAGGTCCAGGACCGCCTGACTCCCCACCTTGAGGCCATGCGTCACGAGAGGCACGTGCAGAACGAACACAGTAAAAAATTGATGGAAGCGCTGCAAAGCGTTGACAAGACCCTGAGGAAGGGCTTCCGGTTGGACCAGTAAGGACCATGATCGGCGGCCAATCCTCGTTTCCCGACTACGCCTCCCATCTCTCCTCGATCAACGAGGAGAACTTCTGGCCGTCCTTCACCGACATCATGATGGTCGTGGTCATCGTGTTCCTGCTGTCCAGCACGGTCGCCGTACTGCACAACTGGGACCTGTCCAGGCAAGTCCAGGAAACGGCTGCACTTGAGCAGCAGGCCAGGGAAAGGGCGGAAGATCTGAACCTGCGCCGTATGCTGCTTCAGCTCGAGTTGGAGGAGATGCAGGGCCGCATGGAGAAGACCCGTGAGGCACTGGAGGCCAAGACCGGCCAGTTGGAGAAACGGGAGGAAGATCTGGCCGGTGCGCAGGGCGCGTTGGCCGAGCAGCAGACGCAGCTGATGGATATGCAGGAGGAATATGCGCGCGTACAGACGGAAATGAAGATGAATCAGGATGTAAGCGCGGAGCGCGAACTGGAACTGCTTGAGGTGCAGCAGCAGTTGGAGAAGATGCGAGAGGAAAGTGTGCTGCATGAGCAGATGTACGTCGAGGTCGAGAAACAACAGCGGCAGACTCGAGAGGAACTGGAACTCCTGCAGAAGGAGTACGAGGAGATGGGTGAGAAATACGCGGCGCTGTCCAAACCGGCCCGCAGTCCCATGGGCAAGGTGGTGGCCGCCGTTCGCCACCGGAAGGTGGATGGGCAGCCGTCATTCATGCTTAAGCTTCCGGACGCCCAGCAATTCGAATCTATCGGCCAGGAGGAAATGCACCAGGCCCTGTCGCGACTCAAGGAGGAACACGGGGATAAGCTGTTCGTTCGGATCGTAATCCCGATGGACAGCAATCTGACCTATCAGGAAGGCTGGGAGTTTTCGCTGGACCTGCTGAGGCGCTACGATTACTACTATGCGGATTGAAAGGGCAGTCGCTCGGCCATGTGCAGCAACCGGAATCCGCTTGAAACGGCAGGGGCAAGCCCCATATTAATCGGCGACGCCTGAACTCCCGTACACGACAAGAAAGAGAGGAGCACTCATATGTCCGGGTCTGTTGTGATTGAAAATCTGGTCAAGATCTACGGTGACCTGCATGCCGTGGACGACTTGAGTTTTGAGGTCGGATCTGGCGAGGTCTTGGGTTTTCTTGGACCGAACGGTGCAGGAAAGTCCACGACCATGAAAATCATCACCGGCTTCCTGCCGCCGACTTCGGGCCGCGTGACGGTTTGTGGCCACCCGGTCGAGACACAGCCGGAGGCGGCCAAGAGATGCCTGGGCTATTTGCCGGAGGGCGCACCGGCGTACAGCGAGATGACGCCGTGGCAGTTCCTGAATTTCGTGGCAGACATCCGTCGACCCGAAAATCGTCGAGAGCGACTGGACTGGGTCATCGGGCAGCTGGGGCTGGAGCCCGTGCTGCACCGCCCGGTCGACACCCTGTCGAAAGGATACCGCCGCCGGGTTGGCCTGGCGCAAGCCATGCTGCACGACCCGCGCGTGCTGATCATGGATGAACCGACCGACGGACTGGATCCGAACCAGAAGCGCCAGGTGCGCGACTTCATCAATGAGATGGCGAAAGACAAGACCATCATCATTTCGACGCACATTCTCGAGGAGGTCGAGGCCATCTGCACGCGGGCCATCATTGTTTCCTCCGGCAAGATCCTGGTCGACGAAACCCCCGAGGAGTTGCGCCGCCGTTCCCGGTACTGCAATGCCGTCACGGTTCAGGCAGAGTTGAAGGAACCGGTGCGCACCGCGCTCGGCGAACTCGAAGACGTCGCGGTCGTGGAGCCGGAGCGCAACCAGGGTCTGACCCTGATCCCCCGGCCCGGTTGCACGCTGGAAGGCGCGGTCCGCGATGTCCTGTTGCGGCATAACCTGAAGGAAGTTCCGTTGCACATCCAGGCCGGGCGGCTGGACGACGTGTTCCACACCCTGACTCATAACGTCCATGAATAACTTGATCGCGATTCTGCGCCGGGAACTGGTGGGCTATTTCCAGACGCCGGTCGCCTATGTCTTCATCATGATCTTCCTCCTGCTGTCCGGGACGCTGAGTTTCTATCTGGGAAATTTCTACGAGCGTGAGCAGGCGGACTTGGGCGCATTCTTCACATTTCATCCCTGGTTGTACTTGTTTCTGGTCCCGGCCATCTCCATGCGCCTGTGGGCAGAGGAGCGAAAGACCGGCAGCATCGAACTGCTGATGACGCTCCCGGTGACCGTGTCGCAGGCGGTACTCGGGAAGTTTCTGGCAGCTTGGATCTTCACCGGCATCGCGTTGTTCCTGACGTTCCCGATTTGGCTCACGGTCAACTATCTGGGCGATCCGGACAACGGCATCATCTTGGGCGCCTACCTGGGCAGTTTCCTGATGGCAGGCGGGTTCATGGCCATCGGTGCCTGTATTTCCGCGACCACGCGCAACCAGGTCGTGGCATTCATCCTCAGCCTGGTGACTTGCTTCCTCTTCCTGTTGAGCGGCTTTCCGCTGGTACTGGACTTCTTCCAGTTGTGGCTTCCGCAGCCGGTCGTCGATGCCATCGCATCGCTTAGCTTTCTGACTCACTTCTCCTCGATCAACAAGGGCGTGATCGACCTGCGGGATCTGTCCTACTTCGTGATCCTGATCTCGGTCTGGCTGTACGCCAACATGATCGTGGTCCGAGCCCGCAAGGCAGCATGAACGGCTCGAATAGAAAGACCTATACGGCGGCAGGGCTCGGCCTGTTGGCCGTGCTGTTTGTCTCTTCCATCATGTTGAGCAATCTGGCCTTGGACAACATGCGGCTGGATCTGACCGAACAGAAGCTCTACACCATGAGCGAGGGAACCCTGAAGGTAATCGACAGCATCCAGCAGCCGATCAACCTGTACCTGTTCTTCTCGGATCGGGCCAGCGCAGAAAACGCCCCCCTGCGCAACTACGCCCGGCGGGTTCGGGAACTGCTGGAAGAGTATACGTATTATTCGGACGGTCGGCTGATCCTGCACGTGATCGATCCGGCGCCGTATTCGGAAGAGGAAGACCGGGCGACGGAGTTCAATTTGCAATCGCTCCCAATGCAAGGCGGCGACAAGTTGTATTTCGGCCTGGTTGGCACGAATGTGGTGGATGACGTCGAAGTCATCGAATTCTTCCAGCCGGACCGCGAGGCCTTCCTTGAGTACGACATCAGCCAGTTGATCTATGCCCTGACGAATCCGGCGAAGCCCGTGGTGGGAATCCTTACCGGCCTGCAGGTATTCGGCGGGTTTGACTTGGCAAGCCAGCAATCCACGCCCCAGTGGGCGATCCTCGACCATATCGAACGACTGTTCGAGGCCCGCCAGATCGACATTGAAGCTGGGGTGATCGACCCGGACATCCGGATCCTGATGCTGATTCACCCGAAGGACCTGTCCGAGAAAATGCTGTATGCGGTGGACCAGTTCCTGATGCGTGGGGGACGGCTAATGCTGTTCGCCGACCCGTATGCGGACAAGGACCCCATGTTCCAGGATGCCAGCAATCCTCCGGATTCGGGCGGAATTCAGGCCTCCGAAATCGATCGGTTGCTGGATGCGTGGGGGCTTGAGATCGGCATGGACGCGATCGTGGCCGACCGAGCCTTGGCCCTGCCGGTGCAGAGCCCGAATGTCCAGCGGCCGGTTCGCCATGTCTCGTTCATCGGGCTTGACGAGGAAGGAATCAACAAGGACAACCTGATCTCCGCCCAGCTGTCCCGGGTAACGTTCGCGTTCGCGGGTCAGATCAAGAAGACGGACGCGTTCCAGGGTGAGTTCGAGCCGCTCTTGTACACGTCGGAGGATTCCGGAGAGATTCCGAAGCCGCGCTACCGACACCTTCCCGACCCGACTGCCTTGCTGGAGTGGTTCGAACCCGGTAATACCCCCCTGACGCTGGCTGCTTGGGTGCGGCTGCAGCCGGACAGCATGTTCCCGGAGGGCCCGCCTGAGGATGCGGCGCCGCCTGCGGACGGCCATTTGGCTGAGGCACGGGAGGTGGTCGACGCGATCGTGGTTGCGGATGCCGACATGCTGTCGGATACCTTGTGGGCGCGGGTGCAGAACTTTTTTGGGCAGCGGATCGTACAGGCTTGGGCCAGCAACGGCGATTTCATTGTCAACGCACTGGAGAGTCTGGCTGGCAGCGGCGACTTAATCGGCTTGCGGGGTCGTTCCGAATTTGCGAGACCGTTCCATGTGGTCGAACAACTGCGGCGACAGGCGGAGCAACGGTTCCATGTCAAGGAGGAAGAGCTCCAGCAGCGGCTGCAGGAGGCGGAGGAAAACATCGGCCGGATCCAGCAGCTGAGACAGGAAGGGGAGCAGAGCCTGTTGACGGAGCAGCAGCGTGCTGAAATCGAGGCTTTCCAGCAAGAGCGGTTACGGGTACGCCGTGAGTTGCGCTCGGTTCGACACGAACTGGATCGGGATATCGAACACCTCGGCTTCGTCCTGCGCCTGATCAATATCTGGCTGGTTCCAGTCTTGGTCACGATGGCTGCAGTCGGTCTGTGGCTGTTTCAGCGCCGGCGCCGTTCCCGGAGGGCGACCTCATGAACCGTCGCGAATTGAACATCTTGGCGATCCTGACTGGGATCGTGTTGCTCTTGACTGCCGCGATGTACAACATCCGTTACCAGTCTGGCGACCAGGAATACATCGGGAGCTTGTGGCTTGAGAATCTCGATATCAACTCCGTCACCCGCATCGACGTCACCGGGCCGGGGAATATGCCGCAGGTCGCCTTGGAGCGTCGCCCGGAAGGGTGGGGAGTGGTGCAGCGTCAGCACTATCCTGCGAATGTAGGCGCCATCCGCAGCCTGTTGCTGGACTTGTCGGAAGCAAAACTGCTTGAGCGCAAGACCCATGATCCGGCGCAACATGCCCAGTTGGGCTTGGGCGGAATCGAACGGCTCGAGGCAAAAGGGCAGCAGGTTACGCTTCACTCAGCGGAAGGTGCTCAGTCGGTTCGCATTGGCGCGACCCCGGATGGGCGCAGCGCCACTTATGTACGAAATGCCGACGACGATCAGGGCTGGCTTGTGGATCGGACATTCACGATCCCAAGCGAACCACGACGCTGGCTCGACCCGGAGTTGCTGGATATCGGAATGGAGCAGATACAACGGATGGAAGTCGTGCACCCGGATGGAGAAAGGATCGAAGGGCAACGGGCGGAAGAAGCCGCGGACGTGAAATTCACTGTGCTCAACCTCCCCGAAGGCGCGACGCTGAAAAACGAGTACGCACTCAGCCGGATGGCCAGCGCCATTGCCAGCCTGTCGCTAGAGGATGTCATGCCGGCATCCCAAGCCGAGGTTTACCTGGAAGACGCGGCCCAAGCCCGGTACGAGTTCTATCAGGGCTACAGCCTGGAAGCGCGCTTGTTCCCAGTGGATGTGGAACGGTATGCACGCTTTACGGTGCACTTGGGAGAGGACATGAGCGACGAAGACCGTACCCGGGCGAGCATGCTTGCCCGGCATCTTGAGGGCTGGGCATTCCGAATCCCGTCTTTCGCCCATGACAGCATGGCACTGCGTTGGGCCGATATTCTGGAGGGAGGCGAGGAGCCCGAGTAATCTAGCCGAGTTTCGACAGGAATTTTTCGGCGTCCAGTGCCGCCATGCAGCCGGTTCCGGCGGAAGTCACCGCCTGGCGATAGATTTTGTCCATGACGTCCCCGGCGGCAAAGACGCCGGGGCAGCTGGTTTCAGTCGCGTTACCGTTGAGGCCGCTGGTCACGGTTAGATAACCGTCTTCGGACATGTCCAATTGTCCTTTGAACAGACCCGTATTGGGGTCATGGCCGATGGCGATGAAGACGCCTTGGACTTCCAGTTCCTGCGTCGAATTATCGCGGGTGCTCTTCAGCCGAATCCCAGTTACTCCAGAATCGTCCCCAAGCACTTCCTCCAATACGTGACTCCAGGCAATGCGCAAGATACCGCTTTCTTCCAACTCGAACAGGTGTTTCTGCAGGATCTTGTCGGCGCGCAGTTCGTCGCGGCGATGCACCAGCGTGACGGAAGAGGCCAACTTGCTGAGATAGATGGCTTCTTCAGCGGCAGTATTGCCGCCGCCGATGACGGCAACAGGCTGATCCTTGAAGAAAAACCCGTCGCAGGTGGCGCAGGCGGAGACGCCTTTGCCCTTGTAGGCTTCTTCCGAAGGCAGGCCGAGGTAGCGCGCGGTGGCCCCGGTGGCGATGATCAAGGATTTGCAGAGGTATTCACCGTTGCCGCCGGTAAGGCGAAACGGACGTTGCGAGAGGTCGGCCTCGGTAATGTGGTCGAACTCCACCGGCACGCCGTAGCGTTCAACATGCTTCTGCATCCGAGCCATCAGGTCTGGACCTTGCAGTCCCTCGACATCGCCTGGCCAGTTGTCGACATCGGTGGTCAGCATCAACTGGCCTCCCTGTTCCATGCCGGTGATCAGGAGAGGGTCGAGGTTGGCTCGGGCGGCGTAGACGCCGGCCGTGTAACCCGCCGGCCCAGAGCCGAGGATAATCAGTTCGCGGAGTTGAGAGTTCTCTGGCATGGCGGCGTATTTTACCGAAACCGTATCCTATGGCTCTTCACGGTTTCGTGTGGAAATCCCCGTGCTAGAGTATGCCCATCATGCACCGAGCCTCCCGCTACCGTCTGTATCCGAACCAGACGCAGGCGCGGCAGTTCGTCCAGTTGTGCGGGGCTGGCCGGTTCGTCTACAACGAGTTGCTAGCTGAGCAGAAGCGGGAATATGCGCGCTTCGAGGGCGGCGAGAGAGAAAGGCCGGGATTTTCCGAGTTTGATTTCGCGAGGCGGTACGCGCGCCTGAAGGCGCAGGAAGGCCATGAGTGGCTGCGGGAGTTGTCGTCCGTCGTCGTCCGCGGCACGGGGGCCTTTCCGCTGGGAGCGGCGTTCGCGCATTTTTCCCGGCGGATCCGGGAAGGCAAGAAAGGGAAGCAGGCCGGATTCCCTCGTTTCAAGGTCAAAGGAAGAAGCCGGGAATCGTTCACGATCCCGGAGGACGTGAAGGTTCGGAACAAGCGGCTTTGGGTGCCGAAAGTCGGCTGGATCCGGATGAACCGCAAGGCGGCCTCACGCACGCGGGGGGCCGACCCCTGGGACGGCGGCGAGGCGAAAGTCGCGGTGGTGTACCGGGAACTGGACAAGTGGTACGTGTCGGTGCTGTGGGAAGTGCCGGATCCGGACTGGCGCTGGCACGGCGGGGTCTGCGGGCTCGACCGCAACTCGGAGAACCTCGCGGCGGACTGGATCGGAGGGCAGAAGCTCATCCAGATCCCGTATGAGCGGATCAAAAAGTACGAGGCCCGGACCCGGCACTGCCAGTGGCGGGCGAGCCGCCGGGAGTGGATTGAACTGATGAACGACGCCGGAGAGCCGGTGTGCACGAAGTCGGGCAAGCCGGTCAAGGTGGCCTCGAACCGGCGTCGGCAGTTGCAGCAGCGTGCGGCGAAGGCGAAGCGCAAGGCGGCGGAGATCCGGAAGGACTTCAGCCATCAGTGTTCGGCGGACCTGGCGCGGCTGTTCGGGCACATCGTGCTGGAAGAGCTGGACGTGCAGGCGATGCGGCGCTCGGCGCGGGGCACGAGGGAGAAACCCGGCAAGTGCGTAAAGGCGAAGTCGGCGCTGAACCGGAAGATGGCGCAGTTCTCCTGCATGGGAATGGTGGACCGCTTTCTTCAGTACAAGGCGATGGACCTCATCCGGGTGCCGGCGCGGAACACCAGCCGGGCATGTGCGGAATGCGGGCACGTGGACAAAGACAACCGAAAGGAGCAGGCACGCTTCATATGTTTGGCCTGCGGGCACACGGACAACGCGGACGCGAATGCCGCACGGAACATCTTGAATCTGGGCTTGGAAAAGCTCTTGGCCGGAGGCGCTCCGGTGACGGGACGGGGAGAGGACAACGAAGCGGGGGCCTTCTTCATGGAATGTCTAGTGGACACCGTCAATGATCCGTCAACGATGCAGTGGAATTACCGGGACAGGCCCGAATTCCACACAATTTCGTGAAGCGCCTGTCCTATAATTCGCACAGACACGTGCTTCCGTTTTGAAGAAAAAAACTCCCAAGCGCCCCAAGCAACAGGATTCGCAGCCGCCCCGTATGTCTCCGGTGTTCCGCGAGGGCGCGTTGCTCGTCTTCACGGCCTTGGCCGTCTACCTGCTGGTCGCACTGATCACCTATCACCCGGATGACCCGAGTTGGTTCGATACCGGGGACGGGAATATCCGGAACGCAGCTGGAAAGGTGGGCGCAATCGTGGCCGACCTATTACTGTATTTGTTGGGCTACATCGCGTATCTGGTTCCATTCATGCTGGGATACCACGGGTGGCTTCTATACAGCCAGAAGGCAATCCCAGAGGATGTGAAGAAACTCGGCTGGGGCTTGGCTGCGTTGCGTTGGGGTGGATTCTTCATGACGTTGATGGCGGCCTGTTCCCTGATTGGCATCTATCTGCTGGCACCGACTTTGCCAACTGGTAGTGGTGGATTGGTTGGAAAGGGAGTCGCGGGCGGATTTGTCGCGGCATTTAGCGAGGTGGGCGCGACGGTGCTACTGCTGGCGCTGCTGCTCGTCGGCACCACCCTGTGGACCAGTTTTTCGTGGCTGAAAGTCGTGGATCTCACCGGCAAGTTCGCTTGGGATGCAGGCTCTGCCATCATTGCGGGGATTCAGCGTATTCAGGAATATTTCTCCGGGCGTCGAGATCGCCAGCAACGGGAAGAAAAGCGGAAGCGGACAAAGGAGAAAAGGGCGTCCAAGAGCCCCACCCGGATCGAACCCAAGATCCAGATCGAGGCCGACGCCAAAAGGCAAGCGAAAGAAAAGCAGATTTCTTTGCTGCCCGCTAGCGGCACTAAGGAGTTGCCACCGCTCGATCTGTTGGATGAACCCATGGAAGGGAGCATGGGATATTCTGAGGAAACTCTCAGCAATATGTCGAAACAGATTGAAATTAAAATGGAAGAATTCAAGGTCGATGTCACGGTAGTAGCCGTGACACCCGGCCCGATCGTGACTCGTTTCGACTTGGAGCCGGCTCCGGGAGTGCGAGGCAGCAAGATCAGCAGTTATGCGAAAGATTTGGCGCGTTCGCTGTCCGTGGTCAGCGTTCGCGTGGAAGAAGTGGTCGAGGGGAAATCGGTGATCGGCCTGGAAGTGCCGAACGAGGATCGCGAAATGGTGATGGCCAGCGAGATCCTGCGGTCGGCCGCATTCAGCCAATCCCCGTCCTTGCTGACGCTGGCGCTTGGCAAGAGCATCAACGGCGAACCGGTGGTCTGCGATCTGGCGAGCATGCCGCACCTCCTGGTGGCCGGGACAACCGGTTCCGGCAAGTCGGTGGCGATCAACGCCATGATCTTGAGCTTGCTGTACAAGGCTTTGCCGAAGGACCTGCGGTTGATTCTGATCGATCCGAAGATGCTGGAACTCGCCATTTATGAAGGCATTCCTAATTTGCTGACCCCGGTGGTCACCAATATGGGACAGGCGGCCCGGGCCCTGTTGTGGTGCGTGGGTCAGATGGAGCGACGCTATACGGTCATGTCGAGATTGGGTGTACGTAACTTGAACGGTTACAACCGAAAGATCGAAGAAGCGGCCAAGAACAAGGAACCCATCCCGGATCCAACATACGAGAGCCTTGGCGAGGAAGATGAGGCGCCACCGTTGGAACACCTGCCTCATATCGTGGTCGTGATTGATGAATTCGCGGACATGATGATGGTTGCCGGAAAAAAGGTCGAGGATTACATCATCCGCTTGGCACAGAAGGCCCGTGCTGCCGGTATCCATCTGATTCTCGCCACACAGCGCCCGACGCGAGAAGTGATCACCGGCTTGATCAAATCGAATATCCCCGCCCGCATCTCTTTCCGGGTTGCCTCGCAGATTGATTCGCGCACGATTCTGGATCAGGGCGGGGCGGAACAATTGCTGGGTCATGGGGACATGCTGTTCCTGGATTCAGGCGAGACGCTGCCCAAGCGAGTCCACGGTGCATTCATTTCGGACGATGAGGTTCGTCAGGTTGCTAAATACCTGCGCGAGCACGGCGGCGAGCCCGACTATCTGGAAGAAGTCACACAAGAAGAAACTACCGTCTCAATTCCCGGGCTGACTGAGGAAAATGATGAGGAGGGCGCGGAAGATCCGCTGTATCAAGCGGCAGTGGAAATTGTGCGCCGAGATCGGAAAGCCTCCGTCTCGTACCTACAGCGACGCCTCAAGGTCGGCTACAACCGTGCGGCCCGGATGATCGAGGAAATGGAGGCCGCGGAGATTATCGGTGCGGTGCAGCCGGGGGGTGCCCGCGAGGTGCTTCTGCCTCCGCCTGACGAATCGTGATGGCGTCTCCGGCAGTCCGATCCCTGGTCTTTGCCGGCCTATTCGGACTGGTCGCAATTCAGGATGTGCCAGCGACTCCGGAAAGTGAGCTTGAGCGGTTTTTCGAACAGACTCAGTCCCTGACGGCATTTTTCCAGCAGGAAGTCTGGTCGGCGGACGGGGAACTCCTGTCCTCCGGGCATGGCGACATGAGCCTGTTGCGTCCGAATTTCATGCGCTGGAATTACCGGGAGCCCGAACCCCTGATCTTGGTTTCCGATGGTGTCAATTTCTGGTCTTATGATCCGATTCTTGAGCAGGCTACCGTCGCGCGGGTGGAAGACGCTCTAAACGATACGCCGCTTTCGGCTTTGCTCGGCTCGCGGGTCTTGGAAGATCTGTTCACGGTCAAGCGCACCCAGCAACAGGACGGGATCGATTGGGTTGTGTTGCAGTCTCGGGCAGGTGCTGCACGGCCAGTTGAGCTTTTGATCGGTTTGCGTTCGGGCACGCTGGAACGCTTGCACTTCGTCGATCAGTTCGGGCAGGAAGTACAGGTCCGGTTCGAACAGGTGCAGGTGAATCCTCCCCTGCAGCCGGAATCCTTTTCCTACCAGCCGCCACGAGGCACGGATATTCTTGGCACGCCGACTCAATGAGTGAACTGTTCGATTCGAGAAAAGAATTCCGCCCGTTGGCGGATCGGATGCGTCCACGGAGTCTGGAGGAATTTGTCGGGCAACAGCACCTGCTTGCAGAAGGACTGCCTCTGCGGCAGGCGGTCGAGGCTGGAAAACTTCACTCCATGGTGTTCTGGGGGCCTCCGGGCACGGGCAAGACCACGCTGGCAAAACTGATTAGCCGATACGCCGAGGCCCGGTTCGTCAGTCTCTCAGCCGTACTGGCCGGAGTCAAGGAAATCCGCGAGGCGATCACGGAAGCCCGGTTGGCCCAGGATCGCGATCAGCAGGCTACCGCGCTGTTCATCGATGAGGTCCATCGTCTCAACAAGGCGCAACAAGATGTGTTTTTGCCGCATGTCGAGGATGGGACGATCTACCTGCTCGGCGCAACAACGGAGAACCCTTCGTTCGAACTCAACAATGCATTGCTGTCCCGTGTCCGTGTCTATGTCCTGAAAATGCTCGAGAAAGAGGATTTAGCGCAATTGCTTGAGTGGGCGCTGACGGACGAAGAGCGGGGTGCGGGCACCCGCCCGGCTACGTTGGAAGACGATGCGCGCGACTTGATGATTCAGGTGGCGGATGGCGACGCACGTGTTTTGCTAAATCTGCTGGAGATCGGCTTGGACCTTGCGCCGGAGCAGGAGGGAAAGAAAGTCATCGATGCGGCGATCATGCAGCAGGTCGCAGGGCAGGGCACTCGGCGTTTCGACAAGGGAGGAGAGTATTTTTACGACCAGATATCCGCGCTTCACAAGTCGGTGCGAGGGTCCGATCCGGATGCTGCCCTTTACTGGCTATGCCGTATGCTGGACGGGGGCTGTGACCCTCGGTATATCGCCCGGCGCGTGGTACGGATGGCAAGCGAGGACATCGGAAACGCCGCCCCACAGGCACTCAACCTGTGCCTGTCCGCCTGGCAGGCCTATGAGCGACTGGGTTCTCCCGAAGGAGAATTGGCCATCGCATCGGCAGTCGCCTATCTGGCTTGTTCACCTAAAAGCAATGCGGTGTACACGGCTTACAAGGCGGCGATGGAACAGGCCAAGAAATCGGGCACCTTGGAAGTCCCGATGCACTTGCGCAATGCCCCGACCCAACTGATGAAGGATCTGGGTTATGGGAAAGACTATCAATACGCACACGACCACGAGGACGGGTACGTGACCGACGAAGTCTATCTGCCCGAGTCCTTGCAAGGCATGTCGTTCTATTTTCCCGTCGACCGGGGCCACGAGAAGGCAATCGGGGAGTGGCTGCAGAAGATCCGGGAAAGTGCACGCCGGCGTTCGGCCAATTGAGGGCGGCCCGGAAGCGGAAGCGCCCGGGCCTTGGTAGAATCGAGATTAGTCGCTGGTTTCTGGCGTGAAAGGATCCACGGGATTGCCGGCTTCAACCCAGGCTCTGAATCCCCCGGCCATATGCTTAACGTTTTCGAAGCCCATCTGCTTGAGCGTGTTGGCGGCCAATGCCGAGCGGCCGCTGGTCCCGCAATACAGGATCAGGTTCTCGGCTTGAGCGAAGATCGGCAGATGCTTCGGCGAAGACGGGTCGGCATAGAATTCCAGCATGCCGCGCGAGGCATGGTGCGCACCGGGCACCGTACCGGTTTGGGCCAGTTCATTCTGGTCGCGCACGTCGATGACGGCGACGCCAGGCTCGTTCAGGGCCTGAGCGACGGCCGCGGCGGAGACTTCGTCGACCTGGTCGACGGCCTCGGACAGCATTTCCTTGAATCCTCGCTTGATTTGTACAGGCATGGTATGTCCTCCCAAGCCAAATGTCGTGCAAACTATCGTAACGCATCATGCGGCAGGAGGGTTTGATGGGGACCAGTCCTTTGGAGCTTCCTTTGGGTTCACTGATCGTGGACGTGTCTGGGAAGGAGTTGGGGCCCGAGGACCGCGAGATTCTTGCTCACCCCCTGGTTGGGGGTCTGATCCTGTTTACACGGAACTACGAATCTCCCGAGCAACTCGAGGAATTGATCCGGCAAGTCCATCAGATCCGGACGCCGGGTCTGGCGGTCTGCGTGGATCAGGAAGGCGGGACAGTCCAGCGTTTCCGGAAAGGGTTTACGCGCCTGCCGGCCGCCCAGGCGCTCGGCAAACTGTACCGCCGGGACCGGGAGCATGCCTACCGGGCCTGTACGTTGATGGGCTGGTTGATGGCAGCCGAATTACGGGCGGTCGGCGTGGACATTTCGTTCGCTCCCGTGGTGGACCTGAACTGGGGGACCAGCGAGGTCATCGGCGGACGAGCCTTCCATCGGAATCCGTACACCGTTTCCGAACTGGCTTCTCGTTACATTGCCGGCATGCACCAAGCCGGGATGAAATCGGTTATCAAGCATTTCCCGGGGCATGGGCACGTGCACGAGGATTCGCACAAGGATATGCCAGTCGACAAGCGCGGTTTTCAGGAAATCCAGGGCGAGGATCTGGTTCCATTCGAACACTTGGGGTCGGCCTACGGCGAAGGAGTGATGACGGCCCACATCATCTTCCCGGAGGTGGACGAGGTTCCAGTCACTTTCTCGCACAAATGGCTACAGCGCATCTTGCGCGGCCAGATGAGTTTTCCCGGGGTGGTGTTCAGCGACGACCTGAACATGCACGCGGCCCACTTGCACGAAGACATCGAATCCCGGGTGCGTGCGGCATTTCAGGCGGGCTGCGACGTGGCGCTGCTGTGCAATAATCGCCCGGCAGTCAACGAAGTGCTGGATCACTTGAAGGAATACCATAATCCGGTGGCCAGCCTGCGTCTGTTCCGAATGCGTGGTGCCCCGGAAGCCGAACCGCTCAAGGGTTTGCACCAATTGCCAATGTGGAAAGAAGCGGTGGAATTGGCGGTTCGTTATGCTGAAGAGGACGAATTGGAGTTGAATTTATGATCGAACAGTGGTTTGAGATCGGCCAGGCACATCTGGGGCAAGGAGGGGTGTCTCAAGTGCTCCTGCTATTGGGCGGGGCACTGGTAGCGAGCGTTATCGGGCGTTGGCTTTTGAACATTCTGCAACGCGGCGCACAACGCACGACCTACCTCATGGATGACGCCGTGCTGAGTTCGGCATCCAGGCCCGTGCAGGCCTTGATCTGGTTCATCGCGCTGACGCTGATTGTTCAGTTGCTGTTGGGAGAATCCTCTTTCGCATCCTGGCTGCCGAAGATTCAGAGAGCAGGGGTTTTCCTGATTCTAGGGTGGTTCCTGTTCTCGCTCATCCGCGACTACAGTGCCGAAGCACGCCAGCGAGCCCGAGCTGGAGGCAAGGAACTGGATGAGGATTTGCATCTGGCGGTCGCCCGGACCCTGCAGGCCGCCATCGTCGTGCTTGTCGGCATGGGCTTGCTTCAGACCTTCGGCGTGAGCATCGTGGGCCTCCTCACGTTCAGCGGGGTTGGCGGTTTGGTCGTGGGGTTCGCGGCCAAGGACATGCTTGGAAACTTCTTCGGCGGCTTGATGCTGCACATGGATCGTCCGTTCAAGACCGGTGACTGGGTTCGCTCCCCGGACCGCGATATCGAGGGGACTGTCGAAAGAATCGGATGGCGTCAGACCTTGATCCGGACTTTTTCAAAAAATGCCCTGTACATCCCGAACGGCATGTTCCTGAACATCGTGATCGAGAATCCGAGTCAGATGTCTCACCGGATGATCAAGGCAGTCATCGGGCTCCGCTACGACGACCTGGGGAAGATGAAGACGATCGTCGACGAAGTGCAGGCGTTGCTGGAGGGATCGCCGGATATCGATCAAGAAATGCCAGTGTTGGCCCGCTTCGACATGTTCAACGATTCCTCGGTGGATTTCTTCATCCAGTGCTATACCCCCGAGGTCCATCGCGCGGAATACACCCGGATCAAGCAGAATCTCCTGCTCGCGGTAGCGGAAATCGTGGAACGGCACGGCGCCGAGATTGCGTTCCCGACGCGAACGCTGCACGTGCAGTCGCAGTCCGGCTGAGACCGGAAGAATCAGCGCGCCGAACTGGTGGCGCGGGTGGTTCGACTCGCCTCGAGATCGAGCGGGTCCTCTTCGACCGGCGTGACCTGTGTAAGAACCCCGAGCAAGGGGTGATCCATGTAGTTGAGGTCGCCGGAACGGAGCTTGCGGTTGACCTGGAGTAGCAAGCCGTCTGATCCAGCGGATTCTCCGTCGAGGTCCGAGGTTGTGGCGGGATAGTGATACAGCAGATTCAGATCGATCTGCAAGAACTGTTCCTTGGACAGTCGCAGGCTTCCGTCCAGTGCCGGGGCATCCGGGGATGCCTCTGAAAACGCTTTTCCGTTGGTCAGGCGGACCGGGTGGGCTTCGTCCGGGTGCGAGGCCGGTTGCTGCCAGGCGGCGTGGTGGAGGATCCGGTATTGCCCGGATTTTTCCAGTCGGATCCGTTCCCCTACCATGGGTTGTCGGAGTTCATTGAGGCGCAGGTATCCGCTCAGGCATTCCGCAACTTCTTCTTCAGACAGGAAACGTCGTATAAATTCAGCCCCCGATCGTGCAGGGAGACAGAAATACTGGCGGAAATCCACCGCTTGGTCCAGTTCCATGTCGGGAACCGATTCAAAATGCTGGACCTGGTCCGTGGATTCGGCGGGTTGCATGAATATGAGGATTTCCACGCGATAAAGGTCTTCAGCCCAGCCCGCGGCAGGCAGGAGCGCAAGAGTCAGGAACCAAGCAGAAATCTTCCTCATGCGGCCTCGCGGGTTTCAATGCGGTGCGTCAGGCCGCGGATGGCATGGATCCGATCTTCTAGGGTCGGCATGTCCAGTTCGAAGTGAAGGCGCATTTTGTTGTCCAGGCGGTAGCGGTGGGACGAGTCCTCGATGATCCGGACGACGGATTCCGGCTCCGGGCCGGGATCGCCGAACGTGATCCGGCCTTCGTGCCGGGTCAGTTGTATTTTACGGAGAAATTCAAATGTCGTAATCTCCAGCTTCAGGCGGGTGATGGCGAACAGGTTGGCGACTGCCTGCGGCAGCGTTCCAAAACGATCCACCATCTCGACCTGCAGGTCGTCGAGTTCCGCTTCGGAAGTCGCACCGGCAATCCGCTTGTAAAGCGTGAGCCGAAGATAGACGTCGGGGAGGTAGTCATCCGGAATCAACGCCTGCAGACCCAGGTCGATTTCAGGCCCGTGCTCGAGTGGCTTGTCGATCTCAGGTAGCGCCCCTTTCTTCAGGGTGTCTACCGCGCGCTGCAGCAGGCGGTGGTATAGCGCGAATCCGATCTGCTGGATCTGGCCACTCTGTTCTTCGCCCAGCAGTTCGCCAGCGCCGCGAATTTCAAGATCTTGAGTCGCCAGCATGAAGCCGGAACCAAGTTCTTCCATGGCTTCGATGGCTTCGATCCGTTTCTTCGCATCAGGGGTCATGATTTGCAGGGGCGGACAAGTCAGGTAAGCGTAGGCGAGGTGGTGTGAGCGCCCGACCCGGCCGCGCAGTTGATGCAACTGGGCCAGCCCGAAATGATCCGCGCGATTGATGATGATGGTATTGGCGGTCGGGATGTCAATGCCGTTCTCGATGATCGTGGTGCAGACCAGGATGTTGAACCGCT
The DNA here is from genome assembly GCA_002631715.1 of Candidatus Porisulfidus sp. TsSOB. GTDB lineage: Bacteria > Pseudomonadota > Gammaproteobacteria > Poriferisulfidales > Poriferisulfidaceae > Poriferisulfidus. The sequence goes on from MRSX01000001.1 coordinate 70,821, forward strand.
GGCGATAGAAGTCACGCATGACGGCTTCCAGTTCACGTTCCCGCATCTGCCCGTGCGCAACTCGCACTTCGGCCTCTGGAACGATTTGCTGCATGGTTTCGGCGGCTTGATCGATCGAAGCAGTTCGGTTGTGCAGAACATAAATCTGCCCGCCCCGTTTCAGCTCGCGCAGGCAGGCCTCCCGGATCTGCTGTTGGTTCCATTGGGTGACGTAAGTCTTGATCGCATGTCGATGGGCAGGCGCGGTAGCGATGATCGAGAGGTCTCGAAGACCGGACAGCGACATGTTCAGGGTGCGGGGGATCGGGGTGGCGGTCAGGGTCAGCAGGTTGGTCCGGGCCCGCAGCGCTTTCAACTTTTCCTTGTGGCGTACGCCGAAGCGTTGCTCTTCATCAATGATGACCAGCCCAAGGTTGTGGAATTTTACGTCGTCCTGCAGCAGTCGGTGCGTGCCGATGATGATGTCCAGTTTCCCCTCGGCGAGATCAGCCAGAATGCCGGCCTGTTCCCGGGAAGTCCGGAAGCGGGAGATTGCTTCGATCCGGACAGGCCAATCGGCAAACCGATCGCGAAAAGTCTTGCCGTGCTGTTGGGCAAGCAGGGTGGTCGGGGTCAAGACGGCGACCTGGAAGCCGTTGAAGGCGGCGACGAAAGCAGCTCGCATCCCGACCTCGGTTTTTCCGAAGCCGACATCGCCGCAGACAATCCGATCCATGGGCGAATCGCTTTCCAGGCCTTCCAAGACTTCTCGGATGGCTTGCGCTTGGTCTGGGGTTTCGTCGAAAGGGAAGGCCGCTTCGAATTTCGGGTAATCCGACGGGATTTTGAGTGTGCACCCGCCCTGCGCATTGCGACGGGCTTGAACCTCCAGCAACTCCGCTGCCGCATCGTAGGCGCGTTTCGCAGCCCTGTGCTTGATTTTCTGCCATTGATCCCCGCCCAGAGAATGCAGCGGCGCGTCTTCCGGATCCGCTCCGCTGTAGCGGGTAATCCGATGCAACTCCATGATCGGCACGTACAGCCGGTCCGTGTCGGCGTACTGGATGAGCAGAAACTCCTGCTCGATTCCGTCGATTTCCAGCTTGCGCAACCCTTGGTAGCGGCCGACACCATAGTCTTCATGAACCACTGGACTGTCGTGCTTGAGGTTGGCAAGCTCGGACAGGATGGCCTTGGGATCTCTTCGGCTCCGCTGGCGGTGTTGCTGGGGGGTGCGGTCCGGGAACAGATGAGACTCAGGAATAATCGCAATCCCGGCCTCGGGAAGCTCGAAACCCTCTTCAATGTCCGCGACCGCCAGCGCCAGATCCGGTTCCTGCCGAAGGAAGTCTTCCCAGCCTTCCATGGGCTTGACCTGGATATTCAGGGCTCCCAGGCGCTCCTTCAACTGTTCGCGCCGTCCCGGAGAGTGAGTCGTGAACAGGATTCTCCGTGAAGAGGAGGAGAGGAATTGGCGCAGGGCACGGGCGGGGGCCTTGTCCTGTGGCCGCACCTTGAGTTCCGGGAGCGCGCGTGAGGAGTAGTTGAAGGTAGTTTTTTCTGACTGCTTCTCGTGTTCGAAACGGTTGAGATCCAATCGCGGGTAATCTGCCAGGGCTTCCTGAAATTCGGATTCGCTCAGGTACAGCGTTGAAACCGGCAAAGGCGGGTGCTCAACGTCGTGAAGCCGACTTTCGCAACGGATCTCGATCTCGCTCAGGGTTTGGGCTGCGGCATCGTCCACGTCTTTCCAGCACACGATGGTGGTTTCAGCGGGCAGGTAATCGAAAAGGCTGGCTGTTCCCTCGAAGAACAGGGGCAGGTAGTATTCAATGCCGACAGGAACGATCGCGTCGCTGATATCCCGATAGATGGGACTTTGCGACGGGTCAATATCAAATGCCCTGCGAAAATTCTTCCGAAACCGCTCGATGGTCTCTGGATCAAGCGGAAACTCTCGGGCCGGAAGAATATCCAAATGTTCGATCCGGTCGGTCGAGGTCTGACGTTCGGGATCGAACATGCGGATTGAATCGATGCAGTCGTCGAGGAAATCGAGTCGGCATGGAGACTCGGATCCCATTGGAAAGAGGTCAAGCAACGACCCGCGCACGGCGAATTCTCCTGGAGCCACGACTTGGGAGCAGTTCTGGTAACCAGCCGAGTCCAGGCGCTGGCGCAACTGTTCAATTTCGATTTTGCCGCCGGTGGAAAGGGTGGTCGTTTGGCGGTGAACATGATCGGGTGGACACAGGCGTTGCAGCAAAGTGGGGGCGGATGTGATCAGCAGGCTGTTTGCCTTCCGGGTTTGGAGACAGTGGAGTGTCCGCAGGCGCTGAGAGATGATCTCGCTATGCGGCGAGGTCAAATCATAGGGCAGGGTCTCCCAGTCGGGGAACGACAACAAAAGGTCCGTCTGTGGGCCGAGAAAAAACCGGCATTCGACTTCCAGCGCGACCTGAGCGGCGATGTCGGGGGCGACGACCAGAGTGAGGCCAGAGTTCCGGCGGGTGAGTTCGGAAATGGCCAAGGCGCGGGCCGCGCCATACAGTTGCCCACAACCTAGGCGAGAGCCGGAAGCGGGAAGTGGAGGGAAATTAAGCACGAGAAGCGGGAAAGACAAAAACGGGGGCCACTAAGGCCCCCGCGTTTTGAGGTTTGGCGGGTTCCGCCCTGACGGGGTCAGGCGAACATGTCTGCCACGATGTTGTTGTACCAACTGTACGCATACTGAACCTCGCGGGCCAGCATTTCGTCCGAAGCGTCCGAGGGCGTCAAGCCTCCGGCCACCTTGGCGACCTTGCTCTTGTCCTCCGCCAAGCGGTAAACCGCCGCAACCGAGATGCCGTAATCCGGCGCAATCAGGCTGTAGCAGGTGTTGACATAGGATGGCGTGCCTGGCTCCTCGTCAGCCAACATGGCGACGACTGCTGCCGCACAGACTTTCCCTTCGGAATTGGCCGCGTATCCGGATTTCGGCAACCCGGTGGCGATGCTGGCATCACCGATGACGTGCACGCCTGGCACCAGTTTCGATTCGAAAGTATCGAGATGGATCGGGCACCACCCAGAGTCATCGGCCAACCCGGCCGCCAGCGCAATCTGTCCCGCGCTTTGCGGTGGGATGACGTTGATCACCGCACCTTCGTGGGTGTCGCCGAATTCGGTGGTCACCGTCATGTCGGCGGTATTGACCTCGGCGATGCCCCCGGCAGTGTCGGTGCCGGAGACCCATTCGATCATGCCGTCGTAGCGGCGCTCCCAGCCCTGCGTGAACAGGCCCATCTTCGAGAACTTGTCCTTGGCGTCCAGCACCAGGATTTTCGAATTCGGCTTGTTCTCCTTGAAGTAATGGGCGACCTGGCAGACTCGTTCGTAGGGTCCGGGAGGGCAGCGGAACGGGTTGCCGGGTGGGCAAATGATGAATGTGCCGCCGTCGTCCATGGCTTCGAGTTGGCTGCGTAGCAGCGCCGTTTGCGGGCCGGCCTTCCAGGCGTGGGGCATGGCTTCGGCTGCCGCCATGTCGTAACCTTCGATCGCATCCCACTTCAGGTCGATGCCGGGGCTGACGACGAGCCGGTCGTACGGGAAGCTGTCCCCGCCTTCGGTCGTGACGGTGCGCGCATCGGTGTCCACTCCCGTGGCCTTGGAATGCACCACTTGGATGCCGTGGTTTGCCAAGCCTTCGTATCCGTGGCGGATGGTCGAGATGTCTCGACCGCCGCCGATGACCTCGTTGCTCATGAAACAGGTGTAGTAGTGGTCGTTCGCTTCGATCAGGGTGACGTTAATGCTGGGATCCGCCAGCTTGACGTGTTTCGCTGCGACCGCGCCAGCCGCGCCACCGCCAATCACCACCACATTCTTGTTACCGCCGAGGGCAAGCTGGGGGAAGCTCATCCCGATCGTGCCTACGGCCGCGATGCCGCCGGTCGCTTTCAGGAAGCCGCGTCTTGTCAGGGTTGTCATGATCTTCTCTCCTCCGCGATTACCGCTGGCTGGCGTAGTAGTTGATGAGAGCCGTAAGGCCGCCCTCGCCCTCGGTTTCCATGACTTCTTTAAGTCGGGATTTCATCTTCTTCGGCATTCCTCGTGCGCCGCCGTGGAAGTCGGCGAGGCTGTATTGCAGGTAATACTTCCATTGCCCTGCAAGCGGAACCATGTCGTCGATAGTGGATCGCCCGCCTTCTTCGTGACATTTCTCGCAGTTGTCCGAATGCAGGGCCTCACCCGTGCTCGCAAGTTCTGCGTCGAACTCTTGGGTCGCCAAAAAGACAGGCTTGTCGGCGAAATAATGGGCCATGGCCTTGATCTCGTCCAAGGTGTAGCCAGAAGCAATCCGATCCATGATCGTGCCGTGGCGGGCAAAGACTTCCACATCTTCAAGTTCGGGGTCGGATGCGGCTTCTGCTTCGGCTGCGTCCAGATCCTGACCGTGCTTGTAGGAAAGCATGGCGCCGATGAAGTAAACCGCCGGAAGCCCCGCTAGGGAGGGCGTCGCCGGACCCACGCTTGCGCCGCCAGGGCCGTGGCAAGCCACGCATGCGCCGGTCAGCATCTCGATCGATGCCATCGGTGCGTCGCCTCCGTGTTCGTCCGCATGCAAGGCCGGCGGCAGCATAAGGGCGCTGGCTAGAATGGCTAGAGAAATGAATCGCGAATGCATTGAATCTCCTCCTGCAAAGGTCTAGGGACACCCCGTTACTGCATTTCGGGCAAGTATCCTAACACAACAACAGGGCCCCCCGAGGCTGGGGCGAAATTCTTTCTGAGGAGGGCGGTGGCTTTGAATTTCTTTGCCTGGAAAAGGCCCTGAAACCGGGCAAAATCCCGCGCGTATTTGCCTCCGCCGCGTGCGTCGAGAAGGCTAAATCAGTCCTTCGCCGCGACCGGGCGTCTCGGCATCTTGTGTGCGACGCCCTTGTGGCACTCGATGCAGGTCTTGCCGCGCATCGGGGCCCGGTGATGCTTCTTGCGCGCGCTGCGATCCTGCTCGTCGAGGTCCATGGCCTCGTAGGTATGGCAGCTTTGGCATTCCCGGGAATCGTTGGCCTTCATCCGCTCCCAGACCCGGCTGGCCATGTGCCAGCGGTGCGCCTCGAATTTCTCGGCCGTGTCGATGGTTCCCATCAATTCGCCCCAGACATCACGCGCTGCGATCAGCTTGGCGCCGAGTTTGGGAATGAGCGACTGCGGTACGTGGCAATCGGCGCAACTGGCGCGAACCCCAGACACATTCTTGAAATGGATGGAGTCCATCCACTCTGCCTCGTTCCACTGCATGGAGTGACAGGAAGTGCAGAACTCCGTAGTATTGGTCGCATCCAGTACCATAGAGGCACCCATGGAGCCTGCGAACCCGACCGCGACCAGTATGATTGCCGCCGCCGCTGAGACCGTTTTCCACATGCGACTCACTTTACTGGCAACCGCTTTACCTGTCAAAACCGGAGAGAGGCATGCTTGAAGCGCGCGGGCTTGGCTGCCGCCGGGACGGACGATCTCTGTTCGAAAACCTCTCGTTCAAGGTCGAGGCCGGGCAACTGTGGTTGGTGCGTGGCGCCAACGGCAGCGGCAAGACTTCGCTGCTGAGGATCCTGGCAGGCCTGTCCCCGGCCGAACAGGGAGAGCTGGTCTGGCAAGGGGAGCGTGAGCCGGTGCTGTGGGTCGGTCATCGGGTGGCGGTCAGTGCCGGCCTGACGGCTCACGAGAACCTGGAGTTCATGGCGGCTCTGGAGGGGGACGAGGCCGGGGCATCGGCTGCAGCGCTCGAAGCGGTGGGGCTTGGCGCCTTCTCTGAAACGCGCGCGGGACGCTTGTCGGAGGGGCAGGCCAGGCGCGTTGCGCTGGCCCGGCTGGCATTCAGTACCCGTCGGCTTTGGTTGCTGGATGAACCCTTGACCTCATTGGACGAGACCTCGGTGAACTGGTTCGAGACCCAAGTGCACCGGCAATTGGATCGGGGCGGGGCGGTCGTGATGGCGACGCATCGGGAAATTTCGGACTCCCTGCAGGGCTGGACCCTGCAACTCGGCGCATGATGGGGCGGGCGTTTGCTGCCGTTTTCCGGCGTGAGCTCCGACTGGCATGGCGGCGACGGGGCCAGTTGCTGCAGCCACTCGTGTTTTATGCCCTGGTGATGCTGCTGTTTCCGCTTGGGGCGGGGGCGGATCTGGCGCTGTTGGGGCAGGTTGCGCCGTCCTTGCTTTGGGTTGCCGCCCTGCTGGCGGTCCTGTTGGCCCAGGGAACGCTTTTTTCGGCCGACCTCGAGGAAGGCGGCATCGAGTTATGGGTGACCAGTGGGGTATCATTGGGCTGGCTGGCTCTGGCGAAACTGATCGCGCATGCGATGATCGTTTCGTTGCCGCTCATCCTGGTCGGTCCGGTGTTGGCCGGATGGCTGGGCCTCCGCGGCGAGGCGCTTTGGGTGCTGGCCGTCTCGATGGCTCTGGGCATGCCCGTGCTGTGCTGGATCGGCGCGCTGGGTGCGGCGCTAACCCTGGGCCTGCCGCGCGGCGGGATCTTGCTGGCGCTGATCGTGCTGCCGCTTTACATTCCGGTGCTGATGTTCGGCGCCGGAGCCGTACACGCGGCAGTGGACGGGCGGCCTGCCGACGGAGCCTTGCTGCTGCTGGCGGGGTTGCTGTTCCTGGGTGTGAGCCTGGCTCCGATCGCAACCGCGGCCGCATTGCGTGTCAGTCAGGAATAACATTATGTTTCATAGATTTACAGCACTTTCTTCACCCCGGCACTTCTATGCGATTGCCAGTGCTTGGTTGCCATGGCTTTCTGTGCTGACCGCGCTCGGTTTTGCCGTGGGTCTGTATTGGGGGTTGGTCGTCGCGCCGCCCGACTACCAGCAAGGTGAGGCATACCGCATCATCTACGTTCATGTCCCGTCGGCCTGGCTGTCGCTGATGGTTTACACAGTGATGGCGGGGGCCGGTCTGGTGGCCTTGGTCTGGCATGTGAAACTGGCCGAGATTGCGGTCTATGAGTGCGCAGTGCTTGGCGCCTGGTTCACGGCGCTGGCACTCGGTACCGGCATGCTGTGGGGCAAGCCGATGTGGGGCACTTGGTGGCAGTGGGGGGATGCCCGCATGCTGTCGGAGTTGATCCTGCTGTTCCTCTACATCGGCGTGCTGGGCCTGCACAACGCTTTTGCGGACTCCCGCAAGGGCGCACGGGTGGCAGCCGTGCTTGCCTTGGCCGGAATTGTCAACATCCCGATCATCCATTACTCCGTGGAGTGGTGGAACACCTTGCACCAAGGGGCGACAGTAACCCGCTTCGACAAGCCGGCGGCACATTCCAGCATGCTTTGGCCGCTGTTGTTCATGGGCACGATGTTCATCCTTTATTTCTCGACGGTTCTACTTGCGCGTATCCGGGTGCGCATCCTGGAGCAGGAGGCGGACCGGCAGTGGGCCGAGGAGGTGCGGCGTGGCTGAATTCCTGGCAATGGGCGGCTATGCGTTCTTCGTGTGGGGCGCCTACGGACTGGTGGCGGTTGTGCTGATCGGCAATGCCGCTGTACCGTGGTGGCGGCACCGGCGGCTCAGGAACAAGGGCAGCGGGCAAGGGAAAGCCCACTGAACGACGGCATCCAGCCCCCCGGAACCACAACCTTCGTTAAAATGGCGCCATGAATGCCCGCCAGAAACGCCGTCTTGGCTTGGCCGTGGCCGTTTCCGTCGGGGTCGCCGCCGGAGTGGCGCTGATGCTGTACGCCTTCCAGCAGAACCTGCTGTATTTCTATAGCCCTTCGCAGGTCGCCGCCGGCTTGGTGGAACCGCAGACGACATTCCGCCTCGGAGGCCTGGTGGCCCAAGGCAGCGTGCAGCATGAGACCGGTTCGATGGAGGTTCGCTTCGCGTTGACCGACGGGGCGCATAGCCTGCCGGTGCACTACAGTGGCCTGCTGCCGGATCTGTTTCGCGAAGGGCAGGGCATCGTCACCCTGGGTCGGCTGAACGAAGCCGGGGTGTTTGTGGCTCAAGAGGTGTTGGCCAAGCACGATGAGAACTATATGCCGCCGGAAGTGGCGGAGGCTTTGACCGAAGCGGGGCAGGCCCCGGTCGGGATCTCCTGGTGATTCCCGAACTCGGCCATTTCGCCCTAGTCCTGGCCTGTGTGCTGGCGGCACTGCAGGCATTTCTGCCGGGTCTGGGAACCCAGCGGGGCAACCCGACCTGGATGCGCAGCGCCTCTTCGCTGGCGCTGGGCCAGGGAGTCCTGGTGCTGCTCGCCTACCTCGCGCTGACCTGGGCCTTCATCGAACACGATTTTTCCGTTCGCTACGTCGTCAACAACTCCAACACGGAACTGCCGCTGGCCTACCGGATTTCCGGTGTGTGGGGTGGACATGAAGGCTCCCTGCTGCTGTGGTCCCTGGTCCTGTCGGCCTGGACCGTCGCGGTGGTCGCGCTGAGTCGTCGGCTCCCCATGCTGTTCCGGGCGCGCGTGCTGGCCGTGCTGGGGTTTGTCAGCCTCGGGTTCCTCGCTTTCATGCTGGCGACCTCCAATCCGTTCGATCGCCTGATTCCCCCGGCCATGCAGGGACGCGACCTCAACCCGCTTCTGCAGGATCCGGGCCTGGTGATTCATCCGCCGATGCTGTACATGGGCTACGTCGGGTTCGCGGTGGCCTTCGCGTTCGCCATCGCGGCGTTGTGGGGCGGCCACCTGCACGCGGCTTGGGCGCGCTGGACGCGTCCTTGGGTGACTGCGGCCTGGATGTTCCTGACCCTCGGTATTGGCCTTGGCAGCTGGTGGGCCTACCATGAGCTCGGTTGGGGCGGCTGGTGGTTCTGGGACCCGGTGGAAAACGCCTCGTTCATGCCCTGGCTGGTCGGGACCGCACTGATTCATTCTCTGGCGGTCACCGAAAAGCGCAATACCTTCAAGCGCTGGACCGTGCTGCTGGCGCTGCTGGCGTTCTCCCTGAGCCTCCTCGGGACCTTTCTGGTGCGATCCGGAGTGCTGGTGTCGGTGCATGCGTTTGCGAACGATCCCGCCCGAGGGGTGTACATCTTGGGATTCCTGGCGGTGGTTGTCGGCGGCGGGCTGACCCTGTACGCGACGCGCGCCCACCACATCGAGAGCCCGGGTCACTTCGAATTGCTTTCCCGGGAAACCCTGCTCTTGTTCAACAACGTGTTTCTGCTGATCGCCACGTTTGCCATCCTGCTTGGAACCCTGTACCCGTTGATCGTGGACGTCCTCGGGTTGCCCTCCATGTCGGTCGGCCCGCCGTACTTCAATCTCGTATTCCTGCCGTTGATGCTGCCGCTGTTGTTCCTCGCCGCAATCGGGCCGATCTCACGTTGGAAAAAGACCCGGGCCCGCGAACTGCTGCGCCGGCTTCAGGTGCCGCTGATACTGGCGCTTGCGCTAGGCACCGCCGTCCCGTGGGCGGTTTTCGGCTCCACGTCGGCCTTGGTATTGGCGGGGACCATGCTCGGGGTCTGGTGCATTTCCGGGACGCTGACGGCGTTGTGGCGGCAGTTCTCCCGCATGCGGCGCGGCACCAGCGCTGGCTATAGCCTGCGGCGCTTACCCCGGCACATGATCGGCATGACCTGTGCGCATGCCGGACTTGGTGTGATTGCGCTTGGCATTGCGTTCACGACGGCGTTCTCGGTGGAGCGGGAGCTGGTAATGAACGAAGGTGACAGGGTTGCGTTCGCGGAGCATGAATTCGTGTTCCATGGCGTGCGCGAGGTGGACGGGCCGAACTACCAGGCCCAGCAGGGACACCTTTCCGTCTACCGGGAGGGTGAATTGATAGCGGAACTGCGACCGGAAAAACGCACCTACCTCGTGCAGTCGTCACCGATGACCGAAGCCGCCATCCACTCGACGGTTTGGCGCGACATATACGCGGCGCTTGGGACAGGCCAGCCCGGTGGAGGCTGGGGGGTTCGGCTGTACGTCAAACCGTTCATCCAATGGCTGTGGGGCGGTGCGTTGCTGATGGCGTTCGGCGGATTGTTGGCGCTGTCGGACCGTCGTTACCGCTATCGGCGCGGGAGGGTGCGGGCATGATGCGCGGTTGGCTGGCGGTGGTCCTGTTTGCGGGACTGGTCGTCATGCTGGCGATCGGCCTGACCCGTGACCCGTCGCGGGTCAGTTCGCCACTGGTCGGTTTGCCGGTTCCAGCCTTTCAGGCGGAACGTCTGAACCTGGCCGAAGAGAAATTCGATTCCGCAGCGCTCCGCGGCGAATGGAGCCTGCTCAACGTCTGGGCCAGTTGGTGCACCACTTGCCTGGAAGAGCACGAACTGCTGATGCGCCTGTCGCAGCAGTTGGCACTGTACGGGATCAATCACCGGGACACGCGTGATGAAGCCCAGAACTGGCTGCAGGTCTACGGTAATCCGTATCGTTCCAGCGCCTTCGACGAGCATGGCGAAGTGGGGATCGAACTGGGCGTCTACAAGGTCCCGGAGACGTTTCTGCTGGACCCGGACGGCGTGATCCGCTACAAGCACATCGGCGCATTGGACGAGAAAGCCTACCGGGAAGAGATCCTGGCGCGCATCCGCGGAGAGAGGTCATGAAGCGGGTCACGGCCTGGGGGTTCTGCCTGCTCTTCATGGGCAGCGCATGCCTGGCTGCCGACGAGACGGGCGACGAGCGATACCAGGCGCTCCTGTACGAACTGCGCTGCCTGGTCTGCCAGAACCAGTCGCTGGCCGACTCCGATGCGGAGCTGGCGGGCGACCTGCGTAAGCGCGTTCGGGACCTGATCGACCAGGGCATGACTGATAAACAGATCATTGAACACCTGCAGGCGCGCTATGGTGACTTTATCCTGTACCGACCCCCGTTTGCCTGGCGAACGGTCGCCCTGTGGATCGGACCGTTCGTGCTGCTGGCTCTCACCGCCTGGCTGTTGCTGCGACGCATCCGGCGCAGGCACGCGCGGGCATCCGGCGGTTTGTCGGACGCAGAGCGTGAACGGCTTGCAAAAGCCTTGAAGCGGGGTGACGACTGATGTGGGGGTTCTTCGCAGGTTGCTTTGCGTTGTTGGCGTTGACGCTGATCTTCGTGCTCTATCCCTGGTGGGCAAAGCGGCGACCGCGCTCCGAGTCCATGCGCGACATCCTGACTCACGCCTACAACCTCCGCCGAAACGAATTGCAGCAGGATGTCGAGATTGGCTGGCTTTCGCCGGAGTTGTTCGGCGAGGCCGAGGCGGAATTGGACCGCAGCCTCCTCGAAGATGTAGAAGAAGTCGGTGAGGGTGCCATCGAACCTGCGAGGCAGAAAGGACGAACTGCGGTCTGGCTTGCACTTGGCGTGGTGGTCGTCAGCATTGGTCTCATGTTGGCGTCCAGCGAACTGACGCGTTTCGCGATATTCGGCGGCGCGCCGGACTCGACCGAACAGATAGAGACACTGCATGAACGCCTGCTTCGACAGGTCGACGAGAGCCCTCAGGAAGCGAATGCCTGGGCGGAACTTGGAGATTTTTACCGGGAGCAGGGGCAAGGGCCGGAGGCGGTGAGCGCATGGATGCATGCCAATGCCTTGCTGGAATATTCGGATCCCTCGGCGCTTGTGGCGCTGGCGGATGCGATGGCGATGGCGGGCGGAGACTGGTTCTCGGACGAGGCCATGGGATACCTGTCGCGGGCGCTGGATTTGGACCCGGCTCACCAGAAAGCCCTTTGGCTGTTCGGCTGGGCGTCCTGGCAGAGAGAGAATGCGGAAGCAGCGGTTCAGTCCTGGGAACGGCTGCTTATGGTCTTGCCAGCAGAAGAGGAGGGCGTCCGTGCAATGGTCGAGAATTGGCTGGACGAAGCTAGGCGCGAAGCTGGTGAACCCGAGATTGGCCCCTCCTTGCAGGTGGAAGTGGCGCTGGATCCGGCATTTGTGGAAGCCTTCGACCCGGACGCAACCCTGTTCGTATACGCGCGCCGCATTGACGGGCCGCCCATGCCGCTTGCGATCTGGCGCGGCGTGGCCAGTGAATTCCCGGTGCAGGTGGTGCTGGACGACACCCTGGCAATGATGCCGGAGATGAACTTGTCCAAGGCTCGCGAAGTCATAGTGGTGGCACGCATCAGCGAAAGCGGGCAGGCGGAGCGGCAAAGCGGCGACCTGATCGGGGAAGTCGGGCCGGTGGCTGTCATCCCCAACGCGATGACCCAAGTGACGATCGACCAGCGTATCCCGTGAGTCTCCCGGTCCCTCTCTACATCGGCCTGCGTTACCTTCGGGCACGCCACCGGCATCGTTTCATCTCTTTCATCTCGCTGGTCTCAACGCTGGGCATCGCGCTGGGATTGACCGCGGTGATCGCCGTGATGTCGGTCATGAACGGATTCCATACCGAGATTCGGGACCGGTTGCTGGGCATGGTGTCCCACATCAGCATCAGCGAAGCGGACCGAAAGTTGCAGGACTGGCGCGGGCTGGCGGAGCAATTGACGCAGTACCCGGAGGTGGTCGCGAGCGCACCGTTCATCGAAGGCCAGGGGATGCTGCTTTACCGAGACCGTGTGAGCGGGGTCGGGCTGCGAGGCATGTTGCCGACGCTGGAAACAGAAGCTTCCCGAATTGCACAGCATATGACCCGAGGCACCTTGGATCGGCTGGAACCGGGCGCATACCGGATCGTTCTGGGCGATGAACTGGCCCGGCATTTGAATGTCCGGGTGGGCGATCAGGTAACCCTGATCGTGCCGCGGGCAGCCAGCACTATTGCCGGACTTCTCCCCAAATTCCGCCGTTTCGAGGTCGTCGGAATCTTTGATCTCGATATGCGGAGCTACGATCGGCACCTGGCCTTGGTCCACCTGGAGGATGCCCGGCAGGCGCTGGCGCTGGGCGAAGGGGAAGTCGGCGGCCTGAAAGTTCGCCTCCAGGACTTGTTCAAGGCGCCGTGGCTGGCTGACCGGTTTCGAGAAGAGCTGGACGGGCGTTACTGGGTACTGGATTGGTCGGATCTGGACAACGGCTTTTTCAAGGCAATCCAGATGGAAAAAACCATGCTGTTTCTTCTTCTGATGCTGATTGTGCTGGTGGCGGCGTTTAACATCATTTCTGCGCTATTGATGACGGTGCTGGAAAAGCGCGCTGATATCGCCGTACTGCGTACCTTGGGCATGACCCAGCGAGGGACCCTCCAAGTCTTCCTGCTGCAAGGCTTGACGATCGGCCTTGGGGGCACGGCGCTGGGAGTCGGCGGGGGAGTGGCCTTGTCCTACAATCTTCAGGTGGTCGTTGGAGCGATAGAAAAAGTCTTTAGTTTCAAGGTCTTTTCGCCGGAAGTTTATTACATTAGTGAGATCCCGTCGCAATTGCTCTGGGAAGACGTGGTGATTGCGGCAGTGGCCTCGATTCTCCTGTCCGTGATTGCTGCCGTCTATCCGGCGCGCAAGGCGTTGCAGGTCATGCCGGCCGAGGTGTTGCGCTATGAGTGATACCGAACTGCGTTGGAGTGATTCCGTGCTGCGTTGCTCTGGGTTGGCCAAGTCGTTTGGTTCTGGAGAGGTGCAAGTCGATGTCTTGTGTGATCTGGAGTTGGAGGTTGCTCGGGGCGAGAGCGTGGCGATTGTTGGCGCTTCCGGGTGCGGGAAAAGCACTTTGTTGCACTTGCTTGCGGGCCTAGACCGGCCTGACGCGGGCGTTGTCGAGGTTGGCGGCCGTCGAATCGACACGCTGGCTGACTCGGAACAGGCGCAATTGCGCAACCGAAGCCTAGGCTTCGTGTACCAGATGCACCACCTTTTGCCCGAATTCTCGGCATTGGAGAATGTCACCATGCCGCCGTTGATCGGAGGAATGTCGGTCGAACAGGCCTGCGAGAAAGCGACGGAACTGTTAAAGCGGGTGGATATGGAAGATCGGTTACAGCATCGCCCGGGAGAATTGTCCGGAGGAGAAAGACAGCGAGTGGCGGTGTGTCGCGCGCTGGTCATGGATCCGGATGTCGTTCTGGCCGACGAGCCGACTGGGAATCTTGATCCTCATACAGCGCACGAGGTATTCGACCTGATGAAGCAACTGAATGCTGAGCGCGGAATTGCACTGGTGCTAGTGACGCACGACGAAACCTTGGCGAAAACCATGCAGACGGGCTATCGCTTGTCGGAGGGGCGGGTTGTCAGGGAATGGTGAGAGCCTTCTACGGGGCTGAAGAGAATAGTTAGATCCCTCTTAACCTAATTACGTAGGCCTGCCTTGACTTTATCCCAAGGCAACGTAGAGTCGCTTGAATCTTGAAGTCGTGCGGAGACTACCGCGAGGTCTTCGTCATCTTCAAAATATTGCCTGATTGCTTGCCGGATAACTTCTGATCGGCTGCACTGGGCCTGATTCGCTATCGAATCCAGCGCATCAATATATGAGTTAGGCAGGGAGATAGTAATCTTAGGCATGGCAAGTTTCGCAGTTTTAAAAATTGATATATAACATTTAGTTAGTTGACAATTTCCTCGATTTTTTTTGCGAGTGAGGCAGGAGGCAGGATCGGGATAGGGAATGTTTCCGCCAAGGTGAGCAGATCCTTGTCGCCGGTAACCAGTGCATCGGCCTCGGCAGCTTTTGCCAAGGCCAGAAATGGAAGATCAAGCGGGTCCCGACAGTGGGGCAGGTCGCTCACATGTGGCACTGTGATGGTTTCACACCAAGGCAGGTAACTCCCTAGAAGTTTTTCGATCTCAGTATCAACCAAATGGAATTTCGGGTAAGCCAGCACATTGATTAGTTCCGTCGTAGTGTCGCGACTTGCCAAGGGGCGAACAGTGCCCGATTGCCAAGCCTTGCGAAGCCACGCCAAGGATCCCGTAGGATGTAAAAGAGACGAGAGCAAGACGTTGGTGTCGAGGACGAGACGCAATGGGGGCATCAAGTTTTCCTGGATTTGGATCGTGCCCAAGACACGGCATCGGCGATATCCTGATCCGTGATCCCCAAATCGGCCAATTTGGAGCGTACCGTATCGGCATTGTCGAAAGGTACGGGCGCCAAAACAATACGGCCATTGTCATCGGTGACATTGAAATATTCCGTTCCTGGATAGGCCGACAATATGGCTTTGGGTATGGTCAACTGGTTTTTTGATGTCAATTTTGCGAGCATGGAAAGCACCAAAGTAAGGAAACAAGGAAATATTTTATTCTGCAACAGGTTTGAGTCAATAGGCTACCTCTCTAGCTAGACAGAAATAGACTTGTGTTACAGCTTGATCTTCACAGGTGATCTTGAATTTCTTTCTCTAGAACAGGCAATAACTCTTTCTCAAACCAAGGGTTTTTCTTCAACCAACCGTTATTCCGCCAAGACGGGTGCGGCAGGGGAATCTTCCCCGAGGGAAGGAATTCTTCCCAAGCGGCCACGTTGGCGGTCAGGGAATCGCGACACTGCGTGCCCAAGTGCCAGCGCTGTGCGTGGTAGCCGATCAACAGGAAAAGCTTCAGCTGCGGCATGGCGGAGAACAAGCGTTCGTGCCATTGCTCGCTGCAAATCCGCGGGGGCGGCAAATCCGCTCCGCGGTGGTCCTGTCCGGGAAAGCAGAACGCCATCGGCATGGTGACGATGCGCTTGGTATCGTAAAACTGATCCCGATCCACGCCCATCCACTCGCGCAGGCGCTTTCCGGAAGGGTCATTGAATGGCAGCCCGCTCCGGTGCACATGCGTGCCGGGCGCCTGGCCGCACACGCAGATCCGTGCCGTGGTGGACAGCCTTGCCACTGGCCTCGGCGCATGTCCATGCAGTTCGAAGTCTTCTGCGCACGATGAACACTGGCGAAGCGACTGGGCGAGACGCAGCAGGCGGTTGCGTGGCGCCGACCTTGCTCCAGGGGCCACATGCACCCCGGTGGAGCACGTGGAAGTCATTCTGCCTACTTCTCCAGGATGTCGTGCAGGACTTTTTCGACCCTGCGCTTGTGCCGGGTCTGCCAGATACGGACCACATACCACCGCCAGTACAAAAGGATAGTCCAGTAGCTGATGGCCGCGCCGATGGCGCCGCAGATCAGGGATCCGACGAGCAAAGGCAAACCGACGACATATAACTCCTCGGTAAACCAAGCCCAGGACCACTCGAACGCGAAATGCTGAGGGGGAATGTTGAGCACCCAGCTGCCGACGAGATAGCCGGTGAGAAAGATCGGGGGGATGGTGAGGGGGTTGGTGATCCAGACCAACAGCACAGCGAGAGGCAGGTTGGAGGCGAACACGATGGCCAGCGCGGCCGCCACAACCATCTGTCCTGGAATGGGAAGGAATGCGCAGAACACCCCGATGGCAAACGCCCGAGCCACCGAACGGCGGTTGAGGTGCCACAGGTTGTCCTTCAATGCCGCCGAACCGAACAGGCGAAGGGTCTGGTGCTCCCTGACCCGATGGAAGTGCGGAAGATATTTCTGTATAACCTTGCGTGCCATCGTGGTTGCAGGGCAATTGAGGAACACCTAATACTCTACAATAATTTGTTCAATTTCGCTGATTTACACCCTCGATGCTGGATCTGATACAGGCCGGAGGCTGGGTGATGCTGCCTATCTTGGTGTGCTCCATCCTGGCGTTGGCCATCATTTTGGAGCGCAGCTGGGCTCTGCGGCAGAGCCAAGTGATGCCGGATGGCTTGCTGGCGCAGGTGCGAGCCTGGTTGCAGCAGGATGCGTTGGATGGGGATCGCCTTGATGCATTGCGCAACAGTTCGCAATTGGGACGTGTATTGGCGGCCGGCTTGAGTCTCCACCAGCAAACGCTGGAGGAGCGTAAGACGGCGGTTGAGGATGCAGGCCGCCGGGGTGCGGTCGAGCTGGAACGTTTCTTGGCGGCGCTGGGCACCATCGCGATGATTTCTCCCTTGCTGGGTCTTCTGGGGACGGTTTGGGGGCTTATCGTCGTGTTCGATCAGATCATGACGACGGGACTAGGGCAGCCGTCGGACCTGGCCGGAGGCATCGCACAGGCGCTGATTACGACTGCGGCTGGCTTGGCCGTGGCGATTCCGGCCGTGATCTTCCACCGCTTTTTTCAACGCAAGGTTGCCGTGCTGGTTTCCCAAATGGAATCGGTGGCGCACCAGCTGATGGATGTGTTGCAGCAACGCGAGCAGGAGACACCGTGAAGTTCCAGATTCGCCAGGAAGATACTCTTTCGATCCCGCTGACGCCGCTGGTCGATGTCGTGTTCCTGTTGCTACTGTTCTTTATGCTGACCACGACATTCAGCCAACTCGATTTCCTGAAAATCCAGTTGCCGCAGGGTGAAGCTGAAGCGGCCGGCACCGAAGTGCGCATCAACCTGGCCATTGATGCAATGGGCGACTATTACCTGAACGGACAACTCCTTCCAGACGAACCCGAAGCTTTGGCGGCACAGTTGCGCGTCGCGCTCGCGGAGCAACCAGACGCGGCGGTCTATATCTACGCCCATGCGCTGACGCCGCACCAGTCGGTCGTGTACCTGATGGCGCAAGCCCGGGGACAGGGCGTGCAGCAAATCCGGGTTGCAACAATGGGCGAACGCTTGCCATGAACGAGACCGCACGCCGTTCCGGCATGGACATTTACCGGCAGTTGCTGCGGCTGGCCCTGAAGGGTCAGGCGGGCATTCTGGCGTTGGCGGTGCTGGGTATGGTGATGGAGGCCGCGACGGGCCCCGCGTTGTCCGCACTGATGAAACCGATCCTGGACGGCGCGATCGTCGAGCAGCAGCCGGATGTCATTCGCTGGGTGCCGCTGGCCCTGATCGGGATTTTCGTGCTGCGGGCGGCCGGCTCGTATCTCAGCGCATCCTGCATGGCGCAGATCGGTGCGCGCCTGGTTCGGGACTTGCGGCGGAAAATGTTTGCGCGTCTGCTCGAATTCCCGGCAGAGATCCACGACCATACCGCTTCCAGTGATTTCCTGGCATGCATCACCAGTCACGTCGGGGGCGTGACCACGGCGGCATCGAAAAGCCTCACCATCCTGATCCGGGACAGCCTGATGGTGATTGGTCTAATCGGCTGGATGCTGTACGTGAGCTGGATTCTGACGGTGGCCTTCCTGGCAGCCGTCCCGGTATTCGCCTGGCTGATTCCCAGCAGCAATCGGAGAATCCGGAAGCTTAGCCACCGCATGATGGAGGCGCTTACCGCGACTGTGCAGAACGCCCAGGAGGTGATTCAGGGCTACCGGGTTGTGAAGGTGTTCCAAGCCGAGAAGATGGAGAAAACACGTTTCGATGAGACGACCGAACATTTCCGGAAGCGAGACGTCCGCACGCAGCAGATGTCGGCTCTGGTGTCTTCGGTCATCATGCTGCTGGTCGGGTTGGCCTGGGCCGGCATCGTTTACCTGGTAACGCTGGAAGGGGTGCTCAGCACCATTACGGTCGGCGGATTCGTGTCGTTCATGTTCGCCATGTTGATGCTGTTGGCTCCGGCACGCAACCTGGTGCAGGTCAATACCCGGTTGCAGCAGAGCATCGCTGCCGGGCAACAGGTCTTCCAGATGCTGGACACCCCGACGGAGCAGGATCAGGGCGAACATTCCAAGCAGGACCTGCAGCATTCAATTGTCTATGATCGGATCAGCTTGCGTTACCGCAATGCGGACCGTGAAGCACTTCACAATGTCTCGCTGACGATCCGACGTGGCGAGACCGTCGCCTTGGTCGGGCGCTCCGGCTCCGGCAAATCTTCGCTGGCTAACCTGTTGCCGCGTTTCTATGCTCCGCAGAGCGGGGAAATCCGGATTGACGACATTTCAATCAACGATCTGAAACTGTCCGATCTGCGCGGGTTGATCAGCTACGTGGGACAGAACGTGGTGCTGTTCAACGACACGGTACGCAACAACATCACCTATGGAGTGGACCCGGACCAGCAGCACGACCTGGAGCAGGCGCTGCGAAGCGCGCATGTCGACGAGTTCGTGGACCGCCTGCCGCAGGGCTTGGAGACCATCATCGGGGAAGGGGGTGTACAGCTTTCGGGGGGCCAGCGGCAGCGCTTGGCCTTGGCTCGGGCTTTGTACAAGCGGGCTCCAATCCTGATCCTAGACGAGGCAACCTCGTCGCTGGACAGTGAATCCGAGCGGTACGTGCAGGACGCTTTGGACAAGATCATGGAAGTCTCCACTACCCTGATCATCGCGCATCGACTGTCGACGGTGGAACGGGCGGACCGGATCGTCGTCCTGGATCAGGGCGAGGTTGTCGAGCAGGGCACGCATGAGGAGTTGATCCAGAGGAACCAGGTCTACAGGAAGCTCTACCAGCATCAATTCCAGGATGTGGGGATCGTGGAGGAGCGTCCACCTCGCCGTGGGGAGTTGCTGGAGGAGGAGAGCACCCGGCATCAGTCTTGGATGACGCGTTTTGCCGAGAGCGTCTGGTACGAGGACAGCCGCTGGGTGTGGGCCTTGCGGCCATTGGGTTGGCTGTATCGCACCGGTGTGTTCCTGCGGCGGGTCTGGCGCCGTTGGCTCAATCGACCGCCTGCCTTGCCCGTGCCTGTGGCGGTGATCGGCAACCTGAGCGTCGGAGGCACCGGGAAAACTCCTCTGGTGGTCTGGCTTGCGCTCCGGCTTCGAAGTCTGGGGGTTTCAGTCGGGATCGTGTGCCGGGGTTACCGGGGCGACAGTCCAACCTGGCCCCGCGAGGTTGATGCCGTGACCAGCCCCGATGAAGTCGGGGAGGAAGCGGTTCTGATTGCGGCACAGACGGGCTGTCCCGTGTTTGCGGGACCGGACCGGGTTGCTGCCGCGCAGGCACTCTGCGAGCGGCATACCGTCAGCATCATCCTCTCGGATGACGGGTTGCAGCATTTGGGTTTGTCACGGCAGATCGAAATTCTGGTGGTAGATGGCAAACGCCGGCACGGCAACGGCCTGTGCCTGCCTGCCGGGCCGCTGAGAGAACCGCTTGGACGCGCACGTCTGGCTAATTGGACCCTGGTGCACGGAGGAGATCCGGAACCGGGAGAACACCGGTTCGACTTGCAGGTGAAGCACCTGCGCTCCTTGCTTGACGGCAGTACGGCCCCGCTGTCCAGCCTTGCAGGGCAGACCGTGCATGCGGTCTGCGGGATCGGGAATCCGGACCGGTTCCTGGAATCCTTGGCCAGCGCCGGGATCGACGCGATTCCGCACATCTACGAGGATCATCATGCTTTCCGAGTTGGTCAACTCGACTTCGCGGACGGTCACGCGGTTGTCATGACGCCCAAGGATGCGGTCAAGTGCGAGCGTTTTGCCCGTGAACGGTGGTATTCTTTGGAGGTCGACGTGGCGCTGGAACCGGCTGTCGCCGAGGAAATCATCGGCGGCGCGCAACGCGCCATTGAGGAAAACCGAAAGGCCAAGGCACTGGATACCTTGGATGCCGAGGCGGGAACATGAGCGGGAGTCAAGAATAGATGGACAAAAGACTGCTGGATATCCTTGTTTGCCCGGTCACCAAGGGTCCGCTGCTGTACGACCGTGAGCAGCAGGAACTGATTTCGGTGTCGGCGCGCCTGGCCTACCCGGTGCGCGATGACATTCCGGTCTTGCTGGAGGAAGAGGCGCGCGGCCTGTCGGAAGAGGAATACCAGCGCTACCGGCATGATTCATGAGCCAGCCTTTCCATGTGGCGATTCCGGCGCGGAGTGCGTCGACGCGACTGCCGAACAAACCGTTGCTTGAAATCGCCGGGAAACCGATGCTGCAATGGGTTTTTGAGCACGCCCGGCAGAGCGGAGCCGCTTCGGTTGTGATTGCGGCGGGAGACGAAGCGGTGGCTGACTGCGCCCGCTCGATTGGCGCGCCGGTCTGGATGACGCGCCCGGATCATCCGAATGGGACAGCCCGCTTGGGTGAATTGCTGGAACACCTGGACTGGGATACGGATGCGATCGTGGTTAATGTGCAGGCAGACGAGCCGATGCTCCCGCCCGCCCTGATCGCCCAGGTGGCCGGGAATCTAGCCGCGCGAGACGAAGCCTTCGCGGCGACTCTATGCGAACCCCTCGATGAAGGGGATTGGGATCGCGCCCAGGTCGTCAAGGTTTGGCGGGACGAGGAAGGATACGCCGAAGGATTCAGTCGGGCGCCCCGGCAAATCGAGGAAGCGCGTTGCCAGCGCCATCTGGGGATTTATGCCTATCGTGCGGGCGGGCTTGCCCGGTATGTCAAGTTGCCTCCGGCACCGCAAGAACTGGAGGAATCGCTGGAACAGTGCCGGATGCTCCACCATGACCTTCGCGTCCATGTTGAGCCGGGTGTCGAAGCGACATCACCGGGCGTGGATACACCCGAGGATCTGGCGCGGGTGCGCGCCGCGATGGAGGCCTTGGCATGAATGCCGGCAAACGTGCATTGCTGCTGGTCGCGCACGGTTCGCGCCTGCCGGAAGCCAATACCGAAGTGGCCGAGCTCACCGATCGGCTGCGCGAAGCATCCGGTGACCGGTATGAGATCGTGACGCATGCTTTTCTCGAAATTGCCGAGCCGGACATTCCGACGGGAATTGACGTTTGTGTTGCACAGGGTGCGGCACAGTTATGGGTTCTGCCGTATTTCTTGGCTGCGGGCCGTCATGTCCGCGACGACGTTCCAGCCTTGCTGGATCAGGCGCGTGAGCGGCATCCTGAGGTACTCATAAACCTGTGCACGCATCTGGGTGCGGAGGCCAGTTTGCCCGAGTTGCTATTGCAACTGGCCGAGGGTGTTCCGCCTGAAAATGGCATGTGACCCCTTATAATGCCGCGTCCGACTCATTGCAAGGATTGCCATGTTTAAAAAAGACCTGACCATTGCCGGATTCGATCCGGAGGTCTCTGCCGCGATGGAGGCGGAACGTCGCCGTCAGGAAGAACATATCGAACTGATCGCCTCCGAGAACTACACCAGTCCGCGAGTCCTGGAAGCCCAGGGGTCGGTGCTGACCAACAAGTATGCGGAAGGTTACCCCGCCAAGCGTTACTACGGGGGATGCGAGCATGTGGACGTGGTCGAGCAACTGGCGATCGACCGTGCCTGCGAGTTGTACAAGGCAGATTACGCCAATGTGCAGCCACACGCCGGGTCCCAGGCGAATGCGGCGGTGTATACCGCGCTGCTGCAACCGGGCGACACCCTGCTTGGCATGGCCTTGGCTCACGGCGGGCACCTGACGCATGGCTCCCATGTCAACTTTTCCGGACAGAACTACAACGCGGTTCAGTACGGGCTAAACCCGGAGACCGGGGAGGTGGACTACGAGCAGGTGGAACAATTGGCTGCCGAGCACCGTCCCAAGATGATCGTGGCCGGGTTTTCCGCTTATTCGCGGGTCATGGACTGGCAGCGCTTCCGCGACATCTCCGATTCCGTTGGGGCCTTGCTGATGGTCGACATGGCGCACGTCTCGGGGCTGATTGCCGCAGATCTCTACCCGAGCCCGGTACCGGTCGCCGACGTGGTGACCTCCACTACCCACAAGACACTGCGCGGACCCCGCAGTGGGTTCATCATCGCCCGCGAAAACGAAGAGATCACCAAGAAGATCAATTCCATGGTGTTTCCTGGAATGCAGGGTGGCCCGCTGATGCATGTCATCGCGGCGAAGGCGGTGGCGTTCCGCGAGGCTGCCCAGCCCGAGTTCAAGGAATACCAGTGCCAGGTATTGGCCAACGCCAAGGCGATGGCCGAAGTCTTCATCGAGCGCAACTACAAGGTCGTCTCCGGCGGAACCGACGACCACCTGTTCCTGGTCGACTTTATTGCCCAGGAACTGACCGGAAAGGAAGTCGACGCTGCACTGGGACGGGCTCACATCACGGTGAACAAGAATACCGTTCCCAACGATCCGAAGTCGCCGTTCGTCACCAGCGGCATCCGGGTCGGCACACCCGCGGTCACGACCCGGGGCTTCCAGGAGGATGAATGCCGTACGCTGGCTGGCTGGATGTGCGACATCATCGACAACTTGGGCGACGAATCCGTGATTGACCGCGTGCGCGGGCAGGTGCAGGAAATCTGCGCGCGCTATCCGGTGTACGAGGCCGACTAACCGGCCTCGGGCCAGGGAGCGGGAGCACTGCCGAGGAGATCGTGCGCTGCCCGTTCTGCAAACACGGCGATACCCAGGTCCTGGATTCCCGGCCGGTGGGTGGGGGCGATCAAGTGCGCCGCCGCCGGCAATGCCTGAACCCGAACTGCGAGCAGAAGCGTTTCACGACTTACGAGCGGGCGAAGCTGAAGCTCCCGGATGTCGTGAAGAAGGGGCAATCGGTCCCACAGGCTTTCGATACCGAAAAATTGACATGGAGCATCGAGATGGCATCGCGCAACCGGCCCGTCAGTTCGGACGCGATCGAAGAGATGGTCCAGAACGTCTGCGACCGGGCGCGCTCCTACCCGAGCAGGAGCATCTCGAGCCGGACGATCGGGCTATGGGCGATCGACGAGTTGCGCGAGCGGGATCAGATCGCCTGCATCCTGTATGCCTCGGTGTTCGAGGAAATCACCACGATCGAACAGTGGCGGCAGTTGCTGGAACGCGAGGCCAATGCGCTACCGGAATCGGCCAGGCGCAAACAGTTGGACTTGTTGAGCAGGGAAGAGACTCCGGACGACCTTCCACCGCCATGACGGTGCAGGAGACGGACGCACGCTTCATGGAAGAAGCGCTGGAACTGGCGGAGCAAGGCCGCTATACCGCATCCCCCAATCCCTGTGTCGGGTGCCTGGTGGTGGCTGATGGCACCGTGGTCGGGCGGGGGTTTCATCGCCGCGCTGGAGAACTTCACGCTGAACCGCAAGCCTTGACGGAGGCGGGGGACCGGGCGCGCGGAGCCACGATGTATGTGACGCTCGAGCCCTGTGCGCATCAAGGACGCACGGCTCCGTGCGTGTCGGAGATCATTGCCGCTGGCATCGGGCGAGTCGTGTCTGCCTGCGAAGACCCCAACCCCCAGGTGGCTGGACGCGGCCACGGGATGCTGAGGGAAGCGGGCATTGAATGCGAGGTGGGAATCGGGGCCGAACGAACGCGGGCACTGAACCGGGGGTTTTGGAAACGCATGACGACTGGGCGGCCTTGGGTCTGTGTCAAGCAGGCGATGAGCCTGGATGGCGGGACGGCGCTGGCCGACGGGCACAGCCAATGGATTACAAGTCTGGAGGCACGCGCCGATGTGCAGTGGCAACGGGCTCGAAGCGGAGCGGTGCTGTCGACGGCTGCGACCGTAGGCCGGGACGATGCCCGACTTAACGTTCGCCTGAAAGCACAGGTGTTGGGTGTTGACCAGGTCCGCCAGCCATTGCGGGTCATCATGGACCGGAAAGGAGAACTGTCGAACGATCTTTCCCTGTGGTCGGTGCCGGGACCCTGCGTGGTTTACACCCTGGACGAGCATGCCGAAAAACTCCAGACGGCCATTCCGCCTGAAGCGAAAATCCAGACGGTGCAGGCTGGCGGAAAGGGGCTGGATCTCGCAGCGGTGCTGTCGGGGTTGGGCACGGACTACGAAATCAACGATATCTTGGTCGAAGCGGGCGCGAAATTCGTTGGTGCACTGATCCAGGAAGATCTAGTCGATGAGATGGTGGTCTACATTGCACCCCGCTTGCTGGGTGCGGATGCCGCGCCCTTGGCGGAACTGCCGCCGGCCGAAGACCTTCCGGAACGCTTGGGCTGGATGCTGCAGGATGTCCGTGCATTGGGCCCTGATGTCCGCATCACCTACCATCGGAGCCACTGAAGTGTTCACGGGCATCGTCGAGGCGCGGGGTCGGGTAGAAGCCGTGGGAGACACGGAGTTAGGGAACTCCATGCGCATCCGGCATCCAGGACAGGGCCGCCTGCAGGGAATTCGATCGGGCGACAGCATTGCCGTCAGCGGAGTCTGCCTGACCGCTTGCGCGGTGGAAGAGGGATTCTTTAGTGTGGATCTCAGTGAAACGACACTCGAGCGCACGACGCTGGGCAACTTGAAAGTTGGGAGCGAAGTCAACCTGGAACCAGCCTTGCGCGTCGGCGAGCCAATGGGCGGGCATCTCGTGAGCGGGCATGTCGATGCGGTGGGCACGATCGTGGCGATCGAAGCAGAGGGCGATTGCAGTCGGACAGAGGTGGAGGCTCCGGCGGAAGTCCACCGCTATTTGGTCCCGCGCGGCTCGATCTGTGTGGATGGCGTCAGCCTGACCGTTACCGATGTTGGGGCGAACACATTCAGCGTCACGCTGGTCCCGCACACCCGTGCCGTCAGCTTGGCGGGCGATTAC
Source organism: Candidatus Porisulfidus sp. TsSOB (assembly GCA_002631715.1). GTDB lineage: Bacteria > Pseudomonadota > Gammaproteobacteria > Poriferisulfidales > Poriferisulfidaceae > Poriferisulfidus. The sequence goes on from MRSX01000001.1 coordinate 96,004, forward strand.
CGCGCCGGCATCCAAGTCAACCTGGAAGTTGATATGCTGTCAAGATATCTGGAACGCCTTCTCGAGGAGCGCGACCGGCCATGAATTTCAATACGACCGAGGAATTGATCCAGGAACTGAGGGCCGGGCGGATGATCGTGCTGGCCGACGACGAGGCCCGAGAGAATGAAGGGGATCTGGTCGTGGCGGCTTCGCTGGTGACGCCGGAGCACATCAATTTCATGACCCGGCATGGACGTGGCCTGCTGTGTCTGGCAATGACCCGGGAACGTTGCCAGCAACTGAATTTGCCGCTGATGGATCCGACCACAGATGAGGCGCATCGCACCAATTTCACGTTCACCATCGACGCACACGAGGGCATTACCACGGGTGTGTCGGCGCATGACCGGGCCACCACGATCCGGGCGGCTGTCGCGACAGACGCCCGGCCGGGCGACATCCTGCAGCCTGGACATTTGCAATGCCTGATGCAACAGCCCGGGGGTGTCCTGACTCGTGCCGGACATACGGAAGGCGGGTGCGATCTGGCGCGGCTGGCCGGCTTGGAGCCGGCTGCCGTCATCGTGGAGATCCTGAATGAGGATGGCACGATGGCACGACGCCCGCAGCTGGAAGAGTTGGCCGAGGAACACGGCCTCAAGATCGGCACGATCGAGAACCTGATCCGCTATCGGGTCGAGCGCGAACCGACCGTGCGGCGCGGCGCCAGTTGCCACTTGCCAACCGACTTTGGAGAATTCGAATTGATTGCCTACGAGGACCTGACAGTTGACACGGTGCACCTGGCATTGGTCGCCGGGCCACTGGATCCGCAGAAAGCGGCACTGGTGCGCGTGCATGTGCAGAACACGCTCAGCGACGTGACCCTGGCTTCAGTGCCGGATCTGGGTTGGCCGCTTCGTGACGCACTGCAGCGGATTGCTTCTGAGGGCCAAGGGGTGGCGGTGATTCTGCGCTGGCCCGAATCGCCACCGCGTTTGCTGGAACGTGTCCGGATGTTGCACAATAGTCCTGAGCCGGCTCGCACCCGGGCCGTCCCAACGGATCGACGAGTGCTGGGGGCGGGTTCACAGATCTTGGCCGACCTTGGAGTTCGCCAGATGCGTTTGATGAGCGCGCCTCAGGTGTTCCACGGTCTGGGCGGGTTCGGACTTGAAGTTGTGGAGCATATTGAGCAGTGACGGATTCCTTGCCGCATTACGATCAGATTCGTGACCCGGACGAGAAACGGGCACTGGCCGACCGGGGGCTGGACTTCGCGCTGGTTGCTTCTCGCTTCAACGAGCCGATCGTCAACCGGCTGATCGAAGGTGCGGCTGCCACCTTGGTAGCGCGCGGGGCTGACATCAAGAATATCGACCTGATTCGAGTTTCTGGCTCGTTCGAATTACCGGGCACGGCACGGCTGTGTGCGGATACGGGACTGTATGACGCCATCATTGCGCTGGGTTGCGTTATTCGGGGGGAGACTCCACACTTCGACTACGTGGCCTCCGAATGCGCACGGAACCTCGCGCACCTTGCTCGACAGGAAGACGTGCCGATCCTGTTCGGCGTGCTGACGACCGACACCCGGGAGCAGGCCGATCAGCGTTCAGCCCTGTTCGACGATTGGCAGGACCCGTCGCCCAGGATGGAAGGTGGGCGAAAGGTCAGCAACAAAGGAGCCGAGGCGGCGGTGGCGGCACTGGAAATGATTGAAGTGTTTACTGAGATCATGGAGGATATCGACGACGATGACGACGATGATGACTGAGCTTCCCTCATCGTCGGAAACTGACCGGGCCGAACATCGCGGCCGACATTGGGCCCGACGTTTGGCGCTGCAGGCCCTTTACCAGTGGGACATATCGGGAGAAGAGATTTCCGGGTTACTTGACCAGTTTTCCCGAAAGGACGATATCCTGCGGGCCAATACCCAGTATTTCGAGCAGTTGGTGCGAGGGGTTGTGGCACATGAAGCGGACCTGTGCAAGCAGTTGACTCCGATTCTAGACCGGCCAATCAAGCGCCTTGACCCGGTGGAACGGACAGTCCTTCGTTTCGCCTGCTACGAACTGGCGCACTGCCGGGAAGTACCGACGGCCGTAATCCTGTCCGAGGCGACCCGGCTAGCCGGGAAGTTCGGAACGGATAAGGGGAGCAAGTATGTCAATGCGGTACTGGATCGGGTGGCGGTCGACCTGCGCAAGGCCTGTGCCGCCTGAATTCAGGTCCGGCTCGGCCTAATCGGTTCTCCGCTACGCCAGATAGGTTTTGGCATGGACGAAGATACGCTGATCCAGCGGTATTTCAGCTTTGATGCGGATTCGCCGGGCTTGATCCAGGGGCCTGGAGATGATGCGGCGTTGTTGAAGTTGCCGCCGGAAACTTGCGCGATCAGTACCGATCTGTTTCTGCAGGGAGCGCACTTCGACCCGGGGGATGATCCTGCCGACCTCGGACATAAGGCGCTAGCAGTTAATCTCAGCGATCTAGCAGCGATGGGTGCCACTCCGGTGTGCTTTACGCTTGGTCTCGCCATGCCGCGCATCGACGAAAGCTGGATCGCTGGCTTTAGTGAAGGAGTTAAAGGCCTTGCGCGGGAATATGGGGTTGCGCTGGCTGGGGGAGATCTGTCGCGAGGAGAACTTGGGGTTTGTATCACGGTCATTGGGACGCTGGAAGGAGATACGCCGGCCCTACGGCGCGATGCGGCGATGGTCGGAGATAGGATCGGAGTAACCGGAACAGTCGGAGATGCCGCCTTGGCTCGTCTATATCCGGACCGGGCTGGGCTGGAGAGTTGCCGCGAGCGACTGTATCGCCCACGACCGAGGGTGGAATTCGGTTGCAACATCCGTGGACATGCCCATGCGGCGATGGATATCTCGGACGGTGTCTTGAAAGACTTGGGAAGATTGCTCAAGGCGAGCGGAAAGGGTGCTTTGGTGGAATTGATGGAAATTCCGCTATCCAAGCCGGTTGCCGACGAACGGACAAAGAGCGGGGATTGGTTCTCGATTCTGGGAGGGGGCGAAGATTACGAGTTGGTATTCACGGCTCCGGAGTCCGAGTGGGAAGACATCCAGAGAATCGGGCATCAACTCGGTGTGCCAATTAGCAGTATCGGGATAGTTGATGGTGATGACGGCTTGAGATTGACCGAGAAGGGTGAATCGGTTCCATTACCATCGCAGCTCGGCTACGACCATTTCGGCGGTGCCTAACGAAGCATGCGTATCACTTGGCAGGGCTTGACCGTTTTTCTAGCAACTGGCTTCGGGGTGGGCTATTGCCCGAAAATTCCGGGCACCGTCGGGACTCTCTTGGGGGCGGTACTCTACTTTGGGTTGTCTGCGCATCCTTGGTCTCTCTACGTGCTGGTGCTGGGGATCATGCTGGTAGTTGGAGTCTGGTTGTGCGAGCAGGCGGTGGAGACTTTCGGAGACCCTGATCCCAAAGAAGTCGTGTGGGATGAAATGACCGGTTATCTAGTCGCCATGGCGGCGGCACCGCGTAGCTTGGCCTGGGCGGTTGCGGGGTTCGTGCTTTTTCGTTTTTTCGACATCGTCAAACCAGGACCCGTAGGTTGGGCAGACCGTCGATTCAGCGGAGGGGTCGGCATCATGTTGGACGACTTATTCGCGGGAATCCTGACATTGTTTGTGCTTGGAATAGCTGAATGGATTTTGAAGATGGTCTGAGCTGCGCCGTACATGCAAGAACAAAATGTAAAAATGGATAAATTGTCTAGAATCCTCCTATAAAATATTGAAATAATAGTATTTATATTAAAACAACGCCGTTTTTTAGCCCTCAGAATGAGGAAAACACCTAGGGGATTCTAAAGACTATCCCGTGTGCTGGAGCAGCGTTTTGGTTGGTCTTGTCCCCGGCCAGTGATACCATCGCAGCCAGTTTTTTGATGCTTGTCTGGCAACCTCGTGAATCCGACCGAAAGTCCTGTCCAATGGACCTACCGAAAAGGCCGTGGTGCGATCAGCAACCCGACGGGACGCTATGAGTTGGAACAGATCGAATTCCAACACGATGGCCGCGAATATGAGGCAGAAACCCTCGAGACACGCTACTTCGACGCTCCGGCAAAAAGCCTGATTAATTACAACCAATCGCCCGACATCGCGCTGGACCGTTCCATCAATCCCTACCGCGGCTGTGAGCATGGCTGTGCGTACTGTTTCGCACGGCCCAATCACGCTTACCTGGGGTTGTCGCCTGGTTTGGACTTCGAAACCCAAATCTTCTGCAAGACGAATGCCGCGGAAATTCTGGAGCATGAACTTCAGGCTTCCCGCTATCGGTGCGAGACGATCGGCCTTGGCTACAACACGGATGCCTACCAGCCAATCGAACGCCAACTCAAGATCACCCGGTCCATCCTCGAAGTTCTGCGGAAATTCCGCCATCCGGTCTCGGTCATCACCAAATCCTCCCTGCTTGAGCGGGATATGGATATCTTGCAGGACATGGCCCGGGACGGCCTCGCAGAAGTGGTTGTCTCCGTCACGACGCTGGATGCGAAGCTCAGCCGAATCCTTGAACCCCGTGCCGGGGCGCCTCATTCGCGGATTGCACTGGTAGGGGCGTTGTCACAGGCGGGGATTCCGGTTGGTGTTCTAGCGGCGCCAATGATTCCGTTCCTGAACGACGGTGAACTGGAGGACATTATTAAGACCGTGGCGGAAGAGGGCGCTTACTGTGCCGGATATGTAGTCCTGCGTCTCCCGCATGAACTGAAGCAATTGTTCCGGGAATGGCTTGAGCAACACGTTCCGGAACGAGCCGAAAGAATCATGAATACGGTTCGCAGCCTCCACGGTGGGGTTGACTACGATCCCGAATTCGGGCGCCGCCTGAGCGGGCAGGGAGAATTTGCTCGACTGCTTCGCCAACGTTTCACGCTGGCCTGCAAGCAGCATGGATTGGATGGACAGCGCCATTCGCTGCGGACGGATCGATTCCGCGTGCCGTCCGATCAGGCGAATCTGTTCGAGTAAGAGACTGGCTGTGGTTTCGTCCCGCGCAACCCTCCCGGATTACGTCGATTCCGGTCTGCGCGTCCTGTCGGTAGGGCTTAATCCTTCTCTCATTTCGGTCCGCGAGGGCTTCTATTTTGCCAATCCGCGGAATCGTTTCTGGCGAGCCTTCGATGAATCGGGATTAGCCGAATCTCAGGGCGAACCCTCGCAGTCGCGCCACCGGGTGCTGCTGGAGCAGGACCGGATCGGATTTACCGACGTGGTCAAGCGGCCCAGCCGGCAGGGGCATGAATTGCGGGCTGGAGATTTCCGGCGCGATGCGCCGCGCCTGCTACAGTTGATCGAAGAAATCCAGCCAACCTGGGCTTGGTTTCATGGCAAGCAGGCGTATCGTCATTTTCTGAAATACGCTCTTGCCCTGTCCCCCAGAGAGATCCGCTGGGGATTGCAGTCTCGAATGATTGGGGAGGTGCGCGTGTATGTCACACCTAACCCAAGTCCAGCCAACGCCGCTTATTCGCTGGCCGACCTCCGACGTCGCTATCGCCGCTTGGCACGCCATGCCAATGCATAAACTCAAATATGCTCTTGTCGCGGTGTTGTGGCTTTCGGCCGCTTCGGCCGAGACCTTGCCCCCACCGCAGGAAATCGCGTTTACCGCACCGGTTTATCAATCCGAGGACACTATTGAACTGACCGCCTACCTGTATCGGCCAGAGGGGCAGGGTCCGCATCCGGCTATCGTGGATCTGCATGGTTGCAACGGAATCTGGCCGGTGCGTTCGCGACCTTGGCTCGAACGCTATCTCAACTGGGGCTTCGCAGTCCTGCAGGTCGACAGTTTCGGTCCTCGCGGACAAGACAACATCTGTGCAAGCCTGTTTGCCATTCCGACTTGGCAGCGGGCCCGGGATGCGCATGCAGCGAAGCGGTGGCTGTTCAAGCAGTCTTGGGTGGCTGATCAAGAAATCTACCTGACCGGGTTCTCGCACGGTGCGACGACGGTCCTGCTTGCTTTACACGATGACTTGAATTCAAAACAGCCGTTTGCGGGAGCGATCGCAGTCGCGCCCTGGTGTCTGGATCAGTTCGGAAATTCGCACACGGATCTGCTGATCCTGATCGGCGGGCAGGATCAATGGACGCCGGCACAGCGTTGCCGGGTGATGATCTCGGTTCGCCCCGAACGGGTCGAACTGGTGATCTACGAACATGCTTATCACAGCTTCGACGCACCGGGTGTCGATAGCATCTATCTAGGACAGCGGGTGGCGTTCGATGCTCAGGTCGCCCGAGACGCGAGGCATCGAGCGCGAGAGTTTTTCAGGGAACGGGTGGGGGCGCATCTGCGCCGAGGAGAACTACTGCGCTGAGACGATCTTCTGCAGGGGGTAGTAAAGTCCGAAGTGATCGCCAGTGATGTGCAGATGCAGGGTGTCGTTCTGAGCCTGGGTGTCCCCGACATGAGCCATCCCGGCGTAGTGACCGTCCGCGGTACTGCAGGAGGCGAGTTCCAAGTTCACGTTCAGGGCATTGATGTTGGGACGAATCTTCTCGAGGGTTCCATAGTAATTGCACCCGGTGCTGTCCGTCCCTTTGATTTCGCCCGTTGGCATCACGTTTATGCTGATGCTTAGTTGATCCGAGATATACTCCCACAGCCCTGCGAGTTCGGCGACATCGATCACGCGCTCGAACAGCGGATCGTAGTTCAGTGTCAACGTGCCGGTGTCCTCGCCTGTGGTCAAGTACTGAGCGGTAATCACGGAGGCCTGTTCACTTACCGCTCCGTTCAGTTGCACGGTTCCAAACAAGGAACCGTCGCGGATGTACATTGACATGTTGGAGTGGTAAGTCTGTTCATCGCCGACCACGGTGCCACGATAGACCACGTTGGAACTGACGCTATAGGCCGAGACAATTCCGCCCACGTACAGCGCGGTAAAGTCGTAAGGTCCCCGGCCTTTAATATCGAATTCGCCACTCCACAGCCCGTCCAGAACCTGCGGTGCGGAATCATCTGCGGCGAAGGCGGAAAGGCTTGTGGCCAGCATCAGGGCACCAAGCCAGGCAATCGGTTTTCTATCCATCAATAATGTTGCGTGGGAAGCAGACCGCCGGAAGGCTGGCTGTTTTGGAGTAGCCGTAAAAGGCCGAACAAGGCAATCCCGAACAGCAGAGTGGCGATCAGCGTATGGTGAAAAAATGGAATTGCGGCCACATAGCAGGCGAGCAGCCCGGTTGTAGTCATCGGATAAAAATCGCCCTGCAGCCAAACTGCGAAGTTGGTCAGCAGGAAGAACAGCGCAGAGCCGGAAACGCCAGCTCCCAGAGTGGTCAGCACGCCAGGAGGGCTAAGCATCCAGCGGCCGAGCCCTACGCACAGGGCGACGGCTAGGTAGACGGCCCAGACCTGGTCATGGAATCCCAGCACCAGGTCTCCGGCGGCCATGCCAAGCAGTGGGATCAGCAGGGTGTGGGAAGGGCGCGCGTACAAGACACCGCAAAAGATCGCGACGGCAAGCACGGGAGTAAAGTTCGGGGGGTGTGGGATGAGTCGGGAGAAGACGATCAGGAGGATCAGTCCGACGGCGATCCATGCGCCTTGTTGCCTGCGTAAGAGTGTTTGCATGGCGGCAGGGATTTTACCTTATTGCGGATTGACACTTGCTTGCCGAACAGAGAAAATAACCCGCCACGGTGGCGGGGCTATAGCTCAGCTGGGAGAGCGCTTGCATGGCATGCAAGAGGTCGGCGGTTCGATCCCGCCTAGCTCCACCAACCCTCTCCGGATGAATCAACTCCACCGCCCCAGGCGCGGGGCTGACTTCGCCTGTGGCCGGTTTTGGCATAATAAACTTGAATTTTTCCCTGCCTGCCACTTCAAGTTTTCTCGTGCACGATGCTGCCTGAGCACCCTGTATCGCCTCATCTGCAGATCTATCGCCTGCCGCTGGCGGCGGTTTTATCGATCAGCCATCGCATCACGGGCGTATTGCTGACGGCTGCTGCGGTCGCGTTGGCTTTCCTGGTTGCGGCAGCGGCCTATGCGCCGGCCCTCTGGCAAATCGCCATGGCGGGGTTGCAGCATCCGCTGGGACAGGTCGTGCTGATCGCCTGGACATTCGCGTTGGCATTCCACTTGTGCACCGGAATCCGGCACTTGGTCTGGGATGCCTGCATTGGGCTCAGCATGCCGGCCGTGCAGGCAAGCAACTGGCTGGTCTTGGCAGGGTCCACCACGCTGACGATCGCCGTCTGGACTTGGATCTGGGCATGAGCGGGCCCGGCGCGGCACGGCGGCACTGGTGGTTGGAGCGGATCACCTCGGTCGCGTTGATTCCCCTGTCGGTTTGGCTGATCTACTCCTTGGGCAGCGGAAATTTGGCGGATCTGGCCCATTTTGGGCAATGGGTCGGGCAGGGCGGCACAGTCCTCTGGCTGGGTCTGTTCTTCCTGGCATCGCTCTACCATGCCAAACTCGGTCTTGAAGTCATCATCGACGACTATGTCAGCAATCCGGGCTGGAACCGCAGCGTACACCGCTTGGCCCAACTGATCCTCTTCCTTTCCCTTGTCGCTGCCTTTGCGGGAATCTCGCATTTCTTGACATGACTGACGCCTACAAACTGGTCGAGCATCACTACGATGTCGTGGTTGTCGGTGCCGGCGGGGCTGGCCTTCGTGCAACTTTGGGCATGGCCGTGAAGGGTTTATCGACCGCCTGCATCACAAAGGTGTTTCCGACTCGCAGCCACACGGTCGCCGCGCAGGGCGGAGTCAGTGCGGCGCTTGGCAACATGGGGCCGGACGATTGGCGCTGGCACATGTACGACACGGTCAAGGGTTCCGACTGGCTGGGCGATCAGGATGCCATCCAGTACATGTGCCGCGAGGCGATTCCGGCCATTATCGAACTGGAGCATTACGGAGTCCCGTTTTCGCGGACGGACGAAGGCAAGATCTACCAGCGTCCCTTCGGCGGCATGACGACGCATTTCGGCGAGGGGATCGCACAACGCACCTGCGCTGCTGCAGACCGAACCGGCCACGCCATCCTGCATACGCTGTATCAGCAGTCTCTCAAGCATCAGGCCCAATTTTTCATCGAATACTTCGCCATGGATCTGGTTATGGACGACGACGGCCGGTGCTGCGGTGTAGTCGCTTGGGATCTCGCAACCGGGGAATTGCATCATTTTCACGCCCACACGGTGTTGCTGGCGACGGGGGGATACGGGCGCACCTATTTCTCCTGCACTTCGGCACATACCTGCACCGGGGACGGCAACGGCATGGTGCAACGCGCCGGGCTGCCCCTGCAAGACATGGAATTCGTGCAGTTCCATCCGACCGGCATTTACGGCGCCGGCTGCTTGATCACGGAGGGAGTACGGGGAGAAGGAGGTTACCTGACCAACAGCAAGGGTGAACGTTTCATGGAACGGTACGCGCCGAATGCCAAAGACTTGGCGTCGCGTGACGTGGTGAGCCGCTCGATGACCATCGAGATCAATGAAGGACGGGGCTGCGGCTCTGAAGCGGACCACATCCACCTGCACCTGGAGCACCTCGGTGCCGACGTCATCAAGGAACGTCTGCCCGGTATCGCGGAATCGGCACGCATCTTCGCCGGGGTCGACGTGACTCGTGAGCCGATCCCGGTCTTGCCGACGGTGCACTACACCATGGGCGGCATTCCGACTAACTACAAAGGCGAAGTGGTGACGGTGCGAAACGGGGACCCGGATGCGGTGGTGCCGGGATTGATGGCCATCGGGGAGGCGGCTTGCGTTTCGGTACACGGGGCGAACCGCTTGGGTTCCAACTCTTTGCTGGACTTGGTTGTCTTTGGCCGTGCGGCGGCCATACGGGCAACGGAACTCATTACGCCGGGCGGCTCCCACCCGGAAGCGCCTCCCTCGGCGGTGGAACGGATCCTGGATCAGTTCGACAAGGTTCGTCACGCCAATGGCGGCACTCCGACCGCGCAACTCCGTCTGCAACTTCAACGCGTCATGCAGAAGCACGCGGCAGTGTTCCGCACCGGTGAAACGCTGAAGGATGGCCTGGAGCAAGTCCGGGTCGCGAATCAGGCTTTCGGCGACATTCAAGTCAGCGACCGATCCATGATATGGAATACCGATCTTGTCGAGACCTTGGAATTGCAGAACCTGCTGCCGCAAGGACTGATGACGCTGGAATCCGCGTTGAATCGCCTGGAGAGCCGCGGCGCCCATGCCCGGGAAGACTACCCGGAACGCAATGACGATGAATGGATGAAGCACACGGTTTGCTGGTACGGCGAACAGGGGTCATGCCGCATCGAATACCGGGATGTCCACATGCATACCTTGGATGACGAGGTGGAAGTGATTCCGCCGAAAGCCCGCGTATACTGACACGAGCAAGAACCGGATCATGGCTCAATTCACTCTTCCTGCCAACGCGGTCGTTCGCAAGGACGGGCACCGATATCCGGCGCCGTCGGGTGCCGAAAATGTGCGGTCGTTCCAGGTCTACCGCTACGAGCCGGACGAAGGGGAGAACCCAAGGCTGGATCACTACGAAGTGGATCTGGACCAGTGCGGCCCGATGATTCTGGACGTGCTCATCAAGATCAAGAACGAGGTCGATCCGACCCTGTCGTTCCGCCGTTCCTGCCGCGAGGGAATTTGCGGTTCCTGCTCCATGAACATCAATGGGCGCAACACCTTGGCCTGCACCTGTGGGGTGGACCAGTTCAAGGGGGACATCCGGATCTATCCGCTGCCTCACATGCCGGTGGTCCGAGACCTGGTGACGGACCTGTCGGGGTTCTACCGGCAGTATGCCGCCGTAGAGCCGTGGCTGAAGAATGGCGCAGACGAACCGGAACGCGAACGCTTGCAGCAAAAAGAGGACCGTGCCCGGTTGGATGGCCTGGAAGAGTGCATCCTGTGCGCCTGCTGTTCCACCAGTTGCCCGAGCTACTGGTGGAATCCGGACAAGTACTTGGGGCCGGCAGCCTTGCTGCAGGCATGGCGCTGGCTCGCGGACAGTCGCGACCAGGCGACGGACGAACGGTTGGAGTCCCTGGAGGATGCCTTCAAGCTGTACCGTTGTCACACGATCATGAATTGCACCCAGACCTGTCCCAAGGGGCTGAATCCTGCGCGGGCCATCGCCGAAATCAAGAAAATGGTGGCCTTGCGCAAGTCCTGACATGTCGGAGCAGGACCGGTTGCGTTGGCACTGCCGGCGCGGCACTCGGGAGTTGGATCTCATGCTGATGCGGTATCTGGATCAAGAATATCCTCGGGCCTCCACCGCCGAGCGCGCGGCATTCGCGCGGCTACTGGAATGCCCGGACCCCGAACTCCAGGAAATGTTTCTGGGGGCACAAGCCGCCCCGGATCCAGAGATGGAGTCGGTCGCTCGGAAAATACGCACAGGCACGCCGGATCATGACTGAATTCTCCACATCTCTAGCCACCACCCCGCAACCTGCCGCGTTGATCGCGCTCTACGACGTCAACTATCAGTGCCTGCTCGCCCTGTGCCCGTCGCTGCGCAACCCCGCCATGCAGCCTCATTCGTATCTCGATGACTCCCTGCCGGACCAACCCCCGCTTCAACTGGTGTTCTACGAGCACACTCGGCATACGGCCACGCTTGGTTTGGCCTGCCGCCGGGACGGGGAGGGGGCGGAATTCCTGCCGGATGTCCAATTGCGCCTGTACCGGGACTCCCGGCAAGTCGAACTGCTCGCCCATCACGGGGTTTCGTTGCTCCCGGGTCGGATTCCGGAAGGAAGCTCTCGGACGGAATGGCTGTCTCGCCGCTATTCCGGCAACCGATTTCTGTTCGACTGGTTGCGGGATTGCCTCCGACGGGGCTATCATTTAGCGCCTCATTCCGGACGCCTTGCATGACTCACCCCGATTTCCAGCCTTGCGCGCATAACCGTACGCCGCCGGCTACCCGCATCCTCGATCTGCCGGGAGACTACGGACAAACCGATTTTGTGATGCGCCGCGGCGGCCGCCTCGCCCAGGTTCAAGTCGGTTATGAGACTTGGGGCACCCTGTCGCGCAATCAGGATAACGCCATCCTGATTTTCACCGGGCTGTCCCCGACCGCCCATGCCGCATCCAATGAAGAAGACGATACGGCTGGCTGGTGGGAGTACATGGTCGGGCCAGGCAAGGCGATCGACACGGATCGGTTTTTCGTGGTCTGCGTCAACTCTCTGGGCAGCTGCTTTGGTTCGACGGGACCTTCCTCCTGCGATCCGGTGACTGGCCAGCCTTATGGCGGGAGCTTCCCGGAACTGTCGATCGAAGACATTGCGAAGGCCGGGCACCATGCCATGCGCGAACTGAGCGTGGATCACGTCCACACCGTCGTCGGTCCCTCCATGGGCGGCATGTCTGCGTTGGCCTATGCGCTGCAGTACCCGGATGAGTTGGACTATCTTCTGGTGATTTCAGCGGCCTGCCGGGCTTTGCCATTCACGATTGCGGTGCGGTCGTTGCAGCGGGAGATCATTCGCTGCGACCCGGACTGGAAGGGCGGAAACTACGAACTGGATGCAGAGCCGCTGTGCGGGATGCGCTTGGCGCGGAAGCTCGGCCTGATGTCCTATCGGGCGGCCCAGGAATGGCGGCAGCGCTTCAATCGAGCCCGGGTACCGGAGCACCGTGCCTCGGATGACATGTTCGGTGTCGAGTTCGAAGTGGAGTCCTACCTCGAATACAACGCGCAGAAATTCATCGGCACGTTCGACGCCAACAGTTATTTATATCTGTCCCGGGCGATGGATCTGTTCGATGTCGCTGAGCATGGCGGCACGGTTAATGCTGGGCTGGCCCGGGTCCATGTGCGCAAGACTCTGGTAATTGGTGTGGAGAGTGACATTCTCTTCCCGCTTGAGCAGCAGAAAGAAATCGTAGCCGGCTTGCAAAAGGCGGGACGCGAAGCCGAACTGGTCGTGCTCCCGTCCATCCAGGGTCACGATTCGTTCTTGGTCGATGCGGAACGCTTCTCGCCCGTCGTACAGGAGTTTTTTGCCGGGATTTGAGCCGGGATCAGCCGCGCTGGTCGAGCGCGACGTAGTCTCGCTGGGTGTGTCCGGTATACAGTTGGCGGGGGCGACCGATCCGGAACTGCTTGTCCGTCATCATTTCGAGCCAGTGTGCAACCCAGCCCGATGTTCGGGCGGTGGCGAAGATGACCGTGAACATGTCCAGGGGAATCCCCATGGTCCTGAGGATAATGCCCGAATAGAAATCGACGTTCGGGTACAGTTTGCGAACCACGAAGTATTCGTCGTTCAAGGCTGCCTGCTCCAAGGCCATGGCGGTTTCCAGGAGTGGGCAGTTCGGATTGCCTTCCCCGTGCTTCTCCAGCAGGTTGTAGCAGATTTTTTGGATTAGCTTCGCGCGCGGATCGTAATTCTTGTAGACCCGGTGCCCGAAGCCCATCAAGCGGGTATGGCTTTCCTTGTTCTTGGTCTGCTCGACGTATTCCTCAACCGAAACATCCGAAGCATGAATTTCTTCCAGCATCTGGATTACGGCCTCGTTGGCGCCGCCGTGAGACGGCCCCCAAAGCGTTGCCACGCCTGCGGCGACGGCTGCGACCGGGCTGGTCTCGGAACTGCCGGACAGTCGGACCGTGGACGTAGAAGCATTCTGTTCGTGGTCGGCATGCAGGAGGAACAGGATGTCCATGGCGTGCGAGAAGAGAGGCTCGGGCTCTGATCCGAACATCATGTAGAGGAAATTGGACGTAAAGTCGAGTTCCGGGTCGGGGTCGACGGGATCTTGGCCGGTTCGGTAGCGATATCCGAGCGCCGCCAGTACCGGGACCTGCGCAATCAACCGCCGCGCCATGCGCTGGCGGTACGCCTCGTCGAACACGTCTAGTTCGGAATGATAGATCGAAGCGAGATGAGCCAGCCCGGCCATCAGCATGGCCATCGGATGGGCGTCTTTCTCGAAAGCCTGCATGAGTTCCCACGAACCATTGGGAATCTTTGTTTCCGACTTGATTTCTTGAGTGAATGTATCCAACTGGTTTTGTGTCGGAAGTTCGCCGTTGAGCAGCAGGTAGGCCGTTTCAATATGATTGCCGGATTCCGCAAGCTGTTCGATCGGATAGCCCCGGTAGCGCAGAAGGCCGAGGTCTCCGTCGATGTAGGTGATCTGGCTCCGGCAGCTGGCCGTGGAGACGAATCCGGGATCCAGCGAAAAATAACCCCGTTTCTTGTACAGATTGCTGATGTTGACCGCCGCCGGCCCTTCGGTCGACTCAGCGATCGATAATTCGACTTCCTTCCCGCCGTTGGTCAATTTGATTTTTCGCTCGGGCATAAATATTCCAAATCCAACACCCTTCGCGCATTTTCGACCTACGCGAACTTCTGGACTAGATTTTGGAAAAGTTATTTTACACGCAACAGGTTACATTCTGTTGAATGTCCGCTGCGCGGGAAGATTCAGCCAGGCGGAATGAGGGCGAAGATCAAACCCTGCTTTTACAGCAGTGTTCGGACAAAAGTTGCAATGGCAGGGGGGTCGTTCAGGTCGAGATGCGGCAGCGTCAGCCCGGCTGGAGGGGGCGCATCGGTCGCCAAGGCGATGATGTTGGAATCATCCGGATACAGGTACGGATGCCCCAGATCCGGCCGGCACAGTTCGATTTTTGGGAACGCTTCGCGTTTGAAGCCCTCCACCAGGATCAGGTCAAGTGATGCGGCATCCAGTTTCGGCAGAAGCTGGGCGAGGGTCATTTCCTCTTCATCCTCGCCCAGTTCATGCATCAAGGCCCAGCGGCGGCCCGAAGAAATCAGCATTTCCCTAGCCCCCGCCTTGCGCAGCCGGTAGCTGTCCTTTCCTGGCTGGTCCACGTCAAACGCGTGGTGGGCATGCTTGACCATACCGATGCGCAATCCTTGTTCGACCAGAATCGGCACCAACCGGGTCAGCAACTCGGTTTTCCCGGTCCCGCTGAAGGCCGCGAAACCCAAAAGGGTGGGAGATTGAGAGCCCATCAGAGCGTCAATTCCTCGTGGGTGTTGATGTTTCGGAATTCATCGGAGTTTTCGAAAGAGACCTCCTCGAAGCCCTGTGCGCCATAGAATTCATCAATTTTACGCCCGCCGCGGCGGAGAAAATCGTTCAGGGCATCCGAAAGATCAGAGTGCAGCACTGCAAAGACCGGCTGCAGGCGCCCGGCGCAACTTGCCACGGTGATTCGGGTTCCTGTCTGCGCGAAGGGAGAGGCGAGTTTGGCTGCCAGGTTCGGACCGATCTCCGGGCTGTCGCAGGGGACGCAGAGCAGCAGTTCCGTTCGAGCCGCACGCAGTCCGGCGAGAATGCCGGCAAGCGGCCCTAGAAAACCGTCCTCCGCATCCGCGATCACGGGGTGACCAAACTGCGCGTACTGGTCGTGGCTGCGGTTGGCGTTGATCAGAATGGCCTGAACTTGTGGTTCGAGGCGCTCAAGGACATGGGCGATCAATGGACGCCCTTGGTAGGGGATCAGCCCCTTGTCCTGTCCGCCCATGCGGCGTGCCATGCCACCGGCAAGGATCATGCCGGTCAGCGGAGGAGACTGAACTGAGGGTGCGGACATGGCGTCATCGAAACGTTTGTCGGACTGGTTCATTGTACGGGGGAGGCGCGGGCTGCGGGTTATACTGGAATCCCGTCGAGAACGAACCTGCTGGCACCATGAGCACCACTTCCGACATTTCCGAGAACCAGCGCGAGGCGATCGAGGCGGCCGTCTATCGGCGCCTTGTCGAACACCTGAGAAGCAAGCCCGAAGTCCAGAATATCGACTTGATGAATCTGGCGGACTTCTGCCGGAACTGTCTTTCCAAGTGGTACGTGGCCGCGGCAGAAGAGCGAGGCCTTGAACTGGATTACGATGCGGCCCGGGAAATCGTCTACGGCATGCCGTATGCCGACTGGAAGGCCCGATACCAGAAAGAGGCCACTCCGGAGCAAATGGCTGCATTCGAAGCCAGGGAAAAGGCCAAACAGGCATCCTGATCCATCATGGGCGCGGAACTGGGCGACCCGCAACTCTTACGCTACAACCGGCAAATCGTCTTGCCGGAGATTGGCATCGAGGGGCAGCAGCGCCTGCTTGAGTCCCATGTCCTGTTGATCGGCTTGGGGGGCTTGGGTTCCCCGCTCGCCATGTATCTGGCGACATGTGGCGTAGGCCGGCTGACCTTGGCCGACCCGGATCGCGTTGAACTGGCAAATCTCCAGCGCCAGATTCTGTACGGGACATCCAGCTTGGGCCGCGCCAAGACCGAGGAAGCTCGGAGAGTCGTGGAGGAACTGAACCCTGAAATCCGCATTGATACCGTCGCCGAATACCTGGAGGGCGACTTGCTGCGAGAGCAGGTTCAGGTGGCAGACTTGGTCGTGGATGCCACGGATAATTTCGAGACCCGCTCGGCGATTAATCAGGCTTGCGTCGAATCTGCGACGCCCCTGGTCTCCGGGGCGGTGATCCGGATGGAGGGGCAGGTGGCGGTGTTTCGAAACCAAGAGAAGGGAGATGCCTGCTATCAATGCCTGTTCGGCGACGAGCCCGTGCCGGAGGAGGGCTGTTCGGAAACCGGCGTGCTGGGTCCGGTTGCCGGGGCGGTGGCCAGCGTGCAAGCGGTCGAGGCGGTCAAGTGCCTGCTATCCATCGGAAAACCCTTGTACAACCGGCTGTTGCTTTATGACGCAAGGGAGGCACAATGGCGTGTAGTGGAACTGATTGCGGATGAAAAGTGTCCGATTTGTAGTTCCATTCACAGATGAGAAGAGTGGCATGCTGATTCGAATCCCCAAGCGTTCGGACGAGAAGGAATCCGCGGTAACGGATCCGGAGATCTACCGGCAGCGCCGCGTCTTCATGCAGCAGTGTGCGGCCGGAATGGCAGGCTTGGCGGGCGGTCTGCTGGTCGGCGGGCAGGCCCAGGCCGGGCTGACCCTCGGCACGCCCCGGTCCAGCCCCTATTCGACCGACGAAGAGTTGACGCCGATGCATGCGGCGACCCATTACAACAATTTCTACGAACTGGGCTACAAGAAGGAAGACCCCTCGCGCAATGCGGCAGCCCTGAAGACCGAGCCCTGGACTGTCGAGGTAGAAGGATACTGCGAGAATCCGGGAACTTATGCGGTCGAAGACCTGGTGCCGATGGATCAGTTGGAGGAGCGGATCTACCGGCTCCGCTGCGTGGAGGCCTGGTCGATGGTGATTCCATGGGTGGGCGTGCCGCTGGCGACCGCGCTGAAAAAATTGAGGCCGACGTCGCAGGCTCGCTACGTGGCTTTCCAGACGATTCTGGATCCGGAGAACCTGCCGGGACAGCGCCGCAACGTTTTGGACTGGCCCTACGTCGAAGGCTTGCGAATCGACGAGGCGATGCATCCGCTGACACTGTTGACCGTCGGTATGTACGGACAGGTGCTTCCCAATCAGAATGGTGCTCCGATTCGAATCGTCGTGCCTTGGAAATACGGTTTCAAGAGCATCAAGTCCATTGTGCGGATCCGGTTCGTCGAAGGACAACCTCCGACGGCATGGAATCAGGCCACGCCGAATGAGTATGGCTTCTACTCCAACGTGAACCCTGAGGTTAACCACCCGCGCTGGAGTCAACGACGCGAGCGGAGAATCGGGGAGTTCCGGAAGCGGAAAACACTGATGTTCAACGGCTATGCCGAGGAAGTCGCACATCTCTACAGCGGGATGGATCTGCACAAATACTTCTAGACATGCGTACGCCCACAGCCGCAGGGTGGGTCAAACCTGCGCTTTTTCTACTGTGCCTCGTGCCGGTGATTGACTTGGCTCACGGCGCCTGGACGAACACATTGGGCGTCAATCCTCTGGAAACTCTGACTCGGTCCACGGGAACATGGACCTTGCGGTTCCTGCTGCTGACCTTGCTGGTTACGCCCTTGATCCGTGTCATGAGGACACCCGCGCTGCTGCGCTACCGGCGGATGCTGGGGCTGTTCGCGTTCTTTTATGCCTCGATCCACTTGGGAACCTATCTTTGGTTCGACAAATTCTTCGATTGGCAGGAAATCTGGCTGGATATCCAGGACCGCCTGTTCATCACCGCAGGCGTGACGGCTTTTCTCCTGCTGGTGCCGTTGGCGCTGACCTCGACCCGACGCGCCCAGCGGGCCCTCGGGAACGCCTGGAACCGCCTTCACCGTCTGATCTATGTTGCGACGTTCGCTGGGCTCCTGCATTATTTCTGGCTGGTCAAGGCGGATTACCTGGAGCCAATCATCTACGCGTCAATCTTTGCCGTTCTCATGCTGGCGAGAATTCGCAAGTCTTCTACCGTCAACGTGTCTGGTGTCTCTTAATAAGAATATCTCTTGCCTGATTGATTTTTCTAGTTAAATAATCGTTTCCACCTCGATCCGGATGGAGCTTTTGCGCAAGGGCGCGGTGTGCCGAGCGAATTTCGGATTCCGGAGCCTGAAGGGATACGCCCAAGATCTGGGCGGCTGTTTCCGCTGACATGGCGGCCTCTTCGAAATCGTCCGTACTGCCGCCTCCGGAAGTTTCTCCGGCCTGCCAGCCCGTCTGTGTCCGTTGGAGGTAGGCGCGAAGAAGGGCTGCGGACTGCAGGTCGCTCGTACAGGCCTGAAGTAGTTTTTCCAGTTGCGAAAGGCTGAGTTGGGATAGCTTTTGACCCGCAAATTCGCCTTGCCGGATGGTGCCGTCCATGGTACCGGTCCTCCGGTCGATGGTCAGGTCCAGCCATGCCGTCTGCAGGTGGATCGCGGAAGAACCAAAGGCGCGGCGGGCCCAGGACAGGAACGGAAGCCAACGCAGCAAAATTGCGGCCTTGCCGAGAAACGGCAGGATTCCACCGACCACGGCGACGATCCAGTGGGCGCGGCCGGTCAGAACCATGGCGATCAGGCCAATCCCCGCCAAACCGGCAAGCCATTGGTAAAGTCTGCGGGGGGACTGCCGGTACTGCCACCGCAGGAACAGGAATAGCCCGAACAGAACGAGGGCAACTAGCAGGAACCTCATTGAAATGAAATCGTCATTGATGCGGGGGGCAATGCGTGTATGATAAAGGCTCAAGGGCAGGGGAAACTCCCTCAAGATAACTATAAGGAGGAAATCCATGAAACAAGCGATTAATGTCGGAGGCTTAGATCTCGAAATTCATATTGAGCAGAAGGGCGATAGCGGTCCCGCGCTGCTGATGGTGCACGGGATTCCGACCAACAGCCGGTTGTGGCGCCATGCGCAAGCAAGCTTGTCCGACCGCTACCAGACCTATGCCATGGATATGGTTGGTTATGGCCAGTCGAGCATGCCTCTCGATCAATTCACTCATTCCCTGACGAATCAGGCCGAGGCCATCAAGGCGGTGATCGAAGGACTGGGATTGGCGGGAAATGTCATCCTGGTCGGCCATGATCACGGCGGTGGAGCCTGCCAGATTTTTGCCTCGAAGTACGTTGACCTCATTAGCCGGTTGGTCCTGATCAATCCGGTGGCTTGGGACTACTGGCCGGTGCTGGAAGTTGAAGCCTTCAACGGCTTGGTTGGCGCCCCGGACGAAGTTCTAGGTCAGGCCATGGCTCAGGCGGCAGCGGGTTTCCACGGACTCCTTCTCATGGGCAGTCACGACAAGATCGCGTTCACGGACAAGAACGTCAAGGAGAACTATCTCTCGTTCTGGGCTCGGGGACCGGGATTCACCGGCTTCAAGTCGTTGATTCATGTCTGTTCGGAACCGAGCAACGAAGAAACCATGAGCGTGGACCACAGCAAGATTACTTGCCCGACCATGGTGTGCTGGGCGCTGCATGATGCCTGGATGCCGGTTGAGTCCGGACGCCGGCTGAAAGATGCCATTTCGGGACCGACGCGGTTCGAAATCATCGAGCGGGCTGGGCACTACGTGCTGGAAGACCGGCCGGATGCTGTCGTTGATCTGATTGACGACTTCGTGACCGAGTGGGCCAACGTCGACGGCGTCACCCTGAAAAGCTAGGATTTTTGCTCTCACGCGAGAGCGAAATCCCGTTTTGACTGCGGAGAATATATCGGGAGGCAATAGCATTGCCTCCCGGTAGTTTCGTGAGTCAGGGATAGGAGGGAGGATCATGGACGCCGAGAGTTCCGCCCGACGCGTGAGCGTCCGCTATCAGCCTGATGAAAACCCGCCGACGGTACTTGCCTTCGGCTTGGGTCTGCAGCTCGCCATCCTCTGTATTTCCGGCATCGTCCTGACTCCGGCGATTGTCGCCCGGGCTGCCGGAGGAACCGAAGCCTTTCTTTCTTGGATCGTGTTCGCCGCTGTTGCCGTCAGCGGCGTCACCACGGTTCTGCAGGCAGTTCGGGTTGGCCGGATTGGTGCCGGCTATACGCTCGCCATGGGTCCGTCCGGAGCCTTCATCGCGATCTGTATCACTGCCATTGCGGAAGGAGGGCCAGCGATGCTGGCCACCCTGGTGATCCTTTCGTCGTTCTTCCAGTTCGCGCTTTCCGCACGGCTTTCGCTGTTTCGAAGGGTTCTGACGCCGGCTGTGGCAGGTACGGTCATCATGCTGGTGCCGGTCACCATCATGCCGATCATCTTCGGCTTGCTGACATCCGTACCCGAGGGGACCCCCACGTCGGCCGCCGCACTGAGTGCAGGCGCGACTTTGTTGGCCATCGGTGGTATTGCCCTGAAAGCAACCGGCATCTTGCGCCTTTGGGCTCCGGTCATTGGAGTGGCTTTTGGTTCGGTGGTGGCCGGACACTTCGGACTCTATGAAGTAAGTCGTGTTGCCGAGGCTTCATGGCTGGGCTTCCCGGAAGTCGGATGGCCGGGTTACGACTTCAGTTTCGGACCAGTCTTCTGGACGCTTGTGCCGGCATTCGTGTTCGTGACCTTGGTCGGAGCCGTGGAAACCGTAGGCGACTCCGTCGCCATCCAGCGTGTCGCCTGGCGACGCCCCCGGGCAGTGGATTTCCGTGCAGTACAGGGCACAGTGGCAGCGGATGGAGTCGGCAACCTATTGTCCGGTCTCTTGGGGACTGTACCGAACACGACCTATTCGACCAGTGTTTCCGTTGCCGAACTGACTGGAGTCGGAGCCCGCAAGGTCGGGGCCGCCCTTGGACTGGTTTTCCTCGCTTTGGCATTCTTCCCCAAGGCGCTCGCCATCATTCTGGCAATACCTGGCCCGGTTGCCGGAGCGTACATTGGCGTTCTGCTGTCGTTGCTTTTCGTGGTCGGCATGAAAGTGGCGATTCAGGATGGCATCGACTATCGAACGGGACTGATCGTGGGAATTTCATTCTGGATCGGAGTCGGACTCCAGAACGGATGGATCTATCCCGAATATGTTTCCGAATTCGCAGGCGGCCTTCTGAGCAACGGGATCACGGCGGGCGGTCTCATGGCCATCTTCATGACGCTGTTCATGGAATTGACGAACCCCCGCCGCCACCAGATTGAAGTGGCTCTTGATGTCTCAGTCCTGCCGAGGGTCGAGGAATTCCTTCATAAGTTCGCATCTGGCCATGATTGGAGCCCGGCAATGATTGATCGCCTCACTGCCGTCACCGAGGAGACCCTGCTGACGCTCCGTGAGCAGGAAGACAGCGAGGCCGGTGAAGACGGGCGCCGTCTTCTCTTGACGGCACGCAGGGAGGACGACGAAGCCGTCCTTGAGTTTGTTGCCGCGACGGGAGAAGAAAACCTTCAGGATCGAATTGCTTTGCTTGGCAAGCAATCCATTTCATCTTCGGTCGAGCGCGAAGTTTCCTTGCGGTTGCTAAGGCACTTGGCGTCCTCGGTCTACCATCAGCAGTACCATGACACGGATATCGTGACTGTGCGTGTTGAGACTCCGGTTGCAGCCACCAGTGAAGAGACCTGATTTTTCTCTGTCAGGAGAGCAGGTCAGCAATCGTCTCGCGCTCGCTCAGCAGTTCGGTTTCGTTGGCCGCAAGTTGCTCGCGACCGAAAGCGTCCAACTCTAACCCAGACACGATGGTGTGCTCGGATTCCGAGCACTGACACGGGAAGGAAAAGATAATGCCTTCCGCCACTCCGTATGAGCCGTCCGAGAGCACGCTCATGCTGACCCAGTCGTTCTTGGGTGTCCCTTGGACCCAGTCGTGCATGTGCAGGATGGCCGCATTGGCGGCCGATGCCGCGGAAGAGGCGCCGCGCGCCTCGATCACCTTGGCGCCGCGCTGCTGGATCCCCGGTATGAATTCTTCCCGATACCAGTTCGTGTCTACCAATTCCCGGATCGGAGTGCCGGAAGCCGTGCAATAGCCGATATCGGGATACATTTTCGGAGAGTGGTTTCCCCAAACTGTCATTCGGGCGATGTTGGCGACCGGTTGGCCCGTCTGTACTGCCAACTGTGAGCGTGACCGTTCATGATCCAGACGGGTCATCGCGGAGAATTGCCGCGGGTCGAGATCCGGAGCGTGGTGCAGCGCAATCAGTGCGTTGGTGTTGGCCGGGTTGCCGATGACCAGAACCCGGACGTTGCGGCTCGAAAAATCATTGATAGCCTTGCCTTGGGGGCCAAAGATTTTTCCGTTTTCTTGGATCAGGTCGCTGCGCTCCATGCCTTTCCCGCGCGGCCGTGCCCCGAACATGAACACGTAGTCCGCATCTCCGAAGCCTTTCTCCAGATCATCGCTCAGAAGGACATCGCGTAACAAAGGAAATGCGCAGTCTTCCAGTTCCATCGCGGTTCCGCCGAGTGACGGCATAGCTGGCGGGATATCGATCAGGTTCAAGGCGACAGGCTGCTGGTCGCCCAAGAATTCTCCGGCCGCGATGCGAAACATGGCCTGATACGCAATGTTGCCGGCTGCGCCGGTGATGGCGATTCGCTTGGGTGGGTTCGTCATGGTCGGGCTCTTCTGAGGAATGGAGTGATGTTGGCTAGCGATTAGTGTAGGCGATGTGACCGCCCCAGGTATGCCTTGCTCCGCATCTCGTGCAGGCGGCTCGCAGTTCGTTCGAATTCCCGCTCCAGACGCTTGCCCCGGTACAACTGGTCGGGTTCGTCCGCCGCGGAAGCAATCAGCGTCACGTTACGGTCGTAGAACTCGTCGATCATTTCAATGAAGCGCCGTGCGCTGTCGTCCATCGATGAATCGAAGACAGGGATACCTGAGACCAGCACGGTGCGGAAGCAACGAGCAATCGAAATGTAGTCGTTGACACAACGAGGCGATTGGCACAGGTTGTCGAAGTCGAACCAGATCGCGTCATGTGACAGGCGCTTGACTGGGATGGTGCGGCCTTCGACTTCAATGGTTGTCTCTTCTCGATCCAGATCTGACGCCAGATGCTGGAAGTGATCAAGCAGGACCGGCTCTGCGGTTCCGTTGGCACCGAGGCAATAAGTTTCGGTCTGGTCCAGGTGTTGCAGGCGGTAGTCGCAGGAGGTTGCCAGTTCGAATACTGTCATGTGTTTCTTGATCGATTCGATCGCGGGCAGGAATCGTTCCCGTTGTAGTCCGCCCTCGTAAAGGTTGTCCGGGGCCGAGTTGGAGGTTGCCACCACGGTGACCCGGTGCCGGAACAGGCCCTCCAGCAGCCCACCCAGGATCATGGCATCCGTAATGTCTGACACGAAAAATTCGTCGATGCAAAGTACTTTGTATTTTTTTGCCATGCGGGCGGCAAGAAGATCGATGGGATTGCGCCGGTCCTGCATGTGCTTGAGCTTGTGATGGATGTGCCGCATGAAACGATGGAAGTGCATGCGTCGTTTCTTGCGCAGGGGAAGGGAATTAAAGAACAAATCCATCAGATAGGTCTTCCCACTTCCGACTGAGCCCCACAGCCACAAGCCGGATGTCGACCCAGGCGCGCTAGACTTCAAGCGACGCAGCCGGTCGCTGATCAGCATTTTGGCGCGGGAATGCCGGGTCAGATGATCAAAGACAAGCTGAAACTGTTGAGCGGCTTCATACTGCGCCGGGTCGGGCGTGTACTGCTTTCGGGCGATTTGTGCTTCGTACGTGTCAATGAACATAAAGACATGCGTGACCGCAAAACGAATTCCTATTCTACATAGACGCGCTTGACAAATTGACGTTCCCCTAACTGGAATCAACGTTCAAACTGTAAGATAGATTTTTTACTCAGCTTTGCTGTTTGCCCGAAATGTCTGGCTCCACAATCCGAACCCGGTTCGCTCCAAGTCCGACCGGTGCCTTGCATCTGGGAGGCACCCGCACGGCCTTGTACAACTGGCTTTACGCGCGGCATTGCGGTGGGGATTTCATCCTTCGAATCGAGGATACCGATCGGGAGCGTTCCAAAGAAGAGCACTGCCAGCAAATCATGTCCATGCTGCGCTGGGTGGGCATGGATTGGGATGGCGAAGTGGTTTATCAATCGCAAAGGTCGCAGCGCCATCAAGAGATCATCCAGAAATTGCTCGACCAGGGAGATGCTTATTACTGCGACTGTTCTCCAGAGCGCTTGGAACAGTTGCGTAAGGAACAGATGGCGGCAAAACTCAAACCGCGCTACGACCGCCATTGTCGCGATCGGGACAATCCTCCATCGGCACAATCGGTCGTCCGGTTCAAAACCCCGCTTGAGGGCGACGTGGTCATTCAGGACAGCCTGAAAGGAGAGGTGCGCTTTTCCAATTCCGAACTGGATGACCTGGTGATTGCCCGTGCGGATGGAAGCGCGACCTACCATCTGGCCGTCGTAGTGGACGACATGGATGCAGGTGTTACGCACATCATCCGGGGCGATGACCACCTCAACAATACGCCACGGCAAGTCAATATTCTTTCTGCGCTAGGCGCAGATGTGCCCAGCTACACGCACCTGCCGATGATTCTCGACGAAAGCGGGCGCAAGATGTCCAAGCGGAAAGATTCTGCTGATATGGCGCAATACCGCGAGCAAGGGTATCTGCCCACGGCTCTGGCCAACATCCTGGTACGCTTGGGCTGGGCTCACGGGGACGACGAATTGTTTTCGGTCGAAGAGTTGATTCAGCAGTTCGACCTTTCCGGGCTGAATCCGGCCGCAAGCCGGATCGACCCCAAGAAAATGGCTTGGGTCAACCAGCAGCAAATGAGCCGCGTGTCCGAAAGCGAGATCAATGCGGAATTCGATTGGCATAGTGCTCGGCAAGATTTGGATCCTGATGTATTAAGCAAGCCGGATCGGGCTGCACTGATTGAAGTTCAGCGAAAACGCTGCCGCACCGTGACGGACATGGTTGCACAGAGCCGCTGGCTGTTGCTGGAAGATCCGGGGACGGACGAGTCGGCACGAGAAAAATTCCTCACCCCCGAGTCCCGTTCGATCCTGCAGGAGCTGGCAGACGAGATGGAGCAAGTTGACTGGAATGTTGAATCCCTGAAAGGCCTGGTTGACGCGGCCTGTGAGCGCCACCAAGTCAAGCCTGGGAAGGTCGCGCAGCCGCTGCGCGTCGCCGTGACCGGGGGGACAGTTTCACCCTCCATTGAAGATACCTTGGTTTTGCTTGGCCGGGAACGAGCATTGCGGCGTTTGCGATCAGCAATTTCAGGTGCATAATTTGACGAATCAGGCTCTTTTGACTAGAGTGCGCATCCAATCCAATAGTCCCCATCGTCTAGAGGCCTAGGACACCGCCCTTTCACGGCGGCAACAGGGGTTCGAATCCCCTTGGGGACGCCAGTTTTCCAATGACTGCCAGCGCGTTGGGCCGTGAAGTCCAGCGTCGAGATGCATTGGGGCAGATTTCAGGGACGAATGCCGACGCCCCGTTTGAGCAACTGCAGGCAGGTGTACGTCAGTATGGCAATGACGACGACGATCAAAAGCAGTGAATTGACGGGATCAACTTCTTGTATCCCCATCCAGCCGTAGCGGAACAGGCCAATCATGTGCAGAATCGGGTTGAACAGAGAAACCTGTTGCCAGAAGGGCGAGAGCATGTCAAGGGAGTAAAAGATGCCGCCCAGGTAGGTCAGGGGAGTCAATACAAAGGTCGGGATAATCGAGATGTCGTCAAAACTTTTCGCATAGATGCCGTTGATGAGCCCGGCGAGAGAGAACAAGATGCAGGTCAGGACGGCGACTCCCAGTATCAAGGCAAGGTGGAATAGCGGAACTTTGGCAAAAAAGACGGTTACCGCCGTGACCACCAGCCCGACAGCTAGCCCGCGCATGATGCCACCGCCGATAAAGCCGGTCAGGATAATGAAGTTTGGCACCGGGGAGACTAGTAATTCTTCGATGTGTCGCTGGAATTTTGAGCTGTAGAACGAAGAAACAACGTTGGCGTAAGCATTGGTGATGACGGACATCAAGATGAGACCGGGCGCGATGTAGTCCATGTAGCGATAGCCGCCGATGTCGGCCAGCTGTGAGCCGATCAGTTCTCCGAAGATGATGAAGTACAAGATGGTCGTGATGGCTGGCGGTATAACCGTTTGGACCCAGATGCGCATGAATCGCAGATATTCCCGAATCAGCATGCTCTGAAGAGCGATAAGTTGTTGCTTCAATGGCATGGTGCTTTAGTCAAAGTGATGCCCGACCAATTGCAGAAAAAGTTTTTCCAATCGGTTAGTCTTGTTCTTCATGCTGAGAATGTCGATGCCTTGAGCACTGAGTTCGCTGAACAAGCGATTCAGGTCGGCTCCTTTGTGGATCGTGGCTTCAAGCGTTCGCGGGTCCGGGCAATGCAGGGCGTAGCCATCGACCTGCGGGCAGTGGGGTAGGGGGGTCTTCAGGTATAGAACGAAGTGCTCCGAATCCAACTGATCCAGCAACTCCCGCATCGTGGTGTTGGCACGAATCCGACCGTTTGAGATTATTGCGATGGTTCGGCACAACTGCTCTGCTTCTTCAAGGTAGTGGGTGGTCAGGATGATGGTCGTGCCTCGGGAATTAATTTCTTTGAGGTAATGCCAGAGGTTATGACGGATTTCCAGGTCTACTCCTGCAGTCGGTTCATCCAGAATCAAAAGCTGGGGTTCGTGGATCATGGCTCGTGCGATCATCAATCGGCGTTTCATGCCTCCCGACAATTCGCGGGCCATGACCGAGCGCTTGTCCCACAGGTCGAATTGCTCCAAAAGCCTTTGCGTACGCTTCTCGGCATCTTGGCGACGAATGCCGTAATACCCGGCTTGGTGCATGAGGGTGTCGCAGACCGGATCGAATTGGTTGAAGTTGAATTCCTGTGGCACCAGGCCAAGGCAGGCGCGGGCAGCTGCATAGTCGCGAATGATGTCGTGCCCGAAGATCGTGACTGAACCTTCCGAAAACGTCACTAGAGAGGAAATGATGCCGATGGCGGTGGATTTTCCGGCTCCATTGGGCCCGAGAAGCGCAAAGAAGTCTCCACGCTGTACTTCCAGGTCAATGCCATGCAGTGCCTCTACGCCGTTGGCATAGGTCTTCTTGAGCCCTTTGATTTGGAGTGCAGGGGTTAGAGGCGTAGTCATTGTGGCAGAACTGCAGGGGTTCACTACTATAGCGTCAAAAATCGCCCCTAAAGCATGTTATCGGCTTATCTCATTGATTTACAATGAGCGCCCGAGGATCTTATGTCTCAGCGAATTTTCTGCATTGCCCCGATGATGGACCATACGGACCGTCATTTCCGGTATTTTCTGAGAGTTTTATCACCGCATGCATGGTTATTCACCGAAATGGTGACGACGGGAGCGGTTTTACATGGAGACACCGAATCTCTGCTCGGATTTGATCCGGCCGAGCAGCCAGTCGCGTTCCAACTCGGTGGCAGTGACCCGGAAGACTTGGCCCGCTGTGCCGCTATCGCCCAAGATTTTGGCTACGATGAGGTGAATCTGAATGTCGGCTGTCCAAGCAGCCGCGTTTCGGCAGGACGTTTCGGGGCCTGTTTGATGGAAGAACCTCTAAGGGTTGCGGATTGCGTGGCAGCAATGCAGGCAAAAGTCCACATCCCAATTACGGTGAAATGCCGTATTGGCGTGGATGGGCAGGATACGGAAGAGGCCTTGACGGAATTCGTGGAGACTGTTGCGGATGCTGGCTGCCAGACGTTTTATGTGCATGCGCGAATCGCCATGCTATCCGGGTTGAGCCCAAAGCAGAACCGCACGATTCCTCCCTTGAATTACGAACGTGTATGGGGACTCAAGCGCGAATTTCCACACCTGACCATTGTGATCAACGGCGGTATTCGCTCGACCGAAGAAGTGCAGCAGCACCTGGCTCAGGTCGACGGGGTAATGGTCGGGAGGCTCGCGTGCGAGGATCACTGGGCCATCCGGCAGATCGAGCAGGCCTTGTTTCCGGACTCAACAGCACCGAAGACGCCACTAGAGGCATTTGACACCTACTTGCCGTATTTGGAAGAGCAATGCAGGGCAGGGGTGCCGCTGGCTCGTATGACGCGCCACATTACGGGCCTGTTCCGTGGATGTCCAGGTGCAAAAAGTTGGAGGCAGGCCGCCGCCTGTCCAGATTCCTCTGCATCGGCTCTCCAGACTTTGCGGGAAACTGCCTGCCGGGTTGCATACGCATGACACACTGGATTCGTTTTGAGCACGACGGCCGGATACATTTCGGCCAATTGAAGGATTCCACCATCCTGGTGTGCGAAGGCGACATGTTCACGGCGCCCATGCAGACTGATGAAACGGTCACATTGGATGAAGTTCGCGTACTAACGCCGACTGTGCCGAGCAAAATGCCGGCGCTTTGGAACAATTATCAGGCTTTGGCTGATGAGAAGGGTTTGGAGTATCCAGAAACCCCTCTATACCTGTTCAAGGCCACTTCCTCGTTTTTGGCGACCGGGGAGGTGATCATGCACCCGACCTCGGTGACGGAAGACGTGTTTTACGAGGGGGAGCTCGGGATTGTCATCGGACAAACCGTAAAAGGAGCCTCTTTGGACGAGGCAGAGCAAGCCATTTTCGGCTATACCTGCATCAATGACGTGACTGCATTCAGTCTTTTGAAGGAATATGCGGGATTTGATCAGTGGACGCGGTCAAAAGGATTCGATACGTTCGGGGTATTCGGGCCAGTAGTCGCTACCGGGCTGGATTACCGGGAATTGGAGATCGTGACACGTGTCGATGGCGAAGAAAAGCAGCATTATCCGGCCTCAGACATGATGATGTCGCCAATGGAAACGATTTCGCGGTTGTCCGAGAATATGACCCTGTGCCCGGGAGATGTAATCTGTTGTGGAACCTCGGTAGGACTTGGTCCCATGCCACGCGGCTGCACTGTGGAAGTCGAAATTGAGGGAATCGGTTGCTTGCGAAACGAGTATCGCTAGACCTTTTCCCCGACCTCGATAATCTTGTCAGGTCTAAAATCAGTCTCTGAATTTTCAAGTGGATATCCGCGAGCATTATTAATAAATCTAGTTTTTCCAAGAACGAAATCGTCTGGCTGGTGCGTGTGGCCATATAACCAGAGATCGGGCTCGAATCTCTCCGCCAAATCTTCACACCCTGCAACGAAATAAGGATTTAGGCGGTCTCCCTGGTAACGGGCGGCAATACATTGTGAAACTGGCGCGAAATGCGTAATTACTACGTTATACGGGGCGTTTGACGAAGCTAGTGACTCCTCGAGCCAGGCGCGTTCCTTTCGATGCAGGTTTGCGCAATCAGTACGGCGAAAAGCCCTGTTTTCAAAGCCAATTACGTAGAAATCACTGACGGATTCCTCCGCATAAAGCCCATATAAATCCGCTTGTTTGGCCCCAAACAGCGTGAAATCGGACCACAGCGTGCACCCGTGGAAAGCGACGTTACCGTATTGGATACGGCGACAGTTCAGTAATTCGATGCCGAATTGATCAGTATCGCGCCGGATCCAGCCCAATGCTCGACGGTAGTCGTGACGATAAAACTCGTGATTTCCTGGCAAATAAAGGATAGGTCGGTCTGTTCGCGAGCGGTAATGTGCAAGGACTTCGGTGAGATTTGCAGGGCTGTCGACATATTCTGAGATGTCGCCAGCAAGAACCAGGATGTCGTGATCCGGTAGCGGATACGGCCATTCGCTGGAATCGCCGAAGTTGTGGTGCGTATCGGATAGAAGGGAAATGCGCATGGTTACAGCCGGTTCCGAGCCTAATAGTACCGCCGAAAGGCGTTTCCGCACACCTTGGGAAACATAAAACTTTACATAATATTCCTTATGCGAAGTAATTGGTTTGGCAATTGGGGTGGTCTGCCGCCCCGGCACAAATGTCCCGAGGGCCTCCTTTTCGGTCAAAACAGGAGGAAATCAGCAGGAATCTAGAATTTTGCCTTGACCATTGCTTGGGCGACCGATTCGGTTATTCCGGGGATTCCGAACCTGTTATCCCAATAGAGCCACTCTACGCCGACATACAGCCACCCAGGCTGACTCAGCAAGTGGCCCAAATCAAGCAATAATTGAGGCTGAGCATGAAAATTGCGTTTTGAATAGGCAGGTGTTCCGGATTTTCCCTCGGAACCGGCCCAGTCGATAAAGCCTGCAAAATTCCACCGCGCCCTGCCAATTTCGAAATCAGCGCTCCAGACCACAGTGACTTGCCAAGTGGATCCCGATAACTCAGAGTTTTCTCTTAGATACCCGTTGACTTGGAAAAAATTGAAGCTTGGAATTGCGAGATCGATGGCTCCTCCGATTAAATAGTTGGAAATGCCTTCGCCGAGTTCGACTGTGCCCGACAGTAAAACATCCTGGATTGGCCCTATAGAAAAATCCTTGCCGGTAATTTTCGACAAGCTCAACCGTGGCGACCATTCCCCGTAGACGGTGTTATCGCCTTGGACGAAGTTCGTGATGTCGACAAACACGAAATTATCCCCATAGGTCCAACCATTGGCCCACTCCAGAGTGAGAATATCCACCTGCTCAGGTTCCAGTTCGTAGTTCGATCCATAGAGATACTGAACGTTAAATGCATTCCAGGCCTGTGCTGTAGTTGGAAAAGATGCTGTCACCGCCCCGAGCAGGAAGAAGCAGACGGAGTGAATTATTGGATATTTCCGGCGCAATGCATTCATGATGACATGCGGCGTGTTTAGTCGCGAGGAAAATTCGCTAGGAATGGAAGTTCTGTGCCCAGTTGAATTATTACACTAAAATCTGTACAATCAGCCCGACGGTGCTCAATGCTTGGTAATCTTACTAGCAATGCGCGCCGCAAAAAGTGCACTAAAAAAACAAAACAACACAACTCTGGAGTTGACATGGATAAAAAAGCAAAGGCATTGGCCCTAGGGGTCATCTTGAGTGGTGCCTTCCTCACTGGATGCGGCGTTCCTCAGGCGGTCATGGATCACCTTGCAACGTTGGATTCCCAAGTTGCTGCGGCTCAGTCGACCGCGGATGAAGCATTGCGCATGGCCAAAGCGGCAGATCACATTGCGTTCCAAGCTAATGAGAAAGCTAATACAGCTGACGAGTTGGCACGGATGGCAATTTCCTGCTGCGATGCGAATTCTCATCGCCTCAACACAATGATGCACGACATGCAGAAGAAGTAATCTTCAGCGTTTGATTGCATCAAGAAAAAGGGCCTGTTTTCAGGCTCTTTTTCTTTAACTGGAGGAAGCCGGCTTGTCCAGGCTCCATAACAATTCCGGCCTGCCCTCTGGCACGGCAACCTGAACCGAGCGGTCCCAGCCGACTGCGATTGGGATTCCAAGCCGCTGCCGCGCAACCTCCATTACCTGCTCCCAATAGATCACGTAATCTCCTGCTGGGAGTTGCTCTTCAAGAGCATGAATAGGTTGAAGGATATCCGTTTCTTCAAATACAGGGTACTTCTCCGGCATCGGAAACTCTTCCAGCGGTTTGGGGTGAGCCTCCACGTAGACGATCCCATTTAGTAGCCCGACCTTGATTGGCATCGACGTGATCTCGACGGGGGCGTCGATAGGCACTCGATGCACCAACTCGGCAATATCGTTGGATCGCAGTCGAATGCAACCGTGGGTGACTCTCATTCCGATACCCTGCTCCCGGTTTGTGCCATGGATAAAGTAGCCTTCTGCATCCAGCATCAGGGCATACCGGCCGAGCGGGTTGTCTTCGCCCGGCGGAACCACTCTCGGCAATTCTTCTCCCCTCGCCTCATGCTCGAGGATGACAGATTTTGGCGGATACCAGTTCGGATTTTCCAGACGATCCAAGACCCGAGTCATCCCGATCGGGGTTACCCAGTCGACTCGTCCCGCGCTGATCGGGTACGTGCGGACCTGGGGTTTGCCGTCCGGGCCGGTGTCATAGTAGTAGAGTCGAAGTTCCGCGAGGTTCAGTACCAGGCCTGTGCGCGCCTTTCCCGGTAGAATGTATTGTCGGGGTATGTGCATACGGACGCTTTCTCCCGGCATCCAGGTATGCACATTTGGATTGGCCGACAGCAGTTCATGGTATCCAATCTGATGCATCTGGGCCAACATCAGCGTCGTTTCACCGTAGTGAGTCGTGATGTTGTAGGAGATCCCCAACACAGAATCCCCGTTTTCAGGCAGATTCAAGAGTTCGGCACTCGCCATCGGCAGGTTCAGAACAAATATCACCCCGCCCCAGAAGCTTTTATCCGCGATGTTCATAATGAAGGCTTGCCAGACTATTGAATTATAACAGAATTATCCATGTCTTATAGCGAATTATTTGAATTAAATCCAAGCCTGGTTCACTTGAATCATGCGGGAATTTCACCTTGGCCGAGGGCTACTGTCAAGGCTGTAACCCAGTTCGCTTATGAAAATGCGAGCTGGAGTTCCCGCCGTTATGAGATGTGGCTGCAGGAAGAATGGGAATTGCGAGAACTTGGCCGTTGGCTCTTGGATGCTGAATCGAAAGACGAGATTGCTTTCTTAAAGAACACTTCCGAGGGGATTTCTGCCGTGGCGTTTGGGCTGGACTGGAAGGCTGGCGACAACATCATACTGGCGCGGGAAGAGTTCCCGTCGAACCGGATTCCTTGGGAAGCCGTGGCCACACAGCATTCGGTTGAGATTCGCTGGGTGGATGTTAATGCCACAGACGCTCCTGAACAGGCACTTCTTGAGCAAGTCGATTCTCGTACCCGTCTCTTGACGACTAGTTCAGTGCACTATGCTTCCGGGCTCAAGATGGATCTTTCCCTGCTGGGGGATGCTTTGCATGGCACCCCTACCCTGTTTTGCGTGGATGCGATCCAGAGCCTGGGTGCGCATTCCTTCAGTGTGCGTGAAAGCAAAATCGACTTCTTGGCGGCCGACGCCCACAAGTGGATGTTGGGACCGGAAGGCATCG
Organism: Candidatus Porisulfidus sp. TsSOB; assembly: GCA_002631715.1. Classification (GTDB taxonomy): domain Bacteria; phylum Pseudomonadota; class Gammaproteobacteria; order Poriferisulfidales; family Poriferisulfidaceae; genus Poriferisulfidus. Next base: position 129,277 of record MRSX01000001.1, read on the forward strand.
CATTGTTCTGGGTGCGTCCCGAGTTGTACGAGCGGCTTGGTCTGTCGCAGTATGGCTGGCATATGGTTGCTCGAGCCGGTCATTACGAGGAAACCGTTTGGGAAGTTGCTCCTGATGCTAGACGGTTCGAATGCGGGAGCCTGAACACGCTTGGCATCTATGCCCTGCGTGCCAGCCTGAACTTGCTACACGAAGTCGGCATGATCGAGATTGAGGAGCGTATCGCAGACCGAATCCAGCAACTTGACCAATCCCTCCGCGCCTTGGAGTGCCGAATACTGACACCTTCGGAACCAAACCGGCGAGCCGGAATCCTGACTTTTGCACCTCCTCGCCGGGAGAGCGAAGAGGTATATAAGCGGCTACTGGAACGCGGGATCCTCTGTGCCGCACGCGGGGGTGGAATCCGTTTCTCTCCTCACTTTTATACGCCAGCAAACGCTTTGCAGTTCGCGCTCGAAACCTTGCAGGAAATCCTCGACAGCGATTCTTAGCCCGCCGGGGGCTGGGCGGCGCCCGTTAGTGCCAGACAGGCCGCTTCTAGGTTTAACTGGGGCGCCGGGATAATCGCTTCTCGCGCCCGAATGTCCAGCAATTCCCGATAGGCTTGGAGGGCCGCTCGAATACTCAAAGCAGAATCTTTTTCAGCCACCTTGCTTCGAATGTCTTCCACGGCCCGATCCATCATCCAGACCAGGCGCAAATCCATGGAAATATCCTCTTGAGCTTCTTCACTGCCCGTTTTCTTTCCGCGCGCCTTTCCCCGAGCGGGGGTCACATTCCACGCACTGGCAAAGGCTGTCTCCGACTGTCGGCCTTCCAAAACATCGGTCAAGCCCTGTTCGAATTCGTTTCGGAAGTCTACTTGATCGTCCTGTTGCATTTGCAGGGCTCGCATCGGCATCCCGCCCCCGGCCTGTAGGGCACTTTTGGCTTGCTCGGGAGGCATAAATTCGGATAGCCACGCTTGACTCTGTTCCGCATCCGGCTCCGGCAAGGCATACCTTTGACATCGGCTCCGAATCGTTGCCAGCAGGCGACCTGGTTGATGGCTGATCAAAAAAAGCATCGTGTCGGGAGGTGGCTCTTCAAGGCTCTTCAGCAGCGCATTTGAGGCCGCTCGTGTCATTCGTTCGGCCGGCTCGATTACCAAAAGCCTCATGTGCCCGTAGTTGGCTTTCAGGGTCAATCTTTGAATGATTTGATCTCGGATATCCCCGATTCCGATAGAGTAGCGTCCGATAGTCAACCAGTCGATGTCAGGATGGGATTTCCTTTCGAGATGGTGGTAAGACACGTATTGTTTGCATGAAGGGCACTGATCGCAAGGCAAACCCTGCTCGGTTGGCGCACGGCATTGAATGCCGCGGACGAACATTTCAACCAGCCAGCGCTTGCCAATTCCAGACGGCCCGGTGACCAGTACCGCATGTGGCAGCCGGCCTTCCCGGTAGGCTATCCTCCACTGTTTCCAGATTGGTTCCAGCCAGGCTGGTATCTGTTTCTCAAGCATTAGATCAGGCCGCGCAGGATTTCAAGAAGTTCCGAATGGACTTCGTCGACCGGACGCTCCGCGTCGACTACCCGATAGCGGTCAGGTTGAGAGATCGCCTGATCCAGATAGTACTGTCGCGCACGGGTGAAAAATTCCAGATCGTTTTCTTCATAGCGATCCTTTTTCTGTCCACGTCTCTGGACACGTTCCAACGCTGTTTCTACTGATGTGTCCAGAACAATAACCAGATCTGGGCGCAGGTCCGGGAGAAGCCATTGCGCTAATTGCTCAACCCGGTCGACGCCAAGCCCCTGCCCTGCCCCCTGGTAGGCGAAACTGGCATCGAGAAAACGGTCTGTCAGTACCCACGAACCAGCTTCCAAGGCCGGTTTGATACGAGTGTGGACATGTTCTGCCCGTGCCGCGAAAATCAGAAGTAGCTCCGCTTCTACGCTTGCGGGAGCCTGGGTCTTAGACAGCAAGACTTCCCGTACGCGCTCTCCAAGTTCCGTCCCTCCGGGTTCCCGCGTCGCCAGGCAAGGGATCTTATGGGACTCAAGCAGATCCACGAGGGCTGGCATGTGAGTCGATTTCCCGGCTCCTTCGATGCCTTCAAGACTGATAAACATACCCTTCCGCGACATCACTTCCCGCCCAGTTGATATTTTCGAACGGCTTCCATGTGCTCCTCGTAGGTTTCCGAGAAATAATGGCTTCCATCTCCGACCGCAACATAGTACAGGTTTTCGGTTTCCAAGTCCGGTTGGAGCGCAGCCTCCAGAGAACGCCGGCCCGGATTACAGATGGGTCCGGGGGGAAACCCGTGGATTCGGTAGGTATTGTATGGATTGACTTCAGGATCCGCCCGCAGGTGCTTCCGAGTCAGGTTGTTGTCGAAATCAGGGCCGAGGCCGTAGATAACCGTCGGATCGGCCTGGAGACGCATATTCTTGCGAAGGCGAGAGATCATGACGCCGGCGACTTCAGGGCGTTCCTCATCCAGAGTGGTTTCAGCTTCGACAATGGATGCCAGAATCAAGGCGTCCCTTGGCTCGTCGTACGGTAGCCCCGAGGCGCGCGTAGTCCAGAGTTCTTCCAGAGTCTTGTGCATGGCCGTGATACACAGATTCAGAATTTTGTAGTCTGTGTCACCCCGGTAATGCTTGTAGGTGTCTGGGAGGCATTCCCCTTCCGCTTCGTCCACGGTGGAATATCCAAGTTCCAACAAGGGATTCTCTGTCTTTTTCACCGTAGGGTTCTTTCTCAATGCTTCCAGTATCTCGCGGATCGTCCAGCCTTCGAAGAAAGTTTGTCGATGCAGGACGCCACCGCCGTCAATCAATTCCTTAAAAACTCTCAATGTCGCCATTGGGCCGACTAGGACATATTCCCCAGCCTTAATCCGTGTTTCGGCTGCCAAATATTTTGCTGCAATCCAAGCGTACAGATGTCCAGCTACAGCCTCGTGTTCGATCAACTTGTCGGTGATCTGTTTAAAACTATCGCCTTTTTCAATCGTAATGGCCACGACATGCTCTGCGGGAATAGCGTCTCGGCTCAAGACGCTCCAAACATGTACGCTCAATGCTATGGCGGAAACAAACATCAGCATGGCAGCGAGGCGCAGGTATCGATGCTTCATGAGAGTTCCAGCCCGTCGATTGTGCGTAAAGTTGGCAGCAGCTCCGAGAGTGGATAGTTGCGGCCGTCAAAGAAGCGAACCGGCCATAGGCCGATCAGCGTATTGCACAAGAACAAGGCCTGTGCGTCGTGCAGTTGCTTCAGCGTAATCTCGGTTACTTCCACCGGGATTCCCAGTTCGGGGGAACGGTCGATGATCCGTTGCCGAGTGACGCCGGCTACACCGCAGCGACTCACGTCGGGAGTCATCAGCGCATCATTGGACACTAGAAACACATTGCTCATGGTGCCCTCGATGACATTTCCGTCCATATCCAGCATCAGGCCTTCTTCTGCCTCATCCTGCCACTCCTGCCGAGCCAACACTTGCTCCAGTCGATTGCAATGCTTGAGGCCCGCCAGCGTGGGATTATGCCCCAGTCGGGTTTGACACAACCGGACGCGGACGCCTTCCTGCGCATGTTGCGGGGGATAGTCCGGCCAGTCGCTTGCAGTGAGAATCCTGCGGGTGGTGCCCTTTTCTGGAATTCGGTACCCGCGCGGACCGGAACCACGGGTCAACAGGATTTTGACGACTTTTCGGGGAGCGCCTTCGCTCAGTTCGGAAGCCTCACGCTCGAGCAAGGCCTGTTCCGGACAATGCAGGCCCAACTGTTGGCATCCCTCGCTGAGTCGCTTCCAATGATCTTCCCAGCAACGAATCTTCCCTTCGAAGACTGCCAGGGTTTCGAACAGTCCGTCCCCGTAATGCAGGCCCCGGTCCGTTGCGTCGACCTGAGATTGCGCGACGCCGTCGACCAGAATCATGAGGGAGATTTAACTCGGAGCCTTGCCCCGCTCAAACACGCTTGAAGACCAAACTGCCATTGGTCCCGCCGAAGCCGAATGAGTTGGAGAGGACCACTTCCACCGGCGCTTCACGAGCCGTATTGGGAACATAGTCGAGATCGCAATCGGGATCCGGAGTCTGATAGTTGATGGTCGGAGGAATGACTTGATGGTATAGGGTCAATAAGCTGAACACGGCTTCCACGCCTCCGGCGGCACCAAGCAGGTGCCCGATCATGGATTTGTTGGAGCTGATTGCGACTTTTCTAGCATGATCCTGGAATACCGTCTTGATGGCATCGGTTTCCGCTTTGTCGCCGGCTGGCGTCGAAGTGCCGTGCGCATTGATGTAATCCACTGCCTCAGGGGCAATCTGGGCGTCTTCCAGCGTTCGGCGCATGCAGCGAGCCGCCCCTTCTCCGCCTGGGCTTGGCTGGGTCATGTGGTGGGCGTCCCCATTCATTCCAAATCCTATAACTTCGCCATAAATCCGAGCCCCTCGGGCTTTCGCAAATTCGTATTCTTCAAGCACCACCACACCGGCCCCTTCTCCCAGGACAAACCCGTCGCGGTCGGCGTCCCAGGGACGTGAGGCGGTTTCCGGATCGTCGTTATGCGAGGAGCACAAGGCCCGGGCTGAGGCGAAACCGCCGACTCCAAGCGGGCTGGTTGCCATCTCGGCCCCTCCTGCCACCATCACGTCGGCATCACCGTGAGCGATCGATCGCGCTGCCAGTCCGATGTTATGCGTGCCCGTGGCACAGGCGGAGACGACCGCGATGTTGGGGCCTTTGAGATTGAACATGACAGACAAGTCGCCTGAAACCATGTTGATGATGCTGCTGGGCACGAAGAATGGAGAGATTTTGCGTGGCCCGGAAGCCTCGTAGAAGCCGTGGTTGTTTTCGATGCACGGCAAGCCTCCGATTCCGGAGCCAATGGCGACCCCGATGTCCGACGCGTTCTCGTCGGTTACGTCTAGTCCCGAATCCCGAATCGCATCGGCCGCGGCCGCGATGCCGTAATGGATGAAGACATCCATTTTCCTTTGCTCCTTGGGGGAAATGTAGTCGTCGGCGTTGAAGTCGACAACTGAACCGCAGATGCGTACGGAGAAATCGGTTGAATCGAAACGCGTGATGGGGCGGATTCCGCTACGTCCGGCCGTCAGGTTTTCCCAGGCTTTAGAGACTATCGAGCCGATCGGCGAAACCACTCCAAGGCCGGTGACTACGACTCTACGTCGAGACATGTTGGGGTCTGGATCGGGTCATGGAAAACGGGATTGCCGAGCGCTGATGACCGTGGGATCCACCAGAAATTCTTTACTCGGGCAATTCCTAAGCTGATTGGTATCTAGAGGGAGATGGCTTATTCGCTGGAACCGTCCTTGATGAAATCTACCGCCTGTTGGACAGTCGTGATCTTCTCGGCCATCTCGTCCGGGATCGTTAAGTCGAATTCCTCTTCCAGGGCCATGACCAACTCCACCGTGTCCAAAGAGTCAGCGTCCAGATCAGCGACAAACGCCGAGGATAGTGAGACTTCGCCCGGGTCTACGCCCAGTTGCTCCGAAACGACTTTCATGACACGTTCTTCAATGTTGTCGCTCATTATGATTATTTCCTCAAGTTGATAAGTGAATTGTGGGAGATTGAAAGCGGTGATGCAGCAATGACGCCTTCATTCCACATTCTGTACCAATTATAGCAAGACCAGTGACGTGGATTCCGGGGTGGCAGGTCGGCAGATAGTGGTTTCCCACGGTCAGCCCATGAACATGCCTCCGTTGACATGGAGGGTTTCTCCCGTGATATACCCTCCCCCATCTCCAGCCAGATAGAGCACCGCAGCCGCGACATCATCAACCGTTCCCAAGCGCTGCAGCGGAATCCGCTGCCGCAGCCCGTCCTGCTGTTCGTCCGAAAGTTCCCGGGTCATGTCCGTCTCGATAAATCCGGGCGCAATGCAGTTGGCCGTGATGCCGCGTGCGCCGACTTCCTGGGCCAGCGCCCGGGTGAACCCGACCAGCCCGGCCTTGGTGGACGCATAGTTGGCTTGCCCCGGGTTGCCGGTGAAGGCGACCACGGAGGACAGGTTGATGATGCGCCCGTGCCGGGCCTTGAGCATGCTGCGCAGGCAGCCCCGGGTTAGTTGAAACACTCCCCGGAGATTGGTTGCCAGTACGTCATCCCATTCCTCGTCCTTCATGCGGAGGAGAAGGTTGTCCCGGGTAATGCCGGCGTTGTTGACCAGGATGGTCGGCATGCGGTCTTGTTCCGCCAGGCGTGCGAGCAGCGCATCGATGGATTCCGAATCCTGCAGCTGGAGGATTTCGCCAGCTCCCTGAAATCCGGCCTCGCTCAAAAGAGCGCCGATTTGTTGCGCCCCCTCTGGCGTTGTAGCGGTGCCGGTGACGTAAGCGCCATTTTCCGCCAGCGCCAAGGCGACGGCCCGGCCGATTCCCCGGCTGGCACCGGTGACCAAAACATTCTCACCCTGCATTTCCAGTCTCCCCGAGCGCTTGCTCCAAGCTATCCGGAGATTCCAAGCACAAGCCGCGCAACGATTTGCTGATGCGTCTGCCCAGCCCTGTCAGAATTTTCCCCGGTCCCATTTCAACCTGCATCTCCACGCCATGCTCTGTCATCCACAGTATACTTTCCGTCCAACGCACTGGCGAGTAAAGTTGGCGCTTCAGCGCGTCCCGGATCCGTACCGGGGAAGTCTCCACACTGACATCGACATTGTTGATGACCGAAATTCCCGGCTGCGTAAATTCTACTGTCTCAAGGGCTTCCGAGTAGCGATCGACTGCTGGGCGCATCAGGCTGGAGTGGGCAGGTACGCTGACATCCAATAACATGGCGCGGCGTGCGCCGGCTTCCCGACAAGCCTCTGTCGCCTTCTCCACGGCCGAGCGATGCCCGGATAGCACCACCTGCCCGGGTGCGTTGAAATTCGCGGTCTCGACGACTGCGTCTGGCGACGATATTTGTGCGCAAACGTCGCGCACCTCGTCATCCTCGAGTCCAAGCACGGCGGCCATGCTGCCGACTCCTGTCTCTACCGCCTGCTGCATCAAATCACCCCGGAGACGCACCAGAGGTGCCGCGCTGGAGAATTCTAGTGCCCCGGCCGCGACCAGGGCCGAGTACTCCCCGAAACTATGCCCTGCGAGGTAAGCGGGCAACGGGCCCCCATGTTGCCGCCACACTCGCCAGATTGAGATTTCCGCAGCCAGCAAAACCGGCTGGGAATTTCGGGTCTGGTTCAGTTGTTCAGCAGGTCCTTCGCTGACGAGTTCCCACAAATCCTCGCTCAGCGCCTCGGAGGCTTCTGCGAAGGTTCCTTCGATTTCAGGGTAGGCTTGAGCAAGGCTGGCCATCATTCCGACCTTCTGGGCACCCTGCCCTGGGAATACACAGGCAAATGTCAAAGTCTGTCTCCTTCCTTACTTGTGCTTCGGTGCGACATGACTGATAATGGGCGGCCATTACTCAGTGCTGAAGCATGCCGAAGGAAGAACATATCGAGATGGAAGGGGTCGTCGTTGAGACCCTGCCCAACACTATGTTCCGGGTTGAATTGACGAATGGGCATGTGGTCACGGCCCACATTTCCGGTCGGATGCGAAAACATTACATCCGGATCCTGACCGGCGACAAGGTCACCGTTGCACTGACCCCGTACGATCTCAGCAAAGGCCGCATCGTTTACCGCACTCGGTGAAAATCGGCTAGTGCACGGTTTCCGGCAAGCTTTCATCCGCCGGTTCCACAGTCATCCGCAGTCCTGTCTTGTTCGCCGTCAGGCGAACCGTTCCCCCCTCGTTTAGGGCCCCACTCAGAATCTTGTCCGCCAGCGGAACCCGGATCTGATCCCGTATGACTCGCTGCATGCAGCGCGCGCCCATCACAGGATCGAATCCTTCGCGGGCGAGCCAGCGGCGGGCTCGGAGGTCCGCTTTCAGCCAGATATTCTGCTCATGCAAGGATTCCTGGAGTTCTCCCAAGAGTTTGCCGACCACTGCCAGGATGTTTTCCTCGTCGAGCGGAGCGAACTGGACGGTGGCATCCAAGCGGTTTCGGAATTCGGGGGCGAAAACCCGTTCGATCTCCCGCTGAATATCGGTGCCGTGATCCTGTGGCGTGAAGCCCATGCTGGCACGACTGGCCTGCCCCGCTCCGACGTTGCAGGTCATCATGAGCAGCAGGTTCCGGAAATCCACGGCCCGGCCATTGCTGTCGGTCAGCTTGCCGTAATCCATGACTTGCAGCAGTACGTTCATCACGTCCGGGTGAGCCTTCTCCACCTCATCCAGCAGCAGCACTGCGTACGGGTGCCGCATGACCGACTCGGTCAGCAGTCCTCCTTCGTCGTAGCCGACATAGCCGGGTGGGGCTCCGATCAGGCGTGCCACTGATTGGCGCTCCATGTACTCTGACATGTCGAAACGCAGCAGCTCCACGCCCATCACCTCCGCCATCTGGCGGCAGACTTCCGTCTTGCCGACCCCGGTTGGGCCGCTGAATAAAAAGGCGCCCATTGGGCGTTGTTCCGGTTTCAGGCGGGCCCGAGAGATCTTGATTGCCTGAGCCAACTGATCGATGGCCTCGTCCTGTCCGAAGACCAAAGCCTTTAGTTTTTGATCCAAGCTCAGCAATGCCTTTGCCGAGGACGTGTTGACGCTGCGCTCCGGGATGCGCGCCATCGTTGCGACCGTGCGCTCGACATCATGCACGTGTACGTCGTAGGGTGCCGGATTCTCCACTTCCAAGCGACAGCCGGACCCGGTCTCATCCATCAGGTCGACGGCCTTGTCCGGAAGCTGCCGGTCATGCAGGTATTTGGCGGACAAGTCCACAATTGCCCGAATCACATCTTCGCTGTAGGTAACCTGGTGGTGGTCCTCGTATTTCTTCTTCAGGCCCGCAAGGATCTGGTAGGTTTCCGCGATGGAAGGTTCTTGCACCTCGATCCGGCGGAACCGGCGCGCCAAGGCGGAGTCCTGTTCGAAGATCTGCCGGAATTCTCGGTGCGTGGTAGCTCCGATACAGCGAAATCCCTCCGTCGTCAGCAAAGGTTTGAGTTGGTCAGCCGCGTCCATTGCCATGCCGGAAGCCGAGCCGGCTCCGACCAGCATATGGATCTCGTCGATGAACAGGATCGTGTCGGGACGTTTCTTCAGGTTGTTCAGGAAGTTCTTCATGCGTTCCTCAAAATCGCCACGGAACCGAGTCCCGGCGACAAGATTGCCCACGTTCAGAGACAGCACCGTCGATGAAGCTAGGCTCTTTGGGACATCGCCCTGGACGATTCGCCAGGCGAGCCCCTCGGCCAATGCGGTCTTGCCGACTCCTGCCTCGCCAACCAGCACCACGTTGTTTTTCCGTCTTCGCCCCAAAGTCCGGACAATTTGATTCATCTCATCCTGCCTGCCGATAAGCGCGTCAATCGCGCCCTCCCGCACACGCTCGTTCAGGTCGGTTGCACAATGTTCCATGGCAAGCTTGTTGCGCGCCAAAACCTCCATCGGGTCGCTGCCGCGCCGGGCTGGCTTCCGGCTTTCCGTATCCTGTGCACCAAACCGGACGCGATCCATGCGGACCCGGAATTGCGAGACCTGATCGCGGTCGAGCCCGTGTTTCCGAAGCAGCTGTACCGCGTGCGACTGTGGCTCTTCGAAAAGCATCTCCAACACATGCACGCCGGTGGGCATCTCGAAAATCATCTGGGCGCGTGCCTGCACCCGGCTGACGCTGCGTGTCTCCTCGACCTTCTGCGAGGTGTTGTTGGTTCGGGGCGTGTGGCGATCGATGAATTCGAGCAATTCGTCTTGGAAAACCGAGAGGGCGATCTCATGCTCGCGGAAGAGTCCCTGCGAAGTCGGTTCATTCAGGATCGCGAGGACGACATGTTCCAAGGTCACGTAGCCGTGCCCGCGATTTCGGGCAAGCTGCCAGATCTCCGACAGTGCGCGTTCGAATTCGTCGCTGAATGCGCCGCTCATGGCACCCTCCCCTGCGGTTTGCAGGATCCTTTCGGCACGCTGGCCATCTTGCCCGTCCAGTGCATCGGCATCAGGATATGCGCCCGAAAATTCGTCATTTATCAAAATTCACTCTATCATATCTGCGACGCAGAGCAGCTTTGATTTCTCACCATGGATTGGACGCCTCACTTGACGGTTGCCGCGATTGCCGAGCGGGATGGGCGATTCCTGCTGGTTGAGGAACAGGTCAACGGAGAAACAGTCATAAACCAGCCAGCCGGGCACCTGGATGCCAATGAAACCCTGATGCAAGGCTGTGCACGAGAGATGCTTGAAGAAGCGGCTTGGGAGTTCAACCCGGAGGCTTTGGTCGGCATTTACCAGTACCTTCTGCCTAATTCACCTCACATGTATCTGCGATTTGCGTTCTGTGGTCGGCTGATCCAGGAATACCCGGATCGGGAGTTGGACGACACGATCATTCGGACCTTGTGGATGACGCGAGACGAAATCGCCGCCCTGGCAGAGCACCGGCGGCGCAGCCCGATGGTGCTGCAGTGTGTCGATGACTACTTGGCTGGGATTCGGCACCCGCTTTCGCTCATTTCCTCCTAGCCGGGTTCCGCCATGCCGGCACAGATATTGATCGGGTTGTCCGGAGGAGTCGATTCGGCTGTTGCGGCCTGGATGCTGCGCGAACGCGGCATCGAGGTCGAGGCCGTATTCATGAAGAACTGGGAAGAGGACGACACCGACGAATATTGTGCGGCGGCAGCAGATCTTGCTGATGCTCAGGCGGTTTGCGACAAACTTGACCTCCAGTTGCACACCATCAATTTCTCCGCAGAGTATTGGGACCGCGTGTTCCAGGTCTTCTTGGCCGAATATTCGGTCGGCCGCACGCCGAACCCGGACATCCTGTGCAATCGAGAAATCAAGTTTCGAGCTTTTCTGGACTATGCCCGGACGCTCGGCGTGGATCGCATCGCCACGGGTCACTATGCGGGTGTCCGGTTTCATGGAGTGACCCCCGAACTCATCCAGTCCGAGGACTTGGATAAGGATCAGACCTATTTCCTTCATCGCCTGGACCGGGAGCAATTGGCCTCCGCCCACTTTCCCCTGCAAGGCATGACCAAGAAAGAAACCCGGGAGCAGGCGCGCCGGATCGGGCTCCCGGTGCACGATAAGAAAGACAGCACGGGCATCTGTTTCATCGGGGAGCGGCGCTTCCAGGATTTTCTGGCGAATTACATCCCGGCCCAGCCGGGTCCGATTGTCGATTCTTCCGGACGCGAACTTGGAGAACATCAGGGATTGGCATTCCAGACAATCGGCCAGCGAACCGGCCTTGGCATTGGCGGGGTCTCCGGAAGCGATGAAGGTCCTTGGTACGTTGTCGACAAGAATCTCGAAAATGGTCAGTTGACCGTGACCCAGGATCGCAATCACCCCGCCCTTAACGTCCGGGTGCTGGAAATCGAATCACCGCACTGGATTGCCAGTGACCCGCCCGGAGAGCAGTCACTCAAGGCGCGGATTCGCCATCGTCAGCCCTTGCAGGATTGCCGGCTGGAACAGAACGGGAAGGACTGCCGGGTGCACTTCGCATTGCCCCAATGGGCTCCGGCCCCAGGCCAATCAGTGGTGTTTTATCTTGGAGAAGTCTGCCTGGGCGGGGGCATTATCTTGAAGGCATTGGACGCAGATTGAATCGTTTCACAGACGGTTTCATGCGAAAATAGATGTTTCTCGCCGCCCGCCCATCTTGGTGGAGCGCTAAAATTCGAGCACTTTCTAAACTAAAATTTAGGCAATTACAATACTATGGGAAACAGTTTCAATACGAAATCTACGCTCAAGGTGGGCGATGAAACCTATCAGATATACCGGCTAACCGACCTGGAAGGTGCCAATCGCCTTCCATTCTCGCTGAAAATCCTTCTAGAGAATCTGTTGCGCCACGAGGATGGCCGCACGGTTACTTCAGACGACATCCAGGCTCTGTTGAACTGGGATCCATCCGCCGAAGCCAGCCAAGAGATCGCATTCCGCCCTGCCCGCGTGCTGATGCAGGACTTCACCGGGGTTCCCGCCGTGGTTGACCTGGCTGCCATGCGCGACGCCATGGGCGTGCTGGGCGGCAATCCGGAGCGCATCAATCCCCTGCAACCGGCCGAGCTGGTCATCGACCACTCGGTCCAGGTTGACCGATTCGCCAGTGATCAGGCATTTGATCTCAATGCAAAACTGGAATTTGACCGAAATCGGGAACGCTACCAGTTCCTTAAATGGGGCCAGAATGCCTTTAGCAACTTCAAGGTCGTGCCGCCAGATACTGGCATCGTGCATCAGGTCAACCTCGAATATTTGGCACGCGTGGTGTTCGCGCAGGAACGTGATGGCACGCTGGAAGCCTATCCCGACACTTTGGTCGGCACCGATTCCCATACGACGATGATTAACGGTATCGGTGTTCTGGGCTGGGGTGTGGGCGGCATTGAGGCGGAAGCCTCCATGCTCGGCCAACCGATTTCCATGCTGATTCCCCGTGTCGTCGGTTTCCGGCTGACCGGCAGCCTGCCGGAAGGTGCCACTGGCACGGATCTAGTGCTGACGATCGTCCAGATGCTGCGAGAACACGGCGTGGTCGGAAAATTTGTTGAATTCCATGGCGATGGGCTGGACCAGCTCTCCATTGGAGATCGAGCCACCATCGCCAACATGGCGCCGGAATACGGGGCAACCTGCGGGTTGTTCCCGATTGATGCCGAAACGGTCAATTATCTGCGCCTGACTGGTCGGGACGAACATTTGGCTGATCGGGTCGAGGCCTATGCGAAAGAGCAGGGAATGTGGCGTGAAGCCGGCGATGAGTCGGTCGAATACAGCGAATCCCTCGAATTGGATCTCGGTTCAGTCGAACCGAGCCTGGCCGGACCCAAACGACCCCAGGATCGGGTGCCGCTACGCGAAGCGGCGTCGCAATTCCAGGCCCGGCTGGAAGAGATTAACCAAGCGCGCAACAAGTCACAGCAATCCAGTCTGGAAGTCGAAATCGATGGCCAGGCTTGCACCGTGAGCGACGGGCTGGTAGCCATCGCCGCCATTACTTCTTGCACGAACACGTCCAATCCGTCAGTCATGGTGGCCGCCGGACTGGTCGCGAAGAAGGCAATGGAGTTGGGACTGAAAGCTCGCCCGTGGGTCAAGACTTCTCTGGCTCCCGGTTCGCGCGTAGTGACGGACTATCTGGAACGGGCTGGTTTGATGGAAGCCCTGAAGCAGTTGGGCTTTCACTTGGTTGGCTATGGCTGCACGACCTGTATCGGAAATTCCGGTCCCCTGCCGGAACAGGTCTCGAAAATCATTCAAGACAATGACTTGACCGCCGTATCCGTGCTGTCCGGCAACCGGAATTTTGAAGGACGAATTCATGCCCAGGTCCTGATGAACTACCTGGCCTCCCCGCCCTTGGTGGTCGCATACGCCATCGCTGGGCGAATGGACATGGATCTATACCAGGAGCCGATCGCCACGACACCGGAAGGCCAGCCGGTCTATTTGAAAGAGCTCTGGCCGACCCAGCATGAGATTGCCGAAGTCATGGGAGGCGCGCTGGATGCCGGCCAATTCCGGGCAAGCTACCAGAACGTGTTCCAGGGCGACGATCATTGGGCAGGCCTTGAGAGTGTCTCGAGCGGGCTCTACGAATGGCCTGACTCGACTTACGTGTCGCATCCGCCCTACTTCGAAGATCTTTCCATGGAAGTGGCGGATCCTGTCGATATTCAAGGCGCACGGGTACTGGCATTTCTTGGCGATTCAGTGACGACCGACCACATTTCGCCAGCTGGCTCCATTGCTGAAGATAGCCCGGCTGGGCGCTATCTGATCGCACGCGGGGTGCAACCGGCTGACTTCAATTCCTACGGCTCGCGCCGAGGCAACCATGAAGTGATGATGCGTGGGACCTTTGCCAACATCCGGCTGCGGAACCGCTTGGCCAACGGTGTCGAGGGAGGCGTAACCCGGCATTTGCCGGATGGCGAATTGATGTCGATCTTTGATGCGGCCATGAAATACCGCGAGGAAGGAATCCCGCTGATTGTGCTGGCTGGCAAGGAATACGGCTGTGGTTCGTCTCGCGACTGGGCCGCCAAGGGTCCGCGGCTGCAAGGCGTGCGCGCCGTAATCGCGGAAAGTTACGAGCGAATTCACCGATCGAATCTGATCGGCATGGGAATCCTGCCACTACAGTTCCAGCCCGGGGAAAGTGCAGAATCGCTGGGGCTGACCGGTGAAGAAGTCTTTGACATTCTTGATCTCGATGCTGCCAGCAAGCCGGGTGGACGGCTGAAGGTGACTGCGACTGCGGCTGATAACGGGGGTGCGACGAGGACATTCGAGGTAGCGGTGCGTATCGACACCCCGCAGGAATCGGAATACTACCGGCATGGGGGAATCCTGCACTACGTGCTGCGCCAGTTGGCCGCTTAGGCGGCTCCCTTTCCGGGACTCTATGGCGCCGGTTTCCGGTTACTTTTGAATTCCTCCGCGGGTCAACGTGCCCGGATCCAGGAGACGTTTCAATTCCTCTTCGGACAGGTCGGTCTGTTCCCGCGCCACATCGATGACCGGACGCCCTTCCGCATAAGCCTGCTTGGCAATGGCCGCCCCCTTTTCATAACCGATTACGGTGTTCAATGCCGTTACCAGAATCGGATTCCGCTCAAGTGATTCTTGCAATACCGCTTCGTTGACGGTGAAGCCAGAAATCGCCTGGTCGGCGAGAAGACGCGAAGAATTGGAAAGCAACTCAATGCTTTGCAATAGGTTATAGGCAATCACCGGCAACATGACGTTCAATTGGAAGCTGCCAGACTGCCCTGCCACCGCAATCGTCGCATCGTTCCCCATTACTTGGGCGGCCACCATCGCCGTTGCTTCGGGAATCACCGGATTGACCTTGCCCGGCATGATGCTGCTGCCGGGCTGCAGGGCTGGCAGTGCGATCTCTCCAAGGCCTGCCAAGGGTCCGGAATTCATCCAGCGCAAGTCGTTGGCAATTTTCATCAGGCTCACGGCCACCGTGCGTAACTGCCCGCTGAGTTCCACGGCCGTATCCTGGGCCGCCAGTCCCTCAAATTTATCCGGCTTGGATTGAAAGTCGAGCGAAGTGTTGCTTCGAATCGATTCGATGAAAGCATCCTCGAATCCTTCCGGGGCATTGATGCCGCTGCCTACAGCCGTCCCGCCCTGCGCCAGTTCCAGCAGTCGAGGCAATGCCGCCTCGATCCGTTCTATTCCATAGCGAATCTGGCTGGCCCAAGCTCCGATTTCCTGTGACATTCGCACCGGCATCGCATCCATCAGGTGAGTGCGCCCGGTCTTGACCTGCCGATCCAGGTCGGCCGCCTTGGCCTCCACCGTCTGCTGCAAATGCCGCAAGGCCGGCAACAACTGCTCATGAAGCGCCAATGCGGCGCTGACATGCAGGACGGTCGGGATCACGTCGTTCGAGCTCTGACTCATGTTGACGTGATCGTTGGGGTGCACACCCTTCCCCGCCAGATGGGCAATCACCTCATTGGCGTTCATGTTCGTGCTGGTTCCGGAACCGGTCTGGAACACATCAACCGGAAATTCCGCGTCATGCTGACCGTCCGCGACCTGCCGGGCGGCCGCGATGATGGCATCGGCTTTTTCCTGCTCCAGCAAGCCCAGGTTCGCATTGGCTTCCGCGCAGGCTCTCTTGACCAAACCGAGCCCATACAGGAAAGCGCGCGGCATGGTCAGGCCGCTGACCGGGAAGTTTTCAACTGCACGCTGTGTTTGTGCCCCATATAGGGCATCTTCGGGAACCTGAATTTCCCCCATGCTGTCTTTTTCTGTGCGATATGAAGCCATTTGATTAAAAAGCGATGATTTGCAAGGAGCAGTATAATTAATCTAGAAATTTGTTATTGAGAGTCGTACGCTTGGAACTTTCGCCATTGACTGCCCTGTCGCCGGTTGATGGGCGCTACCACAAGACTACAAACGCGCGACTGCGCCAGTTATTCTCCGAATTCGGTCTGATTCACCACCGCCTTGAGGCGGAGGTCGCATGGCTTTTGGCTTTGTCGGATCATCCGGGAGTTTCGGAGGTTCCGTCCTTGTCCGATGCGGCCAAAGAGCGCCTGCAGTCGCTGGTTGCGGGGTTCTCTCCCGAGCAGGCCCAGCAGGTCAAGGACATCGAAAAAGAAACCAATCACGATGTCAAGGCCCTGGAGTATTTCTTGCGCGAAAAGCTCAAGGAAGATCCGGATTTGGGCGCGCTGGAAGGATTCATTCACTTTGCCTGCACTTCGTGGGACGCCAATCATCCAGCCTACGCCCTGATGCTCGATCGCGCCCGCACGGAGGTCGTGGTGCCGGCACTGGAACGCCTCGAGCAGAACATTCAAAGTATGGCCCATGAATATGCAGATGTCCCGATGTTGTCGCGCACACACGGCCAGCCCGCCTCGCCAACTACCGTCGGCAAGGAACTCGCGGTGACGGTTGCCCGGCTCCGACGCCAACTGGAACCTCTTCGGAACATGCGTTTTCTGGGCAAGATGAACGGCGCCGTCGGCAACTACAACGCACACCTCGCCGCCTATCCGGAAGTCGACTGGGCCGAGCTTTCCGAAAAAGTTCTGGATTCGCTCGGGCTGGATTCCAATCCCTACACCACGCAAATCGAACCCTACGACCAGTTCGCGGAGTTCTTCCACTGCCTGATCCGCATCAACAACCTGTTGACTGATTTCGCGCGGGACGTCTGGCAGTACATTTCTCTGGGTTACTTCCGGCAGAAGGCCAAAGCCGGCGAAGTCGGTTCTTCCACCATGCCACACAAGGTCAACCCGATCGATTTCGAGAATGCAGAGGGCAACTTGGGGCTGGCCTGCGCCGAACTGGGCTACTATGCGAACAAGCTGCCGATTTCACGCCTGCAGCGCGATCTGAGTGATTCCACTGTGTTGAGGAACATGGGCGCGACCTTGGCATGCAGCACCAATGCATACGCTGCACTTGAGCGCGGTCTGGGCAAGTTGGATGTGGATGCGGAGCGGCTGGATGACGATCTGGAAGCCTGCCCTGAGGTTTTGGCGGAAGCCGTCCAAACTGTAATGAAGCGTTACGGCCTGCCGGATCCCTACGAACAGCTCAAGGCATTCACCCGGGGGCAGCGCATCACCCGGGAGAACCTAGCCGAGTTCATTTCGGGACTGGATTTGCCGGACGAAGCCAAGCAGCGACTGTCGGCGATGACGCCACGCGACTACATCGGTGCCGCAGCCGAACTGGCACGCCGGATCTGACTAAATTCTGGGGCAGATTCGGCAGTGGATCTTTCGCCCCTCAACTTCATCAACCATCCTATGGTGGGCACGCCATACGGAGCTGCTCTCGATCTCGCCATCGTCCTGGCGATTATGTGCTGGCTGCTATCGGTCATCACGCGCGAATATTCGTGGGTAGATCGGGTCTGGTCGGTCGCCCCGGCCATTTTCTGCCTGATCGTCGCGGCAAGCGCCGATCTCGAGTCATCTCGTCTGAACCTGATGACGCTTCTGATCTGCCTCTGGGCGACCCGCCTGACATTCAATTACGCGCGAAAAGGAGGTTACCAGCCCGGCGGAGAAGATTACCGGTGGGTTTACATGCGCGAGAAAGCCGGGCCTTTCTGGTTCCAGGTTTTCAATATCGCGTTTATTGCCCTTGGGCAATTGTTCATCATCTGGTTGTTTACCTCGCCCATACACCACGCCTGGATTGCCATTGAATCTCCGCTGAACTGGCTGGACGGATTAGCCGCCGCCTTGTTCGCCCTGTTCTGGATCGGGGAGGCTGTCGCGGACCAGCAGATGTGGCGTTTCCAGCAACAGAAGAAAGTACGCCAAGAGCAAGGCCTTCCGATTGAGGACCCGTTCATCACAACGGGACTGTTCCAATTTTGTCGGCATCCGAATTTCTTCTGTGAACTCGGGATGTGGTGGACGTTCTACCTGTTTGCCATCGCCGCGACCGGGGAAATTTTCAACTGGAGCGGCTTCGGCCTTATCGTACTGACCAGTGTGTTCTTCGGTTCGTCCAGAATGACTGAAACCATATCTGCGTCGCGCTATCCTTCCTACAGTGGCTATCAGGCAACAACGCCTCGCTTGATCCCTTTCACCCGGCTGGGCTGCATCAAATCTACATCCTGATCTGAGCCGATCCGTCTCCCGTATGGGAACGAGACGGCATTCAGATTCCCAACTTGTTTCCGATCACGTCCTTGATGTTCGCCAAGGTAGGCTCGACGCTCTCCAGTTTCACGTCCTCGACCACGCTGGGGTCCTTCAATCCGTGCCCTGTTAGTGTGCAGACCACGGTACTGCCGTTTTCGATCTTGCCCGAGCGGATGTCCCGCATGACGCCCGCTACCGACACTGCCGAAGCCGGCTCGCAGAAAACCCCTTCATTGCTGGCCAACTGCCTTTGCATTTCCAGGATTTCTTCATCGGTGCATTCGTCAAACCATCCCCCCGACTCGCGGTGCACGATCCAGGCGTAATCCCAGCTCTGCGGGTGACCGATGCGGATGGCGGTTGCCCGGGTTTCTGGCTTCTCCACCCATTCTCCTCGCATGAACGGGGCGCTGCCCGAGGCTTGATAGCCCACCATGACCGGTCGCCTGTCAACCTGTTTCGGCACTTCGATGTTGTGTGAGTCCAACGAAGACTCGCAGGCTTCCGTCACTTCGGAGCGGCAACCGGCCAATTCACTGTACCCGATCCAGTGCGCGCTGATGTTACCGGCATTCCCGACCGGAAGGCAATGGTAGTCCGGAGGAGTTTCCAGTGCCCCGACGACTTCGTAGGCGATGGTTTTTTGCCCCTGGAGCCGGTAGGGATTGATCGAATTGACGATGGACACAGGCATTTCCTCACCCACTTCCCGGACGAGTCGCATGCCGTCGTCGAAATTCCCCTTAATCTGGAGGATGGTCGCGCCATGCATAATCGCCTGAGCGAGTTTTCCGAGTGCCACGTTTCCTTCCGGAATCAGCACGAAACATTCCATGCCGGCACGAGTGGCATAGGCTGCGGCGGATGCTGAAGTGTTGCCCGTAGATGCGCAGATGATTGCTTGGCTACCCTCTTCCGCGGCCCGGGTCACCGCCACGGTCATGCCTCGATCTTTGAATGAGCCGGTCGGGTTGAGCCCTTCGAACTTGGCAAAAACCCGGCAGTCCGTCCCCCATTCGCGAGGCAGTCGCTTCAATTCGATAAGCGGGGTATCGCCCTCGCACAGGGTGACCGCGGCCGTGTCCTGAGCGATCGGAAGGAATTCCCGATAGCGGTCAATCAATCCGGTATAGCGCCGCATTTCCATGTTTCTTTTGACCCCCCTCTCATTTCAAAAGTTCGATTCGAATCCTCTGAACCGGGGCAACGATGTCATCCAATTCCTCGATGCGCGAAAGCGCTTGGTTCATGTGATCCTCCGGAACTTCGTGGGTCAGTAGGATTATCGGAACGCTGCCGTCCGCACCTTCGACATCGGGCTCATGCTGCCGGATGGCCTCGATGCTGATTCCCAGGCTGCCCAGGATGTCGGTGACCGAAGCCAGAACGCCGGGACGGTCGATCGCTTGCAATCTCAGATAGCAGGCAGTCGTAACCTGCCCGATCGGCAGTATGGGAATATCACTCAATGCGTGGGGCTGGTAGGCTAGGTGCGGCACTCGGTTCTCTGCGTCGGTGGTCAGTGTCCGCACCACATCCACAAGATCCGCGATGACTGCCGAGGCCGTCGGATCTCCACCGGCGCCGGCACCATAGTACAGATGCGCACCTGCCGCATCGGATTTCACGACCACGGCATTCATGACGCCGGCAACATTGGCCACCAGGCGTGAACGTGGGATCAGGGTGGGGTGGACCCGCAGTTCAATCCCTTCGTCTGCCCTCTTGGCGATGCCCAGATGCTTAATCCGGTAGCCCAGAGAACGGGCGTCCGCGATATTTTCCGAAGTGATATCCGAAATCCCTTCAACATGCACGCGGTCATAAGACAGGGGAATGCCGAAAGCGGTCGAGGCCAGGATCGTCAGCTTGTGCGCAGCATCGGTGCCGTCGACATCAAAAGTCGGATCCGCCTCCGCGTAGCCGAGCCGTTGTGCTTCGGCGAGTATCTCCGAAAACGGGCGACCTTCCTCTTCCATCGCCGTAAGGATGTAGTTGCCCGTGCCGTTGATGATCCCGGCGATCCATTCGATCCGGTTCCCGCTCAGGCTTTCCCGGATGTTCTTGATGATGGGGATGCTGCCCGCAACGGCCGCTTCGAATGCAACGTTCACGCCCTTCTGTTCTGCACGCGCGAATATCTCGCTCCCGTGCAGGGCGATCAGGTGCTTATTCGCGGTAATCACCGGCTTACCCTGATCGATTGCGCGCAGGATCAGTTCGCGTGCGGGATCAATGCCGCCCATCAGTTCGATCACCACGTCCACTTCCGGGTGATCCACGACTTGCTGCGGGTCCTGTGTCAGCTGGATTTCGTCAAGGTCGCAGTCCCGTTCCTTGTTCAGGTCTCTGGCGCAGGCAGTGACGATATTCAGGCGTCGGCCAGCCCGGCGTTCGATTTCTTCCTGGTTGCGTGACAATGCGCGAATGACACCGCAGCCCACGCAACCGAGCCCCAGCAACCCGACTTTCATTTCATTTCCATTCATTCGGCGTCCCTCATCATCGACTTGATATTACGCAACGCCTGACGGGTTCTTTGCGTATTTTCGATCAGGCTGAAACGGACATGTCCATTGCCGTGCTGCCCGAACCCGATTCCCGGCGAAACCGCGACCTTGGCCCGTTTCAAGAGCATCTTGCTGAATTCGAGCGATCCCAAGTCCGCGTAGGCTTCCGGAAGCGGCGCCCACACAAACATGGTCGCGGATGGCTTCGTCACGGGCCACCCCATCGCGTTCAGTCCGTCGCATAGCACATCCCGGCGTTCTTGGTACATCTGGCAGATTTCGCGGACGCAGTCCTGGGGTCCTTCCAACGCGGCGATGGCGGCCACTTGAATCGGAGTGAACAGCCCGTAATCCACGTAGGACTTGATTCGTGAAAGCGCACTGACCAAGCGTGCATTCCCGCACATAAAACCGACCCTCCAGCCTGGCATGTTGTAGGACTTCGACAAAGTATAAAACTCCACCGCCACGTCCTTGGCGCCTTTTACCTGCAGGATGGACGGCACCACGTAGCCGTCAAAGGCTAATTCGGCGTAAGCGATGTCCTGAACTACCCACAGTTTGTATTCTTGCGCAATGTCCACCACCTTGGCGTAGAAGTCCAATCCCACGCAATGCCCTGTCGGGTTGCAGGGAAAATTAAGCAGCAACATTTTCGGACGCGGCCAGCAATTCTCGATGGTCTGCTGCAGGGAGTTCAGGAACTCTTCCTCGTCGTCTATGGGCACGTAGTTGAGTTCGGCCCCGGCGATGACGCAACTGTACGGGTGGATCGGATAGGCTGGATTTGGCACGACCACCATGTCTCCCGGAGACAGTACGGCCAAGGCCAGGTGGGCCAAGCCCTCTTTTGAGCCGATTGTCACGATGGCTTCTGTCTCCGGATCAATCTCCACGTCGAATTTTTGTCGATACCAGCCGGCAATCGCCTGGCGCAGGCGTGGAATGCCGCGCGAGGTCGAATATCGATGCGTGTCGCCTCGGGCCACGGTTTCACAGAGCTTGTCCACGATATGCTGCGGCGTGGGCTGGTCCGGGTTGCCCATCCCAAAATCGATGATATCTTCGCCGCGCCGACGCGCCTTGGATCTCAGGTCGCTGACGATGCTGAACACATACGGGGGAAGGCGCGAGACGCGCTGAAACTCTTCAGTCATGAGAAAACGGCCGCCAGTCGATTTTCTATAATTGAGTGCAACGGCCTACGCCTTGCATTTACGCCATTATAGTCAGTAGCAATGGAATTTGCGGAAGATCACGCGGCGGCGGAATTCATCATCCACTCGTGTAGCGCGGAGGGGGTCCGCGTCAATGGGCAGGATTTGACGGAAAGCTTCATGCTGTTGCCCGGCCAACCGGTGCAGGCATGGTCGGTCGCTGCCGGAGAATCATTGAAACCACAGCATTTCTCGACGGCCATTGAGCATCAGCCTGAATTGGTGATTCTCGGCACAGGCGCAGACCTCCAACTGCCGGGTCCGGAGGTCTATGGGGCACTGCTAAGCCGGGAGATCGGCCTGGAAGCCATGACCACGATCGCGGCCTGCCGGACCTATAACCTGCTTGCCCAAGACGGGCGGAATGTCGTGGCCTGCCTGATCCTGCCGGCCTAAGGCAGGTATTTCAGCGGATCGACGGCATTCCCTTTATAGCGAATCTCAAAATGAAGCCGCGGCGACTTTGCCGCCGTTTTTCCCATATGCGCAATCGTCTGCCCTCTCTTGACCGATTGCCCCTCCTTGACCAGCAGGCGGTTGTTATGCGCATAGGCGGTCAGGAAATCTTTCTTGTGCTGCACGATGATTAGTTTCCCGTAACCGACCAGCCCTTCCCCGCTGTAGACCACCTTGCCCGGAGCTGCGGATACGATCTTCTGTCCCATCTTGCCGGAGATCGAGATTCCCTGCTTCCCCGACCCCTTGGAAGAGAATTTCCGAATGATCTTGCCTTGGGCCGGCCAAATCCAGTTGATGCCACTCTTTGCACGGGTTGGTGCCCGTGAAGACGTGGAAGTGCCTTTACTCTTTTTTCCGCTGCTGCCCGTCGCGGCCGCGGCCTTGCCCGATCGTGGAGGAATGATCAGCTTCTGCCCAATTTTGATCCGGTTGGGATTCTTGATGTTGTTCCGTTTGGCGATGTAATACCAACGCGTCTTGAAGCATTCTGCAATTTCACCCAGCGTATCGCCTTTGCGTACGATATAGGTAATCTCCTTGTTCCTGACCGGATAGCAGGCTTTCACCTGTTTCGTCCGAGGCTCCACCTTTTTGGGAATGGAAGACGTGGGTTTAGGAAACGGCAGGATGTCCGGAAGAACCCCGCAGGAAACACTCCCTGTGCACAGTACCCCAAGAATCAAGGCCTGCCAGATACCCTTCTTCAGAACCATTCGCGGTACACGAAAACCATAATCAAAATGGCCACGATCAGCCAGCCGACAGATTCTACGTGACGGCGCAGCCAAGGCTCGTATCGGGCACCCACCCAGTACACAAGGCCAGCGACGAGGAAGAATCGTGCTGCCCGACCCACTGCCGAAGCGATAACGAAAGGCACTAGCGCCAATGCCATGAAGCCGGCGCTGATCGTGAATACTTTGTAGGGAACAGGCGTGAAAGCTGCAATGAAAACAAACCAGACGCCCCATTCCTGAAACAGCTGCTGCGCCTCGGTAAATGCCTGAGTCCCGCCATTGGCCAAAAGCCAGGCTGAAGCCCAGTCGAATGCCCAGGCTCCCAGCAAGTATCCGAAAACACCACCGAGTACTGAGAAAACCGTCGCAAGAGCCGCATAATGTAGCCATTTCATCGGTTGCGCCAGCACCATGGGTGCCAGCATCACGTCCGTCGGAACGGGAAAAATGATGGATTCCACAAAACTCAGGACGCTCAAGGCCCAAGGTGCCCGGGAGTGACGGGCCCAACGCAGAGTCTGGTCGTATAGAGGCGCAAACAAGCGCATATTCAACCTACCTGGGGTACCAGTGGCACAAACAACACGTCTAGGAGCTCTTCTCGATTAATGCCTCTCGCTGTCCTGACGTAGCGTACCAGTGTCTGGACTTCATGGGGCGCGCCCTCCGGGATTAGTAATCGCCCTCCCTCGGATAGTTGTTCCAGAAGCGCCTCGGGCGGAGCCGGACTGGCTGCCGTGAGCATGATCGCCTCGTAAGGCGCACGTTCGGGCCACCCCTGGCTTCCATCGCCCAAGCGAGTGGAAACGTTGTGGATGCCGAGTTCGCGAAGCCGTTGACTCGACTGTCGATGCAGCTGGGGAATGCGTTCGATGCTGTAGACCCGTTTCACCAGTTTGGCCAGAACTGCGGATTGATAGCCGGATCCGGTCCCGATCTCGAGCACGATCCGGGGAGATCCCGCTTCCAGCAGGGCCTGTGTCATGAAGGCCACCACGTACGGTTGGGAAATGGTTTGATCGTAGCCGATGGGCAAGGCGTCGTCGCGATAGGCGTGACGGGCAACCGCGTCGCTCACGAAGCGGTGCCGGGGAGTCTCCAGAATGGCTTGCAGGACCGCCTTGTTCCCAATCCCCTTCTCGCGCAAACGCTCGACCAGGGCCGCTTGGTGCCGAGCGGCGGTCATGCCGGTTCCTTCGTTTGTATGCGCTTTCACAAAGCAATCTGCTGCAGCCATTTC
>MRSX01000002.1 GCA_002631715.1 Candidatus Porisulfidus sp. TsSOB
GTTGGGCCCCCAACCGACCCCCGCCATTGCTCAACTGACCCGGGAACTGGATGCCTGCGCCGGCATCGTCATCAGCGCGTCGCACAACCCGCACTACGACAACGGCATCAAACTGTTCGATGCGGACGGCGCCAAGCTGCCCGATGAGATCGAGCATCGCATCGAAGCGGAACTGGAGAAGCCAATGGACATTGATCCCCGTTCCCTACCCGGCAAAGCCCGTCGGTTCAACGACGCCGGACGCCACTACCTTGATTTTTGCAAGAGCACCGTGCCCGAGGGATTTCGCCTCGGCGGCCTGCGCCTGCTGGTCGACTGCGCACACGGAGCCGCTTACCAACTTGCACCGAAATTGTTCGAGGAACTGGGAGCAGACGTGGTTGCCGTCGGCGTGGAGCCTAACGGGACGAACATCAACGACGGTTGTGGCGCGACCTGTCCGGAATATGTCCGCGCCCAAACCCGTGAACGCCGTGCCACTCTTGGGCTAGCCGTGGATGGTGACGGCGACCGGCTGATCATGGTTGACGAGGACGGCGGAATCGTGGACGGGGACGACCTCTTGTACGTCATCGCCCGCGCCAGGCAGGTTCAAGGCACCCTGAACGGCGGCGTGGCCGGCACCCAAATGAGTAACCTGGGCCTGGAGAAAGCACTGGCTGCCCTGGAGATTCCGTTTGAACGGGCTGCGGTCGGCGACCGCTATGTCCAGGAATTGCTGCTGGCCCGCAACTGGCAGCTCGGCGGAGAGACCTCCGGTCACATCATCTGCCGCGACCGGGCCTGCACCGGCGACGCGATGGTTGCGGCGCTGCAGACACTGGAAGCGCTGCATATTCTCGGTCAACCTCTGTGCCAGGCGCGTTCGGACTTGCAGAAGTATCCGCAGACCATGATCAATGTACGTTGCCCACGCAACCGTACACCCGGTCCGGCCACGGATGCGGCCGTGCAGAATGCGCGCAATGAATTGGGCGAGCAAGGTCGGGTTCTCCTGCGCCCCTCCGGGACAGAGCCGGTGTTGCGTGTCATGGTGGAAGGAGAAGATCACGGAAGGGTTGAAGCCCTCGCGCAATCTATCGCCAACTCGATTGACACGGGTGCCTGAAGGCCGCCCTTTATAATGCCCCTCCGCATTACTCCCTGATAACCACCGGATCTTCTTTCATGGCCCGACCGACCGTCGTCGCCGGCAACTGGAAAATGCACGGCTCCCGGGACACCGCCCGGACGTTGGCCCGTGCCGTCGTACAGGGCGCCGGAGATGCAACCGATCCGGAGGTTTTGCTCTGCCCTCCGTTCGTCCATCTGCTTGACGTCCTTGAAGAGACTGCGGAAAGCCCGGTCCAGGTCGGCGCACAGAACGTCTGCGACCAG
Organism: Candidatus Porisulfidus sp. TsSOB; assembly: GCA_002631715.1. Classification (GTDB taxonomy): domain Bacteria; phylum Pseudomonadota; class Gammaproteobacteria; order Poriferisulfidales; family Poriferisulfidaceae; genus Poriferisulfidus. The sequence continues at coordinate 1,378 of MRSX01000002.1, forward strand.
CCCGAGGGTGCCTTCACCGGCGAAGTCTCCGTAGCTATGCTGGCCGAACTGGGTTGCTCGCACGCCATCATCGGGCATTCCGAACGCCGTCACGTGTACGGCGAATCTGACGAACTGATCGAGCGGAAGTTCGCCCTCCTGCACCAGTCGGCGCAACAAGGCGACCCGGACGCGACCCGGGCGATCCTGTGCGTCGGGGAAACCCTGGAGGAACGCGAAGCAGGACGGACCCTGGACGTAATTCACCGGCAACTGCAGCCGGCCCGAAGCTTCCCGGACGCATTCCCGCGCGCGCTGATCGCCTACGAACCGGTCTGGGCCATCGGCACCGGCGTCGCGGCCACCCCGGACATGGCGCAGGAAGTGCACGCCGCCATCCGGGCGCACTTGGAGCAGGAGCTTGGAGTCGCCGCGCAGGACACGGTCGTGCTGTACGGCGGCAGCGTCAAGGCGGCCAACGCGTCGGAATTGTTCTCCATGCCGGATATCGACGGCGGCCTAGTCGGCGGCGCTTCCCTGAAGGCCGACGAGTTCCTGTCCATCTGTCAGGCCGTGCGAAAATAAGCGCATGTACACCATTCTTCTCATCACCGCGATTCTGCTGTCGCTGAGCATCGTCGGCTTGGTGCTGCTGCAGCACGGCCGGGGCGCGGATACCGGCGCAGCATTCGGTGGCGGCGCCTCCGGCTCCGTTTTCGGCGCACGCGGAAGCGCAACCTTTCTCAGCCGAGTCACCGCCGTCGTGGTCGCATTGTTTTTCATCAACTGCCTGGCACTGGCGTGGATCGTCAAAACCGCACCACCCGAGCAGAGTCTCATGGGGCGAATTGCCGTACCGGAGGCCGAACAGGCTCTTCCTGAACCAAACATCCCGGAACAGCCGGTTATTTTGGAATCTGAACCGGAATTGGGTCCAGCCGGAGAAATTCCTGAGTAAGATTTGGCGCGTTTTGCGATAATGCGCAGACAGTGCCGATGTGGTGGAATTTGGTAGACACGCTGTCTTGAGGGGGCAGTGGCGCAAGCCGTGCCGGTTCGAGTCCGGCCATCGGCACCATTTGAACTGTCCGACAACATCCAAGAAATTCAGAAAAGTCTGATAAAAATCTGAATAACAGTGCTTAGTGGGCACCGTCAATGATCCGTCAACGATGCAGTGGAATTATCGGGACAGGCCCGAATTCCACACTTAATCGCGAAGCGTCTTAGCTTTTACAGAGATTACGGCTGCAATAATTAGCGCCATACTTGCCATGAGAAAAGACAAAGAAAACGATTTGCTCACATCATAGGTCTCGTTGGCAACCAGCGGACCCGCAATCTGGCCTATTCCAAATGAAGTAGTCATGATTGCCATGAGGTTACCTCGTGCTTCATGAGATATTTGCAGTGCTATTGATTTAGCAATAGTAACAAATCCCATAAATGTGCCACCAACCAAGAGCGCACTACACAAATAACTGGATAATGTTTGACTGAATACTGGAAGCGCTACACCGATCGATTGGATAATTAAATTAATAAATAACGAATTTCTTGAGCCCAGTTTAGCTTGAACCCCATGCCAAAAAAAACATGAGAACATCGCTCCTAATCCAAACACTGCCCATATGTGAATACCGATTCCAATGCCCAAGTCATCCTTGATTATCAAGGGAAGATAAGTGGCGGTAATGATATAACCAAACCCTGCTAACCCATAAATTAAAACTAGTTTCCACTTATCAAATACTTCTGCACTGTGAATGTCTGTATAGATTTGGTCTGCGGTCTTTCCCACTGAATCCATTTTCATCAGCAAAATACAAGGTATCCCAATTAGCAAACCCGCTCCGCCTAGCAAGAACCATAATTTCGCACTACCCAATCCAAAATGCTGACCTAGAGCGATTAATTCTGCCGAAATTAAAATTCCAAACCCAATACCTGCGTATAAAATTGGCGAAGCACGATTATCCCCTTTGTACTGCAATAGCCATGATGAGGCGCCAACCATTGCAGTGGCGCTGAACACACCTGAAAGGCCACGCATGGCAATCAAGAACCACACGTTTTGGGACACAGCCAAAAACGCAATTGTCAATGCGGTACCTAAAATCGAATAAAGACACAACTTAAACGAGTCATTAGGGTGCGTATTAATAGCTAACAATGCACCAAGCAAATATCCTGCGTAGTTTGCAGATGCCGCATAGGAGCCCCCATCTAGTGTCAACGATCCTTCATCAGCCATTACAGGAAAAATGCCTGTAAAACAAAAACGTCCAAAACCCATTCCTATGGCCAATATCAATGCAGCATAAACTGCAGACCTGGATGCAAGTAAATTCACAAAAGAAAGTTTTTTAGAGTAGAGTTTTTCTAGCTAATATGGGATGACAAGTATCCGTCGAAACCTGTAATTTGATCTTTATACTGGGTGGGGAAATCTGATTCTATTGATTCTTGTACGGCGCTTGATCCAAGAATCGTGTCTGACCAGCTTGAAAGCTTTTTAAAACTCTGAGAATTAAATATTGGAATAATATTATTTATGATTTCATATCGTATCAGTAATGGAGCATATGCGGCATCTACAAGCGAGAATTGTTCGCCATTAAAAAATGGCTGATTATTCAAAGCATTCTCTACCAAATGTAGTTTACTAATGATTTGATCAGCTTGCTCTTTAAACTCTTTTTCTGTTTTTTTTAAAAGCAGCATGTACTGATCTACAATGCATGTAGATCCAAATTCAATCCATGCGCGATTGTATGCCAACTGGAGCGGGTTTTCTGGCCGTAACTTGATTGGTGCAACATCATCTATGTACTCACAGATAACCGTTGATTCAAACAGGACATCTTTTTCACCTATCTTTAGAAGCGGAACTTTTTTTAATGGTGAGATTTTATTAAACCAGCCTGGTGGATTCTCCAAGTCCACGTTAGTGATTTTATAGTTTATGTTTTTATGATTTAAGACTATCACCGCCCTTTGTACAAAGGGACATAGTTTTAAGCTGATTAATTCTAGTTCTTCCAATTTTCTTTTTGTAAATTATTTAATGCACAAAAATTGCATGCAATTTCTATTATGCCAATGCCATATTTTCCTCTTTCCGAATTTGAGTGTCTTTGAGTTTGGTTCCAATAAGATGCTTTGCCAGCCTCTTGCTTTGCCCAATAATTGTAAGTGTCGGAGGGCGTACCAGGGGTAATGGGAAAGTGCTCGCATCCGAGACATATAAGTTATCAAATGCAAAGGTTTTTAGATCGGAATCCAAGTGATCACCTATACGTACTGTTGCACATGGATGTGTCCCTCTTGGGGGGTTCCAAAAAATAGTATTTGGATCACATCCCGCTTTCATAAGAATACTTTTGCTAGTACTGAACCCAATGTTTGCCCGTAGGAAATCATCATGCAACAAAGGCATACTGATCTGTCCATCCGGTGCCACATAGCCTTTAAGACCTTCTTTTATCTTAACCATAATTCCTAGCATGCGCGGAAACTTGGGCACTTTCTTTAAATGCCTCCAACCTTTGTAATATTGAGTAAGCGCAAATAGCCCAAATGGCTGAGTGAGTGTCGAATACATCAAACCATTCTCATCGTCACAATAGCTGATCGTCATAGGTGGATCACCAGTATTTCCTTTCTCTTTGATGACACCATATACAACAAATGTAGTATCTACACCCAGTGCATCTCCAGCATTATGAATGCCTGAATTTTGCAAAATTCTAGGTGTGCCAATTCCTCCAGCACAAACAATAACGACCTGGCCATTCAGTCTGAATCTTTTCCCGTGTACTTCAGCACATACTCCGGTTGCCACGCCATCTTCAATCTCAACATTGTGAACGTTACACTCGGTAATAACGGACGCACCGGCCTCAATAGCTTGATCCAAATATTCATTTGCAGTCCACTTACCTCCACATCGACAACCAAACATGCATTTGTCTCCGCAATCTAATTCAGAGTAACACCGCGTTGGATGAATGAATTTTGTTTGGGGCACCCAGTCCATGCCCAGATCCCTGCCTGCTTCTCCAATACGTTGTGATGCAGCGCCAGTGAGTTCTTCAGGTAACGCCTCAATCCGAAGCTCATCAATGGTTTCGTTAACTTCAGACTCTATATCTACACCCGTTTTATCAAACCACCAAGACGGAGGACCTGAAGCAGCACTTGCAAACATGTTGGTTGCCCCCCCAGTAAGCATCGGGCGGACAATTGTTACTCCTTCCTTAGATTTTAAAAAGCCACGCTTTTCGGTGTAGATAAAAGGTCCTGCGACAGTTCCGTAATACCATTTATTTCGATGATCCTTCCCATACTCCAGTACGACTACTTTTTTTCCTGCCCTTGCCAGTTCTCTTGCAACAGCTGATCCTCCCGGGCCACTTCCAACAATTACGGCATCATATTTCTTGCTGTTAATATCATCGGCCAAATCCATAACATTTTGTACCGGTTCGATCGGTGAAGGGTGTTTTCTTTTTAAAGAATTTTCATCAAAACCCTCTCGTTTTAATCGGGTAGAATTTTTTAGGTCTTCTACAGTCCCTAACTCATAATGTTTCATGTCATGCACCCATGTATAGCTGATAAAATCCCAATAACTGATTCTTACTTGCCATATTTGTTCCAATAATTTTCAAACAGTTCCTCTTCGTTAAACGCACGAGGACGTACTGGACGTGAAACCCAAGTTACATTCATAAAGTTTCTAACATTGACATTTTCGGTTGTGATATTCCCTCCCCATGTCCCACAGGAAAGTGACAATGTATAGGGCAATCCGTTTCTGGGACTGCCTGCTCCTTCATTAAGATTTTGATTCACGATGACTCTTGCTGTTTTTGTATTTAAGGCAACATAGTTGATGTTTGCTTCAGATTGTGAATGTATTCCGCATGTATGCCCCAAGCCCTGATAATTCGTAATTCTATTTACGACATCTACCGCATTTTCGATTTTACCCGAATATTGATAGACGGCTAAAACAACGGACAGTTTTTCTCCAGAGAACGGATGGCCTTCTCCAATTCCGGTTTCTTCTACTAACAGAAAGCTTTTGCCAGGCTGAATATCAATTTGTGCCTTCTTTGCAATTGACTCTGCAGATTTCGCGATGATTTCAGGAGATGGGATATGGGCATCTTTTGGCCACATAATTTTTTCAAGGCTATTTTTATCTGCTTTATTACATAAATAACCACCAAGTTCTATCAACTTGTCTACTAGTACTTTGTAGATATCTTGATGAACTACTATGGCGTTATCCGCCAAGCAGCTGGTTGCAAAATCAAATGTCTTTGCCTTTGCAATCATATCAGCGGCATCGTTGAGGTCTGCGGTTTCATCCACTATATGCACCGCATTCCCTACGCCTACTCCATATGCAGGTTTCCCTGAGCTGTATGCGGCTTTCACCATATTCATGCCCCCCGTTGCCACGATGAGATCTACATTTTCCATTAGCACTTTTGTTTTTTGAATTGAAGGGCTGGTTATCACTTGTGCCAGGTCTTCAGGAGCACCAACGCGAGTACAACCTTCTCGTATGCATTCGACTACTCTAGCTGAACTTCTTTTTGTCCTTGGGTGTGGCGCTATGATCAACGCGTTTCTTGCTTTAATCGCGCCTAATGCTTTGACGGGCGGCGTTGCATCAGGGCCTGTTGCCGGAATAAGTGCACCAATTACACCCACGGGTTTAGCGAGCTTTGTTATTCCGGTCTCAGGGTCCTCTTCAACTACGCCAACAGTCTTGATTGAACGCATATCCGCCAATGTTCCTATTACGCGATTGTAGATCTTTGTTACTTTATCAGCGTAATTTCCAAACTCACCCTCATCAACAGCCATGCGTGCCAATTCTTCTCTATTTTTGATAACGCTCCAGGCAATTGATGTCACTAATTCATCTACTTGTTCTTGCGTATAGGAATTTACTTGCAATTGTGCAAATCTGGCATTCTCTACCAATTTTAAAATTTCGCGCTCATCGCTATCCGTCGACATTGCACTTGTTTGCAAATCAGGAATAGTTGTAGTTTTAACTTCTGTCATTTGTTGACCTACTAACTAAACAAAACGGGCTCTCCTCCTGTATGTAAAAACACAGCTGTTTTAATGTCCTTGTAGAAACCATTATTTATTAAATCTGAAAGTCCAGCAAATGCTTTTCCTGTATACGTCGGATCAAAAAAAACACCTTGCTTGATTGCAACATCTTTAATTGTTTGATTCCCTTCAATACTTGGTATCCCGTATCCATCACCAATGTAGCCCTCACGGATTACTATCTCCTCCAAATTTATGTTTACTGCAACATTCAATACTATGGCGGCTTGTTGTACCAAATTATGAACAATTTCCTTTAACTCCTTGGCAGGCCGACTCACAGTAAAGCCTTCGATTCGCCAAGGATGGTCATACAAGATTCGTGCGAGTACCCAACCAGCTATAGTCCCTCCAGAACCCACTGCAAGCGTTACAAGATCGACATTTATCTCTTTGCTTTGGCACTGCTCAAATAATTCCTTCGCCGCAAACATGTGAGCGATTACCCCTAGTGCACATGCTCCTCCTCGCGGGATTGAATAAGGAAGAGCATCACCATGCATCAGTTCTTGCTCAACAAGTCGGATCATTGTATCCACCGAACTTCGATCAGTATCGTGTGTAAATCTGGTTTCTGCTCCCAACAATTTGGTCAGGTAATAATTGCCCGTAACTTCTTTGGGGGGGCTGCCCCAGTAGATAGCAATACAATTCAGATTTAAATAAGCTGCCACTGCTGCCGTTGCACGTACATGATTGGATTGCACACCCGCACCTGTAATTAACGTTTTCGACCCCCTCTTTAATGCGTCTGCCGCTATGTATTCAAGTGCCCTGACTTTATTTCCCCCATAACCAAATTCGATTAGGTCATCGCGTTTAACCCATAGCTCAATGTCATTGAAATTTTTTTCCAGTTTTTTAAACCGCTGCAAAGGAGTGGGAAACTGCGCGAACTCACAACGGCTGATTTTCGGCAAGTCATCAGATGCGAGTGTTTGAGTACTCATATTTTGTTTAGCACTCTATCAACCATCGCTGTACATAAACCAAGACGATTTTCATTTTTAAAAATCTCATCGATATCTTCAGTACTTAGATTGGATGAAATTTGAGAGTTATTCAAAACAGCCTCTCTGAATGAAATTTTTTTCTTACGCGCATTCATTGCTTCCTTGTAGACTATTTTTTGAGCCTGGTTTTTCCCCAGTTTTTTTGCTAACGCCAGCATTACACCTTCTGAAAATATCTGTTCGCCACTGATTTCTAAGTTCTCTTTCATTTTCAGTGTTTGTACTTCCAGATTTGACAATATTAATTTCAGCAATTCTAGAGATTTTCCCGATACTAAAGTTATGAGCGGCAGGACATGCCACTCACTTTTCCAAGATCGACCATCTCGTTCATGATCAGTGACTAAACCCTCAAGAAGAATTGCAGCATTATGGCGAACGACTCTGGCAAGCGTTCCCAGATGTTCGGATATTTCTGGGTTTTGTTTATGAGGCATCGTAATACTGCCTACGGTTTCTATAGGCGTAATCTCAATGAGTTCTGCAATTTCTGTTCTTTGCAAATTATAAATTTCATGACCGATACGATCTGCAGTTCCAGTCATCAACACTAATAACTGGCCCCATTCTGCAAATACATCTCGACTTGAAATCCAAGAGATAGTGGGGTCACGTAATCCGAGGCGATCACAAAATTCCTTTTGAATTTCTAGACCGTGGCGGCCTAACGATGAAAGTGATCCAACGCCTCCACATAACTGTCCCTCGTCCATTCGGTTACCCAATTGCGATAACCGAGTTCGATGACGATCCAGTTCACACGCCCAACCCGCAACCTTAAATCCAAATGTTATAGGCAACCCGTGTTGTCCATGCGTACGCCCTGGCATGATCGTGTCGCGATGCTCGCTCATGAGATTTTTGGTAATAGAACATATTGCATTTATATCCAACAAAAACTGTTCCCTAGCATCCCTCAAAGCGAGCGCAAACCAGGTATCTGTTACATCTTGTACAGTTGCACCGAAATACAACCAGTTTCTTACATCTTCGCCTCCACGCTTTGCTAAAGCATTGATAAAGCCCTGCATGGAATGGCCACTTTGTTCAAATCCTTCTTTGATGTCACTAAGTAATTCACTATCGATCTCAACTTGACTGCAGAATTCCTTAATTGAATTTCCAGCTGATTTTGGTATTAACCCAAATTTTGACTGGACTTCTGCTAGGACAGCCAGTATTTCCAGCCAAGTTCTGATTCTTGATTTCTCATCAAAAATTTTTCGCAAGGATTCCGTACTCCAGGAATTCTGGTATATAGAGGATTCTACGAATAATGAAGTCATTGGGCTTGATTGATAATGGTATGCATGTGTTGTGACAATGCGTTTTCTGATTGTTTTATTTTTTCCCGTTCATTGTCTGTCCATTTTTTATAATCATTAATCTCTTGTTGACTGTATTCAATCATCTCCTTGATCCTTTCTTTAGACGTGCCTCCTAACCCGGACTTTTTCTCAATTGCAACATGCGGAGAATTCAGTATCTCAAGGATCTGCCTGGAGCATGAAATTGGGCGACCTACTACATCGCTTGCAGCTTCATTTAATTCTGGTTCCGTCAACTCGAATAAATGTTTTTTAAGGTGTATGAAATTTCGGACGATTTTTCCAACAATCTTATGGGCGGTTCTATAGTCCAAATTATTTTCAACTGAAATTTGTTCAGCTAGTTCCGCGGCCATCGCGTAGCTTTCCCTTATTCTGTTTACTGCATTTGAAGTTTTGAACTGCAATCCCTCCACCGCATTTTTTAACAAGCCAATCCCTTCGATGCTTTTCTTAAGCACGAATGGAATTTCTCCGTACAAGAACAGGCGATTATCAATCTGTCCAGTTGGTGTGCGCTGCGACACAACCACCATATTCTGAATACCAATAACCTTATTTGCCAGCGCTCGAATATACGCTAAAGCATAAGGATTTTTTTTCTGCGGCATAATCTTACTTGCTCGTGAACAAGAATCTTGCAACTCAATGTAGTTGAATTCTTCCGTCACGAAATACAGAACATCTTCGCAAAAGCGGTCCAGCGTAACTAAAATTGAAGTTGAAACTGACGCGATCTCGATGGAAATATCAGCTTGCCACATTGCATCTCTTGCATGCATGACAGGTCTCGCAAAGCCTAATAAGCTTGACAGCTTTTCCCTGTCAATCTGAAGAGTTGACCCGTTGATGCCTCCGCACCCTGCTGGACAGCAATTGACCCTTCCATAAAGTGATTCAATGCGCGCAAGATCACGCATCAGCATGAATACAAATGAATGTAAATAATGCCCGAATGTCGTTGGCTGTCCCGGCTGCATATACGTGTAATCCGGCATGACTGATGCCTTATGCGCCGACACCTGTATCATCATTACCCGCATCAAGGCTGTTATTTCATCAGCAAGGTCAAGTAAAATCTTTTTTATTGTTAAATGGTAAGCGACCGTAGTGCTTTCTCTACGCGCTCTGCCTGCACATAACCAACCTACTGCGCTTGAGTGTTGCTCTAACCAATTTTCTCGATTTGTAAATAAATCACCGAATTTAGGGTCAGGTTGGAAATCCGTTGGATTCTCCTGTAATTTTTGCAATGCACTCAACAGGTCAGCGCCTACTTTTTTCTTGATAACCTTGGCCTCAACTAATCCTATTACGTGTGCAATATCCACCCAATTCATTTCTTCTGACAAGCAGAGCTGTTCTTGAAGCTCACTCTTAAAAGCACTGGTAACTAATATATCTTCGGGAGGCTGTGATAAACGGCCATCGGTACACAAAACAGCATCGGAGTCTGAAAATTTGTCACTCATTTCTTTGCGGATTCTTGTGATATTTTGGTTGTATCAGAGTTTTCTATTGAATCAGGGTCCCACATTCCACGCTGGGTAGACTCGTCGGCAACTTCTCTTAAGGATTCATATTGAAGTCCCAAGCGTAGTGACTCTAACGACAAGACGTCCATGGGGCTTATATTCCCAAGGTTTACATTTGGACCAATTTGTTTGATCAGGGCGGCCTGTTGTTTTCTTAGGGGGGCTTCCCAAATAACCTTTTCTTTTTTTTGCCCAACTAACGATAAGATTTTGTCAAGTAATTCGAGCTTCAAATCTCCATTTTGGTCAAATATGCCGATTTCGCGCCCGGATTCTCTTGCATCCAAGATTACATACTCAGCACCAAAATATAAATCTTGCAGAATCAGGTCTGCAAGTTTTTCAGGGCTTGGTTGCTTTGTGGGGTCCTTTTTACCTACCTCTGTAATTGGAATTAATCCATTGTCTAGCGCACACAAGATTGCGTTACGCCTGCGCTTAATGGGCAGTGTGATCGTTCCATCTGAAATTTCGACTGAACGGAATCCAATCTCTTTGGCACGCAGCATGTACGATTGACAGTTTTTCTGAATAATCGCAGCCTCTAGCAGCGTACCTCCAGGAAATGTATTGATGTTGTATTGATTTAATGTATCGAGCATTTGACGGAGTATGTTTGCAGGCATCACGGCAGATACTCCATAACTACACTTCCAGTGATCAATATACTCATTCGAAACTAGAAGCATGTCCTGCAACATCTGCGGCCCCATATACGTATCGATAACCATCGTCATACCAACGTTTTTTTGCCGCTCTACACGCTCTTTCATGAATTCACTTATGACTTGAATCCCATCCCAAGCAGACTTAGACATACTCAACCTCACTCGAAATTTCCCGCAGAGCTTTTTCTACCATAGTGAGATCGGCACCCCAGGGAACAACCATCAGGTCCCCATCTCTTTCAATCTCGAATTCAAGTAGACAACACTTCAATAGTGTAGGCACTTCAGATTCTTGTCGAAGCTTGCGTGGACACATCTCAACCTGGGGTGGCTCATCTCCATAATAGTGTCGATGAAATTGAAGACTTCTTTCGCATCCTATTAAAACCCAGTTTTTGCGTTGCTTGGGACGCTCGTCCAAGAAATATACAGGCTTTTGTAGTTGATCCATCCCACCTGATCTACAAGGCAGCAAGTAACATTCAGGATCTACACTGTTGCATAGCTCTCTTACATCAATTGCTTTGAACTCAACAAGAATGGGAGGCAAATCAGCATAACTTAATGCCTGCACTACCATGTCATATAACTTTGGTGGAGAAGGTGGTTCGACTTCCAGTACCTGAAGCACAAGCGGGTCAGGACGACATATGAAGTTGATATGGTCATACTTGCCTTCAACAATGCATATTTCATTTTTTTTCACTTGATTGCGAAAAGCAGCTTCAGCCAAGGCAGATCGATTCGCGCAGTCAACACTGCTGTCTTGAACGTAAATGCAGTTTTTCGGAAGACCTAGAATTTCAACATGAACTATATCTGAAAATAGTGATTGATCATCAGCCTTTTGGATGGCAACGACTGCATTTTCCTGGTTGCCCCCTTTGAGCACAATAAATTCTGTACGCCGATACGCTTCTTTCCCCAACAAGTATGACTGCACCGCTTTCTCGGACATCTCTCCAGCGTATTTCTGAACACTGGTTTTGCGATAAGGAATTGGAACAATATTGTTTTTGCCTCGATACCTAGCCGAGAAATCTACTTGTTTCATGCTCACTTGGGATTGTTCAACAGATTGCTGCATTTTTAGGCTTCCAATGTCAATGAGCGGTCCCCGGGTAATAATTCCTTTTCATGAATACGAAGTGGATCAAGTTTTCGGATGATCGAAAGCACTTCTAAAGAAGGAAGCGAAACTGTTTTAACCTCTTTCTTCATTCTTGGTTCAAATTCAGTATTTTCCAGAACATCGTCTACAGTGGTGTGCGGATAGAGAGCATTCAATTGCAAATGTCCGTCCTGGTCGAAATCAAAAACGCCTAAATCCGTAACGAGACACTGTGGACCGTTACCCCGGTATCCAAGTTGCCTGCGAGTAATCCCATCAGCGTTCTTATGACCAAAACCGGTGACATAGTCACACTGCGAGACGATCCGATAGCGGCGCTTTCCTTTTACTGGCTCTGAACGATGTGCTGCAGTCCACAATGTTATATTTTTTGCATTACATGACAGGTTACAAGCGCCGCCACCCCCCGGCAGTTTCAGCTTTAAGGTTTTGCGGCCCAGCTGAGTTACATTGGTATTGCCCCAACGATCGATTTGCAGGCCTGATAAAAACATTCTCCCCAAGCGCCCACTTGCAGACAAATCGAATAACTCACCAATGCTTAGGTGGCATTCGGAGTTTCGGTCATGTACCCAGTCGTTAGTCGTGGGAGCTATGAAAGGAGGATCTGGATTGACTCCATAGGTAGCACCGGCTACCAGCACCAAATTAGGGGTGTATACCCTTTTGGCAACATGCAATGCAATCTGAACTAATGGTGATCCAAATCCATGGAACACTAATGTGTCATCTTCAACAGTTCGCGCCAGTTGATCGATGAGTAGCTCGCCCAGCGTGCAATTCTTGCCCATATTTATGTACTTTCCTTGTATAACTCCATCCAGGCATCAGTTGACTCCTTCCAGCTAGATAGTCTTGCACGTGTATCTTCTCCGCCAATGCGATGCAGGTATTCTTCATGACTTTCACATTCATATACGAAATCTTTCAAATATTTTTTTTTGAACGCTGTTGAACCTTCTTTCGCGGCAGACATGTATAACTCGGTATGTTCACGATCATAGGCATAAAATGGATAGCAAGCGGTCGGGTGAGCGCCCATGGGTGCTTCAGCAATGTATGACACATAAAAGTACGGAATATTTGCACCACCGAGGCGCTTCAATTCTTCATTTGTTACGATCTTTTCCACTGTTGCCAGCACCGTTCTTGATGCCTGCGCAAACAGCAAGTCAACGACTGGAGGACCTTCAATCCTCAAATTGCCATGCAAGTCGGCATATTGGGCATGAATAATTGCCACATCCGGTGTAAGAGGTGGAACAACTAATATGTCCTCTCCCGAATAAGGACTCTGTATCGTTTTATAACTTGGATGATCTTTTTCAAAATCGGTACCTCTTACTGATTGAATAGGCATAAATGGTAAGCCTTGTATCGAGGCACGAAGTTGTTGAACAAGCGTATAGCAGCAATTGTCCTGAATTTCTATTTCACCACTTTCACATCCTCGTCGATAGTTATGCGCCATGCCAAAATCTTGTTCAAACCCTACATAACTTTCTTGAGACGCAGAAACCGCATTTGCACCACACAGCAAATCGATGTCAATTCCGTGTGCAGAACCGACCACTGTCAAACCGTTAACACGATTGCGGATGATTGAACGGATTAGAGCCATCGGCTCACGTGATGACAAGCCGCCTCCGACTGCTACACAATCTCCGGATTCAACTTGTGAAGCTAGTGCTTCAATGCTGGTAAGTTTGTTCTCTGCGGTCGAGTGGCGAGTCAACACACGATTACACTACGCAGCAAGGGCAGGTCCTATGAGAATCATGATCGCATGGATCTTTCGCCCAGGGATGTGAATGATGATCTTCGTGTATTGGATTTGCGCGATCATTTTTACAGACCGCGCAAACCCACACATCAGGAACTTTCGCACCAGTCATAACCATGCCTTTGAACTCCCGTTCACAATCCGGACACCATAAGGTTAGAACCGGCATGGATACAGAATCTCCATTAACTTTATTTTCGATCAGTGCATCATGCGGCTTTCTTTGATTCCTTTTGCAATTCTTCACGCACGATTTTTGTTCCTTCAACAAGAGCACGCATTTTTTCATAGGCGATGTAGCGCCAAAAGTGAATAAGACCACAATCGGTTGTAACCCCAAGGCGGTCGGCAGGAACATACCTGAGCAGGCCCCGGATACGATCAGCTACCTGGTCAGCGGTTTCAACAATCGTGCTCTTGATGTCGATGACCCCTGCCCAAAAGTACAAGTTATCCGGCAGCGGATGCGTTTTCAGGACATCCAGTTCGCCCTCACATCTGCCACAGTTTTCTATGTTAATGACATCCAGGTTCGCCTCATAACATTTCGGTATGATGGATTCAGCTCGATTCGTTGGATTTTCACCTGCTCGCTTGGTGATATCAAAATCGTCTGCCCCTTCTTCCATGTAATACCCGTAAGTACCTTTGTAGTTCCCCCAGCAAACATGTGTGACAATCTTGGAGTTTTTGACACCTGCCACACATCGGTTGTAGGCCTCTATCGCCCAATCTTCAAAAAGGTAAGGCCATGTAAACTCGTCCAATTGAATGAAGTCTACACCCATCTCGTCTAATTCAAGGAGTTCTTCGTTCAGTGCTGTGGCAATTGCCATCGCTCGATCATAACTGGACTTGTAATAATAATCATTGGTACATTGAGCCAATGCTTGAACCCCCGTGTATTGCACTTTAATCGGTTTGTCAGTAGCCCGTTTCAATGCTCTGGCCTGTTGAATCATGATGGGGCCGTAGCGTTTGATTTCTTGATGGCAGGTCGCGGAGTGTAAGTCACTATAAAGTGGTGTGGCTAGGTATTCCCCATGCATGCTGTAGCCAAGACGCTTAAGGTAGTAGTACACGATTTGATCAACATAATTATCGCCTTGTACCCGGCCATCCGAAATAATGTCCAGCCCTGCCATTTCTTGATCGTGCGCCATAGTGGCTATTGCGTCTTCCAATGCTTCTCGCTCTTTCGCATCCGGTGGCGCCTGGTCTCCCGAAAAATTGGTCGCCCACAACGTATCCCACCAACGTGGGTTAGGATAATTACCTACAATACTGGTAGGTATGAGCACCTCTTTATCTCTAATTTTCATAATGATGCCTCTCTTGGGTCGATCTCTAGATTCTTCAGTACTATTAAGTACCAAGTTTTATTCTATGCCTTTAAATTTCAAAAGATAGCCCCTGTGCAGGTTCGCTACATACGTGCAACGGGAAAGCTTACGTAGCTGCTGATTTGCTTTTTGCATTAACTAGTGCTTGGCGTAATCCTTCTTCCAAAACCGGATGATAGATAGGTAGTTGTAATAACTTGTGTAATGGAATTTCATTTTGAATGGCCATCATTAACAAATGTGCAAAATTTTCCGCACCTGGGGCTATCATTTCTGCACCGAGAATATGATCGTTTCTTGAATTCACATAAACCCGTACAACGCCATGATTTTCCCCTTTTAAAGTTGCGCGCCCTTGCAGAGCAAAATCGAATTCACCAATAACACACTTTTCCCGGTCGAGTTCATTTAATGACTGGCCTACTCTTGCTATGGGTGGGTCAGTAAAAACTATATTTAAAGCAGGCTTTGCAAGTTTTTTCTTTTTGGCATGCATCGCGTTGTATACCGCAACTCTTGCTTCTTCTGCGGCTTCATGCACCACCATTTTTTTGGAACTCACATCACCAGCCACATAAATTGGAAAATCATCTATCTGCAACGTGCAGAGGTCATATAACGTGTTTGCTGTGTCCGTAGTATCTAGCCCTAGTTTTTCCAAGTTCAATTGATCAATATTGGATTCTCTTCCAGCACACAACAATACTTGGTCAACTTCTAATCGACCATTTTTCCACTCAATCAAGAACTTCCCTGCTTGCTCAGTTACTTTTGCAATCTTGGTATTGAAATGAATCGGGTAGTACTGCTGTTGAAGAGAAAGTGCATGATGAAAAACTTTTTCATCTTGTATTCCTGCTATTGTTTTATATTCTTCACATACTTGTACTTTTACTCCCAATCTTGCAAGAGCTTGAGCAAGCTCTACCCCGACAACACCCAGCCCGACAACAGCTATGCTATCTGGCAGCTTTTCTTGTTCAAAAAAATTGTCAGTAGTTAATATTTTGGATTTCACCTCTTCAAATACATCCGGTATTCTTGGCCTTGAACCATTTGCAATAATTATGTTGTTTGCCGATATTTTTTCCCCATTGACTTCAATAGTATTAGTATTAATAAATTTTGCATTCCCTTTGATTCGAGGAAATTTTTCACTCCCTTTAATTGCTCTCTCGACAAAATGATCTCTAAGTGTACGTACTTTTTTCAGTACAGAAGCAGTATCAATTTTGAATTGATTTTGTCGGATAAAATTATCTTTAGTTAAAGACTGAATATTATTAACTTTCTTTGCTATTTCAATTAGCCCTTTAGATGGCATACATCCCGTCTTTGCACACGTCGTACCTCCATCTCCCTCTTCTATCAGCAAATATTTGGCATTCAATTTTTCCAATTGTTTGGCTGCTGCAATACCTGCGGTTCCTGCGCCAATTATTAAAACGTCATACATGCATTGTTCCTAATGGAAATTACTGGTATAAACTTTTATGATTTACACTGGCTCGCTTCGATTAATGCTGGGAATTATATACTTATACCTAGTAGTTGTTTATTAAAAAATTCAAGTCCGACCATCGCACCATTCCAGCCTATCCAAAACCTTGCCCGGTCCACATGACCGACTCACTGGCTCCCGCTGATCCAAAAAAAAGTGTCGCCGTCTTCGCGTCGGCGGGAACCGGCAAAACTTGGCTGCTGGTCGCCCGCATCCTGCGCCTGCTGCTGGAGGGGACCGAACCTGACTCCATCCTAGCCATCACCTTCACCCGCAAGGCGGCGGCAGAAATCCAGCAGCGCCTGACCGAGTGGCTGGCCAACTGGCTCACTCTCGACGACCCGGCTTTAGTTGAAGACCTCAGGAAGATCGGTGTCGACAAGCCGGAGCAGTATCTAGGTCGCGCCCGGACACTGTTCGAGATCGTGCAGTTCGCGGACCAGAACATCCGCATCGCGACCTTCCATTCCTTCTTCCAAGAACTGCTGCAGCGCTTCCCTCTGGAAGCCGGGATCCCCGCCGGATTCGCGATCCCGCAAAGGGAACAGGCCGCCCGCTTACACCAGGCTGCAGAAGACCTGCTTTTCGAGGAAACCCTCCGAAACCCCGGCAGCAAATTGGCCGAGTCCATGAATGCGATCATGGCGGAGGTTCCAAACCTATGGGACCTGCGCCGCATCCTGGCGGGATTTCGGGGGCACATTCTGGAATGGCGCGCTTTCGAAGGCGAATTCACCTTGGAACAATTGCGCGTACACCTGCACGATGAGGTTTTTCGCCTGAATGAAGTTCCGGATCCTGTCCGGATTTCCGAAATCGAGCCGGGGATTCGCCGTCTTGTGAGCCTGTTGGAGAAAAGTGGCGCCTCGGAGAAATCCAACCAGGCCCGGGCCGCAGTCAAACTATGCCGCGCCCTGGACGAAGACGAAGTTGGGAGTTTAGAACAGATCCGTCATCTCCACCAAGCTCTGGACGATCCAAAAGGAGAAGGCATTCGGCGCTCACTTATTCCAACACAAGACACGGTGCGGGAGCGCTTGGGCGAGGACGATGCCAAGGAACTCGAACAGCAACTTGATTCGTGGCATCAGCTAACTTCTGAATCTCTGGACGGGCTGCTACGCCGGAAGGCCTGCGAACTCAACGGCCATTGGTACACGGTCGTCGGGCGGCTGGCCGAAAACTACCAGCGCCTGAAGCAGACATACGGCTACATGGACTACGACGACCTGTTGTGGTTCGCGAACCGGCTGATGGACGGCGGCATCGAGTGGGTTCAGTACAAGCTCGGACAGAGATTCCGGCATGTGCTGGTCGACGAATTCCAAGACACCGACGCCCTGTCCTGGCAAACCCTGCAGGTCTTCCTCGAAGCCCTGCATGAAACCGAGGACGGATCCAGTTCCGCATTCATCGTTGGCGACACCAAGCAGTCCATCTACCAATGGCGTCGCGCCAACCCAGAGATCCAAAAGGAGGCCGGCGTTTATCTCCAGTCCTATTTGCAGGCGGACGAACCCACTTCCATGGACGCCTCCCGCCGCTCATCCGAGATCATCATTGATTTCGTCAACGACGCTTTCGGCGAAGACGGTCTTTTCCCCCTTCCGGATTTCCCCTCTCACCAGACTCATCTGTCGGAACTTTGGGGACGGGTTGAACTGCTTCCGTTCATCCCGAAAGAACCACGCGACAAACCGTCGGAGCGTGAGCTTGATGAGCCGTTGCGCAATCCCCTGACCAAACCCCGCCCCGAAACCCGATCCACCCACCTGGAACAGATGGCCGACCAGATCGCCCAGCGAATCCGACAAATCATCGACGAACGGGTTGTCATCGAGGACCGGGAGTCCGGAGACCGCGCCGCCCGGTACCGCGACTGCATGATTCTGGTGAACCGGCGCACTCATGTGCCACAGATCGAGCACGCGTTGGCACGGCTCAAGATTCCTTTCGCGCGTCAGTCCCGGCAGACCTTGCTCAACCACCTGGAAGTGCGAGACATGCAGGCCCTGCTCCAGTCCCTGATTCGCCCAGCAGACGACCTGCATCTGGTACAGGTACTGCGCTCCCCCTTGTACAACATCACGGACGAAGAATTGATGGAACTGGCACGCACGAATGCGGGTTCGGGCCACTGGGCCGAGCGCCTGGAAATCCTGGCCCAACAGAAAGATCCGGATCATCCGTTGCGGCGTGCGGCCAGAGACTTCAAAAAGTGGCGGGAACTGATCGGTCACATCCCCACCCATGACCTGCTGGACCGGATTTACTTCGAGACGGATGCATTGCGCTGCTACCGAGATGCTTGGCCGAACGAAGAACGTGGTGAGCGCGCGGTCAGCAACCTGACTCGCTTCATCGAGCTGACCCTAGAGTTTGACAGCGGGCGCTACCCCAGCACGGCGGCTTTCGTCCACTTCATTGAGGAAATGCGCTGTGGTCGCGTCGAGGGCTACGACGCCCCCGATCTCGTCAGCCTGAAATCAGATGATCAGGACGACCGCGTCCAGATTCTGACCGTGCATGCGGCCAAGGGACTGGAGAAGCCGATCATCATATACGCCGAACTGGACAAGCCCAGAGAGCAGGGTCGACACGGCGATATTCTGCTCGATTGGCCCGCCAACGAAACCCTCCCTCGACGCTTCCTGTTCAGGCCGCGCACGGAAGACATGGATTCCTGTTCGCTGGAATGCCTGGAACTGGCACGCCAAAAAAGACGGGCGGAAGAACTCAATCGCGCTTATGTCGCGTTTACCCGCGCCCGGCAGATGTTGATCCTCTGTCAGTACGAGGAACTCCACGAAGAACTTCGGGAATTGTTCCCAGGGGCGCCCGGGAAGGAAGTCAAGTTGCTGGCCCGAGGTCCGAAGCCGCCCACTCTATCCACCGATGCCGCACCTCCCCCTTCTATGCCAGAACCGGATTGCGCCGGGCTGGACACACCATTCGCACTTCCGGACACGGCCTCGCCAAGCATGATCGACGAATTGGATGAAACCGGAGAAACCGGAGAAACCGAAGGCACGGACAGAATCCTGCAGCGACAACACGCGCTGGAACGTGGACGCGCCATCCATGCCCTGATCGAACTGCTGGGAGCCGGCGAACCGGATAGGACCGAGCTCGAACGCCTAGCAAATAGCTACAACCGCGACCTTGAAGATCCTGATTTTCAGGACTGGCTGAACGAAGCCCGTCAGGTAGTCGCCGATTCGGAACTGGATCCGGTATTCCGACCTGACCCCCAGACCCGCGTGTACGCGGAAGTGCCTGTGCTTTGCAGAACCGAAATGGGCGAGGGATTCGGCATCATCGACCGGCTGCTGCTCTCTCCGGACACGGCCTGGATTATCGACTTCAAGTCCCATGCCACGGAGGATCCGGAAGAATTGGCTGGAATCGCCGAGCATTACGCGGGGCAGATGAACGAATACGCCCGCTACATCCGCCTCGTCTACCCCGAGCGGTCAGTACGCTGTTCCCTGCTGTTCACGCGCAGCCGCCAGCTGCACGATATGCCTGATCCGTAGGATTTGGAATCAGTCGCCGAGCAGGGCCAAGATCTCCGCCGGCGGGCGGTAGCCGCGGATCAGCGAACCGTCTGACAGGAAAATGGAGGGGGTCGACCGGATGTTGATCCGCTCGACCAGGTTCATGTGCTCCAGAACCGGGTTCGCGCAGGTCTTCGGCGAGATCGACTCCCGGCGCTTGGCGCGGGTCAGCGCATCCAAGGGATCGTTGGAACACCAAACGCTAACCGATTTCCGATAACTCTCGCTCCCCTCGCCTGCCCGCGGGTACAGCAGATAGCGGACTTCGATTCCGGCATTGTTGAGTTCCTCGATATGCTCATGGAATTTCTGGCAGTACGGGCAGTCGATATCCGTGACCACGACGAGCGAATGGCGGCGCGACACGGTCGCCGGGAAGACCAGCATCTTGTCCGTGCCATAGGCGTCCAGCAGTCTCACCCGAATCTCGGCCCGGGAAATCTCTGTCAGATTGACCCGACTGTCTACATCGATCAGATTGCCGTCCGTGATCAGGTGCTTCCCATCACCCGTAATGTAGAAAATGTCCGCGCCGTACAACACTTCGTACAAGCCCGGCGATGGCGAAGGGCGGATTTGGTCCGGCGTGTAACCCGGTATCAGTTGTTGCAGGCGTTCCCGGAGCTGCTCACTGTTCGTTTCCGCGGAAGCTGCGGCCGCGAGCAACAAAGTACCGAGCAACAGGATTCGCCTAGCCACGGGGGTGGTGAACCCGGTGCATGTCTTTGAGTTTGTCATGAGCAACGTGAGTATAGATTTGAGTCGTAGCAAGATCGCTGTGGCCGAGCAGCATCTGCACCACCCGCAAGTCCGCCCCATGGTTGAGCAGGTGCGTGGCGAACGTGTGTCTCAGCGTGTGCGGCGTCAGCGGTTTGGTGATGCCGGCCTTCCGGGCCACTTGACGCAGCATCTGCCAGAAAGCCTGACGGGTCATCGCCCGGCCTTGGCGGGTGACGAACAGATCCTCGGTCCGAGGGCGATCTTTCAAGAACGCCGGCCGGGAATCCCGGAGGTAACGCTCCAGCCAATCGGTTGCGCATTCGCCAATCGGCACCAATCGTTCCTTCATGCCTTTCCCCACCAATCGCAGGACTCCGGTTTTCATGTTGATCTGACCCTGTTTGAGGGTGACCAGTTCACTGACCCTGAGTCCACAGGCATAAAGCAGTTCCAGCATGGCACGGTCCCGCAGTCCTTTGGGGGTGTCCGTGTTCGGTGTATTCAACAGGGTTTCGATTTCCTGCTCGCTCAGTACGGAGGGCAGGTATCGGGACGGCTTCGGGGTAATGACCTGCGTACAGGGATCATCGCTGCGCAGGGCATGCCGCTTCGCATAGCGGTAGAACAGCCGAATCGCCGACAGAATGCGTGCCACGCTGCTGGCCTGCATGCCCTTTTGGAGCCGGGAGGCCAGATACATCTGGATGTCGCCGCCATCCGCCGCGCGCAGGTTTGCGCCCTGAGCGTTCAGCCATTTTGAAAATCCTGTTAAATCAGATCGATACGCCAGCATTGTCGAGCGCGCGAGTCCCTGCTCCGCCCAACTGCTGTCAAGGAATGCATCGATTGCATCGACGTCGGACATGGTGCGGAAAGTATACAGTAGCGGGCATTTCGGTATGTTACACTCGCTGAATGCCGTCTGCGAACACCATCGGCCTCTGGCGGCGATTAGGTTGCATCCTCTATGACCTTCTGGCGCTGGCCGCCATCTGGTGGGCTGCCAGTATCCCGTTCGCCATGCTGGACCTGTCCGTACCCGGTTCCCCGGAGCGCATGCTGTATCAGGCCTACCTTTCAATCGTCGGGTTGGCTTATTTCGTCCTGTGCTGGCGTGCCCGCAGCGCCACAATCGGCATGCGGGCCTGGCGGGTCCGTATCGAGACCGTAGATGGCCAGAGGATCGGCTGGGGCGCTGCCGTGATTCGGGGTCTGGGTGCCGTCTTGTCCTGGGCCTGCCTTGGACTGGGATTCCTGTGGAGCCTGTTCGGCGCTACCCGGCTCTGCTGGCACGACCAATGGAGCGCTACCCGGCTGGTTTCAGCGGAATGAGACAGAGCGGGAGACCCGGATCCTACGCCTGGCTGGGAAGATTGACCAAATCCTGACGCGTATTGGTTTGCTGCGCCAGCAACACCGCGCAACCGAGCAGGAAAAGCAGAACCAGCGGCAGAAATGCCGCCAGCCAGGGCGGCAAGTCCATCAACATCCCCAGGTGCCCGCCCACCCGGTTGAACAGGTAGATGCCAATGCCGCTGATCACGCCGATGAAGATGCGCTGCCCGAGCCCTCCACCGCGGGATTGAGTGAAAGCGAACGAAACCGTCAACAACAAGACCACCACGCAAGCCAGAGGCGTGGCGAAGCGCTGCCACCAAGCGAACTGGTAGGGGCGCAGATCCAGTTCTTCACCCTCGAAGTAGTCCAGGTAGCGGTTCAGGCGTGTGATTGGCATCTCGTCGGCGGGCATCAGCATCGTGTCCAGCACGTCGACATCCGGCAGGGCCACGTCGGTTCTTATCGCATGCTCCTCACGAGTCACGCTCCCGTCCGGGTGGATCACGCTTTCCCGGACGTCATACAGGATCCAGTGCCCACCTACTAAATGCGCGCTCTTCGCATGCAAACTATGCTCCAAACTACCATCGGCACCCAAGCGATACGCCAGCACTTGGGACAGGCGGTCGCGCCGGTCCCCCCGCAGTACATGGAGATAGTGGTCGCCTTTGCGAACCCATAATCCCTGCGTCTCTCCGACCGAGGCTCCCTTCTGCGGCTGCTGCCGAATATCCCAGGCCAATTCCCCGCCCGCCGGAGCAATCTTCTCTCCAATGAAAATGGTCACCAGTGCCAAGAGCAGGCCCACCGAGAGCAGCCTCCTGGACAGCCACCACGCGCCCACTCCCGATGCGCGCAATGCCGTCATCTCGTTGTCCGCGACCAGTTGACCCAGACTCAGCAGGCTACCGATGAACACCGAGACCGGCAGCACTTCGTAGATGCGCTGCGGCATGGTCAGCACGATCACCCATAAGGCATCCGCAAACGAATAGCCTCCCGGGCGCACTCGGCGCGCCTCGTCGATCAGGTCCACCAAGGTCAAGATCGTCACCACGGCCAGCGCCACCAGCCCAATCCCGACCAGCACACGCCAAACCAGGTGGCGAGTCAGGATACTCATGTCCGGCCCCGCCGGGCTTGTCGGTACAACAGGAAGATTCCCGCGGCCATCAGCACATGCACCCACCAGACTCCAGCCCAGGCAGGCCAATTCCCGCCCCGCACCTGGCTGGTCGCCAGCAACTGGAACTGCGCATAGACCAGGTAGATGGCGATCGCGTAGACGGCACGGGCGTACTTTCCTTCCCGGACCGAACTGCGCGAAAGCGGGACGGCAAGCGCCAGCATCAGGAGCAGCGAGATCGGCAGTGACCACCGCCATTGCAATTCCGCGTGGGCTGCCGCAGAACCGTCCTCCCACAACTGCTCCGGCGTCATGTATTTGGTATGCGTCCAGACGTTGGGCGGCGGCGCCATGCTGACCCGCAGCAGATGCCGATCGAATTTCATGGTCTGGAAGTCTGCATCGCCCGGCCAGCCGCTATGCCAGCGGCCATCCTCGAAATCCAGCACGTAGACACCGTTTTCCTGATCCCGGACCCGGGTGGCCCGGGCTGCGGTTTCAATATGAACCTGCTGCAATTCCGCATCGTAGCTGGCGAAAAACACGTCTTCCGCAACCTGTCCCTTCGTCCGGCTCGCGTACAGCGCCCAACGTCCGTTCCGAGTCTGCATGAACCGGCCTTCCTGCATCAGGTCCAGCCCTGCTTCCAGACGGGCCTGATGATGGGCCAGTTCCGCTTCGAGCGACAGCCTGGGCGTGACGTACAGGCTCATCACCCCCAGCATGATGGCCAAGGGAATGCCGACCAGCGCCATGGGCAGCAACAGGCGGGTATCGGAGTAACCGCAGGAATGCAGTGCTGTCACCTCGGCGTCCCGATGCAGGCGCCCGAGCGCCAGCACCGACGACAGAAGCATCAGGAACGGCAGCATGTGGACGAAGTAGGCCAGAAGCTTGTTGAACAGAAGTTCGTAGACGATGCCCGTCGAGAACTTGCCTTCGGTCAGGTAACCAAGCTGCTGCATGAAGAGTTTGCTGGCGATCAGCAGCAGCAGGACCACGGTGACGGCAAATGCGGCGCGCAAAAGCTCGCGGGTCACGTAACGGTCCAGAATCGACAGAGACACTTTGATAAAATCGGAGTTTGTTACCCGTGACCTCTAGTTTCTTTCCATGAAGTATTCCGTCGTCACCGCCTCACCCGCGGAAATCGCTTGCGACTGCCTAGTGGTGGGCGTCTACGAAAACGGCCAGATGACTCCCGGTGCCCGAACCGTGGACCGGATCACGGGCGGGGCGGTCAGTGACCTTCTCTCCCAGCAGGATGCAGCCGGCAAGGCCGAAACTCTCAACGCATTGTATCGCCCCGCCGGGCTGAAGGCTTCGCGCCTGCTGGTGGCCGGTTTCGGTGAATCCGGCAAGGTCGGGGAAAACGATTTCCTGAAGACGGTGCGCCAAATTGCCCGGACCCTGCACAAGGACTCCACGGTCGCGGCGACGCTCGCCAGCGGCGAAGTCAGGGTCGCCGGCAGGAACGCCCAATGGAATGCGCGCCAGACTGCGCTGATCCTGGAGAACGCGGCCTATGTCTTCCAAGAGACCAAGCCCTCCGCCAAGTCTCCGGCCACGCCTTTGGAATCCGTTACGATCACGGCCTCCACGGCGACCCGGGCCGGGGTCCGCAAGGCAGTGGATCAAGGCGTGGCGATTGCGTCCGGAATGATCTGGACCCGGCAACTCGGCGACTTGCCGCCCAACCTCTGCACACCGAGCTACCTGGCCCGCCAAGCCCGCTCGCTGATTCGCGAAGATTCACGCTTTTCCGTCAAGTCATTCGGTCGCCGTGAACTTGAAAAACGCAATATGGGCGCATTCCTCGCCGTGGCGCAGGGCAGCCCGGAAGAACCGCAGTTGATCGTCATCGAGTATCGCGGCAGGGCCCGCACCAAGGCTCCGATCGCACTGGTCGGGAAAGGCGTGACGTTCGATACGGGAGGGATTTCCATCAAGCCCAGTTCCGCGATGGACGAAATGAAGTTCGATATGTGCGGTGCCGGCAGCGTGCTCGGCACGCTCAAGGCGGCGGCGGCACTGAATCTGCCGCAGCACCTGGTCGGTATCATCCCGGCGACCGAGAACATGCCGGGCGGACGGGCCACTCGACCCGGCGACGTGGTCACTACTGCCTCCGGCCAGACCGTGGAAATCCTGAACACCGATGCCGAAGGCCGCTTGATCCTGTGCGACGCTCTTGATTACGCCCTCAGCTTCAAGCCCCGCCTGATCATCGACATCGCCACCCTGACCGGCGCCTGCCTGCACGCACTGGGCAAACATGCCTCGGGGCTGTTCACGTACCAGAATTCAGTGGAGCGCGCACTGATCGCCGCCGGGCGCGAAAGTTGGGATCGGGTCTGGCCGCTTCCGCTATGGGACGACTACCAGCCTGAACTGGACAGCAATTTCGCCGACATCGCGAACATCGGGGAGCGCTACGCGGGCGCCACCACCGCCGCCTGCTTCCTGTCGCGCTTCGTTGGCGACACGCCGTGGGCGCATCTCGACATCGCCGGAACCGCTTGGAATACCGGCAAGAGTAAGGGGGCGACCGGACGGCCGGTGCCGTTGTTGACGCACTTCCTGATGAAGGACGCCCAAAAATCCTGAACCGATGGAGAACGTCCACTTCTACGTCATTAAGCGAGGCCACCGTGAGCGGATTGTCTGCCAGATCGCGGAGAAGGCCGTGGCTCAGGGTCATCGCGTGCACGTGCGGGTCCCGGACATGCAGGCCGCTGAATCGCTGAATACCCAGATGTGGACTTTCCGCGACCAAAGTTTTCTTGCGCACAGCCTCGGAGAAAGCCCAAGTCCGCACGTCCGGGTCACCATCCATGACGCATGGCTGCCGCAGGAACGGGACGTCCTGATCAACCTGGCCGACGACATGCCGGAAGAATATGAATCGTTCAACCGGGTCGCCGAAGTCGTGGGACCGGACGACGTCACCAAGAACCATGGCCGCGCGCGCTTCCGCCAGTACCGGGAACTCGGCTTTGAGCCGGAGCTCCACGAGATCGTGAAATAGGGCGGCCGCGCCCTCCCGCTCCCCTCCGGGCGGCCCGACAAATGGACAAGAGTTACGACCCCGAACGGATCGAAGCTTTCTGGCGGCAACGCTGGGAAGAAAGCAGTGCGTTTGCGCCGGATGCCGAGGGCAAGCCCTTCTGCATCATGATCCCGCCTCCGAACGTGACCGGGACCCTGCACATGGGTCACGCGTTTCAGGACACTCTAATGGACATCCTGACCCGTTGGCGGCGAATGCAGGGTCGTGCCGCCCTGTGGCAGCCGGGAACCGACCACGCCGGCATTGCCACCCAGATGGTGGTCGAACGCAAACTGGAACGAGAAGGCCAGACGCGCCGGGAACTGGGCCGGGACGCCTTCATCGAGGAAGTCTGGACCTGGAAGCGCGAATCCGGCGGCCACATCACTCGGCAGCTTCGCCGCATGGGCGCGTCGGTTGACTGGTCCCGCGAACGGTTCACCATGGACGAGGGCTTGTCCGAGGCGGTTCGCGAAGTGTTCGTGCAACTGCACGAACAGGATCTGGTCTACCGCGGCAAGCGCCTGGTCAATTGGGACCCGGTGCTGCGCACCGCCTTGTCGGATCTCGAGGTGGTTGCTTCCGAGGAACAGGGGCACCTGTGGCACTTGCGTTACCCCATCGTCGATTCCGACGAAGCGCTGGTGGTCGCCACCACCCGTCCGGAAACCATGCTGGGCGACACCGCGGTCGCGGTGCATCCCGACGACCCCCGCTATCGGGAATGGATTGGAAAATCTGTCCGACTGCCGCTGGCCGGACGCGACATCCCGATCGTGGCGGACGATTACGTCGATCCGGAGTTCGGTTCCGGCTGCGTGAAAATTACGCCGGCGCACGACTTCAACGACTACCAGGTGGGGCTGCGCCACGACTTGCCGCTGGTCAACATTTTTACCGACACTGCGCACCTCGGCGAGGACGCGCCCGAGGCATACCGGGGTCTGAGCCGGGAGCAGGCGCGTGAACAGGTCTTGAAAGACCTGGAAGCACAAGGTCTGTTGGAGCGGACGGAAGAACATCCCCTGACCATTCCCCGCGGCGACCGCAGCGGTGCCGTGGTCGAACCCTATCTGACCGACCAGTGGTATGTCCGTGCTGGCCCGCTGGCCGAGAAGGCCGTGGCGGCAGTGCATGACGGCCGCATCCGCTTCGTGCCGGAGAACTGGAGCCGGACCTACTACGACTGGATGGAGAACATCGAGGACTGGTGCATCAGCCGCCAACTGTGGTGGGGGCACCGCATCCCCGCCTGGTACGACGCCGACGGCACACCGCACGTGGGCCGGAGCGAGCAGGAGGTTCGGGAAAAATATGGGATCCCGGCCGATGCGCCATTGTGTCAGGACGAAGACGTGCTGGACACCTGGTTCTCTTCTGCACTTTGGCCGTTTTCCACGCTCGGCTGGCCCCGGAAGGATGAAGCGCTGGAGCGCTTCTACCCCACCGACGTGTTGGTTACAGGCTTCGACATCATCTTCTTCTGGGTCGCGCGAATGATCATGATGGGGCTGCACTTCATGGAAGATGTTCCATTCCGCAACGTCTACGTGCACGGCCTGGTACGCGACGCCCACGGCCAGAAGATGTCGAAATCCAAGGGCAACACCATCGATCCGATCGACGTCATTGACGGCATCGACTTGGAAGCGTTGGTCAAGAAACGCGTCGAAGACCTGATGGACCCGAAGCAGGCCGATTCGATCGAGCGAGTAACCCGCCAGGAATTCCCGGATGGCTTCCAGGCATGCGGGACCGACGCACTGCGCTTCTGCTTCGCCACCCAAGCGACATTCGGGCGCGACGTGCGCTTCGAGCTGCCGCGCGTTCTGGGTTACCGGAATTTCTGCAACAAGCTCTGGAACGCGGTGCGCTTCGCGCTGATCCATGCCGAACGACTGGATGGGTCGGCGTCCTCAGCCGAAGCGAGCCTGGTTGACCGTTGGATCACGGCTCGCGCGCAGGCGGTGACTCGGGAGGTGACCGAACACCTTGATGCCTATCGTTTCGACCTGGCTGCAAAGACCCTGTACGACTTTGTCTGGCACGACTTCTGCGATTGGTACCTGGAATTCACCAAGGCGACCCTGAACGAAGAGGCACCGGAGGATGCCGTTCAGTCCACCCTGCATACCCTTTACACAACGCTGGACCGGATTCTGTGCCTGCTGCACCCGTTCATGCCATTCATCACAGAAGAACTCCACCAGCAATTGCCACAGCGCCAAAACGAGGCGGCCGCGTTCCTGATGACTCACAGTTGGCCTGAAACGGAAGACATCAAGGAGGATTCCGAAACCCTGGAGACGATGCACTGGCTTCAGGAGTTCATCGGCGGGATTCGCCGGACCCGGGCCGAGATGGACATCGCTCCGGGCCGCCCGGTCCCGGTACTCCTGGAGAACTGGACGCCGCAGGATCAGCAGCGTTTCGAGGCCACCGAAGCTTGGATCCGGAATCTCGCGCGTCCGGAATCGGTGCATTGGATGGAACTGGGTGAAACTGCTCCGGAAGCCGCCACGGTTCTAATCGGGAACATGCGCCTGCTGATTCCGCTCGCCGGTCTCATCGACCGCGAAGCTGAACTGGCTAGGCTGGACCGAGAGTTGAAGAAACTGGATGACTCGCTCGGTGCGGTCCGCGGCAAGCTGGAAAACCAGAAATTTGTGTCACGAGCTCCCGAGGCGGTCGTGCAGAAAGAACGCGAGCGATTGGTGGAGCTGGAAGCTGCGCAGGCACAACTCGCGGAACAGCGCGAACGCATCGCACAGATGTAGGAAAGTTTAAAGATTATCCCTGCCGACAGGCGGGACATCTTCGAGAATATTTCTCAGACCAGCGTCAGCCCGAGGACGGCTTCCAGTTTCTCTCCGGTTTCTGACTTGCCGGTGCGGCTGTCGCCGACCAGTGCCACCGTTACGTCGACTTCCTTGGCGTCACCGCCAAGCCGTTCGCGCTTCTTCACCGCGATCTGCTTGACCATCTGGATCAGTTCGAGCGCCAGGCGCTCCGGCGCGACCTGCTCGATCTCCTCCCGGTTGGCGAAACCGCAGCGCGTGACGTCGTCGTCTTCCACGCCCTCGTACACCCCGGCCATCAACTGGCTGTAGGCAACGCCAAGATACATTTCCTTGCGCTCCACCAACGCCTCGACGTCCTTCATGAAGGAGGCCTCGGTCTCGCTGAACTGCTCGTACAGGTCAGGGTGCAGCACGTCGCCGTCGTTGCTCATCAGGGCCGGGAATGGATTGGCCCAGTAGCTGGATTCCTTCTTGCCCCGATGCGTCTGGGTGCTGCCCGCGGCAACCCGTTCGCCCTTGCGGAAATGTTCGATGGCCTCGGGAATCGGAATATCCGTATCAATGCAGGACTCGCCCTCTTCCTTGATATCAAAGTTGTTCAGGTACAGCAGCACGTCCAGATTGCTACCCAGCGCCACTTCGGACTCCTCGGCCACCGGCACAACCTGCCGCGCGTTCGAGCCCATGTGGTTGTTGTAGCCGACCTCCCGGCCCTCCATGGCCAGCTTCGCCTGCTCGCTGAAGCCGTCCAGGCAAGCGAAGGCGCCGATTTCGGTACCGTAGAAAATCGGCCGTCGGAAAGACGCCCCGTTGGCGCGCTCCAGCACAACCCGGCCCATGTCGTCCGCCTTGATCAGCATCTCCGAAATGTACGGCTCATCGCCCTCGAAATTCACGAGATAGCGGGTGCAGCCGCAATGCAACGGAACATCGCCGCAACGGATGGAAAGCACGTTGTGCAGGGTTAGGATGGGTTTCTTGCAATAACCGAAGTACTTGTATTCGTCATGCTGCGGAACCAAACCGATCAACAACTGGTTGTCCTCATCCCAGTAGTAGCCGAGATCCTCGCCGAAGACTCCGTTCGGATCCCCGAAGAAGTACAGCCCGTCAGGGCGCGTCGCCGGGAAAGTTTGTTCGACATCGGCGAACGGGAACAGGTTCAGCAGGCCTGGCTCCATTTCGATGCAGCCGCGCGACTTGTGGATATACGCGATGATTAGCCAGCGTCCGACCCGCAACGGGACCGACACCCACTCTTCCGGGTTGAAATTCTCAAGGTGCAGCGGGTTGTGATCCAGTTGGAAGAACGGATAGGCGCGCCGGTTGGCCGGCGTGCGGTAGTCCACTCCCGTGCGGATGTCCGCCGCCATGGTCAGGGGCACATGGCAGAGGATGCTGTAGGCGGCGGGGATGTTGCAGTAGTGGCCGGAGATCTCGCCGGCCGTCACGTTCGGCGAAGCATCCATGCCCGGCGTACGACGAACCCCGTAACCCAGCCCAACTTGCGACAGCAGTCGGCGGCGCGTCTCCAAGACCAGGTCGTTCAACTCGGCGGCCTTCTCCGTCACCTTGTCCTTGATCGTGCCCTGGCTTTCTGTACCGGAACTGACCACTTCGTTCTGCAGGCGCACCAGGCGCGAATAGCTCTTGTTCCGGAAGTGATGAAAACCGCCATCCAGAAACTTGACGACCGAGCGCGCGTGTTCCAGTTCGTCGGGAGAAAAATGGTTGGCGTCCAGAATCTTCGTGATGTCCCGCAACGTGATGTTGCGGATCATCTCCGCCTTGTGCTGGGCTTCGTCGCGATTCTTTTCGCGGCTCGTCAGGTCCGTGACGAACTCTTCTTTGTAGATCTTCAGGTAGCGGGCAAACGCGAGACTCCGGAGCAGTTGCTCCGGAGTATTGCACCCGTCTCTAATTTCGAGGACTCCCTCCATACGATCAACCCCTAATTATGTTTTGTTATTGGGGATAACTGAGAACTTATTCTACCGCATTCCCTGCGTCTCCTAGGTCAATGTTTTATAAGGACTTTTAACGCCGGAAGGCGGCTATTTTGTCGTATAATGGGGGTCTTTCTTTGTCGAAGAAATTGCCGAAAATGTCACATTTGAGCCTCTTTCGCCCTTGCTTTTTGACGCTCGGCATGACCCTTCTGACTGCCGCGCATGCCGACTTCTACGTCGGTGCAGACATCGGCCTGGCCGATCCCCGCACACTGGACTCCACATCCTTCGGAACAAGCAGGCCGACGCGCTGCGACGTTCTGATGTACAGCGACGCAACCCGTCCGTCCGAAGCGATCAGCAACGATCCCGCCTGCGGGAACACCACACCCAGAAAAAAATGGGATTCCAGGTGGGATGTGGGCAGCGGCCTAGCCGTCGGCCTTCACGCAGGCTATGTCCGCGACCGGCTCCGCTTCGAACTGGAATTCATGCATGTCAAGCCCGGCTCGGCCAGCCATCCCATCATCACCGCCTCGACACACTCGGGTCTCGCCGGCAAAATTTCAGAGTGGAGCGAAACCGCGCCACCTTATGAATGGATCTCGGATCTCCGCATCCGGCAATACTTTGCCAACGTGTTCTACGACTTCGTCTCGGAATCCAGATGGACGCCGTACGTCGGCATCGGTGCCGGATGGGCACGGATGAAGATGCAGCACCAACGACGGTTCCTGCGCAAGACCGTGGAAGAGGGCTACCTGAACGCAGCCCCAAACGTCCCAGCAGCACAAAGCGGATACGGCTGGGACGATGCTTCATGGCTGGAATGGCGGCAGAACGCCGCCGGTACCCTGAGCGCCATGGACACGGAACTATCCGATACTCTGTTCGGGTTCCAAGTGCTGGCTGGCGTGGATTACGCCCTGACCAACCGAACCTTTGTCGGCATCAAGGCACGCTGGGCCCAGTTCGATGACTTCAAGGACCATGCGCCCTACTACCAGATTCGCGATCACGAACCGGTGGATGTGGATGGAGTCACGCCTTTCGGGGATCAAATCAAGATGGACAATGTGGAGTATTGGGCGATCACGGTCGGATTCAAACGCCGGTTTTAAAGCTACCCGCCCGGAGCCCGAGCAAGTTCGGCGCGTTCCTTGCGCAAGTTCGCCAATTCCTCCTGCTCCACCTGACTGAGGGCTCCCTTTTCGGCCTGCTTGTCTTCCAAAATACCGATTCGCTGCCTAACCCCCTGGAGCCTGAACCGGCGCATGCCCTGCTCAAAGACAGCGTGAACCTCTTCCTCACCTTTCACACCGGACAATTCGACCGGCGTCCAGCGCATCAGGCTGTTGAGGTGCTTCTCCGCTTCCTGACCCCGGAACGATTCCAAGATCGCGCCCGCCGTAGTGTCGGGATTCTTTTTCGATAGTCCCACGATCTCGGCGAACAAATCGAATCCCGGAGCCGAAATGACCTTCAGGTCTTCTGGCGACGGAGCCAAGCGGGCCAGTCCAGGATATTCCAACAGCAGGCGAATCATCACGCGTATCGCCGAAGGCCGCCCGGGCGGAGTCGGCTTGGGACGCTGGGCATCCGTCCGGCCTGAACCCGCCGGTTCCAGGCGCAATTGGTCTTCCCTCAGTCCGGTCGTGTCGCACAGCCTTCGGATCATCAGGTCGCGGAAAACCGGAGCGCCCACTTTCTCGAGCAACGGTCTCGCTTTTGCGACCAGTGCCGATTTCCCGGACGCCAAGCCCAAGTTCAGGCCTTGCTCCAAGTGCGTGAAGAAATAGTCCTCCAGCGGCTCAGCCCCGCGGACGAATTCTTTCCAACCAGACGTGCCGTGAGCACGAATATAACTGTCCGGGTCCTCGCCTTCCGGAAAATGCGCAAAGCGAACCTCGTCGCCTTCGCGCAAAACCGGCAACAAGTTTTCAAGGGCGCGCCAACCTGCCGCCCGGCCAGCCATGTCCCCGTCGAAGCAGAACACGAACGTCCGGCAGAAGCGCCCCATTTGCCGGATGTGATCCTCGGTCGTGGCAGTGCCTAAAGTCGCAAGGGCGTTCCTGACTCCGGCCTGCGACAAACTGACCACGTCCATGTACCCCTCCGTCAGGATCAGGTAGTTAACCTTGCCGCGACGTTGCTGAAGCTCGTGCACGCCGTACAGAACACGACCCTTGTGGAACAGCGGAGTTTCCGGCGAGTTTATGTATTTGGGCTTGTCTTCGGGGTCGATGACCCGCCCGCCGAAACCGAGCACTCGCCCACGCGAGTCTCGGATCGGAAACATCAGGCGATTGCGGAACTTGTCGTAGATCCGGTTTTCCTTTTCCGACAACAGGCCCACCTTCAGTAGCAACTCCTTGGAGAACCGTGCCGACAATTTCGGCGCAAGGTTCTCGAAGCCCGGCGGCGCATAGCCGATCCGGTATTCCTCACGAATCTTGTCCGAAAGGCCTCGCTCATGCGCATACGCCTGCGCCGGCTTGGAGCGTGCCAGTTCTTTCTGATAGAACTGGCATGCCGTTTCCATGCATTCGTACAACGGGTCGAGTTCCTGACGCGGCGCGGCGCTCCCACCGACACGCGGAACCTCCAGTCCCGTCTGTTTGGCCAATTCTTCGACTGCGTCGGGAAACGAATACCGGGCGTACTCCATCAGGAATGAAATCGCGGTGCCGTGTGCGCCGCAGCCGAAGCAATGGTAGAAACCCTTGCGCGGGCTGACCGTGAACGAGGGCGTTTTTTCGTTGTGGAACGGACAGCAGGCTTTGAACTCCGTCCCGGCTTTCTTGAGCGGGACATAGCGGCCGATCAGGTCGGCCAGATCGGCCCGCGCCAGCAGTTGCTGGATGAATTCGGAAGGGATGCGCCCGGCCATGGCGGAATGATAATGGGGCCGGACCTAAACTTACGCCGCCTCTCGAAACCCGTCTAGAAGAGTTTCGATTCGTGCCTCCTTCGGGGCCACCAGCCAGAACCGCGGCAACCAGTCCTCCAGCTGCTCCAGGATCTGCTGTGCCCGTGCACTACCCGTTTCACCGCTGTATTCCATCAGTACTCCGCGCAGGTACTGGACATAGTCTTCGCAACCCTCTGATGTCAGGGGATGCCACTCGATCATCTCTCCGTTGCAACGCTCGGGGAAGTTCTGTTGCTCGTCCAACACCAGTGCGAATCCACCGGCCATGCCCGCTCCGAAATTGACCCCGGTCGAGCCCAAGATGATGACGGCGCCACCGGTCATGTATTCGCAACCGTGATCGCCGACGCCCTCGATCACGGCCAAAGCACCGGAATTGCGGATCGCGAAACGCTCGCCGGCAGTGCCAGCGGCGAACAGTTTGCCCCCGGTTGCACCGTACAGGCAGGTATTGCCCATGATCGGAGTCTCGTGCGTCGGCAATGACAAGTCCGGCCCCGGATGCAGGACCAGCTTGCCACCCGCCATGCCCTTGCCGACGTAGTCGTTCGCATCGCCCTGAAGGTGAAGGTGTAAACCATCTGCATTCCAGACCCCGAAGCTCTGCCCAGCCGTACCGGTCAGGCGAATTACGAGTGGCGCCGAACGCATGCCGTGATCGCCGTGGCGACGCGCAATCTCGCCGGAGACCCGTGCACCGATCGAGCGGTTGGTGTTGTTGATCTCGTAGTGAAACTCGCCGCCTGTCATGTTCTCGATCGCCTCGCGGGTGTCTCGGACCATTCGCTCTGCCAGTTCCCCCTTGTCGAAAGAAGGGTTGCTCTCGGTCTGGCAGTAACGCGGCACGTCGGCCGGGATGCCGCCGTCGGACAACAGTGGCTCAAGATTCAGGCCATGCTGTCGGTCCGTAACCCCAAGGCTTATCTCAAGCAGGTCCATACGCCCGATCAGGTCGACCAGGCGCCGCACGCCCAATGCCGCCATCCATTCCCGGGTTTCCTCGGCGACCAGTGTGAAGTAGTTGACCACCATGTCCGCTTCACCGATGAAATGGTCGCGCCGCAGAATCTTGTTCTGGGTGGCAACCCCGGTGGCGCAGTTATTGAGGTGGCAGATCCGCAGGTACTTGCACCCCATGGCGATCATCGGCGCAGTACCGAAGCCGAAGCTCTCCGCGCCCAGAATGGCCGCTTTGACCACATCCAGTCCCGTCTTCAGGCCACCGTCGGCCTGCAGGCGGATCTTGTCGCGCAGGTTGTTGCCGCGCAATGCCACCTGCGCCTCGCTGATTCCCATCTCCCACGGACCGCCCGCATACTTGATGCTGGTCAGCGGGCTGGCACCGGTCCCGCCGTCGTAGCCGGAGATCGTAATCAAATCCGCATACGCTTTGGCCACCCCCGCGGCAATCGTGCCCACGCCGGCAGACGCCACCAACTTCACCGACACCAGGGCCTGCGGGTTGACCTGCTTGAGGTCGAAGATCAACTGAGCCAGATCCTCGATCGAGTAGATATCGTGGTGCGGCGGCGGAGAGATCAGGGTCACGCCCGGATTGCAATAGCGCAGCCGGGCAATCAGTTCGTTCACCTTGCGTCCGGGCAGCTGCCCGCCCTCGCCCGGCTTGGCGCCCTGGGCAATCTTGATCTGCAGTACTTCTGCGTTGACCAGGTACTCCGGCGTAACGCCGAACCGCCCCGAAGCCACCTGCTTGATCTTGGAGGTCCGGTCGGTGCCATAACGCGCCGGGTCTTCGCCCCCTTCCCCCGAGTTGGACCGGGCACCCAAGCGGTTCATGGCTTCTGCCAAGGTCTCGTGTGCATCCGGCGACAGCGCTCCCAGCGACATGCCGGCCGAGTCGAAGCGCGGAGTGATCGCCTCCACCGGCTCCACTTCCTCAAGCGGGATGGATTCGATATCCTCGCGCAACCGCAGCAGGTCGCGCAATACCATGGGTTCCCGGTTATTTACCAGGTCCCGGTATATCCGGTAATCCTCCATCTCGCCGCTGCGCGCGGACGCCTGGAGAGCCTGAACAATGTCTGGATTGAATGCGTGGTACTCCTCGTCATGGACGTACTTGAGCAACCCACCCTGCCGCAGGTCCTGGCGGCTCCAGGCATGAGCCGCAAGCAACCGTTGGTCGGCAGCCAGTTCCTCGAAGCCGGTTCCTTCGATGCGGCTGACCGATCCCACGAAACATAGGTCCACCACCTCGTCGCCCAAGCCCACAACCTCGAATAGTTGTGCGCCGCGATAGCTGGTGATCGCCGAAATGCCCATCTTGGAGCAGATCTTGAGCAGGCCCTTGTCGATACCGCGGCAGTAATTGCGCTCGACCACCGAGAATGTCTCTTTGTCGATCTCGCCCTGACGCACCATGTCGGACAGCGACTGGAGCGCAAGGTATGGATGGACCGCGGTGGCGCCGTAGCCGATCAGAACCGCAAAGTGGTGGGGGTCGCGCGCGGTGCCGGTGTCGACGATGATATTGGCCCGGCAGCGCAGCCCTTCGCGGATCAGTGCATGGTGTACGGCACCCGTCGCCAGGAGCGCATGCACCGGAACCTTGCCCGGAGCGATGTCGCGGTCGGACAGGATGATCAGCACGTTGCCGTCCTTGACGCCCTGCACGGCGCGCACGGCAATCTCGCGGACGACTTCCTCGAGATCCCGGTGTTCGTCGTAGTTGAGGTCGATGTAAAGCGGCTGATAATCGGGATCGTCAATCGCCTTCAAGTGTTCGTATTTCTTGTGCGGCAGCACAGGCGACTCTGACACCAATCGCACGGCGTGGCTCAGGGTTTCATCGAACAGGTTCAGTTCGGGGCCAAAGCAGGTTTCCAGCGACATCACGATCTTCTCGCGCAGCGAGTCGATCGCGGGGTTGGTGACTTGCGCGAATTGCTGCCGGAAATAGTCATAAAGGGACCGAACCCGACCGGACATTACCGGCAGAGGCGTGTCGTCGCCCATCGAGCCAACCGCTTCCTGCCCGACATCGGCCAGCACCCGAAGCACCTGCTCGCGCTCTTCGTAGCTGACGTCGAATATCTTCTCGTGGCGTCGCAGGTCCTCTCGGGAAAATGCCTCCCATTCCGGCACCCGATGGTTGACCAGGGAGCGAGTATGCCGAGCCCCCTCATGCAGCCATTGCCAATAAGGGTTCCGGGTGCTGTTGATGCGGTCGATTTTTTGCGATGTCAGAAGTTCGCCCGTCTGGGTGTCGGCCGCCAGCATCTCGCCCGGCCGCAACCGCCCCTTCTCCACCACGTCGGCGTCCGCGAACTCATGCACGCCGATTTCGGAAGCCAGCATGATGCGCCGATCCCGGGTAATGACGTAGCGGGCCGGACGCAAGCCGTTTCGGTCCAGGATGCAGGCGGCATAACGGCCATCGGTCAAAACGATCCCGGCCGGTCCGTCCCACGGCTCCATGTGCATGGAACTGTACTCGTAGAACGCCCGCAGATCCGAATCCATCTCTTTCGCGTTCTGCCAAGCCGGTGGAATCAGCAGACGCATCGCCCGGAAGATATCGATGCCCCCGGCATGAAGAATCTCCAGCATGTTGTCCAGCGCGCAGGAATCCGAACCCTCCGCAGAAACCAGCGGCCTCAACTGCTCAAGCCCGGGCAGGTTGGCGCTGCTGAAGGTATGCGCCCGCGCCTCGGCCCAGTTGCGGTTGCCCCGGATGGTATTGATCTCGCCGTTGTGCGCCAAGTAGCGAAACGGCTGCGCCAACGCCCACTGCGGCAGCGTGTTGGTGGAGAATCGCTGGTGGAAGACGCAAATCGAGGAAGTCAGTCCCGGGTCGTTGAGGTCGGCGTAGAAGTGCGGCAACCATTCCGGCATCATCAGACCCTTGTAACTGACCACGCTGGACGACAAGCTGCATACATAGAAGTCCGGGTCGTCCGCCATCGCCCGTTCCGCTTTCCGCCGCGCCAGCAGCAACGGCGCATCGCTGTGCCGGGGATCGCTGCCCAGCAGGTCGACGAACAGCTGCTCGATGCGCGGCATCGAGACCCGGGCCTGCTCGCCCAGCACCTCTGGATTGACCGGCACCTGCCGCCAGCCGCGAGGCCGGAATCCCTGTTCGGTCAGATATTTTTCAAGGGCTTCCCGACCCGTCTGCGCACGGGTCTCGTCCTGGCTCAAAAACACCATGGCCAGTGCATTGTTCTCGCCGAGTTCAATGCCATCGCGTTCCGCGACCGCCCGGAAGTAGCCGGCCGGAATCTTGAGCAACAGGCCGCAGCCATCGCCGGTCTTGCCGTCGGCGGCAATAGCGCCACGGTGGGTCATCCGTTCCAATGCCCGGATGGCCGTCTGCACCAGGTCGTGGCTGGCCTCGTCGTCCATCTGCGCGATCAGGCCAAAGCCGCAGCTGTCCCGCTCGAACTCGGGACGGTACAGGCTGTCCTTCGGCCTTTGGCTTATAGGCATAGCAGCGTTTCCATGGGCATATGTCGTGTTTAGCCTTTCAAGTATATTACAGGCGTTGTCGGGTCCCGGCGGGGAGAATTTCGTCCGCCGATATGCTCGACCGCGCAAATGCGCGGCATCTTTCTCTAGGGCTGTGATTCCTGCGGACGGCCGACGAAGCCTTCCAGCAGGCCTTCCACCCGGGCCATGCGTTCGCGCAGGTCGGCAGTGTCCCGGCCGAATTCCTGGCGCATTGCGGCCATGTCTTTGGCGACTTCCTTGCGCAGGTCAGCATTATCCTTATGCAAATTGCTGACTTCGTGGTGGAGCTTCCAAAGGAAGCCCAGAATCGCCACCACCGAAACGATTTGGATTGTAATTGCATCCATGATGATCCCTTACCGGTCAGTCATGCCTTATTTATTCCAACCTTCGATCACTGAAAAAATCCCTCGTCAATTCCGTTTTCGGAGGGCGTTCGAACCGGGCGAGACGAGTTTAGCACAGCAGCATACAAGACCGGGAATCGCACGGTTTCCACGTGTCTTTTCGAAAGATAAATAATGTAATTTCAATTATTTAACAAACAGACCGCCGCGAGTGGAGAAGAATGCCCAGGCCCCCTCGTCCCGGTCGAATTCGAACGGGATGAACTCGAAGTGGATCAGGCCCTCCAGCATCTCGGAAAACCAGGCCGGAAAGACCTGGTAGGCCACCGCCAACCCGATCAACAGGACGGCTAAAGCCACCATATAGCCGATACGGGTCTGCTCGAAAAACACTAGGAAACGGTTTCGCCGCGCCTGCCTCTCCGGCAACAGCGCGTCAAGCCCTTCATGATCGTCCGTACTGAACGCGAAATCATTGGAAAAGTAGATCAGTCGATCGGAACCCGCGACGCGGGCTGTC
This sequence comes from Candidatus Porisulfidus sp. TsSOB, assembly GCA_002631715.1. Lineage (GTDB taxonomy): Bacteria > Pseudomonadota > Gammaproteobacteria > Poriferisulfidales > Poriferisulfidaceae > Poriferisulfidus. Next base: position 40,610 of record MRSX01000002.1, read on the forward strand.
ACGCCCTTCATGTGGCCCAGGAAAACGGTCTTACCGTCGGAGACGACGACCGCGGTGAACTCTCCGTCTTCAGTTCGGGTGAGCGCCGCTTCGCGGGCCAGGGTGGTGCCCCCTTGGTACAACTTCCCGCGTACGCTCACAACCCGACCTCATAGCCTTCAATATCCGCGTATTCGGAGGCAACGGCGACTCCCGCGGCATGCTGCGAGTCGATGAAGTGATCAAGTGACCCGGCCGGCCTCAAGACCATGGCTTCGGCCAGATAGCGCCAGCGGCGCACCTGCGCCCACGGCCACAGCAATCCCAGCGAAAACAGGATGGCCAGCATGTTGGTCACACTGATCCAGATGATCGTGGCGCCGGACAGGCTGCAACCGAAGTGATGCCCCGGCTGCAGGACGAGCCGGTTGACGACGATGTTTCGTGTCAAAACCATGAACAACTCGCCCCCGGCATAAGCCGCCAACGGCGCTGCCAGCAAGGCGATCAACTCGGCCCCCCCGATGACGAAAGTTTCAGACTCCCACCCAAACCCCAGCAATGCCAAAACGACGCTGAGCACGGCCGCAATAACGCCGCCACCGAACAGGAAGACTAAAAGCGTCGCTCCCGCGGCAAGGTAGTACTCCGCAATACCCGTGTGCGCCGAAAACCTCGCATGCCCGAAGGCCTGGCTGTTGGCGACATACTCGCGCATGGCGCGAGCGGCAAAGGGAAACGCAATGCCCAGCGTCAGGATGCTGGCGACCGGCCACAGGACAAACACCTTGAATGCCTGCGGATAGGTCCCGTGCCAATCGAATCGCACGGTGCGCCACACCGTCATGCGGGTATTGAAGCGCAGCGAGCGGTGAATGACCCAAGGGTAGACCGGAATGAACCCAAGGGTCAGCAAGAAACCAACCGGAGGCGAGAACCAGAGGGTCGCGATGTAAAGCGACAGGACGGCGACCACCAGAAGCCGGGCACGCAACAGGACAACGGGACGCGCCAGGTAGCTGAACCCGTCGCCCGCCATACGGGTGTTGCCGTAGAAAAACTGCAACCGACGGACTTTTGCCCAGGCCGAATACACTCCAAGCGTGAGAATCGTGAACAGCAAGTTCACGATCCAGATCGCGAAATAGTCCTCGGCGCGCCCCTCGAATGCGAAGGGAATAGGGTTGGAAAGCGATTGTCGCGTCTCTGCATCCATGCCGATCTGCCGGCGCCAACGGCGAACCCGGACTGATGTGGTGAACGGATTTTAGACGGATGTGAGATTTTGGACAGCCGCGGCTCGAACCGAACCGGGGGATCTCCCTAGTGCTTTAATGGGATTATGGCCTCTCACTCTTTCGTCAAGGCCCTGAGCCGCATCCGTCTCGACGGAGTCTTCAATCCGTACGGCGAGCGATGCAGCCTGTGCGACCGGGCCGACGCGGACCGCCGGCGCCGCGCCAACTTGCGCACCCTGCTCGATGCGGCGATTCGCATGCGCGTCGATTCCCTCTGGGTCGCCCGGGACCTCGGTTACCGCGGCGGCCGCCGCACCGGATTGCCGCTGACCGACGAAGAACACCTTCCGGCTCTTTCCCGGGCCTATGGCGGCCTCGCCCTGCGTCGCGCCACCACGGGCTCACCCGTCGCCGAACGCACCGCGGCCGTAATCTGGAAGATGCTGGCCCGGTTGGATCAGCCGGTCTTCCTCTGGAACGTCTTCCCCCTGCATCCGTTCGAACCCGGCAGGCCCCTGTCCAACCGCCGCCACACCCGGGCCGAGCGTCAAACCTGTCAGGACTTATTTTTTGCCTTGCTGGACACCCTCCAGCCCCGCCGTATCGTGGCCATCGGGAAAGATGCCCATGACACGCTTGAGGAATTCGGTCTGGAGCACCACCCGGTGCGGCATCCCAGTTATGGAGGGCAGGTGGCATTTGCCGAAGGCGTGTCCCGGCTCTACGGGGTGGAGGAGCGATCCGCGGGTGACTGAAAGAAAAGTAGAGTCCCCCGACTTCGAGCCAGCGGTCGACCCCCTGCTGGCGCAGGCCCTGGAAACGTTGCAGGCACCCGGCTTGTTGCTGGGGCATCGCGTCATCACGCCGGGAGACGAGCACGCGCTTTCGCCTGCCGAGCGCGCAGGCCGCGAAAAAGCCACCCTGAAGGTTCACAGGCAGAGCGGTGCGGTCCGGATATTGGCCCGGCAACTCCTGGAACAGCTGGGCCTGCCCGATGCCGAGCTGCCCCGGCTCCCGAACGGCGCGCCCAAGTGGCCGGACGGCGTGACCGGCTCCCTCGCCCATGACAGGGATGTGGCCGTAGCGGCCGTGATGTACTCCGATGGTTCGTCTTTTGTCGGCATTGATGTTGAACCGGCAGAGCCACTGCCGCCCAAGGTCATGGAGGAGATCTCCACCCCCGGCGAGCAACGCAGGTACGACGCCGACCTCCTTCAAAGCCGTGTCCTGTTCTGCGCCAAGGAGGCCGTCTACAAGGCCTTCAATTCAAAAACCGGGCAGTTCCTGGGATTTCAGGACGTCGAAATCGACCTGGATGCCGGCAAAGCTGCCGTGAAAGGGGGATTAACCATGCCGGTCTCCGTCGTGACGGCCCCCCGCGTCGTGGCGTTGGCGCGCTACTCCGGGTAGCGGGGCGCGAATTCGGGCGATCAGAGGGCTTCCAAACTTATATATAATGCGCGCGCACCTGGCTATGTAGCTCAGCTGGTTAGAGCGTGGCACTCATAATGCCAAGGTCGGTGGTTCGAGTCCACCCATAGCCACCATCCCCCAGCTCCCCAGAAAAGGCCGAATTTTCGCGGTCTTGGAGCCTTTTCTCATGCCCCCGAATCCGCCTTTCCGGCGGCCCTTTCGGGCCCTCCGGAACAGGTGCAGGAAACTATGATTTCTGGTAAAATTATCAGCCAGAAAATTAACCCAAAATCCCACGTATTTTTACCCACGGAAAACCCCCTCAGAATGACCGATCCCGACCCTTTGCAAAGCTCCGAAATCCTGCCGATTACGATTGAAGACGAGATGCGCCAGTCGTATCTCGACTACGCGATGAGCGTGATCGTGGGTCGCGCCCTGCCCGACGTTCGCGACGGCCTCAAGCCGGTGCACCGACGAGTGCTGTACGCCATGAACGAACTCAAGAACCACTGGGACAAGCCGTACAAGAAATCGGCGCGCGTGGTCGGCGACGTGATCGGCAAGTACCACCCGCACGGCGACACTGCGGTGTACGACACCATGGTGCGCATGGCGCAGCCGTTCTCGATGCGCCACATGCTGATCGACGGCCAGGGCAACTTCGGCTCGGTAGACGGGGACTCGCCGGCCGCCATGCGTTACACCGAAGTGCGTCTCGCGCGCATCGCGCACGAGGTGCTGTCCGATCTCGACCGGGAAACCGTCGACTTCTCGCCCAACTACGACGGGAACGAGCAGGAACCCACCGTCCTGCCGACCCGCGTCCCCAACCTGCTGATCAACGGCGCAGCCGGCATCGCGGTCGGCATGGCGACTAACATCCCCCCTCATAATCTCGGCGAGACGGTGCGTGCCTGCATCGCGCTGATCGACGACCCCGAGATCGACCTCGACGGCCTGATGACGCACCTGCCCGGGCCGGACTTCCCGACCGCCGGGCTGATCAGCCGCGGCGGGATTCATGCCGCCTACGCCACCGGCCGGGGCCGGGTCATGATCCGCGCCCGCACCGAGGTCGAGACGGACGCCAAGGAACGCGAGAAGATCATCGTCACCGAGCTCCCCTACCAGGTCAACAAGGCCAAGCTGATTGAGCATATCGCAACGCTAGTGCGCGACAAGCGCCTCGAAGGCATCCGCACCCTGCGCGACGAATCGGACAAGGACGGGATGCGCATCGTGATCGAACTGCAGAAAGGGGCGATCCACGAGGTCGTCCTCAACAACCTGTACCAGCAGACCCGGATGCGCCAGTCGTTCGGCGTCAACATGGTGGCCCTGGTCGACGGCCAGCCGGAAGTCGTAAACCTTCGCGACGTGCTGGAGGCGTTCCTGCGCCACCGGCGCGACGTGGTGACCCGCCGCACCCTGTTCGACCTGCGCGAGGCGCGCGACCGCGCCCATCGCCTGGAGGGCTTTGCCGTCGCGCTGGCCAACATCGACGAGGTCATCGCCCTGATCAAGGCCTCGCCGGACGCCGCCACCGCCCGGGCCGGATTGATGGAGCGCGCCTGGCCGCCCGGCGGCGTGGCGCAGTTGCTGGAACAGAAAGGCGCCGAAGCTTCCCGACCCGAGGGACTGCCGAAGGAATTCGGGTTCCAAAAGAAAGGCTACTACCTGTCCGAAGTCCAGGCCCAGGCCATCCTGGAGTTGCGGCTGCACCGCCTGACCGGCCTGGAGCAGGAGAAGATCCGCAGCGACTACCAGGAAGTGCTCGACCTCATTGCCGAACTGTTCTCCATCCTGTCCGACCCCGAGCGGCTGATGCAGGTGATCCGCTCCGAACTGGTCGCCATCGAGGAACAGTACGCCGACCCGCGCCGCACTGAGATCGAGGACGTGGACTACGACATCGAGGACGAGGACCTCATTCCGGTCGAGGACCGAGTGATCACGCTGTCCGGGCACGGCTACGCCAAGTCGCAATCGCCGGACACCTACCGCGCGCAGCGCCGCGGCGGCCGCGGCAAGGCCGCAGCCTCCACCAAGGAGGAAGACTTCATCGAACAGATGTTCGTGGCCAGCAGCCATGACACGGTCCTGTGCTTCACCAGCCTCGGACGGGTTTACTGGCTCAAGGTCTACCAGTTCCCGCAAGGTTCGCGCACCGCGCGCGGGCGCCCGATCGTCAACCTGCTGGAATTGCAGCCGGAAGAGAAGGTCAACGTCATCATGCCGGTGCACGAATTCAGCGACGACCGCTACGTGGTCATGGCCACCCAGAACGGCGTCGTCAAGAAGGTCAAGCTGTCCGCATTCTCCCGTCCCCTGCGTTGCGGCATCATCGCCGCCAACCTGCGCGAAGACGACCGGCTGGTCGGAGCCGCCTTGTCCAACGGCAATGACGACATCCTCCTGGTCAGCGACAACGGCAAAGCGGTACGCTTCGCCGAGAATACCGTTCGGGCAACGGGGCGCACCTCTGCCGGCGTGCGCGGAATCCGGCTGGAGCCGGATGCCAAGGTGATCAGCCTAGCGGTCATCGATCCCGAGGCGCAAGATCATCGCCAGTTGCTGGTCGCAACCCAAAACGGCTACGGCAAGCGCACCGAACTGGCCGACTTCCCGCGCAAGGGCCGTGCTATCAAGGGCGTTATCGCCATCCGCACCTCCGAGCGCAACGGCCGGGTGATCGGAGCGGTAGAAGCGGAACCCAATCAGGAAGTCATGCTGATTACCGACGGCGGCACCCTGGTGCGCACCCGAATCGACGAGATTTCGGTGGTGGGGCGCAATACTCAGGGTGTCCGGTTGATCGAACCGCGCGACGGCGAGCAGCTGACCCGGGTCGTCTGCGTCGAGCCGCTGGACGACGACGACGAGACCGAGGACGAACCGGTTGTCCACTGAGGATATCCCGGCACGCTACAACTACGCGCCCGGACCGGCCCAGCTTCCTCCGGAAGTCGTCGCCGAGGCCGCCGAGGCCGTCCGCTCCTTCCCTCCGCACGGCCGCTCCATCCTGGAGCTGAGCCACCGCAGTACGGATTTCGGCACCATCGCGGAACAGGCGGAAGCCGACCTCCGCACCCTGCTTGCACTCCCCGACGACTACGCGGTGCTGTTCCTGAATGGCGGGGCACGGGTGCACTACACCTTGTGGGTGCAGAACCTGAGCGCTCCGGACGACCGGATCGGACTGGTTGATTCGGGTTTCTGGTCCCAACAGGCTATCGAGGAGGCGCGAAAACTCCGCGAGATCCGCGTGCTGCCGGATTCGCCGGACCCGGCGGACTACCCCGACCTCGCGCCGGCGGATACGGATGGACTGGCCTTCCTGCACTACGTCTCCAATGAAACGCTGACCGGCCTGGCGATGCCGGCCCCGCAGGCGGCCTGCCCCCTGGTCTGCGACCGCACCTCGGATTTCCTGAGCGAGCCGTTCGACATCCACCCGTATGCACTGTGCTATGCCGGCAGCCAGAAAAATTTCGGCACGGCTGGCCTGACGGTGCTGGTGATTCGGCGCGACTGCCTCCGCGAAGAAACCGGACTGGCTCCGGGCCTGTCTTACGAGGCCCAAGCCCGCACCGGCTGTCTTTATCACACGCCCCCCATATATGCCTGGTACGTCAGCGCATTGATGCTGCGCTGGATCCGCGAACAGGGCGGATTGGAGGAAATGGAGCGGCGCGCCCGGACCCGCGCGAGTCTCGTGTACGACTGCATCGACGCCAGTTCGCTCTATGCGAACGCCATCGCCCCCCGGGCCCGCTCGCGCATGAACGTCTGCTTCACCCTGGCGGACTCGGGACTGGAAACCGCCTTCCTGCAACAGGCCGAAACCGCAGGTCTAATAGGGCTGCGCGGCCACAAGGTCGTCGGCGGAATGCGGGCGAGCCTGTACAATGCCATGCCTGTAACCGGGGCGGAAGCCCTGGTCGAATTCATGCGGGATTTCGAGCGCAAGGCATGAAAAATCACGAACTGGAATCGGCCCGGCAGCAGATTGATGCGCTGGACGCCGAAATCATGGAGCGCATCAGCCGCCGTGCGGCGCTGGCGCTGGAGACGGCACGCGCCAAGGAAGCAGGCGGCGCGTTCTACGACCCTGCGCGCGAAGCACAGGTTTTACGCCGCATCCGTGAAACCAATCCTGGTCCCCTGCCCGACAACAGCATGGTGCACCTGTTCCGCGAAATCATGTCGGCCTGTCTGGCGCTGGAACACCCGACCCGGGTCGCATACCTCGGCCCGGAAGGCACATTCACCCACCAGGCTGCCTTGCGCCACTTCGGCCAGTCCGCGGAAATCACCCCGCGCGACAACATCACCGAGGTGTTTCGCGTGGTGGAAAGTGGCCAATCCGAGTACGGGGTGGTGCCGGTCGAGAATTCCACCGACGGCGTCGTCGCGCACACGCTGGACCTGTTCGTCGAGTCGCCGCTGAAGGTCTCCGGCGAGGTGGAACTGGCGGTTCACCACCACCTGCTGGCCCGCGACGAGGATCGCGCGGCCTTGCAGCAGGTGCGTGCCCACCCGCAGGCCCTGGCCCAGTGCCGGCAATGGCTGGACCGGGAACTGCCGGGCCTAGACTGCATCAGCGACGCCAGCAACGCTGCCGCCGCCCGCTATGCCGCTACCCACCCCGACACCGCAGCCATCGCCTCGCGCGCCGCGGCCGAGCAGTACAACCTGAACATCCTGGCTCAAGACATCGAGGACAATCCGAACAACCGGACCCGCTTCCTGGTAATCGGTCCGCACGACCAAGCGCCGTCCGGTGAGGACAAGACCAGCGTACTGGTATCGGCGCGCAATCAGCCCGGCGCGCTGCTCGGGCTGCTGCGCCCGCTAGCCGAAGCCGGCATCGACATGACCCGCATCGAATCGCGCCCCACGCACCTCGTCAACTGGGAATACATCTTCTTCCTCGACATCCGGGGCCACCAGAAGGACCCCGAAGTGGCACAGGCACTGGAACACCTGCTTGCGGCTGCCGCATTCTGCAAGATCCTGGGCTCCTATCCCTGCGCATTGGGTTGATCTCATGACCGTTCCCAACTCCGATGCCGCGGCATTGCGGCACATCGTCGCAGCCGCACGCCCCTGCGTGCAGGGCCTGGCCCCCTATGTGCCCGGCGCCCGGCCCAGCACCGTGGACGAGAAGGTCTGCCGCCTGGCTTCCAACGAAAATCCGCTTGGCCCATCCGCCGAGGCGATGGCCGCCCTGGCGGAGCCTGCCAACCTGTCCCGCTATCCCGACAACGACGGACACGCGCTGAGAGAAGCGCTGAGCGTCCGGCACGACTGCCCGCCCGACTGCCTGATCTTCGGCAACGGTTCTTCCGACCTGCTGGACCTGGTCGCGTGCGCCTACCTGGAAGCGGGCCGCAGTGCCGCGTTCGCGCGGCATGCCTTCGTGGTCTACCCTCTGGTGGTGCAGGCGGCAGGCGCCACGGCACGGATTTCGGCCCCATACCCGGTCGAGCACGAGCAGCCGCTGGGGCACGACCCGAAGACGTTGCTCGAATGCGTGGACGAGACCACGGCCGTGGTGTTCATCGCCAACCCGAACAACCCGACCGGTACCGTGCTGGAAGACGATGAGATTCGGGCTTTGATCGAGGCGCTGCCGCCTCATGTGCTGGTCGTGCTGGACGAGGCCTATGCTGAATACCGAGACCCGATCCCGGCGGCCGGGCGTTTCCTGGAATACCCGCAGGTGATCGTGACCCGGACGTTTTCCAAGATTTTCGGGTTGGCCGGCCTGCGCATCGGCTACGCGCTAGCCCATCCCGAAGTCATCGCGATACTCAACCGGGTGCGGCAGCCTTTCAACGTCAACACGCTGGCGCAGCAGGCGGCGGTGGCCGCCGTCGGCGACGAGGAGCACGTCACGCACAGCCGGGCCGTCAATGCCCAGGGTATGCGGCAACTACTGAGGACGGCACGCGAGCTTGAACTGCGTGCGCTGGGCACGCATGGCAATTTCCTGACCCTGGACTTCGGCGAACAGGCCCGGGCCGTGGTGGATTTCCTGCGCGAGCGCGGAATCCTGGTGCGAGCACTACCGGAGTATGAATTGCCGAACTGGCTGCGCTGCACCATCGGCACCGCCGAGGAAACCCGGACCCTGATCGGCGCGCTGCACGCGTGGCGGGCATCATGAGCACGTCTCTCGCGCTGATCGGAGTCGGGCACATCGGCGGCTCCATGGCGGCCGGGCTGCGGGCAGCCGGCGCCGTGCATGCGGTCCACGGCTACGATTCGGACCCGGAGGCGCTGGAACAGGCACACAGCCTCGACCTGATCGATGCGGTCCACCCGAGCCCCGAGGCCGCGGCCGAAGAAGCCGAATTGATCGTGCTGGCCACCCCGCCTTCCGCCATCGCCGAGGTCTGCCGGAACCTGGAGCCGCATATTGCCGAACATCAGGTGGTCACCGATGTCGGCAGCATCAAGAAGCCCGTGCTGCAAGAGATCGAGCAAGCGTGCGGCCGGGTTCCGCCCTGGTTCGTGCCCGGGCACCCGATTTCCGGTACGGAGAAAAGCGGAGCACAACATGCCAGCAGCGGCCTGTTCCGCGACCGTCGCGTGGTGCTGACCCCGGTCAGCGGCACCGACTCCGGGAAAGTCGACCGGATCTGCTGGATGTGGGAGCAGCTCGGCGCGCAGGTCGAGCGCATGGATGCGGATACGCACGACGCGTTGTTCGCAGGCATCAGCCATCTCCCCCATGTGCTCGCCTATGCCCTGATGGAGGTCCTGACCGATACGTTTCCGGCCGAGGAATTAAAGCGCTATGCCGCAGGCGGCCTGCTCGACTTCACCCGCATTGCCTCCAGCAACCCGGAACTTTGGCTCGACATCTGCCAAGCCAACCGCGAGCACCTGACGCCCGTCCTGGAGAAATTTCAGGGCCGCATCGGCGAATTGATCGATGCCCTGCACAACGGCCAGCCCGATGTGCTGCGGGGCTCGTTCACGACCGCGAAGAAGACCCGCGACACCTTGCGTCCCGATGGGCACGAGTGACGGCTGGCGGCTGGAACCGGGAGGTCAGGTCCGCGGAACCCTCGCCTTGCCCGGCGACAAGTCCATCAGCCACCGGGCCTTCCTGATCGCCGCCCTTGCCGAGGGCACCAGCCGGTTGGAAGGCGTCCTGGACAGCGAAGACTGCCGGGCGACCGCCCACGCACTCGCCCAGATGGGCGTGGACATCCGGGAGGTCTCGCCCGGAAGCTGGGTGGTGGAAGGCCGCGGTCCCGACGGATTGACGGCTCCGGAAGCACTCCTGGATCTTGGGAATTCCGGCACGGCCATGCGGCTGTTGTGCGGCCTGCTGGCGGCTCGCCCTTTTCCCACCACTCTGATCGGGGATGCCTCGCTGTCACAGCGGCCCATGGAGCGGGTCGCCGTCCCCCTGAGGGAGATGGGCGCACACATCGAGACCGATTCCGGCCACCCGCCGATCCGCATCGACGGTGCCTCCCTGCGGGGAATCACCTACGGGACCCCGGTCGCAAGCGCACAAGTCAAATCCGCCCTCCTGCTCGCCGGGCTCCAGGCCCAAGGCCGCACCTGCCTGACGGAAGCGGTGCCGTCGAGAGACCACACCGAACGCATGCTGCCGCTGTTCGGTGCAGACTGCGAAGTGAATGGCACGCAAATCTGTGTCGAAGGCGGACAGGCCCTGCACGGTGCCGAGATCACCGTCCCGCGCGACCTGTCGGCTGCTGCCTTCTTCATCGTCGGCGCCTTGATCGCACCGGGCTCCGAACTGAAACTGCCCGGCATCGGCGTCAACCCGCGGCGTGACGGGATCCTGCAGATCCTTAGGGAAATGGGGGCCGACCTGACCCTTGATGCCGCTGATTCCGTCGGCCAGGAGCCGGTCGCCGACCTCACCGTGCGCAGCAGTTCGTTGACTGGAATCGATGTCGGACCCGATCTGGTCGCCAATGCCATCGATGAATTTCCGGTGCTGTGCGTGGCCGCCGCCTGTGCAGAAGGAGTAACTACCCTGTCCGGGGTCAGCGAGTTGAGGATCAAGGAAAGCGACCGGGTCGCTGCCATGGCGGAAGGCCTGAAAACGCTGGGCGTGCCGATGGAGATCGGCGACGATGCCGTTCGGATTACAGGCGGACCGCTGGGTGGCGGCACAATCCAAAGCCACCAGGATCACCGCATTGCCATGTCGTTCGCGATTGCCGCGCTGGCAGCCTTGGAACCGGTTACCGTCGAAGGGGCGCAATGGGCGGCGACTTCGTTCCCTGAATTCCCCGGTCTTGCCCGTCAGGCCGGAATACGCCTGCACGATGCCTGAAGCCGTTCCCGTCATCGCCGTCGACGGCACTGCCGGATCCGGCAAGGGCACGCTGGCCCGGAACCTCGCGAACGAACTGGGCTGGCACTACCTCGACTCCGGCGCCCTGTACCGCGCCGCCGGGCTGGCCGTCCTGCAGGCGGACACGGATCCCGACGATGGAGCCGCCTGCGGCGGGATCGCCCAAGCCATGCAAGTCGAGATCGAGACTCGGCCGGAATCGATCCGAATCCTGCTGGATGGAACCGACGTCACGACCCGTGTTCGGGCTCCGGAAGTCGGGCGGGTCGCCTCGCGCGTCTCGGTCCATCCGGAAGTCCGCCGTGCCCTGCTGGATCATCAGCGTGCAGCACGCCGCATGCCCGGGCTGGTGGCCGACGGACGTGACATGGGAACCGTGGTTTTCCCGGACGCCTGCCTGAAGTTCCACCTGATTGCTTCGCTGGAAGTCCGGGCGCGCCGGAGGCAGCATCAGTTGGAGGAAATGGGGATCAATGCTAGACTTAATACGCTAATCGACGAGTTGAATCAGCGTGATCTTCAAGACATGCGGCGGGGTGAATCGCCCTTGGTTCAGGCTCCCGATGCCTGCCTGATCGACACCAGCGAACAATCGATCGAGGAGGTTCATGCAAAGGCCCGGGCCTGCCTGCCCGGAATATTAACTCCATCAGACAAAGGCACCCATCCATGAGCGAATCTTTCGTAGAACTTCTCGAAGAGAATATTGCACACCTGCAGACGCGGGCCGGCTCGATTATCGACGGCACCGTTGTAGACATCCGGCCGGACTCCGTCGTCGTCAGCGCCGGACTGAAATCCGAATGCTTCATCCCGGCCGACCAGTTCGTCGGTCCCGACGGCAAGTTGGAAGTCGAAGTCGGCGACACCGTCGAGGTCTCCCTGGACGCCATCGAGGACGGCAACGGCGAGACCCGCATGTCGCGCGAACGCGCCAAGCGCATCCGCATCTGGAGCGACCTGGAGAAAGCCTACGAGGAAAACACCAACGTCACCGGCACCATCGTCAACAAGATCAAGGGCGGCTTCACCATCAACCTCAACTCGATCCGCGCTTTCCTACCGGGTTCGCTGGTCGACGTCCGCCCCGTACGCGACACCGCCTATTTGGAAAACCGCGAACTGGAATTCAAGATCATCAAGATCGACCGGCGCCGCGACAACGTGGTCGTGTCCCGCCGGGCCGTGCTCAAGACCGAACACAGCGCCGAACGCGACGCCATGCTGAAGAAGCTCTCCGAGAGTGGCGTGGTGCGCGGCACGGTCAAGAACCTGACCGAATATGGCGCCTTCCTGGACCTCGGCGGCGTCGACGGCCTGCTGCACATCACCGACATGGCGTGGCGGCGCATCAAGCATCCGTCCGACGTGGTGGAAGTCGGCCAGGAAATCGACGTCAAGATCCTGAGCTACGACCAGGAAAGCGGCCGAGTCTCCCTCGGCATCAAACAGCTGACAGAGGATCCGTGGGAGAACATCATAGACCGCTACGAAGTCGGCAGCAAGGTCCCGGGCACGGTGACCAGCATTACCGATTACGGCTGCTTCGTCGAGATCGAGGACGGCATCGAGGGCCTGGTGCACGCCTCGGAGATGGATTGGACTTCGCGCAACGCCAACCCGTCCCGAGTGGTGACGCTCGGCGAGACGGTCGAAGTGATGGTGCTGGAGATCGATCTGGAGCGCCGCCGCATCTCGCTTGGCATGAAGCAGTGCACCTCCAATCCCTGGGAGGCATTCGCCGCCATGTACAGCAAGGGCGCCCAGGTGACCGGCACCGTCAAGTCAATCACCGACTTCGGCATCTTCGTCGGCCTGGAGGGCGGCATTGACGGCCTGATCCACCTGTCCGACCTGTCCTGGACCGACCCCGGCGAGAAAGTCATCCACGAATACCGCAAGGGCAATGAAATCGAGGCCAAGGTCCTGTCCGTCGACGTCGACCGCGAGCGCGTCTCGCTCGGCATCAAGCAATTGACGGAAGACCCGGTTCAAGGCTGGCTCAAGCAGCATCCCAAGGGCAAGACCGTCTCCTGCACGGTCACCGAAGTCGAGCCCCGCACGATCATCGTGGAGGTGGCGGAGCACATCACCGGCTCGATTCCGGCCTCCGAACTGACGGACGACTCGGTGGAAGATGCCCGCAACCACGTCAAGGTCGGCGACACCCTGGAAGCGATCATCCAGTCGTTCGACCGCAAGAACCGCCACCTGAGCCTATCGGTCCGAGCCAAGGATCAGGCCGAGGAAAAACAGGCGGTCAAGGAGTACAAGGAAGCCGCCCCCAAGATCAGCAAATCGCTGGGCGGCATACTTCGCGATAAACTGGTAGGCCGGAAGAGCGACGAATCCTGAGCCCGGACCCGATCATGCCTGCCCGAGAAAACGCCGCCCAGATCAACCGAAGCCAGTTGATTGAGCGCATTACGACCAAGCAAAAGCACCTGTCACCGCGCGACGTGGACGAGGCGGTCAAACTGGTCTTCGACCATATCGCCGAAGGCCTGGCACAGAACGACCGGGTGGAATTGCGCGGTTTCGGTAGTTTCAGCCTGCGCGAACGCCAGCCACGCATGGCCTGCAACCCCCGCACCGGCGATCACGTTATGCTGGGCACGCGCCACGTGCCTCACTTCAAGCCTGGCAAGAGCCTGCGCGAAAAACTGCGCGACCTGTTTCAGTAATTCCCGCACTGCTTTTCCCGCAGTTTTGCGGTGAAAATCCAGTCTAGCCGTGTTATATTCGTCTGTCCGGCTCTCCGAGGTGCCGAACATGAACAAACTGGGTGCACTTCTCATCTTCCTGCTGGTGATGGCCTTCGGCCTGATGCTGGTGATGGCCAACCCTCAGGCGGTCGGCATCAACCTGTATTTCGCTGAGTACACGCTGCAATTAGGATTCGCGCTACTGGCCACGCTGGGGCTGGGACTGATCCTCGCCATGGGGCTTGGCGGCTGGATGGTGTTGCGCTACCGGTTCAAACTGACCCGCCTGCAGCGCCAATACGACCTGGTGTACCAGGAAGTCCGCAACCTGCGGCGCATGCCGATCCACGAGGCCTGACATGATGAGCGCCCTGCTTTGGCTCCTGTTGCCGGTCGCGGCGCTTACCGGCTGGTGGGCGGCACGGCGCGACATGCAGCGCAACCAGGCCAAGCCGATCCCGGGCCACTACCTCAAGGGCATCAACTACCTGCTCAACGAACAGCCGGATAAGGCCATCGACCTGTTCGTCAACGTCGTCGATCTGGATGCCGACACCGTCGAAACCTACATCGTGCTCGGAAACCTGCTGCGCCGGCGCGGCGAGGTGGAGCGGGCCATCCGCCTGCACCAGAACCTGATCGCACGACCGGACCTGGACGACCGAACCAAGGCCGACGCCCTGCTGGAACTGGCCCGGGACTACCTGAAGTCCGGCCTGTTCGACCGGGCCGAACATCTGCTTGGCGGCGTGCTTGACACCGGCAGCCACCAACTGGAAGCGTTGCACCACCTGCGCGAAATCTACGAGCAAGAGAAAGAATGGAAGAAGGCGATTCACGTCGCCCGCAACATCGAACGCGAGGGCGGAGGGCCGCAGCAGGAAATCATCGCCCAGTACTACTGCGAACTGGGGGAAAACGCCCTGGAGACGGTTGCCAACGGCAACGGCGAAGAGCAGGCGGTCCAGCATGCGCACAAGGCCTTGGGCCACTACCGTGACTGTGCGCGGGCACACATCATGCTCGGCGACATCGCGATCCGGCGGCGCGACCACCATGCCGCCATCCGCCATTACCGGGACGCCTATGAAAAGCGCCCGGCATTCGCGCCGCGAATCATCCGCCTTATCCACAAGGCCTACCAGGCCCAAGGAGACCTGGACGGATTCCGCCAGTTTTTGCACCAGGCACGGACCCAGCCGCATGCCCTGTTCCCGGTACTATCCCTGGTCGAGGATCTTCGACAGAACGGCGACAGAGGATTGGATGAGATCTTCGACGGCACTTTCCAGTCCAACCCCTCTTCGCTGGTCCTGCTGCGCGAATATGTGGAAGCGATCACCGAGAACCGGGTTGCGGCCGACCAGCAGAGCATGCGCCAGATCCTGACCACGCTGGACCGTTACCTCGCCGACCGTCCGACCCACGAATGCTCGGAGTGCCAGTTCCAGGTACACAAACTGTTCTGGCAATGCCCGAGCTGCCAACAGTGGGACACCCTGCGGCCAATTGAGCCCTACGCCGAGAAAACACCGCACCGCCCCTACTTGGTCTGACATCATCAAATGCCTGCGGATCCGGCACCCGGCCTGATCATCGCCCTGGACGGCCTGAGCAGCCGGGAGGCCGTGGATTTTTCACGCCGCCTCTCACCCGGCGACTGCCGCCTGAAAGTCGGATCCGAACTGTTCGTCAAGGGGGGACCGGAGTTGATCCGCGACCTGCAGCAGCAGGGCTACGAAATCTTTTTGGACCTCAAGTTCAACGACATCCCGAACACGGTGGCGGCCGCCTGCCGCGCCGCGAGGGAGATGGGCGTGTGGATGTGCACCGTGCATGCTTCAGGCGGACCAGCCATGCTGGAAGCGGCCCGCGAAGCGGCACAGGATGAACTGCATGTCGTGGCCATCACGGTGCTGACCTCGCTGGACGACAAGGATCTGGACGCCGTTGGGCAACGCTCCGCCGAAGAACAGGTTGTCCGGTTGGCTCAACTAGCACAACAGGCCAACCTTTCGGGCATCGTCTGTTCGGCCCGGGAAGCGCGGCAGATTCGCGAGGCGTGCGGACCGGATTTCTGGATCGTCACGCCCGGCATCCGACCGGCTGCAACTACGGACGATCAGAAGCGAACGGTCACCCCTAGAGAGGCCGCCGAAGCTGGCGCCAATCATCTGGTAGTCGGACGTCCGGTAGTCCAAGCCGACGACCCTCCCGCTGCCGTCCGATCTATCCTGCAAGAGTTGTCGCTCGCTGCCAACGCGGTCTGACGCTCCCCCTCTTTCCCCGTGCTACACTGACCCCACCCTGCGGGATGGGGTATCTGCCCGACAGATGAAACAGGGAAGCCGGTGCGCAAATGCAAAGCCGGCGCTGCCCCCGCAACGGTAGGCGAGAGGGACACGCAAGCCACTGGGCCTCGGCCTGGGAAGGAAGTGTCCTGGAAACCCTCGCGAGCCCGGAGACCGGCCCCATTCTGAATTGTCACGGTTGCGGTGGGCGATCGGGATGACGCGCGGTCATCCGGCCGTGCCGTTTCCCTGTGTCTGCTTCAACCCTCGATTGGAGCCGACATGCCCCGAAAGACCCTGCTGCCGCTTGTGTTCATCGCACTCTGGTGCTCGTCCCTGTCCGCCGCACAGGACATCGAAACCATCATCATCACCGCTTCGCGCATCCCCCAGCCTTTGCATACCGTCGGTAGCAGCGTTACCGTCATCGACCTGGACGACTGGCGGGGGACGGGTGCCGCCATCTCGGACGTGCTGCGCGAAATCCCTGGGATCTCGATCAGCCAGAGCGGCGGCAGCGGAGCACTGACGGAACTAAGGATGCGCGGCGGCGAATCCAACCACACGCGCATCCTCCTGGACGGCATCGAGTTGAGCGACCCGATCAGCGGCGTCGTGGATTTCGCCCACCTGAGCATCGCCGGGATCGAGCGCATCGAAATCCTGCGGGGTGCGCCGAGCGCCCTGTGGGGGAGCGATGCCATTTCCGGCGTCATCAACCTGATCAGCCGAAAGGGAGGCCGTTCCAGCCTGACCCACAAGTCCGGCTCGAACCAGCGGCATGAAACCACGCTTCAGGTCGCAACCGAGTCCGAAGACTTCAGCATGCAGGCCAGCGCGCACCATTTCCAGACGCGGGGCGAGAACATCTCGCTGACCGGTTCGGAACGGGACGGTTACCGGAACAATACCCTGCAATGGGGCGGGCAGTGGCGCCCTTTGGCGGAGACCAACTTCCGTTTTTCCATACGTCGCACGCATGCGAATTTGGAATACGATAGCGGATTCCCAATCCTCTCCGACCAGCCCCACACCTCTAGGAACCGCCAGACCTATCTGAACACCAGCCTGCATACACAGACTGGCCCCTTCAAGCACCAAGCAAACCTCAGCTTCCTGCAGACGACGAATCAGCCGCAGGATTCCTCCCCGACCGAAACCAAGGGGCGCCGCATCCAGATCGACGAACTAGTCTGGCGCGACTTCGAGCGTTGCCTCCTTGGCCGCCCCTGCACCCTCGGCGCTGGCCTGGAGTGGAGCCGGGAACGTTATCACCGGAGAGGCATCGAGCCCTTACACTTTATCTCCTCCAGTGTGTTCATGACGCTGAACTGGCAGCCCGACCCCCAAGCCACGATCGACCTGTCGCTGCGACGCGACAAGAACAGCGATTTCCAAGATGCCGACACCTGGCGCATCTCCTTTGCCTACCAGTTTCCCGGGCAGTCGACTCGGCTCTACCTAGCCAGCGGCATCGGGATCGCCAACCCGACCCTGACCGAACGCTACGGCTATTTCCCAGGCATCTTCCAAGGCAACCCCGATCTGCAACCGGAACGATCCCGGAATACCGAGATCGGCATCGAACACAATCCCGGCGGAGCCTGCTGCCGAATCAGTCTCAGTATCTTCGACCAGCGCCTAAGCGGTGAAATCGGCCCAACGCAAGACTTTCGCTCGTCCATCAACAAGGCCGGGCACTCCGAACGCTGGGGAGGAGAACTGGAACTGGAATTCGAACCCCATCCGGACTGGACCGTCTCCACCCACTACGCTTACCTGCACGCGAAAGAACCCGGATCCGGCGGCGCAGCCGGTCAAAGAGAGAGCCGGCGGCCCCGGCACCAGTACCGGCTGGCGCTGATGCATCGTGCCGGGAAGTGGGACTCCCGGATGGACTTCACGACGGTACGAGGGCTTTTGGACTTCGGGGAAGCACTGGACAACTATTACCTAGGCAACCTGACGATGCGCTACCGCCTCGCGCCAGAGGTCAATCTCCTTTTCGAAGCCCGGAATCTTCTGGACGAATCCTATCAGGAGGTGCGGGGCTATGCGGCTCCGCGCCGGAATTTCAGCGCAGGATTGACGTGGCATTTCGATTGATAGAGATGCCCTGATAAACTGGGCGCTTCATTTTTCGGGAAGATTCCTTGAAGCGCATCCTTGTTCTCCTGCCGATCCTCGTTCTCGCCGGGATTGCAGGCATCTACTGGTGGAAAGCAGGCGAGATGGCGGAATTTCAGGCGGCCACCGTGTTCGGGGAACAAGCCCGGCCATTGCCCGCCTTCTCTCTCACGCGCCATGACGGCGAAGCGCTGAATTCGGAGGATTTCCGCGGCCACTGGAGCTTGCTGTTCTTCGGTTATTCCAACTGCCCGGACATCTGCTCGCCCTCCATGCAGCAATTGACAACTGCCTTGCAAACCCTGGGCGAGGAACAGGCCCGGATCGTCTTTGTCTCAGTCGACTCCGAGCGCGACAGCCCGGAAGCCCTGAGCCGATATGTCGGCTATTTCCACCCCGGCACCTTGGGAGCCACCGGTGAGGCCGAAGCGATTGCAGACTTCGCAAAACAACTCGGTGCCTTTTACTCCAAGAGAAAACTCGCCACCGGCTATCTCGTCGACCACAGCGGCAGCGCTTGGCTGATCGACCCCGAGGCTCGACTTGCCGGCGTGTTCACCCCGCCCCTAGCCCCGAAGGCCATCGCTGCGGACCTTCGAACACTGATTGACCTCGGCCAATGACTCCGGCTCCCGAATCATCCTGGCGCACGCGCCTGCTCAACCTCAAGACCTGGGGCTTCTACTGCTTTCCCCACCGCTGGGTCTCCGCCCTTGCTTACTGGCTCTCCCGAATCGAAATCCCGGTGGTCAAGAATCTCTTGATTCGCTCATTCGTCTCTTTTTTCGGACTCCGGATGGAGGATGCGGAAATCGAGAATCCGGAAGAGTATCCGACCCTGAACGCCTTGTTCGTCCGCACCCTGAAAAAAGACATCCGGCCCTGGCCGGAGGACCCGGATGTACTAGCAGCGCCCTGCGACAGCCGAATCAGCCAGTTCGGCCAGATTGAGGAAGGCCGGATCATTCAGGCGAAAGACCGGACCTTCACCGTGGACGAATTGCTCGGAGGCCCCCACCCTGAATTCGCGCAAGGCCGATTCGCCACCCTGTATCTCTCCCCGGACGATTGTCACCGGGTCTACATGCCGGCAGACGGCCGCCTCACCGAGATGTGTCACATTCCGGGGCGCCAGTTCACCGTCGCTTCCTATGCGGTGGAACGCATCCCGCGGCTTTACGCACGCAACGAACGCGTGGTGAGCCTGTTCGAGGGCCCGGACGGCACCCCCTTTGCTATTGTCATGGTCGGGGCCGTCAATGTGGCCTGCATCGAGATGAGCTGGTGCGGCATTGTCGCGCCACGGCGACGGGCGATCTCACGCTGGCGACACAATGGAAAACCTCCGGGCATCGAACTTCGCCGGGGTGATGAGCTCGGCTGCTTTCACCTGGGATCAACCGTAGTGCTGCTCAGCGGCCATCCGGACCGGGCATGGGACCCAAGCGTCGAGGCCGGACAAGCCGTGACCTATGGCCAGCCCTTGCTCCTTCCGAAGAGTGAAAACAGCGACGCTTCCGAGGCGCCACCGGACGACGTCGAATAGCCTAGTCGCGAACGCGGGATACGTACTCGCCGCTGCGGGTATCCACCCGGATCATCTCACCGGTTTCCACGAACAGGGGCACGCGCACGACCGCACCCGTCTCCAGCGTGGCCGGCTTGGTCCCGCCGGATGCGGTATCGCCCCGAACGCCGGGATCCGTCTCGGTAATCTTCAGCTCCACGAACTGCGGCGGGGTCAGGCTGACCGGTTGCTCGTTGTACAGCAGTACGGAGCAAATGTCCTGCGCACGGATCCAGGAGACGGCATCGTCCAGCACGGAGGCAGGAATCGAATACTGTTCGTAGGATTCCGGGGACATGAACACCGCCGAATCCCCGTCCGCGTACAGGTACTGGAGGCTGATCTCCCGCACGTCCGCCGCTTCCACGGTGTCCCCGGACTTGACCGTCTTGTCGTTGGTCCGGCCGGTCAGGAGGTTGCGCACCTTCATCCGGGTGAACGCTTGGCCCTTGCCCGGCTTGCAGAATTCACTGTCCACCACGACATGTGGCGCTCCGTCGAGCATGATCTTCAGGCCAGGTTTGATGTCGTTGAGGCCGTAACCCGCCATGTCGGAGTGTCCCGTAGCAAAAAAAGAAGCGCAAATTTTACGACATGCCGTGCATCGGTTGAACTTTCGGGGCTATAATCCAGCCAAATCCTAGGAGGAACATCATGCAATCCAAAAACAGAACCCCTCTCGCCCTGCTCGTCTCGGCCATGCTGGCCTGCGCAGGCACTGCGATCGCCGATGAGCATGGCGGAGCAAAAATGACCACCCACAAAGGCGCCGCCGACATGGAACTGGCTTCCATGGGAATCGAAGGCATTGAAGCCGCCTTGTCCGATATCATTACTTCAGACGAAAACGCGCCGCTGACCTGTGGCCTGTTCAGCCTGGCAAAAAGCAACCCGCTGGAGTACACCTACACGTACAACGAAGCTAAGTTCATCGTGTCCGGTGAAATGACCCTGGCCGAAGAGGGCGGCGAGACATTCCATGCGACCGCCGGCGACATCATCTATTTTGATAAGGGCGCGAAGATCACGTTTACGTCGGATTCGTCAGGCCTCGCTTTCTTCTGCGGCCAAAGAGCCAAAGGGGAACTGTGAATTATCCCCCCTCGAACGAGTCAAAGTAGGCAGGAGGTAAAACCATGAAACCAACAAACTCAACCCTACTCGGCCTCGCAGGCGCGTGGCTGTTTATCGTGTCCGCTCCGCTAGGTGCAGACGAGGCCGGCCACATCAAGGACCTGACGATGGGCGATCCTTACTACTACACGAGCGATCAGGCCATCGGGGAGGATGACGGACAAAAGCAACTGGTCGGTGAAGGCCGTCCCAAGACGACGCATTCCAGCATCCCCCATCTGCCGGTTTTCTCCGGATACATGAACACGAACTACACCTACCGCTTCGTGAACGTGGTGGAACAGACCATGACGATGATCGGAGAAGGCAAGCATGGCCTGTGGCGGGTGCAGGACAACGGGACGATTCGGGAGTACCGCAAGAAGGACACCCAAGGACTGCCGGAGGGTGCCGACCTGTTTGACGAAGCCAATCTGGCCACGATTGAGAACGACTACGCCAGTTACATCCCGGAGGAAAGCTGGGGAGGGTATAAGCACCCCCACCAGAGGCTGACGGAAGACGGGCACCTGAACTTCATCGATCTGCCCCTGCACCATCCCAAGTACAAGGGCAAGTACGACGACCACGTGGCCATCGACCTGCCGCATTTCTACTGCACGATGTCTGCGAACCAGTATCCCTACGCCAGGAAAGCGGTGGACTATTCGTTCAGCCAGCCCGGCGCGAACCAAGTCGGTCCGCTCGGCAAACGTGCCGGCCTCGATGTCAACGAGTTGTACACGAAGGTCCTGCGCATCAACCTGTTTCCGGATGCCCGGGCCTGGATCAATGTCGGTGGCGAAGATGAAAACTCGGTCGATTGGCAGGCCGTGGACGTCAGCAAGACGAATGCGGAGTTCTACCTGATCGAGCGGCCCTTCTTCAACGAGCCTTACCTGTTCATCACGGCGGTCTTCGACAACCCGGACAACAAGGACTTCCGGTATGTCCGCCCGGACGGCGAGTACTACAAGTACGTCAAGGAGAATGGCCAGGAGGTCAAGACCGAGATTACGTATGAGCCCCGGTTCCATCTGGAAAACGGGACTACGGCAGCGGCAAAGGGTCTGCCCGTGTATGGTGTCCACCACCCCAACCGCGCGGCCTTCGGCGGCGGCGGGGCGTGCCCCCTGAAAGGCGGCGACTGGAGCAACTATCCGAAGACGACGGGTGCAGCAGGCTGGCCGACGAATTACGAGGAGGTCACACCGCTGTGCGACGGGGTTCTGGTCGACATCAAGTTCTATGCGAACCTGGACGGACAAGGCTGGGATAGCCCGACCAAGTACCTGGCGAATGCCGGGCACGGTCAGCAGGAAGTCACCTACACGCTGGAACCGGGCGAGTACGGCGTCTACACGGATCCTTACCTGACGGAGAAGGGTGAAAAGAACCCGCACGCCATAGACCTGAGCGACGAACTCACCTTGAAGTATCCCGCCGTAGAGGAGCCGGTAACGCCGGTCGAGTAGGATTTCTGTTCCCGGGAGCCCCGCAAACGAAAATCGGGGCTCCCGGACACAAGCCGGCGACCTGTCGCCGCACCAGACCGCGTCTTCCATGAACCTTCGCGTTATTCTTTTCGCTGCGACGGCCGCTGCGGGTCTTGGCAGTTTTGCGCAAGCTGGCGAAGTACCGGCACCCGATCCCGCCGAAGTTTTCCATGGAGAGCGATTGTTTCTTGAAACCCGGTTCGCCCAGCGTTTTTATGATTTCGTGACCCGTGGTGGGGACATCAACGAGCCGCTTGACGAAGGCGATCCGAAACTGGAGAAAACCTACCGGTTCTTCGGGCTTCCGCCCTACCAGATTCCGTTTGCGCCGGGCCCGTTTGAGGGATCGACCTACAACTGCCGAACCTGCCACCTAGTGGACGAGCATGTCGGACAGCAGGAACTCGGCATGCGTGCCTACAACGATTTTGCCTCCCGGAGCCCCCTGCCTGAACGGGATGACGGACAATCCGTAACCGTACGGAATTCGCCAGTGTTGGTGGATTCCCTGGCGCCCAGAGACCCTTTCCTCCTGCATGTCGACGGGGAGTTTGCTTCGGCTCGGGAGGTGATCATCGCCACGCTCACGGGGCGCAACCTGGGCTGGCTGCCCGACGAGGGCGATCTGGCCGCCCGCCATGCCTGCGAAGTCATCCGGAAAGACGACGGGACGGGCGCATTAGCGAAGGAATTCGGCGGATTCAGTTACTCTGAAGTGTTCTCCGGCGTTTCAGAATCCGGGGAGGCGCTGCCTGAACCGCATCGGATTGCAGCAGAACTGCGCATATACGTGCCGGAAAATTCTTGCGATGAGATTCTGATCGGCGTGGCCAATTTGATCGAACACTATCTCGCAGACCTGAAATTCTCTAAAGAGGCGGACATCCTTTCACCCTACGATCGGTTTCTGTCGATCAACGACCTGTCCACCCGCCCGGACGCAGGCGAATCGGACGAGGATTACAGCGACCGGCTGCTGGCGCAAATCAATTCGCTCGATGAAAGCGGCGAACTGCAATTCGTGGAACGCAACCCTGCGACGGAGGATGGCGGATTCCAGTTCCATGACCAGCCCTACCGGTTCGGTGAAATCGAACTGCAGGGGCTGCGGGTTTTCTTCAACCGGGAGCCCGCCGCCGAACGCGGTGCTGGAAACTGCGGATCCTGCCACGCGGCCCCGCATTTCACGGATTTCGGTTTTCACAACATCGGCGTGACCCAAGTGGAATATGAAGCCATCCACGGACAAGGTTCGTTCTGGAAACTGCTGATCCCTACAATCGGGCAGCGTAACGAGCAAGCGGACCTCTACCTGCCCGCAACCGCCGCGGACCCGGACCGGCAGGGCATGTTCCGCAGGCCCGCATCGGAATCCGAGCCGATGGCGACGGATCTGGGCGCCTGGAGCATCTTCATGAACAAAGATTATCCGAACGCCCAGGAACCCCTGCACCGTTCGTTCTGCCAAAACGGGACGGGCTGCAAGACTGCGGATCAAGCCCTCGAACGGTCAATCGCGGCATTCAAAACCCCGACGCTGAGGGATCTGGGCCATTCGGCCCCCTACATGCACAACGGCCAGATCAGCGACCTGCATGCCTCGGTCGCGTTCTACATCGCAGCCTCCGCGAACAGCCGGAACGGGACAATCCGGAATGTGGATCCCGAGCTGCGGGAGGTCCGGATCACGCCGAACGACATCCAGCCTCTGGTGAGTTTCCTGATTTCCCTTTACGAAGACTACGAATAAGGGGCCCGTTCGGGAAGAAAAGGCAGGTCTGTATGTATAATGCCCGCCTACAGGGGATTGCGTCGGACGCACCAGTGTGCCTGATCAAACCAATCAGGTGCAGGCGGGCGTTTCGCTGCGCCTCCCCGTGCTTGAATTCGCTACTCTGGAGCCTGAGTTATGAGCCCTGAAGAAATTCTCAAGACAATTGAAGAGTCGGATGTCCGTTTTGTCGACTTCCGCTTCACCGACACCCGCGGCAAGGAACAGCATGTCTCCGTACCGGCCAGCGTCGTCGACGAAGAAACCTTCGAACATGGAAAGATGTTCGACGGATCCTCGATCGCGGGCTGGAAAGGCATCAACGAGTCCGACATGATCCTCATGCCGGATCCGAGCACCGCGGTCATGGATCCGTTCTACACCGAAGCGACGCTACTGTTGCGTTGCGACGTAATCGAACCGACCACCATGCGCCCCTACGCACGCGACACCCGCGGCATCGCCAAGAAGGCCGAGGAATACCTCAAGTCCACGGGTCTCGCCGATACCGCGTATTTCGGTCCGGAACCTGAATTTTTCATCTTCGACAGCGCGCGCTGGGCGGATGAAATGCACCGTTGCATGTACGAAGTGGATTCGGACGAAGGCTGCTGGAATTCGGACCGCGAAGATTTCGAGGATTCGAACATCGGCCACCGCCCAGGACCCAAGGGCGGGTACTTCCCGGTACCGCCGGTCGACAGCCTGCAGGACATTCGTTCCGTCATGTGCGAAACGTTGGAAGACATGGGCGTGCCGGTCGAGGTTCACCACCACGAGGTTGCCACTGCCGGGCAGTGCGAGATCGGTACTCGCTTCGACTCCCTGGTGCGTCGCGCAGACATGAATCAGGTCCTCAAGTATGTGGTCATGAACGTCGCGCACAACTTCGGCAAGACCGCAACCTTTATGCCAAAACCCCTGGTCGGCGACAACGGCAACGGCATGCACGTGCACCAGTCGCTGAGCAAGGACGGCAAGAACCTGTTCGCCGGCGACGGCGTCGGGGGGTTGTCGGATATGGCCCTGCACTACATCGGGGGCATCCTGAAGCACGCACGGGTGCTGAATGCGTTCGCCAACTCCACCACCAACAGCTACAAGCGGTTGGTGCCGGGTTTTGAAGCGCCGGTGCTGCTGGCCTACTCCGCACGCAACCGCTCGGCCGCGGTTCGTATCCCGTTCGTCTCACATCCGCAACAGCGTCGCCTTGAAGTCCGCTTCGGCGATTCCTGCGGAAACCCGTACCTGACCTATGCCTCCATGCTGATGGCCGGTCTTGACGGGATCCGAAACAAGATCGATCCGGGCGAGCCGATGGACAAGGATCTGTACGATCTACCGCCGGAAGAGGAAGCCGCCATCCCGCACGTGTGCCATTCGCTGGACCAGGCGCTGGATGAGCTGGACGCCAACCGCGACTTCCTCAAGGCTGGCGACGTCTTCAACGACGACGCCATTGATGGCTACATCGAACTCAAGCGCGAGGAAGTGACCCGTCTTCGGGCGGCCACGCACCCGGTCGAGTTCGATATGTACTACAGCCTGTAAGCTGTTTTGCGCTGACGCAGCCGGTTTTCGGCACGATGCGCAGCATGACCGCGTTTGCCCGCGCCGAGACGAAAGTCGGGCGCGGGCAGATGGTGGTCGAAATCCGATCCGTCAATCACCGCTACCTGCAACCGGGCTTCCATCTTGCCCGGGAATGTGCCGGGCTGGAGCCTCTCTGGCGCGAACAGTTGCGCAAGGTTTGTTCTCGCGGCAAGGTTGACGTCACGGCAAATTTCCGGCGAGCGGCGGGTGAACCCACCGACGGATACCTCGATCAAGCACAATTGCGCCGCTTGGTCAGCACTTGCCGACGCCTGTTCCCCCACTCCGATCCGGCCCACGTATTGAACTTGCCTGCGGTCTGGAGCGCCGCTGCTGCTCCCGACACCGCACTGGCACCTGCGGTCCAGCAGGCATTCGACGAAGCTCTGGACGCATTCATCCGGCAGCGGGAAAGCGAAGGCGAACGCTTGGCGGGCGTCCTGCACGAGCAGTTGCAGGAAATCGAGCAGCATGTCGTGACACTGAAATCCAAACGTCCTGCCATACAGCAGGCCCTACGCGAACGCTGGCAGACACGCCTGAAGGAATTGCAGGCCACAGTCGATGCCCAACGGGTGGAAGAGGAGATCACGGTTCAAGTGATGCGTGCCGATGTGGACGAGGAACTGGCCCGGCTTGACAGCCATCTTGAAGAAACCCGGGCTGCCCTGAAAGCGGACGGGGCGCAAGGACGAAAATTGGATTTCCTGATGCAGGAATTCACGCGCGAAGCGAACACGCTGGCCTCCAAAGCGCCGGATGTCGAGACCACCAATGCAGCGATGGCCATCAAGGTGCTGGTGGAACAGATGCGCGAACAGATACAAAACATCGAATAGAGAAAGAAGTACGGGTATTGTCTGTAACTCCTGTATTATCAATATGTTATATTTTGATTTGCAACCGAGGCCGTGTTACACATGATTCCTTTGGCAATCCTGACGTGCGGTGGGACCTTTGACAAGGTCTACTACGATGCCCTGAGCGATTACTCCATCGGGGCGCCCTGTGCGCCAGACCTTCTGGCCGAAGCCGGCATGCAGGACGGCTGGGAATTGATTGAGGTGATGCGCAAGGATAGCCTGGACATGACCGACGATGATCGTCAGACCCTGCGCGCGGCTGCGGCAAGTTGCAGAGCCTCGCGACTCGTGGTGATCCACGGCACTGACACCATGGCGGAATCCGCCGCAGTGTTGGCCGACATTCCAGAAAAAACCATCGTGCTGACCGGTGCCATGAGCCCCGCCCGGTTCCGCCAGACCGATGCCCCCTTCAACCTCGGTTTCGCCATTGGCGCCGCACTTACTGCTGGTCCCGGCACCTATATCGCCATGGGTGGACGGCTGTACCCGCATGACGAAGTCAGGAAAAATCGAAAGCAAGGACGGTTCGAGCCGACGACCCCTGCCTCTTGAAACTCTCTGTATTCCACCTCATTAAATGAGGTACATGGGGATGTTTACACAGGAGGTAAATCATGCATCCGAGCATTTATTTCGACCCGTTTGACACGTTGGGCCGTTTGAATCATGTGTTCGACGGTTTGGCACACGATCTTGGAGGCCAGGCTCAGTCGGGTTGGGTTCCTGCAGTCGATTTCGAGGACCGCGGCGAACACTACCTGGTGACCGCCGACCTGCCCGGCATCAAGCCGGAAGACGTGGAAATCAGCCTAGACGGTGACGTTCTTCATATCAAGGGCGAGCGTCTGGCCGAAACCGACACCGGCGAAAATGGCGACAAGCGCTATCGCCGGACCGAGCGCGTGTACGGCGCGTTCCGGCGCAGCTTCCAGCTGCCAGCCGACGTCGATCCAGATGCCATCGAGGCTCACGGCAAGGACGGAGTGCTGCATGTCCGCATCGGCAAGCACGCCGCCCCCCAGCCCCGGCGCATCACGGTTCAGACCAACTGAGCTAACGGGTTTTCAAACCGGCCCGCCGGCAGATCCTGCCGACGGGCTTTTTTATTCCCGGAACAACTGGAAAACGAAGTACGCCGCAAGCCTGTGCCTGCAGGCGGGTGTAAAATGCGCCCGACCTGAGGTTTCGGAGTGTAGCTCAGCCTGGTAGAGCACTGCCTTCGGGAGGCAGGGGCCGGAGGTTCAAATCCTCTCACTCCGACCACTTTCACAGTCAATCACGCTTCACCACTCAATCCGCCCAAACGGGAGCACCGCATGGATCGGCAATCCGCCCAACAGACCGTTCACGTCCTAGTCGAGGCCCTGCCCTACATCCAGGCCTTCGCCGGGCGGTCCGTCGTCATTAAATACGGCGGCAATGCGATGGTCGACGAAACACTGAAAAGCAGCTTCGCGCGTGACCTGGTGTTGATGCAGCATGTAGGCATCAAGCCCGTTGTTGTGCATGGCGGGGGCCCGCAAATCGGGCAGCACCTGAAAGAACTCGGCATAGAGAGCCGGTTCGTCGACGGCGTGCGCGTCACCGACCGGCAGACCATGGACGTGGTGGAAAAAGTGCTCGGCGATGTCATCAACACGGAAATCGTCGAGTTGATTAACCAGCACGGGGGGCGTGCTGCCGGCATCACCGGCAAACGAGGCGGCTTCATTCACGCCGAGCGGCTTAAGCTGAAGCAGTTCTCTCCGGACATGAATGCGCCCGAAATCATCGATCTCGGTCATACCGGGACTGTGGTGAGCATTGACCCTGGGCCGATCCAGGAACTGGAGGACAGCGGAAAGATTCCGGTGATCGCTCCGGTCGGAGTCGGGGCCGACGGCGAGAGCTACAACATCAATGCGGATACCGTCGCCAGCCACATGGCGGTCGCGCTGAAGGCCGAGAAACTGATGATCCTTACCAACCAGACCGGAGTGCTGGATGCCAAGGGCGAATTGCTGACTAACCTGGAACCGGAGGCCATTGAATCTCTAATCGAGGACAACACGATCAGCAGCGGCATGGTGCCCAAGACTCGTTGCGTGCTGGACGCATTGAAAGCCGGCGTCCACACCGCACACATCATCGACGGGCGGACTCCTCACGCCGTGGTTCTGGAAGTATTTACGCGCGAAGGCATCGGCACGCTGATCGCGGCCGAATAGTTCTTAATCGTTTCAAACAGGATGGCGGAACAAGTCCCGCCTGTGGCGCCCTATTCTATTTTTGAGAAGGTGTACTGTTCGCCCTCGCGGCGCACTGTAATTCCGACGTACTCGGCAGTCTGTTCTTCGCCATCCTCAACGTTGAATTGTTGCCCGCCGATCGCCACCAAGCCTTCGCGGGTCACGCCACAGTGGATCAACCCGATCGTGTCGTATTCCCTAGCCTCTAGGCGCAGAGTGTTGGGATCGTCTTCTTCTTCGGTTTCCTGATTTTCCGGTTCGTCCGCCATGGGAATTGCTCCTGCTTCGTGAGCGTATAATTTTAACCGCACCGCTGGGGGATCGTCTAGTGGTAGGACTGCGGACTCTGACTCCGCCAGCGGGGGTTCGAATCCCTCTCCCCCAGCCAATCAATTCATTGCTATCAGAGTGCTTTTCGACCGGCAATCCGGCTCATTGCCACCGATTCTCTTTCTTTCTCCAAAAACTATTAATTCTCTGACATCGTCGAACCGAAGGCACCTACGATTGAGCATGTACTACTGCTCTCACAGGTAAAGGTTTCGTAAAAGACCCCACCCGCTTCATAGTTGTCCCCCGTCCCGTAGAAAGAACCGTTCAGTCCTGAACCAGTGAATGCTGAACGATCAACGGATAAGTTCCAGGTATTTCCTCCGTACCAAGCCGTGTTGCTATCGGCCAGTCTCTGAACATTGTTGATCACGATTTCGACTTGGCTCGAACTCTCTGTGTAAGTAATTCTCACGTCACCCTGGACAAGGTGACTGTCCAAGGTGTCATTTTCGGTTTCTACGCCCGCCATGACTCCATTGCCAGTCAGGTCGACAGTCGGGTTGTCTATGGCCGTGGTGTCGGTGTCAGCGTCATAGATTAGACCCAATGAGGCATTTTGGAGGCGCAGGTGCTCCAACTCCCGATCGTCGCCCACCCCATCATCAAAGAACTTGTACACTCCGACAAAAAACATGCTGTACTGAAGAATGCCGTCGTATCCCACGTATTCGTAGTTGCGCATCTCCGGATCGGCACCGGTTTTCGTATCAGTACCCGTAATCCTCACCTGCGACATGCTGACGCCCCGGTAATCCATGACCGGCTGACGGTCTGGATTGAACCCTACGAACCCGACATTATTGTCGCGAGCATGCGTCCGACCTAAATGAAACGTCACCCCGTCCCGGAAAGCATCCGCAGGAAAGACGCAATTCGCTTTCGTCTGGTCCACGCCATCACTACAAGAGCTGACAGGATGATGGGTAGTAGTGGACGTCTCCGTCACCAAGGCACCCGTGCTCAAATATCGGTCCGCAGTACTCACTCTGGAATTCCTGCGGCTGCTGAGCGTTATCGCATTCGCAGTCGGCGCCGTAGCATCGGTATCTTCAGGAGGATCAGAAACGAATTTCTCCCTAGCCGCAGTAATAGCTGCACTGTCCGCCAACAGATATTCGACGGAGGCATACTGTGAGGTTGTGGCAGTAGTCGATAGCTC
The DNA here is from genome assembly GCA_002631715.1 of Candidatus Porisulfidus sp. TsSOB. Lineage (GTDB taxonomy): Bacteria > Pseudomonadota > Gammaproteobacteria > Poriferisulfidales > Poriferisulfidaceae > Poriferisulfidus. The sequence continues at coordinate 70,842 of MRSX01000002.1, forward strand.
GGGCGCTCTCAGCAGGGTCTGGCTCCCGGAACTACCACAGGCAATTATAAAGACAGTGCCAAACAATCCAAGCAGCGGATAGCGAACAAATGCGGACATGGATTCCTTTATGATCCTTCTTGTTATTGCCACGTGAACTGAAAACGGCGTGTATCTGGGCCACGCGGAGAATTGCATTCTACATGAAGACCCGCTTTGGCTGATGGTACGCTATGCAGCGGAGAGTTGCCGGAGTGGTCGAACGGGGCGGTCTCGAAAACCGTTGTGCGACTTGTCGTACCGAGGGTTCGAATCCCTCACTCTCCGCCATCTCCACCCCGCGCGTTTGGCGTATTTTCTTCAGAGGCGCCTCAAAGCCGAATCTTTAAACAGGGAAGGCCTGCCCAAGTAATGGGCAGGCCCCCCAATAGCCAGCTTCCTCGGGCGTGCGATCGGCTAACCGTTTACAGCCCGAATCCGTAACTCACGCTCATCCCGAGGCGAGTCTCATCATCGATGTCCTCGTCGGAATCGACCAGGTACACCGCGAAGTCCAGATCATTGATCGTGGTGGCATAGCCGATTTCAACGTAGTCGCCTTCCGGTTCTCCCTTGTCCTCGTCATCCTCGCTGATACCGTAGGTCCCGAATGTCACGTAGGCGCCCTTGTAGTCCAAGGTCAGCATGGCGATATCGTAGTCGTTATCTTTACTGTCACAGGCATGACCGTTTTCATGCTCACCAATGGCATAGTCCAGACTGGCCGAAAAATCGCCCTGGGCGTAGCCCACACCGATGTTGATTTCATCGTAGTCCTGGTCGAATCCGCCACCAACACACTCTTCGCTCCTATCCACGACCTTTGACAGATCTTCATAATTCGGAAGAGGACTAACGGTAGCATCTCCTAGCAGTGCAGTACCAGGAACAGAGCTGGTTGGGCTAGTTTCTATATTGCCTTCCTCGTCGGGAGTGAGACCGTATTCGTTTCCAGATTCATCTTTATAGACGGTGAGTCTCGTCACGGAACCATTACCTCCCACTCTATCCACCATTCTGTCCGTGGTGGTGACTTCCAGAACTCCGTCGTCATCTTCCGTGTAACGATAGGCGGTATAGCCAACATACGCGGAAAATCCGTTCTCGAACTCCCAAGCCAAGCCTCCATAGACGTCGATTTCCACTCCGCTGCCGGAATCAAGATCGGCGAGCCAAGTACCCAGGTAGAACGGGCCTGCCGCCAGATCTATCCCGCCGTTGGCCACGGCATCGCTCTGATGGAAGCCGCGATAGATGTAGTCGGACATGATGCCGAAATTAGCCGAAAGATCGAGTTCGGCGTGGGCCGGCATGGCTGTCCCAGTCAAAGCTACCGCAAAAGCGGTAATTAATTTCCAGTTTTTCATATTTTCCCCTATTGGTTGAAATTCAAATTAGCGTCCTGCCAGAGGCAGCCAAGGCGGAAAGCCCTGGCGGCAAACTTTGGCCAGACGATCGGGTTTGGGAAAAAATCCTGAAGACCTTCCAGGATGACCCGGAAGGTTTCAGCCGCTTAAATCAGCGTTTGGAGTACTGAATATCCTTTCGGGCTTTCCGCAGCCCAACTTTCTTTCGTTCGACTATTCTTGCATCACGGGTCAGGAACCCGCCTTGTCGCAGTTGCGCACGGTTTTCTTCATTGTAGGAAAGCAGCGCCCGGGCGATGCCGAGCCTGATGGCTCCGGCCTGGCCGCTGATGCCGCCGCCGGAAACCTTGGCGTCCAGATCGAACTTGCCGAGCATGTCGCATACGGCCAGAGGCTGGCAGACCTGAATACGGGCAGTCTCACGGACGAAATAGTCTTTGAGGTCGCGATTGTTGACCCGCATCTTGCCGGTCCCCTCACGCAACCGCACCCGGGCAGTCGAGTCTTTGCGACGTCCGGTACCGAGAAAATCTGACGCGGCCATACCTAGATTTCCAGTGCAGCAGGCTGCTGGGCGGCATGCTGATGCTCGCCTCCCGCGTAGACATGCAACCGGCGCAGCATGCGGCTGCCCAGCCGGCTCTTGGGAAGCATCCCGCGAACCGCCAGTTCGATAACCTTCTGGGGGGCACGCTCCTGCAGGTCTTCAAAGGACTCGCTGCGCAAATTCCCGATGTAACCGGTGTGATGGTGGTACATCTTGCCAGCTCGCTTGTTGCCGGTCACCCGTACCGAAGAGGCGTTGAGCACGATGACATGATCGCCCGCGTCCACATGCGGCGTCCAGTCGGGCCGATGCTTGCCGCGCAGGCAGTGCGCCACCCGGGTCGCCAGGCGTCCCAAGACCTGATCGGCGGCATCCACTATGTACCAGTTGCCAGCACCGGGTTTGGCGCTGACCGTGCTGCGGGTCAGTGTCTTGCTCTTCATCGTGAATCTCACGGGCGAAAGCCTATTTTATCACGATTGGCTATTTTTCCAGTGGAATCATGCCCGGCGCCGGCACCACCCGGTCCTCTCGCTGCTCCAGGCCTTCCGCGCTGATCCGGACATAGTCGCGGCTATCGCCGAACACCACGAATTGCGCCGGGCCCCCTTCCTCCGTCACCTCCCAGCGACCGTACACCTTCTGGTCTTCGTCTTCCAGGATGAACTGGCTGGCGTAAACCTCCGACGCGTACACCCGAACCGGGCCCAGCAATCCGATTTCCCAGGTACCTTGGTACAGGATTAGTGATCCGATCAAGATCAGGCCAATGCGCAGGCGGCCGGTCAGTTTCTCCAGTTCCGCGATGCGGACTTCCGGAGCCTTTCCGGGTTCTTCTATTCTTTCCATAAGTCCTCTCCTTCAGTCGAGGATCGACTCGCCGCACAGGCGGCGGCCGATCTGTCGGTAACGTTCCGTGGTGCGTGCCACGATTTCAATCGGGATTTCCGGTCCGGGTGGCCGCTTATCCCATTCTAGGGTTTCCAGCCAATCGCGCACGAACTGCTTGTCGAAACTGTACGGATTCTCGCCTGCACGCCAATCTTCCGCGTCCCAGAAACGGGAGGAATCCGGCGTCAGCACCTCGTCGATCAGCACCAGCGTCCCCGCCTCGTCCAAGCCAAATTCGAACTTGGTGTCCGCGATTATGACACCGCATTCGCGGGCATGGGCGCTCGCCTCGGCGTACAGCCGCAGGCTTACGTCCCGCACTTCTTCCGCGCGCTCCCTTCCGATCAGGTCTATCACCCTTTCGAAACTGATGTTCTCATCGTGCTCTCCCCGCTGGGCCTTGGTCGCAGGCGTGAACAATGGTTCCGGCAGGCGCTCGGCCAGAGCCAGACCAGGCGGCAGGTCGATTCCGCAAACCCGGCCTTCGCGCTGATAATCCTTCCAGCCCGATCCAATCAGGTAGCCGCGGACCACGGCCTCGACTGGCAGCGGCTCAAGCTTCCGCACTCGTAGGCTTCGACCCGCCAACATGGTTCGTTCTTCGGGCTCCAGCGGCAAATCCTCCAGTTTTAGCGGACAACAGTGGTTTGGCACGACCGACTCCAGACGGTCGAACCAGAATCCGGAGACGGCAGTTAGAATTTGCCCTTTTTCCGGAATCGGGGTCGGCAGTACCACGTCAAAAGCCGACAACCGGTCGGTCGCCACCATCAGCATGTGCTGCGAATCGATTTCATACAGATCGCGCACTTTGCCTTCGGCAATGCGTGGCAAATGGGCGAGATCAGTGCGAAATACGGGGGACACGGCCGTCGGGACCCTAGTGAAAACGCCCATTATGACCCACCGGGGAGTATAATTCGCGGTTTCCACAAGCCGTTACCGAGTCACTCATGACCAACCCGGACCCGGCCCCACCCGTCGCCATCGTGATGGGAAGTCGCAGCGATTGGGACACCATGAAGGCTGCGGCCGAACACCTGGACGCGCTGGAAGTTCCTTACTTCGCGCAGGTGGTCTCCGCGCATCGCACGCCCGACCTGATGGCGGAGTTCGCCCGCACTGCCCGTGACCGTGGGATCCGCTGCCTGATCGCCGGCGCCGGCGGAGCCGCACACCTGCCCGGCATGCTGGCGGCCATGACCCCGTTACCCGTGCTCGGCGTTCCCATCAACGCCACTGCACTGCAAGGCTGGGATTCCCTGCTGTCAATCGCACAGATGCCGAAAGGCATTCCTGTCGCCACTTTCGCCGTCGGCGCCCCCGGTGCCGCAAATGCCGCGCTATTCGCGGCGGCGATGCTGGCCGGCGAAGACCCGGATCTGGCGGAACGCCTGGATGCCTTTCGGGACGCCCAGACCCGCTCCGTCCTTGAGCAGAAACTCGACTAAACCGCTCGCGCCCGGCGCCCATCTCGGCATGCTCGGCGGCGGCCAGCTGGGCCGCATGTTCACCGAGGCCGCGCAACGCCTGGGCTACCGGGTCGTCGTTCTGGAGCCGAACCAGCCCTGCCCGGCCGGACTCCTTGCCGATGAACATTTGGTAGCCGGATACGACCAAACGGATGCGCTGGACCGGCTCGGCGAGATATGCGAAGCCGCCAGCTACGAATTCGAGGCCGTTCCCGCCCAGGCAGTGGAATATCTGCGCAACCGGATCACGGTCCGGCCCGATGCCCAACCTCTCTCCGTCGCACAAAGCCGGCTAGCCGAAAAGCGTTTCGCTTCGGAGCATACGCCCGCCACGCCTCCGGTTCCCTACCAACTCATTGCGGACGCGGCACAAATCCCAGCCGCACTGGAGCAAGTTGGGACTCCCTGCATTTTGAAAACCGACCGCCTGGGCTACGACGGCAAGGGCCAGGCAGTCGTTGAGACTCCCGAAGAAGCGGAAGCGGCATTCGCCCGGTTCGGTGGCGTTTCCTGCGTACTGGAACGCCAGCTCGAACTGCAGCAGGAAGTCTCGGTCATCGTGGCTCGGGACTGTGAGCACAGTGTTGCCTATCCGGTCGCGGAAAACGAGCACCGCAACGGAATCCTTCACTGCTCCCGCGCTCCGGCAGACATCTCCGGAGCCGTCCAGCAACAGGTCCAGGACAGCGCGCGCAGGATTGCCGACGCACTGGATTACCATGGGGTGCTTGCGGTCGAATACTTCATCACCTCCGACGGCGTCTTCTTCAACGAGATGGCGCCCCGCCCCCACAACAGCGGCCACTACACGCTGGATGCCTGCGTCGCTTCCCAGTTCGAGCAGCAGGCACGGATCCTGTGCGGACTGCCACTCGGCGCACCCACGCAGCACACGCCCGCCGTGATGATCAACCTGCTCGGAGATCTCTGGAACGGCCGCGAGCCCGATTGGACGCCGCTCCAGAATGACCCGGCCGTACGGCTGCACCTGTACGGCAAGGAGGAGGCGCGCCCTGGGCGCAAGATGGGGCATCTCTGCGTCCTGGATTCCAACCCGGATACCGCTTTCGCACGCGCCTGCGAACTGTACCGGGGCCTGAGCCATGAGTGATTCCTATCGCGCATTACGCCTCTGGGCCGAGAAAGAGCCCCACTGCGAACTCGTGCAGGTTTCGGTGGAGGAACTGAGCCCCGGCGACGTGGTGATCGCCCCGGAGTTCTCTGCGATCAACTACAAGGACGCGATGGCCGCGACCGGCACGGCTCCGATCCTGCGCGTGCCAACTCTGATTGGTGGAATCGATGCAGCCGGCATCGTGGTATCCAGCGAAAATGAGAAATTCGTGACTGGGCAACCGGTCCTAGTGACCGGCTGCGGGCTATCCGAAGTCCGGGACGGTGGGTTCGCTGAGCGGCTGCGCGTACCTGGCGATTCCCTCATCGACATCCCGTCCCCCTTTACGACACGCTCGGCCGGCATCTTGGGCACCGCCGGGTTGACCGCAATGCTGGCCATCGAACGCCTGCAGGAAAACCACGTCATGCCGGGCGCGGGACCTGTCCTAGTGACCGGCGCGAGCGGCGGCGTCGGCAGTCTAGCCGTCCTGCTGCTCAGCCGTCTGGGCTACTCGACGATCGCCATGACCGGCAAGCCGGAGGCGCATGACGCCTTGCGCACGCTTGGCGCAAGCGAGATTCGGGAACCTTTCGATCTGTCCGGAAATCCGGACGGCCTGGCGAAGGCCGAAGTTGCCGGCGCCATCGACAACCTGGGCGGCAACGCACTGCCCCTGCTGGTACGCATGACCCAACCCTGGGGCAGCGTGGTCAGTATCGGGCGCGCCACCGGCAACGAGTTCCGGGGCTCCGTCATCCCGTTCATCATTCGCGGAGTCAGCATCTTGGGCGTGACCTCGGCCAACTGCCCGATGGAGCGACGTCATCGCGCCTGGAACCAGTTATTCGAGATTCTTCAGCCAGAAGACCTAGAACCGCTGGTGGAAGATACGATTGACCTGGAGGATTTGCCCGGCCGGTTCCCGCTTTACATTGAAGGCCGCGCTCGTGGCCGTACCCTAGTCCGACTCAACCCGACGTAAAACCGGTCATCACGAGTATCCGATCAGCTCACTGCTTTGAGTTCGGCCCCGAAAGTCCTCTCGTGAATGGCACGGGCCTCGTCCCGCAACCGCGCCGCCTCTTCGAATTCCAATTCCCGCGCATGGTGGTACATCTGCTGCTCCAGTTCCCGTATCTTCCGCAGTGCCTCCTCCGGACTCAATCGTTCGACCGGTTCGGCCGACGCCAGCCGGATCCGTTTCGCATGTTTCCCTGGCGAACGCCCGGCAGCACCCTCCATGATGTCGGCGACCCGCTTCTCGATGCCGCGCGGAGTAATGTCATGCTTCTGGTTGAATTCCTGCTGCCTGGCACGGCGGCGATCGGTCTCGGAGATGGCTCGGCGCATCGAGTCGGTCACTTCGTCGGCGTACAGCAGTGTGCGCCCCTTGATATGCCGCGCCGCCCGGCCGATGGTCTGGATTAGCGAGCGCTCCGAGCGCAGGAATCCTTCCTTGTCCGCATCCAGGATCGCCACCAGCGAGACTTCAGGAATGTCCAGCCCTTCGCGCAAGAGATTGATTCCGACCAGCACGTCGAATTCGCCCAGCCGCAGGTCGCGGATAATCTCAACCCGCTCCACGGTGTCAATGTCGGAATGCAGGTAGCGAACCCGGACATCGTGCTCGCGCAGGTATTCGGTCAGGTCCTCGGCCATGCGCTTGGTCAGCGTGGTCACCAATACCCGGTCGCCAGCCTCGGCAGTCTTGCGGATCTCGGACAGCAAGTCATCCACCTGGCTGGAGACAGGACGGACTTCGACACTGGGGTCAACCAGCCCGGTCGGGCGCACCACCTGCTCGACGACCTGCCCCGACAACTTGATCTCGTACGGCCCGGGCGTGGCCGACACATAGACGGTTTGCGGCGCCAACGCCTCGAATTCCTCGAACTTGAGGGGCCGATTGTCCAGTGCGGACGGCAGCCGGAACCCGTAATCGACCAAGTTCTTTTTGCGCGAATAGTCGCCTCGGTACATGCCCCCGAACTGCGGAATCGTGACGTGGCTCTCGTCGACGAACAGCAAAGCATTGTCCGGCAAGTAGTCCAACAGGCAGGGCGGCGGCTCGCCGGGCTCGCGCCCGGACAGGTAGCGTGAGTAGTTCTCGATGCCGGCGCAGTAGCCGAGCTCTTCGATCATTTCAAGGTCGTAGCGAGTGCGCTGTTCAAGGCGCTGCGCCTCCACCAACCGTTCCTCCGACACCAAGAGGGCGAGGTGCTCTTCGAGTTCCTCGCGGATCTGCTCCACCGCGCGCTCCAGCACCACCTTCGGGGTCACGTAGTGGGTTTTCGGATAGACGGTCAACCGGGGCACGTCGCGCCGGACTTCTCCGGTCAGCGGGTCGAACAGGCGCAGGCGCTCGACTTCGTCGTCGAACAGTTCGATGCGAACCGCCTCGCGGTCCGAATCCGCCGGATGCACGTCGATGACGTCGCCGCGCACCCGGAACGTGCCGCGGCGCAGATCAACCTCGTTGCGCTTGTACTGCAACTCCGCGAGACGCCGCAGGATCCCGCGCTGTCCGGTGCGGTCGCCCCGGTTCAGGTGCAACACCATCCGATGGTAGGACTTGGGGTCGCCGAGCCCGTAGATGGAGGAAACCGTGCCGACGATGATCGTGTCCGGCCGCTCGAACAGGGCCTTGGTCGCGGACAGGCGCATCTGTTCGATGTGGTCGTTGATCGACGCATCCTTCTCGATGTAGGTGTCCGAGGCCGGCACGTACGCCTCCGGCTGGTAGTAGTCGTAGTACGACACGAAGTATTCGACCGCGTTGTCCGGGAAGAATTCCTTCATCTCCCCGTACAGTTGCGCGGCGAGGGTTTTGTTGTGCACCAGCACGATGGTCGGCCGCTGCACCTTGTGGACGACGCAGGCCATGGTGTAGGTCTTACCGGAACCGGTCACGCCGAGCAGGCTCTGGTGACTGAGGCCGTCCTCCAGGCCCGCCACCAGCGACGCGATGGCCTCCGGCTGGTCGCCCGCCGGCGCGAAGGAGGCTTTAAGGTCGAATGCGGACGACATTCCGGTCACTTTTCGGGGAAAAGTATCCAGTATAGCGAGTCGAGGTGCGGTAAACTACGCGCCACCGGACTTTCCCATGGAACGCGCCCTTTCGAAACGGGTCGGACGTTGCGAGCCTTCCGCAACGCTGGCCGTCTCCGCGACTGCGCGCCGCCTCCGCGCGGCGGGGCAGGAAATCATTGATTGGAGCGCCGGGGAACCGGATTTCGACACCCCGGAAAACATCTGCGACGCGGCAATCCAGGCCATCCGCGACGGTCAGACCCGCTACACCTCGGTCGGCGGCACGCCGGCCTTGCGCGCCGCCATCGCGCACAAGTTCCACCGCGACAACAAGCTGCACTTCGAAGCCAACCAGATCCTGGTGAGCGCCGGCGCGAAGCAGGCCCTGTACAACTGCCTGCAGGCGCTGATCGATCCCGGCGACGAGGTCATCATTCCCGTCCCCTACTGGGCCTCGTACCCCGACATGGTGCGGCTCGCGGGCGGCGAGCCGGTGTTCATCCCGACCACCCTGAAGCAGGATTTTCGCCCCACTCCCGAGCAACTGGACCAGGCGATCAGCCCGCGCACGAAACTGCTGATCCTCAACAGCCCGTCCAATCCCTGCGGCGCCATGCTGCACCGGGAGGATCTCGAGGGTTTTGCCCACGTGCTGCGCGCACATCCCCATGTCCGAGTCGCGTCCGACGACATTTACGAACTGATCCGGTTCGACGGTGTGCCGTTCTGCAACCTGGTCCAGGTCGCGCCCGACCTGGGCGACCGTGTTCTTCTCATCAACGGCGTCTCCAAGGCCTATGCCATGACCGGCTGGCGGATCGGCTACGCGGCTGGGCCCAAGGACATCATCGACGCCATGCTGACCGTCCAGTCGCAGAGCACTTCCAACCCCTCCTCGATCGCCCAGGCCGCCGCCTGTGCCGCTTTGCTGGAAGACCAGTCCTCGGTGCCCGACATGGTGGCCGCATTCGAACAGCGCCGCAACTACATCGTGACGGCACTCAACGAACTGCCCGGAATCACTTGCCTGAAACCCGACGGCGCGTTCTACTGCCTGCCGGACGTCGGCGAAGCCATGCGCCGGTTGGAATGCCCTTCCGATATCGAGTTCGCCACCCTGCTGCTCGACCAGTTGCGCCTTGCCGTCGTGCCCGGAATCCCGTTCGGCTCGGCCGAGCACATCCGGGTCTCGTTCGCCACCGACATGCCAACCCTTGAGGAAGGCATCTCGCGCCTGCGCGATCTTCTTGATTGAAATTCCCCTTTCCCCGCCTGCCGCGTGGTGGGACCTGTCACGCACGGATGCCTATCAAGCATGGCGGGAACAGGTGCTTGGCGAAAGCGAAGTGGATTTCGCACCGGTCGAAATCCGAAGTCCCGCCAAGTTGGATGCGTCGGAAATCGGCGCCTTGACCTCGCGCCTGCATGCCGGCGGGGCCGTCTGCTACGTCACGGACCGGACCCCCGAACCCCGCGACCTGCTGGCTTTCGGTGAGCAGTTGGGGCTCGAACACCTCGACCATCACCAGTGCGCCGAACCGGACGGGGTGGCACGGCTGACGGCACGGGAAGACACGGCCGGGCGGTTCATCCCGTACACCCGCCACCGGCTGCGCTGGCACACCGACGGGTACTACCAGCCGGAGACGCAGAAAATCCGCAGTTTCATTCTGCACTGCATCCAACCGGCCCTCGAAGGCGGCGTCAACCGGCTGCTCGATCCGCGCCTGCTGTACATCGCTTTGCGTGACGAAGACCCGGACCTGATCCGGGCGCTGGCTCATCCCGAGGCCTTCACGGTCCCCGCCCACGCCGAAGATGGCCGGGAGCGCCGGGCCGAATTCAGCGGGCCGGTCTTCTCGGTCGACGGCGAACACCTGTACATGCGCTATACCGAACGTGCCATTCATATCCGCTGGCGCCCCGAAACCGAGGCTGCGCGAACCCGGATCCAGGAACTGCTGGAAACCCTGTCGCAAGCGAAACGCCCCCTGCGTCTGGAGGCGGGATGTGGGTTGATCGCGCATAATGTATTGCACTGCCGGAGTGCCTACACCGACTCTGCTGATCACCCTCGCCTGCTGTACCGGACCCGCTACACGGATCGTGCCCACCGCCCATGCTGACCCTGAGCGAACTCCTGATCGCCCACTATGACCTGGACTCTTTCGAGGGCCTCAAAGACCTGATTGCGGCACGCATCGATGCGGGAGAACGGTTCCTCAGCCTGGACGTCCGGCCTCCGTTTTCCGACACCCCGGAAGATTGGGAGGAGCAGCTGGAAAGCTTCTTCACGGCTCGCCGTCCTTGACCGTGCACTGGCAGGAATCGGACACGCCTCCTCCCGCCGTCGCGCCGGACGTGGTGGATGTCCGCTACCGAATCCGCTGCAAGGCCTTGCCGGTCGACCATGCCCGCGACCTGCGCTCGGCACTTCTCGCGGTCTGGCCCTGGCTTTCGGACGAACCGCTCGCCGGTGTCCACACAATTCACGGGGCCGAATCCGGGAACGGCTGGATTCGGCCGGAAGACCCGACAACCTACCTGCCGCTGTCGAAGCGTACCCGGCTGGCCCTGCGGCTGCCCTACCACCGGCTTGAGGAAGCGCGAGAGTTGTCCGGAGTCACCTTGCAGATCGGTTCGGATCCGATGGTCATCGAGGACAACCGCCTGCATCCGCTGCAGGCACAAGGCACGGTTTTTGCCCGCTACGTCGCAATCGAGGACGAGAACGAGGAGGCATTCCTGGGTCTGTGCGCCGAGCAACTGAAAAAAATCGGCATTGAAGCCCCGCGCATGATGGCGGGTCGCACCCACCTCGTTGCTGGGGGCGAGGGAGCTCTGCACTGCCGCAGCCTGATGCTGGACGGGCTTGATCCCAAGCAATCCGTGAACCTCCAGCGCCAAGGTCTCGGTCCCGAGCGGCTACTGGGCTGCGGCCTGTTCCTGCCCCATAAAAGCATCGCGCCCGTCGCAACGCCGTCGAAATGAAAGGCGATTTCTGCTAGAATGCGCCCCTGAAATCTCCTCCTCCTTGCCCCACCGAAGCGACGGGGGGCTGGCAACCCGAAGGGAGCGCACATGCGACATTACGAAATCGTGTTTCTGGTCTATCCGGACCAGAGCGACCAAGTACCGCAAATGATCGACCGGTACTCCAAAATGGTAACCGACCGCGGCGGTGCAATACATCGCCTCGAAGACTGGGGACGCCGTCAGTTGGCCTACTCCATCGACAAGCTGCACAAGGCTCACTACGTGCTGATGAACGTGGAATGCGATTCACAAGCGCTGGGGGAAATCCAGCATGCGTTCCGGTTTAATGATGCCGTGCTGCGCAACCTGATCGTCCGTCAGGACCACGCCGTCACCGATCCTTCGCCGCTGGCAAAGTCGGCTGAAGAGGAAAACGAGGAAGGGAGCGAATGGGGTGGCGACTCGAAATCTCCCGAAAAGGCTGCCGAAGACAAAAACGGAGCTGGAAAGGAAGCCTCCCCGTCAGCCGCCGAGGCTGAAGAAGCCGTGTCGGAGGGCGATGAACGCCCGCAGGCCGAAGCCGAAGCAGATTCCGACGCCGGCACTGAGGCGGAAGAAACACCGGATGCGGTTGAAGAACCCGCCGCCGAACCCTCCAAAACCGAGGAGTAGCCATGGCCAGCAACCACAAACGCGAGAGTGCACGCCGTTTTTCGAACAGCAGCCCATCTAAAATCGACTACAAGGACCTGGATCTGCTGCGCGATTACATCACCGAGACCGGCAAGATCATGCCGGCCCGGGTCAGCGGCACCCCGGCGCGGTTTCAGCGCCGGCTCGCCACCGCCATCAAACGCGCCCGTTACCTGAGCCTGCTGCCCTACTGCGACAACCACTGATGCTCGTTGCGCTCGGGCGGATCCTGCAGGGCCCGCCGATCCCGATCATCGGCGGCCTGGCCCTGTTGCAGTTGCTGGCCATGCATGTGCCACTGCTGCTGTTCGGCACCCTGTTCGCCGGCATTGTCGCCGCTTTCCTGATGCTGGTGCGGCCTCCGCGGGAAGCCGCCCTGATCCTGATCTTGTCCGGCATCGCCTGTGCCGCGATTTCCTACCTGATTGCAGCCCACCCCATGGCATTTCTGTCCCCGCTGATCTTCCTCGGGACTCCGGCCCTGCTGGCCACAATCCTGCGCCTGAGCGATTCCCTGTCCCTGGCCATCCTGTGCGGTTTCGTCGGCGGCTGGCTCGGCGCTCAACTCCTGGGATTACTGTCGTTGGATCTTGACGCGGCCTGGATCGCGGCACTGGAAACCTTCCGCCAAGCGGCCCTTGAGGCGGAACGCGCCGAACCTTTCGGGGGGATGTCTGCGGAATGGCTGAGCCAGATCGGCGCCGAAGTGGTCATGGCCAGCCTGGCGCTCCTGTCCACCCTGCTACTCCTGCTCGCCAGAAAGTGGCAGAGCACACTGGCAGAAACACCCTTTTTCGGGCTTGAATTCCGGGCGACACGCTACGGCCGCGTCGCTGACATCATTTTCCTGGTGACGGTCATCGCGGCCTGGTGGATCCCGAGCCCGTTCATGCTGGGCCTGTCGCTGACGCTGATCACGGCGTTCCTGTTCCCGGGCATCGCCACCATGCACCGCCTGAGCGACCGGATACGTTATCCGCTGGCCGTGCTGATTCCTTTTTACCTCCTGCTGCTCAGCCTGCCGGAAGTTCTGCTGGTCACCGCCACGCTCGGGGCGGCCGAAGACCTGCTAGGATGGGGCCGACGGTCAGCAGGAACCAACGATATTTCCTGAACCGGAGAGACAACATGGAAGTCATTCTGCTCGAAAAAATTGAACGGCTTGGAACGCTGGGCGACGTCGTCCGCGTAAAGCCCGGCTATGCGCGCAACTACCTGATCCCGGCCGGCAAGGCCAAGTACGCGACCGAGGCCAACATGGCGGAAGTCCAGGCGCATCGTGAAGAATTGGAACGCAAGGCGTTGGAAGCCCTGTCCGGGGCGGAGCAGCGCAAAGCGAAGCTGGACGGCTTCAAGGTCACCATCATGGCGGAAACCCATCAGGAGGGCAAACTGTTCGGTTCGGTCGGTGCCGGGGAAATCGCACGGAGCGTCACCGAGGCGGGAGGCGAACTGGAACGCCACGAGATACGGCTGCCCGACGGACCGCTGCGCAGCCTGGGCGAACACCCGGTCACGGTGCACCTGCATTCGGATGTCGAAGCCACTGTACTGGTCACCGTGGAATCCAGCGGCGAGATCGAAACTCCGGTTGAACTGGAAGAAGAAGAAACGGAAGTCGCCCCGGATGCGGACGAAGTGCAGGCCGCATCGGAAGAAGCCCCGGCAACAGAGGAACCGGCTTCCTGAAACCGTTCCCTCCGGAATCTGCCCACAAGTTGTGAACGGAACGGCCTGAAGTTCTCCACAGGTTATAGGCAGGTTCCTATACCGGTTTTCCTATTGACAGGATGCCGGGCTTCCCCGACAGTATAGGGTGCCGAACCACCGCAGGCCCGCGCCTGCCCCCAGAACCGCTAGACCTTTGGAATCCGACACAGGATGGCTGACGAAACCCTGACTCTTTCCGCTGTCGAACCTCTTGATGCCGAGCGTGCGGTGCTTGGCGCACTGATCAATGACGAAGGCGCCTGGGACAAGATCGGCGACCTCAAAGCAAGCGACTTCATCGAAGCCAGCCACCGCATGATTTTCGAGGCGATCCACGCCTTGGAGAATGACGGCAAACCGGTCGACCTCGTCACCGCCTCGGATCAATTGCGGCGCCATGCGGACTACCACGAGCATCCGGAAATCCTGGACTACGCCCGCTACATTGCGGACGAGAACTTCACGTCCGAGCGCATCGAGCACTACGTCCGCATCGTCCTGAACTGCTCGGTGCAACGCCAGTTGCGCCGTGCCTGCAGCGACATCATCGCGCTGATCAACGATCCGCAGGGTCTTGACTCCAACACGATCGTGAGCGAGGCGGAACGCCTGATCCTGGGGGTCTCCGACGCCGAGAAGCGCGGCAGCAACGACTTCGTTCGCATCGGGAAAGCATCGAGTGACTCTGTCGGACAGATCGAGCAACGCCAGGAATGGGTGCGCAAGAACCCCGGCAAGCAATTGCTGACCGGCACGCCGACCGGGTTCAGCGATTTCGACCGAGAAACATCCGGCCTGCAACCCGGTGAGCTGGTCATCCTGGCCGCCAGCCCGGGAATGGGCAAGACCAGCCTGGCCATGAACATCGCGTTCAACGTCGCCGGCGGCGGCATCCCGGGCCATGAACAGGACGTGGTCGCGGTCTTCAGCATGGAAATGTCGGCCCGGCAGCTCGCCGACCGCATGCTGGCCATGGTGGCCCAGGTCGACCAGACCAAGCTGCGCAGCGGACGGCTGGACGATGCCAACTGGAGAAATATCGAATCGGCGCTTGGCCTGCTGACCAAGCCGAATCTGTACGTATACGAAGTGTCCGCCCCGACCCCGGCGCTGATCCGCCGCATGGCGCGGCGCCTGCGCGCAAGCCACAACAACAGGCTCGACCTGATCGTCATCGACTACCTGCAGCTGATTCCCGGCGACAGCCGCCATGAAAGCAACCGCAATGCCGAACTGGCCGTCATCACCCGGGAACTGAAGGCGCTCGCCAACGAATTGCAAACGCCGGTGCTGTGCCTGTCGCAGCTCAACCGCCAAGGCTCCAAGCGTGAGGCGGGTGACGCACCCAAATTGCAGGAACTGCGCGACTCCGGCGCCATCGAGCAGGATGCCGATATCGTGATGTTCCTGTACAACGCCACCGAAGAAGAAAACATGCCGAATCCTGCGATTGCCAACGCCGAATTGAAGGTGGCAAAAAATCGAAACGGCCGCTGTTTCTCCATGAGCCTGAACTTCACCAAGAGGCACTTCCAGTTCGAGCAGCGCAGCCCGGACGACTACCAGGGCGAAACACCGCAAGACATCGGCTATTCCTCATGAACCGGCCCGCCCGGGTCCGAGTCTCCCTCTCCAATCTGGTTCACAACTGCAGGCAGGCGCGCGCGCAGGCCCCCCATAGTTCGCTGATGGCCGTCATCAAGGCCGACGCCTATGGACACGGGGCTCTCGCCTGCGCCCAAGCGCTTCGAGGGGAAGCGGATGCTTTCGCAGTCGCGGCTCTGGACGAAGCCCTCGAACTGCGCGCCGGCGGCATCCAGGATCCGATCATCGTGATGCATGGGGCTCGCGAACCAAGGGAACTGGAACCGGCAATCAAGCAGAACCTGTGCCTGGTCGTCCACGACAATGAACAGGTCGCCCTGCTGGAGCAGGCCCAAGTCTCCGGCACAGGCCCCCAGCTTTGGCTGAAGGTCAACACCGGCATGAACCGGCTTGGCGTCAACCCGGAACAGGCGGAATCCTGCCTGGCACGGCTGCAAGCGCTGCCATGGCATCCGGGCCCGATCGGTTTGATGACGCACTTGGCCTGTGCCAGCGAGTCCGATGACGACACCACCCGCGTACAACTCGAACGGTTCGCGAAAATCCCCAGCGCCGGCGAGAGATCGGCCGCCAATTCCGCCGCCGTGCTGCGTTACCCCGAAAGCCACCTGGACTGGACACGGCCGGGATTGATGTTGTACGGCGTCACGCCGGATTATTGCCCGTCGGTCGATTTGCGGCCGGTGATGACCCTGGAAGCTCCCCTGCTGACGATCCGCGACTGCCGGGCCGGTGAGCGACTCGGCTACGGGGCGACCTATACCTGCGCCTCGGATATGCGGATCGGACTGGTCGAGGCCGGCTATGCCGACGGCTACCCGTACGCTTCGAACGGACAGACGGAAGTCGCTATTGGGACCCGGCATTTTCAGACTCTGGGCCGGGTGTCGATGGACCTGATCGCAATCGACCTCACGGACAGCGATGTCACCGCCGGGGACCGGGTGGAATTGTGGGGCCCGCAGGTCGCAGTTTCCGAGGTCGCGGGGAAAAGCAGTACAATAGCCTACGAATTGCTGGCTCGGGTTGCTCATTTGCATCACGAGTACAGCAACTAACAGGGGACCTCTCCGGAAAATCAACCTCCGGATGGGGAGTTTTAGAGGGCAACACCGGCCATCGGCTGAATCGATAAACCTATGACATCGCTTCTTCGCTGCGAGATTCTGGAATTGCGTCCGTCGTGCGTCTTGACGGCGACGCTTCCACATCCTGCTTCTTCGCGCGCCCCCCTGATTCAACAATGCCCGTTGGGCATTGCTTGATTCATTCCTGATTTAAAAAACATCTAATTTAATTTCTGAACTGAAGGGATTTCCCTTCAAGGAGAACTGCGACTATGAAAATGGTTGTCGCCATTATCAAGCCGTTCAAGCTCGACGAAGTGCGGGAGGCGCTGTCGACGAAAAACGTCAGCGGCGTTACCGTGACCGAAGTGAAAGGCTTTGGACGGCAGAAAGGACACACCCAGATGTACCGGGGGTCAGAATACGTGATCGATTTCCTTCCCAAGGTCAAACTGGAAGTGGCCGTCACCGATGAACAGCTGGAGGACGTGATCGCCACGATTTGCGAGATCGCCAACACCAACCAGATCGGTGACGGGAAGATTTTCGTGTACGACCTGAATCAGGTTGTACGCATACGAACTGGAGAAACCGGCAATGATGCGATCTAACTTTTTGGCCCGGCGGGGCCTGTTTACGGTCATCGGCGTGTTGTCTTTCGCCATCGCTCCCGGAGCGGCACTGGCGGAAACCGTGCTGGATACCGGCGACACCGCTTGGATGCTGACTTCCACCGCCCTGGTGTTGTTTATGACGCTACCGGGACTGTCGCTGTTTTACGCGGGTCTGACCCGGGCGAGCAGCGTACTTTCTGTGTTGATGCAGGCCTTCGCTATCGCCTGTCTGGCTTCCATACTGTGGTTTATCTATGGCTACAGCCTGGCGTTCAGCGACGGTGGCGACTTCAACGACTGGATTGGCGGATTCGGAAACCTGTTCCTTGCGGAACTGGGCCGGGACAGCCTTTCAGGCACCATCCCGGAATCGGTGTTCGTCACGTTCCAGATGACTTTCGCCATCATCACGCCAGTGTTGATGATCGGCAGCTTCATTCAGCGAATGCGCTTCCCGGCCTTGCTGTGGTTCGCCGCGCTTTGGCTGACCTTCGTCTATTTCCCGGTCGCGCACTGGGTCTGGGGCGGCGGCTGGCTCGGCGAGATGGGCGTACTGGAATTCGCTGGCGGCCTGGTGGTACACATGACGGCCGGCGTGGCAGGTCTGATGACGGCTATCCTGATCGGATCCCGCGCTGGATTTCCGTCGCGACAGGCTCCCCCGCACAATCTGACGCTCACCGTGATCGGCGCCAGCATCCTGTGGGTCGGCTGGTTCGGTTTCAACGCCGGCAGCGCGGTTGCCGCAGGAACCGATGCCGGCATGGCCATGTTGGTGACGCAGCTCGCGACAGCAGCTGCGGCATTGACCTGGATGGTGGCTGATTGGGTTCGCTACGGAACACCAAAAGTCCTCGGAATTGTCACGGGGGCCGTGGCTGGGTTGGTAGCTATCACCCCGGCTTCTGGATTCGTTGGTCCGGCCGGTGCGGTGCTGATCGGTCTGGCGGCCGGCTTTACCTGCTTCACCGTCACGAACATCGTCAAGCAGAACTTCAAGCTTGACGACTCGCTGGACGTGTTCGCGGTGCATGGCATCGGGGGGGCGCTCGGCACGATCCTGACCGGTGTGTTCGCGGCGGAAGCCTTCGGCGGAGCTGGGTTGCATGCCGATAGCATCGGTGCACAGCTGGCCATCCAGGGTACTGGCGTAATTGCCGTATTCGTATGGACCGCTGCCGTCACCGCCGTGATTCTCAAGCTGGTTGGATTGTGGACCAAGGTGCGCGTCTCGGAAGAAGAGGAACGCATGGGTCTCGATCTCTCTCAGCACGAAGAAAGCGGCTACCACGTCGAATAATCCAAACTTGGGTTACTTGGAAAGGGGCGCCTGTGGCGCCCCTTTTCATTTCTCACTGGAAGCCTAGTGAATAGTGCCGACCCTATACGCTATGATAGGGCGCATGGTCACCTACGGCCAATATCGGGGGATCACACGAGGAGGATAAACAAACCATGAAAATGGTAGCCGCGATTATCAAACCGTTCAAACTGGACGATATACGCGAGGCACTTTCCCACCAAGACATCCACGGCATGACCGTGATCGAGGTGAAGGGCTTCGGGCGGCAGAAAGGACATACCGAACTCTACCGGGGTTCGGAATACGTCGTCGACTTTCTGCCAAAAATTAAACTGGAGGTCGCCGTTCAGGACGACCAGGTCGAGAAAGTCATTGAAACGATTTCAGAGGCCGCAAACACCGGCAAGATCGGTGACGGAAAGATCTTCGTCTACGAACTTGTCGATGTCATTCGGATCCGTACAGGGGAGCGTGGTGATGAAGCGATTTAATCTTTTGACCGGGCTGGTCGCAATATTGGCCATTGCCCCTTCACTGGCACTTGCCGAGGAACTCAGCCCCGGCGACACCGGCTGGATGTTGACGGCGACCGCGCTGGTCCTGTTCATGACCTTGCCGGGCCTGTCCCTGTTCTACGCCGGGCTGGTTAGTTCCCGTAATGTCCTCAGCGTGCTGATGCAGTGCTTTTCGATTGCCTGCCTAGCCACGGTGCTGTGGGTCATCTTCGGCTACAGCCTGGCATTCAGCGACGGCGGAGCCGGTAATCCTTGGATCGGCGGGCTGGGCAACCTGTTCCTGGCCGAGGTCGGCCGGGATGCGATGTCCGGAACCATTCCAGAAACCGTCTTCGCCACATGCGCTTCCCCGCCATGCTCTGGTTCACGGCCCTGTGGATCACCCTGGTGTATCTGCCGGTCTGCCACTGGGTTTGGGGCGGCGGCTGGCTCGCCGAGATGGGTGTGCTCGACTTCGCGGGCGGACTGGTCGTACACCTCACGGCCGGAGTGGCAGCCCTGACCGCAGCCATCATGCTCGGCCCGAGGGACGGTTTCCCGGGACGCTTGATGCCGCCGCACAACCTCACCCTGAGCGTGATGGGTGCAGGCATGCTCTGGGTCGGTTGGTTCGGTTTCAACGCTGGCAGCGCCGTCGCCGCCAATGGCGATGCCGGCATGGCCATGCTGGTCACGCACATCAGCGCCGCAGTTGCATCCCTGACCTGGATGATTTCTGACTGGGTCTACTTCGGCAAGCCCAAAGTGCTCGGAATCATCACCGGCATGGTGGCCGGGCTGGGATCCATCACCCCGGCGTCCGGCTTTGTCGGCCCGATCGGCGCGATCGTTATCGGCTTGAGTGCAGGTTTTGTGTGCTTCATCGTGACCAACGCGGTCAAGCAGAAATTCCGGATTGACGACTCTCTGGACGTGTTCGCGGTGCACGGCATCGGCGGTGCACTCGGGACGATCCTGTGCGGCATATTCGTGGCCGAAACTTTCGGCGGCGCCGGATTGGGCGCGGGCGTGACGATGGGCAGCCAGTTGACGACACAGGTGATCGGCGTACTGGCCGTTCTAGTCTGGACGGGCGTATTGACGGCCGTAGTCATCAAACTTGTCGGCTTTTTCACTCCGGTGCGAGCCGATGCGGACGAGGAACTGGCCGGACTGGACACCAGCCAGCATCACGAGACCGGATACCACATCCGCTGATTCTGACTTTCGGCAATTATCGGACAGGCGCCTTCGGGCGCCTGTCCTTTATGTAGAGACACCGAACCAGGTTTCTCGTTATTCCCCGACCTGCTCCCAGGCTGAAAGATCTGCTGGGGCCTCGCTTTCATCGTTGTCCCAGACGGAATAGCCGGACTGCTTGTCGGCTACCGCCTGGGCCGCTTCCTCCGGAGAGGGGAACGTCAGGGTCGGGGTGTCGTCCACCCACAGATCCCACATGCCAAGCGGCTCTTGGCGCAATTCGAATACGGCGATGGCCGTCTTAAGTCGGTATACCATATGCTTATATTACTCTTTCCCTGCCATGTCTTCCGCTCTGTTCACATTCCACGGCCTGTTCCCCGACGAGGTCCGTCAAGAAGGCCAAACCCTGGTATCGAAGGTGCTGTTCGACGTCGAATACCAAGATGAACTGCACGCCCACCACATGGCGCACGTCATCCAGGTCGACGGCGAAGACCAGCCACAGGTGACGTCCGATTTCACCCTACCCTGCGTGGGCCTGGCGGATGCGGTGTTTGCCTATCTGGACTACGTGTACGGCCCGCAAAGCCATAGCGTCTCGCATGGCGGTCCCAAGGGGCCGAACCTGAAAGAAAACGCATTGCACGTGGAATGGCAGACCCGGCTGGAAATCCCGGAATCCTAGACGCGCCGCACTATTCGGAGACTGCGTACTTCAGTATCCGCGCCTGGTGCAACAGTTCGTGCAGGTTGGCCACCACCGCGTGCGGGCGGTGCGGATAACTCACAGTGCCGGGAAAAATCCGATCAATCCAGTCCTGCTTCCAGTTCGCCCCGTTGTAGAACACCGCCGCGATTTCCGCCTTGCAGGCGGCCGCCACATCGGTCGTGCTGTCGCCAACGTACCAGCAATGAAGACCGGCCTGTTCATTGAGACGGCTGAGCGCGGCCTGGATCTGGTCCGGATGCGGCTTGCGCCTCGGCACGTCATCGCCGCAAACCATCGTATCGAAACTCTCCCGCCAGCCGTTTTCTCCCAGCGCTTCGATTTCCTGCTCCACGAACTCCCGGTTGCGGTTGCTCAAAAGACCCAAGCGAATCTCCATTTCCCGCAAGTGCTCCATCGTCTTCAAGACATCCGGCTCCAGCGGCGTCACCTCTCCGCAATGGGTCCGGTAGGCGGCATCAAACGCGCGGTGCGCCATATCCTTGGCTTCCTGATCGTGTCCGAACAGGACTTCGAAGATGTCGGTCCTCGAGACTTTCCGGGCTTTTCGGACCTTGGGATGCAACTGCCCGTGCTTACGCACATACTGGACCAGCTTGGCATCCTCGAGAGTCCGGCTTTGTTTGATCGAAATCATTCGTTCGTACAACCCCAGATCCCGCAGCCTGGGCAGGATTTCATCGATTGCGTGGTACATCGCGTCGTGCGTGTCCACCAGCGTGGCGTGCCAATCGAACAGGATGACCCGGGGAACCGCGTGCGGAAGATTAATCAGGCTCATCGAGGATAGTGCTTTCCATCTCCAAAAGAAGATCGTTCCGGCACAAGCAGCTATGCAGGAAATAGCACGGTGTATCCGGGCCGATGACGGCCCTCACTTCATCCTGTACTTGCGGCAGATTCTCTGGATTCGCCAGGTAGATCTTCTCGAACGGAAGGTCGTGGAGCCGCTCGGGGTGCGACGCGCCCTCGATGCGAGCCTGTTCGATCACGGCGGCATGATTGTGCAGAACTTCCCGGGCCTGCGCCGCCGCATCCCCGTGGTGTCGCGTTTCGTGTCCGGTGATGCTGGCGGTCCCGGACAGGTACAGGGCGACCTGCCCGTCGGCCGCATGCGAGACGCCGCGGCAAAATGAAGGGCCATGGGGCCCCAGGTGCTCGGGATAGTCCGAGGGAGCTGTCTGCCGGGGGTTTTCCAGTGACTGGCCGGGTTCCTTCCCCAACAGAAAATACACAGCGAATCCCGGCGCAAAACTACCCGAGGTAGTCACCGCGGGCAGCGACTGGTCGGCTCCCTGCTCATCTTCCATCAAAGCCCGGCGACGGCCTTCGCAGAATGACTGGTAGCGGTTGAGGTTCCCGGCCGGCCCCACAATATCCGGAAAATAGTTCCATACGCGTAAGATCCAGGGATATCCCTGTTCCCGTGCAAGCCGAAGCAGGTCGCGATAAACCTGCTGCGTAAGAGCCCCAAGGTCCGGGGAATTCTCCTTGAACACCGCGTACGCGAGCATTCGCGAACCAAAGCAGACAAACCGGAATCCCAAGCTTTCTCCGCGTCGTTCGATGCAGTCGCTGGTCCAATGCTCGCACAGGGTCGGGACGCCCAGCGGCGGCAATCCCAATTCCAGCCCGGATTCGCTCGCCTCCGTGCGCGCACCGTATAAGATACGCACAATGGTTTGTTCGGAGTGTTGAGGAAAAACCGGATCCGGAAAATACTCGATTTGGAAGCCTGATAACCTCGAAGACATGAACAAAAACGCCGGAATCAACGGCCTCTCAGAAGAATTTACATTTTAACATTGGGTCGGGTGCAAGCAGATAATGCGCATCGGCATTGACACCGGCGGCACATTCACGGATTTCACCGTACTGGACGGCAAAACGTGGCGAGTCCACAAGGTGCCGTCCGATCCGGATTCCCCGGCGCGGGCGATCCTGCACGGCCTTCGGGAGCTGGGCGTCGACCTGCAGCAAACTTTTCACTTGGTTCACGGAACGACCGTCGCCACTAACGCCGTGTTGGAGCGCAAGGGGGCCCGCTGCGCCTACATCACCAATCGCGGATTCGCCGATATTTTGAGCTTGGGACGCCAAGCCCGCTCCGAACTCTATAACCTGACGCCCTCTCCCGAAGAGCCGCCCGTTCCGGCGGACTTCTGTCTCGAAACCGGTGGGCGTCTGGCATTCGACGGGGAGGAACTGGAGTCGCTGACCGAGGCGGACCTGGATGAACTGTGCCGCAAGATCAAAGCCCTGAAACCCGAGGCGGTGGCCATCAACCTCCTGTTCTCGTTCTTGGACGACCGCCACGAGCGACGGATCGAGGAGGCCCTGCCGGAAAGCCTGTTTGTCTCCCGGTCTTCCGAAGTCCTGCCGGAAATCCGCGAATATGAGCGCGGCATGGCGACCTGGCTGAACAGCTACGTCGGCCCGCAGGTTGGCCGATATATCGATGAACTGCATCAGTCCCTGCCGAAAGCCCGGCTGGATACCATGCAAAGCCATGGAGCCACCTTGCCGGGTCAGTTGGCCGCCCGCCATGCGGTGCGGCTTTTGCTGTCGGGTCCGGCGGGCGGACTGGCAGCGGCCCTCCAAATCGGCCGCCAGGCCGGATGCGAGCGGATCCTGAGTCTGGACATGGGCGGGACCTCCACCGACGTGGCGCTGATCGACGGCGACATCAAGATGACTTCCAAGGGGAAGATCGGCGGCTGGCCGGTCTCGGTACCGATGGCGGATATGCATACCATTGGCGCTGGCGGAGGATCGTTGGCGTATCGCGACAGCGGCCATCTGCTCCGGGTGGGTCCGCGTTCTGCCGGGAGCCGACCTGGTCCCGCTTGCTATGCGCGAGGGGGCACGGAACCAACTGTGACCGATGCGAATGTCGTGCTGGGATGGCTACCGGCACAAACCCACTTGGCGGGAGACCTCCCCCTGGATGTTGAAGCCGCAAAGTCGGCGGTCGGTCGACTGGCACAGGAATTAGAACTGGATTCGTACGAGACCGCGCAAGGCATCGTCCAGCTAGTGAATGAAAACATGGCGCAAGCGCTTCGCGTCGTCTCGGTCCGCCAAGGACATAACCCGAAGGATTTCGTGCTGATGGCATTCGGAGGAGCCGGTGGCTTGCACTTGTGCGAACTGGCAGACGCGCTGTCGATGACGCAGGCAATGATCCCGGTACACGCCGGAATCTTCTCCGCCTTAGGCCTGCTGCTGGCGCCGCAAGGTCGGGAACTCTCCCAGACCGTGCCGGGCCGCTTGCGGGACATGGACGAAACCGAGATCGGACGCCGCTTCGACACGCTCGCCGAGCGAATACACGAAGAGACTGGGAGTGAGGTTTCGCGGGTCTGGCAGCAAACGCGAGACCTGGACTTGCGTTACGAAGGGCAATCCGAAGTCCTGCGCCTGCCCTGGGTCTCGATCGCCCGGACAGAAGAGGATTTTCATGCGCATCACCGAGAATGCTATGGCTATACGCTCGACATGCCGGTCGAACTGGTCAACCTCCGGCTCAATCTGAGGGATCCAGTCTCCCCGCCAACCCTGCCCTCCTGGACGGTACAGGAACCGGCAGACCCCTTCGATCACGTGGCGGTGTACGGCCTTGACGATCCGGTTCCCGTCTATTCGCGCGTCGAACTGGCAGTCGGACAAACAATGAAGGGACCAGCCATCATCCTGGAGGATACTGCCACGATCCGGGTCTCCCCCAACTGGCGCGCCGAAGTGGACGCGTATGGTAATATCCGGCTGCAACGCGAGCCTTGATTTCCTGACCCACACATTGCCTTGACAAGCGAACTAATTGCCTTCTGGCACGGCCTGTTCTTGCTGCCGGTGTGGGGCTATTTCCTCCTGGTTTTGGGGCTGACCCACATCACCATTGTGGCGGTAACGCTTTTCCTTCACCGCGAGCAGGCTCACCGTGGATTGCGCCTGAATCCGCTGATTCAGCACTTCTTCCGGTTCTGGCTCTGGCTGACCACTGGCATGGAAACCCAGGAATGGGTCGCGGTGCATCGCAAGCACCATGCGGCCTGCGAAACCTGCGACGACCCACACAGTCCGGCTGTCTCCGGAATCCGGGCCGTGTTGTGGGACGGCGTCAACCTGTACCAGAAAGAAGCCGCACGGGAGGAAACCTTGCGCCGTTATGGCAGCGGCACACCGGATGATTTCATGGAACGGCACCTATACTCTCGCCGTCGAAACATTGGCGTCATTCTGTTGCTGTTCGTGCAACTGGCCCTGTTCGGGCTGCCAGGGCTTGCCATGTGGGCGATCCAGATGATGTGGATCCCGTTTTTCGCCGCAGGCGTGATCAACGGCATCGGCCACTGGTTCGGCTATCGATCCTTCGCCACGGACGACCTCTCTACCAACATCGTCAACATCGGCATCCTGATCGGCGGCGAGGAAATGCACAACAATCATCACGCTTATCCGTCCTCTGCCCGGTTCTCAATGCGCTGGTGGGAGTTCGACATCGGTTGGATGTACATCCGCCTGCTGCGCATGCTGCGGATGGCCAAGGTGCTGCATCAGGCACCCCGCTTGAAACTGCGCCACGCGAAAACCCAGATTGACCAGGAAACGATGCAGGCCCTGATCAGCAGTCGGATCATAGTCATGGGCCAATACGCACGGAAAGTGCTGCTTCCCACGCTGCGCACCGAGATGCGCAGCGCGACCGGGCACTACCGCCGCCGGCTCAAACGGCTGATCAAGATGTTGCCGACCTTGGAACACCGGCTAACGCCGTTCGATCACGACCAGTTTCAGCAAATCTTGTCGCAATGCCCTCGGCTGCAAGAAGTCGTCCGCTACCAACAGCGGCTGCAGGAAATCATCCGCGCCCGAAACGAAGGTTACCGAATCATGCGGACTCGGCTGAACGAGTGGTGCTCAGAAGCTGAACAAACCGGTATCGCCGGGCTTCAGCAGTTTGCACGGCGGTTGTCCCGTTATTCGCTGCGCCCGGCCTGATCCTATAATTTTCAATTAATCTTTCAGCTTCCTATCGCCCATGAAAAGATACTTCTGGATTCTGGCCCTCTTTTTCCCCCTTGCCCTGACGGGCTGCGAAACCGTGGGCAAGGTCACCTCCTGGTTCGACGACGAGGATGCGCAGGCCGAAACTGTGGCGGACGAAGAATCCGCTCTCAAGTACGTCACCGTTGTCGTGAAGGACCGGTACGGGTTCAAAATCAAAGACCCGATGGGTCAAAGGACCACCGGCGGCAGTTGTGGCGTCTGGAAGGATCAGGCCCAAGAAACCCAGGGTGCATGCTGCTGGAACAACCGCGGCGAATGCGCCTGCCCCTGTCCGGAGTAGTTCACGCTTTTGACGGGAAAGTCGGGCGGGGTTGCCCGGCTCTTACTTGATCTTCGATTCCTTGTAGAGGACGTGCTTGCGTACGACCGGGTCGTACTTCTTGACTTCCAGCTTGCCGGTCCCGGTGCGTTTGTTCTTGGTCGTCGTGTAGTAGTGACCTGTGCCAGCGCTTGAAACCAGCTTGATCTTTTCGCGGACTGCCTTGGCCATGATCGTCAGACTCGCTCGCCGCGGCTGCGAATTTCGTTCAGAACCACTTCAATGCCTTTTTTGTCAATGATCCGCATCCCCTTCCGGGAGACCCGCAACTTGACCCAGCGATTCTCGCTTTCCACCCAAAAACGCTGGGTGTGAAGGTTCGGCAGGAAACGGCGCCGCGTCTTGTTGTGCGCGTGCGAAACATTGTTGCCGGACATCGGGCGCTTGCCGGTAACCTGGCAGATCCGTGACATGGGGAAAGCCTCAAACTTGAGCGGCGAACTTTAGCAGAAACCGCGTCCGGGCGCAAATTTTGCGGCCTGTATAATCCTGTCAATGAGCCAGCCTGCAGAAGATTTGCGTGACCAGACGTCCCGCCTGTCGGAAGACGTGACCGGGCCCTTGCTGGGCTCACGCAAGATCTACTGTCCCGGTTCCCGCCCAGACTTGCGGGTCGGGATGCGCGAAGTCGAGCAAACCGCCTCATCCACCAGTTTTGGGAGTGGGCTCAATCCACCCATCCCTCTTTACGACACGTCCGGACCGTACACTGATCCGGATGCGGTGATCGACATTCAGGCCGGGCTTCCGCCCATGCGCGAAGCTTGGATTCAGGAGCGGGCGGACAGCGAAGTGCTGGACACTCCGACTTCCGAATACGGGCGGGAACGACTGGGCGACCCGCAACTGCAGGAAATCAGGATGACGGCCGCTCGTCCAGTTCGACGGGCGCGCGATGGGGGTACCGTCACACAGATGCACTACGCCCGTGCCGGGATCGTCACACCGGAAATGGAATACATCGCGATCCGGGAGAATGCCGGCCTGGAGGCCCTGCGCGAGGACCCCGCTTTCCAGGAATTGCTGAAACGCCATCCGGGAGAACCGTTCGGCGCCCACCTGCCGGAAACCGTGACCTCGGAATTCGTGCGCCAAGAAGTGGCGGCTGGGCGCGCCATTATCCCGGCCAACATCAACCACCCGGAGTTGGAGCCAATGATTATCGGACGGAACTTCCGGGTCAAGATCAACGCCAATATCGGGAACTCCGCCGTCGCCTCCTCGATCGCCGAGGAAGTCGAAAAGATGGCGTGGGCAGTCCGCTGGGGCGGCGACACGGTCATGGATCTGTCCACCGGCCGCAACATCCATGAAACGCGTGAATGGATCATCCGAAATTCGCCGGTGCCAATCGGAACGGTACCGATTTACCAGGCGCTGGAAAAAGTCAACGGCCGGGCTGAAGAGTTGACTTGGGAAATCTACCGGGACACCCTGATCGAGCAGGCCGAACAAGGCGTGGACTACTTCACGGTACACGCCGGAGTACGGCTACCGTACATTCCATTGACTGCAGACCGCGTCACCGGCATCGTGTCGCGCGGGGGATCCATCTTGGCCAAATGGTGTCTAGCGCATCACCAGGAAAACTTCCTGTACACGCACTTCGAGGAAATCTGCGAGATCCTGAAACAGTACGACGTGTCCTTCTCGCTGGGCGACGGGCTGCGTCCAGGCTCCATTGCCGACGCGAACGACGAAGCCCAGTTTGCGGAACTGGAAACGCTCGGAGAACTGACGAAGATCGCCTGGGACCACGATGTCCAGGTCATGATCGAAGGACCGGGGCATATACCCATGCAGATGATCAAGGAGAACGTGGATCGCGAACTCGACGCCTGCGACGAGGCGCCGTTCTACACGCTCGGGCCGCTTGCGACTGACATCGCGCCGGGATACGACCACCTGACTTCGGCGATCGGAGCCGCCATGATCGGCTGGTTCGGCACCGCCATGCTGTGCTACGTCACGCCGAAGGAACATTTGGGCCTGCCCGACAAACAGGACGTACGCGACGGCATCATTGCCTACAAGATCGCCGCGCATTCAGCAGATTTGGCACGCGGGCACCCGGGTGCGCAACTGCGCGACAACGCCTTGTCCAAGGCGCGCTTTGAATTCCGCTGGCGCGACCAGTTCAACCTGAGCCTGGATCCGCAGAAGGCACAAGAACTTCACGACGAGACTCTGCCGAAGGAGGCCGCCAAGCTGGCGCATTTCTGCTCCATGTGCGGGCCTCACTTCTGCTCCATGAAGATCACCCAAGACGTGCGCGATTACGCCCGGCAGCACAACCTGACCGACCTGACGGCGGCCGTGGAGCAAGGCATGGAGGAGAAAGCGGTCGAATTCCGGAAAAAGGGCTCCGAAATTTACATGCCGCAGTAGTTTTACGCGAAAAATAGCAAGCGGACAGTGCCGGGGAATTATGTAGGTAACTTGGCAGAGGCAAGCAAGAATTAAATAAGTAGCAATATAAATTCAAGAATTGCAATCAGCCATCCAACAATAGCGAAGGTCTGACTTAGCCAAACCTTGTACTGCCATTGTTGCCATGCGTTTTCGACAGCCGAGCGCACGGAATCATCAACTGGATGGGTTTTGTCCGAAATAATCTTTGCGAGTTTTGAAATAAGTTCGTCCTTTGTCATTTTCTGAATTTCCTGATGATTAATAGTCTGCGACATTATATGAATTGACAGTGGTATAGTCTTACCTGCAAAACATTTCGGTGCACCCAGTGTCGGGTCACCTGCTGAATACAACAGCCATATCAGGGGCGGGGTAGCTCCCCAAACCGGGCGAATAAGCAGGGACTTCTGTTTACCGGAATGTTTTGCAAGATGGCCCGGCTCCATTTATGTCGGGGTTGCAAATATTTCCGCATGGAGTGGACAGAAATGGGGAACCGTATTCTGGTAGTAGCCTGTCTACCTATCATTCTGCTGTCCTGCAGAATGCAAGTCCCACCACCCGCCATCAGCGACATATCCAACGCTGACAGTCTTGTTCGCGTTCAGGCGCAGAACATGGGAGACTTCTGGACACCCAAATGGCCCCCGATGGAAGCCATTCTTGATGAAGGTGGAATCGGATGCAGCATGTTCGGCAAGCCCGCTATCATGCTGAGCAGTCGGTGCATGAAGACCGCTAATCCGGGAGGACTATTTGACTGGTGTGTATTGAAAGAATTTTTATTTGCCTGTCGCACCGAAGAGGAAGAAGCGGTGAGGGCAACGGTGTTGCCGAGAGCCAGATATGTAAAAGACTCAGGACCAAAACATGAAAGCCGTTCCACAAAGGAACCCAAGCAGGACGAATCAGATGCCTACAAGCGGTGCATCGAAGACGTAAGCGGTCGGGTGCCTAGCGAATGGTGCGACCGCTTTCGATAGAATATGGCGAATTTTTTACTCACCCAATATGGAGAAATAAAATGGACCGTGACACACAAAGAGCCTTAAACGCGGTTATAAAGGACATGAAAATGATCAACAGCCGAGCAACTGCAAACAGTTATGCGATTCTGGAACTAGTCAAGATTTTAGAAACCGAATTACCAGAGCATGGTTTGCGTGACAAGGTAGCTACATCACTCAAAGCAATGTCTAGCGTTATGCCACTACCAGTTGATGCTTCACAGGCTAGAGACGTACTTCGCGATATGGCTAGTCATCTTGGTCAAGGTTGAAAAAGAACAAACTGTCAGGACTCGGTGGCGTTAGGTCCTGAATCAGTTGTTGAATCAATCTCGGGCTTTCCAATCTTGCGCAAAGACCGTCAAAGTTGTCCGTGTGATCAACTATCGTGTTTGTATCCATAGTTCAGCCCCTATAGGATGTGGTCCGGATCCTAACTCGATAGCCGCGCACTTGTAAATAGGTGCGTTGCCTTCCTGATCAGGAAGTGAGTTCACGGTACGTGATGGTCTTGCCGACCATCGCCAGGAACAGGTCGTCCAAGCGATCCTGGGTGTCCCGCTCGCAGTTGCCTTCGTTCAAACGGAAGGTGAACTCGTTGACATACGCACGGCAGTGCTTCTTTGAGAAGTGATGATAGGTGCCCGTGAAGCCACGCTGAAGAACCGCCCAGACCGACTCAATGCCGTTGGTATGCGCCATGCCTTTCACCCATTCCTTTGCCGAATGGTTGATGCTTTCATGCTTGAACACGAACATGCCCTTGTACGACAAATTCTCGTCCGTATAAACCGTAGAGTCTGGGCGCACGAATTTATGCACATTCGCATGTATGGTTCCACTGCTTTTGTTTTTGATAGGCAAGGCAAATACCCGGCCTTCGCGCTCGCGCATGCCGAGAATAATCTGCTTGTCTTTCCCGCCTTGAGCGTCTGGACATTTTTTGTGCTGGTGCTTGTTCTCTTCCAGTCCGCCAAGATACATCTCATCGATCTCAACTTGTCCATGCAGGGCTTTCATCTTGCTCGGCCCGCACATCACGCGCAACCGATGCAGGACATACCATGCCGTCCTCTGCTGGACGGACAGTTCCTTGCTGAGTTGCAGGGATGAAATGCCCTTGCGGGCGGTCATAAGCAGGTAGGCCGCGTAGATAAACTTGCGAATATCAATCTTGCACCGTTCCAGTGGCGTACCTGTCCGGACCGTGAAATACTCACGGCATGAGCCACACCAGTAGTTTCCGACCTTCTTCTGCGCTGTGATTTTCTCGGTGGATCCGCACCGTGTACAGCAGGGCGTGTCGCCCCATCTCAAACCTTCCAGATATCGAATGGCATCATCTTCTGTCGGATACATTTCCATCAAGTCAAACAGTCCTAAAGTCTTTGCTATTTTCTTCATTCAAAAAACCGAATATACTTTTATTTTCAGTATCTTATTTTACCATATAATGCCCATTTTGTCAAGTCTTTCGTGTAAATCCACGACTTAAATAAATGCGAAATTCATGTAATAATGTTTTGGAAAATAAATCACAAATGAGGTGAAATATGGCTACAAGACGATTTGAAATAACATGCCCTGCCGAAGATTGCCGTGGTGGATATTCACATGAACAAAGATCACTGACTTTAGGAGAAAGAAAAGAAATTGAAAGTAACAATGTTGATTTGCCAGATGGTGTTATGAAGTGCAAATACTGTCAGTGTGTCTACCAGCGTAAGACATGCGAACCGGACAAAATATTAGGTTATTTCGATAATTACATATTGGGCCCTGGCTGGCATTCAGACGGATAATAATTTAAAAGTTAGAGTCTTTATTTAAATTTGACACTCGTCTGTCAAGTTACCTACATAAATCCCCAGTGCCGCGACCTTGTAAAATGGCGCATTGCAAGCGTGCGCAAGCCTTCCCACCCATCACATGGAAACCGAAACAGCCCGCCGCAACATGGTGGAGCAACAATTGCGCGGAAGTTCCGTCCTCGATACGCGCGTGTTGAATGCCTTTTTAGAGGTTAACCGGGAAAATTTCGTCCCCCCCGACTATGCCCGGCAGGCTTTCGCGGATACGGCCATCCCCCTGCCCTGCGGACAGCACATGATGTCCCCTCGTAACCAGGGGCTTCTGTTGCAGTCTCTCGACCTGCAGCCGGGGGAACGCGTGCTGGAGGTCGGCACCGGCTCAGGTTTCCTGACCGCCTGCATGCGGCACCTCCATGTCCGGGTCGACAGCCTCGAAATCCATCCTGAACTTGCGGCAACCGCAGAAGAAGCATTGTCTGCCAAAATAGACCCCGATGTTTCCGTCCGTGCCATAAACGCCTGGTCTTTTCGGACGCACATCCGCTACGATGCGGTTGTAATCACCGCTTCAATGCCAAACTACGACCCCCATTTCGAGCAGTGGCTGAAAACTTCCGGCCGCTTGTTCGTCGTGATCGGCCACCCTCCGGTGATGGAGGCTTGCCTGATTCGCCAGTACGGATCCGATAAAACTTCCTGCAACCGACTGTTCGAACTGGAGTTGGATCCCATCGCCCGGCCAAGCGCCTCCGCCTGACCATGCGGAACATTTCTCCAGCCGAACTCAAGCAACGTCTGGACTCGGACGCTCCGCTTCCATTGCTCCTGGATGTCCGCGAACCTTGGGAGATCGAGCGCGCCTGCCTGCCGCACAGTTGTTGCATTCCCATGAAAGAGTTGACCACCCGGCTGCAGGAACTGGACCCGGACCGGGAAACCGTGGTGCTCTGCCATCACGGCATTCGCAGCCGCTCGGTCTGCCTGTTCCTCGAACAGCATATGCAGTTCTCGAATGTTTTGAACCTGGATGGTGGTATCGACGCCTGGGCACGACAGGTCGACCCTGGTATCCCCACATACTAGTGCAATATATGGTGGACACCCCGAACTGGCTATGACTTTGTTGAAGCACCTCGCAACCCTGCTCGCATGCAGCTTGGCTGGCATAGCGCACGCCGGTGACAGCCTGCTCGACATCTACCTGCTGGCCCAGAAAAACGATGCCGAGTTGCAGGTGGCCGAGGCCCGCTATCAGGCTGTCGCCCAAGGGGACTCAATTGCTCGGTCGAACTGGCTGCCACACGTCGCGTTCGAATATAACCTTTCGGAAACCCGCCAGACGCTCGAGGGAGAGAGTTTCAGGGTGCGCGACGGCCGCTCCCGCTTCACCACCCGGAGTGATCGGCTGACCCTCACGCAGACCCTGTACCACCATGACCTGTATGTTGAACTGGACCGCGCCGGCGCCAGTACCGCCCGGGCACTGGCACAGCGTGACGCAGTTCGCCAGAAGTTGGTCGTGCGAACGGCCGAAGCCTATTTCGACGTCCTGGCCGCCCAAGACGGCACCCTGTTTTCGCGCAAGGAGAAAGATGCCATTGCCTTGCAACTGGAGCAGGCCGAGGCACGCTTCCAAGTCGGGCTGACCGCCATCGTCGAAGTCAAGGAAACCCAAGCCTCCTACGATCTAGCGGTGGCAAGGGAGATCGAGGCTCAGAATCTCCTGGAAAACCAGTTGGAAGCCCTAGCCGTAATCACCGGTCATCCGCACCAGAACCTGTCTCCCCTGTCGGATCGGCTTCGGCCAGTCCCGCCGAAACCAGCCAATATCCAGGAATGGACCGAGGCGGCACTGGAACACAACCTGGACTATCTGATCCAAAAGCGGACGCTGGATGTGGCCCGCCACACCGTGCGATTCGAACAGGCCAAGCACTGGCCGACCCTGGACCTGCACGCCAGCCTGAGTGATACCGAGGATACCGGCGGCGTGTTCAGCCCCGCCGGAAGCAAGACGCATGCGGACCGCGTCTCGATCCAGTTGAAGATTCCGCTGCTGGCCGGAGGCGAGACGTATTACCGCACCCGTCAGGCCATATTCGAGCGGGAAGCCGCCCAAGCGGAGCTATTGGCCACGCAGCGTAAAGTCGAACAGGATGTCCGTTCCGCCTACCGCGACGTCACGGCCGGAACTTCGCGAGTTCGCGCCTTTGAACGGGCCTTGGAATCCGCCCGGGTGGACCTCGAAGCTCATCAAGCAGGCCTTGAGGCCGGCACCCGTGACACGGTCGACGTAATCCAAGCGACCAGTCGGCTTTATGCCGCCGAACGCGACTATTCACAGGCCCGCTACGATTACATTGTTGACACCTTGCGCCTGCGCCAGGCCACAGGCCAGCTCAGTTTGGAAGACATCGAGTGGGCAAACAGCCTGCTTGACTGAAGATTTTGAAACCGGAACTGGAAAGCCGCGCCCCCCTGACCTATCGCGCGCTTGCATTCACAGCCGCTATTCCCGCGTTTCTGTACACCGCATCGCGTGCTTTGCGCGACGGCGGCAAGCGTTACCTGCGCCAGCGTTATGCCAGCGGATTGCCCGCAGACCTGAAAGACCGAGTCTGTCTGCACTGCTGTTCGGTTGGCGAGGTCCGTGCAGCCCTGCCACTGGCACGGGAACTGCTTGAAAACGGGCACGATCTTTTCATCAGTGTCGGGACCCCGACTGGGCGGCATATGGCGCGCACGTTACTGCCGGAAATCCCCTGCATCTATTTCCCTTTAGATCATGTCTCGGTGGTTCGCCGCTGGCTGAAACGGCTGAATCCTAAAACCATCCTGATCGTAGAGACCGAGTTATGGCCGAATTTCTTTCACGCGGTCCGTCGGCTGGACATTCCAATGGCACTGGTGAACGCCCGCCTCTCGCAGCGGACGCAAAACCCCCCTTTCCCGTTGCGCCCCGCATTACGCCAAGCGGCACAGCAATTGCACTGCATCCTGACACGCAGCGAAAAAGATGCCGAACGCTTCGTTGCACTGGGAGCGCCCCCCGACCGGATCGAGAATTTAGGCAATATCAAATACGCGGCCGCCATCGACGACATCCCTGACGATGCCCCGATTCAGCGCCCTTACATCCTGGCCGTATCCACGCATAAAGACGAGGAGAAGTTGATTGCAAAGCTATGGAAGACGCTCGATCCCCGAGACAAATTACTGGTGCTGATGCCACGCTATCCGGATCGCGCTCCGGAAATCCTGAAGCACTTGGAAGCGCTTGGCCTGCGAGCCGGACTGCACTCCCGCGACCACCAACCCCGACCGGATGATCAGACCTATCTGGCGGACACTCTGGGCGAGGCGCTGTGGTGGATGCGGCATGCCGCCTTTGTGTTTGTGGGGGGGTCCCTAGTCCCGCGCGGGGGGCATAACGTAATGGAGCCCGCAATGCTCGGCAAAGCCTGCGTGGTCGGGCCTCACACCGATCACTTCGAGGCAGAGGTTCAAGCCCTTCTGGACTGTGACGGGCTGCGACAGGTGCAAGATGTCGACGAACTCGGGCAGGTCTTTTCCCAATGGCTTGACCACCCGCAAGAAGCCCGACAGACGGGGATGCGGGCGCAGGCGCAAGGGCGTGATCGCAGCATGTTGATTAAACGCTATATTGAAGCCCTGTCTCGCTATTCTGTTCTGAACTGAACGGCTTACGCTCCCGTCGCGGTCCTAGCGGCCAGGTAGGCTTTTTCGGAAATGGCGGTCCAGTTCCGCACCTGGGCATAGAACGCTTGGTAGCTATCGTTCACCTTCTGGACGAAAGGGTCGCTTTCAGCTACTTCTTCGATTACCGTCTTGGTGTGTTGTCGCAGGACGCGCAATATTTCCGGCGGAAATTGCCGGAGTTCGACCCCGTATTCCTCGACCAATGCTTTCAATGCATCGTTGTTGTGCGCGGTGAAATCGGCCACCGTGTCTCCACTGGCCGCGGTGGCGGCATGCCGCACGATGGCTTGGAGGTCGCTCGGCAACGCTTCGAGCGCCGAACGATTGACCAGGCATTCCAGTGTCGTGCCGGGATCGTGCCAACCGGGATAGTAGTAGTACTTGGCCGCACGGTGTAATCCAAACGCCAAGTCGTTCCATGGACCCGTCCATTCGGTGGCGTCGATGGCCCCGGTCTGCAGCGCGACCAGCAATTCCTTCCCGCTGAGCACCACAGGCGTGACGCCAACCCGGCGCAGTACTTCGCCTCCCAGCCCTGGGATGCGCATGCGCAGACCCTGCAGGTCCTCGAGTCGATGGATTTCCCGCTTGAACCATCCGCCCATCTGGACCATGGAATTGCCTGCGACAAGAGGAACGATGTCGAACGGGGCGTAAGCCTCTTCCCACAGCTCCATGCCCCCTCCCTTGTACAGCCAGCTGTTCATCTCATTGGCCGTCATGCCGAACGGCAGGGCGGAGAAAAAGTGAAACGCCGGGTTCTTGCCTTGCCAGTAGTAGGAGACGCTGTGTCCCATCTGTGCCGCCCCCTGGCTGACCGCATCGAACACCTCAAACGCCGGCACCAGTTCGCCGGCGCCGTACACTTGCACCTGCAGGCGCCCACCGGACATCTCGCCGATCGTCTGCGCCAGAAACTCCGCGCCCGTGCCAATCCCAGGGAAGTTCTTCGGCCAAGCAGTTACCATCTTCCAGCGCAGCGGTTCTTCGGCATCCGATCGCCGGACCCGTCCCAGCCCGGCCGCTGCGGCAATCCCGCCTGCGCCCAAAAATTCGCGCCGTCGCATCACGAGCCGGGGGCGGACGCCCCGCTGGCATACCCTCGCAACAAGGCTTCAAAGTCCTGCTCCCTGAAGTAAAACTCCGGGTTCTTCGCCTGTTCCTTGAGACAGGATCGGTGAAGACGCTTGAGGTTTCGCCGCTTCCAGAGCCCTCCAGAGCGAATTCGGCACCGGTCGAAGTCGATCAGGAAGAAATCATCCGGAGTACGTAGCAGGATATTGCTCAAGTTGAGGTCGGCGTGCCAGACCTGAAAGTCATGAAACCGGCGCAGCAGTGCCCCAAGACCTTCCCATTCGGCCACTTCCAAGGCCCGCTCACGCAGGATCTGGGTGAGAGGGCGGGCGTGGGAAATCCGGGTCACAATCAGATCCGCGCGGTACATCAGGCCACTGCGAATCACTCTCCAAGCCACTGGGCTGGGTACGGGCAGCCCCTGCCCGGCCAGCTGGCTCAAGATTCTGACCTCCCGTGCCGGGCGCGACCGGTTCAAACCCGTCCACAGGTAGCGATCTTCGAGGAATTGGGCCACCTTGCCCCCCCGATGGTAGTGCCTCAACGCAAATTCCTTTCCTTCATGCCGAAACAACCAGACCGTCCCCCGCCCGCTGCCGAAACTGGACAGCATTCCCTGTACGCTCAGGTGGTGCGGGTCGAAAAACTCCGGCGTTACTTCCGAAAGCCACTCGGGGTCGTATACGATATGACCCTGCCCTTCTTCTGGCATACCTTGTTGCATGAGCGAATCCGCGCGCCCATCATACCCCCCGGAAGCCTGCGGCTAATTCGCGCAGGATGGTGCCAGTGATCGTAATCACTCGCACTGCAGATGGACCGATTAATACTCGGCGTAAGACTTTTCTTCTTTGATCTTGGAGCCAAGCAGCACGTTGATCTGCTTCTTGGCCGCGGCGCGCTGATCGTTTTGCACATAGACGGAGCGCGCCAAATTTATGAACTCCTGGTCAAATTCCTGCCTAGATTCCTTGATGCGAATCTGATCTTCGATATCCCACAGGGCCTGGTTGATGCCTTTCAGCGTCTCCTTCAGCGGCAGAATCGCCTCGGTATCCGACGAGACCGTCTCCCATACCTGTACCAGCAACTCCAATTCCGTTTTCACATTCTGCAGTTTCTCTTCGTCCGTAATCCGCTCCACCTTGATTTCCAAGATGGTGATCTTGTCCACCAATTCTCCGGGCGAGACGGGCACACTGATCTGTTCCATGGCTTGAATCCTGATACCCGTTATTGAATCCCGGCAAGAGCATCCAGACGAGAGGTGACTTCATCTACTTCGATCAAGTCCATGACGCCCTCATATTCCAGTTTCGTGCCCCATTTTAATTCATCCTCGGACTTGTTTTTGAAAGTTTGCGCGGCCATTCCGTATTTGTTCACGCACCATTGCTGGCTGAGATAGGGCCCGCTGCGATGCGGATTGCTCGCGGCGTACAGGCCGATGACGGGCGTACCGACCCCGGCGGCCATGTGCGCGGGACCCGAGTCCGGCGAAATGAGGGCATCCGCGCCCTGCAGCAAGGCCAGGAATTTCTTCAGGGTATCTTTGCCGATCAGGTTCAGGGGTTTCGATCGCATGTGCTTCTCTATCTCTTGGCCCATTTGGCGCTCTTGGGCTGACGGCCCGCCACAAAGAATGACCTGGGCATCCAGTGTGCGGGCTGCATGGTCGGCGACAGCCGCATAACGCGGTGCGCTCCAGTTCCGCAACGGATGACTGGAACACGGGCTGATGAGCACGTTGAAACGGTCATTTGCCAAATGTTGCCCGGCAAATTCGCGAGCCTCGTCCGGAATGTGGTAGTCCCAGCGCAGGTCGCGTTCCCGTAAGCCCAGATGTTCAATGAAGCTAAAAAAACCGTCCAGCACATGCTGGCGCGATGCCGGTGCAACGTGCTGGCGGAGGAACAAGGAGTGCAGGTCCTTGGCACGCGCCCGGTCGTAGCCCAGCTTCAGGTCGGCACGAACAAGTGAACTGGCCAGATTCGCCCTAAACGAGACTTGGGGACACAGCAGAACATCGAATCGCCGACCCCCCAGTTTCCGGGCAAGAGATCGATAGCCGGACAAAGTGCCCGCTTTGTCGAATTCGATGAATTCGATGCCTGAAATGCCATGGACCAACCGGGCCTCGCCCTTCCCGATAATCCAGCTCAACTTGGTGGCGGGCCAGTACTTCTGGATCGTGCGCGCAACCGGCACCATATGCGCGACGTCGCCAATTGCGGAAAGCCGTAAAAGGCAAATTGATTTTGGCGGATGGTCCATAGCGCCCGTATTGAAAAACTCAAAGTTGGGGGAGTCGAAAGGCCGGCAGCCGTCCATGCCGCGAAATCTGAGATCGCATGCCAACCACACCGGAATCGCTTTTTCAGGCTGTACGAATTCCCGGCCCAGTAATCGGCGTATCTTCCAGAAGCGCATATTAGCAGTCCCGAAGGGTTTATCTGATACACTCCCGCATTCCTGCGCCGAAGACAGGCATGTCACACTGTGGGCCGCCCCGTATTTCCTGTAATTCTCTCTGGTGGCACGGGCAGTAGACTCTGGCCACTGTCCCGAGAAACCTATCCAAAGCAACTCATCGCCCTTGTGGATGAGCACACTTTGCTTCAGGCCACCGCCCTGAGACTCACGGCACTTGAAGATCTTCGTTCGCCGATCGTGGTCTGCAATGAAGCACACCGGTTCATGGTGGCGGAACAGCTTCAAGCCATCGGGATGACACCCGATGCCATCCTGTTGGAACCCGTGGCACGGAACACGGCCCCCGCCATCGCCACAGCGGCACTGGCGGCCTTGGGCTTGTGCGATGAAAACGATGAGCCAATTCTTCTGGTCATGCCGACGGATCATGTTGTCCGCGACAACAAAAAATTCGCCCGCGCAGTTCAAGAGGCCGTGCAGGAGGCTGCCTCCGGGAAACTGGTTGCGTTCGGCGCCACCCCAGAGTATGCCGAGACGGGTTACGGGTACATCAAGGCCGGATCCGCGACCGATACCGGCAAAAGCACCCGAGTCGTAGAAGCCTTCGTGGAAAAACCGAGTCACGAGGAGGCCGTCGCGCTGATCGAGGCCGGCAATTGCTACTGGAACAGCGGCATATTCGTATTCAGTGCCCGTCAGTACCTTGAAGAACTCGACTGCCATGCGGCTTCGATCCGAGAATCCGCACAAAAAGCCCACGAGAATGCAAAGCAGGACCTGAATTTCCTGCGCCTGGACGCGAAATACTTCGCTGAGGCACCTAATCTGTCAGTGGACTATGCCGTAATGGAACGCACTTCGAATGCGGTCATGGTGCCGTTCGCGGCGGGTTGGTCTGACATCGGCTCTTGGGCGGCTCTGGTGGAATTGTCCGCACCTGCCGAGAAAGACGAAGCCGGGAATGTCGTGCAAGGCGACGCCGTGTTGCAGGACACCCATGATACTTACGTCCGTGCGGAAAGCCGGGTCGTCGCGGCGCTTGGTGTGACGAATCTTGTTATCGTCGACACCCCCGACGCACTGCTCGTGGCGGACAAGAACGCCACTCAAGACACCCGGAAAGTAGTGGAACAACTCAAGCAGGCTGGTCGAAACGAACACCGCTACCATAGAAAGGTCTATCGCCCGTGGGGTCACTACGAGCAAGTAGACAACGGTGAAGGTTTCCAGGTCAAACGCCTCACCATCCGCCCCGGGGGGCAATTGTCACTTCAGATGCACCGGCACCGTGCGGAACACTGGGTGGTGGTGCGCGGCACTGCCAAGGTGACACGCGGAGAGGAAACCTTTATGCTTTCGGAAAATCAGTCAACCTACATTCCGCAGGGCACCCGACACCGATTGGAGAACCCTACAGAAGAAATACTGGACCTGATCGAGGTACAGTCGGGCGATTATCTCGGCGAGGATGACATTGTCCGTTTCGAGGACATCTACGGACGCGCTGACCCGAAATCTTCGCAAGAGTAACCGACGTGAATTTACACGCATATTCCCGAGAAAGGCAACCTTAAAACGAGAACGGCTACGAACCGGACAATCTGGTGGGCATGGACACACTTAGATGGCTGAATTCCAACGTCCCCCGTACCCCCCGAAGACCCTCTGCCTGTTGCGGTTGTCGGCGATTGGCGACATCTCGCACATGCTGCCGGTGGTGCACACCTTGCGCCACTGCTGGCCGGACACACGGTTGACTTGGATCATCGGCGAGACCGAAGCAGCATTGGTGGAGCGACTTGAGGGGATTGAATTTATTGTTTTTCGGGAAAACCGTGGATTGCGCGCCTACCGGGACCTGACCCGGGCTCTGGAAAACCGCCAGTTCGACGGCCTGTTCTTGATGCAGGTAGCGCTGCGTGCAGGCTTGGCCAGCCTGTGTGTGCGTGCTCCGGTACGACTCGGTTTCGACCCCGCCCGATCCCGGGACGGTC
This sequence comes from Candidatus Porisulfidus sp. TsSOB, assembly GCA_002631715.1. GTDB lineage: Bacteria > Pseudomonadota > Gammaproteobacteria > Poriferisulfidales > Poriferisulfidaceae > Poriferisulfidus. The sequence goes on from MRSX01000002.1 coordinate 111,516, forward strand.
ACGGGCTGTTCATCAATTGCCGGATCGCCCCCGATACCCGACCACACGTCATTGACGGCTTGCTGGGGTTCCTGAAGACTAGTGGCATCGAGCCCGACCGGTTTCAGTATCGCTGGGATATCCCGGAAGATCCCCTGGCACGCGCTTGGGCGGAAGAACAACTGCCGGACGGCCCACCAATCGTGGTCATCAGTCCCTGCGCCGGGCACCCGGAACGCAATTGGCGCATCGCTCGCTATGCCCGGGTTGGAGACCATCTAGCCGAAGCACATGGCATGCGGGTGGTGTTCACGTGTTCCCGGGAACTTTGGCAGGTGAAGTTCACGAACGAGGTTTGCGGTCGAATGCGGCATCCGCCGATCAACATGGCGGGACGCACCAACCTGCAGCAACTGATGGCGATTTTGCGCCGAGCACGATTCATGATCAGCCCGGATTCCGGCCCGATTCACATGGCCGCAATTGCCGGTATCCCGGCCCTTGGCCTGTACGCCAACTCCAACCTGCGTCGCACCGGCCCCTACCGCAGTCTCGATTGGTGCGTGAACCGCTACGATGACGCGGCAATCTACCGGTTCGGGAAAAAGGCTTCAGACCTGCGCTGGGGCTTCAAGATCCATGATCCGGACGTGATGGGGCTGATTACCGTGGAAGAAGTGATTCAGAGGACAGAAAAACTTCTCGCAAGCCTGGATGGAAAGGGGAACGGATCGGTATATCCCGATTTGGCCAGTTCCTGATCCCCTGGCGACCGGGCCGGAAATCTGTCGGACGAGTGGAAATTTCGGGATGATCCTGCAAAAACAGAAAAGGGGGCCAAAGCCCCCTTTTCCGGTTCCGCCAACCTGCTGTTTACTGGATCAGCGGCACGGTATACATCAGCGATCCGATGGCACCGTCATTCCCCGCGAAATTGCCGTGGCACATCACGCATCTTTCCAAGACAACAGGCACGGCCGTCGCCTTGCGCAGGTAGCGCTTGCCATCGACGGTGACCACCTCTTCGTGGGTCGCCTCGCCCGCGAGGATCTTCTCCTTGGCCGCTTTCTCGAAAGCATCCTGCGGTGCATTGATGCCCGGGTTGACCATCACGTCGGTCAGCCCGACCAAGCGAACCTCGTGGTAGCCGCTCTCCTTCATGGCATCAAACATCATCTTCGCCGCACTTGCGCCTGAAAACTTGGAGGGATCCGTCACGTACTTGTCCGTAATCAGGACGATGGCGGTTTTGTAGAGTGTGTCCAGCATCTCGACGTGCTGGCGTGTTCGCGTCACTTCCGGGTCTTCGTCCGCAGTCACGATGTCATGCAGAAAAACCAGGGCCAAGCTGACAGCAGCCAATCCGGCGAACAGGTAGTTTTGTTTCTTCATCTATTCCTCCTGGGCACATCTATAGGCATAGATTTCTTGGGGGCTAAATACTTTACCCGAGGCTTGACCGAATGAGAAGCCCTTGGATTTTCCGGCCAAGGCGGCGGAAAGCCGGTAAATCGGCAACTAAGTTCCTACTTCGTCTGGCTCCGGTGAAGAAGCCAATAACTCATTCATCCGGCTGACGAAGCTGCCAGGGTCTTCGAGCACTCCGCCGTCCGCAAGTACCGCCTGATCCAAGAGCCAGCGCGCCCATTCCGAGAAGCGTCCCTCGTCGGCTTGCATCCGTTGCAACAGCGCGTGATCCGGGTTGATTTCCAAAACCAGTTTTGGTTTCGGCAGAGGCTGTCCCTGTCGGCGCATCAGTTCCCACATCGCCGGCGAGAAGTCGTGTTCTCCCCGAACCAGGCAAGACGGAGAATCGGTCAGACGTGAAGAACGACGCACCGCCTCCACCTCATCACCTAGAGCCTCTTGAATCTGTGCGCACAACGGATCCTCGTCGGTCTCTTCCTCAGGTTTCTCTTCCGCATCCGCCCCCGGCAGGTCCAACTCACCCTTGGCAACCGACTGGAACGACTTGCCTTCATATTCCCGAACCCAGTCCATCACCCATTCGTCGACCGGATCCGTCATCAACAGCACCTCGATACCCCGCTGCCTGAAGACTTCCAGATGAGGGCTGCGGCGCGCAGCCGCCAGACTGTCGATCGTAAGGTAGTAGATCTTCTCCTGCCCATCCTGCATGCGCCCGATGTAATCGTCCAAGGTGACCTTCAGCGTGTCCCCATCGTCCTGCGTCGAATGGAAACGCAGCAATTTGAGGATCCGGGCCTGATTGCCGATGTCTTCAATCGTGCCTTCTTTCAGCACGTGCCCGAATTCCGTCCAGAATTTCTCGTAGGTCTCTTCCTGGTTGGTGCTCAACTCCTCTAGCAAGTCCAGCACCCGCCGCACACAGGCGCTGCGGATGGTGTCCAAGGTGCGGTTGTTCTGCAGTAACTCCCGGGAAATGTTCAGCGGCAGGTCGTTCGAGTCGACGATGCCGCGCACGAAGCGCAGGTAGCGCGGCATGAGCTTATCCGGCTCGTCCAGGATGAACACTCGCTGCACATACAGCTTGACGCCGTGCTGTGGATTCGGGTCTGCCAAGTCAAACGGGGCTTTGCTCGGCAAGTACAGCAGCAGGCTGTACTCGTTGCGTCCTTCCACCCGATGGTGAGTCCAGGCCAACGGCGGGTTCGGGTCGTGTGCGACGTGCGGGTAGAACTCTTGGTAGTCTCCGTCGCTCAGTTCCTTCTTCGGGCGTGCCCAGAGCGCCTTCGCCTGGTTGGCCGTATCCCAGTCGTCCGTGGGCTGCCCCTTGTCATCTCGCGACTGCAGGCGGATCGGGAACGGTGTGTGATCCGAATAGCGCTTGATGATCTCGCGCAGGCGGTAGTCTTCCAGGAACTCCGACTCATCCTCTTTCAGGTGCAGAGTGACCGAGGTGCCGCGTGAAACCGAATTCACCCGGGAGAGATCGTAGCCACCACGCCCGTCAGATTCCCAGCACGTGCCCTGCTTGCCGCCGGCGCGACGGGTGGCCAGGGTCACCCGGTCGGCAACGATGAATGCCGAGTAGAACCCGACTCCGAATTGGCCGATCTGGCTGACCTCGCCCTGCTTCTCTTCGCCAAGTGATTTTAGGAACGCGCGCGTGCCAGAGCGGGCGATGGTGCCAATATTGTTGGTCACCTCCGAGCGACTCATGCCGATCCCGTTGTCGGAGATGGTCAGCGTCCGGGCCTGTTCGTCCACCTCAACGCGGATGCCCAGCTCGCTGTCTCCCTCGTACAGGCTGTCATCCGACAATGCTTCGAAACGGAGTCGATCCAATGCGTCCGCCGCATTGGAGATCAGTTCTCGCAGAAAGATTTCCTTGTGGGAATACAGGGAATGGGCGACCAGATGCAGTAACTGGTCGACTTCCGCCTCGAAGGCGTGGTGCTGTTTCTTGGGTTCGGACACGGAATCTTGTTTGAAAATTTCGACACGGCTTAAATTGCGGCGTCAGAGGCCTTTTTCAAGTCATTGGCCAGCGATAGTCCGACCCACCAAGCTCCTTCCCGCTTTACCACTTATCTTCGGTAGACAGGGCATGAAATTGTAAAGCCGAGAGTCCCTTATCAAGGGCCGATGACGAACTGTCGTCACCATACACTGCATCCAGACGCTCAGTCACCCGTTCTCCGTGGCACCGCGAGACGAATTCGGCAACGGCTCGCGTATAAAGCTCGCTTCGGGAAATACCCAGAGATTCTGCCGTACGCTCTGCAGCTTTGGAAATATCGTCGCAAATGGAAATGGTGATCTTCATACTCCTAGCATAGCCAAAGTTATCCCATGTGGCCAAATATGCCGCCCTATAATAGTGGGAAGGCCTGATAATGGGTTCTTTTTATGGCAGGAATTTCCGCACCTGCGGTCGATTTTGACTACCCCGAGACCCGAGTCATCGAGGCTGGGCTGGGCGGATATACTCGTGCCGAGCGATCCCGGCTGATGAAGCAGGCGCAAGAGCTCCTAGCACGCGAAGACGCAATCCTGGTCGCCCACTACTACACCCATCCGGACCTGCAAGAACTGGCGGACAGCAGCGGTGGCCTAGTCGCCGATTCACTGGAGATGGCCCGCTTCGGATCAACCCAATCCGCCCAAACCCTAGTCGTGGCCGGCGTCCGTTTCATGGGCGAGACTGCGAAAATCCTGAACCCCGAGAAACGCATCCTGATGCCTTCGCTGGAGGCAGAGTGCTCATTGGACCTCGGGTGCCCAATTGAGCCGTTCTCCGCATTCTGCGACGAACACCCGGACCGGACCGTCGTGGTCTACGCCAACACCTCCGCAGCCGTCAAGGCACGCGCCGACTGGGTGGTCACTTCAAGTTGCGCGGTACGGATCATCTCGCACCTGATGGATCAGGGAGAAAAGGTCCTGTGGGCGCCCGACCGGCATCTCGGCCATTACCTGCAACGCGTCACCGGAGCCGATATGGCGCTGTGGCAAGGCCACTGCGTGGTGCACGACGAATTCAAGTCGCGCAAGCTCGGCGAACTGGTTTCAAAACACCCGGAAGCGGCCGTATTGGTGCACCCGGAATCTCCCGAGGATGTCATTGACATGGCCGACGTGGTCGGCTCTACGACGGCTCTGATTCAGGCCTGCCAAGAACTGCCCCACCCGACCTTCATCGTCGCCACCGACCGCCAGATTTTCCACAAGATGCAGCAGGCCGCCCCCGGCCGGAATTTCATTGAGGCGCCGACCGGCGGCGAGGGCGCTACCTGCAAAAGTTGCGCACATTGCCCCTGGATGGCCATGAACGATCTCACCCGGCTCATCGAAACCCTGGAGACTGGAAGCAACGAAATTCACGTCGACGAGGATATCCGCCGCCGAGCGTTGCGCTCAACCCGGCGGATGATCGAGTTCACGGCGCACTAATTAGGCGATATCCAGCGGATCCACGTCCAGCGTCCAGTTCACCTGACCCTTTTTGCCCGGATCCTGAAGCCAATTTTCTAGGCAACGTTCCAGCGCCTTGCGGGAAACTGCCTGCAGCAGGAGTTGTGCGCGCCAGACACCGGCGCGCTTCGGCATCATAGCCGGGGCCGGCCCTCGTACGAGCACACCCGCACCGTCCTTGAGCCGACGGCGTACATCCACCAGGAAAGCTTCCGCTTTCCGGTAGTCCTTGTGCTGCGCCCGCAGCACCGCCCAATGACTGTAGGGCGGCAATCCCAGTTCGTATCGCCTAGCCGATAGACGCTCCAGCCAGTCTTCATAACTCTCGTTCAGCAGTTGCTGCAGCATTGGGTGCTTTGGCAGGCAGGTCTGGAGCAGGACCTTTCCGGGTTTGATCCGGCGACCCGCCCGACCCGAAACCTGAACCAGCATTTGCGCCATCCGCTCCGGTGCCCGCAAGCGAGGACTGAACAACTGGGAGTCAATGTTGATGACCCCGACCAGCGTGACTTCGGGAAAATCGTGCCCCTTGCACAGCATCTGGGTGCCAATCACAATCCGATAGTCACCCCGCCGGGTTTTTTCAAGGCTTCGCTCCAGTTCCCCACGCCCGCGGATGTGGTCCCGGTCCAGACGCAGGATCGGGCAGTCCGGAAATTCGGCGTGCAGCCGGTCTTCGACCCGCTGCGTCCCTTCTCCTAAAAGGATTGCTCCTTGCTCGACTTCCTGTTCGCCCGACTGACGGAATCCGCAGTGATGGCAAATCAGTTGCTGGCGTGTCTGATGATACGTCAGGCAGACTTGGCAATCGGGACAAATCACCGGCTCGCCGGTTTGGGGCGAGAACAGAACCGGGGCGAAACCGCGCCGGTTCAGGAACAACAGGGCCTGATCCCCGCCATCCAACGTCTCACGCAAGGCCTCCAGAAGCGGCTCCGACAAACCGTCCGTCATCGGGTACTGGTTGAGGTCGATCAGTTCCGTATTCGGCAAGACGGCCGGGCCGGCACGTGTCGGCAGGCGCAGGTGCCGGTATTTCTCCGCCTGTATGTTGCGCCAAGTCTCAATCGATGGCGTGGCCGTGCCGAGGATGACCGGGATTCCGGCCTGGTGCGCCCGGTAGACCGCGACATCGCGCGCGTGGTAACGGAATCCTTCCTGCTGCTTCAGCGAAGGATCATGCTCTTCGTCGACCACGATCAACTGCAGATCCCGGAACGGCAGGAATACTGCCGAACGGGTCCCCACCACGATGTCCGCCTGCCCGCTCTGCGCGAGAAGCCAGGCCAAGTATTGTTCACGTGCCGTACATTCGGAATGGTAGACCGCTACGCAGGTTCGTTCATCACGCGCCAGCCGGTCGCGCAGTTGGGGGGCGAGGCCAATCTCCGGAGCAATCACCAAAACCTGTCCGCCACGTTCCAGCACCGAGCGGATCACGGCGCGATACACCTCGGTCTTGCCGCTCCCGGTGACTCCGTGCAGCAGCGTGCAACTGTACGCGCCCAAACACTCCTGCAGGGCCTGCACGGCTTCGCGCTGGTGCGGATTGTGCGGCACATCTCTCGGGACCACCGGGAGGGGTGGAGCCGGCAATCTGAATTCGGCTTCAACCAGCCCCTGCCCGATCAGCGCCTTGAGCGGGGCGGTGGGATTGCGGCATAGTTCCCACAACTGTTCCCTGGTCAGGCCTTCCTCGCAGCCTTGGAAGGCCCGCAACAATGCTTGGCGGACCGGTGCGCGACGATGCTCCTCGGGGTCGGCCTCCCGCCCGTCTTCCGTCACTCGCCACACAGTCGTTCCGGCAAGTTCGGCCGACTCGCCCTTTCGCAGGCGGACCGGCAACGCCGCATTGATAACCTGTCCGATCGGATGCTGATAGTATCGAGCCGCCCAAATCATCAACTCCAGCACACCGGGTTCGATGACCGGGGCCTCGTCCAACACGGCCCCCACCCGTTTGAGTTCCGGCACCCCGGCAGGCCGTGGCCGAGCCTCCAAGACCACGCCGACCTGTTTGCGGGGACCAAACGGCACCCGCACCCGGACACCTGGTGGCGGCACCGCTCCCTGAGCCGGTGGCAGATAGTCGTATCCGTGGCGGATCGGCGCATTGACGGCCACATGCAGGCAGAGTTCAGTCATGCGGCATTTCCGAGGCATCCGGATTGTGGATAACTTTGGGGATAACACTGGGTAGAAAACCGGAAAAGCCTATAAATAAAGGGTTTTCTGGGAATTGCCCCTTCGCTATGCAAGGATTCAGTAATATTTCTATTTTTCATATACTTAGGCTATTCCAGCAGTAAATCTCCCTTGCTTCGGCTGAAATATACGGACAGACACACAATTTTCATAATTAAATGTTGGCAATTTTGGATTTTTCAGATACATTCTGGCGTATTCCCGAATTCAAATGAGCAAGTGTTTTCTGTTTACATCATACGTAATTATTCATCAATTGCTCGGCGGCTAGACAGCGGGTGGCCTTCCAGGTGCACCTCACCGAATCAACTCTAAGCAGAACGGCCGCGCCATACGATCCGTGAACAATTCCGGCCATCATGGGTGCCGTCATCGGCATCCTGAAATTCACCTAACCGGCACACAGGCCCTCAATTTACCTTCGGAGGTATCCCGCACCGTCGCGGAAACATCTCGACCCCAAAGGTGGCCTCCCCTGCCACATCCGGTTGTAAATTCATGTAAATCAGTATAAAGTGGCGCGCAAAATAGGATGCAACCATGTTGGATGTCCTGACGCAGCAAATCCTCCGGACCGATATCTCCGGAATGCCGCTGGAGTGGATCGGTTATCAGGATGCCGTTCGCCTGCACTACGCAGGTCAGGTTGCTTACGTCAGCGGCCAAGATATTCTGCGCGTGCGCGGCGGGTACAACGCCATCACCGGCCGGCGCACCATCCTCGCCCTTAACTCCATCGTCTCGACCTACGGCCGCAACCGCCTGCTGCATGAGACTTACACGCCGCCTCTGAACAACCCGACCTTGTTCAAGCGCGACGCTTGGCTATGTCTCTACTGTGGCGATTCGTTCGAACGCCGCGAATTGTCCCGCGACCATATCCGCCCCCTGAGTTTGGGCGGAATGGACGAGTGGAACAACGTGGTCACCGCTTGCAAGCGATGCAATAACCAGAAGGCCGGCCGAACCCCAGAGGAAGCCGGCATGCAGTTGCTTGCGGTTCCGTTCGTGCCGACCCACGCCGAGTACATCTACCTCCAGGGCCGCCGGGTGCTGGCGGACCAGATGGAATTCCTGCGCGCCCACTTTCCCCGTACTAGCCCACTGCGCGAACGGATCGCGAAGTGACGGAATCGCCGGGATCCCGTACCGGGGTCCTGATCTCCAACCTCGGAACTCCAGACGAACCCACTCCGCGGGCGGTTCGCCGTTATCTGGCGGAGTTCCTGTCGGACCGGCGTGTGATTGCGCTGTCTCCACTGCTCTGGAAACCGATTCTGCACGGCATCATCCTGCGCATCCGTCCCCGGCGCAGCGCCCGGCTGTACCAGAAAATCTGGATGGAGGAGGGCTCGCCGCTGCTGGTCTACAGCCAACGCCAACGCGACGCATTGCAGAAAGAGTTGAATCAGCGTGGACACGCAGTGGCAGTCGCCCTGGGAATGCGCTATGGCCGCCCTTCCATCGCACAGGCACTCGATGAACTGAAAGCGGTTGACACCCTGATCATCCTGCCTCTCTACCCGCAATTCTCGGTCACGACTACGGCTTCCACCCGCGATGCGCTGACTCGTGCCCTCAAACAACGGGGCGATACTCCTGAGATTCGTTTCATCGAGCACTATGCGCACGATCTCGCCTACCTCAATGCCTGCGCTGCACAAATTCACAACTTCCGGGCGCAACGCGGCACCAGCGAAAAACTTGTCCTCTCCTTCCATGGCCTACCCAAGGAATCCATCGGGCAAGGCGACCCCTACGCCCGGCAATGCCGAGAAAGCGCAAGCGAAATCGCCCGGATTCTGGGCTTGCGGTGGGATCAGTGGTGCATCACGTTCCAGTCGCGGTTCGGGCCCAAGGAATGGTTGACCCCCTATACTGACGAGACGCTGCGCAAACTGTCCGAAACCGGCATCCGCTCCGTCGACGTGTTCTGCCCCGGCTTCTCTGCCGACTGCCTGGAGACTCTGGAAGAGATCGAACAGGAAAACCAAACCGTGTTCCGCACAGCAGGCGGAGAGGCTTTCCGGTATATTCCCGCTCTCAACGACAATGTCGACTACGTGCACGCCCTGGCGGGCCTAATCGAAGCCCACATGTCCTGACTTATGCCGATTTTCGCGTTCTTCGTCCTGTTCTTCTTCCTGGAACTGTTCCTGATGGTGATGACCGCCGTCGAACACGGCTGGGGCTGGGGGGTGTTCTGGTTCGAGGTCGCGACCGCGATTCTCGGAGTCATGCTGATCCGATACAACCAGGAAGTAACGATGCAATCGCTGTTTCAGCAGGCGACCGGGCGTGTACGCCCCGACTTCAGTCTGGCCCTGTTTCGCAGCGCCCGCGTCACGGTCGGGGGAATTCTGCTGATCCTGCCGGGATTCATCACCGACGGCTTTGGTGCCGCCTTGCTGATCCTGCCCGGGCTTCATTCGTTTTTGCTCAGGCTACTGAAAGCTCCTACGCCGCCACGCCAACCTCCCGATCCTCCCAAATCATCCGAACCATCTAATTCCGGCCGATCCGGGCGCATCATCGAAGGGGAAGTCGAACGCCCCCGAAACGATCCCGAGCGATAATTTGCATGCAAAGAAGCCTGAAACCAAGTTTATAATTCCTGATAGTTAGCGTGCTGACCAAGCCCGGTGATCAGTGCGGCAGGAGTTTATTCTGGGTATGAATGACCCCCTCCCCAATACACTGACGGCCTCTCTTGTTCTTGGCTTCACCCTGCTCGCCATACCCGGCGTCCAGGCAGAAGAGGAAGAAGAGCCGGAGAAAGTAGAAACTTTCACGGTCACCGGCACGCAAAGCCAAATCTCGGAACCAGTCGAATCCACCCCGGTCATCCACATTGGGTCGGACGAGATCCTGTTCCAAGGTACGGCCCGGATCGAAGACATGCTGCGTTCATATCCGCAGGTCTACATTGCTCAAGGATCCGGAGTCTCGAACGGCGCCACCGGCACCGCGACCGTGTCGCTGCGTGCCATGGGCACCCTGCGCACCCTGGTGCTGATAAATGGCCGCCGCATGCCGGCCGGCTCGGCGCAGGCCGGCGGCGCCGCGCCGGATATCAACCAGATTCCTGGTCCCCTCATCGAACAGATTGACATCTTTACCGGGGGCGCAGCCTCCAGTTACGGGCCCGATGCCATCGCAGGCGTGATCAACTTCCGGTTGATGGATGATTTCGAGGGACTACGCGTCGACTACCAGTACAGCGAGTACCAACACCATAATGACAACGAGCGGTGGCAGGAACTCGTCACTGCGTCCGGCTATCCGGTAGCCAGAGGCTATAACAGCAACGGGGATATTGTCCGGGGCTCCCTGATCGCCGGACTCAATTTCGCTGACGATCGCGGCAACATCACTGCTTATGCGACCTACCGCGACATCGAACCGGTTCTGCAGAGTTCCCGAGACTACAGTTCCTGTTCGCTCGATGCCACCCTCACCCGATGCTTGGGATCGTACACCATGCCGGAAGGGTTTTTCAGCGATTTCGGGCTGGCACCTTTATATGATGGAATCCCCGGGTTCGTCGGCGGAGACTCTTTCATCCACATGGTCAAGGGACACGAGTTCGTGTCATGGGACGGCAGAACCTACAACTACGGTCCGGCAAATTATTTCCAGCGCCCTGACGAGCGCTACACGTTCGGGGCATTCCTCCGCTACGACCTCAACGACCATACGGAAGCCTATGCCGAACTCATGTACAAGCGCGACCGCACAACCGCGCAGATCGCCCCTTCCGGTACTTTCTTCACCACTAACCGAATCCTGAGGTGCGATCACCCGTTCTTGTCGGATCAGCAACGCGACGCGATTCACTGCCGCGACAATGGCAACTTAATCCCCGACGGACATCAAGTGGTCTTCATCGGCCGTCGAAACGTGGAAGGCGGGCCGAGGCGGAACGAACTGACCCACGCCAGTTACCGCGGAGTTTTGGGAGTGCGCGGAGATCTTGACGACTTCTGGGATTACGACGCATACGTTCAGTATGCGGAAGTGGAATTGCGGGACACTTACCAGAATGATTTGTCCGTCACCCGGATGCGGCGTGCGCTCGACGCGGTGATGCACAACGGCGAAGTTGTGTGCCGATCCGCCCTTCCCGATGCCGTCGTGAGAGATCCGGATTGCGTGCCTTGGAATATTTTCGAAGAAGGTGCCGTGACCCAAGAGATGATCGATTACCTCGTCGTGCCCTTGCATGCCAAGGGAACAACCGATCAACTCGTGGTGTCTGCCAAGTTCTCTGGAGACCTCACCCCCTACGGCATCAAATCTCCGTTTGCTGCCAGTAGCGTCGATGTGGCACTTGGCGGTTCATTCCGCAAGGAAAGTCTGGACTTCAACCCGGACGAAAATTACCTCGCGGGTGAGGGTGCCGGCCAAGGTGGCGCGACACAGGCCACCAGCGGCAGTTTTCACGTGGCCGAATTCTTTGCCGAAGCCCACATCCCTTTAATCGAGGACAAGCAGTACATGGAAGAACTGGTTCTTGACGCGACGTACCGCTACTCGGACTATGACTACGGGGATTACATTGATACTTGGGCATTGGGCCTGAACTGGGTGATCAATCCGGAAATCAGGTTCCGCGGCAGTCTCCAGCGTGCGGTCCGGTCACCCACCGTACAGGATTTATTCCTGCCACAGAGATTCGCGTTGTTCAACATGAGCAGAGACCCCTGCTCCAACGTCACCGGCGACACTAGTGCCTCAGGCTACACGTTCGAAGAATGCGCACGCACCGGCGTGACCAGCGCGCAGTGGGGAAATATCCAGGATTCTCCAGCCGGCCAGTACAATGCGAAAATCGGAGGCAATCCGGACCTGAGTCCGGAACAAGGAAAGACCGTGACCGCCGGCATTGTCTATACCCCTGAATTTGCCGATGGGTTGCGCCTGGCGATCGATTATTACAAGGTTGAAATTGAAGAAGGCATCAGCCGTTTAAGCCCAGGATTTATCCTCTTCCAGTGTCTTGAAAACAATGTCTTTTGCGACAAGGTCATTCGGGGAGCCTCCGGCGACTTGTGGCTCGGCTCCAACAGTCAAGGCAAAAAATGCACAGGTCAAGAAGTAGACCCGTCCAGCTGCCTGAGTGGTCATGTGATTACGACACAAGACAACCTGGCCATCGAGAAGACCAATGGCGTGGATGTCGCTCTTGACTTTGCCCTGGATTTCGGTGCGCAAGGCGAGTTGAGATTCAACAATATCCTGTCGCACATCAATGCCTTGACTTTCCAATCCGTGGAAGGCGCGCCCGTTGCCCGCTGCGCTGGAAACCGCTACTGCGGCCCGACGCCCGACTTGCAGAATCGCTTACGCGTCACCTGGGACACCCCTTGGGACGTCACTGCTAGCGTCATGTGGCGCCATACCAGTGCAGTCGAGGACCAGAGACGGTTCAGTGTGGAAATCCCGAAAATGAATTATATTGATTTGGCTGGGGTCTGGCAGGTTACAGAAAATGCGAAAATCTATGCGGGCATCAACAACCTGACAGACCGTGAGCCTCCCATCGTTGGCACTTCCGGAGGCGACAACGGCAACACCTATCCCGGCCTGTACGATGCCTTGGGACGTTATTTGTTCATGGGGGTCGGCATGGAATTTTGAAACGAAATACCCCAACCCTGCAACTGCCAGATTAAGCTTTTTGCGCCAACTCGCCGAACTCCGGAACCGTCATCCGTTCCATGAGGTAGCACAAGCAATCCTGCTCCACGATCTTCTCTCGTGTGGTCAACATCGACAGGAAAAACGGTTGTCGAACTATTAATTGACGATCCCGGTTCTCAAAATACATATCGAAGACATCTTTCCCCTCTTCATCCTGAACTTTCAGGCGCGGATCAACCCCATCTCCCCACGTCCCAAAAGCTGTCCCCTCGGGCAACTCCCGAAAATTTTGCTCCACCAGTTCCTCCGGCATGTAGAAATCAGCATCCTGATGCTGAAAACTGAATGACAGGCCTTCGGGAATCCGCACACGAGCCTGGGTGTGGAACAACTCCAGTTCGTCTGCGGCTGGCAGATGGTCCGGGATGGACTCTTCGAACAACCGCTGCTCCAGGTACGCCTTGGCGTGGACAATGCCTTCCGGGCTCTCCGGCAGACCGCATTCAATGGTGATGGATGGACACAATTTGCTGAACGCCATCGACTGCATCCCGAGCAGTGCCCGGAAATACACCGCGGTCCTGGAGAATCGTTGCGCAAGGTACAGCGAGCGACCGTCCAGCCAGTTGACGCAGGCGTAGTGTGGATTCGGGCCAGTCGTGTTGTGCACGTCGATGCTGGCGATCGGACTGCGGCGGCGCATCTCCTCCACCACCTGGCGTGCCATGCGGTGTTCCGGACTGTCGCCGCCGTCCCAGACCCGGTTGTAGTCCTGCTGATCGTCAAGGCGACGCAGGCCGAGACGGGCTGCCTTAACGTTGCCAATCAGGACGGACAGCGAACGCGGCAGACGCGCTTCGGAGAAATCCCTGAGGATTCCGCGCACCGCCTCCCAGCCTGCAATCTCGTTGCCGTGCAGCAAAACCGATAGAAACAGCGGGTCGGGGCGCTCCCCAGGCAGATGCAGCAGGGTTGGCCCGCCAAGGGCCTCTTCCAGGCCTTCGGCCGGGCAGTCCGCCAGTCCCGGCGGCAGGTGGTCCAGGATTTTCAGCATGGCTCGCTCACAGCGGCCACTCGTGAACCGGCACTCCACTCTGCTGGCGCGTCAGGTAGGCACCGACCAGAGCCTGCATGTTTCCATCGTGAGAATAGCGCCAAGCGCGCATCCAGCGCGCACCGGTCCGCCTCTTCTCCACGCGCGCTTCGATGATGTCGAGATAGCGATCCGATTCCGATTCGTTGAGGCCACTGGCTTTCAATCCCCGGCGTGCCATCGGAAGCAAAGTCTCCAAGATCAGCTCTGAAATCGGGTACTCGGCACCGTCGCTCCAAACGATCTTGGTATCCAGGCCAGTGCAGGCGGCCCGGTAGAAGTTCTCCCGTGCCGTCGCGAACGGGATATCCAAGACGGCTTCTTCTCCCCCTTCCAGAGCCGCCATCATCGCACCTACCCAGAATGCGACGTTCGCGATCATGTCGATCCCGGTTGGTCCCGAAGGCATGACTCGGTGTTCGATGCGCAGGTGCGGCACACCGTCCTCGCTTCCGATCAGCGGGCGGTTCCAGCGCCAGATCGTGCCGTTGTGCAGCTTCAGGTGCATGAACTGCTCGTCCTTCGACTGGAAAGGCTGCGGCAGGATGACCGGAAAAACATTCAGGTTTTCCTCGAAGAACTCGAACAGTGACTCGCGTGCAGAGCCACTGCCGCAACCGACCCGCCCGATGCGTTGCTGAGCCTGACCGGCAAAAGTGGACAAACTGACCGACTGCTCGAACAACGGCACCCGCGTCTCATCCCACAAGTCCCTCCCGAACAGGAACGGCGCGTTGCAGGACATGGCAACCGTGGCCGCGGACAGGGCCATCGAGGCATTGTAGGCCGCGACCGTGCGCGACTGGGGAACCTGAAGGTGAACCTGGAACGAAGTGCAGGCGGATTCCAGCATCACATCCTCGTGCAGGCTGAACAGGTGATCCCGCCCGCGGATGTCGATCTGCAGCGGGCGGTTCTTGCGCAGATCCATGACGCGTTCGTTGAGTGCCCGGTAGCGCTTCAACTGGCTCATGCTGTCGACCGTCAGGTCGCTCTCCTGCACAGTCGGAAGAATGCCGATCATGCCGAGCCGCATGTCCATGGATTCCGCCACTTCCGACGCCTGCTGCCAAGACTCGTCCAGCTGCTGATGGAGGAGGGACAGCATGCCGGAACCCACCTGAGTGTGCGGTGTATTGAATTCGATGTTGAATCGCGACAATTCCGGCAGGCAAAGCGGATTGTTGTACCGCTCAAGGTAGACGTCGTTGTGCGGCAGCGGATGGCAGTCCAGATCAATCAGCCAAGTTTCCAGTTCGAAGCCAACCTGATATGTCTGATCATCGAAGTGCCCATCCCGGAACCAGCAACCAAGCAGTTCAGTTTCGCGCTCCAGCGCTTGCCGGAAACGTTTCGTGTCGGATTCGCTGAACTGGTCCGTACGGATCTCGTCACCCATGCCGGTTCTCCAAGACCTTGGCCAGCACCCTGGCATTGCGCTGGTTGTTGTAAAACTTCCGTCGTGCCACTGGCAGGGAGTGCGGCGATGAAGCCCGGAACCCCTGCTCCCGGAACCAGTGCATGGCTCGCGTGGTCAGGACATAGATCTGCCGGAAGCCGTTCTCTAATGCACGGGTCTCCGCATCATCCAGCAAGGCATGCCCAAACCCTTGGCCTTGGTGTTCCGGGTGAACCGCAAGGCAGATTAGTTCCGCATGGGTTTCGTTGAGCGGATGCAGGCAGGCACAGGCCGCAATCAGCCCATCCAGTTCGATCACGCGGAAATTATGGATGCGTAACTCTAGCTCCTCCTGGGTCCGCTCTGCCAAAACACCCTGTCCGACCAGCGGGTTCAGCAAGCCCATGATGCCGCCGATATCCGCGATCTCCGCCTGTCGGGGCGCATAGGCCTCGGTACGCGTAACCATGACTCCGGCACCGGTCCGGGTGAACAGCTCCTGCAACAGTACGCCGTCACGACGCGCATCCAGCAGATGGATTCGGCCTACCGAAGACAGGGTGGCGTCAACGGCGCCCTGGAGCATCTGGCGCTGAACGGGACTGAGCTTGCGCCTGCGAATCAACGCGAGCGCTTCTCCTGAGGTCATTTGCCGGATTAGGCCGCGGCGGGTCCGCAGGGCCGGCTCCGCATGCAGGTAGATCAACTTGTCCGCAGAAATGGACTGGGCCACCGTGCAGGCCAATGCCGCCGCATTGAGATTGAATGTCTCGCCAGTCGCCGAGTAGCCGAGCGGCGGAATCAGGACGATCGCGTCCTGCTGCAGCAGGCTCTCGATGGCGTTTGCAGCCACCCGTCGTACTTCGCCCGTGTACTCGAAGTCCACCCCGTCATGAACCCCACGAGGCCGGGCTGCTACCAAGTTGCCAGTCAAGACGCGCAGCCGCATGCCGGCCATCGGCGTATTCATCAATCCCCGCGACAGGCGCGCTTGGATATCGGACTGCAAGGCTCCAACAGCCTCCAGCACCGCAGGCATATCCGAGGCCCGGGTAATTCGGCAACCGTCATGAAAGTCGGAGTTCGGAAGCCGCCGATCAATCCGGCACCGCGCACCGAACACCAGCACCAACCGGATTCCCAGCGCCTGCAATTGGGCGATATCCTGCAACAACGTGTCCTCGCCGGGATGCTCCAGCACCGCGCTGTCCAGGCACAGGACGAACGTTCGGCCCCGATGTGCGTACACGTAGGGCGCGGTATCTCGAAACCCTTTCAGGCTGAATGAATCCAAGGTATTTCCGTGCGCAGCGGCGTCAAAATCTCCTGTATATTGGGGAATTATGTAGCAAAATCCGCAGAGGATTCCTTGCCCATTTGTTGACGCTTCTCAGGCCGACTGTGGCAGGATGCCCTGCCGGTGTCGCCACCTCCACGTCCAGCCGCCCCATTCCCGAAGGCCAAGATGTTCAATGCGGCGTTCACATCCGCATCGTCCGCGTGCCCGCAAGCGGTGCACTTGAATTTGATTCCTTTCCTATTGTCCTTGTCGACATGCCCGCATGAATGACACGTCTGGCTGCTGTACGCCGGATTGACATGGCGCACTTCCGTCTTGTAGTTCAGGCACAGCTCCAATGTCCCCCATGCGCTGGCGAGAATCTGCCGGTTCAGCCCTGACTTCTGTTTCACGTTCCTGCCGGGGTTCTGCTTCGTGCCTTTGGCAGATTTCGTCATGCCCCGGATGTTCAGCTTCTCCACGTAGGCCAGGTCGTATTCGGAGGCGATGCCCTTGCTGACGTGGTGCGCCCAGTTCAACCGGGCGAAGCGTTCCGCCTGAAATGCCCTCTGCAACCGCACTTTCGTGACCTTCCTGCGATTGCTCCCCTTCACCTGCCGCGCCATCTTGCGCTGGTATCGCTTGCGCCGTGCCACCTTGAGCGCAAGGTCGGGACCGCCGTGCTTCGTGCCGTCCGACAGCACCGCCAGCCGACCCGCGGCGATGTTGCGGTCGATCCCTACTTCCTTGATGCTGTGCGGAAGGCTCGCTTCCGCCTGGACTTCGTAGGTCAGGTAGGCGTACCAGTTGCCGCACTCGTGACGAATCTGGCCGGACTTGAATTCGCCGTCCGGATACGGGTTGTTGCCCACCATCTTCATCCAACCGACCTTCTGCACGTACAGGCTGCTCCCTGCCACTTTCGATGACTGGTAATCAATCGGGAACGAAGGCGGGGTTATGTGCCTGCCGTGGAACCGGGGTGGCTTGCGGTTCAGTTTCCTACCTGTCTCTACATCCTTGAAGAATTCCTTGTAGGTCGTCTCGATGGGCTTGAGGGAGATTCTGACCACCTTGGACGAATAGTCCTGCAGCCACCTTGTCGTGCCGTCATCCCGTCGCATGACGGTGAATACCTGGCACAATGAATAGTGCCGAAAGTCCGGCTTGATTCCATATTCGTACTCGTCCCTGAGCTTCTCGACCATGTGGTTCCAGACGAACCGGCAGGCTCCGGCGGTGCCGTGCAGTTGCCGGTTTTTGCTGCCAGAACCCGGATGCAGACGGTAGCGGACGGTGCGGGGGACTTTCATTATCAGAATTATACGCTTGCGGATTTTGCTACATAATTCCCGTATATTGTACGGGGGCGCTTGCCATGCTGACTTCCTTGACCCGCCTGTATCCATCGGATGCCGCTCGCCATCCACTGTCAGGCTTATGCCTCGGACACCGGCTGGTCGAACGGGCAGAAACAGGCCAACCCTACATCTACAGCAGCTTCATCATGAGCCTCAACGGCGCCATCGCGATCGACGATGGCCAAGGCAACTGGACGCATCCCGAAACCCTGACCGACCCGCGCGACCTCAGGCTCCTGTGCGAACTCATGGCCCAGGCCGACTGCCTGATCACCAGCGGCGGCTACCTGCGCGACCTGGAGCGCGGCAGCCTCGGAAACCTGCTGCAATTGCCGCAGACCCCGGAATTCCAAGACCTGCTCGACTATCGCACACAGAATCACGACTCACTTTTCCCCACCGTACTGGTGGTCAGCCGAAGCCTGGACTTCCAGATTCCTGCATCCATCGCTGAACACAACCAGATCCTGCGCGTCCTAGCACCGGCAAATGCCCCGGAACAGCGAGCCGCCGAACTGCGCGAACAAGGCGTCGACGTGATTCTCGGCGATGAAGCCGACTGGGTCGGAAGCGAGACCGTCGTCGCCCATTTGAAAGAACTCGGCGCGCGGACGGCATACCTATTCTGCGGCCCACGAATGAACGGGATCCTGATGCAATCCGGCCAGGTCAGCCGCCTGTACCTGACATGGCTGCACCGGCTACAGGGCGGACACCCTGCATTGACGGTCGGGTCGTTCCTGCCTGCCTCGCAGGCCCGTTCACTCAGGCTCGTGGAACTGCACCAGGCAGAAGCCGAAGGGGATTTGCCGGGGTTGTGGTTCGGTTACTTCGACGCGTAAAGGCCGACCAGGAAATTCCGATCAACCGTACTCCGGCACTTTGTTGAAGTAATTCCGGATGCCACTGCGCAAGGCCAGCGCGACACGGCGCTGGTGCTTCTTGGTACGCAGGAGTTTCTCCTCGTGAACGTTGGAAATAAAGCCGGTTTCCACCAGGATCGAAGGGATGTCGGGTGACTTCAGCACTGCAAACCCGGCCCGTTCGACCCGTTGACTGTGCATCTTGCCGACCCGCTTCAGCGAACTCACCATCGACTCCCCCGCATGCAGGCTGTACTCCTGCACGGCATTGCGGGACATGGACAGCAACACGTCCTGCACATCCGGGTCCCGACCCGATATCTCAATGCCCCCTTTCAGGTCCGCCGCGTTTTCCCGGTCCGCGAGCCACCGCGCGTGGGAACTGCTGGACCCTTTCGTGGAAACCGCGTAAACAGACGCCCCACGTGCGCTCCGTCGGCGCGCCGCATCCGCATGCACCGAAACGAACAGGTCGGCCTTCTTGCCGCGTGCGATCCGAGTGCGCCGGTGCAAACGCAGGAAGACATCCCGGTCGCGAGTCAGGTATGGCGTAATTCGAGGATCCGCCTTGAGCAGCTTGTAGAGCTTCTTCGAAATCGACAACACCACGTCCTTCTCGCGTGTCCGGCCCTTGCCGACCGCGCCGGGATCTTTTCCGCCATGCCCGGGGTCAATCGCCACGACCAAACGCCGCGACCGGCTCGAGACCGATGGGGTGGGTGTACGCTCGGAAGGTCTTTTCGAAGAGGTCGAAGGCTTTTTGGAAGGCTTGGGCGTGACGAACGATCCCAGGAAATCCACTACGATCCGATCTCTCTTCCCGTCGGGGGTCGGCCATTTTCGAACCTGTACGGGCGTCAATCGCCGCAAGTCCAGTACCAGCCGAAGCGTGCCATTCTTGTGCACATGTGAGCGCAGACCTTTGACGACACCGCTGCGGTCGAAGCGTGGAGACTTGGGAACGGATTTCGAGACCTTCGCCCGCTTGATATCCAAGTAAAAACGGGGGGCATTGCCGCCGATCGTAGACTCTCTGTATTCGACTCTTCCGTCAAATTCGAATACCACCCGGTTGCGCTCTTCCGTCACGCTGTGGCGCAGCGTCACTAGTTGTCGCGCTGCCAATACAGCAGTCGGGAAGCCCCATGGCAGCAACGCCAGCAGACTGAGGAATCTTCGGCGATTCAGCATGGAGTCATATTATGTTTGAGATTTTATTTTTCGCAATTCCGCCTGTTCCAGTAGGCCCTGCCCACGCTCGCTTGCGGCATCCATCTTGAGCTGCCGCGCCGACTCCAAGTCTCCATGCCGAAAGTCCAGACTGATGTCCGACCGGGCTTCAATTTCGGGCCACCGTTCCGGCCATTCCACCAACATCACCGCGTCGCCGTCCAAGAGCTCCCGGACTCCCAGCGCCTCCAGTTCAAGCGGATCCTGCAGGCGGTATAAATCCACATGCCAGATTTTCAGGTCGTCCGCCTCGTAGGGTTCCACCAAGGTGTAGGTGGGACTCGGCACGACCCCGTCGTGCCCAAGAGCCCGCAGGAAAGCCCGGACCCAAGTCGTCTTGCCTGCGCCGAGCGGGCCACGGAGAGCAAATACGCATGGAGCATCCAGTGCTCGGGCCGTCGCGGCGGCATGAGCCTCGGTCTGATCCTGCGTTGCGAAATCAAACAGCATTCGGCGGATCCGACAATGTCCGAAGGTGGGGCAGTAAATCACTGGCCGTCATGCCGTGCATTCCACGCTCGCAGGCCAAATCGCCCGCCGCCGCGTGCAGACAGGTCCCGGCAAGGGCCGCAGACCCGATGCTCAGGCCTTGGCCGACCAAGGAAGCAATCGCACCGGTCAGCACATCCCCCATTCCGGCCGTCGCCATGCCGGGATTGCCGTCGGCACAGACGCCAATCTTTCCATCGGTATCAGCGACGAGCGTGCCGCATCCTTTGAGGACGATGACCCCCCCGTAGGTTTCCTGAATACGCCCGATTGCCGAGAATCGATCCTTCCGGATTTCCGCGGTTTTCGTGTCGAGCAATGCCGCTGCTTCTCCCGGATGCGGAGTCAGAACCCAATCCCCAGATAAATTCTTGCAAGGATCAGCAGCCAGCAGGCGAAGCGCATCCGCATCGATCACCCGCGGACAGGACATTTCAAGAACTGCCCCCAGCATGTCCTGCGCCCAGGCATCCTGTCCAAGCCCGGGCCCAATGGCGATCACCGAAGCCCGGCCCGCCAAATCCCGGAGAGCCCGCCGGTTCGCCACCGCGTGGCACATCAATTCCGGCATCGGGGAGCGCATCTTCAAAGCTTCCGGTGGCTGGACAAGGCTCACCAAGCCGCTCCCGCAACGCAAGGCGGTAATGCCGCATAGTTCGGCTGCACCTTGATAACCAACATGCCCGCCGATTACCAGCACGTGACCATACTCGTTTTTGTGCGAACTCCGGCGACGCCGGGGCAGGTCCCGGCGGATCTCTGCCCAATCGCACAGTGCAACCGCAGAAGAATTATCGGACTCCACTTCCAGGTCGTCGTAAGTCACCCAGCCGGCGCAGTCCGGCCCATCCGCGGTGTACAGCCCGCGCTTGCGCGCAATGAAAGTCACCGTGTGATCAGCCTTCACAGTATGCGGGTCTGCCACTCCAGTGTCCGCGTCCAGGCCGGACGGGATATCCACGGACACGACACTCGCATTCGATTGGTTGATGTGACTTACGGCTTCCGCCCAGTCTCCCTCGACCGGACGGGACAGGCCGGTACCCAAAAGCGCGTCCACGACCAGGTCCTCGTCGATCGGATTCGCCTCCGCAAACGGTTGCATGGGAACCTCGGCACGCGTCGCTTCCTCGCAAGCGGCCCCAGCATCGCCTTGCAGGGACTTTCCCGGAACCAGTTGCACGATACGCACGGACTTCCCGAGATCCTGCATCCGGCGAGCCACGAGATAGCCGTCACCGGCATTATTGCCAACCCCGGCATAGACCACGATCCGCTCGATTTCGGAGTATTCCTTCTGAATCAGCCGGCAGACTGCTTCCGCCGCACGCGCCATCAGTTCCGGGCCGGGAATGCCTTGGCGTTCGATCGCATCCCGATCGATGGCACGGGTCTGCTCTGCCGTGTACAGCGGCCGGGTCACGTCGTGGCCCCCCAGCCACCCGCCCCCGGTGTCTCGATCACCAGCCGGTCACCTTCCTCGACCTGACGCTGGCATTTGCCAGGAAGATCCTCGCCGTTGAGGCAGTTGCGCCCTGCCTGGCCGTCCGCGCCTCCGGCGGCACCCGGCGGCGCCCGGCGCCGGCGTTCCGCCAGCAGGCTGAATTGCGCTGGAGCCCGGAATTCGTACTCTCGGATTATCCCGTCCCCACCCGGATGCCGGCCCTGTCCACCGGAACCTCGGCGCAATGCATACCGACGCACCCGCATCGGATACACCTGCTCCACTACTTCTACCGGCGTATTCAGGGTGTTGGTCATATGCGAGTGGCGGGCCGACGGGCCGGGACCTCTGCCATGGGCGCCCATCCCCCCGGCCAAGGTTTCGTAGTAGGCCCAGGATGCCTCACCGTCTCGGCCGACGGCGAAATTGTTCATGGTGCCCTGGCTTGCCGCCGGAATATGCTCGGGAAGAGCCTGCTGCAATGCCGCGAGCACCAAGTCCACCACGCGCATGGAGGTTTCAACGTTTCCTGCCGCCACGGCGGCGGGTGATTGCGCGTTGAGCAGGCATCCTTTCGGAGCGGACAGTTCAATCGCGTCGAAACACCCGGCGCATGCCGGGGTGTACGCGGGCATCAGGCAGCGGAACGAGTAGTAAACCCCCGCAGCCGTCACCGAGATCGGACAATTGATCGGACCTTCTACCTGTGGATCAGTGCCATCGAAATCGACCCGGACCCGGCCGTCCTGAGCTTGGATTCGAACCTGCAGGCGGATATCCTCGTGGCCCAAGCCATCGTCCTCCATTACCTCGGTGGCCTCGTAAGTTCCGTCCGGAATGGCTCGCAGGGCGTTGCGCGCAATGGTTCGTCCGTAATCGTTCAATGCTTCCAAAGCTTGCGCATAGGCTTGTGTTCCCATCTCGCCAACCTGCTCCCGCAGGCGTGCGCAACCCCGGTCATTCACATGCACCTGAGCCAAGAGATCGCCGCGCATGTCCCGTGGCGCCCGCGTCGCGCTCACGATGGCCTCGATCCTCGATTCGTCCAGATTCCCGTCCCGGCAAATCCGTTGCGGCGGCAGGATCAGGCCTTCCTCTTCCAGCCGGCTCGAAGTCGGCATGGAACCTGGCGATTCGGCTCCGACATCCGCATGATGTGCCCGGTTCACCGCAAAACCCTGGAGTTCGTCATCCAAAAAACACGGGGTGACCACGGTAATGTCGGGCAGATGGGTGCCCCCCAGAAACGGATCGTTAAGCAGGACAGCATCGCCGTCATTCCAATCGAAGCGGTCCACCAAGTCCTGCATGGCGTAGGCCATGCTGCCCAGATGCACCGGAATATGTGCCGCCTGGGCGACCAGCCGGCCATCCCGATCAAAGATCGCGCAGGAGAAATCCAGGCGGTCCCGGATATTGGGCGAGAATGCCGAACGGCGCAGGGTCGCGCCCATTTCCTCGCACAGCGCCTCCATGCGGCTCGAGAACACGGCGAGTTCAACGGGATCCATGAGAGAGGGCACCGGAAATGACTGTCAGGCAGTTTAACAGACCGGAATCGTGCCGTTCCTGAAAAATACGGCCGCGGGCTCTCTTTTCTCGGCTCAAATTTGCTACAATCTTATTTTGTTGCGATGTCGCGGGAGACGTCCCCATGAAAAACCCTCTGACTTCCGTCAAAGGCACCCTGATCTCCGGGCTGATCCTGGCGGTCGTCCTCGGCTGGCTGGTCGACATGAAGCTCGACCTCAATTGGATTTCGCTGGTTGTCTGGGCGCATGTCTTCGTCGGCATTATCTGGATCGGGTTGCTGTACTACTTTAATTTCGTACAGATTCCCGGGGTTGCTGCTGCAATCGCAGACAGCGATGGCCCGGGGCCTGCAGCCATCAACAAGTACATTGCCCCAACGGCATTGCTATGGTTCCGCTGGGCGGCGCTGCTGACCTGGCTGACCGGCGCGGCCGCACTGGAGATGCTCGGCATCGGCATCGGCAACGCCTTCTCGCTCGCCAGCCCGAACATTGGCATTGGCGTCTGGCTTGGTACTATAATGCTGCTCAACGTCTGGGGCTTGATCTGGCCCAACCAGAAGAAGGTGTTGGGCATGGTAGAAGCCACTGACGAGGAAAAGGCGAAAGCCAAGAAGGTTGCTATGCTGGCATCACGGACTAATACGTTACTGTCGATTCCCATGTTGATGTCGATGGTATCGTTCGGCCACGGGGGGTTGGCTTTCTAAATACCTCGCGACCACCCCCTGTTGAGGGCAAGGCGGCAGCTACGGCTGCCGCTTTGCCTTAACGACTATGTTAGAGACTGACTCCGCCCTGCTTCCCACCTACGCCCGGCTCCCGGTACGCTTCGTGCGCGGGCAAGGGTGCCGGCTGTGGGACGAAAACGGCAACGAATACCTTGATGCCGTTGCCGGAATCGCCGTGTGCGCACTGGGGCATTGCCATCCCGACGTGACTGCAACCCTGCGCGAGCAGGCGGGCACCCTAGTCCACACTTCCAACCTCTACCAGATCGAACCGCAAGAGGCCCTAGCAAGCCGGCTAGCTGAGGCTTCCGGCATGGAACGCGCCTTCTTCTGCAATTCCGGTGCGGAGGCAAACGAGTGCGCGCTGAAGATCGCAAGGCTGCACGCCGCCCGGAAGAACATCACGTCTCCAGAAGTGCTGGTGGTCGAGGGCGCGTTTCACGGACGCACCCTGATGACACTCAGCGCCTCATCGGGAGCCCGGGTCCGCGATGGCTTCGCCCCTTACGCCGAAGGTTTCGTGCGGGTCGGCTTCAATGACCTGCCCATGATGCAGGCCGCCCTTGCCCAGCACCCGAACGCGGTGGCGGTATTGATCGAGCCCATTCAGGGCGAAGGTGGCGTCCGCCCGATCGATGACGATTACCTGGTCGGCTTGCGCAAACTGTGCGACGCGCACGACACGCTGCTGATCCTGGACGAAGTGCAAACCGGAATGGGCCGGACCGGCCGGCTGTTCGCCTACCAGCATGCCGGCATCCTGCCGGATGCCGTGACGCTTGCCAAGGCACTCGGCAATGGCTATCCTATCGGAGCCTGCCTGACACGGGGGGCCGCAGCAACCGCCCTGACAGCCGGGCAACACGGCACGACGTTCGGAGGCAGTCACCTGGCCTGCCGGGTCGGGCTTTCGGTTCTTGATGCCCTGGACAAGGAACAGCTTCTGGAACGCGCGGAACAACTGGGGAATACCCTGATGAAACGTTTTCATGCCGCACTGGCAGAACTGCCCGGAATCGAGTCTATTCGCGGCCGGGGGCTGATGATCGGCATCGAGTTGAGCGAGCCGGTTCCCGATCTCGTCGCGCGGGCTCTTCAGGCGGGCCTGCTCATCAATGTGACCCAGGAACGGGTGATACGGCTCCTGCCGCCCTTGGTGATGAGCGACGAGGAAGCCGACCTTCTTTGCGAACGCCTGATTCCTCTCTTGGCAGAAGTTGCAGGAGGGACGGCATGAGCGTGCAGCACTTCCTGAGCCTGATGGACCTGAGCCCGGCCACGCTCGACAGCATCCTTGATCGGGCGGTGGAACTGAAGGAGATGCGCCAGAGCGGAACCGACTGGGGACTGCTGGCCGGCAAGACTCTGGCCATGGTGTTCGACAAGAACTCGACCCGGACTCGGGTGTCGTTCGAGGCGGGCATGGCCCAGCTCGGCGGCAGCGCATTGTTCCTGTCCCCGCAATCCACGCAGCAATCTCGCGGAGAGCCTGTCGAGGATGCGGCGCGGGTGCTGTCCTCAATGGTCGACGCGATCATGGTGCGCACCTACGCGCATGAGACGCTGGAGAATTACGCCCAAGCTTCGTCCGTGCCGGTCATCAACGGGTTGACCGACCGGCTGCATCCTTGCCAGCTTTTGGCCGATTTGTTGACGTGGCGAGAGTTGCGCGGTGACATCCGCGGCGCTCAGGTCGCGTTCGTGGGCGACGGCAACAACATGTGCCGCTCGTATATCAATGCGGCCCGGCAGTTTGGTTTTTCCTTGCGCATCGCCACGCCCGCTGGCTATACGCCCGGCGAGGAATGGCTGAACTGCGTTCCAGACCAGGTTCAGTGGCACGAAGACCCGAATGCCGCCGCCGCAGACGCGCAGTTGATTGTCACCGATGTCTGGGCCAGCATGGGGCAGGAAGACGAGCACTCCGACCGCTGTCAGGTGTTTCAGCCCTACCAGGTGAATGCTGAATTGATGGCCCGGGCTGACCCGGATGCCCTGTTCATGCACTGTCTCCCGGCCCACCGCGGCGAGGAAGTAACCGCCGAGGTAATCGACGGACCGCAAAGCGTGGTCTGGCAAGAAGCGGAAAACCGGCTGCACGCACAAAAGGCTCTGCTGGAATTCCTCCTGGCCTGATTTTTCGGCCGATTCCTCGCATTCCAAGGCTTTCGGCCATCCGGGTCGAGAGACGGAAACCCTGGAAATCTGATCTTCGGGCCGCGGTCAAATTGCGGGGATCGTATATCGGTACTATG
Organism: Candidatus Porisulfidus sp. TsSOB; assembly: GCA_002631715.1. GTDB lineage: Bacteria > Pseudomonadota > Gammaproteobacteria > Poriferisulfidales > Poriferisulfidaceae > Poriferisulfidus. The sequence continues at coordinate 137,918 of MRSX01000002.1, forward strand.
ATAGGGGGGTCGGGCACGAAGCGAGGACCCAGTGGCGGAAAATCCGACCCAACATCGAGAGTGCGTCTACTCGCCCGATCTTGGCCACCGGTCAAGCTCGGTACCTCACCCATTTATGTTCCCGGGACTGGCCGCAGGACTTTTGCTGTGCGCGGCATCTTTCCCAGTACATGCCGACGAGCCTGAAGAGATCACCGTCACGGGCAGTTTCATCAAGCAGGACGCCAACGACGCCTCCATGCAGGTGGTTACGATGGACCGGAGCCTGCTGGAGCTTCAAGGTTCACCCTCCATGGTCGACCTGTTCAAGAACCTGAGCGCGAGCCACGGCATCATCGGCGAAAACAGCAGTTGGTACGGCACCGGCCAAAACCTGGCCGAATCGGTCTCCAACGTGAACCTGCGCGGACTGGGCGCCTCGCGCACGCTGGTTCTGATCAACGGTCGCCGGCAAGTCTACGTTCCGGCGCGTCTGGTGAGCGGCCGCTTCGTGGACGTGAACGCAATCCCCCAAGTGGCGATCGAACGCATTGATGTCCTGAAAGAAGGAGCTGCCGCCATCTACGGCTCGGATGCGATGGGTGGCGTGGTCAACTTCCATACGCGCAAGGATTTCGACGGTTTCGAACTAAGCGCTTCGCATGATTCCTTCGAGAATGCGGGCGACAGCACGATCGCGGGCATCTGGGGCGTTGACGTCGGAGACAACGCGCACTTGGTAGTCGCGGCGGAACACTATCGGCGACAGGAACTGCAGGCTGGGGAACGTGAGTGGGGTCTGCGGGAATTCGCGGGGCTGCTCAACGGCTGGTCCAGCGTGGGCAACCCGGGGACTTTCTACCGGTTGCAGGCAGACGGGGAGACGCGTGTCGACAGCGATCTGAATGCGATGGGTACACAGGTCGAATGGTTTAACGATCCCCGGTGTGAAGAGTTCGGCGGATATGCGGAAACGTGGACCTGCCGATTCCGCTACAGCCAATTCGACAATCTAATCGAGAAGCAGGACCATACTCGAATCTTCGCAGAGCTCAACGGCGAGTTCGAGACCGGCATGGCCTACCATCTGGAAGCGATGTACTCCGAGGCGGACATCCCCGAATGGCGCAACACGCCCTCCTACCCCCCGGCCGCCTGGGCGAACGCCGATGAGGTCAATCTCATAGCGCAGGGCCACCCCGCTTACGATACGCTGGTCGAAACTTTCGGCGAAAACGGCGGTAATCCCTACGGCTTCAGAGGCCGGACAGTCGGGCATTCGGGCCCCGCTCGATACTTGAAGCGAGAATCGGAGACCTGGCGCGTGTCCGCGTCGGTCAATGACGAAATCAACCTGTTCGGCGACAACCTGTACGAATATGATGTGGGCTTCTCCTATTCGCATTCCGAAGGAATCGTAGGCCAACCCGCAGAATATATCTATCGACGTTTCCTCGCGTATCGCGGCTTCGGCGGCCCGAACTGCGGCGTGGAAGCGTTGCCAGACCCCACGAAGAAGTCGGGTCTGAAACTCCCCGACAACATCAACAAAACACCTGGAGAAGGTGACTGCATGTACTACAACCCCTACAGCCATGCGTTGCAATACTCCGAACAACCTGGGGCCGAGTTCGTCACGCGCCCCAATCCCGACTACGACGAGACACGGACAAACAGCCGGGAATTGCTCGACTGGATGGTTGGCAGCGAGGTGTCCCTGGACAGCGAAGCAGATCTGTACGTATTCGATCTCACCCTGACCGGGGACGTGGGCGAGGATATGGGCAGCTTCGCTGCCGGCTACCAATTCCGCCGCTTTGAGGCCGAGGCAACCCCGAACCGGATCGGGGACCTCAGCATCAACCCATGCCGGGTCAACAAGGACCAGACCCCCAGCGCCTCGGACGAGGAGCTTGACTGTGCCGAACAGAACAAGACTCCTGGGGTCGCGTTCACGGATGGACAAATCGGCACATTCGGCTTCACCGTCGGGAACTATCCCTATTCCACACACCAAACGACCCATTCGTTCTTCGGTGAATGGGCCTACGACGTCAGCGACACAATGAGTACGCAACTCGCTGTCCATTACGAGGAACACGACGAGTCCAGCACGTTTGACCCGAAGGCAGCGCTGCTCTGGGACGCATCGGATTCGATCACCCTGCGCGGGTCGGTACAGACAACCTTCCGCGCCCCCTCGGTGGACGACCTGAACGAGGACCCTTTCTACCGACAGGAATGGGTCGACGGCGCCTACAAACCGATTGAGGTGCGCGGAGACAAGAGTCTGGACCCCGAGGAAGCACTGACGTACAACATCGGCATGTTCGCAGAACTAGGTAACGGTGTGGAGTTAACGCTGGATTACTGGAAATACATTTTCGACGACCCCATCACGGCTACCCCTCACGGCTCCATCCTCAGCACCTACGAGAACAACTGGTACACGACAAATGCCGACGACGAACGAGTGTTCAACAGCAATGCGACCGACTCGCCAGTGGACGACCTCATCATCTGCGCCGCGGGAACCGGACACACCGCCCAGAGTATTTGCCAAGTCGAGGCAATCCGCACGCAGATGATCAACGGCCCGACCATTCGCACGTCCGGGCTGGATTTCAACCTGGGCGGTCGCCACGACGCACAGCAGGGCGTCTTCTCATGGGGGCTGGGTGGCACCTACCTCCTGGAATACGACGTGGATGCTTTGAATTTCAGGGGAATCAAACTGAGGGATAAGATCGAAGCGGCCGGTTACTACAATGATCCCAGCGATTTCGACATCCCGCCATTGCCGCGATTGAAAGGGCACGGCTTTGCCAGTTACGCTTCGGGCGACTGGACCACCAGCATCTACATGAACTACATCTCCGCCTACGACGATAGAAGGGCGGGCAGCCTCTATCCGGACATCGACAGTTTCGTCACCCTGGACATTGGCCTGCGCTGGGAACCGCCAGCCGGAAACACGACGCTGACGCTCACCGTCCACAACATCGCGGACGAGGACCCGCCTGATGTGGATTGGGAGGCGGCGCACGACAACCTGACCCACGACGTCAAGGGCCGCCGGTTCAAACTAGGCTTTAAGTACACTTTCGGCGGCTGATACGCCGCCGCATCCCGGTCAGATCTGCGCTTCGGCCAGTTCTTTCTCCACCTGCTCGATCGAGATGTGGCGCAAGTCCTTACCAAGGACCTGGTACAGCACATGCTCGCAGATGTTGGCCGCATGGTCGCCGATGCGCTCCAGCGCCTTGGCGCACCACAGAATCTCCAGCACCAGGCGGATGTCGTGCGGATCCTCCATCATGAACGTGATCATCTGGCGAATGCTGGCTTCATATTCCTGGTCGACTTCGGCGTCCTCCTTGAGAACCTCCAGCGCCAAGTCGGTGTCCAGCCGGGCAAACGCATCTAGCGACTTGTGCAGCATGGCCCGGACATGGCGGATGATATGCTTCACGGTACGCAGGTGCCGCTTCCGAACCAACTGGTAATCCAACTGCATCGTCATGCGGGCGATCTTTTCCGCCTCGTCCCCGACCCGCTCCAAGTCCGTTGTCGCCTTGATTACCGCGATCACCGTCCGCAGGTCCATGGCGACCGGGTGCTGCAGAGCCAGAAATTCGCTGCATTCCTCATCGACCTTCACTTCCAGCGCGTTGATCTTGAAGTCAGCGCGTGCGACTTTCTTGGCTAGCTTCTGATCCCCTTCAAGAAACGCTTGGGTCGCTGACTCGACATGCTGCTCCGCCAGCCCACCCATCTCCAGAGCATGACCCCGTACGTTCTTCAAGAATCGAGCAAATTCGGCGGACGAGTGTTGGACTACGTCTTCCGGTTCCATCGCACTGCTCCAGTTATCTCAACCTTCCCCCATTCTACTCACTGACCGCCCTTCCATAAAGGGCGCAAGCCGGCGACGGTTCATTGCGATCAGCAGGAGGCTTGGGATTACCATCAGGGTCGTGATGACGAAAAACAGCGGCCAGTCGCCACCTAGCCCATCGATCAAGATGCCGCTGCCAGCGGCAAGCAGGGTCCGGGACAGTGTGCCCAGGGAAGCCAGCGCCGCATACTGGGTGGCGGTCCAGTTCCGGTCGCACAACTGCGACAGGAAGGCGACGAAGGCGACGGTCGAGATTGCCGTAGTGAACTGGTCGGCGATCACGGCGACCACGAACAGCCCCGACGACGGGTACCAGGCCAGCAACGCAAAGAGCAGGTTGGTTAGCGCCATCGCCACGCCGCCGATGATGATTCCGCGCAACAGACCGTAACGGGCATTGATCAGGCTGCCCAACACCGCGAAGACGGCAATGGCCACGGCTCCGTAGCCCTTGGAATACAGCGCGATATCGGACTTGGAAAAACCGATTTCGGTATAAAACACCAGCGACATCCGCCCCAAGAAAGCCTCGCCCACCTTGAACAGGAAAATCGCCAGCAGCAGGAAGACTGCAAGCTGTGCTCCGTAACGCACCACGAAACTCCGCACGGGGTGCACGTACATTTTCACGAGATGAAGTCCCCAGCTGACGGTTCGTTTCGTCACCTGCCGGGGACGGTCGGGTTCCGGCACCAACCAGAGAAACAGCCCCACCAGCACACCGACCAACAGGATCAACCATAGATAACCCTGTTGCCAAGCCTGTTCGACCCCGGCTTCCTGCAACTGCTCTACCAGCCATAGGGCGAGTCCCCCGCCCAAGCCGTAGCCGATCCACCAGCCGGAGGTCGCCATCGCCGACCCCCCACCCACCTTGCGCGGCTCATCTTCACGGAACTGCTCGATTCGCAAGGCATCGATCGCAACGTCCTGGGTCGCGCCAGCAGCCGCCAGCACCACCGCCCAGACCGCGATCCATTCCAGTTGCCCGTCGGGCTCCAAGCGCGACAGCGCAGCCAGACAGACGACGATTACCGTCTGCATGGCGACGATCCAGGATCGTCGGGGGCCCAGCCACCGGGCCAAGCCCGGAAGGCGCACCGCATCCACGATGGGAGCCCATGCGACATTGATCGCATACACCACCAGCACGAGGCCGAACAGGCCGATGTCCGTTCGGCTGAATCCGCTCTCCTGCAACCACAGGGTCATCATGGACAGCACTGCGACCTGCGGCAGCCCGCTCAACGTGCCGATCAGCAGGATCCGCATCATCCGGATGTCCCGGTACATAGCCAGCGCCTCGCGCCAGCTCAGCGTGTGAATTTCCACCCTGTCCTCACTCCGGCAATTCGTAGTCCATGATCAACGGCGAGTGATCGGAAAATCGCTGCGCCTTGTAGATTCGCACACGGCGGGCGCAGTTCGCCAGGTTCCGTGACACGACCTGGTAGTCGATCCGCCAGCCTACGTTCTTGTCCCAGGCCCGGCCGCGGTTGGACCACCAGGTGTATTGCTCGGGCCTCGCATCAACTTCCCGAAAGGCGTCCACGAATCCGCCCGAACCGAATACCTGATCCATCCAGGCCCGTTCTTCCGGCAGGAAACCCGAATTCTTCTGGTTCGAACGCCAGTTCTTCAGGTCAATTTCACGATGCGCGATATTCCAGTCGCCGCACACGATGGCGCGCCTGCGCCGCAGGGACTGGAGGTGCACCATGAATTCGTCCATGAACCGGTATTTTGCCTGCTGGCGTTCCTCGCTCGAAGACCCGGATGGTGCATACAGGGAAACCACCGACAGGCGGCCGAAGCGAGCCTCCAGATAGCGGCCCTCTGGGTCGAATTCGGCCGACCCGAAGCCTTCGATGATCCGATCCGGCTTCTCTCGCGAGAATAGTGCCACGCCGCTGTAGCCGGGCCGCTCGGCCGGATGGTAGTAGCAATGAAACGACTTCGGATAGAACGTCGGCACGTCTATCTGGTGCAGGTGGGCCTTGAGCTCCTGCAGGCAAACCACGTCCGCCCGCTGGCGGGCCAGCCACCGGAAGAATCCCTTGCGCTCGGCACTGCGAATGCCATTCGCATTAAGCGTGATTATGCGCATTGCGCCCCTCTCACCAGTCGCATCGGATAAAATTCGTGCTGAAACCCCCGCGTACCGGCATGCCGCCACCCGACACAACCCCGCCAACAGACTACCGGGCTGCGTTTCTGCAGCTCGCGCTTGAGTACGAATGCTTGAAATTCGGTGATTTCACGCTGAAGTCCGGTCGCAAGAGCCCGTATTTCTTCAATGCCGGATCCTTCAATGATGGTACGGCGCTGGAACAGGTCGGGGCGTTCTATGCCCAAGCCGCCACCGATGCGGGTATCCAGTTCGACATGCTGTTCGGCCCGGCCTACAAGGGCATTCCTCTGGCCACCTCCGCCGCCTGCGCGTTCCAGCGGCTTTACGGCCAGACCGTGCCGGTGGGTTTCGACCGAAAGGAGGTCAAGGATCATGGCGATCAGGGGCAGACCTACGGAGCCCCGATCGAAGGCCGGGTACTGCTTGTAGATGATGTGGTCTCGTCGGGAATCACGGTTCGAGGTTCGGTGGATCTGATCCGATCGCTCGGCGCCACACCGGTCGGGTTACTCATCTTGATGGATCGCGGCGAACGCGGGCAAGGCCAGCTCTCTGCGGTACAGGAGCTTGAAGAGCATTGCGGGATTCCGGTCATTTCGGTTGCGTGCGCCAGCGATTTCCACCAGTTCCTGAAAGACGTCCCGCAGTATCGGCAGTATCAAGAACAGATCGAAGATTATCTCAGGGAGTACGGGGCCTGACTGCCGAACGCAGGCGGTCGCGCACCGGCGTGGTGTCGGGGCGAATGCCGTGCCACAGTTCGAAACTTTCCGCAGCCTGCTCCATCAGCATCCCAAGCCCATCGCAAACGCGGGTGCAGCCCGCCTGCCTCGCCCAAGCCATAAATGCAGTGTCGGCACCGTACATCAGGTCATAGCAGACCGTCGATTCCGCCTTCAGGATTGAGGGCGGCAGATTCATTGGTGAAGCCGACAATTCCGCCGCCGTGGCGTTGAGAATCAAATCAAAGGAAACTTCGCCTAAGTCCTCCAGCCCACATGCTTCAAGGTTTCCAGGCGAGCCATGCGCCTGAACCAGCGTGTGTGCGCGTTCGGGAGTGCGGTTGGCCACGGTCAAGTGTTTCGGGGCGCATCCCAACAGCGGCCCCAGAATGCCCCGTGCCGCGCCGCCTGCACCTAGCAACAGAATCCGCATGCCGGACAGATCAAGGCCCTGTGCCTCGGTCAGATCGCAAACCAAGCCGCTGCCGTCCGTATTGCCAGCAACGATGATATCCTTCCTGAAGGCCAGCCAGTTGGCTGCGCCCGCCGCGCGAGCCTGCGGCATGACCTCCCCCGCCAACCTCAACGCCGCCTCCTTGTGCGGCACGGTCACGTTGAGCCCGCAACCACCCGCCTGCCGGAAATCCTGCACCGCGGTCTCGAAGTCGGTCGCCGGGATATTCAGTTGCTCGTAGTGGATTTCTTTTCCGGTCTGGGCCGCAAAGTCGGCATGAATAACCGGCGACAGGCTGTGCGTGACCGGATCTCCGATGACGGCATAGCGCTCCACGGATTTTTACTCTGAAAGCCAGGCGGCAGCGTCCCGGGCGGCATAGGTGAGGATCGCGTCCGCGCCCGCACGCTTGAATGCCAAGAGAGTTTCCAGCATGCAGCTCCGCTCGTCCAGCCAGCCGTTTGCGGCGGCCGCCTTGAGCATGGCGTATTCGCCGCTGACGTGATAGACAAACGTCGGCGCCCCGAATTCCTCCTTGACGCGGCGCAGCACATCCAAGTATGGCAACCCGGGCTTGACCATGACCATGTCCGCGCCCTCACTAAGGTCCAGCGCCACCTCCCGCAGGGCCTCGTCGCTGTTGGCCGGGTCCATCTGGTAACTGTACTTGTCGCCCCCTCCCAAGTTGGCCGCGGAACCGACCGCATCGCGGAACGGCCCGTAGAAAGCAGAGGCATACTTGGCGGCATACGCGAGGATGCGGACATTCTCGAAACCTCGCGCCTCCAAAGCCTCGCGGATCGCGCCGATGCGGCCGTCCATCATGTCGGACGGTGCCACGACGTCCGCTCCGGCACCTGCGCAACAGAGCGATTGCTCCACGAGAACCTTCACCGTTGCATCGTTCGCAACATAACCGCTCTCGTCTAACACGCCGTCCTGCCCGTGCGAGGTGTAGGGATCCAATGCCACGTCCGCGATCACGCCCAGTTCTGGTGCCGCCTGCTTGATCGCCTGTATCGCCCGCGGAATCAGGCCATCCGGGTTGCACGCTTCTTCCGCCCCCGGGCTTTTCCGGTCGTCCCCGATCGCCGGGAACAGGGCCACCGCAGGGATTCCCAACTCCTGAATTTCCTGTGCTTCCCGCTCCAGCAAATCCAAGCTCAACCGCTCGATGCCGGGCATCGAGGGAATCTCGGTGCGCATTCCCTGCCCTTCCTGAACGAACAGCGGCAGGATCAGGTCATCCACCGTCAGGCGGTTCTCGCGCATCAGCCGACGTGAAAAATCATCACGCCGCATGCGGCGCATCCGGGCGTGCGGAAAGCGGGCGGGATAGGATGCCATTCGTTAAGTTTAGGGGATTGCGACTGTTTTCGGAAACTGCAAAAGCTCCCACGACCCCGGCAATACTACAATAAAGGCCCATGTCTCGTATCCCAAACCTCCATCTCGTCGGTCTCGTCATCTGCGTGGCCGCGCTTGCTTTTGGCTACCTGTACCTGGAACGCACCCTGGGTCTTGAGCCCTGTCCACTGTGTATCCTTGACCGGTTTGTCTTCATTGCTCTAGCCGTCATTTTCGCGCTGGCCTACTTTCAGCGCCCCGGGGCGAGGGATCGGATCGGGTACGACATCGGCGCCCTGGTCATGAGCCTGGGCGGGATGGCAATCGCCGGGCGACACGTCTACCTCCAGAACCGTCCGCCGGACACCCTGGGCGATTGCGGCGCGGGATTCTGGCACATGCTCGACCAGGTCGGCCTCGAAGGGGCGGTGGCCTCCGCACTGCAGGGCAGTGGCGATTGCGGCGACATCCAGTGGACGTTCCTAGGGTTGTCCATCCCAGCCCTGACCCTGGGTCTTTTTGTGCTATTGTTCCTTCTATCCCTGATCGACATGATCGACGCCATCCGGAAACGTCACTTGGAGTACCCGACATGAAACACGTAAATTTAGGCGTCCTTGCCCTCGTCCTGGGCTTGGCCTTGTCCCCCCTTCTGGCCGAGATGCCCCGGCAGCCCGCACCTGAAGGCGCCGGCGTGTATTTCATCGAGCCCGTAGACGGCGCAACCGTCCAGTCTCCCTTCAAGGTGTTATTCGGCCTGCATGACATGGGCGTTGCCCCGGCTGGCGTAAATCAACCGAAGACCGGCCATCATCACCTGCTGATCAACTCTCCGGAAGTCGACCTCGGCATGCCGCTGCCGACAACCGACCAGGTGCGCCACTTCGGCGGCGGACAGACGGAAACCACGCTGACGCTGGAGCCGGGCAGTTATACGCTGCAGTTGGTGCTCGGCGATTACGCGCACATCCCGCACGACCCGCCGGTCGTGTCCGAGACGATTACGATTACCGTCGAGTAATCAGACCCAGTCGCGGGCGCCCAGAAAGCGTTCGGTCAGTTCCGCCTCCGGCGAGCCCGGTTCGGGTCGGTAGTCGTACACCCAACCGCAATCCGGAGGGAGCGACATCAGAATCGATTCAGCACGCCGACTGTTTTGCAGTCCGAACAGCGTGCCGCGATCGTACAAAAGGTTGAATTCGGCGTAACGGCCGCGACGGTATTTCTGGAAGGCTCTCTCGCGCTCGCCCCAAGGCGTCTCGCGGCGACGTTCCACAATCGGCAGGTATCCCTTGAGAAAGTGTTCTGCCACGGCACGCATGAACGCGAAGGTCTTCTCAAAACCCCATTCGTTGAGATCGTCGAAGAACAGGCCGCCGACGCCGCGCATCTCGTCGCGGTGCGGCAGATAGAAGTAGCGGTCGCACCACTGTTTGAATTTCGGATAAACCTCGTCCCCGAAAGGCGCACAAGCATCGCGAGCCATGGTGTGCCAATGCCGGGCGTCCTCCTCAAACCCGTAGTACGGTGTCAGGTCAAATCCGCCTCCAAACCACCACCGATCCTCGCCATCGGGCGCACGGGCGCTGAAGAACCGAACGTTGCAGTGCGCCGTGGGCACGTAGGGATTCCGCGGATGAACTACGATCGACACGCCCATCGCAGTGAACGGCTGTCCCGCCAACTCCGGATGCCGCTCGGTGGCCGCCTCGGGCAGTGCCGTGCCTGCGACATCCGAGAGGTTCACTCCCGCTTTCTCGAAAGTCTCTCCTCCCTCTAGCACCCGTGTATCTCCCCGGCTTCCCTCGGGATGATCCCAGGGGTCCCGGCGGAATCTCGCCGTCGGCTCCAGCCGTTCGAACGCCTCGGTGGCATCCTGCTGGAACTTCTCCAGGAAGACGCGAACGGATCCGGGGTCGGGAGCGTCGTTCATGCCGTCTGTACCGGGCGGATCACTTGCCCCGTCAGCAAGTCCCGAATCTCGCTGGGACCCGAAGCCCCGCCAAGCGGGCCTTCCACGATTCCGTCTATCGTCGAACCGAGCATCTCTTCGACCTCTTCGGACGTTTTTGCCGGGGGCGCCCCTTCCGGGTTCGCGCTGGTTGAAACCAGAGGGCCCACCTCCAGACACAGTGCACGGCACAGGCTGTGGCGGGTGATGCGAACCGCCTGGGTCGCGTGCGTGCCCCGTAACAGGGCGGATGCACTTTCGACGGCCGGGACCAACCAGGTCACCGGCTCCCCCGGGGACTCCAGTTTAGCCTGCTGTTCCTCGTCCAAGGGCTGGATGTATGGCTGCAGATCCTCGCAGCAGGCTGCAATCAGAATCAGCCCCTTGTCCGGATCCCTTCGTTTTAGGTTCAGCAGTCGGCGCACCGCGTCCGGGTGATCCGGCAGGCAACCCAAGCCCCACACGCCTTCGGTCGGATAGGCCAGGACCTTGCCGTCCAGCAACGCCTTGATGCCCTCTCGGGTGTCCAGCGCACTGTCGCCCCTGCCGGAGACGCCTCCTTAGCTTTTGCGTTTTGCGCGTGAAGCGCGTCGCTTGCGCGGCGGTGCGGCAGCCAGGAGTTCCTGGCATTGTTCCAGCGTCAATTCCGCAGGATCCTCCCCCTTCGGAATCTTCGCGTTGCGCTTGCCATTCGTGACGTACGGGCCATACCGGCCGTTGAGCACCTGAATATCGTCCACTCCGAAGTCTTGAATCGTGCGGTTTGCCTCACGGTGCCGATGTTCCGCAATTAATTCATCCGCCTGCTCGCGTGTCACCGTCATCGGGTCTTCTCCCTTCGGCAGGGACACATATTTTTTCGGTCCGTATTTCACGTAGGGCCCGAAACGGCCAATATTGACTTCGATCAGTTCGCCGTCGTCCCCCACGCCCAACGATCTCGGCAGTACCAGCAGGTCCATCGCTTCCTCGAACGTGATGGTCTCGAAGCTCTGGCCTTCGCGGAGGCTCGCAAACCGAGGCTTTTCTTCATCCTCCCGGTCTCCAACCTGAACGAACGGCCCGTAGCGTCCGACCCGGACGCGAACCGGCTTGCCACTTTCCGGATCCGTGCCGAGTTCGCGCATCATCTGCGCTTTCTGGCGGGACACCGTCTCGCTCTTCTCATTCACCTGCTGGTGGAACGGCTTCCAGAAACTGTCCACGACCGGAATCCACTCGGTTTCTCCCCGTGCCACCCGATCCAGCGAATCCTCCAGCTGCGCCGTGAACTCGTAGTCGACGTACCGCGAAAAGTGCTCGGTCAGGAAATTGCACACCACCTTGCCAAGCGCGGTCGGGAAGAACGTCCGCTTGTCGATCTCTGCATACTTGCGGCTGGTCAGGGTCGACAGGGTATCCGCGTAGGTGGAGGGGCGGCCGATGCCGTATTCCTCCAGGGTCTTGACCAAGCTCGCCTCGGTATAGCGCGGCGGCGGCTCGGTGAAGTGCTGGTTCGCCTTGACCTCCTGAAGTGCCACGCGTTCGCCCTCGCGCAATTCGGGGAGATAGCGTTCGTCACTGCTGTTCTGGTTCACGATCGCTTCGTCCGAACCTTCGCGGTACACCTGCATGAACCCTGGAACCCGCACGTGGGAGCCCGTTGCCCGCAACTGGGTGCCTGGGCCACAGCCGAGATCCACGCTGACCTGGTCGATCACGGCCGGAATCATCTGGCAGGCCACGGCGCGCTTCCAGACCAGCTCGTAAAGTTTCTGCTGGTCATCGCTCAGCTTGCCGCGAGTTTGTTCCGGCGTTCGCGCAGCATCGGTCGGACGAACCGCCTCGTGCGCCTCCTGCGCATTGCGGGTCCGAGTCTTGTACCGTCGGGGAGATGGCGGCATCTGGTCCTCGCCATAACGCTCCTTAATGGTCTGGCGAAGGTTGTTCAACGCGACGGTCGCGAGCGTGACCGAATCTGTTCGCATGTAGGTAATCAGGCCGACCGGGCCGGAACCCAGATCAACGCCTTCGTATAGCTGCTGGGCAACCTGCATTGTCCTGCGCGCGGAAAAGCGCAACTTGCGCGACGCTTCCTGTTGCAGGGTCGAGGTGGTGAACGGCGGCGCCGGGTTACGCTTGCGTTCCTTGCGCTCCACAGACGCGACGGCCAGTTCCGTGGCATGCGCCTGAACCTGCTCGCGGGCCGCATTTGCCTGTTCTTCATTCTCCAAATCGAATTTCTTCAAGCGTTTCCCGTCCAGCGTGTGCAGCTTGGCCGGGAATCCGTGCCCGTCTTTGTCCAGCAACGCATCCACGGTCCAGAACTCGCGAGGCTGGAATGCCTCAATTTCGTCCTCGCGTTCGACGATCAGGCGCAGGGCCGGGCTCTGGACGCGGCCTGCCGAAAGCTTGGGGGCGATCTTCCGCCACAGCAGCGGCGACAGGTTGAATCCGACCAGGTAATCAATGGCCCGCCGCGCTTGGTAAGCATTGACCAGATCGTCCGACAGGTCTCGCGGGTGCTCCAGGGCTTGGCGCACCGCTTCGGGGGTCACTTCGTGGAACACCACCCGGTAGGTTTTCTTCTCGCCCAGTTTCTTGCGCTTGTTGAGCAGGCTGTACAGCGACCAGGAAATTGCTTCCCCTTCGCGGTCCGGGTCGGAAGCCAGATACAGGGCGTCGCAATCTTTGAGCGCGCTCGCGATCTTGCGCAGGTGTTTCTCGTGCCCGGGCGTCACCTGGTATTTAAGGGCGTAGTCGCCTTCCGTGTCGACGGCCCCGTCCTTCGGAACCAGGTCCTGCACATGGCCGTAAGACGCCAGCACTTGGAAGCCTGGGCCCAGGTATTTTTCGATCGTCCGGGCTTTCGCCGGCGATTCCACTACGACCAGATTGTTCGGCATGAGGGGTGTTGCGCGTAAGGAGTCTTGGTTCTGCTAATGTGGCGGGGATTATATACAGGAGTCTGAAAACCCCATTTTCAAGCCTCTTTGGCGCCGTCGAATATCAGCATACCTTGCATATAATGTTGGAGTCTCTACTGGGAGGGATTCATCTGATGATGGCCGCACAGTCGGCTGATTGGCGTATGTGCCCTGAGAATGGCGCATTTTCCGGGCTTCGGGCACTGGCAATGTTTCTCTGCGTGGTCGCGCTGGGGATGCCTCCGGTCGTCGTTGCCGAAGTCGAGGAATTCACGATCACGGCTCGCAAGCGGGATGCGGGCGAGACATTGCAGGAAGTGCCCTTTGCGGTTTCGGCGTTTTCCTCCGAGGAACTGGAGGCACGCCTTTCAAACGACCTGGCTAGCCTGAGCTATCGGGCCCCGAACGTCGGGCTGGCGGATATCGGGACCACGCGAGGCGTGGCCAACTTCACCATCCGTGGCCTAGGCATCAACAGTTCCATTCCGTCCATCGACCCAACGGTAGGAGTGTTCGTCGACGGCATCTACATGGGCATCTCGGCGGGCGTCATCAACGACTTCTTCGACATGGAAGGCGTCGAGATCCTGCGCGGCCCGCAAGGCCTGTTGTTCGGCCGCAATGTGACAGGCGGCGCCGTCTTGCTGCGCACCCGCAAACCAACCGACGAGTTCGAAATGACGCTTCGGGGAGATTTCCAGCAAGGCACCGAAGAAGGCGGAGGGTTCACGGTGTCCGGACCGATCTTGCCAGGCAAGCTCTTGGGACGGCTGGCCGTCTACCACAAGGACGACGAGGGCTGGCACACGAATCTGGCTGATCCCGACGACGATTTCGGTGCCTATCGTATCTCGCTGGCGCGGCCATCCTTGACGTACTATCCGGGCGAGGACACGGAGATGACGGTGCGGTTCGAGCGCGGGCAGACGCGCGGCGACGGCGCCCGCAGCCAGAACCGTGGCCTTTACGACCGGACCTCATGGGACTTCGCCGTGAACGACAAGGGCTACTCGGATTCGGACTGGTCCCAGGTGTTCACCGAATTCAGTACGGGCGTGCCTCTGGGCAATGGCACGATCACCAATATTTTCGGCTGGCGCCGCATCAATCTTAATGCACGGACGGACATTGACTCCTCTGAACTGGATGTCCTCCTCGGCGACGCCTATTTCGAACAGGAACAGTTCAGCAACGAATTCCGGTATTTCGGATCGTTCCTTGACGACCGGGTGGATCTGACCGCGGGCCTGTACTGGTTCGACCAGGACATCGGCTATTGGGAACGTCGAGTGCTATTCCGGGAGCGTCACGCCGTCTACAACCCCGCTCGCCCGCTCTGCAACGTTGCCCCAGTGCGGGCGGGTCTGAACAGTATCCCGGGACTGCCTGCGTTGTGCGTGGAAAGCTCGGGGACTTACACCAGCACTTGGCACAACAGCTGGATCGATTCCACGCTGGGCGGCTCTCAGGACCAGACGACGCGGGGAGCCTTCATCCATGCAGATGTACACGCGACGCCAAGCATGACCTTCAACCTGGGCGTGCGCTACACCTACGAGAAAAAGAAGGCAGACATCGCGACATTCGATCCCGGGGTTTTCATGATTGAAGTGGCGCCTGGCCTAGCCCCCGTCCCAATCGGAGACTCGCGGTGCGATTTCGACGCCAGGACCTGCAACTTCAATTACTCGGACGAGCGCAGTTGGAACAGCTGGACACCAAAAGTCGGCATGCAGTACCATGCGAGCGACACCGTGAACCTGTACGCGTTCTGGACTAAGGGCTTTCGCAGCGGCGGCTACAACTTCCGGCATACAGATCCTGACGTCGATCCGGAGCCGTTCAACGAGGAGCGGCAGAATTCCTATGAAGTCGGTGCCAAGGTGGATTGGCTCGACGGACATCTGCGCACCAATCTGGCGCTGTTCTACAACAAGGTGGACGACATGCAGCGCGAAGTAGCGCGAACGCATCCCACCGCGGGCTCGGTACAGAATATCCTGAACCCCGCCGATGCAACACTGCGGGGCATCGAGTTGGAAGTCTGGGCCCAGCTTTCCGAAAACCTGACGCTGTCGGCCAATCTCGGCTATACGGACGGCGAGTACGACACTGTGCGCGAGGATCTCAATAGAGACGGAAAGGTCGATGGAAAGGACGAAGACCTGGACTTGCCGCGTCTGGCGCCGTTGACCTACAGTCTGGGGCTGACCCACAGCCTTCCGATGGAGTCATGGAACGGCGTGTTGCTGACTCGGGTGGATTTCAGCCATAACGATGACGCGGCCTCGGACGACGCCAATCTCGGAAAGCTGAGCGAAGTCGACATGCTGGAGGCGAGTCTGACCTATGTCAGTTTCGATGGACGGCTGCGGCTTTCCCTGTTCGGCAAAAACCTGCTGGACGAGGTCCAGGAGGGCGGCGAGTCAAGGTTTCCAGCCAATTTCCCCGGTGGTCCATTCGCTCCAGACGGCTACAAAGGCACTGGCATGGTGTTTGCGCCCCTGACCAACGAGGGGCGCCGCGGGGGGTTTCGGATTTCCTACCAGTATTGAACGATTCTGAGCGTTCGGCTCAAAATCCGTTCTAGACCTATTCGGAAGCCGGGGCAGGGTCGCGCCGGAAGCACCAGGCCGTCGGACTGCGCGCTGTATCCCCCGGCACGGCAACGCCTTCGGGATCCAGCAACAGCGCGTAACTGTAGCTGGGAAAGACTGCCACCACCACGGCCCGAAGCCAGGATGCCGGCTCCGCTTCTTTCTTGACCGGAACCACTGTCAGTCCCGTGCCGATCGACAGAAACTCCAAGCTGCCCGCATTCAGGCGGACCACCGGAAGAGGTCGCGTCTCGCTGTTCGGCCAAAACCTCGAAACCCTGCGGTGGATCGCACGTGCCGGCTCATGCACGACGATTTCGGTCAAGTCGATCTCAATGTGTTGCGGCGGGTGCACCCACGCATCCGGAATCCAAATGAAAGGCTCGATTCCACCAACATCGAAAGCTTCTAATACCTGAGCATGCGGTTGGTCGCCGTTTCCGAGTCGGGCGCGCTGGATCCAACCGCGCCCATTGACCTGCACACGGACCAGAAGGTCTCCCGGACCGATCGGCACTGGCGGCTCGTACCCGGGCCACGGGCACCACACCTCTGGCCAGTCCTGCGGGTCCTTGACGAAACGCCGCGCCGCATCCGCTTCGGCTTCTCCCTGGCGCACCAGATAGACGTGCGGCGCGTCGTCACGCAGCCACTCCTTCGCCGGATCTGCCTCGAAAGAGGCAAATACGGAACCGGAAATCAGGAAAAGAGCCAAAACCGCTGAGCGCATCTACCAATTTTAGAGCATGGGGGTACACTACGCCCCTCTTACCGGCCAATCCCGTGAAAGCCACTCTCGTTTCGAACCTGACCCAGGCATGGCAGACCCTGCACCAACAGGGCTTGTTGCCCGACCCGAATCCCGATCGAATCGAAGTCGTGTCGACCAAGGATCCAAGACATGGAGATTACGCCTGCAACCTTGCCCTGATCCTGGCGCGGGAAGCAAGCCTCGATGCGCGCGAACTGGCCGATCGGATCATCCAGAACCTGCCGGAAAACCCGGACCTGTTGGCCGCGGAAGTGGCGGGCCCGGGATTCATCAATTTTCAGTTACGGCCTGAAGCCAAAGCGGAGATCGTCGACCAGGTCCTGAGCCAAGCTACGAATTACGGAACCCGGCCGCCCGGCAGCGAACAACGCATCCTGATCGAATACGTCTCCGCCAACCCGACCGGACCCCTGCATGTCGGACACGGCCGCGGGGCCGCGCTCGGCTCCTGCCTCGCCCGGATCCTCGAGGCGGCTGGCCATACGGTCGAGTGCGAATACTTCATCAACGACGCCGGACGACAAATGGACATCCTGGCGATTTCCGTCTGGCTGCGTTACCTGGAACTGTGCGGAGAACCCGTGATCTTCCCGGAAGCCGGATATCAGGGCGACTATATCCTGGACATTGCGGCCGACTGCCACCGTACTCGTGGCGACGTGTGGCGGGCCTCGTTCGAAAACATCCGGGCGGGCGCACCGGACGACGGGCCGGACGAGGACGGGCACAACATGTACCTGGACTTTCTGATTCTTCGAGCCCGGGATTTCCTCGACGAGACAGTCTGGGCCGAGTTGGCCTCGGTTGCGGTCGACACGCTGCTTGAGCGTATCCGCCGTGATCTGGATCATTTCGGCGCAAGTTTTGATTATTGGCAGTCCGAACGCGAACTGCTGGACGACGGTAAGGTCGAGCAAACCATCGCGCAATTGCGGGAAGCCGGCCATCTGTACGAACTGGAGGGCGCCCTCTGGTTCCGTTCAAGCGAATTCGGTGACGAAAAGGATCGCGTCGTCCAGAGAAGCAACGGACAGTGGACGTATTTCGCGACCGACATCGCCTATCATGCCGACAAGATGGCGCGCGGCTACGGCACCGCGATCAATATCTGGGGAGCGGATCATCACGGCTACGCGGGACGGGTGCGTGCCGCGCTTCAGGCGCTCGGGATCGACCCTGAGCGGCTGGAAATCCTGCTGGTCCAATTCGCCAACCTATACCGAGGCAAACAAAAAATCTCGATGTCGACGCGCAGCGGAGAGTTCGTGACCCTGCAGTCGCTGCAGCACGAAGTCGGACAGGATGCGGCACGCTTCTTCTACGTCATGCGCAAATCGGACCAACACCTGGACTTCGACCTTCAACTGGCCACCGAACAAAGCGTGGACAATCCGGTCTACTACGTGCAGTACGCACACGCAAGAATCTGCAGCATCCTGGAGCGAGCGAAAGATGAGGACATCAACATTCCCGAGGATCCCTGCGACTTGTCACCGCTGACCGATGAAGGTGAACGCGCGTTGCAGAAACAGTTGTCACGCTATCCGGACGCGGTCCTGCGCTCGGCCCAAGAACGCGAACCGCACCACCTGACTGTCTACCTGCGCAAACTGGCTCAGGAGTTTCACGCTTACTATAATGCCGTTGCCGTGTTGGTTGATGAGCTTCCCGTGTGCCAGGCCCGACTCCGGTTGATCATGGCGGTACGCCAGACGCTCGGCAACGGGCTAAACCTGTTGAACATCGACGCCCCCGAGAGCATGTGATGGCGGCCCCTAAAAAACGTACCGCAGCCCCGAAACGACGTCCCGCAACTCCCAAGCGGCGACCAACCGCCAAAAAGCGCAAAACACGCGCACGCAAACCCCTTCCTCCATGGCTCCTACTCGGCGGTGGTCTGCTGATCGGCATCGTCAGCGTCTTGGTGTTCAACGTGGCGAAGGAAGTGGAATGGGGTGCCCTATGGGGTAATGCGCAGCCACCGAAGATGGCCACGGCGAAGCCGGCGGAAACACTGCGGTTCGACTTCTACACCATCCTGCCCAGCCAAGAAGTCGTGGTGCCGGATCCAGAACCGCCGGCCAAAAAAGAATCAAAACCGGGCAACAAGAAAGCCAAGCCCGTGCCCGAGGGCGTTTATTACTTGCAAGCGGGCTCTTTCCGCAGTCTCGACGACGCCAACGGCATGAGGGCCCAGGTCATCCTGCTCGGAACCGAAGCGTCCATCCAGACCGTCACCATCGACCGCGACACCTGGCACCGGGTCCGGGTCGGACCCTACAAGAACCTGGCGCGACTGCGCGAAGTGCGCAAGCGGCTTCGTGACAACCGGATCGAGACGCTGCTGATCCGCGCGCACAAGTAGGCGCGATCACTCAGCCTGGATTTCTCCCTCGACCACCACGCTCAACGGCGAATTCGGGGGCTGGTCGCCATAATCGGTCAGGTCCTCCAGCGTACAGCGCAATCGTAGGGGGACACCGTCCCCCAGGATCGCCAAGTGCCGGACAATGGCCTCGTCTGCCTGCACTCCAAACCGCTTCAGAAGCATGCGGATATCCTTCCGGTTTTCTTCGCTCATCAATTTCTCCTCGGAATCTCCCGGGCTCGGTCTTTACACCACCAATTTTAGAACGGCACCCAACTCTTTCCTATGAGCCTCTATGCTAGAGTAAGAGATTGCCCTGATTGGCGGAGATTCCCCCCATGTCCAGCGACGACGGATTGCGCAAGGCGGGCCTCAAGAGCACCGTTCCCCGGTTGAAAATCCTGGCTGTTCTGGAAAACAGCGACGTGCGGCACATGTCGGCCGAAGACCTCTACCGCAGGCTGCTGGACGCCAACGAAGACATCGGGCTTGCGACCGTGTACCGGGTCTTGACCCAGTTCGAGCAGGCAGGCCTGGTGGTCCGGCACAACTTCGACGCGGGCCGGGCCGTCTACGAACTCAACGACGAATCACCGCACGAGCACCTGATCTGCACGGAGTGCAACGCGGTCATCGAATTCGAGGATCCCGAACTCGTCGAACATCTCCGGGAGATCATCCGGCAGAAACACTTCGACCTGCAGAGCCACTCCCTGTACCTGTACGGCGTCTGCAGCGATTGCCGGGATAAGTAGGCCCCGCACAGCGGCGAGACCTACTGTCATCGATGCGGCCAACCGCGGCCGCGTTCACCACTCCCAGTTCAACCGGACGTAGATATTGCGCCCCGGCCCCGGCAAGCGCTCGCCGACCGCCAATTCTCCCCCGCTGACCCGGTTGAAGCCGTTCATGTGGTCAACGTACATGCGGTCCGTCAGGTTCTCCACGCCGGCGGACAGCATAAAGTCCATAGATGGATGCATGTACTCGGTACGCAGGTTGTACAGCGCGTACCCTGAAGTCGGGCGGTTGTGGTTGTTGCCGCTCTGGGGATCGTCCAGCATGAGTTGAGATATCTTGGACTGGCGTGCTGCCCAGTCCACTTCCATCGATATCACCCAGTCGTCCAGGGTGCGCGAGGCAGACAGCAGGCCGCGCAATGGCGGCATACGATAAATGTTGTCGTCCCGGATCGTGCGGGTTGTGTCATTCTTCCGTCTCTGGCTCTGGAAGGACTCGCGCAGTTTGCCGCGCACGTAGCTGACCGTGCCGTCCAGTCGCCAGTCTTCCGTCAGCGGGAACCCAAATACCGCGTCAGCCCCATAGAACTCGGCATCGACATTGGCGAACTGGACCGGGGTCGGATCGCCGTTGAGCATTCTGCTGACCCGGATGATGTGTTCGTCCGTGGCCGGAATCCCGGTGATGTAGTCGTCGACTCGGCGTGCGAAGACTCTCGGCGAGAATTTCTTTCCACTATCTTCCCAGTTCAGGCCCAACTCGATCTGCCAAGAATCTTCCGGCTTGAGGTTGATGTCGCCCACGTAGTTGTTGCCGTCGCCCAGGCCCGCGTTGATCTCAAGCGGAACCCACAGGTAGCGTTCCATGTAGGCCGGTGCCCGGGTCTTGTGCGCCAGGCCGAACTCAAGTTCCGTCGATTCACCCCATTCGTAACGGAATACGGCCGTGGCATCGATTTCCGTGTCCGTTTGGCTGCGGTCGGCCCGGTTGAAGCGCCCGCTCAGCATGCCGACCGACATCGCCGGGGGCGGCATCCAGTCCTCCGGAGTCAGCGTGGGATCGTCGCAGCCTCTTGTGGCCAGAGACCCATTCGGTCCGTATTTAAGATGTTCGCCGTTGGCGTTGACCCGCAAAAGCATCTGGCAGGTCGGCCGGAAATGCTGAACAGTATCGGCATCGGTACGGGTGTGGTGAACCCGGACACCGAATTCGCCACTCCATAGGCCTGTCAGATCGCCGCTCCATTCAATAAATGCTCCGTATTCGTCCGTTGTCGCGTCGTCGAAGTTCTCGACGAAGAAAGGAGGTGCATCTGGATCGAAAACGGTTGCCCCGTTCTCGCTCTGCCTGAAGTCCGCTCCCATGCGCAGGGTCCCGTCGCCCCATGGCCGGCTCCCGGCCAGTTTGCCGCCAACCGACAATCCGTCGACCAGCACCAAGCGTTTATCGGTCCCGCGGAACGGCGGCAGGATATCCGCCATGGGATTGCTGAAGTCTGGGGGGTCGCGCAGCGCATAGTTGGACATGTCGTGGTCGGTTTCCTGGTAATGAACCTGCGCCTCCATGTGCCACTCCCCCGTATCGCCGCGGTAACGCAGATTGATCAGGTCCGTATGGTAGAAGTGGATGTCCATCGGCAAAGCCGGAACGCCGGCATCACCGGTATTGTTCCGGGCATAGTCGATCATCAGTTCACCCTCGCCCAGTTGGTGGCCCATGCCGAACCCGAAGAAATCCCGCTTGTAGTGGGAGGTCCGGATCTTGACGTCCGCGCTGTTCGCCTCGTCGCCCTGATCGTGCGCCCCGTACAGGTGGTATCGGGAACGGTCATTCGCCAGCGACAGGAACACGCTCGCGTTGTTGCCGTCATTGAACGAAAGGTTGTCCGCCGTCACCCGTGCGTGGAATTCGTAATCTTTCGACAGGGTGTATCGGCTGGTGTACGAAAGCGCATCGATGTAGCCGCCGATCGCGGATCCGGCCCCGACCGGCGCGATGCCCCGGTGGACCTGCACTGATTCCATCAGGGAACTCGGCATGTAGTGCAGCGGGCTATCCATCCAGGCGGGGCCCGCCGTATGCGGCTGTCGACCGTCCAGATGAGTCTGAACCCGGTAGGTATGCAATCCCCGGTATTGCGGAATGCTGGTCAGGGCACCGTTACGGCTGACCGCGCCACCCGGCGCCAGACGAATCAGGTTGGGCGTGTCTGTCGGGACGCCAGCATGCTGGAACACCGTCCTGGAACCGAACACCGTGATGATTTCCTGTGCGTGAACAGTCACTGTCGTGAACAGAAACGCCGTGACGGCCAGCAGCCCTGAGAGAGAAAAACTGCATATCTGCATGCAGATCACTCCACAATGTGTCATAAGAAATCCTCCTTGCGATTTCCCGGTCAATCAAAAGGCCGATCAAGGCCAAAGCCCCTGATCGGCCAGATCTAAACAGGCTGCCAAGGGGCTCCGCCCCCGGTAGCCGGCAGTAATCCTATCAGAATTTTTCGAAAAACCCGGATTTGTCGCTATTTTCGGGGCTTCAAGATTAGTGGCCGACCACCACCAACCACAGGCACTGGTACGGCGTCAGCGTCAGATCCAGATGGCGGTGATGGACCCGGATCCGATTTTGCCCGATCAGGTCATTCACCGCACGCGGCAGCCCCAGTGGCTCCGTATCCAGATTCACGCGTTGCGGCTGTGGCGTGATGTTGCAGAGCACCAGAATCTTCTGTCGTGAAGACTCCCGAACCAGGCCGAGAAACCCCGAGCCAAGAGCCAACGGAGTCATCGACGCCTGCGGCGCAAACGCGGGCTGCCCGGCGCGCAAGCGAATCAGGCCAAGCAGAGCCTCCAATACTTCCCGCCTCGGGTGCCCTGGCTCGTTCAATTGCTGTTCAAGTGCTGCCCGATCCAATTGGCCGCGATTGACCGAGCGTGCGCGTCCGGTCGCGCGCGCCTTCTCCTCGTCGTTCGGTGAAGCCAACAAGCTGTGGATGTAGAACGCCGGGATCCCCGGAAGCGACAAAAGGATCACATGCGCGCACAGCATCCGGGCGATCTGTAAGTCATCCTCGCCGAAACGGGTGCCACGCAAGGCATCGAACAGCGTGATGTTGATCTCGTAGGGGTATTCGCGCCCATCGTCGCCGGTTCGGGTGCTGATTCGCCCACCGAAGCGGCGCATCGTTTGCAGCAAATCCTCCAGTTCCGCCGGGGTGACGATCCCCTCGACCGGGCGCACGCCGATGCCGTCGTGAGAAGCGATGAAATTCAGGAAAGTGCAACCCGGTGGTAGCTCCGGCCAATCGCGGAGCCACCGGTTCAAGTAAACGGAACTGCCGCGGTGAAGAGCCTGCAGCACCAGAGATGGCAACGCGAACTGGTAGATCAGGTCCGCCTCATCCCCTTCGCCGAAGTAGCTCAGGTTCTCGTCCTGCGGAACGTTGGTTTCGGTGACGATTCGACAGGCCGGCGCATGCGCTCTGAGAATGGCGTGGAGCAGGCGGATAATGCGGTGCGTCTGGGGGAGGTGGATGCAACTCGTCCCCGGCTCCTTCCACAGGTAGGCGACTGCGTCCAGCCGCAGCAGGCGTGCACCGGCCGCCACGTATTGCGCCATCACGTCGATGACCTCAAGCAGGACCTCCGGATTGTGGTAGTTGAAGTCCAGTTGGTCGTCGCTGAATGTCGTCCAAACCCCGCGACCTTGCGGGTCGTTCGGCAACGGGGTAATCAGCGGGGTCGCCCGTGGCCGGACAATCCCGGTTGTGTCCATTGCCGGATCCACGACATGAAACCAGTGCTCCACGCTGGAATCGCCGGACCACAGGCATCGCGCCAGTGAGTGCTCCCGCGAGCAGTGGTTGAGCACCAGATCGGTCATCAAGTCGAATTTTTCAGCGATTCGGGAAACATCCTCCCAATCCCCCAAGTCGGGACGTACTTCTCGGTAGGACGACACGGCAAAACCATCATCCGAAGTGAACGGGAAATAGGGAAGCAGGTGCACCGCGCTGAATGCGTCCTGCAGGCGGGTTTCCAGGAAGTCGGCCAGAGTGCGCAACGGCGCTTTCCCAGGCTCGGTCAGGGTGTCGCCATACGTGATCAGCAGCGTGTCCCGCTCTGACCAGCCCTGATCCGGGCGGCAGGGCGCATATGCATACTGCTTGAAGCTCGCGGCAATCCGCTCCTGCAGCGCATCTGCATCCGCATCCGGGTACAGCACCCGGAGATGTTCGACAATGGCGTTCACGCGTGGCGCTCCAACGCCCACGCAACGTGTTCGCGCACCAGTTCGCTGGGATGCCCGGCGCGAGTCCGCAGCGCCGCGACTACGGCTTCATCGTGCGGCGCATTGCCAAGCGCCACGGCGACATTGCGCAGCCACTGGACATGCCCGATGCGGCGCATCGCCGTACCTTCGGTGTGACGCAGGTAGTCTGTTTCTTCCCAAGTCATCATCTCCACAAGCGACGACTTCTCCAGTGCGGCTCGCGGCTGGAAGTCCTCTACCGAAGCCAGCCGGGCGTAGCGGTTCCATGGGCAGACCAGTTGGCAGTCGTCGCAACCGTAGACCCGGTTGCCGATCAGTGGCCGAAGCGGCAACGGGATCGAACCCTTGAGCTCAATCGTCAGGTACGAGATGCAACGGCGCGCGTCCAGTTGATACGGCGCGACGATTGCCTGGGTCGGGCAGACATCGATACAGGCGCGACAATCCCCGCAGTGTTCTTCACGGGTCGGCGGATCGGGGGCCAACGGCAAGTCCGTATAGATCTCACCAAGGAAAAACCAGGACCCGGCATCCTTGGCCAGCAGGTTGGTGTGTTTGCCGATCCAGCCCAGCCCGGCACGTTCGGCCAACGCTTTCTCGAGCACCGGTGCGCTGCCGGTGAACACGCGGTAGCCGAACGGGCCGGCCACCCCTTCGATACGCCGGACCAAGCGCCGCAGGCGGCCTCGCAGCACCTTGTGGTAGTCCCGGCCCAAGGCGTATCGGGACACGTAGCCACGGGTTGAATCCTCCAATGCCTGTTCCGCGTGATCCAGCCCGTGCGGGAGGTAATTGAGGCGGACCGAAATCACCCGCTGCGTTCCAGGCACCAACTCCCATGGGCGCGAGCGGCGCACCCCGTGGCGCTGCATGTAGCCCATCTCGCCGTGCCGGCCCTGTTTCAGCCAGTTCAGCAGGTGCGTCTCGTGCTCTTCCAGATCCAGGTCGGCGATGCCCACCTGATCGAAGCCCAGTTCCCGTCCCCATCGGTGGACGGCACGCGAGAGATCCGGCAGCGAATCGGACATGTACAGGTAAGGACCGATGAAAACACGCTACTATACTGCGATTGTGTGTGGAATCGCGGGAGAAAGGCATTTCCGGGGACCGGCCGATCCCGCCCGCATCGCCCGCATGCTCCTCCCTCTAGCCCGCAGGGGACCCGATCACGAGGGCCAGTGGCACCAGGGCCCGGTCGCATTGGGACACCGCCGCCTGTCGGTCATCGATCTGAATCCTCGGGCGCATCAACCGCTGCTGGATCCCGATTCCGGTCAGGTTCTGGTCTTCAACGGTTGCATCTATAACTACCCGCAGTTGCGGACACAACTGCAAGAACGCGGTCACCGTTTCCGCACCACGGGGGACAGCGAGGTCATCCTGAAAGCCTATGCCGAATGGGGCGAAATTTGCGTCGAACGCCTCCACGGCATGTTTGCCTTCGCCCTGTGGGATCCCCGCGCGGAGCGATTGTTCTTGGCTCGGGATCGGCTGGGCATCAAGCCACTTTATTACCACCAGGCTCCCGATGCCTTCCGTTTCGCTTCCAACGTGCAGGCCCTGCTCGCCACCAAAGACGTGGACCTCACGCTCGACGAAGTCGCCTTGCACCATCACCTGAGCCTGCACGCGGTTGTCCCAGCCCCCCACACCCTGCTGCGTTCCATCCGAAAACTTGCACCGGGCCATTACCTGACGGTCGACGCGGACGGTACGGTGAAAGAGGAAAGCTACTGGCAACTGGATGCGCGGAACCCGGATCCCGCTCGCAACACGGAAGAATGGGTGGAACAGGTGCACGTCGAACTTCGAGAGGCTGTGCGCAAGCGGATAGAAATCTCCGACATCCCGGTCGGCGTGCTGCTGTCCGGCGGCCTGGACTCCAGCCTTCTGGTTGCCCTGCTGGCCGAACACGGCTCCTCGCCTATCCGCACCTACAGCATCGGCTTTGAGGATGTGGGCGGAGAAGCCGGGCATGAATTCGAATACTCGGACGCGGTCGCCCGGCACTACGACACCGAACATCATCGCTACTTCATCCGCAACGACCAGTTGTTGGATCGCTTGGACGAGGCCATTGGCTGCATGAGCGAACCCATGGTGGCCCAGGATGCGGCAGCGTTCTTCCTGCTGGCGGAACAGGTCAAGACGGATATCTCGGTCGTACAGAGCGGGCAGGGCGCGGACGAAGTGTTTGCCGGCTACTCCTGGTACCCGAAGATGCACGAGGAACAGGCGGACGGGCTGAATGCCTTCTGCCGCCATTACCTGGACCGCACTCATGATGAGTTCGGCGGAGCACTGGCGCCAGAGTGGATTGGCGAGGATCATTCCCGGGCCCTGCTCGCAGAGCGGCTCGAATGCGGAGAGGATGTCGAGTTCCTGAATGCCGTGCTGCGCATGGACGCGACCATGCTGATCACCGACGACCCGGTCAAGCGGGTCGACAACATGACCATGGCGTGGGGACTTGAGGCACGTGTGCCGTATCTCGACCACCAATTGGTTGAATGCGTCGCCGGGATGCCGGCGGAACTGAAGCTGCGCGACGGCGGCAAGTACCCGCTGCGCGCCCTGGCCCGGGCGCGGCTGCCGGCAGAAGTGATCGACCGGCCGAAAGGGTATTTCCCGGTTCCGGCCCTCAAGTACGTGCAGGGACCCTTCCTGGACTGGGCCCGGGAGATTTTGAGCCGGCCCGAATGCTTGAACCGCAGGTTGTTTCGGAGAGAATACCTTGATCGGTTGCTTCAGGATCCCCTGCGCTATCGAACCGCGCTGGACGGCAGCCTGCTATGGCACGCGGCAGCGCTGGAATGCTGGTTGCAGCAACACGTCGACGGAATCAGTCCCTGACACGGGAATTTGGGAATCGTCAGGCCGGGTTTTTGGGCGTGTCTACCTCGCGCAAGGTGCAGACGGCAGGACCCAATTCCTGCCAAGAACCGCAGTCCACATCCAGGCGAACCACCGCACAGGTGGGGAGGTCGTTCAAGACTTGATTGGCCAGGTACGCGGCAACTCCGCTGGTCGCAGGATTATGGCTGAAAACCGCAACCCGGTCAGCGGCATCGTCCAGTTCGCGTAATTCGCGCAGCAGGTCATTGGGTGAGAAGGTGTAGAAGCCCTTCCGCAGGCGGATGTCCGCCGCATCCATGCCCAGCGCCTCAGCGAAATGTTCCGCAGTGTCCAACGCCCGGCGGGCAACCGAACTGTAAAGGGCGTCAATGCCCTCTTGGCGGTCTGCCAGCCGCCGCCCCATTTCCGGTGCATCCCGTTCCCCTCTCGGAGCCAGCGGACGTTCAACATCCGGGACGCTCCAATCACTGCGATCAGACTTGGCGTGACGGATGAGGATCAGTTGGCGCACGAAAATAAAACCTGAATCAATGACGGTTCATCATACAAGCATGGCAGTACGATTACGTGTTCAATGCAGATCATGGGCCAAAGTCGCCAGCACTTGGTCGCAGGCCACCAGCCCCCACAGATGCCCCACCTTCGGGATAACGGTCAAATAGGAACCGGGAAACATGCGCGAATAAATGAACGCAGCTTTTGGCACAATCACTTTGTCCTCCGCCCCGTGCCAGATCCGCACCGGCGCATCCAGAGCAATCGGTGAAGAGGGGCGTTCGCGATAAAAGTTCCTCGCCTCAAAAGCGGTCGCGCGCCCGCTCCAGAGGACCCCGGCAATGCCTTTAGTCAAGCATCGGCGAATTTCCCGGTCCTTCAGGGCCTGACGATCACTGCGATCGAGACCGGGACCAATCAGGAACCGGGAAAAATTCGGTACAGTTACCGCGGGAATCGCGATCGCCAAAAACACCAATCGAGCCACCGGGATGCTGACATTCGCCAGTTTCATCAAAATCCGGTGCCCCGGGCCGGGCTGTACGCCTTGCACATGCGCGCTGACCAGGGTCAAGGCCCGAATCCGGAGCGACTCCTGCCTAGCCACTTCCGCCGCATAGGGACCCCCGCCGGAAAAACCGAGCACCCCGAATTTCTCCACCCCGAGATGATCCAGCAAGGCGACCGCATCCTCAATATGCCCCGCGAGACTGTGATCGGGACGGTCATCCGAACCTCCGACACCTGCCCGGTCCGGCGCAATCAGGCGCAATCCATGTTTCCGGGCCGAAGCGTCGCCCAGCGAAAAGATGTGCCGGGTTCCGGGCGTGCCATGCAAACCCAAAACCGCAATGCCATCGGGATCACCATATTCGGCATAGGCCAGCACCCGTCCGTCTGGCAGATTCATGCTCAAATTTTCATTCATGATCGGCCAAGCATTCCAAATGTTTCCTGATCGGCTGGACGACCGGTTCGATTCGCCGGCGCATGACCGACCCTACCGCATCGCTGACACCGAAAATCGGGTCCAGCAATCGTTCCCCCACCCGGGCCAGACACAACACGGAACGGCGGAGCTCGGAGAGGTCCGCATCCTCTTCCCAAGGTGCCTGGGACGGCAGGGCGCCAACCTCCTTTTCCAGCTCAGCAAACGTGCGGAACGAGGCGGTGGCACCGGGCAGGGAAAATCCCTGTCCGATCGCGTTCAGCAAGGCCACCACCACGTCCTGGTTGGGCGGACGTGCGAGCGCCTTTCGGGTGGCCGCAAGGAAGCCCTGCCCGGACACGTCCAAAGCCCACAGCAGACACTGCGAGAGAGGATCTTTGGAATCCTTGCCGATTGCTGTCTGGGCTTCTTCAAGTTTCGGGTGCGATGGGTGCGTTTCCGGCAAACACTCGGCGCCAGCCGACAAAAACCCCACCATGTAGGTGGACTGCCTCTGGGCGCGCTGCCACAAGGCGGACCTCCGCTCTTCGGTCAAGGAGGCATGCCGCAGCAGGCGCTGCAGCGAGGCGATGACATCGCCCGGGCGTTCTTCGAACGGCAAAAATTCAAG
Source organism: Candidatus Porisulfidus sp. TsSOB (assembly GCA_002631715.1). GTDB lineage: Bacteria > Pseudomonadota > Gammaproteobacteria > Poriferisulfidales > Poriferisulfidaceae > Poriferisulfidus. Next base: position 166,969 of record MRSX01000002.1, read on the forward strand.
AAGAAACTCCACCAGTGTCGCACCCAACGTGCTGTCGGCAACCGCCGGGCTGTCCAGCATCCGTCGGGCATGTTCGGAGTTCGGTTCCACCCACCAGGCGCGCCGCGCAAGCTCTTCCGTAAGCCCCGGCGCGTGCACCACTGCTGCGACCGCTTCCGGCTCGCCCAACAGCAGCAACCGCTCCAGCGAACCGTCACGCGCCTGACCCATCCGGGTCCAGCGCCGGATGTATAGCGGGTAGCCGCCCGGAGAACCCAGGATCCGGGTGGAAAGCATGGCACGCACTTCGCGCAGATAGGATTCCGGACGGGTGTTCGGGTGCAGCGCCACTCGCGCTTCTCCCTGGTCGGTCAAGGCTTCCAAGCACATCCTAGACTCATCGATGCGGACCGCCTGCAACGGCTGGGTTAGCAGCACGTTCATGCGCAACAGGTCGGCTTCGGCCAGCACTGCGTCAGTTCAGCTGGATTCTCTCGCCCCACGGCACGGAAGCGCGGCCCTTGACCAGCCACAACACCGGATAAGGCGGCTGGGCTTCCGGGTAGCGGCCCTGGGCATCCGTGAAATACAGCAGCAGGTCCGGCATGCGGTCCTGCCCATTGACCCACTCGAAGACCGGGCGGAACGAGGTGCCGCCGCCGCCGCTGACTTTCGTCGGCGGCTCCAGTGTCTCCCAGGGTTCAAAGACTTTCGGGCTGTCCGAAGACAACTCCTGGTCACATGCGAGCAATGTGATGCGGGCCCGCAAGGTCCCCTTGATCGCATTCACCTCGCCAACGAACTCCGCGATTTCAGTATCCGAAACCGAGCCGCTGACGTCCAACGCGGTGACGAGGTCGATTTCGCGTCCACGAAGGCTGGGATAGATCGCAGGTCCCTCCCGGCGCGTAGAAGTCCGCTGGTAACTGTAGTCGTCGCGGGCCAATGCGCCGGTATAGCGGGCGAGCAGTTGCCGCCACGGCAGGCGCGGCATCAACTGCGGGGAGAAATGGCGTTCAAAATTCCCGGACAACCGCCCGGCCTGCCGGGTTGCGTCCAGGGCGCGGGAAACCCGGGCCTGCCAGGTCGCTGCCATGGCATTCTGTTTGGCCTGACTGAGCGGGCGGGGCCCTGCCATCGAATCTTCTTGTCCCGACGAATCGCCGTACAGGTGCAGGTCTTGGGTCCGCTTGTCCTCCATCTCGTCGAGGCAGGGATAGATTTCCTCCGCGGTAAGGTCCGCGAACTTGGGCTCGTACAGGGCACCTTGGGGAAGCATCATGTCTTCGGCGACCAACAGGCAATTCACCGCGTAGTCGCAGGCGACATCCCAGCGCCCGCGCGCCCGGTGCCCTCGCCGATGCAGGTGAAGCAAGGCGCAATGGAGAGCCTCATGGCACAGCACCGACTGGACTTCCTCGCCGGTCAGGCGGTCGATGTAGGCCGGGTTGTAGTAGAAGCTTTGCGTGTCGGTGGCCGTGGTGCGGCACCAATCTCCCCCTTCCACCAGCGGCAGTTGCAGCACCAGGGCGCCAAGAAAAGGCCGATCCAGAACCAGCCGGGTACGGGCTTGTGCCAGCCGGGTCTTCGCGTCGCGCGTCGCCGGCATCAGTCGTAGACCAGCAGTTCCGCGACTTGATCCGCCCAAGGTTTGAATTCCGGTGCGCCGAAGACCGCCTCTTCACCAACCCCGCGCATCAGGTCGCAGACCAGCATGACGCCGATTTCGCGTTGCGGGAACTGTCCGGCGTAGGCCAGGATCGGGCCCAGCACTGTCTCAAGCTTCGATTCACCATTGGCGCGCACGGCCCGGCCGACCAGCGCAGCGGCGACAGCGTACTGGAGATCCACCGACTCGGGGATTGTTGTGTCCTTGCCTGCCAGCACGTCATCCAAGTCCGGCAATTCCGCAGCATGCTGCACGAAAGCATGCAACTGCATCCCTGCTGCCGGACCCACGCAGGCCTGGAGCGACTCGCCCAGCACCAAGGGATCAGACTCGAATTTGCGCAATGCCCGATGTGCGAACTCCCAGGATCGCGGGGTGGGAAATGCACTGGGATTGTGCTCGGCGTCGAAATCGAACAGAAGTTCCGGGCGCAATCGCAGGAAGCCGATCACCCGGTCGTCGATCCTTTCTCCATAAGCCCATTGCACCCAGTCGTCCAAGTGCACTTCAATCTCGAAGTGCGAAAAGCGGTTGGCCAGCGGCGACGGCATCACATAGGTCACGCCGCGGTCGCCCTGGCGGTTGCCGGCGGCGAAGATGGCCCAGCCGTCCGGGACCTGGTAGTGGCCGAGGCGGCGGTCCAGGATCAACTGGTAGGCGGCAGCAGAAACGGTCGGCGCGGCCGAAGTGATTTCATCCAGGAACAGGATTCCGTTCGGCCCGTGGCGATCCGTGTTCGGCAGCATGGCCGGAATCGCCCAATCCACCGTATCGTCAACTCGAAAAGGGATTCCGCGCAAATCGCTCGGCTCCATTTGCGACAGGCGGATGTCGATCATCGGGGCCGCATGGCGGTCGGCGACCTGCGCCACGATCTGCGACTTGCCCACGCCGGGCGGTCCCCAGATCATGGCTGGCGTATGGTGCCCTTGAGCCGCACTGCGGAACTCCTCTTCCAGCACCCGGGCGAGTTGGGACGGACGCATGTCGATCAGAACCCGGCTTTCTTGTACAAGGCGCGGGCTCGCTCCGTATCCTGCGGCACCAGCTTCCCTTCCTCGTACATCATGGCCAGCGTAGTCAGGGAGCCCGCCAAACCCTGTTCCGCCGCTTTCTCGTACCAGTACACGGCTTTCTCTCCATTCTGTTCAACACATTCGCCTTCCATGTACATGAACCCCAGACCGTGCTGCGCGAGCGCCAAACCCGACTCGGCCGCTGCAGTCATCCAGGCGAATGCCCGTTCGGCATCCACCACGCAGCCCAATCCATTCTGGCACATGATCGCGCATCGGTACTGGGCCTCCGGCTCCCCTGCATCAGCCAACGGGGTCAACAACTGGAGCGCGCGCGAAAACTGCTTCGATGCGAATGCCGCGATGCCGCTTTGCAGGCTCAACTGGGTCGATTCGTCCATCGCTACAACCCCGCTTCGAAACGTGCCCGTGCCCGACCGCTGTCGATGGCCTCGCAGGCGGCCGGATAGTGGCGTTGGATGTCCCGGCTGCCGTCGAGATGCGCCAGGATCATCCCCGCCGCATACTGGAGGCTGTCCTTGGCCGGCCCCGCCTGTCCGCCCAACGCCGCAAGCCCGATCTCGGCCGCGGCCTGCGCTATCTGCTCCACCGACATATCCGAATCCGGTAGGGGCACCGCACGGCTGTCATGCACGAAATCCAAATCGTCGGCATGGAAATCCCACTCCGTCTCTTCGTCCTTCCCGTGAAGTCCGAAGGCCTTTCCGGCCTGCTTGAGCGAAGGAAAGATGCCGCCTTCCACGCCACGCACGATCAACGCGGAATCGAATCCCGCCGCGCGGGCCAAGTGTGCGTAAACCGGCGGGTAGGGCTTGTGCACGTAGCCGGTAACGAGGTGGGTTGCCTCGCGGCCGCGCACTGGTGCGAGCAGCACCTCTACGGTCGTCAGCACCGGCCGCTTGACGATGCGGGTGCGGAATTCCAGCAACTGGTGCAGGGCGGGACAGAACTGCGATTGATCAACGTAGCTCCAGCCGCATTCGGCTTCCCCCACCCGTGCAGCGGCTTCCCGGGTCGGGCGGTCCACATCCGCCCCGCAGGCACGCAGGATTTGCCGCGGCGTTACCCCGAATTTCGGTCCGACCGTCTCGGCACCATGGCAAATCGAAGGTGCCCCGCAGGCGCTCAGTACGGCCGGCAGGAACGCCCCCATCGGCAGCCCGCGCACGAAACCGTCGTACGGTTCCGCCACATCCACAACCTGTGCGACATCCGCCACCTCCGGCACAGTGTGGTCATGCAGTGCCTCGAGCGCCCCGGTGTTTTCTTCCAAGGTTTCCCGCTTCATGCGCAATGCAATGAAGAAAATCCCCGCCTGCACCGGATCCGCCTGCCCGTTCAGGATCAGGTTCAGTGCGGCGCGTGCCTCTTCCTGCGGGAGGTCCTTGCTGTACTCGGGTCCGGTTGCAATGCGCTGCAGAACGCTGCGCATGAAAGCTTGCGGTTCAGTCTGTGCAGCGGTGGCTGGATCGCTCATCAGTATCCGAAAGTGGAGCGGGTGAAGGGAATCGAACCCTCGTTATCAGCTTGGGAAGCTGAAGTTCTACCATTGAACTACACCCGCTTGAGTTTTATTCTACTTGGTGTAATCCCGGAAGCATCTTCTCGTGGAGTGGTGCGCACGGCAGACTTTGCCCTGCGGTCAGTCCTCCTCGCCGCGCAGAAGACGACGCAGGTTCTCCTGGTGCCGGTAGACGACCACGATGCCCAAAAAGAGGCCCGCCCACACGAGATCCCAAGTCTGGTGCACCGCCCAGGCATACAACGGCAAGGCCGCACCCACCGCGATGGAGGCAGCCGACACCCGGCGATACAACACGTACCCGAACAACCAGGTCGCCAGCCCCATTGCCAGCAGCAACGGATTCAGCACCGCCATCACCCCGGCCAACGTCGCCACTCCCTTGCCGCCCTGGAAACGGTAATAGACCGGCCATACGTGCCCGACCACCGCCATGACGGCGGCCATCACTTCCGGCGACGGCCAGGAGGAAGGGAGGCTCTCTCCAGCAAGGTAGGAGACCAGCCAAACCGCCAGCGCTCCCTTGCCGGCATCTCCGGCCAGGGTCATCGCGGCCCATCTCTTGTCCTCGCTGACCCGCAGCATGTTGGTTGCGCCTGGATTGCCGGAACCTTCGGCGCGCGGATCTTTCAGGTTGAAGAGCCTGCTTATAATCAAAGCGCTGTTGACCGCGCCGAGCAGATAACTTCCCAGCACCACGCTCAGCAGCACAAGAAACTGGTTAACTTCAACGCTCATGACCAACCCGGACTCCAAAAGCAAGCCGTCGGTGATCCTGATTCACGGATTCGGATTTCATTCATTCGTGTGGGAACCGGTCGCGACGCGGCTTGCTGCCAATTATACGGTTCGCCAGCTCACGCTCTCGGGATATGACGGAACCCCTAGCCGGTCCAATGGCTGGGATTCCGAGCAATTGGCGGAATACGAGGATGCGCATTGGGTCGGCTGGTCGATGGGCGGCCTGGTGGCGCTTTCCGCCATTGAGAGCGGGCTTTGCCCACGTTCGCTGACCCTGCTTGCCTCGTTGCCTTGCATGGTCGAACACGAAGACTGGCCCCATGCCATCGGGACTTCGGCATTCGAAGACTTCCGCCAACGCATCCAGCTGGACTCTGAAGCCGCAATGCGCTATTTCGCGGCCTTGGTCGCCCATGGCGACGACCAGGCCCAGCAAATCCGTAATCAACTGCAGGCCGTGCCGATTCCGGGCCGCCCGACTCTCGAACGGGGTCTGGACCTGCTCGAACACACGGATCTGCGCGAGACATGGATCCAATGTCGGGCCCCGCAACAATGCATCTTGGGAGAACGCGACGCGCTGATTCCGGCGGACGCGGGCCAGACCCTGCGCACCTTGCGCCCCGAAGCCCGTTTCGACCTCGTCCCCCGATCCGGGCATGCCCTGCCGCTGTCGGAACCGGACCGGTGTGCCGAATTGATGCGCACATTCTGGGAGTCACTCGGATGAACGAGCCGGACCGCGCCCGGCAGGCAAGACTGCGCCGGAGATTCGACCGCGCGGCGGCTCGCTACGACGAGTGCGCAGGCGTACAACGCGAAATTACCCATCGGCTGCTTGAACGGCTGGACCTGGTCCAGTTGGATCCCGGATGCGTGGTGGACCTGGGTGCCGGTACCGGGGACGGAACGGTGCAGTTGCACCAGCGCTACCCCCAGGCTCGGGTTCTTGCGGTCGACTTCTCGCAAGCCATGCTGCGGCAGGGTCAAAAGCGCGAACTGGCCGGCTCTTCTGTCGTGGCTGACGCGTTTCACCTGCCTTTCGCACCCGGCACGGCCGACTTGGTGTTTTCAAGCTCTACTTTGCAGTGGTGTGTACCACTGGCCGAGGTTCTGCGGGAGATCAGCCGCGTGCTACGCCCCGACGGATTGCTGATGTTCTCGACCTATGGCCCGGACACCCTGCAGGAATTGCATGCCGCGCAACAAGCGGCAGGCATGGAAGGCGGCGTCAACGAGTTCAGCGACATGCACCCCATCGGTGACCTGCTGCTGGAAGAAGGCTACCAGGATCCGGTTCTTGATGTCGAGCGCTTGGATGTTTCCTATGCGTCGGTTCGAGACCTGATGATTGAACTTAAGGGCATCGGCTCAAGTCGTATCGAATCCCCGGCCGCACAGCCCTGCACCCGGCATCAGTGGCAAGCCTTGGCCGACGCCTATCCAACCGACGATCAGGGGCGGATTCACGCGACTTACGAGGTCATTTTCGGGCATGCCCTCGCGCCTGTTTCGCACACTCGTGGCAAAACCGCCACGATCCCGGTCACGGCCGTCGGTCGGCAAGTCCGATAGGCCCGCATGGGCATACAATAAGCGGATACGCCAATTTTCCCAGACATGGCCGATCTGACGCACTTCAACGCCCAGGGCGAAGCCCATATGGTCGATATTTCAGAGAAAGAATCCACACACCGCGTAGCGGAAGCGGAAGGGCGCATCCTGATGCAGGCGGAAACCCTGGAGCAGATTCGAGGAGGAACCCACCGCAAGGGCGATGTGCTTGGCATTGCGCGAACCGCGGGCATCATGGCCACCAAGCGAACCGCAGAACTGATTCCACTGTGCCATCCACTGTCCCTGACCCATGCATCAGTCGAGTTCGAACTGGAGGACCAGCCTCCTGCCGTACGTTGCCTCGCGCGCTGCGAAACCAAGGGACCCACCGGGGTCGAGATGGAAGCCCTGACGGCGGTGCAGGTTTCGCTGCTGACCATTTACGACATGTGCAAGGCCGTCGACCGGGGAATGCGTATCCAGGGGGTCGGGCTGCTGCGCAAGTCCGGGGGTCGCTCGGGAGACTGGGCGCGCGAAACCGCCTCGTCCTAGGCTGATGCTGTTCAGGCTTCTGCGTTACACCGCCTTCGGCATCCTGACGCTGGTGCTTGCGGGCCTGTTGGCACTCAGCTACTTGGTGCTGACGTTCGAACCCGACGATTACCGGGACGACCTCATCAATCTAGTGGAGGAACAGACCGGGCGGGCATTTACCATCGACGGAAGCCTAGACCTGCACCTGAACCCGCCACTGGTCGGCTTCGAGGTTCATGACATATCGTTCGACAACCCTCCAGGGTTCGGGCAGGAGCCGATGCTGACCGCGAAACGCGTCGAAGCATACCTGCAAGTCATCCCGTTGCTGCTCGGCGAACTACGCATTCGCTCCGTACTTCTGGACGGACTGCAGTTGCGGCTGCGGCGAAAGTCGAACGGACACACCAACTGGTCCGACCTGCTCGCCGACAAGGATGCCCCTAGCCCCGGCCCAAGCGATCCGGGCAAAGCGACCGGCATTGATCTGGCCGAGATCCACCTGACCGACGGGACCATCGCAATCTGGGACGAACTGCGCAATCGCCGCCTGCGAGGGTCTCATCTCGACCTGAACTTGAAGAACCTGACTTCCGGCGGCAACGTGCAGGTCGCATTGAATGGCGAGTTGATGGCCTGGCTCGACACCCGTGCCGAAAGCCGAATCAATGCCCAAGTGCAGATGACCACCGATCTCGCCCTGAAAGATGGCGGAGAGAAAATCGCCGGGGAAGACCTGAACATGACGCTGGAGTTAACTGGACCGGCATTCGCTTTCATGCGCATCAATCCCACCATTGAGGCCGAATCCTTCCGCTGGGACCAGGCAAGCGACACTCTTCGCCTCGATGGAACCGAGGCGACAGTCGAAGGTGCGCAGTTGCGACTCGCTCCTCTGGAGGTGAAGTCCTTGTCCGAAAAGCCGGAATTGACGGGACATGTCGAAGGAACCGGCGTCGATGTCCTGCACTGGCTGGCCCTGTGGAACGAAGAAGTGCCAACCTTGGAAGATCCGACCGCTTTGCGGTTCCTGAAGTGGCAAGGCGATCTCAGGATCCATCCGCAGGGGGTCCAGCTGTCGGGACTGGATGCCGTGCTGGATTCCACCCCGATTCGGGGAGAACTCTCTCTCCTGGACTTCGACCGACCGCGGGTCGCCCTAGATCTGCAGGTGGGTGAAATCGACTTGGACCGTTACCTTCCTCAGGATCAGGAAGCCGAAACTGAGGAAAAACCCGATGCCGAAGATGTGGCATCGCCGAAACCAAGCAGCTTGCCGGTCGATTGGCTCCGCCAGCAAAGGCTCGTGGCGAAAGTGGCACTGGAACGCCTGCACTGGCAAGGGCTTCAATTCGCAGAAACACATGCCCAGATGACCGCCAATCAGGGGCTCTGGGAAGTCGAGTCGCTGAATGGAAGAATCAACGATGGCACGGTCGAGGCCAGTGCAGAACTGGACGTCTCTGGCGGCATCCCGTTGTATCGGCTGGACCTGAAGCTGGAACAGATGGAACTCGGCCGCATGATAGCCCTGTTCGACGAACATGGGCACACTCCCATCGAGGGCACGACCGATCTGAATCTGGCCTTCAACGCACGCGGACACCGCATGGCTACGCTTTGGCCTTCGCTGACCGGCTTTGCCAGTTTGACCGTGCGTAACGGCGTGCTGCAGGTCGGGGGAGTCGCCCAAGCCGTAGAGGCTGCCGTTGCAGCACTGCAAGGACGCCCCAGCGAAACAACCTCCCAAGGCAAGTTGCCGTTCGACCTGCTGCTTGCGAGTTGGGATGCCAACGACGGGCGATTAACCAGTCGCGAATTGAAGCTGAATGCCGGCGCGATTTCCCTGGACGGGCTGGGTTACATCGATCTGCCGCATTCGTCGATCGACTACCAGTTGAATGTCTGGTCCGGCGACAGCCTGCGGATCCCGGTTCGCATCCGGGGACCGTTCGACAACCTATCGCACTCCCTGGACATGTCGTCACTGGTCGAAGAACAACTGGACAAAGGGCTGGATAAGGGATTGGAATCAATCGTCGATAAGGTCGAGGAAAAAGTCGAAGAAAAAGCTGGCAAGCCCGCCGGAAAAGTTCTGCGGAAACTGCTCAAAGATCTGTTCTAAACCCGTGTCGTCGTTCGCCAGCCGGATCATCCGCTACCAGCGCGAACACGGCCGACACGACCTGCCGTGGCAACGCCGACGCACGTTGTATCGCGTATGGGTCTCCGAAATCATGCTGCAGCAGACCCAAGTGGCGACCGTGGTCCCTTACTTCCGGCAGTTCATGCGACAGTTCCCGAATGTCAAACAACTGGCTGAGGCCCCTTTGGACTCCGTGCTGGCGTGCTGGTCCGGACTGGGCTACTACGCCCGGGCACGCCATCTGCATCAGGCTGCACAAGTCATCCGCGGCTCGGGGGGACGTCTGCCGCGAACCATCGAAGACTGGATGCAGTTGCCGGGTATCGGCCGCAGCACGGCTGGCGCTATCGTCTCACTCGCCCTGAACCAGCCGGCTCCCATGCTCGATGGCAATGCGCGACGCGTTATTGCCCGACATCAGGGCCTGCCCACGACTCCTCGTGTTGCCCTGTGGCGCGCTGTCGAGCAATTACTACCGAACCAGGATGCCGCCGCCTACACTCAAGGCCTGATGGATCTAGGGTCGCAATGCTGTACGCCGCGCGCACCCGACTGCACGCATTGCCCGTTAAGCAAGGACTGTCACTACGCCAACCACGAACCGGATGAGCAACCCAGCCGGAAGCGGTCACCACTGCCGCGTCGTGATTTCTGGGTGGCTATCGTGCAGTCCGAAGACGGGCAGGTTCTGCTGCAGCAAAGGCCGACGAACAGCATCTGGGGCGGGCTCTGGAGCCTACCGGAATACCCGGACCGGAGTGCGGCGCAGCGCTGGGCCCGGAACTGCGGGGAAAAACTGGAGTGGCAGGAAGACCCTCCCCTGACCCATCGCCTGAGCCACTTGGAACTTTGCCTTCACCCCCTGCGAATCCGGATCCGGAATTCGGATCGCGAAAGTTTCCAGAAAAGCGGGCGCTGGTTCGACCCAGAGCAATTGACCGTCGGTGTGGCAACCCCGATCATGAAACTGATACGGCGCGAAACTGTATCTCGAACCTTATCGGTTCAAGGCTGACTATAATCTTATGGGCCCAGTAATCGACCCCAGCAAGAGAAATGCAACATGAAAGCGATGACTTGGCCCGGCACCCCTGTCTTTAGCGCCCTGACCCTGACGGCAATCCTCGCCTATTCTCCGGCCCCCGTCTTTGCGGCGCAGGAAGGAATCTACCTCGGGGTTTCTGCCGCGGCGGAAGAGCTGGACGTGTCGGTTTTCAAAACCATCGACAACACGCCCGACGGAAACATGACCTTGTCCCAGGGCAAGATCTTCACGGACCGGGACTCCGACACCAAGACAGCAAGCGGATTCGGAATCGTGCTCGGGTACCAATGCCCTCTCCACTACGGAAGCCTGTACTGGAGCGGCGAAATCAACTTGGCCTATCACAGCGGGAAAGCGCGAGGCAGGATGGAAGGAACCGAGGATGTTGCAGCGCGGAAAACCCACAACGACGCGACCGACCCAGACCTCCCGGCTTTTTCGGTCGGCCCGCAAACCGGCGAGAACTGGCCGGAACGCTGGACCTTCGAGAAAGACTACAGCTATGGCGTGACGCTCAGGCTGGGCGGGCGGCCGGAATTCCTGACCTCCGCGCTCGGCCCGGACGCCGGACTCTATGTTCTGGCTGGCGTGCGCCGAGTCGAGGCCGAGTACGTGAACACCGGAACCGGTTGTTTCGAAACTCCCCCGACGCTCTGTACAAGCGATGAGGATTTCAGCCCCAGCGTCGTCCGGACCGACCGGGACTACACTGCTTGGACCCTGGGAATAGGAGTGCATGCGGCGATTGCGGAGCAAGTCGGCCTGCAAATCGAAACCTACTACATGGATTACGATTCGGAATCTCTGGTTCAGCTCGACGGGACAGAAGACCTGCGGGTGCGCGCCATGCATGAACCGGACGCCGAGGAAATCGGCCTGAGAATGAGATTGCTGCGGTATTTTTAATCTTAGCCAGATGAAGCTGTTCAAACGTTCGGGGGATTTTTCCGTTTTGGCCTGCGTAGTGGCGCTGGCCGGTGCGCCTGGTTTTTCTTCCGCCATGGAAGAAGGGTTCTACATGGGGCTTTCCGCCTCTGCAGAGAATCTGGACGTCACCCCCTCCCGAATCACGGACAACACGCATTCCATGAACGCGACCACTTCCCGTGGCCGGACTTTTTCCACCCGGGATTCCGATACCCAGACAACCAGCGGATTCGGTATCCTGGCCGGCTACACCTTCTGCCCAAGCAATCGGGAACTGTATTTGAGCGCTGAAATCGACTTGGCCTATCACGGTGGCAAGGCGCGGGGAAGACTAGCGTGGATCAAGGATTCCGTGCTCCGGGCAGGCGCAAACAACGTACCCGACTGGCCGCAATCCGGCGAAGGCTGGCCGGACGACTGGACGTTTGAGCAAAACCGCAGCTACGGCCTGACCCTCAGACTGGGCGGGCAACCGGATTTCCTGATCTCCATGCTTGGGCCGGACTCCGGGCTTTACGTTTTGGCCGGCGTCCGTCGCATTGAGGCGGAGTACTCTCTTTCCTTCGAGGGCTGCCCCGAGGACGACGGCTGTCCCGACGGGAGAGAAGACGAGTCTTATGCCCAAGGGTCCGACCGGACCGACACGGACTATACCGCCTGGACTGCGGGGCTCGGGCTACACACCCCGGTCGGGGACCGGCTCGGGATGCAGGTCGAAATGTACTACACCAACTATGAGGAAGAGAACCTGTTGCTTCTGGACGACAAGGGTCCGCCTCACATTCGAGTCGTGCATTCGCCGGATGCTGATGGAATCGGTTTGCGATTGCGGCTGCTGCGATATTTCTGACTTACCGAGACGTTTCACAGAACGTGCCCTTCTCGGCGTTCCGAGGTCCTCTTCTGCGGCAGTGCAGGACTTCCCTCTGCATTATTCTTGCCGCCAGCTTACACACCCCGACCGTCTCGGCCGAAACCTGGCGCGGCCTGGTCGTCGAGCCGGAAGATCGTTGCTCGCCCTACCGGAGCAACGACTATTCCTATCCACAGTCGGTCGAACCTAAAATCGTCACCGAACTCGGAAAAATCTACAGCCCTTACACCGGGCAGTGTTTCGGCAGCATTCGACAAACCGACATCGAACATATCGTGGCTCGTTCCGAAGCGCATGACAGCGGGCTGTGCCGCGCAGACATTGCCACCCGAAAAAGATTCAGTTCCGATCTTCTTAATCTGACGCTGGCAAGCCCCACGCTCAATCGACAACAGAAACGCGCCTACGATGCGGCTGAATGGATGCCCGAAATCAATCGCTGCTGGTTCGCCAATCGCGTGCTTCAAGTGCGCCTCAAGTACGGGCTGAGCATCGATCGGCGCGAGGCTGAAGCCCTGGAGCGGACCCTTTCCGCTTGCACGACGGTCGGAATCGAGAAATCGGACTGCGTTGCCGTGTCCGACCTCCCGGCTTCCCGTCCCGCAGCCTCTTCAGAGGACGCGGAGGCCCTGCGCCTTTGGGACGACAACCGGAACGGAAGAATTACCTGCCGCGAGGCGCGCTGCCACGGAATTGCGCCCGTGCCGCGTGGGCATCCCGCCTATCCGTTCATGCACGATGGTGACGGCGACGGCGTGGTCTGTGAATAACGAACTGAGGGCGGGGCGGGATCAGCGGTAAAACTCCACGTAGAAACGAACCTTACCGAGCGCCTTGACTTCGTGTGCAATCTCCGGTTCTACAATCCCGGGTGTCTGCGGTGAAAGTTCCTCGTCCCAGGCCTCGGGCTCCAGGATACGGTAACGCAACCGGCCTTCCAAGACGACGATTTTCCCCCAGATCCCCGCACTGGTTCGGTGCTCTTTCTTGAGGTTCTTCGGTATCGAGTCTTCTGTAAATTCGGGGGACTGAGCGAAACTTGAAACTTCTGCAGGCAGGGTTTTCATCGCAATAACTCCTCATTTTGCTCCTGTTTCAGGTCACCAGTGGACATTGCAGGTCGGGCACGAGTGCTCCTATCACGTGCGTCCTGGGGCGACAGTCTGTGCAATAGCATAGCCCGTCGAAATCCTGCACGCAATCATTATCGCCCTCGCATTTATAATTACGGGCTCCATCAACCTACTTGCGAATTCATCCGACAATGTCCCGAATGGTTCAATGCGTCAAACTCGGCCGTGAAGCCGAGGGTCTGGAGCGGATGCCCTACCCGGGGCCGCTCGGGCAGCGCATCTTCGACGAAGTCTCGGCCGAGGCCTGGAGCGGCTGGCTGCGCCACCAGACCATGCTGATCAACGAATACCGACTGACCCCGGTCGATCCCAAGGCGCGAAAATTCCTTGAGGAAGAAATGGAAAAGTATTTCTTCGGAGAAGGCTCTGAAAAACCGAAGGAATTCGTCGAACCGGAAAGTTAACCCGGCAGTTTGGTCACAGCGCCCCCACGCCGTTGTAATCAAACTGAAACATAACGCCGAAATAATGTCTCTTTCCTAGAGGCCCGGTGTTCCCAGGTGTCCCCACTCTTTCTAATCTTCTTACTGCTGGCATTGTCGTCGGCAGCTTATTTCTTCAGCCAGCGCCGCATGCTGCGGCAGGTCCGGAACGCCAACGTCGCGCGTCTTAGTTCCCTTCCCGAACACTTTGGAATGCTGGGCGCCATCTGGGCCGGCGCACCTGCCCTGCTGGTGTACTTCGTATGGTTGATTTTCGAGGGTGACATCCTCATGGCCCAAGTGCTGGCGATATTGCCGGATCCCGAATCCATGGCGGCAACTCGCGAGCTGTTGATCGGCGACATCCGCAACGCCATCAATAACCCCATGAGCTACCAGATGGCCAACGAAGAGGTCCGCATGGCGGCGGACCGCTACCAGGAACTGTCTCAAACCGCCACGCTCGCGCTGACCGCCACCTGCTTGTCAGTATTCGCCATCTGTTCCGCACTGGTCTTGAAATTCCTGACTCCCCAAGTTCGAGCCCGGGTCCGAGTCGAGAAGATCATCCGCGGATTCCTGCTGCTGTGCTCGACGCTGGCCATCTTCACCACCGTCGGCATCGTGCTTTCGGTCCTGTTCGAGGCCAGCCGGTTCTTCCAAACCGTCTCGGTGATCGAATTCCTGTTCGGTCTCGAATGGAGCCCTCAGATGGCCATCCGCGAGGACCAGGTCGGCTCCAGCGGCGCCTTCGGCGCCGTGCCGCTGTTCGCCGGCACCCTGCTCATTTCGTTTATTGCGATGCTGGTAGCCGCACCAATCGGCCTGATGTCAGCGATCTACCTGTCTGAATACGCGCCAGCCAAGATCCGTGCCGCGGTCAAGCCGATGCTGGAAATTCTGGCTGGCGTGCCGACCGTAGTGTACGGCTTCTTCGCCGCTATCACGGTTGGCCCTGCCCTGCGCGGGTTCGGGCAGTCCATCGGCTTGGATGTCGCTTCCGAAAGCGCCTTGGCGGCTGGCTTCGTAATGGGAGTGATGATCATTCCTTTCGTCTCATCCATTTCCGACGACGTAATCACGGCCGTGCCGCAGGCAATGCGCGACGGCTCGCTCGGAATGGGGGCCACCAATTCCGAGACCATGCGCCGGGTCATTCTTCCCGCCGCTCTCCCCGGCATCATCGGCGGCCTCCTGCTGGCCATCTCGCGCGCCATCGGTGAAACTATGATCGTCGTGATGGCGGCCGGCCTGTCCGCCAACCTGACGGCCAACCCGCTGGAGGCTGTAACCACGGTCACCGTGCAGATCGTTACCTTGCTGGTCGGCGACCAGGAATTCGACAGTCCCAAGACGTTGGCTGCATTCGCCCTGGGCCTGACTCTGTTCTTCGTCACCCTGGTGCTTAACTTCATTGCCCTGTATGTGGTGCGCAAATACCGGGAACAATACGAATGAACCCCACCAAGCAGATTGTTTCCGGGTTGGCCCGGCGGCAGCGGGCCGAGAAGCGGTTCCGGCTCTACGGCCTTACCGCTGTCGTCCTCGGCATGGCCTTCTTGCTGCTGCTGTTCGGCAGCATCGTTGCCAACGGCTATAAGGCATTCACCCAGACCTATATCGAACTGCCCATTTACTTCGATCCCGCAGTGATTGATCCAAGTAGCGAACGCGATCACCAAACCCTGTTTTCGGCCGACTACTGGAAGCTGGTCAAAACCGCCGTGTACCAGAAGTTTCCCCAAGCCAGCGGGCGGAAGGAACGCCGCGAGCTGACCCGGATGGTCAGTGAAGGATCTGCATATGAACTGCGCGATCAGGTTCTGGAGAATCCCCGACTGATCGGAACCACGCAACACATCTGGCTGGCGGCTGACGATGATATCGACATGCTGATGAAAGGTTACATCGACCGGAATGTGCCGGAAGACGAACGGCGCCTGAACGACCGAATCATCGGCTATGTGGACAGCATGCGCGAGGTCGACGCCATTGAGCGGCGATTCAATACCACGTTCTTTGCCGCCGGGGATTCCCGGGAACCGGAACAGGCCGGCATTCTCGGCGCGTTGATGGGATCCTTCCTCACCTTGATCGTCACCTTGCTGCTATCGTTCCCGATCGGCGTGGCCGCCGCAGTCTACCTGGAAGAATTCGCGCCCCGAAATCGCTTTATCGATCTGATCGAGATCAACATCAACAACCTGGCCGCTGTCCCCTCGATCATCTTCGGCCTGCTTGGGCTCGCCATTTTTATCAACTGGTTCGGGATGCCTCGCTCCACACCTGTCGTTGGCGGACTGGTTCTGGGGCTGATGACACTGCCGACCATCATCATTGCCTCACGTGTCTCCATCCAATCAGTCCCCCCTTCCATCAAGGAAGCCGCACTTGGCGTCGGCGCCTCGCGCATGCAGGCGATGTTCCACCACGTACTGCCCATCGCCACGCCCGGCATGTTGACTGGAACCATCATCGGTATGGCGCGGGCACTTGGCGAGACGGCCCCGTTGCTGATGATCGGCATGGTGGCTTTCATTGTCGATCCCCCCGGGGGGTTCACGGAACCGGCCACCGCCCTACCCGTGCAGATCTTCCTGTGGTCGGACAGTCCAGAGCGAGGTTTTACCGAGCGCACCTCCGCTGCAATCCTGGTGCTGCTTGTGTTCCTGATCGCCATGAACGCCGCCGCCGTCTATCTGCGCGAGAGAGTCACCAAGCGGTTCTGAGGAACCCGATTCATCACCGCCACCCACTATAATCATGGACATTACTGAAACCTTGGCCATTCCGATTCCGGAGCAACTCGACTCCCCTGCCGTACCCGATCAAGCGGATCTTGATCTGACCACGGTCGGGGACTTTACCGTCCCAGACCCGCGGATGAAAATTCGCGATGTCAACGTGTTCTATGGCCAAAAACAGGCTATCTTTGACGTCAACCTCGACATTGGGTCGAATTCCGTCGTGGCCATGATCGGTCCGTCCGGCTGCGGAAAAACCACCTTGCTGCGCTGCCTCAACCGGATGAACGACACGATCGACGGCTGCCGGGTCGAAGGTCGGGTCGAGATGGACGACAAGAACGTCTACGACCGCAAGATGGACCCGGTCCTGCTGCGCGCCCGGGTTGGCATGGTTTTCCAGAAACCCAACCCGTTCCCGAAATCGATCTTCGACAATGTCGCCTACGGCCCCCGCATCCATGGGCTGGTGCGCGATCGCACCGACCTGGAGGAAATCGTTCACACTTCGCTGGAGCGGGCGGGCTTGCTCGACGAGGTCAAGGACCGGATGGACCAGCCCGGCACCGGACTGTCCGGCGGCCAGCAACAGCGCCTGTGCATCGCGCGCGCCATCGCGGTCAGCCCCGAGGTGATCCTGATGGATGAGCCATGCTCGGCACTGGATCCGATCGCCACCGCGCGGATTGAGGAACTGATCGGCGAATTGCGCAAGAATTTCTCCATCGTCATCGTCACTCATTCCATGCAGCAGGCCGCGCGCGTCTCCCAGCGCACCGCCTATTTCCATCTGGGCTATCTGGTCGAGGTGGGGTCCACCAAGGACATCTTCACGACGCCGAAGCACCAGTTGACCGAAGAGTACATCACGGGCCGTTTCGGCTGATTCCGGTTAGCGTCCGCCGCGATCCTCCGTCAGGATCGGGAATACGCAGGTGAAGGTGCTGCCTTTGCCCCATTCGCTGTCGATCTGCAGCCGTGCATCATGGCGCTGCAGGATGTGCTTCACGATCGCAAGCCCGAGCCCCGTCCCCCCGGTGTCGCGCGACCGGGCCTTGTCCACCCGGTAGAAGCGCTCGGTCAGCCGGGCAATCTGGTCTTTCTTGATGCCGACCCCCTGGTCGGTGACCGACAGCCGAATCCGGTCGTTCTTGCGCTGCCAGCCGATGCTTACTATGCCCCCGTCCGGCGAGTAGCTCAGCGCGTTGCTGACCAAGTTGAACAACGCGCTATGCAATTCTTCCGCCCGTCCTCGGATCGTCACACCCGCCTCACCCTCCACCTCGATCGTGTGCTGGGCCTCCGAGGTCAGGGCCTGGGCTTCACGCCGGACTTCGTCCGTCAGGTGGGCCAGATCCACATCCTGCAGGTCATGATCGCTCAGCTCGCTAGCCTCCAGCCGCGACAACTCCAGCAGGTCATCCACCAAATGGCGCATGCGCTGGCACTGGCGTGACATTTCGCGAATGATCGACCGCTTCGGGGGTTTGTCCGCATGGTCTTCGATGGTCTCCAGGTACCCGGTGACCACGGTCAGGGGACTTTTGATCTCGTGCGACACGTTGGCCACGAACTCCTGACGCAACCGGTTCAGGCGGATGTCCTGGGTCAGGTCGCGAAAGGTGATCAGCCGGTCGTGTTTCCCGAACTTCGAAACCTGCACGCTGACCGGGTGCGAGGCGCCCGCGAACGTCTCCAGGTCCAAGGGCAGGGCGAAATCCCCCACCTGCAGGTACTGCACCAGTTCCGGAATCCGCACGACATGGACCAGCGAGCGGCCCTGATCGTCCGGCTGCAGATCCAGCAAGGACACGGCCGTGTCGTTGAACCATTCGATCCGCAACTCCGAATCGACTGCTACGGCAGCGTCCGGCAAGGCGACCGACAGAACCTCGAATTTTCTCTGCAAACGCTTCAGTTCCTGTTTGACTTGAACCGCCTGATGCCGGCGGTCCGACAAATCCGCGACCCATTTATGCCAAAACGGCGAGAGGTTATGCGGGATCGGGGCCTGTGGGAGGCGTTCCCATTTCCGGACCTGGCGCAACTGCCGCACATGCCACAGAATAAAGATAAGCAGTCCCAGGCCGAACCCCAAGCCTGGCACTGAAAAAAAAGAGCCCATGACCATGCCGACCACCGCCAGCGCCAACAGGCGCGCGACCTCCGTGGAAAGCGCGGGATCCTTCACCCGAATCGTCAGGCAGCCTTGCGCTGCTTGACCTTACCGGATTTCTTATTGGATTTTACGGGCAGGTCGGTGTGGAACTGGTAACCTGCGCTGTGAATGGTACGGATATGGCCGGAGGCCTTCTTGCCAAGCGCCTTGCGCAAACGCAGGATATGCACGTCGATGGTCCGTTCCTCAATGTAGCTGTTCTGCCCCCACACCTGGTCCAGCAACTGGCTGCGGCTATAGACCCGGTTGGGGTGCGCCATCAGGAAACGCAACAGCCGGAACTCTGTCGGCCCCATTTCGGCCTGCTTCTTGCCAACCCACACTTCGTGCCGGAGCGAATCGAGTCGGACGGCCCCGTGCTGCAGCGTGGGGCTTGCGATATGCGGTGCGGAACGGCGCAGCAGGGCGTGAATGCGGGCGATCAATTCGCGCAGCGAGAACGGCTTGGATATGTAGTCGTCCGCCCCGCACTCCAGCCCACGCACCCGGTCGGATTCCTCCCCGCGGGCGGTCAGCATGATAATTGGAAGCTCAGCGGTCGGCGCATCCTTGCGCAAGCGTCGAGCCACCTCCAGGCCGCTTTGCCCGGGCAGCATCCAGTCGAGCAGGACCAAGTCCGGCTTATGGTCGGCAATCAATCCGTAAGCCTGCTGTGCGTCTTCCGCTTCCAGCAGTTCGAAATCGGATTGCCGGAGGGCGTAACTCACCATCTCGCGGATGGCGGGCTCGTCCTCGACGATGAGGATTTTTGCAACGGACATGCTTACGCTAGTCTGCTTTGCAAATGTTACACCATTCTGACAACCGCCACCGGCATCGTGCTTATAATGAACTCCAAGTAATTCGGCGTTTTGCATCCGCAACGGGGGTTTGGCTATGAGTGCATGGCTTTCCGAGGTCAACAGTTTCGTATGGGGTTGGCCGACTATCATCCTTCTTCTTGGACTCGGCATCTACCTGATGATCGGCCTCCGCTTCATGCCCTTGCGGCAGATCGGGGTCGGCTTCCGCGAACTGGCGCGAGGGCGAACCTCGACCGAAGCGGGTGAAATTCCGCCATTCCGCGCTTTGATGACCGCCATGTCGGCCACCGTCGGAACCGGTAACATCGCCGGCGTGGCCACCGCCATCGCAATGGGTGGACCTGGAGCCATCTTCTGGATGTGGGTCATGGCCCTGTTCGGCATGGCAACAAAATATGCCGAGGCGGTATTGGCGGTGAATTTCCGCGAGGAAACCCCCGAAGGAGAATTCCACGGCGGGCCGATGTACTACATCCAAAAGGGGCTGGGCCAGAATTGGACCTGGCTGGCCATGCTGTTCGCCCTGTTCGCGACCATTGCGGCCTTCGGCATCGGCAACATGGTTCAGTCCAATTCAGTCGCCGACGCCCTGCATTCTGAATTCAGCGTCCCCGAGCAGATCACCGGCATCGTCATCGCCGTTTTGGCCGGCGTTGTCATCCTCGGCGGGCTCAAGCGGATCGCTGCAGTCGCGGCGCGGCTGGTGCCCCTGATGGCCGCGGCCTACGTCGGTTGCGCGTTGATCGTCATCCTGATGAACCTGCCCGAAATTCCGGGAGCTTTCGCCCTGATCATCGAATCAGCCTTCACCGGACATGCGGCCGTCGGCGGGTTCGCCGGCACGGCAGTCATGATGGCCATCCAGTTCGGTATTGCGCGCGGCATCTTCTCCAACGAGGCCGGCCTCGGCAGTGCAGCCATCGCCCACGCCTCGGCGCAGAACTCAAGCCCGGTCCGGCAGGGCCAGATCGCCATGCTCGGCACGTTCATCGACACCCTGATCATCTGCACCATGACCGCCCTGGTCATCATCGTCAGCGGAGAATGGACCACGGGGGCCAGCGGCGCGACCCTGACCACCCAGGCGTTCAACCATAGCCTGACGACAGTCGGCGGGACCATCGTCGCGATCGCTGCCGCGGTCTTCGCGTTCACTACCGTTCTCGGCTGGAGCTTCTACGGCGAACGCTGCATCCAGTTCCTGGTCGGCCGGTGGATACTGTATCCGTACCGGATCCTGTGGATCGTAGCCCTGTTTGTCGGCTCGACCTTCGAGCTGAGAGACCTGTGGCTCCTGTCCGATACGCTCAACGCCCTGATGGCATGGCCGAACTTGATCGCGATGCTGCTGCTGTCGACCGTGGTGTTCAAGCTGACCCGGGAACACAACGACGGGTAAGTCGTGACCCCGAACCCGGGCATAGTTCGCGAGGACGTCGCTCGGGCCTTGCGGGAGGACGAGGCGACCGGCGACTTGACCGCCGGGCTGGTTCCCGAGCAGTTGGCTCGCGCGACGATTCTCTGCCGGCAGCAGGCCGTGCTGTGCGGCATTCCCTGGGCCGCGGAAGTGTTCCATCAACTGGAACCCTCCATTGCCCTCGAGTGGCAGGCCGAAGACGGCGACTTGGTTGAGGCTGATACCGTCGTCTGCGAGCTTCAAGGGCCGGGCCGGGCCCTGCTGCAGGGCGAGCGCACGGCTCTCAATTTCCTGCAACTCCTGTCAGCGACCGCCAGCCGCACCCGCCAGTTTGCGCAAGCACTGGATTCGGCCCCGTGCATGCTGCTCGATACTCGCAAGACACTCCCCGGCCTACGTCACGCGCAGAAATACGCGGTACGCTGCGGCGGAGGCGTGGCTCACCGCTCAAGCCTGGCGGAAGCCGTCCTGATCAAGGAAAACCATTGGGCCCTGCTTCCCGACCTGGAAGCCGCCATCCGCGAGGCGCGTGACCAGCATCCGGACACGCAGATCATCGTGGAAGTCGAGAACCTGGAACAACTTGAGCGCGTACGCGCGGCACGCCCGGACGTGATCCTGCTGGACAATTTCAGCCCGGAACAAGCACAATCAGCAGCGGCCGAATACCCGGACATCCCGCTGGAAATCTCCGGCGGGGTTACCGAATCGAACCTGGCCGACTACGCGGCCGCCGGTGCGGCGCGTATTTCTCTCGGCACCCTGACCAAGGACATTCAAGCCGTCGATTTTTCGATGCGGCTGGAGCACGCCTAGGATTCGGCGCGCTTCGCCTCCTGCCACAATTCCTCCCAACGTTCGGCGGATACCTTCTCTACCGCCTCGCCACATTCCTGCAGACAGGCCTCCATGGATTCGAAGCGTCGCGTAAACCGCGAGCAGGCGCGGTGCAGGGTTTCCTCCGGACGTAGGTCGCAATGGCGCGCGTAGTTCACTAGAGTGAACAGCAAATCGCCGATCTCCGCAGCCCGTTCATCCGGACTTTCCGCCTCGCGCAATTCACGTAGTTCTTCCTCGATTTTGTCCTCCACCTGCCGGGCTTCTTCCCAATCAAACCCCACCCGAGCAGCACGTTTCTGTAGTTTGAACGCCCGCGTCAGCGCCGGTTGCGCCTTCGGCACGCCCCCCAGTACGCCCGACGTTCCGTACTCGGCCCGTTCGCGATGCTTGCGCCTCTCCCAATCCTGCTTGATCTCATCCTCGTTGCGCTGACCAACCTCCCCGAAGACATGCGGGTGTCGCTCGATCATCTTGGTGCAGATCGCCTCTACTACGTCGGAAAAACGGAACAAGTCCTGTTCCTCGGCCATTTGCGCGTGATACACCACCTGTAGCAACAGATCGCCGAGTTCGCCGCGCAGCTCGTGCCAAGCTTCCCGCTCGATGGCGTCCGCCACCTCATAGGCCTCCTCCACCGTGTAGGGTGCAATCGTCCTGAAATCCTGGCGCAAGTCCCATGGACAGCCATGGTCGGGATCCCGCAAGTCCCGCATGATCCTGAGCAGGTCGTCGATGCCGTGCATGACCCTCTCCCGGTCGAAACAAACGAACGGCACCTATCATAGGGGATGGTTTTGCGCAGGCGCGGACAGGCGCCCGGTACAATGGGTTTTTGTCCTTCGTCATTTCCTGCTGATGGCTACGCGCATTCGCAAAGCGGTGTTCCCCGTCGCTGGGCTCGGTACGCGGTTCCTGCCCGCCACCAAGGCGGTGCCCAAGGAGGCGTTGCCGATCGTGGACAAGCCGCTCATCCAGTACGCGGTGGAAGAAGCCGTTGCCGCCGGGATTGACCAACTCATCTTCATCACCGGGCGCAACAAGCGCTCGATCCCGGACCATTTCGACATGGCCTATGAACTGGAAGCGGAATTGGAGGCATCCGGCAAGACCGAGCAACTTGAACAGGTACGGAAAATCACCCCTGAAGGCGTCAGCTGCATCTACCTTCGCCAGCGCCAAGCGCTCGGGCTGGGCCATGCCATTCTATGCGCGGAGCCGGTCGTCGGCGACGAGCCGTTCGCCGTCATTCTCGCGGATGATCTGATCGACGGCGGAGATAATCCATGTCTGAAGCAGATGATTGACGTATTCCAAGCCTTCGAAGCTGGAGTAATCGCGGTGGAACAGGTTCCACCGGAGAGGATCTCGCGTTACGGCGTGATTTCGGGCGATTCGTGCGGTGAGCGGCTGTGGATGTTGAACGGCATCGTGGAGAAGCCTCCGGCCGACGAGGCACCTTCTGACCTCGGCGTGGTTGGGCGCTATATCCTGACCCCGGAAATATTCGATCACCTGCGCGAAACGGCTGCCGGTGCTGGCGGCGAAATCCAACTGACCGACGCCATTGCCCTCCAATTGCAGAAAGAAACGGTTCAGGCCTATCAGTTCGAAGGAAAGCGCTACGACTGCGGAAGCAAACTCGGCTATCTGCAAGCTTCCGTGGAATACGCCTTGAACCGCGAAGACCTTGGCGAAGAATTCAGGGCATGGCTGGAACAGTTGTAGCAGTGGGTTGAAAGGCGGCGCCTTCAATCCCACATAAGAAAAACTGCCGGATTCGGCAAGGGGGGAGGTGGCTCCCCGGGACGGGCTCGAACCGCCGACCTAGTGGTTAACAGCCACCCGCTCTGCCAACTGAGCTACCGGGGAATGGGGCCGCAAAGTTTAACATAGCCGACCGGAGCTTGAAGCCCCATCAATAGGAAGAACAACAGGCTTTAGTTTGGCAAAACGGCCTGTGAAGGAAACTTTTTGGCAAAGTACGGGTAAAATATAAGGTTGCGCTTTTCTCTCTACCCTATGAGCAAAAATCCCACCTCCCCCGCTGACCAAGACAACACTCTTGAAGAGTTGATCGCGCACGGGCGCGAAAAAGGGCACCTGACGCTGGGCGAGATCCACAAGCAGTTGTCCGACGAGCACGATGACGAATCGATCGCTCTGATGGTCGAGAGCCTCTCCGACATGGGGATCGAAATCATGGAGCAGGATCCCGATGAGGAAAGCGACCTCATGGGGGACGATGAAGAGATCGAAGGAAAAGACCCGGACTCGCCGGAAAACACGACGCCCGAACCGGACGACTCACACACCTCGGATCCCATCCGCATGTATATGCGTGCAATGGGGGCGGTCAGCCTGCTGAGCCGAGCCGAGGAAATCGAGATCGCAAAACGCATTGAACTCAGCGAGTGCAATGCCGTCTTCGCCATGGCCCAATGTCCGCTGGTGATCGAGAGGATGCTGGAAAAATACGAAGAATTCAAACAAAAGAAACTCAAGATCGCCGACCTTGTACTCGGTTTCGAGGACCCTCGCATCCAGCCGGAGAAGGTCGAAATCAACAAGGACAGCAAGAAGGACCGTTCCCCCACCAAGCGCCAGGTGCAAACCCGTTTTCGCGAACTGGCCAACCGTCACAAGCGGGCCATGAACAGCAATGTCCGGCGCAATCCGAATGCCTATCAGCGCCGCCGCCATGAAGTGGGCGACTATTTCGTCCTGTTCCGTCTGCCCCCTAACATCATTGCCGAACTGCGCGAAATCGTGCAACAGATGGGTCGCGTCGCCAGCCAAGAGGAAGCCAACATCCGCAAGCTTTGCCTCGATGCAGGCATGCCCGCGGAGGATTTTGAAAGGGATTTCCTCAAGAACGCTTCCAAACCGGCCTGGATCGGCAACTGCCTGCGCCGCCAGATCTCGTACAAGGACAACCTGCGCAAGGTACGCAAGCAGATCGAGACTCACCAGAAGAAACTAGCTGCACTGGAAGACGCACACTACCTGAAATCACCAGTAATCAAGTCCATCGTCAGCGACTTGCGCATCGCTGATGTACAGGCTCAGAAAGCCAAGGATGAAATGGTCGAGGCCAATCTCCGGCTGGTCATTTCGATTGCCAAGAAGTACACCAACCGCGGCCTGCATTTCCTGGATCTGATCGAGGAAGGCAATATCGGCCTGATGAAAGCGGTCGACAAGTTCGAATACCGGCGCGGTTTCAAGTTCTCCACCTACGCGACCTGGTGGATCCGTCAGGCCATCACCCGTTCCATCGCCGACCAAGCGCGCACGATCCGGGTGCCGGTCCATATGACGGAGACCATCAACAAGGTCAATCGTATTTCCCGGCAGATCATGCAGGAACAGGGACGGGAGCCGACGGCGGCGGAATTGGCAGACCGGATGGAACTGGCCGAAAACAAGGTCCGCCGCGTACAGAGCATCGCCCGCGATCCGATTTCCATCGAGACTCCAGTCGGCGACGATGATGACCTGCATATCGGGGACCGGCTGGAAGACACCTCGCAGGAACTGCCAGAAGATGCCACCACCCGGGCGGCGGTAGCCAAGGCAATCCGCGAAGCATTGAGCACGCTGTCGCCACGCGAATCGAAAGTGCTGCGCATGCGCTTTGGCATCGACCTGAACCAAGATCACACTCTGGAGGAAGTCGGCAAACAATTCGAGGTGACGCGCGAACGAATACGGCAGATCGAGTCCAAGGCCCTGCGCAAATTGCGTCATCCCAGCCGTTCCGAACTGCTTCGCAGTTTCCTCGACCGGGAATGACCAGGCCCTGGATTCCGACGCCATCCGTGGGCCTGTAGCTCAGTTGGTTAGAGCAGGGGACTCATAATCCTTTGGTCGCAGGTTCGAATCCTGCCGGGCCCACCACACTTAAAAAGTCGTAGAAACAATGCTATAGTGTTTTCATGCGAAATTCCAAAGTTGTCTGGATTGCGCTGATCGCGGTGGCATTCGCGGCGAATGCCTATGCCACGGCTTTCGCGGCCTCGTGCGACTGCATCGATACGATGTCGGTCGAAATCGTCAAGGTGGACATGCAGTGCCACGATTCGGGCGAGCTGGATTCGGCATCTAGTATTGACGGATCCCATCAAGAAGGCCTGCCCGACTGCAACCATTGCGCATACGGTCACTGTCAGGTTTCTCCCCAGACTCCTTTGTTCAGCAACTCGGGAGTAGACCCAGTTTCTGAAGACGGGTGGCGCAACTTTTCCGCCAAAGTGCCAAAACCCCCTCTTTCCTACGGCATAGACTACCCTCCTAAACACACCTCCTAATCTCGACACCGGCAGGTGTCTCCATAAAGGACCGGTACGCCATGTGTGTGCCGGGAAACAACCGATTAGGAGGTTATTGTGGTTACAAAACGCCTTTGGGCCATAGCAGGATTGGCCATCTCCCTGGGGATGGCACAGGCAAACGCCGAAACGCTGGAAAGCTACGCCCAGCGATTGGCTGAACATCCCCAAGTTACGAGAATCCTGGAGCAGAGTACCCGTTTCGAGGAACTATCCGACGGTGAAATGGGTCTCCCGGACCCGCAGATCATTTTTGGTGCGGAGAACGTGCCAATCAATAGCCCGGCATTCGACCGATTCCTGCCCACTTCGAAAGTTTTAGGAGTCCAGCAGAAAATCCCCAACTATTCCCTGCGCAAAGCCCGATCCAGCAAACAGGAAAGCCTCGCCAAACGGCAAAATCTGGTCGCCGACTATACGCGGAAGCGGCTGGAATCCATCCTCATTGGCCAGTTGGCTGAATTGGACAAGGTCAAAACCCTGGAGAGGCTGGCTGGAGAACAGTTGGAACTTTACCGCGCAATGGAAGAAGACATGCAGGGTCGGCTGGAGGCAGGCAGTCCCGTTTACGGGAGATTCTCAGAAATTGACGTTGACCGTGCCGGGGTGGAACAGCGCCTGAACGACCTGAAAGTCGAGCGTGTGACCATCGAGGAGGAGCTTGTCCGCTTGGTCGGCGAGGTGCCGTCCATCCCCCTTCCCTCAGTTCCGGAAGTCGCATGGAATCGTGATGGAACGGCACTCTATCCGGTACGCATTGCCGCAGAAGATGTGCAAGTGGCCTCCAAGGACGTGGATGTGGCAGATGCGGCCTTCGGGCCCACCTATGGTGTGCAGGCACTCTACAAGCAGCGTGAATCCGGTGCAGGATTCTCCGGGGACGACTGGCTCAGCGTGCAGGCGACCGTTTCCATCCCTTTATGGGCCACCTCTAACCAAAAGCCGAAATTGCGGGCAGCACAGGCAGGCAAACGCAGCGCCAGATACGCCTATGAGGATGTCCGACGCGAATGGGTAGGACGCATGGCCACTCTCAAGGCCGAGCGTAACATCACCCTAGACAACATCGCACTGCTTCAGGAGAAGGCCTCCGCCCTTCAGGAAAAGACAGAAGCGGCGGAACGTGATTACGAGTCCGGCAACACCTCGCTGGAGTCCGTGCTCGAGACGCAGATCGATGCGTTGACCATTGCCGCACAACTGGCGGAACAGCGGAGCCGGCACGTCCGGCTGTCCGCCCAGTTCAATAGCCATATCGTGGGAGGACGCCATGAAAGCAATTAACATTTTGTGGGCCGTGCTGGCCCTCGTCATAAATCCGGCATGGGCCGAAAGCAACCCGGCCGACAATACGGGACCGGAACATATCGCCACACGGGCGACCGTCGTCATCCCGCCGGAAACAGTTCAGAACATCGGGGTTCGCACTGAAGACGCAGCCTTGGCCAGTTTTGGCATCCATATCAGGAGCTATGGCCTAGTCACGGAGAACGTGAGGAATGCCTATGCCATCTCAAGTCGCGTTGCGGGATGGATCGAAGACTTGAAAATTACTGCGGTGGGGGACGAGGTTCGGAAAGACGACCTGCTCTTCACCCTGTACAGCCCTGATCTGATTTCCGCTCAGCAGGACTACATCGCTGCCCTTGTCACTGGGAATAAAGGGAGAATCAATTCCAGCGCAAAACGTTTGCAGTCATTGGGCGTAGGCGACAAAGCACTGGAACAGATCGGAGCCAAACGTCGGAAACTGGAGCGGTTGCCGTTTTATGCGGAAGCGGAAGGCATCGTCAGCCACTTGATGGTAAGCAAGGGAAGCTACGTTACCCCCGGTATGCAAATTGCCAGCATCCAAGACTACCGCTCCGTCTGGATCGAGGTCAGCGTGGCGGAAAAGGATCTGCAGTTTCTGGAAAAAGATGGAAAAGCCACTGTAACTTTTCCTAACTTGGGAAACGCCGAACGCGCTGCACGAATTGACTATATCTACCCGACCATCGACATGGACAGCCGCACGGGTCGGGTGCGGTTGGTGCTGAACAACCAAGGTGGCACCCTCAAGCCCGGTGCTTATACCGACGTGTTGTTCGAAACCAACGTCGAGCAGCGCCTGAGCGTGCCATCGGAAGCCATCCTGAAGAGTTCGGAGGGAGACTTTGTCATTGTTGCCTTGGGTGAAGGACGATTCCGTCCGCAAAAAATACAGACGGGTATTCGCAGTAAAGGCCGGACAGAAGTTGTACACGGCTTGAAGGAAGGTGAAACCATCGTGGTCAGCAGCCAGTTCTTGATCGATTCCGAAAGCGCGCTTCGGGAATCTTTCCGCAAACTGCAAACAGTGCCAGCGGGAGGCGGCCATGCCCATCACTAGCGACCATCTCAGCGACGATCCGACCCGATCGGTCACCGCCAAAATCATTGAATGGTCGGCGAACAACCCGCTGCTGATCATGGCGGTGGTAGCGGCCCTGCTGGTATCCGGCTGGCTCGCAATAAAGAACACGCCGCTCGATGCCATCCCGGACTTGTCGGACACGCAGGTGATCATCCGCACAGACTTCCCTGGTCAATCTCCGCAAATTGTCGAAGACTTGGTGACCTACCCCCTATCCACCACCATGCTGGGCCTGCCCAAAACCGAGGACGTGCGGGGGTTTTCCATGTTCGGCACTTCCTTCGTCTACATCATTTTCAAAGACGATGTGGATCTGTATTGGGCCCGCAGCCGAGTCGCCGAAGTGCTTTCGAAAATCCAGGGAGACCTGCCGCAGAATGCCACGCCGCAAATTGGCCCGGATGCCACCGGCATGGGCTGGGTCTACCAGTATGCCCTGGTGGACAGGACCGGTAAGTACGATCTAGCCTATCTCCGATCTTTGCAGGACTGGTTCCTGAAGCTTGAACTAGCCACGGTCGAAGGTGTGTCCGAGGTGGCCTCGGTCGGTGGTTTCGTCAAAGAGTACCAAGTGTTGGTCGACCCCAACCGCCTGCGCGCCTACGACGTTCCGTTGCTTCGCATCGTGGATGCCGTCGGTGCAGCCAGCAAGGAGGTGGGAGGACGCGTGATCGAGCAGGGTGAAACGGAACTGATGATCCGCTCCAAGGGCTACATCACAAACCTGGAAGAACTCGAAAAGGTTGTGGTCTATGCCAAGGGCGGCACACCGGTGGCCCTTTCCGACGTGGCACATATTGTCGAGGGCCCGGAATTGCGCCGTGGCGTGGTTGAGCTTGACGGTGAGGGCGAAGTCGTGGGAGGCGTGATCGTCATGCGTTCCGGAGAGAATGCCCTGGCGGTCATTGAAAGAGTCAAGGAAAAACTGGAAGAATTGAAACTTGGCCTTCCCCAAGGGGTCGAAGTTCAGACCGTCTACGACCGCGCCCCGCTGATCAAAGGGGCCATTGACTACCTGACCCGGAAGCTGATCGAGGAAGGACTCGCGGTTGCCTTGGTCTGCCTGCTTTTCCTGCTTCATTTCCGCTCCGCGTTCGTGGCCATTGTCACCCTGCCGCTCGGCATACTGGCAGCCTTCCTTGTGATGTCGGCCCAGGGAATCACCGCCAACATCATGTCCCTGGGCGGCATCGCGATCGCCATTGGCGCCATGGTCGATGCCTCCGTCGTGATGGTCGAGAACGCCCACCGCAAACTCTCTCGGATGGCACCGGGTGCCGACATAAGGGAAAGGCGTGCGGCCATACTGCTGGCAGCCAAAGAAGTGGGCCCGGGACTGTTTTTTTCGCTCCTGATTATTACCGTGTCGTTTCTGCCGGTCTTTGCCTTGGCCGGGGAATCTTTCCGCTTGTTCTCACCCCTGGCATTTACCAAGACCTATGCCATGGCTTTCGCGGCGATTCTCTCGATTACGGTCGTCCCGGTGCTGATGATGTGGCTGCTGCGTGGCAAGATCCGACGAGAGGCAAGCAATCCGATCAACCGCGGACTCGCCTGGTCCTACACTCCCCTGCTCGCGGCAGCACTGCGCCACAAGTGGCTTACGATGACCGTCGTCGGCGTACTGCTGGCAAGTGCGGCCCTGCCCCTTTCACGCATCGGTTCGGAATTCATGCCCGCCCTGTACGAAGGCGAGCTGCTCTACATGCCAACCACCCTGCCCGGCGTGTCAATCACCAAGGCCAAGGAGGTCCTGGCCCAGACCAACCGCCTGATCAAGACGGCCCCGGAAGTGGAAATGGTGTTCGGCAAGGTCGGGCGTGCAGACACCGCAACCGATCCGGCTCCGATCTCGATGGTCGAGAGCTGGATACGGCTCAAGCCGAAAGATGAATGGCGCAGCGGGCTTACCGCCGAGGAACTGATCGCGGATCTTGACCAACGAGTGAAATTGCCCGGCTTGGTCAACAGTTGGGGCTATCCAATCAAAATCCGCACCGATATGATCTCCACCGGTATCCGCACGCCGGTTGGAATCAAAATCTCCGGAGCGGACTTGAACGAAATCAACCAGGTCGCGCTGGATGTAGAGGCCGCCATCAGTGATATCGAGGGCACGCGTTCCGCTTTTGCCGACCGTGTCGTCGGCGGAAAATATCTGGAAATCGACCCCGATCGGGACGAATTGGCGCGGCAGAACATAGATTTGGGTATGTTCCAGCGCATTATCCAGACTGCTCTGGGCGGAATGAAAATTTCCGAGTCGGTACAGGGCCGCGAACGCTACAACATCATGCTGCGCTACGAACGGCCTTTCCGGGAATACCCGGAAGACCTGGCCGATATCCTGGTGCCAACCCCGCAGGGACAGCATATCCCGCTGGGTGAATTGGCCAGCATCGAGTTTGTCGAGGGCCCGCCGATGATCAAATCCGAAAACGCCCGGCTCTCGGGCTGGGTATTCGTGGATATCGCAGACCGGGATATCGGATCGTACGTGGATGAGGCTCAATCCGCAGTGGCGAAAAAGGTGAAATTGCCCCCGGGATACGCGATCGAGTGGTCGGGACAGTTTGAACAGATGCTGCAAGCTAAGGCACGGATGCAAATCGCCATCCCGTCAGCCATTCTCATCATCTTCATGCTGCTCATGCTGCATTTCGGCAGGCTGGACCGCACGCTCATGGTGATGTTGTCCTTGCCGTTCGGCTTGATTGGCGGATTTTGGGCACTTTACCTAGCCGGGTACCACTTCTCCGTCGCAGTGGGAGTTGGGTTCATCGCGTTGGGCGGAGTTGCCGCCGAAATCGCAGTGGTGATGCTGCTTTATCTCGACCATCAGGTACGACAACGCGCTCCCGAAAACCTCAAGGAACTGACCGAAGCCATCCTGCAGGGCGCGACATTGCGGGTTCGGCCTATTTTGATGACAGCGTTAATCATCATCGCGGGATTGATTCCGATATTCATCACCGAGGGCTTGGGCTCGGATGTGATGCGCCGGATCGCCCTGCCCATGCTGGGCGGCATGTCTTCAACCCTGATTCTGACTCTCATCGCGGTTCCGGTACTTTACCGTCTGTGGGAAGGCCGTCGTTTCAGCCGAGCAGGAGAAAAATCCTAGGAAAAAGCCCGTTTGTACTGTCAACAGATGCTTGGATGGTGTGCAGGCTCGGCTCGAAGCCCGAATTCTGCTAGAATGCGCACCCCGCAACCTGCGGACGACTTTCTGGAGCAACTTTTGGTCACCATCCGTCTGTCTCGAGCCGGCGCGAAGAAGCGCCCGTTCTACCACCTGGTAGTCACCGATTCGCGCAAACCCCGCGACAGTGGGTACATTGAGCGTCTGGGCTTCTTCAATCCCATCGCCACCGGCAAGGAAGAAGAGTTGCGCATCGACCAGGAACGCGTACAGCACTGGCTGGACCAGGGTGCAAAACTTTCAGACCGTGCGGCGCAGCTGGTCCGCAAACACGCCAAGCTGCAGGCCGCCTGAGGCCGTCCCCCTGAACACCCCCTCCGCCACGGATCCGTCCGGTTCCGCGGCTCCCGCCTATGTGCTGTGCGGTTACATCAGCGGTGTATACGGCGTTCGGGGCTGGGTCAAGATATTTTCGTACACCCGCCCCATCGACAACCTCCTCCGCTATCGCCCGTGGCAACTGCGTGACGATGGAAGCAATGGCATCTATAACCTGGAATCGAGTCGACGCACTCACCGGGGGCTGGTCGCGAAGCTTCACGGTGTGGACGACCGCGACCAGGCAGAAGCGTTGCGCGGCCAGAAAATCTGGATTGATGCGGCTCAATTCCCAACTCTGCCGAAGGGCGAGTACTACCAGCGCCAACTGCTGGGGCTGGCCGCATTCGATCAGCAAGGTGAAGCACTTGGGACGGTCGACCAGATCCTGGAGACCGGCGCCCACGACGTTTTGCTCATTCGCGGAGAGCAGGAGTATCTCATCCCCTACGCTCCCGGCGAGACCGTGCTCAAGATTGACCTGTCTCAAGGCCGCATCGACCTGCGATGGGACGGCGTGCGGGAGTGACGTCATGCGCTTTGATGTCGTCGCGCTGTTTCCGGGAATTGTCGAGGCCGTTGTCTCCGAAGGGGTGGTCGGCCGGGCATGCGCCCAAGGAAAACTGGAAGTCCATTGCATTAACCCCCGCGATTTCACCGAAGACCCACATCGCACCGTTGATGATCGCCCTTATGGCGGCGGACCCGGCATGGTCATGCAATACGAACCGCTGGCACGGGCGCACGAAGCGGCACGCCGGGCGAACCCGGAAGCCCGCACGGTCGCGCTGACCCCGCAGGGAATCCCCTTTACCCAAGAACTGGCGCAAGAGACGGCGGAAAAAAACGGCTTGATCCTGATCGCCGGGCGCTACGAAGGGATCGACGAACGCTTTCTGCAGCAACGGACAGATGCCGAGTGGTCGGTCGGCGATTACGTTCTGTCCGGCGGCGAATTGGCTGCGGCTGTAGTGATCGACGCCGTTGCCCGTTTGCTGCCAGACGTTCTTGGCTGCGCGGAATCGGCCGGGCAGGACTCGTTCAGCGAGGGACTTCTAGACTGCCCGCACTACACCCGGCCGGAAGAAATCGATGGCCTGCGCGTGCCGGAGGTGCTTTTAACCGGCGATCATGGCAAAATAGAACGCTGGCGGCGGCGAGAAATGCTTGGACGCACCTACCGGCGCCGCCCGGATCTGCTTGAACGCACCGCACTGTCGACGGAAGACCAAGCATTGCTGGACGAATACCTGAACGCAACCTCTGAGGACAAGAACCGTGAGCGCGACGATTGAGAAACTGGAAAGCGCCCAAATGCGCCAAGACCTGGCGGATATTGAATTCACCCCGGGCGACACGGTCGCAGTCTCGGTTAAGGTTCGGGAAGGTGAACGTGAACGCTTGCAAATATTCGAGGGCGTGGTGATCGCCCGGCGAAATCGCGGTCTGAATTCTTCGTTTACGGTGCGAAAAATCTCGCACGGCGAAGGCGTGGAGCGAGTGTTCCAGATGCACAGTCCGCTGATCGACTCGATCAATGTCAAGCGCCGCGGAAAAGTGCGTCGCGCGAAGTTGTACTATCTCCGCGGCCGTACCGGAAAAGCCGCCCGCATCCAGGAAAAGCTCGGCGGGTAATTTCATGGCCGTGTCGGACGCCACCGGCTTCCAGAGTTTCGACACGCCTCTCGATGCACCGATTGAAATCTATGCCGACCGGCACGGCGTGTCGGCGATCTTCTTCAACCTGGACCGCCAAAAGCAACGTTCGGATCGTCCGAACACCTTGACCCGCACTGCTGCACAGCAGCTCCGGGAATACTTCGAAGGAAAGCGTCAGACGTTCGATCTTCCGCTTTCATCCCTCGCCCTGGACAACTCAGTTACCGAGTACCGGCGCAGAGTGTGGAGTACGCTTCTGGAAATTCCTTACGGGCAGACCCGGACTTATACCGACATCGCCAAGAAGGCCGGAGGCAGTCCGCGTTCGGTCGGCACTGCCAACGGTCGCAATCCTCTCTGCGTCGTCGTGCCCTGCCACCGCGTGGTCGCGAAAAACGGCCTCGGAGGCTACGGCGGACCGCTGATTCCCGAGAAAGGACCCGAACTTTTGGAGATCAAGCGTCGTCTTCTGGAGCACGAACAACGTCACGCCTGACGCCCCGGCTCCGACCCAGTCGCTGAGTCCCTCCGTCGAACGCAAGGCACCCCAAAAAGAGAAACGCGGCCACCGTGACGATGGTCGGCCCGGTTGGAGTGTCGAACCAGAGCGAACCGTAAAGGCCCAGCACGCCAGAAAGTGTCGCGACCAGTACCGCGATCAGCGCCATTTGTTCCGGAGTGTGCGCCAAAGTCCGTGCCGCCGCAGCCGGAACGATCATCAGGGCGACGACCAGCAAGGCACCCACCACCTGCATGCCCACGGCCACCACGGCGGCCACCAGGGCCATGTAAAGTAGTTGATTACGCAAGGGTTTCGCGCCTTCGGCTGCCGCCAGGCCCTCGTGCAGGGTTGCCGCCACCAACGGGCGCCAGATCACCGCCAGCACCAGAAGACCAAACAAGCCGCCCAGCCCGATTAGCGCCAAGTCTTCCCGGCCAACCGCCAGCACATCTCCAAACAGGTAGGCGGTCAATTCATACTGCCGGTAGTTGTCCGTCAAGGCCATGGCAACGAGTCCAATGGCAAGAGTCGAGTGCGCCAGCACCCCGAGAATCGTATCACCTGGCAGGCGCGACACCCGCTGCAACACCACCACTGCCGCCGCCACGAGAAACGCGACTCCAAACACTCCGGCCTCCGGGTTGAGTCCGAGAATTATGCCGAGCACCACGCCGAGCAATGCGGAATGCGCCATGGTGTCGCCAAAATAGGCCTTG
Organism: Candidatus Porisulfidus sp. TsSOB; assembly: GCA_002631715.1. Lineage (GTDB taxonomy): Bacteria > Pseudomonadota > Gammaproteobacteria > Poriferisulfidales > Poriferisulfidaceae > Poriferisulfidus. The sequence goes on from MRSX01000002.1 coordinate 201,658, forward strand.
CGCTGCCAAAGAATCACGCAGCCAGTCGGCCCGGCCACCGCCGCAACAGCCAAGGTTGCGAGCAAGGCGCGAAAGAAGAAATCGTCCAGCACAGGCAGGAGAGTCAGGTGTCCAGTGACTCGCCCTGGCACTGGTGGCGGACATGTCGGTAGGCTTCAGCGCGGGTGCCAAACAACTGATGGAACTCCGGGTGGTCCACCGTGTCCTCCGGCGCCCCCATGCAGCGGATCGTCCCATTCAGGCAGACAACCTGATCGGTCCGACTCATCACGTAATGCAGGTCATGGCTGGTCATCAACGCCGCACATCCCCGGTGTTCGACGACCTCCGAGATCAACTGGTACATCTCCGCTTCGCTGGAGAAATCGATGCCCCGCAACGGCTCGTCCATCACCAGAAGATCGGGGTTGCGTGACAGTGCCCGGGCCAGCATCACCCGCTGGAATTCACCGTGCGAGAGTTCATTGACCTGAGAGCCGGACAGATGGCTGGCGCCAACCTCCCCCAAGGCATTCGCAATGATATCCGCCGAACACGAAGAAGTCAGCGTCATCAGGCGCCGTACTGTCAGAGGCAGGTCGAACTGAACCGGGTCGGTGGGCGGCACGTAACCGATCTGAAGTCCGGGTGCACGAACTACGTCGCCTGCATCCGGGCGATACAGCCCGAGCAGAGTCTTGAGCAGGGTGCTCTTGCCAGCCCCATTGGGACCGACCACAGTCACCACTTCGCCGGGGCGAATCTCAAGGTTGACGTCATGAATGATCCAGCGCCCGCCCCGATGAACCCCCACGGAACTCGCGCGAATCAGGAGCTCACCCGAATCATGCGGCGGCATTTTCTGCCCCCTCGGCACAATTGGGGCAATACCCGACGGCTTCCAGCAATCGGGTATGGATTGTGAATCCGGATTGCTGGGCCAGTTTGTCCATCATGGACCCTAGCTTGATCTCTTCGCGTTCCATGACAACGCCACACGCCTTGCACACGAAAAGCACGGCGCCGTGCCGCTCGGTGAGCCGGTAGCAAGCAACATAAGCATTGCTGCTGGCAACACGGTGCACCAAGCCCATGGATTCCAGGAAATCAAGCGCCCGGTATACCTGGACCGGAGCCCGGGCACGCCCCCCCCAGTCGAAACGTCTGAGGATTTCATAGGCGCCAAGGGCGCAGTGGCTGTCGAGCAGCAACTCCAAAACTGCCCGTCGATTTTCGGTCAACCGCTTACCGCGACTCTGGCAGACCGTCTCTGCGTGCGCCAAAGTGTCCGAAATGCAGGACTGATGATCGTGCGGGGAGGCTGGGAGTCGGGATTCAGCGGTCATTCAAGTCGTCACATGGGCAGAATCGGCCCAAGCAATCTGCATGTAATATTATAACTTTAGCTGCCCGATGATCGGGGGAACGCCACCAAGTGCTCCAGATCAAGACCTAATTGAGTTTCTTCGCCGACCTCCAGATCCCTGTGGCTTGAAGCCAGCGCCAGCAGTCGGGTGCCGGATGGCAGCCGCAACGTGTACAGAGTGTCGTCGCCCTTGAAGGCTTTTTCGATTACTGTGGCGGAAATCTTCCCTTCCGGATCAATCAGCACGTCGTCCGGACGCAGCAAGATGTCCATGCGTGTTCCCGGGGGATGCGGATAGGTGTGATGTTCGTCTTGAACCCGGCCGATCTCGGTGTCGAAAGCCCCCGCCTCGCGCAAGATACCCTCGATAAAGACTCCCCGGCCGACAAGGCTCGCGACCTGTCGGGAGACCGGGCGGTGGTAGATGTTGAACGGCGTGTCCCATTGCAGAATGGCGCCATCTTCGATGATCCCGACCTGATCACCCATGACAAAGGCTTCATCCTGGTAGTGCGTTACGACGACCGCCGTGGAGCCGGTTTCCTTGAGGATATTACGGACCTCGAAACTCAGCCGTTCGCGCAGATCGATGTCGAGGCTGGCGAATGGTTCGTCGAGCAGCAGCAGACGCGGTTGCGGAGCCAGAGCCCGGGCCAACGCCACCCGTTCTTGCTGCCCGCCGGACAACTCATGCGGAAAGCGGGAAATGCAGTGTTCCAGACCGACGATTTCCAGCAGATTTCGAACAATCCGGTCCTGATCGGTTTTCGGTTCGCGACGGATTCCGATGGCAATATTCTGCTCCACCGTCAAGTGTGGAAACAATGCGCGGTCCTGGAACACCATGCCGACCGGCCGACGCTCCGGCGGAACGTTGAACCCAGGTCGGGACATGACCTCACCCGCGATGCGGATCTCTCCTTTCAAGATCGGCTCGAAACCCAGAATGGCGCGCAACGCGGTCGTTTTGCCTCCGCCGGACGGCCCCAGCAAGGCGGCAATTTCCCCCTGCACGACTTCGAACGAAAAATCGTGCAGCGCCGAACTGTCGCCGTAGGTACAGGAAATTCTCTCTACTTCCAGAAGCGCCATAACTTTCCCTCAGCGTCGGCCGCGCACAGCCAGAAGAAACACCGGAATCAGACCCGCCGCCACCAGCGCCACCGATGGAAGCGCAGCCCGTTCCCACAAGCCCTCCGAAGACAGCTCGTAAATCCGGACCGCCAGCGTATCCCAGCCGAATGGGCGCAGAAGCAAAGTCGCCGGCATCTCCTTCATCACGTCAACCAGAACCAGCAATGCCGCCGTCAGCAGGCCGGGGCGCAGGATTGGGATGTAAATCCGCCACACCAGCGCCACTCCGCTGAAGCCCAACGATTGTGCGGCTTCCCGCATGCTGGGACGGACCCGCTCCAGCGCGCTGTCGATCGGGTTGAACGCCAGTGCCAGAAACCGGGCGAAGTAAGCCAGTATAAGACTGAACACACTGCCAACAAAGAACCATGTCGCCTCGGTTCCGGTCAACCACAGCCATATTTCGGCGACTTGGCGATCGATCCAACCCAACGACCACATCACGGCCACCGCCAATACCGAACCCGGGATGGCATAGCCCAAAGTGCCAATGCGCACGCTTGTCCGGGTTAGCCAACTCGTGTCGCGTCGCAGGGCATAAGCAAGAATCAGGCCTCCCGCCGTGGTTGCCGCAGCCGCCATGGCACCCAAGGCCAAGGTATGGCCCAATAGCGACAGATAGGCAAAATCCAGGTCGCCGATCCAGTTCCAAGCCCACAGCAGGAGTTGCGCCATCGGAATGATGAACGCCAGAAGCAGAATCAGGCCGCAGTATGCGCTCGCTGCCGCCGCACGGGGGCCGTGCAGGCGGTAGGTGCGAAGATTCGGTGCGCTGCCGCTGTCATCGAATCGGGCTCTTCCGCGCCCGTAACGTTCCAGGTACAGCAGCACGAAAACAAACGTCAGCAACAGGGATGCCAACTGGCTGGCGGCGTTGAGATCGAAGAAGCCAAACCAGGCCTTGTAGATGGCCGTAGTGAACGTGTCGTAATTGAATACGGCGACCGCGCCGAAATCGGCCAGCGCTTCCATCACGGCCAGGCTGACGCCCCCGATGATCGCCGGGCGAGCCATCGGCAGGGCCACCCGAAAGAAACTTTCCCATGCGGTCATGCCCAGCGTACGGGCCGCTTCCAGCGCAACCCGGCCCTGCTTCAGAAATGCCACTCGCGCCAGCAAGTAGACATAGGGATACAGTACCAGCACCATGACGGCCAAAACGCCGACGGAATGCCGTGCTTCAACGCTCCAGGAGGCCGGCAGACCGAAAGCCTGCCGCAAAAAACCCTGTACCGGCCCCTGAAAATCAAGCAGCCCGAGAAACACGAACGCCATGACATAAGTCGGCAGGGCAAACGGCAGCATCAGCGCCCAATCGAACCAGCGCCGTCCCGGGAATTCGCAGGTGCTGACCAGCCAAGCCAGGCTGACCCCAAGAATCAGAGTGCCAATCGCGACGCCGAAAATCAGCAGCAGAGTGTTGCCGATCAGCGTCGGGAGTACGGTCGCCGCCAAATGTCCCCAGACCTCGGTGGCCGGGGCCAGCCAAGCTCCGAAAATCACGATCAGCGGGACCAGAATGGCCGCCGCTAGAAACCGGCTACCCCAATACCAAAAGCGACCGGAAAAGCCGGTAACCAATGTCATGGCACTGGAAGGCTCAGCGATAGCCCGCCCTGTCCATCAGGCGCACGGCTTCCGCCTGCAGGCGGCCTGCTTCAGCGAGATTCAGCGAATCTCCTTGAAATTCACCCCAAGCCTGGACTTCCGGTGCCGGAGGGATGTCTTTCCGAACCGGGTATTCCAAGTTGAGTTCAGCGAACAAGCCTTGGGCCTCGGGCTGTGCCAGCCATTCGAGAAAAGCCTGCGCCTCTTGGGGATGCTTGGAAAGCGCCAGAAGGCCTCCGCCGGAAATATTGACGTGGACGCCCTGAGAGTCCTGATTCGGCCAGAACAGGGCAAGCTTGAGATCCGGCTCCTTGCGCATCAACCGGCCATAGTAGTAAGTGTTGACGATGGTGACATCGCACTGCCCCATCGCGACTGCCTGCAGTGCCTTGGTGTCGTTGGAAAAAGGTTCGGCTGCGAGGTTGGCCACCCAGCCTTTCACGGTCTCTTCGGTTACTTCTTCGCCGTGATGCGCGATCAGGGTCGCGACCAGCGACTGGTTGTAGACTTTTTTGGAAGTGCGCAGGCACAGCCTCCCCTTCCACTTCGGGTCTGCCAAATCCTCGTAGGAGGAAAGGTCATCGGGAGAGATTTTTTCAGTGTTGTAAGCCAGAGTGCGTGCCCTTTTCGAAAGTCCGAACCAGCGGTTCTCCGGATCACGCAAAGCGGCCGGAACGGATTGGACTAGTGCTTCGGAATCAACCGGCACCAGCAAACCGCGCTCGGCAGCATGCCAGAGGTTCCCGGCATCCACCGTCAGGAGGATGTCGGCTCCGCCGTTTTTGCCCGCTGCGGCAAGGCGTTCAAGGATGGGGCCTGGTTTCCCGGTATGGAGATTGAAACGGACGCCGGTTTGTTTCGTGTAGAGTTCCAGCACCGGCTCGATCAGATGCGCCTTGCGCGAGGAATACAGCGTCAGCGTGATCGGATCGGCAGCCATCAGGACAGGCTGAACTGCGAGAAATGCCAACAAAGCTAGGGCGAGCTTTTTCATGCGAGAGAGGCTGTTAATGAGAATGACTATTATTATGGTTTATGTATGCCTGTCAACCTGCCGTGATCGTTGAGCCAATGTGGCGGCATGCAGTTTCGTGGTTTTCATGCTGCCATGCGGCTTGAATCTGCTTGAGAAGTCTAGGGTGTTTCTGATCGTTGATATAAGCCACAATCAGAGTAGAATGAATAATCCCCTCCATTACAAAAGGAGTAAGGATATGTCACTGCCCAATATGATGAAGGCGAGCATCGACGGCGCCGAACCGGATGTTCATGGGAAGATCTCCAAACAAGTTGTCACACTCGACGAGGTCACAGCTATCAAGGTGACTTTCAACCCTGGAGCCAAATGGTCTGAGGATCTCAAGGAATACGCTGGAACGGAATCATGCCTGCTTCCGCATGTCGCATATGTGATCTCCGGCGCAATCGAAATCCAGATGGATGACGGTTCAAAAGAGACTTTTCGCAAAGGCGACATCATGATGCTGCCCCCGGGACATGACGCTTGGACCGTAGGTGACGAACCTTGCCAGTTCATCCAGATGTCGCAGGGCGACAACTACTACGCGGATCGCTGCTGCGCATAGGCCGGCCTGAAGCGGGCTCGGGTCACAGTTGAAATTGGAAGCCATTCGGCTGCCAATCGTCTATGCTTGATTGTCCTCTTCCACGGCTATTTCCAAGCGTTGCAGGAAGTCTGGAATAGCTGAACGAACCCGACGCCAACTCGGAACGTACGGGCTTTCCATCGGGTGCGCCAGAAAATCCTCCCCGGCCTTCAGCAAGTTGCTGGCAAATAGCTCCGCTGCCTGCTCTTCCGCATCCCGATCCAAGTTCAGCCCGTTGGTGACGGCATCGCTCTGGTAGTATTCGATCAGGTCCAGCGCTTCCCGAAGATAGGCAGCCTTGAGGCTGCGGAACACGCCTTCGGAGAACACCTCGCCCTCGATCGCCATCTTCCTGAAGACGGCCTTGCAGATGTCTGCGCTCATCTTCGACAGCCCCGACTGCGCATCGGCCTCTCCCATCTGCTGGTGTTTGTGGTCGTACAGGTCCGCGATGTCGATCTGGCAGATGCGCCGGCTTGAGTACATACGCCGGATCTCGGCGAGCAGGCCGATCTCCAGGCCCCAGTCGTCCGGCAGGTACAAGTCCTTGAGCACGTGGGTACGCAACGAGCACTCCCCGGCCAGCGGATAGCGGAAACTGTCGAGAAACTCGACGAAATCGTGTGGCCCGAACACCTTGCTGAGGGCACGCAGCAGCGGTGCCACCAACAGTCGCGCCACCCGCCCCTTCAGTTCCTGCTCGGAAATGCGCGAATAGTAACCTTTGCAGAACGCGAAACTGAAACTCGGGTTCGCGACCGGATAGATCAACCGCGCCAGCAGGCGGCGATCGTACGTAATGATGTCGCAGTCGTGCAATGCCAGGGCTTTTGCACGGTCGGATGCCAGCACGTACCCGAAACAGAACCAGACGTTACGCCCCTTTCCTTGCTGGCTCGGCGCCAAACCCCGTGCCTCCAGTTCATCCGCCAAGGCCCGCAGCCTGGGACCATCATTCCAAAGCACGTGGTGGGGCTGCGGCAGGCGGGAGAAGAAGTCTCGTGCCCGTTTGAACTGTTCCGCATCGGCCGCATCCAGACCGATTACGATCTCGTTCAGGTATTCGACCTGCGCCAGTTCTTCGATGATCCGGTCAAGCGCCGGCCCCTCTAGCTCCGAATACAGGGAAGGCAGCACCAGCCCCAGCGGACGGTCTTGAGAAAATCGAAGCAATTCCGCCTCGAATTCCTCGGTGGGGCGTCCCGCCAGATCGTGCAGCGTGACGATCTGTCCATTCTGGAAAAAATCACTCATGGCTGCCCTCCAGCAGCGTCTGAACCGCGCGCGACCAAGCCGTCGGTCCGGTCCCCTCCGGGACGCGCGCACCAGGATATTGTATGTTGCGCCCGCCAGGGTTGTTGATAACCACCGCGATATCCGCTGCCGACATCATGCCCAGATCGTTCGGCCCGTTGCCAAGTGCCACGCTGACTGCTTCCGGATGCCGCTGCCGATAACGCGGCACCAGATGCTCCAGTGCAACCCGTTTGTCGGTTTCCCCCATGACATGCACGAAGCGGTCTCCACGCTTGAGGATCAGCCCATGCGGGCGCAGGCTTTCCGCAAATTCGTCGAGGCACCCCGGATCATCACGCCAGACCAGCGGCTCGCTAAAGCGTCTCTCTCGGGCCGCCGCCACCGAACCGGGCGGCAAGCCGCAGGCAGCCTCCACCTCTTCTTCACTCATGTCGGAAATCCCCTGGAAGCGGAACGAGGCAGACAGTCCGTCCAAGGCGGCCCGGATCGCCGGATGGGGGGCGCCAAATGGAATCAGCCCTTCCGCCTCGCCGTCGCCGAAAGTCCCGGGCGGCACGTATACCGCGCCCCCGTTTTCAATCGAAAACGGCGCATGGATCCCGAGTTCCTCCCCCAACTGAAGGGTCTCCTGTTCGGTCTTGCTGGTGTTGAAGATAATCGGCACACCGTGCCTGCGGGCGCACTCGATTCCGGGCAGTGCCTCCTCCCAGCGATACGTTTCGACGTCGAGCATCGTCCCATCGACGTCGCTGAACAGAAGATAGCGCATTACCGGTGCCGCAGTCGGTCGAGGAGAGCATCCAGGGTGTGCCCGGGAGCCGGCACCGACGAATCTTGCAATGCCTCCGCCAGAGAGCGTGACAGGCGCTTGCCGTATTCCACCCCGAACTGGTCGAAAGCGTTGATCCCCCAGAACACGGCCACCGAAAATGTTGCATGTTCGAACAGCGCCAATAGCGCCCCGACCCGTCGCGGGCTCAGATCTTCCATCAGGAACAGCGTGCTTGGCCGGTCTCCGGGGTGCACGTAGTGCCCAGGCGCCACCCCATCGGCTGGCTCCACTTCTTCAGAAGTCCGCCCTGAAGCCAACAGGTCCAATTGGGACAAGCACTGGGCCAGCAACGCTCGCTCGCGTTCATTTTCCAGGTCACCCCGCGCGATGATCGCGTCCACCGGCACGACCTGCGACCCTTGGTGCAACAGTTGGAAGAACGCGTGGGCGCCGTCGTTGGCGGAACCGCCCCACACGACCGGCGCCGCAACCTCCTGCAACTCACCATGTGTATCCGCACGTTTGCCCAGGCTTTCCATCTGCAACTGCTGCAGGAACCTTGGCAGCGTACGCAAGCCTTGATTGTACGGAAGAACCGCCCGCGTCGCCGCGCCCAGGAACGTGTGGTTCCAGAGCATCAGCAGCGCCAACAGCAAGGGGGCGTTGGATTCCGCCTCCGCTTCCCTGAAATGTTCATCCATCGCATGGGCGCCTGCAAGCAATTCTTCAAATGCACCCCAGCCAGCATGCAACACGACCGGCAAGCCGACCGTCGACCAGACCGAATAGCGACCGCCAACCCCTTCCCAGAATGGGAAGATCCGCTGCGCGTCGATGCCGCTCTCCTGCGCGCGGTCGGTGGCAGCCGTGGTGGCCGCAAAATGCTCCATCACCTCCCCGGATCCCACTCCTTGTTCCACGAGCCATTGTTTGACCGCCGAAAAATTCCGCTGGGTCTCTTCGGTAGTAAATGTCTTGGAAGCGACGATGAAAAAGGTCTGGTTCGCATCGCAGCCATGCAACGCGGCATTCAGCTCCTCAGGGTCCAGCGTGGATACGAAGCGGACATCCGGTGCGCCGGATGCGCGGGGAAACGTCTCGCACAGCATGCGCGGACCCAAGTCCGAACCACCGATCCCGAGGTTGATGACCGTCTGCCAGCGTGTAGCGCAAGTCTCCGCAAATTCACGCATCCGCTGGTGCTGCCGATGCACTTCCGACAGAATATCGACTCCTTCCACGACCAGGCCTTCCGGGCGCGGGTCGCGCAGTGCCGGGTGCAATGCCGGACGATTCTCCGTTTCGTTCACCGGCATGCCGGCAAACAGGTCGGAACGGGCCGGCTCCACCTGCTCCGCCACGCGCAACAGGTCCGCCCAGGCCGCAGCATCCAACCGCTGGCGCGAAGCATCCACGTAGATACCCTCGATATTGCGGCACAGGAAGGAACGTTCCCGGTCTTCCGCAAACAGGGTTCGCAGCGGAATTTTCCGCAGGCGTTCCGCGTGATGGAAAAGGGATTCCGGGTAGGGTTCAGGCATGCTGAAAAGTCTGTGTTTGGGGTGCGCCTAGTATAATGGGCGGCTCAAACGCCACCGCCTTTTCTTTATGCCTAGCGCGGCCAAACATACGCCGTCGATAGGCGATGCCATTGACCGCAAGTTACGACAGCGGGTCAAACTGCTGGGTCGCCTGCTCGGTCTCGTGCTCCAGGAGCACGCCCCGCCCCAAGTGTTCCAGGTCGTGGAGCGGCTGCGCCGGGGCTACATCCGTCTGCAGCGCGAAGAGGACGTGCGACGGCGCATCCGCTTGGTGCGCTTGATCGACCGACTGGACCAAGATCTCACCAGCCAGGTCATCCGGGCGTTCTCCACCTACTTCAGCCTGGTCAACGTCGCCGAAGAGGCGGCGCTCCAAGATCAGCGCCGTCGGTATCTGCAAGCCGGTACCGCATTGTGGACAGGTTCATTCGACGCGACCTTGCGCGCACTCAAGGAACAGAGCTTCAGCGCCGCCAAAGCGGAAAAGCTGTTGCTTCAGACGAATTACATGCCGGTCTTCACCGCCCATCCGACCGAGGCGAAGCGCCGCATCATGCAGGAAGCGTTGCGGCGGATTTTCATCCTGCTGCAATCCTCGGACGACCCAGCCTTGAGCCAAGTGGAACGCGACGAGGCCCGCGAGCGCCTGTTGGCGGAAATCCAGTTGCTGTGGAAGACCGACGAGGTCCGTCCAGGCAAGCCGACCGTGCAGACCGAAGTCAAGAACGGCTTGCATTATTTCGAGAAATCCCTGTTCGAGGCGATCCCGATCCTGTACCGCAACCTGCAGCGCGCGTGGCGGCGGACCTATCCGGATTCGCCCCGTACGCTTCCGAGCTTCATCCAGTTCGGCTCCTGGATCGGCGGCGACCGTGACGGCAACCCCCACGTCACTGCGCGCGTCACCCGGCAAGCCTGCCGGATGCAGGCGCGCACCATCCTCGGCGAATACATCCGGCGCGTCCGCAAACTGGAAAGCATCCTCAGCCACTCCTCGCACTTGATCGACCTGCCCGACCGCATGCGCACCAGCCTGGAAGCCGACCGCAAGCTGTTGGACCGGGTGCGCAGCCGAAGCATTTCACTGTTCGAGACCGAGCCGTACCGCTGCAAGCTGGAGGTCATCCTGTGCCGGCTGCAGCACCGGCTCGATCATCTGGAGGGTCGATCCTGGCACAGTTCGGACAGCTATCAGGACGAGACCCAGTTCCTCGATGACCTGCGACTGATTTACGACTCGCTGGTCGAGCAGGGCGATGGCCGCATCGCAGACGGAGAATTGACCGATCTGATCCGGTTGGTGGAGACATTCGGCTTCTACCTCGCGAGACTCGATCTCCGCCAGGAATCTCCTCGCCACACGGAGGCAGTCGACGAAATCCTGCAGGCCATGGATGGGACCGATTACGCCAATCTGAACGAAGCCAAGCGCATCCAAGTCCTGCAAAAGCACATCAAGAAGATGAACGGGCCGGTTTCTTTGGACCGCAGGAAACTGTCCGCCGCCACGCGCGAGACCTTGGCCGTGTTCGACCTCGTACGGGAAGTGCCGGAACGAACCAGCCCGAAAATCTTCGGCCAATACGTCATCTCCATGACCCACGCTGCCAGCCATGTCCTGGAAGTGCTGTTCCTGGGAGGGTTGGCCGGGTTGGCCGGAGGCCGGGGACAGCATCACTTCTGCCTATTGCAGATTTGCCCGTTGTTCGAGACGATCGAGGACCTGCGCAGGGCGCCAAGCATCCTCAACCGGCTGTTTCAGGACCCCGTCTACCGCCCGTTACTCGATGCCTCCGGCGGCGTACAGGACATCATGCTGGGATATTCCGACTCCTGCAAGGACGGCGGCATCCTGGCCTCGGCATGGAACCTGTACCAGGCACAAAAGCAGATTCACGAGATCTCCAAGCGCCGGGGAGTACGGTTCCGGCTTTTCCACGGCCGCGGCGGAACCGTTGGGCGGGGCGGGGGACCGACCCACGAAGCCATCACGGCGCAGCCGTCCGGCACGGTGCGGGGCGCCATCAAGTTGACCGAACAGGGCGAGGTGCTGTCGTACAAGTACTCCAACCTGGAGACCGCCGTGTACGAACTGACCATGGGCGCGACCGGCCTGGTCCTGGCCTCCCGCCACCTGATATTCCGCAAACTAGCTCACGAATACGCCGATGACCTCAGGATCATGGAGAAACTGGCCGAAGACGGTGAGCAAGCTTACCGGGAATTGATCACGGCACCGGGATTCCTGGACTACTTCTACGAGGTCACCCCGGTGCAGGAAATCGGCAATATCAACATCGGTTCCCGGCCTTCGCACCGCCGCGCGGTCGACCGGTCGATGGATTCCATCCGTGCCATCCCCTGGGTGTTCGGCTGGTCCCTCTCGCGGCATACTTTGCCCGCCTGGTACGGCATCGGCACCGCGCTCGAATCCTATCTGAAGGCGCACCCGAAGACCGGGCTTAAACAGATTCGCCGCATGTACAAGCGTTGGCCATTCTTCCAAACCCTGATGCAGAACATCCAGATGGCTCTCACCAAAGCCGACATGCCGACCGCCCAGCAGTACATGCAGTTGAGTCGGCATCCGGACGACGCCAAGCGGATCTACCGGCAGATCGAGCGGGAATACCGGCTCACCCGAAAACTCGTGTTGCGGGCAACCCGTTGCAAGGAGCTTCTGGAAACACAGGAAGTGCTGCGCCGGTCACTGAGCCGTCGGAAACCCTACCTGGATCCCCTCAACGCGATCCAGCTCAGCCTGCTGCGCCGTACACGCGAAGCCTCCGACCCCGGCCCTTACCAGGATACGGTGGCACGATCGATCAGCGCGATCGCGGCAGGGATGCGGAATACCGGCTGATTCAGGCCGCCTGGACCGGAATCTTGTGGGTGATGCGTTCGATGCGGTTGCCCGCGCCTAAGTAAACGAGGACGGGCTTGAAGTCCGCCACTTCCTCCGGCTCCAGTTGCGCGTAGGCGGCAATGATGACCTGATCCCCCGGCGATGCCTTGTGCGCCGCCGCACCATTCACCGAAATGATCCGGCTGCCGTGGCGGGCCTGGATGGCGTAGGTCGTCAGCCGCTCCCCGTTGGTAATGTTGTACAGGTCGATCTGCTCGTACTCGCTGATGCCGGCCGCTTCCAGCAACTCGCCATCAATCGCGCACGAACCATCGTAGTCCGGCTCGACATGAGTCACTGTTGCCTGATGCAGGCGGGCACGGAGGAAAGTCAGTTTCATATCCGAATTTTAGCAAATGGACTTTTCGCGGCAAAACGCCCCTGCGAGACAACACACGGGCAGCTTATTGCCCAGATGTCTTTATCCAGTGATGACGGCGCTGGAACGGATAGCCCGGCAGTGAGATTCGGCGCCGTGCCTCTCCCGCGAACAGCCCCTGGAAGGAAATCGGCAGTCCCGTCTCGTACACCTTCGCCACGGTCCCCACGAATTTCCGGTAAATGTCCTCCACCGGTTCGTCACCGGACGGTTCGTGCAAGCTCGAGATCAGCGCTGGCTCCCCCGCATCTCCTGCTGGTTCCGGCCAAGCAGAAGCAAGCATGGGGCCAAATGCCTCGCGCGGGCCGATTTCCACCAGCCCATCGATCCCAAAACCCGACAATGCCTCAGCACATTTCTGGAGTTCCGCCGGCTTGCTCGCTTGCTCGTGCCAGTATGTTGCGTCGAGTACCTCGTCGGGCCCGACCATCCGACCCATTGTGCTGCTGATCAGGGTGATCGACGGCGGCACGATCGCGATATCCGAGAAAGCCGTTTCCAATTCATCCGCACCACGCGCTGCCGCAAACAGCAAGCCATCCTTCAGACTAAATACTCCCGCCGCCTGCGCTGCCGCAATTTCTCCGAGATCATGGCCAATCACCGCGCTCGGGCGAACCCCCATGCTCAGCCACCATGCCGTAAGCGCGCATTCCAGCGCATAGATGGCCGGTTGCGCCCATGCCGGATCGTCCAGGCTTTCTTTTGAATCGGCTCGACCGAACATCACATCCAGCAGCGAAACTTCCCGTTCTTCCTGAAGCCAGGCGTCGCATTGATCCAGCACCGCCCGTATTACCGGCTCACTCCGATACAGCGCTTCTCCCATCCCGACCCACTGGCTGTCCTGCCCGGTGTACACGAACGCGGCTTTCGCTGCCACTCGCGGTTCCGATCCCTCGCCCGCTTCTACTACTGTCTCCAGTCCGTCCCTCAAGGATCCGGCATCATTGAATACCACGCCTGCGCGGTGAGTGAAATGACTTCGCCCTATCCCGGCCGTCCACGCCATATCGGCAAGCAACCGGTCTGGAGTCTCGCCTTCTTCGGAAAACTCCTCTGCGTGATCATCAAGCCACGACCGGTATTTCCCCGCCAACTCTCCAAGCGCTGCATGCGACTTTCCGGAGAGAGGCAGGATTCTTGCCGCACGCGGGTTGAATTCTTCTGCTGCCGGCAGCGAATCCGCGATGGATTCCGGCAGCGAGATGTCGACAGTCTGTTCGACCCCCTCGGGGGCGGACATCCCGTCGGACTTGGATGACTCGCTTTGCGGCGCGTCGTAACCTTCCACGATGACATGGGCATTCGTCCCCGACAACCCGAAAGCGCTCACGCCTGCCCGCGGCGGCCGGCCGGGGTCGAGTGGCCAGTCGATTGTTTCCGATGTCACCCGCACGGGCAACTGGTCCCAGTCCACCTGCGGGCTCGGGTTCTGGAAATGCAATTGCCCCGGGATCTTCCCTCGCTGCATCGCCAACACAACTTTGATCAACGCCGAAACTCCCGCCGCCCACTCCAGATGCCCGATGCTCGGCTTGACCGAGCCGATCAGCAGCGGGCGGTCCGCCTCGCGCCCTTCGCCGTACACCGCCGCCGCCGCGCGCACCTCGACCGGGTCACCTAATTCCGAACCTGTCCCATGAGCCTCCAGGTAATCCACCTCCGACGGCGGAATCCCGGTCTGGGCCAGTGCCTCTCCAAGCACCTGCTCCTGTGCGGTTCCGCTGGGTGCCGATATGCCGGCACTCGCCCCGTTCTGGTTGACCGCCGAACCCCGGATCACACCCCAGATTCGGTCACCGTCCGCTTCCGCCTTGCTCAACCGCTTGAGGACCACGATCCCGCAGCCTTCGCCTCGCACAAAACCATCTGCCGCAGCATCGAAAACACCGCATCGCCCGCTTGCCGACAGCATCCCGAAGTCCGCCATGAACTTTGTGACTGCAGGAGACAGGACCACGTTGGCACCTCCGGCCAGAGCCAGATCCACCTCGCCCCGCCGCAGACTTGCGATCGCCTGATGCACGGCAACCAGCGATGAGGCACAGGTCATGTCCAGCGGGATTGCCGGTCCCATGAAACCCAGTGCGTAGGAAATTCGCCCGGCCGCTACGCTTCCAGCAGTACCGATATAGTTGTCCTCCTCGCCAAGGGCTGCGACCAGGTCTCGGTATTCGCTGCCGCCCAACCCCACATACACCCCGGTTTGGCTGCCTTTCAGCAGGTCGGGATCCATTCCGGCATCCTCAAGCGCCTGCCAACTCGTTTCCAGCAGCATTCTTTGCCGGGGATCCATAGTGCGCGCCTCAATCGGCCGGATGCCGAAGAAACGCGCATCGAATTTGTCGAGCCCTTCCACGAATCCGCCCCGGCGGTAAGTGGCGTATTTGGTACGGAAGTCTTCCCCAAGATCGCCCCAGAAATCGGCATCCTGACGCCCATCGGTCACCATGTCCTCGCCGGACTCAAGCACGCGCCAGAATGACGGGAGATCCGGGGCGCCCGGGAAGCGACACGCCATGCCCACGATCGCGATATCGTCATCCTCGCGCTGTTCTATCGGCTGGCGCTCAGGCTCGGGCTCGGGTTGAGCCTGAGGAGCGGGCGCGCTGCCGACATCGCCGACCTCCTCGGCCAAATGACCGGCTAGCGTAGTAATGTCGGGATAATCGAACACGACCGTGTTGGATGCCGTGTACTCTTCAGAAAATGCGCGGTTCAGGCGGTTCCGCAACTCCACTGCCATCAGTGAGTCCATGCCCAGATCGAAAAATCCTACTGTGGGTGCAGGCGCCGACGGCAGCCTCAGCACCGCTTGCACCTCCTGCTGCAAGAAGGAGACGAGGAGTCCCTCGTGTGCTGCCGCAGGCGCCCCACGCAACTGGGAAAGCAGGTCTCCCGACGGAGCTGCGGCCTCAGCCTCACTGTCCGACGCAACGGACAGCAGATCCTCCAGCAGGGGAGGACGGGTTCCGGTGGCTTCCTCGAACACGGTCCAGTCCATCGCCATCACCACGGAAGTCGTCGTGTCTTGGCGCACCAGATTCTCAAGTGCCTTGATTCCCTGCTGCGGGGTAAACCAGCGGCCGCCAAGCGCTGCGCGTCGTCGCTCGATCCGTTCCCGTTGCTCTGCCGCTTCGCCGATTTCCGACCAAGCCCCCCAGGCGATGGCCTGTCCCGGAAGACCTAACGCACGGCGATGACCAGCAAGCTGGTCCAGAAAAGCATTGGCCGCGGCGTGATTCGCCTGGCCGGGATTGCCCATCACGCCGACCCGGCTCGAAAAGAGGACGAAAAGATCCAGATCGCGATTCATTGTCGCGCGGTGCAGATGCCAGGCTCCCAGAATCTTTGGCCACAGCACCTTCTCGAAACTTTCCCAACTCTGGTTGGTTAGCGCGGCATCCGACAGCACCCCCACGCTGTGGATCACGCCGCCGAGGGGCGGCAGCTCCTGATCGATTCGCGCCAACATCTGGTCCACCGCGGCAGCGTCCAGCACATCCGCCAGTTCCACCTGCACCGTTATCCCGCGTTCCCTGAGTGCATTGATCGTTTCCTCGGCCGCAGCATCCGGGTCCCGGCGCCCATTCAGCACGATGGCTCCCGCTCCCTGACTCGCGAGCCATTCGGCCACGGCGCACCCGATTCCACCCAATCCGCCAGTCACCAGATAGGTCCGATCCTGCCGCAACTGGCCCCTCATGAGCGCCGGCGGTGTCAGGACGATTTTTCCGAGGTGCCGCGCCGAACGCATGAACCTCAGTGCGGCTCCCGCTTCGGCCAGTGGCCACCTGCTGTGAACGATCGGCACCAATTTCCCCGATGAAAACTGTTCCATGACACCATCCAGGACCCTTCCGACCCACTCCGGGTCTGTTTTTTTCAGAACATCCAGTTCCAGAATGTCATAGGCCACGTCCGGACGTGTCGCCGCCATTTCGTCCTTGCTGAGAATATCCCGCCGAGCCAGCTCCACGAAACGCCCTCCCTCCGCCAGGCAGGATAGGCTGGCGTCGATGAAGCCTTCTCCCGTCAGGCAGTTCAGCACCACGTCCACCCCCGCATCATCCGTAACTTCGAGGATCTCCTTCCCGAATGCCGTCTGGCGGCTGTCGAACACGTGTTCCACGCCCAGCGACCGGAGATAGGCCTGCTTCGGCGCGCTTGCGGTGGCGAAAACTTCCGCCCCGGCGGCGTTCGCAAGCTGGATTGCCGCAAGCCCCACGCCGCCCGCACCCGCATGGATCAGAACGCGGTCTCCAGCTTCCAGGCCCGACAGTTCATAAGACAGCGCCGCCGACACGAATGCGCTCGGAATCGTGGCAAGCGCCGACACTGAAACGCCCGGCGGGGCCTGCGCCACCAGTTCTTCCCGGGTAATCATTTCCGGCCCGAATGCCCCGAACCCCAATCCAACCACGCGGTCTCCGACCGAGACGGTAGAGACGTCGGAGCCCACCTCAAGAACGTAGCCGCACAGCTCCCGCCCCAGATTTCCTTCCTCGATGAAACCGAGCGAGCGGAACACATCCCAGAAGTTGAGCCCTGTGGCCTCGACCGTAACGCGGACTTCCTTCGGCTCCAGAGTGCGCTCCGGGAGCAGCTTGATTTCCGGTTTCTCGAATATCCCACCCGGATCTGGAGACAGTACCCAATCCGATTCTTCCGGCAGAACCAGCCGTTCCGCCTCGGTGCCGAATCGAACCAAGCGCGCAACCAAGCGGTCGCCCAAGCGGTAGGCGATGTGGTTTTCCGAGTCCGGATACAGCAATTCGTTGAGAAAGTCGTTCGAGAAAGTCGCTTCCGCAGGGTCCAGATCGACCATTCTCGGTTGCAGATGCGCCGCTTCCTGGGCCACCACCTTGCCGAAACCCCAGAGTGTCGCGCCTGCGAGTGCCTCGCCGCGCTCCCGTTCCAGCACTTGCGCCCCGCGCGTAACAAACCATACGCCCTTCTCGGGTGTCACGTCGGCATCGGTCAGGCCCTGCACCAGCGCCAACGCGCTCGCGCCGATTTGCTTGACGTCTTCCGCCATTTCCTCGACCGCCGCCTCTGCCCCGTGACCGTCCAGTGCCGCAAGATGCACCACGCCGTTGAATGGCACCTCCCGGGGCAGGCTTTCCAGCAGTGACTGCCATGATTCGCGTTGATTCATTTCCACGGCGGCCTTGAAGACGCCGGGACCACCTGTTGCCAATTGACCGTCGTCGGACGATTCGCTTCCCGCCAATACAACCGTCTGATTCCTTGCAGCCAACAAATCCGCAAGTTCTGTGGCCCTGTCTCCGTCAGACGCTGTCAGCACCCATACGCCCAGGGGCTCCGCCACTTCCACAGGACCCCGTGCGACGATCACGCCCTTGTCCGGCATCTTGGCTTCATCGGACTCGTCCACCCCAAGGACTTCCACTTCTCCGAAACCCGAGTTGCCAAGCGCTTGACGCCACACCGCGGGGCTCGCGAGGGCGTGGTGGGGACGGTAGTCGTCGGCAAACCGCCACCAACCATCCAACTGTCCGAAGGTCAGATCCATCCAGCCCTGACCATGAAGGTTCTCAAGTGCGATCAGCTGCCCCGATGGAGCAAGAAGATCCCGGCAGTGCCCCAATGTTTCGTCAAGATGACGCGTCGCGTGAAGCACATTGGATGCAATCAGCAAGTCATAGCCGTGGGAGTTGAAGCCTTGATCGATGGGGTCCTTTTCAATATCCAGCGGTCGGTATTCGATGCAGCCACCGGCATCCCCGAAACGCCCCTCCGCTTCCGCGAAGAAACCTGCCGAAATATCCGTGTACGTGTAGTCGAACCGTCCCTGCGGAAGCTCCGGGAGGATGGATGCAGTCGCCGATCCCGTGCCTGCGCCGACTTCGATGACCTTGAGACACCGCCCCTCGGGCAATTCAGCCACCAGCATCCGAACCGCGTCGGCCAGCAACTGGTTCGCAGCACGTGCGACCGGCGCCTTCAGGTACAGATCCGCCGCAGTCGGTTCTCCGCTGCTGAACAGGAGCGTCAGCGGATCCTCCTGGCCGCGCAGCACTTCGGTCAGGGCGCCGCCGGACCGGCGGAACAACCCGATCTCGGTCGAGCCGTGAGGATAGAGTTCGACCATCCGGGTGTGGAATTCCTCGGGGTTGTCCGGCAGTTCGTCCGGCAGTGGATCTTCCGGCCCCAACACGACGGTGAAACCCTCCTCCGTCTCCTCCAACACGCCCGATTTGGCGAGCATTTCGAACAGCCGGCGGAACAGGCGCTTGTGATCCTCGATAACTCCCAAGCGTTGCCGCAGTTCATCGGGGTCGACGGTTGTGCCCACCTCGCGCTGCCAGCCCAACTTCTCCAGGTTCGTGAGCGCATAGGATCGCGACCACTGTTCCAGATCCATCAGCAGGGAGCTCCTGTCCTCCGGCTTGACCCCCGCAGCTGCCACATACTCGGAGAACAACCCCGTGCGAGCCGCGACAGAAGACGGATCCGGGAAGAAGTCGGCAGGGGTGATTCCCTGTCCGAGGGCACAGTCGCGCCAGACAACCTCGTACAGCAGATCCTTCACTCCCTCGACCGCCGACAGCAGCGCCGCCCGCGTCGCCCGTTTCACTGTGTACCCGCTCAACCCGCCAAGCAAGACCCCCTCTGGATCGTAAATACGCAATTCCCCGCTCAGGACTTCCGGCGTCTGGCCTGTTTTCTCTTCCGACTGCCCGGGAACCTCATTGATGCGCACGTGGCAAAGCACCCGATCCGGCAGTCGCTTCGCCAGCCACAGCCGCTCCCAGCCAAACGGCAGGTACGTCGCCTCCCCCTCGGCGCCCGTCATGTTTCGCGCCACGCCCACGACCTGGAAGCAGCCATCCAATACAAGCGGGTGAACATCCAACTCGTTCCGGCCTAGAGATTCCGATAAACGTACTTCTCCCAGTGCTTCACCCGGCCCGGACCACACCTTCCCCAACGTGCGGAAGAATGGACCGAGATCGATCCCGGTCGCCGCCTTGGCTTGGTAATAAGCCGACACGTCGGCCGGCGACAGGTCAGACTTCAGTTTTTCAATATCGATCCGCGCGCTGTCTTCCGGCATGGAAGTGCCTGGCGACACGCGGCCCTCAATGTGCTTGATCCAGGCTTCCTCGCTTCCCTTGCTGAAGATCCGGACACGCTGCGATGGCGCCTGTTCGGGGGCATCGAGCACAACCTGAACTTTTCGGCCATTCTCTTCCTCCCCTTCCCCGGCTCCCTCGTCCGAAAAGATCAACGGGTTGTGCAACTGCAGATCTTCCACAACCATCGACCGGCCGCCTTCGGCAAGAGAAGCCGATGCCGCCATGGCGCCATAAAGTGCGCCCGGTGCGATGAGGCGGCCAAATACCCGATGGTCGCTCAGCCATGTCGGATCCGAGGGGAAGATCTCGGTCTCGAACGTGATCTCGCCGTTGGCGGATTCATGCCGGACGCCCAGCAAGGGGTGACCCTCGGCCAAGTGCCGTCGCTTCGAGGCCTCGACCCAGTGGCGTTCGCGCTGGAACGGGTAGCCTGGCAATGAAATTCGTCGCCGCGTTTCGCCCGTGAAAAGCCCCGGGAAATGAATCGGCAGCCCTGCCTGATAGGCTTCCGCGACTGCTTCTGCAAAATCGCTGCCGCTTCCGGATGCCTTGCCGTTGCCGGATGGCGGGCGCAAGCTCGACAATACCGCGGGAGCCTGTACGGATTCGGGCCAAGCCGCAACTGCCATGGGAGCCAACACGGAGCGTGGGCCGATCTCCAGCACCAGATCCACCCCAAGTTCCGCCAGTGTCTCGGCACCGCGAGCGAATGCCACCGGCTCCCGAGCATGCCTTCTCCAATAGGCCCCGTCCAGCAACTCGTCAGGCCCGACCGCTTGGCCCGTCAGGTTGCTGACCACGGTCAGGGAGGGAGACTTGATCGCGATGCCCTCCAGAGACGCTTCCAGCGCATCCAGGGCCGGCTCCACCAAGGCGCTGTGGAATGCACGGGCCGTGTTCAGCCGCTTGACCCGGATCTCTTCCGATTCGAGGTGTTTCGAGATGGCTTCAATTTCCTCGATCGGGCCGCTGATCACCTGATGGGTTCCGTTATATCCCGAAACGCTCAGCCTGGCGTTGGATGACGATGCGGTGAACGCCTCGACTTCCGATGTAACCTGCTCCGCCGGTGCGAAAACTGCGGCCATGGCGCCCGGTTCGGTTCCCGACAGCAGGGCGCCTCGGGTCGCGGCAAACCGCATCCCGTCCTCGAGGCTGAATACTCCTGCCGCCTGTGCCGCCGCCAGTTCTCCGACGCTGTGTCCCACGACCACACTGGGCCTGATGCCCAAACTCGCCCATAGAGCCGTCAGCGCGCACTCCAAAGCGTAGAGAGCCGGTTGTTCCCACGCCGTGTCTTCAAGTTCGCCTTCGCCCTCGTCCCGACCAAACATCACGTCCAGCAGGGAAGTTCCCCGTTCGTCCCGGAATGCCGCTTCGCAGCGATCCAGAACCGCGCGTGCGATCGGTTCGTGTTCGTAGAGTGCTTGCCCCATGCCGGCCCACTGGCTTCCCTGCCCGGTGTAGGCAAATGCCACCTTGGCCGCCATCCCGGGTTTGATGCTGTCGTCTGCTTCAGCTAAAGCTCTCAGGCGTTCCCGCAGCGACTCGGCATCACGGAACACGATCCCCGCGCGGCAATCAAAATGACTTCGCCCCACGCCGGCGGTCCACGCCATGTCCGACAGCAGCGGCTCCATGGAAATGTTTTCCGAGGATTCTTCAGCCCGGTCGTCGAGCCACGACAGATACCCCTTTGCCAGTTCCCGAAGCGCGCCCTCCGATTTGCCCGACAACGGCAAAAGACGGCTCTCGCGTCCACTCCCTTCCTGCTCCGGCAGCGATAGATCCGCCACGGTCGCCGGCGGTGAGACCTCCACGGCCTTTGCGGAACCCGCAGCCCGATATCCTTCGCCAAGAGCCGAATTTGGGCCGTCGTACTCTTCCACCACAATGTGGGCATTCGTTCCGGATATCCCGAAGGAATTCACGCCCGCCAATCGCGGCCGCCCGCGATGGCGTGGCCAGTCCGTCGTGGACGAGGTGATCTGCAGCGGCAGATGGTCCCAGTCGATGCCCGGGTGGGGATCCTGGAAGTGCAGGTGTTTCGGAATTACGCCTCGCTCCACCGCCAACACTGCCTTGATTAGTCCGGCAACCCCGGCAGCGGACTCCAGGTGACCGACGTTGGTTTTTACGGAACCGACCAGGAGCGGGTGATCGGCCTCGCGTTTCTTCCCGTAGACAGAGGCCACTGCATTGATTTCAATGGGATCACCCACCGTCGTTCCGGTTCCGTGCGCCTCCAGGTAATCCACGTCCGACGGGGGGATGCCCGCCCGCGATAGTGCCGTCTCGATCACCTGTTCCAGCGCAGGCGTATTCGGAACCGTCAGCCCTACGCTGGCCCCGCCGTGATTCACCGCCGAACTCCGGATGACGCCCCAGATGCGATCGCCATCCGCCTCCGCCTCGCTCAGTCGTTTCAGGATCACGACTCCGCAGCCTTCGCCACGCACGTAGCCGTTCGCAGATGCATCAAAAGTCTTGCACTGGCCGTCGGGAGACAGCATCATTGCGTCCGCGCGGAGTTCGTATACGCGGCCGTTTAGCAAGGCCTGCACGCCGCCGGCAATGGCCAGGTCCGCCTTGCCCTGCTGCAGATCAACCACCGCATCGTGGACCGAGACCAGAGACGATGCGCAAGCGGCATCCACGGCCTTCGCCGGCCCCATGAGGCCCAATACAAAAGAGACCCGCCCGCTGGCACCGTTCAGGTTGGTGCCGCTGAGGGCATAGAGGCATCCGGCCGCTTCGGTCGGTTTAGTCGAGTCCAGAACCAGCATACGGTACTCGTCATTGCTGATTCCGGTGTAGACGCCAGTCTGGCCGCCCTTGAGCCGGTTCGGGTCGATTCCCGCATCCTCAAGCGCCTGCCAGCTTGTCTCCAGCATCATGCGCTGCTGCGGATCCATCAATTGTGCTTCCGCCGGCGAAATCCGGAAGAACGAGGCATCGAACTGGTCGATATCGGAAACGAAGGACCCGAAACGGCAGGCTTCGTTCGGAACCACGCCGCCAGGGAAAAGTTCTCCCATGCGCTCGGCGCCCGCGCCGGAGATTCCTTCGCTGATCGAGTTCCCGCCGCTTTCGAGCAGGTGCCAGAAAGCCGGGATATCCGGCGCACCGGGGAACCGGCAGGCCATGCCAATGACCGCGATGGGCGGATCACCCGCAACGCGCTCCGATCCCCGAGGATCAGGGGGGATAGAAGATTTGTCCGGCATCGCCATGAATAGATTGTTCGTGGATTGGAGTGAATTTATAGCATGGTATTCCAAGTCGAACCGAACAGCAAACTTGTGTCAGCACGACTGATGATGACCCCATTAAATGGGTGCTACAATGTCCAAGATGCCCATCGAACGGTGCCTTGCCCTCATAGGGGCATCGACCTGTCCGGTAATCTCCCAGTCCAATTTGGGCTAGGAACCCCGGGCTGCACACATAACAATAACATTCACTTTCAGGGAGAAATACACATGTCTGGAACCGAAGACCGCCTAAGAACGCTCATCACCGAAAACTTCGACCTAGACCATAGCCCAGATTTTGACGGGTCATTCAGTGACATCGGAGTCTCTTCGGTGGATGCGATCGCATTTTTCAAAATGGTCAACCAGGAGTTCGGCCTCGGATTGGTTGCGGACGAATGCACACAGTTCAAGAACCTTCGCGAACTTGTCAGCTTCATCGACGCGCGCGGCTGAGTAAGCATTCCGGATAGCATCCGCGCGCTCGCCGGATAATCTCCGGCACCAGTTGAGCGGGACCGGCCGCCCCAAGCCCGAAGGCGGTCGGCGATTCCGACATCGGGCGCCCCGCAGTCTCGGCAGTGCGGCGTTCCGTTTAGGATGCGTATTGAGAGACAACCGAACCCCCTGCCATGACGGCTGACATCGTGTGGGAGATACCCAACCCCTTATCAACCCTCGATGTTCGTCTCGACGCCGACACCATTACCACCGTGCGCCGGCACGGCAATCCATCAGGTACCAGGATCCTCGTGAGCCACGGTAGTGGTTTTGCCGCCGATCTTTATTACCCGTTCTGGTCTCTGCTCGCGAACGACTACGACCTGATGGTCTACGACCTCAGGAACCACGGTTGGAACAGCGTCGGTACCCGGAGGGATCACAATATTCCGACGCTCGTTTGCGATCACGACATCATTCTCGAGTCCATTGAGCGTACGTATGGCAGCAAGCCAACGATCGGCATCTTTCACTCTCTCACCTCAATTGTTGCCATTCTGTCCTGCAACAAGATCTACTCGGCATTGGTTTTGTTCGACCCGCCCCTGGCCAAGCACGACATGAGCCAGACAGAGCTTCTAGAGGCCGCCGCGCTCATGGCGGCCAAGATCCGACAGCGGGAAGATCACTTTAAGTCGCGGGAGGAGTTTGTCGAGTTCCTGAAGTTTCATCCATCGTTCAAGGGGGTTAGCCCTGGCGTGCACGAGCTCATGGCACTAACGACGCTTCGAGGATCCGAAAGCGGTAATGGTTACGAGCTTCGCTGCCCCCGTGAATA
Source organism: Candidatus Porisulfidus sp. TsSOB (assembly GCA_002631715.1). GTDB lineage: Bacteria > Pseudomonadota > Gammaproteobacteria > Poriferisulfidales > Poriferisulfidaceae > Poriferisulfidus. The sequence goes on from MRSX01000002.1 coordinate 225,845, forward strand.
CGAAGCGCAACTCATGGAATACGGCCGGAGTTTCTTTCCGCTGCTCGATCTTGATCTTATCGCCTGTCCGAAGAAGATCATCGGCGCCGACCCCACCTTGCCGCACTCATACCTGCCCACGCTCGACCAGCGGTCCGCCTATGAAGTGGACTACGATTTCATCCCCGAAACGACGCATTTGCTTCAACTGGAGAAACCCGAGGAGTGTGTTGCCGTGACCCGCGAGTTTCTCGAACGGCACGATCTCGCATAGCGTTAGTCCGGCTAGAAAATTTCGCTGGATTGCTAAGGTCTCACGACAAGATCAGGCCGAAACGGACGACATCCAGCAACCGCACCCCCGACAACCGCGCCGCGGCCAGAATGACCAGATCCCGGTCGGTTGGGGCTGGCTGGCACAGGGAATCCGCTTCACGCACCTCGACATAGTCCGGTTCAAATCCCAACTCGACCAAGGTCTCAAACGCCTGCCGTTGCGCTTGCTCCACATCAAGTCCATCCTTGATTGATTCTGCGGCTGCTTCCAGGGTCCGGTGCAATCCGGCTGCCTGTTCACGCGACTGGGGGTCCAGCCTTCGATTTCGCGAACTCATGGCAAGACCGTCCGGCTCACGTACGACTGGAGCAGCAATAATTCGGATCGGCGGCCGGCATTCCACCGCCAAGCGCCGCACCAGCACTAACTGCTGGTAATCCTTCTCGCCGAACACGGCGGCCGTCGGTGCCGTCTGGTCGAACAGCCGGCTGACCACCGCCGCTACCGCCCTCAAGTGTCCCGGGCGATACTGACCCTCCAGCACATCCGTCATGCCCGGGATCTCGAACGCCTCCAGCCGGGGAGGTTCACCGCCCCAGACTTCCTGCTCGTCCGGGGCATACGTCAGGTCGACCCCCGCCTGGCGCAGGCGTTCAAAGTCCTCTTCTTCTTCGCGGGGGTAGTTGGCGAAATCCTCCGGGTCATCGAACTGGTGTCGGTTGACGAAAACGGTGGCCAGCACGATTCCGGAGCACTGCCGTGCACATTCGATCAAACTCAGGTGCCCGGCGTGCAGGCCACCCATGGTCGGCACCAGGGTCCGTTCTTCGGGCTGCCGGGTCAGCGCGGCCTCAAGTTGCGCCGCCGTGCGGCACAGGATCATGGGAAGGATCCGGAATGAACCGCTTCGACATAGGCTCGGACTGCATCCGCGACACTATGGCCCGAATTCATGAAACTGCGAGCGTGTTTTGGCGGTGGGTCGGTCAACCCCAACAGGTCGTACAGCACCAGGATCTGTCCGTCGCAGGCCCCGCCGGAACCAATGCCGATCACCGGGATTCCCGCCTGTTCAGTGATTTCCGCGGCCAGGTCGTCAACCACGCACTCCACCAGCAGCAGGTCCGCGCCCGCTTGTTCCAGCGCGAGCGCCGTCTCCCGCAGTTCATCCGCCTCCTCAGAAGTGCGCCCGTGTCGCCGGATGCCGGTCAGTTTGGTCAGGCTCTGCGGGCGAAGCCCCAGGTGTGCACAGACCGGGGTACCTTGATCGGACAGGGCGCGGACGATTTCGACCTGATCCTGGGAGGCCTCGAGTTTGACCACCTGCGCGCCGCCCTCCTGCACCAGCCGCATGGCATTGGCTTGCGCCATGGGAACATCGCAGCAACTCATGTACGGCAGGTCGCTGACCAGCAGGGCGCGCTGAATGCTGCGGGCGACGCACTGCGTGTGGTAGACCATGTCGTCCATGGTCACCGACTGCATGTTGGGGCGCCCCTGGACAACCATGCCAAGGGAGTCGCCGACCAGGATGAACTCCACTCCGCATGTATCGAGCACGCGCGCGAATGTCGCATCGTAGGCCGTCAGGCCGGCAAAACGATCCTCGCCCTCCCGAGCCATCCGGCACAGGGCATCAAGCGTCACGGGAGAATCCGGCGTACTCATATCTACGCCACCGAGTCGGCTGGAGCCATGTCACCCAGCATCCCCTCCGGCTGGCTCGGATCCAGAAAATACTGGCCGGGTTGGGTCATGCCATCCAGCGCAACCAGCAGGCTCTGGTAGTCCTGAAGGCTTTCCGCCAGATTGGCGCAGGAAGTGTCGACCGTCAGCACAGTTCCAGAGTAATTGCGGAAGTGTTCCGCCATCAATGCCGACAGCGCCTCCAGGAACTCCGGGCGCACCGCGCGTTCGAACGACCGCCCCCGCATTGCGATTCGTTCCAGTAAAACCGACACTGGCGCCTGCAGATAGATAACCAAGTCCGGACGTGGAAGCCCGGCGGACATATGAGTGTACAAGCTGAGCCACAGGTCATATTCGTCGCCCTGAAGCGATAGCCTGGAAAACCAGTCGCTTTTCTCGAACACGTAATCCGAGAAGGTGCGCTGCTGGAACAGATCCACTTGGTTCAATTGCTGCAACTGGCAAGCCCGGCTGGTCAGGAAGTGCAGTTGGGTTGCCAGAGCCGTTTTTTCAGGGGTTTCAAAAAAATCCTTGAGAAAAGGGTTTTCCTGGTAATTCTCCAGTATCAGCCGGCCATTGAAATCAGCTGCCAGACGGTTGCATAACGTGGTCTTGCCAACGCCTATCGGCCCTTCCACCGCGATCAGGCGTGCCGAGTCGGGCAGGCTTTGGCAAGCCCCCACCCGATCCACCCGGGAGTACTTGCATTCCCGCAACAACTTCGAGACCGTGCCCTGTCCAGGCACCTCCAGGTCCGCGTCCAGTTCCTGCAGCGGGGCCAACACGAACGCCCGCTCATGCAGACCCGGATGCGGCAACGTCAGGGCCTTGCTGTCAAAATGTTCCTGCCCCCACAAGAGCAGGTCCAGGTCCAATGTCCGCGATGCCCAGCGCTCGCATTGCTCTTTTCGTCCGTGCTGACGCTCGATCGCTTGCAGTTCGTGGAGCAATTGCTCAGGCTCCAGATCGGTTTCGACCTGCACGACCGCATTGATATAGTCCGGCTGGTCCAACCCGCCCATCGGCGGGCTCCGGTACAGACCCGAAGAAGCGCACAGGCGAACCTGAGCAAGTTGTCCCAGTTCGCGCACCGCGGAGCGGACTTGCTCGGCTGGCTCGTCCAAATTGCTGCCGAGCCCGATGTAAATATCTTCCCGGGGCACGGTTATCTCCGCCGACGGCGACGGCGACGTCGGGGGGCGTCGCTGGGCCCTGTTTCGTACTTTTCCTGGGCCCGTGTCCAAGCCTGGTAAGCCCCCTGCAACCGCTCGTCCCTCAGCGCGCGCAACCCGAGGAAATCATATGCCGCACGAAATGCGCTGCGCGACATCACCCGTTCAGGGTGGCTGCGCGGACCTGCTTCCAACTGCGGCTGGCGGGTCCAGATCTCGCGGATCATCTGGGCATGACGAAACGGAATGCTGATGGTCCGCGCCTGATGCTCCAAGGCCCGGTCAGTGCAAATCGCCAGCGCATCGCGAGGGCTGAATTCCCCCGGTTCCAGTTCATCCAGCAGTTGGCGCACATACGGCCACATCAATATCGCGTAGGCGAAAGCCGGGGAGACCGGCATGCCCGAACGCACCCGTTCGTCTGTGTTCGCCAGCGCCAAGCGGATGAACTCCAGATCTTCCGGGTGATCCCGCTCCAAAGCCGCCTCCGTGCGTGGGAATAACTGATGCAGCAATCCTTTATCGCGCAACAGCTCAAACGTGCGCTCGGCCGCGCCGCTATGCAGGAGCTTGATGCCTTCGTCGAACAGCCGGGCCGGTGAAATGGCGTCAAGCAGATCCGCCAGCTCGGGGATCAATTGTTCCATGGCCGGGTCCATTCGGAAGTTGAGCTTGGCCGCAAAACGCACCGCGCGCAACAACCGTACCGGGTCCTCGCGGAAACGCACTGCAGGCTTGCCGATCATGCGCAGGCGGCGTTGTTTCAGATCTTCCACGCCACCAACGAAGTCCAGCACAGTGTTCCGGGTTGGGTCGTAGAACAGAGAGTTGGCCGTGAAATCCCGTCGCAATGCGTCGCGGTCGATCGTCCCGTATGCGTTGTCGCGAAGGATTCGACCCCCCAAGGTCACTGAAACATGGGCACGCCCGGAGCGCGAACGATGCCCGCCCCGGAACGTCGCGACTTCGATCAGGTCCCGACCCACATACACGTGCGCAAGCCGGAACCGCCGACCAACGATGCGGCAGCGATCGAACAGGTTCTTCACCTGTTCAGGGCGGGCATCCGTGGCGATGTCAAAGTCTTTCGGGTGCAGGCCCAGCATCAGGTCGCGCACGCCGCCACCGACGATATAGGCCTCGTAGCCTCCCTCCACCAGAACTTCCACCACGTGCCGGGCAGACCTGGAAACTTCCGAAGAATTGATGCCGTGTTCGTCGGCTCCCACAACCCGGGGATTGCCGTTGGTGCGTTTTTTTACGGCACCGGATAGGCGGTTGAATAGCTTTTTAGCCATAAATAGGCACTTGCCCCAACAGGAGCTGGCGGGTTTGACATTTTACCGCCTCAAACTAAAGACAGCCTTCACACCCGATTCTGTCGGGCCATATTGAGGGGTTTCGACTTTCATTGGGCTGTAACACATTGAAAATACTATATACTTGCAAAAGTTACTTGGCCGTCAATTTATGGCAAGCCGATACAAGTTTGAAATCGCCACTCAGGCGTTCGTCATTACCGAATGCCAACGCCTCCGCTACCAGGTTTTCGCACTGGAAATGGGGGCATCTCTGGAAAGCGCCGCAGAGCAGATCGATTCGGATTCCTATGACCCGTTCTGCCGCCACCTGACCGTCTCCGACACGGTCACTGGGGATATCGTGGCTTGCACCCGGGTCCTTTCGGACGAGGATGTCCCGCAGGCCGGGGGTTTCTACACGCAATCGGAATTCAAACTAGGCCGCTTGCGCAGCCTTCACGGGAAGAAACTTGAAGTCGGCCGTACCTGCGTGCATCCCGACCATCGCAACGGCGGAGCCATTACCTGTTTGTGGCTCGGTCTTGCAGGATTTATGCTGTCCCGAGGCTACGAATATCTGTTCGGATGTGCCAGTGTGGACATGTCGGACGGAGGCCACCAGGCTCATGCCATCTACCAAAACGCGCTGGAACGCGGCTTGGTCAACCTGGACTTGGGCGTCCATCCTCGCTCTCCTCTACCCAAACCGGATCAGCCCACCGTGGATGCGTCCATCGAGCTTTCCGATTCGGTCCGGGAGATCCTGCCACCTTTGCTGAAAGCCTACCTGAACCTCGGTGCGGAAATCTGCGGCAAACCCTGCTGGGATAAAAAATTCAATGTGGCCGATATGCTGGTGTTGGTCAATCGCGCCAACATCGCACCCCGTTACGTCCGCCGCTTCTTCAAAGCAGCCCAAACACCCGAGACCACATACCGGGTCTGAATCCCGCATTCAGGCCATGCCTGATGTAGAATAGAAAACTGTTTAACCCGATCGGGATTTCGGATGATTTTTGGCAAGAAAAAGGATTTCACTTGCACCATCGCCAACACCGGCGAGACTTTCGAGGTGCCCGGCAAGATCAACTTGCTGCAGGCCGCCCTGAACGCCGGCATCAAGTGGCCCTGCGACTGCAAGGTGGGAAGTTGCGGAACCTGCCGGTGCATCCTCAAGGAAGGCAAGGTCAAGGCGCTGAACGATTTCGCCTACGTGCTGGATGCTGACATGCTCAAGAAGGGCTATATCCTGGCTTGCCAGTCCCAACTAAAGTCCGACCTGGTTGTCGAAGTGGACTTCGATCAGGGCGCAATCGAAAACATGAAATTGACGTGATAGATGCGATTTCATCGCTTTTCACCGATCATTCGAAACGCCTCACCTACGATATTTCACCTAACCCGCAGGCTTGTGGGGCACGCGCATGATCGTCTGTTCCTGCGTTCAAGTCAGTGACCGAGAGCTGCGCGCCGCGGTGAAAGCCACCGCCAAAGCAGGACAACCCGTGAATTTCCGTTCTGTTTACCGCCAAATGGGAAAACGCGCGCGATGCGGCAACTGTCGGCCGCTAATCACCCAGATCATCAAGCAGGCGCATACTGACGCCTGATTTACGGAAAAAGCAGGAGACCGCCACCATGAAAGGAAATGAGAAAGTCATCGACTACCTGAACCGCAGCCTTGCCAGCGAATTGCGGTCCGTCAACCAATACTGGCTGCATTACCGGTTGCTGGAGGACTGGGGCTACGGCAAGCTCGCCCAAAAATCGCGAGAAGAGTCCATTGGAGAAATGCGCCATGCGGACCGGTTCGTGGAGCGAATCATCTTCCTGGAAGGACACCCCAATCTGCAAACCTTAGATCCGCTGCGCATTGGTGAGAACATCCGGGAGGTCTTGGAATGCGACCTCGCCGCCGAACAAGAGGCGCATGCTCTGTACCGGGAAGGCCGTGATGTCTGCCAAGAAGTGAGCGATTATGCTTCCATGCGCCTGTTTGAAGACCTGATCGAGGATGAGGAAATGCACATCGCCTTCATCGAGACGCAATTGCAGTTGATTGACCAGATTGGGGTCGAGCAGTACGGGTTGCTTCAGGCGGGCTCTGACGAAGACGAATAACGACCGGATCGGGAATCACTCGCGGTCGAAATCAATCTGCATTCCGGCTGCGGGCGGCATTTCCTGCCCATCCCGGTGCACGATCCGTCCCGACACCATCGTCGTGTCAATCCGGGCATGCAACATCTGTCCTTCAAACGCCGACCAACCGCATTGGTGAAGGACTTCTTCCGGCTCTACCTGCTTGGCCGTCGACAAATCTGCTAAAACCAGATCCGCGTAGTAGCCTTCGCGCAAGAATCCGCGATCGCGGACCGCGTAGCACAGTGCCGGGGCATGCGCCGCCTTTTGTACGACCTGCGGCAAGCTGAAGACACCCTGGTGAACCAGCTCCAGAAGCATCGGCAAAGCGTGCTGTGTGATCGGCAGCCCCGCCGCGACTTCTTGGTACGGTCCTTCTTTCTCCGACAGCAGGTGCGGCGCGTGATCGGTCGCGATCACGTCGATCCGGTCTTCGTGCACCGCCTGACGCAGCGCATCCCGATCTGATTGCTTCTTGATCGAGGGGTTGCATTTGATGCGGCCACCGTACTGCGCATAGTCGGCGTCGGTGAAAACCAAGTGATGCACACAGGCCTCAGCGGTAATCCGCTTGCCTTCAATCGGCCCGACATTGAACTGTGGCAGTTCATCCGCCGTGGTCAGGTGCAGAACATGCAGCCGCGAGCCGAATCGCCGCGCCAGGCCCACCGCCAGGGATGAGGATGCAAGGCACGCCTCCCGGCTGCGAATCTGCACGTGGCAGTGCATCGGAATCTGCTCACCGTACTGCCGGACATGTTCGGCCAGAGCCGCCTCGATCATCGGCGTGTCTTCGCAGTGCGTCGCAATCAGGATGGGGCAGTCGGCAAAGTGCTGCTCCAGCGCTTTAGGGTCATCCACCAGTATGTTGCCGGTCGAGGCACCCATGAAGATCTTGAGTCCGCACGCTTTCCGGGGATTCAGCTTTCGGACCTCGTCGGCATTGTGATTGGTCGCACCGAAATAAAACGCATAGTTGGTGTGCATCGCGCCGTCTGCCCGTGCCAGTTTCTCGTCCAACCGCTCAAGGGTCGAAACTGGCGGCTGGTTGTTGGGCATGTCCATGACGGTGGTCGTGCCCCCCGCCACGGCAGCGCGGGATTCAGACTGGAACGTTCCTTTCTCCGGCTGACCCGGGTCACGAAAATGCACCTGGCCGTCGATCATTCCGGGCAGCAGGTGGAGTCCCGTCGCATCCAGGACTTGGTCGGCAGACTCGCCGGACAGGTCCGGCCCGATCTTTTCGATCCGCGAGCCTCGGACAAGCAAATCCGTCTCGAATACGCGGCCTTCGTTGACCGCGGTCGCATTGACAATCAGGCAGGAATCAGACATGGAAAACGTGTAGAAGTTTGCGCATTGTAACGGGCGCCCCAATTAATCGTCGTTCGGCCTTCGGAATCACTGTGGTTGCAGTTGAAGCAGTTAGGCCCAATCCACCCCAGACCCAGAGGTTTTCTCCTAATTGCCAAAATGTGTTGAAATTGATTTCCTATGAGTTCTTCCGACCCGCAAATCCAAAACCCCGTGCTGGACGATGCCGGCTGCGCGGCTCACGAGCCCTATGCCTTGCGCGTGCTCGGCGACAGCATGGAACCAGAATTCGCGGACGGTTGCATCGTCATCGTCGACCCGGCTGGACATGCGCAGTCCGGCTCTTACGTGGTCGCACGGGTAAGCGGAGAACCTATTTTCCGGCAATACTGGGTTGAAGATGAACGGCATTGGCTACGGCCGGTCAATCCCGGCTATCCCTCGCTTGAAATCAGCGATCCTTCCGACATCATCGGCGTTATCACCCAGCGCGCCGGAACCCGACGGTCTTACCGCCGTCACTACGTCTGATTCTCGGGGTTACTTGCCGGTCAACTCTTCGTAGGCATCCGTATCCATCAGGGATGCACAGGGATCAGTCTCAGCACAATTTATCTTCAGTATCCAGCCTTCTCCCTCAGGCGAATCATTGACCTGCCACGGCTCTTCCCGGAGGGCCTCATTGGCTGCCACGACCTGCCCCGAAGCTGGTGCGATCAGTTCGGACGCGGTCTTCACTGATTCGATGACCCCAAAACTCTGACCCTGGACTAGTTCGGTACCGGGTTCAGGCAACTCCACGAACAGGATGTCGCCCAGTTCTTCCTGCGCATAGTGAGTCACGCCCACGGTGGCCCCGCCGGACCCGTCGGGTTCCAACCAGAGGTGATCCTGGCTGTAGCAGCGCTTATCCATAGTCTCTTGTCTGTCCCGGATCAGTGCCGGCTTCGCCGGGCGCGCGCACCGCGCATCGCCTCGGCCAGAATGCCATGATCCAGCATCTCAAGTTTATCTGCCGCATTCCCTGCCACTCCGTCGATGTCCTCGATTTTCTCATCCACAGGCAGATTCAGACATTGCAGCGTTCCGGCCAAGCCGCCAATCTGGATCTTCAGTAACGTGCTGTGCGGCACCTGAGTGCGATCTTCGACTTCCCCAAAAGCCTCGGCGCCGATTTGTTCGAAGAATTCCTGCAATCCTTGGCAACGGTTGCAGGAGTCTGCGTCATTGCAGTCGATGCCGGCACCATCCCGACGCGTTACCGAAATGGCCCGGGAGCAGGCATGCGTCCCGGCGACGATCAGGCGCTCAAACGGACAGTGCGTATTCACGCCGTCGCCCCCAGACAGCGGGTATACGAATTACCGCGGATGACTTCGGCGTGAAACTGCTCCCGCACCAACCGGTGCTGCGTGGCCAAGGCATCAAAGCGTTCCACCACTGGCTCCGGCGCGCAAACGTACAGGTCCATCCCGGACAAGTCTGGGTGATCCTCCATGACGCGCCTCAGCATCGTCTCCACCTTTTCCATGCCGGACAACTCATCTTTCGCCCACTCACTGAACGACTCCTCGATTACCAAGGGCGTGTAGTTCAGTTCGTCGAGCGCATCCGCCCAGGAACGGCACAGGTTGTGCATGTACAGGTCTTCCTTTCCGCAGCAGATTCGGTACAAGTGCAAAGGCTGCTCTGATTCGCGCGCGGTGAGGTGTTCAAGCATGCTTTTGATGGCTGCAAATCCAGTATCGAACGCCACGAACAGGGCCGGGCGAGTAGAACTGTCATCGAATGCAAACCGGCCCCCAGGCGCTTCAACCATCACGGTCTGCCCCGGGCGCAGGGACTCGAATGCGCTGTCGGAAAAATTGTCATCCGGCAAGCGCCGGATGTGGAAGTCGATGTGCCGTTCGTCGCACGGGCAACTGGCAATCGCACTGTCGCTCACCGCGCCATTTTCCAGCGTCAGGGTCGCATACTGGCCTGCCATGAAGCGAAGCCGTTGCGAGCGGGGTACCCGCAATTTCAGCCACAGCAGGCGTTCGCCGAGTTTTTCGGCGATCTTCACTTTCGCCTGCAAGGTTTGCCAGGGGATGGATGTCGGGTCTTTTTCGAGCACGACCTCGAGCGTGAGGTCGGTCTGCGCGCCGTTGCTGCACATCAGGAAATCGCCATGCGCCCGCTCGGCTTGGGTGAACACGAAGTCGTGATGTCGGGTGGGCTTGAGCTCGCCCTCTATCAGCCGGGCACGGCACAGCCCGCAATTCCCGGCGCTGCATCCGTACGGAAGGCCGACACCCTCGCGGATGGCGGCCTCAAGCAGAGTTTCGTTCTCCTGGATTTCGAACGAACGGTCGGCGTTGCGGAGCCGGACGATCGCCATGCCAAATCAGGCTGCTTTTTCCATCTCGACGTCGTAGGCCCCACGTGCGGCTGCCCCGTTCAAGCGGGCGCGCTTGGAGATCGCGGCTTGGCCGATCCCACGGTTGGCCTCGGCGCCACTCCAGGACTTCATCGCCTGCTGCTGCAGGGCACGACCATAGGAAAAAGTCACCGCCCAGGGAAGATCCGGGTGCTGGTTGATCGCGTTCAGATGCGCGCTGGCTTCCTCGTCGCTCTGCCCACCGGACAGGAACGCGATTCCAGGCACTTCCGCGGGGACCGTCTTCTTCAGACATTCCACCGTGCGGGCGGCCACCGTCTCGACATCCGCCTGCTCCGCGCACCGGTCTCCGGAAATCACCATGCTGGGCTTGAGTACGATGCCTTCAAGCCACACGCCCTGGCGTGCCAGCTGATCGAAGGTGACCTCCAGTGCACGGACAGTCACTTCATAGCTACGGTCAATATCGTGTTCGCCATTCATCAGGACTTCAGGTTCGACGATCGGCACCAGATCCGCTTCCTGGCACAGGGCCGCATAGCGGGCAAGGGCATGAGCATTGGCTTCCATGCAGGCTTCGCTCGGCAGGCCATCCCCGATGGTGATGACCGCCCGCCACTTGGCGAAGCGGGCGCCTAATTCGGCATACTCAACCAAGCGCTCACGCAAGCCGTCCAAGCCTTCCGTCACCTTCTCGCCCGGGTGACCCGCCAGGTCCTTGGCGCCTTTATCCACCTTGATGCCCGGCACGATGCCGATCGAGTTCAGGTGCTCCGGGAACGGCGTATCGTCCAGCAGCTTCTGGCGCAGGGTCTCGTCGAACAGGATCGCGCCTCCGACATGGTCGCCCAGACCCGCCGCCGTAACCAGCATGTCGCGGTAAGCACGGCGATTTTCTTCAGTAAATTCAATGCCTAAAGCGTCAAAACGCTTCTTGCAGGTCGGGTGGCTTTCGTCCATTGCCAAAATCCCCTTGCCGGGGGCCACCATGGCACGCGCGGTTGCGCTCAGTGTTTCACGGTTCATAAAAAGTGTCGGGTTGAAAGGTTAAAAAATAGAATGTTCGCGAATAATTTATCTTATCGCTATTCGACCGCGACGCCACGCGATTCGGGCATCGCTCCGGCCTCTACGATTTTCAGGGCGTTGGTGCCTCCCTGAACGCCTGCCAGATCGCCCTTGGTGATGATCACTCGGTCGCCATCTTCCACCACGCCGCTTTTCTTCAGCACTTCGACCAAGTCGTGATTAAGTTCGGCGTGATCGGTACTGATGCTGCGCAAGGTGACCGGGTACACCCCGCGATACAGGTTAACCCGGCGACGCGTCTCAAGGTTGCGAGAGACCGCATAGATCGGAATGCTGGAACGGAAACGTGACATCTGCCGGGGAGTGGAGCCGGATTCGGTCAGTGCGGCAATCGCCTTGACCTTCAGGTGGTTGGCGGTGAAGATCGCCGACAGCGCGATCGCCTCGTCCGTATCGAACAGGTCTTCCTCTTCGTTGGTGAGATCCAGGATATCGCCGGCGGCATTGCCCTCGGAACCCACGCAGATACGGCTCATCGCCAGTACCGCCTCGACCGGGTTACTTCCAATCGCCGTCTCCGCCGACAGCATCACGGCGTCGGTCCCATCCAACACGGCATTGGCGACATCGAACACCTCCGCACGCGTCGGAATAGTGCTGGTAATCATCGACTCCATCATCTGCGTCGCTGTAATCACCACCCGATTGTGCCGCCAGGCCCTGCGAATCAAGCTTTTCTGTACCGCCGGCAGTTCCGGATCGCCGATCTCCACACCCAGATCGCCACGTGCCACCATGATCGCGTCCGAGGCATCCAAGATCTCGTCGATATTCTCGACCGCTTCAGCTCGTTCGATCTTTGCGATCAAGTGCGCATTGCCACCGGCTTCGCGCAAAAGTTCGCGCGCATAGTAGATGTCGCCCCCGCTGCGCGGGTAGGACACGGCAAGATAGTCTACGCCGATTTCCGCGGCCAACTGGATGTCCTGTTGATCCTTGGTACTGATCGAAGGTGCCGACAAGCCGCCGCCGGCGCGGTTGACGCCCTTGGCAGCCTGCAAAACCCCCCCGGAGATGGTCTCGGTGATGATGCGCCCGGATTCCACCGCCTTGACTTGCAGAACAAAGCGGCCGTCGTCCAACAGCAGATTGTCGCCGACACGCACGTCTTCAGACAGTTCCGGGTACGTCAGCCCAACAGCTTCGCTCGTGCCGGCATCCGGTTCGAGATGCGGATCCAAGGTAAATGGATCGCCCGGCTTGAGGGTGATCGAACCATCACGGAAGCTGGTAATGCGAATCTTCGGCCCCTGCAGATCGCCCAGAATCGCCAAATGGTAATCCGGTTCGGTCATTTCGCGAATCCGCTCCGCACGTTTGCGGTGCTCGTCTTGGGTGCCATGCGAGAAATTCAGGCGAACCACGTCCACGCCGGCATCGATCAAGCCGCGCAGCACATCCGGCGAATCCGTCGCTGGCCCCAAGGTGGCAATGATCTTGGTCCGCCGGTGGCGAAGATCGGAGGAAGGCGCGGTCATGAGGCCACCGTCTTGAGAATTTCAACGGCCGGAAGCGTGCGGCCTGCCGCATATTCCAGGAATGCGCCCCCGCCGGTCGATAGATAAGACATCTTGCTCTTTATCCGAAAACTTCCCACGGCGGCCAGCGTATCACCCCCGCCCGCAATAGAAAAGGCTTGCGAGTCGGCAATGGCATGTCCCAAGGCCTTCGTTCCGGCTGCAAAGCGCGGATCCTCGAATACGCCCAGCGGGCCGTTCCAGATCACTGTCCGGGCCCGGGCAACAAGCCGGCCATAGTGATCCTGGGTTTTTGGCCCCACATCCATGATCCGCTCTCCTGGGCGCACTTCGTCCGCTTCGCGAACGACCGGATCGTGCGAACCGGGAAGCTCGCAGACCACATCCTGGGGCAACGGGACGGTCGCCCGGCGCCGGGAAGAAGGCTTCATCAATCGTCGTGCGAGATCCAACTGCGCCGGTTCGTGCAGAGAATCCCCAATGTCCAGGCCTGCCGCCGCCATGAACGTGTTGGCAATCCCACCGCCGACGATCAGTTCGTCAGCGATCTCGGCCAAGCGTTCCAGCACTTCAATCTTGGTCGACACCTTGGCACCACCGACGATCGCGACCAGCGGGCGTTCCGGTTTCTCCAGGGCTCGCTGCAGCATTCTCAGTTCGCGCCTCAGCAAAGGGCCCGCGCAGGCGCGCGGAGCGTACCGGGCCACTGCATGGGTCGAGGCATGCGCTCGATGCGCGCTGCCAAAGGCATCCATCACGTAGAGATCACACAAGGCCGCCATGCGTCGGCCCAGATCGTCGCTGTTCCCGGTCTCCCCTTCGAGAAACCGCACGTTTTCAAGCAGAGTGACGCGACCCGGCTTGGACTCCACGCCATCAATCCAGTCGCGCCGGAAAACTGCCGGTTCGCCCAGCCGCTCCGACAAAGCCATCGCGACCGGTTCCAAGGAAGCGGCTGCATCGTAGCGCCCCTCCTGCGGCCGCCCCAGGTGCGACATCACCAGGACACGGCACCGGGCCTGCTGCAGGCGGCGAAGGGTCTGGATACTGGCGCGAATCCGTTCATCCGCCGTGATACGGCCGGATTCTATCGGTACGTTCAAGTCGGTGCGCAACAGCACCCGGCTGCCCGGCTTGAGCTTGCCCGGCAAACCGGGAGGTATGCTCATGCGGAGGCACGCATCCAGGCCGCAATGACATCCAGCATACGATTGGAAAAGCCCCACTCGTTGTCGTACCACGAGAGGACCTTGACCAGGTTGCCCGGAAGCACCTTGGTCAGCGACGCATCAAGTGAGGACGACGCCGGGCTGTGGTTGAAGTCGATCGAAACCAGGGGATCCTCGCTGTACGCCAAAACGCCTTTCAGCGGCCCCTCGGCTGCCGCACGCACGGCCGCATTGACTTCTTCCGCGTTCGTCTCCCGACTGGCCACGAAGCTCAAGTCCACCACCGAAACGTTGATGGTCGGCACGCGAATGGCGAATCCGTCCAGGCGGCCGTCGAGTTCCGGCAGCACCAGGCCAACCGCCCGCGCCGCGCCGGTCGCGGTCGGAATCATCGACTGCGTGGCCGAACGGGCCCGGCGCAGGTCACTGTGCGCCACGTCCGTCAACACCTGGTCGTTGGTATACGAATGGATGGTGGTCATGATGCCGGATTCGATCCCGACCGATTCCATCAGGACCTTGGCCAGAGGCGCCAAACAGTTCGTCGTGCAGGAGGCATTGGAAACCACGACGTGATCCGGGCCCAACTGGTCGTGGTTGACGCCGTACACCACGGTCGCATCCACGTCCTTGCCGGCCGGGGCCGAGATCAGCACCCGGGGGGCGCCTGCCTCCAGATGGCCTTTCGACTTCTCGCGCGACGCAAAAAGCCCGGTCGACTCGATCACCACGTCCACTTCCGACTCTTTCCAGGGAATGTCAGCCGGGTTGCGGCAAGCGGTGAACCGGATGCGGTCGTCTCCCACCATCATGGCGTCTCCATCCGCCTGCACATTCAGGTTGAACGGCCCATGCGCCGAGTCGTAGCGAGTCAGATGCGCACTGACCTCCAAGTCGCCGATGTCGTTGATGGCAACAATGCTGATTTCATCTTGCCGCCCGGCTTCGTAAAGGGCACGCAGGATGTTGCGCCCGATGCGTCCATAGCCGTTGATTCCTACACGAATACTCATGCTGTCACTCCCTGACCCAACATGTCCCGGGCCATCGTTGTCAAGTTTTCTACGGTAAACCCGAAGTGTTCCATCACCCGGGCGCCTGGCGCCGAATGGCCGAATTCCTCGACCCCCAACACGCGTCCTTGCGGTCCTATCCAGCGGTGCCACGGCGCGCTGACTCCCGCCTCGACCGCAATTCGGGCGGAAACCTCGCTCGGCAGGACTTGTTCCTGGTAGCCCGGATCCTGTCGGGCAAACTGTTCCATGCAGGGCATCGACACGACTCGCGTCCGGATTCCGTCCAAGGCCGCGGCACATTCGACGGCTAGCCCGATTTCGGATCCGGTGGCAAGCAAAATCAGTTCCGGCGGACCGTCCGAATCCACCAGCACGTATCCACCGCGCGCGGATAGCGCGACAGTCTCCGGAGTATGCTCCAGTTGCGCCACGGACTGGCGCGACAGTGCCAATGCGGTCGGCCCGTTCCCGGGCTGCAGCGCACACTTCCAGGCAACTGCGGTCTCCACGGCGTCAGCCGGTCGCCAGACTTCGAGCCCCGGGATCAGCCTAAGGCTCGCCAGATGCTCCACCGCCTGGTGGGTTGGACCGTCCTCGCCCAGGCCGATGGAGTCGTGTGTCAGGACGAAAATCACTCGCTGGTGCATTAGCGCCGCCATGCGGATAGAGTTCCGGGCGTAGTCGGAGAACGTCAGGAAAGTTCCGCCATACGGGATGAACCCGCCGTGCAGGGCCAAGCCGTTCATCACGGCCCCCATGCCGAACTCCCGGACCCCGTAGTAGATGTAGGTGCCGGATTCGTCCGCGCTGACCGCACGGCTGCCTTTGGGCTGGGTGTTGTTGGACCCGGTCAGATCCGCCGAACCGCCAATCAATTCCGGCAGGCTGCCAGCAATTGCATCCAGGGTGTTCCCGGAATGCTTGCGGGTCGCCGCTTTCGCCGGCTCCATTAGCTGGTTCTTGATATGGGCGTCAATCGCCTCCGTGAATGCCTCCGACAAGTCGCCTTCCAAGCGCCGGGCCAGTTCGGCCGCATCCTCCGGGCAACTGGCGGCATAGTCTTCCATGCACGCCTGCCACCGTGATTCCATCTCCGCGCCTTTCTCCCGGGCATCCCAAGCTTCGCGGATTTCGGCCGGAACCTCGAAAGGAGGATGGGGCCAGTCCAAGGTCTCTCGCGCCCGCGCCACTTCCTCGGCGCCAAGAGGAGCGCCATGGGTGTCTGCGGTGCCCTGCTTCTGCGGTGCGCCGTAACCGATCACGGTCCGGCAGCAAAGAAACGACGGCCGGGGATCGGCCTGGGCTTCGCGAATGGCCTGATCCACCGCTTCCGGATCATGCCCGTCGATGTCCGGGATTACGTGCCAGCCGTAGGCGGAAAAGCGCCCGGCCGTATCGTCAGTGAACCAGCCTTTGGTTTCACCGTCGATCGAGATGCCATTGTCGTCGTAGAACACGATCAGTTTGCCGAGGCGGAGCGTGCCGGCCAGGCTGCACGCCTCGTGCGAGACGCCTTCCATCAGGCATCCGTCGCCCGCAAACACGTAAGTCCGGTGGTTGACCACCTCATGCCCGTCGCGGTTGTAGCGGTCACCCAGCAGTCGTTCCGCCAGCGCCATCCCGACCGCGTTGGCCAGTCCCTGGCCCAGCGGGCCGGTCGTCGTCTCGACTCCGATGTCCCGATCAAGCTCCGGGTGCCCGGGCGTGCGCGAGTGCAGTTGGCGGAAAGCCTGAAGCTCTTCCATCGCCAGCGGATACCCGGTCAGGTGAAGCAGGCTGTACAGCAGCATGGAGCCGTGCCCGTTGGAGACCACGAAACGGTCCCGGTCCGGCCAGCAGGGATTGGCTGGGTTGTGTTTAAGGTGTCGACGCCACAGGACTTCCGCGATATCCGCCATCCCCATCGGCATGCCGGGATGGCCGGAAGCGGCTTGTTCGACAGCATCCATGCTCAACGCCCGGATGGCGTTGGCCAGCGTTCGCGGTGCAGGCATTGGCCCGGAAGAAGAAGGGTTTTCGGGTGGGGTCATTGACTAAGATGCGTATTTTCCCCGGAAGTCGGGAAATTGGCAAATTTCGAGCATATCAGATGAAATCGTTCTCCTTGACATTTAAATTTAACGATCCAATAATAGGTCTTTACATAAGTCTCTTATAAGGTCTTTTCATGAACCCGATACACTCTGTCCTCGCCGATGCAAGCGTAGGCATATCCGATCTAAAGAAGAACCCCATGGCTATCGTCAAGCACGCCGAGGGGGCACCGGTCGCGATCCTGAATCGCAACCGGCCAGTCTTTTACGCCGTTCCCGCCGCTGCCTGGGAGGCCATTATTAATAAACTGGAAGACTTGGAACTCGCGGCACTTGTTCGCGAACGCGAGGGCGAAGCTGAAATCGAAGTTGATGTCGATGAGCTATAGGCTGATCTTCCTCGCAAGCGCGATGCGCGAATGGAAAAAACTGGACCCGGACATCCGCAAGCAATTCAAAGCGAAGCTGATCGCCCGCCTCGAAGCGCCACGGATCGAACGAGACCGCCTGAGTGTCATGAAGGACTGTTACAAGATCAAGCTGCGCAGTGCAGGATACAGACTCGTCTACCAGGTACGGGAACGGGATATTGTCGTGGCTGTGGTGGCTGTCGGCAAACGCGAGCGCAATACCGTCTATCGGGTGGCGGCAAGAAGGACCTAGTAAGCCTGAACAAATGGATCTGCCAAGCACTCGAAAAAGCGTGGCGTGACGACCTGCCATACGGAAGCTGCATCATTCACCCGTTATACTGCTTGCCCTGACACTTGAATTCCCATGCCGTCCCGCATCCTTCCCTTCTTCCCGGGTGTCCTGCTGGCCACCCTGTCGCTTTGCGCCTACGCGGAAAGCGAGCCTCCGCATCCGGTCGTCGATATCCCGCGCACGGCCATGCCTTCCGCGCAATCATTGCAAGACAGCACGATCAGCGAACTCCAGGCCCAGCGCGAAACCTACGCCGAGCAACTGGACACCGCCTCCGCCCTCTCCGTCGAAGAACTGGAGAAGCAATTGCTCCATGCGCTTTTGGTCTACGACGATGAACGCATCCAGATCATCGACCTGATCCCGCAGATCATCAAGCACTACGACGTCGAAGGGACGCTCAAGGAAGACCTGATGAACTTCCGGCGTACGCTGACTAAGATCGTCGAGGAATTGCGCCCGGAAGTCACCACCTTGCAGAGGTACAAGCCTTACGACTTCCGCTTAGGCGTCAGTTACGCCGCGATGATGACCATCATGCAGAGGAAGGAAGAAATTCGGGATCGGATGCTGGAGGATCACAAGGATCCCGAAACGATACTCGGCCAGCACTCCCAGCGCCTGAAGGAAACCTATCGCTTGGTCCAGGAAGCGCGCGAGCGGCTGGAACTTCGCTATCAGGCTGAAACGCTTAAAGAACAGATCGACCGAATCGACACCGAATTGCGTCGGCGTCAGTCGTGAAGCTCGCGGGCCAAGGCCAGCGTCTCCTCGGCATCCCATACCTGATCGTTGCTCTCGAACATCCGCGAGATCGCCTCGCGGTGGGTTCGGAGCTTCAGGGCTCCGAAAGCCAACCCGCCGAATAGGGAGACTCCGTCAACTTCTCGACCGCCATCGGTCATATCCATCCCTTCCACGCCCAGGGGCGGGCAGGTTCCCACATCCCCGACCGCACGCAGGCTGGACGATGCCTGCCAGATTTCGGTCGGCAGCAACTGCACCCCGGCCTGA
This sequence comes from Candidatus Porisulfidus sp. TsSOB, assembly GCA_002631715.1. Lineage (GTDB taxonomy): Bacteria > Pseudomonadota > Gammaproteobacteria > Poriferisulfidales > Poriferisulfidaceae > Poriferisulfidus. Next base: position 244,603 of record MRSX01000002.1, read on the forward strand.
CCCGTGGCCAGGACGATGGCTGCGCCTTCGATTGCTGCGGCCGTTCCGGCCGCATCCGACACCGCCATGGGCTCCACCGCCACACCATAGCGCTCCGAAATCCCCTCGCATGCCTGCTGGGCGCGTTCCAGTTTGCGTGAAGTCAGGCGCACCTTGGCCCCCGACTGCGCCAACATGACCGCGGCGCGTTGGCCGACCGGCCCGGTTCCAGCCAGCACCGTCGCGCTGGAGCCTTCAAGCGGATGCGCAGTGCCCAGCATCGCAACCGCTGCCGCCGCGGTGGTGTTGCAGCCATTGGCGTCCATCATTAACGACACCCGGAAGCCTTGGAAAAACTGGGACTTCACGGTGTCCATGAGGGCCTGCGCCTGTGTCAGGTCGCTGCCGCCGATCAGAATCGCGGTATAGCGTTTGTTTTTCGGCGCGCGGGTGAAGATCGCGCCTTCCACCAGTGGGAAGCAATTGTCGGCAGTAACCCCGCCGTAGGCCAGAACGGCGTCCGCCCCTCCATCGTAGGCGACCACCTGGTCGAAGGCGGATGGCTGGGCGTCCGTGTCCAGATGAAAGAGCAGCTTCTTCATGAATCCTTCCGGGTTTGGCGAATTTTAGATGATGTGCGTATTGTTGCCGTGACTATCAGCCGGTCCAGCCCAGTCCGGCCGCCACGCAGTTGATCGACAGCAGCAGCGGAACCAGATCCAAAGTCTCCGGGCGCTCTTGGCTCCGACACAGCTTGATCAGTTCGACCTGTTCGCGACTGACCCGGTCGATGATCGGCAACCGCCGCGACAGGCGATCACTGAACATCACGAAACGGTCGCACAGGGCCTCACTGCCAGACACCCGAAGCACGGCCTCACAAGTCCGCTCATACTCTTGTTCGATCATCGAGAAGATCTCGGCCCCCACTTCGGGATTCGGGACCAATGCGGCGTAATCCCGCGCGATATCAAGCTGGACCTGGAACAGGGTCTTCTCCACCTCGTCGATCACCAGCCGGAACAGGCGGTGCCCCTCGAACATCTCGCGCAAAAGCTTTTCGCCGGCATCGCCCCGCACCCGGATGAACTCCGTAATGGCATCGCCCACCCCGTACCAACCTGGAACCATCATCCGGTTCTGCGTCCAGGCGAACACCCAAGGAATGGCGCGCAGGTCGTCCAAGGTATTGGCGCCGAAACGGCGCATCGGTCGGGAACCGATCTTGAGCAACGCCAACTCCTCGACCGGCGAAGCATCTTGGTAGAACATGACCAGGCCGGGGTGGTCAGCCAGTTTCCGGTAGGCGGTGTACGACAGCTTCGACAGGGCCTCCATCGCCTCCTCGAACCCGGGGTGGCGGTTCTCGTCTCCAGGCAGGGAGTGTTCCAGCACGCTGGCCGCCAGGATCTCCAGTTGCGTCTCCGCATAGCCGCGGTTCGCGTACTTTCCCGACACCACTTCGCCCTGTTCGGTCAGGCGCATCCGCCCGCCAATGGTACCCGGCGGCTGGGCGGCAATCGCACGGCCGGCCGGCATCCCGCCGCGCGACGAAGACCCGCCGCGTCCATGGAAGAACGCCACCGGTACGCCACGCTCCTCGCCCACCCGGCGCATTCGGGCCTGAGCCAGCGACACTTCATGGTTGGAGCACAGGAACCCACCATCCTTGTTGGAGTCGGAATATCCGACCATGACCTCCATGACTCCGGGGCCGGCTCGGACGCTGCGGCGCACCATCGGGACATCCAGCATCTCGCGCAGCAGCACGGGTCCCCGGCGCAGGTCGTCGATCGTCTCCAGCAGTGGCACCACCGACAGGCGGCAGGTCTCGCAGTTCTTGAGGTCGGAAAACAGCCCGCCGTACTTGGCCAAAAGGTACACCCCGAGCAAGTCCGCCGGCGTATGTGTCATGCTCAGGATGAAGGCCCCGAATGGCTCCATCCCGCGCCGATCCGCGATCTCGCCGAGCAACTGGAACAGTTCCAGAGTGCGCTGCGCCATCTCATCCTCGAGTTTAAATTCTGGAAGGGTATCCATGGGTTCGGCAAGCCGTTGCTTCAACCATTCCCGCCATGCCTCGCTGTTCGGCTCCGGCGGTTCCCCCTCCTCCATCTGGCGGTACAGAACCGCTAGGGTGTTGTTGATCACGGTACTGTTCTCGCGGATATCCAAGCTCACGGTATGGAAACCGAATACTTGCGCTTCCAGGCGCACCGGGCGCACCAGCAAGTCGGCGATGGAATCGCAACCGGTCTCCCGCAGACCTTTCTCCAAGGCCTTCAGATCATCCACCAGCTCGGCCGCATTCGCGTATCCTTCCGGGGCTTCTTTCTGGGTTGCCTCAAGGCGGCGCATCAGAAGATTCAAGTACTGCCGGAATACTTCCTGAGGATTGCGCGCACGCAATGCATCCGCATCCGCATGCCCGCCCAGCATGACATCAAGACGCGATAGGAATTCTGCCGGCACCGTCACTGCGTGCGCGGCGATGGACAGTCGGCTTCGGGCCTCCCCCATCTGCCGGTGCAGGTGCGACAACGCGGCTTCCCGGTAACCATCGAGGGCCTCCCGGGTCACCTCGGGGGTCACGTGGGGATTGCCATCGCGGTCGCCGCCGACCCAGCAACCGAAGTGGAGCAGCGGCGGTGTCTCGAATTCCGCGTCGGGGTAGTGTTCTTTCAGCGCCTGCGACAGCTGCCAGAACAAGTCGCGCGCGCCGCGGTAAAGCGATTCGTCGAAAAAGTGAAGGATCCACGCAACCTCCTCCGGCACAGTCGGCTTGGTCAGGCGAATTTCCCCGGTCATCCACAGCAAGTCGATCTCGTCGCGGATGGTGTCGATCATGCGCTGGCGTTCCCGCTCCGTGTAGCGGGTCTCTTCCAGTTCCTTGAGCAGTACGTAAATGCGGCGGTGGATTTCCAGCACCGTTACCCGCTTGGCCTCGGTCGGGTGCGCCGTCAGCACCGGCACGACCTGCGCGCCCCGCAGGCGATCACGAACGGCTTCGGCGTCAAGCCCGACAGTGCGGGCATGCGCGAGCGCGGCAGAAAAAGAACCAGGGACCTGCTGCGGTCCGAGTTCGTCCTCGATTGCCCGGCGATGCCGGATTGCCGCGTTCTGCTCGGCGATATTGAACAGTTGGAAGCCGATTCCGTAGGCCTGGAGAACCCGCAATCGGGTCTCCGAGGTTATCTGCCCTCGGCTTTCAAGAAGCGGGACAATGTCCGGGGTGCGGCGGCGGATGACTTCCAGCAGCAGTCCACCCAACTGCTGGACCATACTTTCGGTATAGCGCAGGGTGTCGGCGCGTATACGGTCTTCCGGGCGATCGGCAGAAGCGGCGACGTCGGACGGCATGCAGGCGGGGCCGGTCCCGGGGCGGGTACTCAGGCGACGCGGTCGCGCGGCTCCTGGTCAGCGAAAAACAGATCCAGGTTCTCGACCACCCGCATGCCCATGGCGATCCGGGTTTCGGTCGAGGCGCTTCCCAGGTGCGGCACCAGGACCGCATTCTCGAGCTCCAGGAATCCCGGGTCGAGCTTGGGTTCGCCCTCGAAGACGTCGAGCCCGGCCCCCGCGATGGTGCCGTTTTTCAACGCCTTGATCAGGGCCTGATTGTCGATGATGTCGCCTCGTGCGGAATTGACCAGTATGGCGGATGATTTCATCCGGGCCAGGCGCTCATCGTTGATCAAATGGTAGGTTGATTCACCGCCCGGGCAGTGCAGGGACACGAAGTCGGCCTTCTCCAGCACTTCCTCGACCGAATCGCAGGCAGTCGCCTGGAATTTCTCTACGACTTCCGGCTTCGGCGGATACGGATCGTGGAAGATCACCTTCATACCAAAACCGAAATGGCAACGCTGGGCCATGGCCTGGGCGATGCGGCCGAAACCGACGCAGCCCAAGGTCTTGCCGGTGACCTTGGTCGCCAGCATGTGGGTCGGGCGCCAGCCGGCCCATTCCCCGGCACGCAGGTGCCGTTCGCCTTCGCCGGTGCGGCGGGCAGCCGTCAGCAGGAGATTCACGGCGATGTCCGCCGTGCAATCGGTTAGGACTTCCGGGGTGTTGGTCACCACGAGACCAGTCTGCTTGGCCGCGTCCAGATCGATGTGGTTGAAGCCCACGCCGAAATTCCCCAGGATCTTCGCGCGGATGCCGTCGATGCCGAGCACCTCGGCGGTGATCGGGTCCGTCACGGTCGGGCAGACCGCGTCGTACTCGCGCAGGGCCTGGTGCAGCTCGTCCACGCTCATCGGATGGTCGTCCTCGTTGAGCGTGAAGTCGTAGTTCTCGAACAAGTGCGCCTCGACCGGCTCCGGCCAGCGGCGCGTGGCAATGACTTTGGGTTTTGACATGCGGCCTCCTTAGAGCTTGGATACGACGTCTTTCATGGTGGTGCCGAATTCGGAAGGATTCGGCACGATCGCCACGCCAGCTTCCTTAAAGATTTCGACCTTCTCTGAGGCGCTCTCGCCTTTTCCGGAAATGATGGCCCCGGCATGACCCATGCGGCGTCCCTTCGGGGCAGTCAGACCCGCCACGTAGGCCGCAACCGGCTTGGTCATATGGTCGCGGGCGAACTCAGCCGCTTCCGCTTCCTGCGGACCGCCGATCTCACCGATGATCATGACCGCATCCGTGTCGGGGTCCTGCTCAAACAGTTCCATGATGTCGCGGTGCGAACTGCCGTTGATCGGATCGCCGCCGATCCCGATGCTGGTCGAGATGCCAATGCCTTCGGCCTTCATCTGCGAGGCGGCCTCGTAGCCCAGCGTGCCGGAACGCCCGACCACGCCAACCCGACCCGGTTCGTAGATATGACCCGGCATGATTCCGAGCATCGCTTCGCCCGGCGTGATGGAACCTGCGCAATTGGGCCCGGTCAGGATCATCTTGCGTTCCTTCGGGTAGCGCAGCATGAAGCGCTTGACGCGGATCATGTCCTGAGCCGGGATGCCGTCAGTGATCGCCACGCAATACTTGATGCCCCCATCGGCGGCCTCCATGATCGAGTCGGCGGCCGCGGCCGCAGGCACGAACACGATGCTGGCCGTTGCACCGGTTGCATCCACCGCCTCCTTGATGGTGTTGAACACCGGCAGGTTCAGGTGCGCCTGTCCGCCTTTCCCCGGCGTGACACCCCCGACCACGTTGCTGCCGTATTCCAGCATTTCCTTGGCATGAAAAGTTCCGATCCGGCCGGTGAAGCCCTGAATCAGGATCTTGGTGTCCTTGTTGATCAGAATCGACATCGTGTCAACCTCCTTGTTTCTGTGCGGCCGCCACCGCCTTCTGGGCGGCATCGGCCAGCGTGTCGGCCATGATGATGGGCAGCCCGCTGTCGACCAGCATCTGGGTGCCTTCCTCCACGTTGGTGCCAGACAGGCGCACCACCAAGGGCACGCCCAGGTCGACCACGCCGAGCGCCTTGATCAGGCCTTCGGCGATCCAGTCGCAGCGGTTGATCCCGGCAAAGATGTTGACCAGCATGGCCTTGACGTTGCCGTCCTGCAGTACCAGTTCGAACGCCTTGGCCACCCGCTCCGGCGACGCGCCGCCGCCGATGTCGAGGAAGTTGGCCGGCTCGCCGCCGGACAGCTTGATCATGTCCATGGTGGCCATGGCCAGCCCCGCTCCGTTGATCATGCAGCCGATGTCGCCATCCAAGCCCACGTAGCTGAGGTCGTGGTCGGAGGCGGCGGTCTCCCGCGGGTCCTCCTGCGACATGTCACGCAATTCAGCCACCTCGCGGTGACGGAACAGCGCGTTGTCGTCAAATTCCATCTTGGCGTCCAGGGCGATCAGGCGCCGATCCCGGGTCACCACCAGCGGATTGATCTCGACCATGCTGGCGTCCAGTTCGATCATCGCCTTGTACAGGCCGCGGAACGTGGATACCGCCTGTTTTACGAGATCCGGCCCCAAACCCAGCCCAAAGGCGAGTTCCTGCGCCTGGAAATGGCGCATGCCGGAAGCCGGATCGATGCTGATGCGCAGGATGCTTTCCGGTTTCTCCTGGGCCAGCTGCTCGATTTCCATGCCTCCCTCGGCGGAAGCGACGGCGACATGCCGCTGCTTGGCCCGGTCCAGCACGAATGCCAGGTAGATTTCGCGGTCGATGTCGACCCCGGCCTCGACGTACAGTTTCTGAACCAGCTTGCCTGCCGATCCCGTCTGGTGGGTCACCAGCTTTTCGCCGAGCATTTCGTCCGCAGCCCGGCGTACTTCGTCGTTGCTCCGGCACAGGCGGATGCCCCCCGCCTTGCCTCGGGCTCCGGAATGAATCTGCGCCTTGACCGCGCACACCGTGGATCCTTGGGAGTTGTAGGCCGCAACCGCCTGGTCAGGGCTGTACACCAAGGTGCCTGGCTGAATCTGGATCCCGTAGTTGGCCAGGACTTCCTTGGCCTGGTATTCGTGTATATGCATGTTGTTTGTCCTCGTTTTAGTCGCGCGCGGCGATTGCTTCCGCCAAACGCACTACGTTCTCGGCCATCCGTGCCGAAGCCGCATCAATCATCTTGCCGTCGACAGCAGCTGCGCCCCGGCCTTCCGCTGCCGCAATCTCCAGTTCCTTCAGAATTCGCCGTGCCCGATCCACTTCCGCCTCCGGCGGAGAAAAGATTTCGTTGGCCAGCTCTATCTGGGACGGATGGATCGCCCATTTGCCCTCGATCCCGAGTGCAGCGGCGCGGCGTGCCGCCGCCCGGTAGGCGTCCGGGTCCTTGAAGTCGCCAAACGGTCCGTCGATCGCCCGCAAGCCGTACGCCCGGCAAGCCACTGTCATGCGAGACAGGGCGAAGTGCCACTGGTCCCCTGGGTAGTCAGGGTTGAGTCCACCGATATTGACCGTGCGCGCCCGGTTGGAAGCGGCATAGTCCGCCACTCCGAAGTGCAAGGCCTCCAGACGTCCGCCGTAGGCGGCGATCGCCTCGACGTTGGCCATGCCGAGGGCCGTCTCGATCAGGGCTTCCAGGCCGACTCGGGTCTCGAAGCCTTTCCCCTGTTCAATTTGGTTCACCATCGCCTCGACCATGTAGACGTCCGACGGCACTCCGACTTTCGGGATCAGGATCGTGTCCAGGCGGTCACCCGCCTGTTCCATCAGATCCACCACGTCACGGTACATGTAGTGGGTGTCGAGTCCGTTGATCCGAACCGAGATGGTCTTCCCCGCCCCTCGCCAGTCCAGGTCGAGCAGGGCTTGAATTACATTGACCCGGGCCTGTTCCTTGTCGCCTGGCGCGACCGCGTCTTCCAGGTCCAGGAAGACATAGTCGACTGCGGAGTTCAGCGCTTTTTCAAACAGCGCCGGGTTGGAACCCGGAACCGCCAGTTCGCTGCGCTGCAGGCGGGTCGGCGCGGGGGTGGCTTGAGTGTGGCTCATTCAGGACCTCTTACTTCTTCTTGCGCTTGGGTGCCGCTTTCTTCTTGACCGCGGTCTCGCGGGGGCCTTTGGCAGCGCCGAATGCGGGGATCTTCTTCTTGCCCCTCGCGGTGTCGCAGTAGTATTCGACCGCCTTGGCCACGCCCGAGCCCGGACGCACCTTCATGCCGGCATCGCGCATCGCCATCTCGACACCGCCGAGAGCCGCCATCATGCGCACTTCGTTGTTGTCGCCCAAGTGGCCGATGCGGAACACCTTGCCGGCGACTTCGGACAGGCCGGCGCCCAGCGAGATGTTGTAACGGTGATAGGCGATGTGGATGACTTCGGCCGCATTGACGTTTCTTGGAACCTTGATGGCCGACACCGTGTCGGAATACCATTTCGGTTCGGCCGCGCACAGGTCCAGGCCCCATCCGGAAATTGCCTGGCGCACGCCTTCGGCCAACCGGTGGTGGCGCTGGAACACGTTGTCCAGACCTTCCCCGAGCAGCAGGTCGATGGAAGCGCGCAGGCCGCGCAGCATCGGTGCCGAGGGGGTGTACGGGAAGAACCCGTCCTTGTTGGTCGCAATGTGATCGGCGATGTCTAGGAAGCAACGCTTGCACTTGGCGGTCTTGGCTGCCGCCAGCGCGCGGCGCGAGAAGCACACCAGCGCCATGCCGGCCGGCAACATGAAGCCTTTCTGCGAACCGGACACGGCCACGTCGACCTTCCATTCGTCCATGCGGAAGTCGATGCTCGCGATGGAACTGACGCCGTCGACCATCAGCATGGCCGGATGCTTGGCCCGGTCCATGGCCCGACGCAGGCCCGCGATGTTGCTGGTGACCCCGGTCGCGGTCTCGTTGTGACAGGCCAGCACTGCCTTGATCTTATGCTCCTTGTCTTTTCTCAGGATCTGCTCAAACTGCTTCAGCGGTACGCCTTCGCCCCACTTCACCTGCACCAGTTCCACGTCCAGGCCCATGCGCTGGGCCAGATCCGCCCACAGATGCGAAAACTGCCCAAAACGGGCAGTCAGGACGCGGTCGCCCGGCGACAGGGTGTTGGTCAGAGCCACTTCCCAGCCGGCCGTGCCGGTGGCGGGAAAGATGAAACTTTTGCCGGTGCGGGTCTTGAAGATTTTGTTCAGGTCGCGCAACAGGGGTTTGACCAGTTGGGGGAAATCGGGCGCCCGATGATCCTCCATCGGAACGACCATGGCGTTTTGAACCTCGACCGGAATATGCGTGGGTCCCGGCGCGTATAGATAGTTGCGGCCAGGAAAGACAAGTTTTTCAGCGGGCATAAGAAAGTCCTTTTCGTTAATGGATAAAGACGCACACCGAGCACCGAGGCACCCGTGCCGTCACAAAAAAGCCGCCGGAGCGGCCATAGGGGCAGGCGGCTTTTATAAAGCACCCGTCGCCAACCCGCTAGGCGCGTAATATGCCACAGAGCAGGGATTTCGCCAAATGCAGGCTTCTTCGTGGGAAGCGCCCCGGACCACCCTAGAGCCGTCCGTCCCCGCCACCGTCATTTGGAGGCGAAATGGAAGGATAAAGAGGGCCGGACGATGGCGCTCCCTAGGGGAATCGAACCCCTGTTCCCGCCTTGAGAGGGCGATGTCCTGACCGCTAGACGAAGGGAGCGAGCTTGTTTTTTCAGTATACACCGGGAATTACGTAATTATGGCCGCACGAGGCCACACATCAGGAAAACACGGGCTGAGCCGCAAAGGGGGCTACGGCAAGGGCGCAACCGTGCCCTGCATCGCCGCTGCCCGCACCGTGTTGAGCAGCAGGCAGGCTACCGTCATCGGCCCAGTGCCGCCGGGCATCGGCGTCACGAACCCCGCAACCTCCCGCACTTCCTCGAATCGCACATCACCCTGAATCTTTCTGTCCACGCGGCTGACCCCGACGTCGAACACCGCCGCGCCCGGCTTGACGAAATCTGCCGTGACCATTCCGGGACTGCCGGTTGCCGCCACCAGGATGTCCGACTCGCGGGCGAGTTGCTGCAGATCCCGGGTGCGCGAGTGCGCGACGCTCACGGTCGCATCCACCCCCTTCTCTGCCAGCATCAGGGCCATCGGAATGCCCACCAACCGGGAACGCCCGATTACCAGCGCGCTCGCACCGGAAGTCGTGATCCGGTAGTGCCGAAGCAATTCCATCACGCCGAACGGCGTGCAGGGGCGAAGCCCGGGAAGCCCGGCTGCAAGGCGACCCAGGTTGGTTTCCGTCAGGCCGTCCACATCCTTCTCCGGGGGGATGGCAGCCAGCACCTCGGCAGCATCCAGCGCTGACGGCAACGGCATCTGCACCAGGATTCCGTGCACGGAGGAATCACGCGCCAAGATGCGAATCGCCTCGACGAGGTCGTCTTGCGCGATGTCCGTCGGCAGCGTCTGGTGCCGGGAAATAATGCCGGCTTCGCCGGCTTCCTTGATCTTGCGGGAGATATACAACTGGCTGGCCGGATCCTCGCCAACCAGTACGGTCGCCAAGGTTACCGGTGCAGCAGAATCCAGATGTTCGGCCAGTCGCGCACGGATTCCGCGCGCCACTGCATTGCCATCAACCAGCTGGCCGGGCTCACTCAATGGGAGGCTGTTTGTCCGGATCGAGATAGATCAGGTTCTTACCGAGGCGGCCGCCGTAGTTGCCGGCCGAGATCATGATCAGGCCCTCGGTGTCCTTGGAGGCCTCGATGGCCGAACGAGTGGCCTGGATGATGGTCTCCAGGTTGCGTCCGTTGATGATGATCTCCATGACCGAGTTGACGCCCTCGGGAAGGCCCTGTTCGACCTCCGGATCGTCCTGCAGCAGGGGACAGTATTTCTCGTAGGTGCTGGCGATCGAGAACTTGTAGTTGCTGCCGGGCTTGGAGCCGGATCCCGCGATCCCGCCGGGGAAGCACATCACCACGCCCGGAGACTTGGCGATTTCCTCGACACCCTTCATAGCGGCTTCAAGCGCGGAATCGGCATCGCTGCCGAAGAACCACAGGTTGCCGCCCATCAGGCCGTCGGCGTAACCCAGCCGGCGATCCAGCACGAATTCGCCACCCAAGATCGGCACCCACCACATCTTCCGTCCAAAGCGCTCTATGCGGCGCTGCTTGCCGTTGCCAAAGTAGGCCACCTTCCGGCCCATCTGGTAATACTCTTCCGTATCCAGAAGGTTGAAGCAGGACGCCGTCGGGCAGGTCAATACATTCTGGCTGATCCGGACCAGCGCGGCCCGTTCCAGTTTTTCCACCCGGTCCTTCCAGAAACGGGGCACGTGCAGTTGCACGATGGCGCCGGGGCGACCGTCCGGGGTCTCGAAGGACTCGTCTCCGCCCGGCCCCACAAAACGATCCAGGCCGGCCTCACAGTCGCACAGGATAGTGCTGGCGGCATTGCCGACTGCGGCATCCACCGCATGTTTGACCCAAGTTTGATCCCGGGCCGTGATCAGGAATTCGGTGTAAAGGCTGCGGAACGCCTCTGCGTAGGTGTCGTCGATCCGTGCCGGCATGGCTCAGTCCCGCCCGCGGCCCTTGTACACCGCGTCTTCGGTCACCACGTAATCCATGTACACGTCGTGCGGGGCGACTAGGATCTCGTCGAACAGCTGCGACTCGTAGCACAGCGCCACCAGCGAGCAGTCCGGGCGGACCCGCTCAAGCAGACGGTCGTAGTACCCCTGGCCGTTGCCCATGCGCCCTCCGGTGCGGTCGAACCCGACGCCGGGAACCATCACCATGTCCAGCTCTTCTGCCGGCGGCTCCTTGTCCGGATTGCCCCACATCTCTTTGGGCGGCTCAAGGATGTTCCACTTGCCGACCACCATCTCCTCCAGACTCTCCATGTGCCAGAGGCCAAGCTTGTTATCGCCTTTTTCGTCTACCGTGCAGTACGGCACAACGATCTTTTTCTCACCCTTGGCCACTTCTTCGAGCAGCTCGGGCTTGGTGCGGGTCTCAGAACGGCAGTCGATGTACCACATGACGGTGTTCGCGTCCTGGTACTCCTGCAAGGCCATCAGGCGCGCGACCGCCTGGGCACTGATTTCGTCTTTGTTTTCCTGAGCGGCACGGCGATCGTACGCCTCCCGGCGCATCTTGCCCTTCCGCTCCATGATTGCGTCAAGTTCTTCTTGTGACAAAGCCATCGGGTTCTCCTGTAAGCCTGTGGCAGGGGAAAGTCGGGGAATCGGAAAATGAAATACGAATTATAGGGGATTTGCGTTCAATAGACGCCGAAAGCTTTGCGATCAGAAATTCTCGGCGAGCTGTGCCGCAGCACCCGGCGCACAAATGATCCCGTGACGGTAGTGTCCGGTATTGAAAAATAGTCCCTGAATCTTGCCATGCGCGCCGATCCTCGGCCCAGAGGCTTCCCCTTCCGGGCGCAGGCCAGCCCTTTGCGTGTCCGGCTCCGCCGCCAGCAAGTCCGGGCACCAGCGCCGAGCGAAGTCTGTCAGTTCTATTTTTGCCTGTGCAGTAACACCCACATCAAATCCCACATCCTCGTTGGTCGCCCCCGCCAGCACCTCGCCGTTCTCCCGCACCACCAGATACCGGTGGCCATCCAGAACGATCGGCAGGTTCCCCGTATCGATCGACCGCCAAGCGATGATCTGTCCTCGGCGTGGACGAATCGACGGTTCTAATCCTGCAACCTGTTGGAGTTCCGTGCTCCAAGCGCCCGCCGCAATCACGACTTGCTCAGCCTGCCACTCCTGCTCGCCATTGCTCACGCCCCGGACTTGATTCTCGTCCTGCAAGATCCCGGAAACCCAGGCAGATTCCCAGCGCACTCCGTCATCTTGAAGCTTGGAGCGGAACGCCTCCATGAAACGGGGTGGATCGATCTGGGCCACTTCCGGCATCAGAGCGACATCGTGCTCGGGGGCTGCCAGCCGCGGAAATCGCCTGTGGCACTCGCCAGGAGACAAGATTTCACAATCCAGCCCGTTGGCTCTCGCCCACTGCTCGGCCTGTTTCGCTTCCATGCCGACAATGAGCAAGCCGCGCCGTTCGAATCCGGTTTCCGATTCAATGCCCGCACACAATTTTGGATAGGCGGCATGGCCATGACGTGCGAGGCTCGCCCAAGCGCTATCGCTCGCTTGATCGAAAATTGAAAACAGGATCCCAGCCGAAACCGGCGTGGCGGCACCGGGCCTGCCGGCATCCAGTACTCGAACGTCGAATCCTTTCTGCGCCAGCGCGTGCGCGGTGAGCGCACCGATGATGCCCCCTCCCACCACGCAGGTGTCCATATCGGATTAGTCTTCGACGCGTTCGGCCTTCAGAATCAGGATCTGACTTTGGGGAACGTCGCTGTGTGGGCCGTGGCTTCCAGTCGCCACCCCACTGATGGCATCGATCACTTCGAGCCCTTCGATCACCTTGCCAAACACGGCATAGCCCCAGCCTTGAGGGCTCTTTTCCCGGTGATCCAAAAAGTCGTTGTCGACCGAGTTGATGAAAAACTGCGCAGTGGCCGAGTGCGGATCCCCGGTGCGAGCCATGGCAATGGTGCCCCGCTCGTTCTTCAGGCCATTGTCCGCCTCGTTCTGGATCGGTGGCAGGGTTGGCCTTTGCTTGAAGTCCCGGTCGTATCCGCCGCCCTGAATCATGAACCCCTTGATCACGCGGTGGAAGATCGTCCCATCGTAGAAACCGTCATCAACGTAGATCAGAAAGTTCTTGGTTGTCTCCGGCGCATTCTTCGCGTCCAGTTCAATCACGAGGGTTCCGGACGAGGTTTCCATCCGAATCTTAGGGGCATCGTCGTTCGCAGCCATCAGCAGGTCTCCTGAAAGCAGCAGCACGGCCAACGCCGCGCCGATCTGCGGCATTCCTTTCTTTGGCAAGAGCATGGGTACTTTCGTTGGTTTTTGGAGCCGCTATTATCCTCTATCCCCAAACCCCCTCCGAGCAGGGCAGCGCGGGTGGTGCCGGCGAGAGGAATTGAACCCCCGACCTACTGATTACGAAACAGTTGCTCTACCGACTGAGCTACACCGGCACCGCGCCGTTACCCATTTTAACTGAGTCGCCCGTCACTCGAATGGTGGCCAGGCCCATTGCAGGAGCGCCTGTCGCTGGCGCGGGCGGCAGGCGAGGTCACCCGACGGGCAGTTTTTTCGAACCTGCGCCGCATGGCGCGCGATGCCCTTCCATCTGCGGATCTGGATCGAATCCACCACCGAGTCTCGCCGACCCAGGTAATAGCGGCAATACCACTGGAACCAGCCGCGCGGGTCGTCACCGTGAATCCAATCCTTTTCCTGCCACACCTGAAGCGATTGCCGGGACTTGACGCCGAAACAGTTGACCTTGGGGTCCGGCACTTCGCTCAGTTTCGCGCCGCGGTACCAACTGGCGGGGAATTCCGCACGGCAGTCGTTCAGGTACTTCCCCTCGAACACGCCGTGCGCGAGCATTTCCTTGGGTGTAAAACATGGTTTGAAGTCCGGCGCGAAATCCCGTCCCACTCGCGCCGTGAGCCGGTACCGGTAGCCGGATTGCATCTTGTCGTGCACCTCGACCCAAACGCCGGGAACGTATTTGCGGGGCATGGCCTGCCTATTTTCGGAGGCCCGCGGCCGAAGCCTTGTAGTTGATGGGTTTCAAGTCCGCCGAATCGGCGAAAGGAAAATCAGCCAGCGACCCGCAGGGTCACGTCTACGCCTACCAGGCTGGAATTCCCCAAGACCTCATCCGGCACTTTAACCTTGATCTGGGAGATGTCCAGATCCTCGATCTTTCCGGAGTCTACGTGATACAGGTGATGGTGCGGCGCCAGATTGGTGTCATAGATGCGCGAGCGATCACCGAAATTCAACTCCTGAAGCAGTCCTTTCTCAACGAACAGTTCCAGCGTGTTGTAGACCGTGCTGCGGGAAATCGAGGTGTCGCTTGCCCGCACTCGGCGGAATAACTCCGAAGCCGCGATATGCTGCCGGCACGCAAACAGGACGACACCAACCGCAATGCGCTGGCGCGTCGGCGTAATGCCTTGTGCGCGTAGCAAGGCCGCGACTTCGTCGGCGTTGGAGATTTGGACTGATTCCAGTTCCATGTTGTCATTGTACTCCTGCTTTCCCCGCAAACACGGCCAAGTCTCGAATTTATCCTAAAATGCGGGAAGCTATTGGCCTTCCGGCCAACCGCGCCATGGAAACCTGATCCCTCCCATGCCTGACTCCCCCACCGACGCTTCTCTCCAGGACCGGGTCTACCCCGTGCCGGACACAGTGGCAAAAACGGCATTGATGGACCGGGACGGGTATCTTGAGAACTACCGCCGTTCGATCGAGGACCCAGAGGGGTTCTGGCTGGAACATGGCCAAAGAATCGATTGGATCCAGCCTTACACACACATTCGGGATGTCTCCTACGATGCGTCCGATCTGCATATCCGCTGGTTCTACGACGGCACCCTGAACGCCTGCTACAACTGCGTCGACCGCCATCTCGAATCGCGCGGAGACCAGATCGCCATCCTGTGGGAGGGCGATGAACCGGACCAGGACAAAGCCATCACCTACCGGGAACTGCACCGGCAGGTCTGCCGCTTCGCCAACGGCCTCAAGGCAGCCGGTGCCCAAAAAGGCGACCGGATCACGATCTACATGCCGATGATCCCGGAGGCGGCTGTGGCCATGCTGGCATGTGCGCGAATCGGCGCCATCCACTCTGTGGTGTTCGGCGGCTTCTCGCCTGAGGCGCTGGCGGGACGCATCCGCGATGCCGACAGCAACATGGTCATCACGGCCGACGAGGGCGTGCGCGGCGGCAAGCGAGTTCCGCTCAAGGCAAACGCTGATCAAGCGGTCGAGGCCTGCCCGTCGGTCAAACACATCGTAGTCGTCCGCCATACCGGCGCAGAAATCGCATGGAACGAAGGCCGCGACCTTTGGGCGCATGATCTGGACGCGCAAGTCGATGACGACTGCCCGCCGGAAGAGATGGCCGCAGAGGATCCGCTGTTCATCCTCTACACCTCGGGCTCGACCGGAAAGCCGAAAGGCGTGCTGCACACCATCGGCGGCTACCTGGTTTACGCCTCGATGACCCACCAATACGTATTCGACTACCACGAGGGTGAGATTTACTGGTGCACGGCCGACGTCGGCTGGGTAACCGGGCACAGCTACATCGTGTACGGCCCGCTGGCCAACGGCGCCACCACCCTGATGTTCGAAGGCGTGCCAAACTACCCGGATGCATCACGATTCTGGCAGGTCTGCGACAAGCATCAGGTCTCCCTGTTCTACACCGCGCCGACGGCCATCCGCGCACTGATGCGCGAGGGCGTAGAGCCAGTGCAGCAGACTTCCCGGAAGACGCTCCGCGTGCTCGGCACGGTCGGCGAACCGATCAACCCGGAGGCCTGGTTGTTCTATCACCAAGTGGTCGGCGACGGCCGCTGCCCGGTGGCGGACACCTGGTGGCAGACCGAGACGGGCGGGATCATGATCGCCCCGCTGCCCGGTGCCATGGACCTGAAACCGGGTTCCGCAACCCGTCCATTCTTCGGAATCCGCCCGACTCTGGTCGATGCTCAGGGCGCGGAAATCGAGGGGGCCGGCGAAGGCAACCTGTGCATCGCGGACAGTTGGCCCGGGCAGATGCGCACGGTCTACGGCAACCACCAGCGATTCATCGAGACGTATTTCACCCAATACCCCGGGCGTTACTTCACCGGCGACGGTGCCCGCCGGGACGAAGACGGCGATTACTGGATCACCGGCCGGGTCGACGACGTGATCAACGTCTCGGGGCACCGCATGGGCACTGCCGAAGTGGAGTCGGCGCTGGTCGCGCATCCGCAAGTGGCGGAAGCGGCCGTAGTAGGATTCCCTCACGAGATCAAAGGTCAAGGCATCTATGCCTATGTCACGCTGATGGCCGGGCAGGACCCGGACGAGGAATTGCGGGGAGCTCTTGGCGCCTGGGTGCGCGAGCAGATAGGGCCGATTGCGCGGCCGGACCTCATCCAGTGGGCGCCGGGGCTGCCGAAGACCCGTTCCGGCAAGATCATGCGCCGGATACTGCGCAAGATCGCGGCCGACGACTATGCGGAACTGGGCGACACCTCCACGCTGGCCGACCCCGCAGTGGTCGACGACCTGATCGAGAATCGAATGAATCGGGCCTCCTCATGAAACCTGCACTTGCCGCCGTTGCCCTGGCTTTGGTCCTCCCGGCCTCTGCAACACTGGCGGAAGACCAGAAGGGACCGCCCGCCGCACTTGTCGTGGTCGATCACGCGGTCAAGCAGTTCGTGTCCCCCACCGCGCTGTACAGTGCCACGGTCATCAGCCGGGACGACGCGAAACTGGCCGGAGAAATCGCCGGCCGCCTGACGTGGGTCGCAGAAGTCGGCGATCGCTTCCTGAAAGGGGAAACCGTCGCAAAACTGGACGACACCTTCTTCCGGCAGCAGGTCATCGAAGAACAGTCCATCATCCAGCGGGAACAGGCCAAGTTCGACTTCCACACCCGGCAGGTGGAACGCCTGGAGGAGCTGCTGAAGGAAAACAACATTGCGCGCAGCCAAGTCGACCAGGAAAGAATGGATCGCTCCGTCGCGCACAACAACATCCTGTCCGCCCAAGCCCGCCTGTCACAGGCGAAAGAGCGCCTCAAGCGCACCAGCATCCTCGCACCTTTCGACGGCGTCGTGTCGGAACGATGGCTGCAGGCCGGGGAATGGGCCGATAACGGAGACGCCATTGTGCGCCTGGTCAGCGCCGACAACCTGGAGATCGAAACCCACATTCCGGCCAGTTCCCTGAAACTTGCGACGGTCGGCACCCCGCTGACCTACACCGACGGGAAGGTCTCCGGAACCGGCACGGTGCGCACGATCGTGCCGATCGGCGGGGACGTATCCCGATTGTACGAATTGAGACTTTCCGTGGCAGACCCTTCCCTGAGCGCCGGCAACCTGCTGCGCGTGGCCGTGCCAACTGCGCTCCCCCGTGAGGCCGTACTGGTGCCCCGCGACGCCTTGGTTTTGCGCCGCGAAGGAATTTACGTGTACCGGGTCAACCAGGGATCCGTTGCCGAAAGGGTCACGGTGCAAACCGGGATTGCCACGCCTGACCGCATCGAGGTAATCGGTGGAATCCGGGAACATGACCGGGTGGTGATCCGCGGCGGCGAAAACCTGCGCCCCGGCATGCCGGTCCAAGTAAAGCCACTGTAAAAAACGATCTATGGGTCTCATCCGGCTTGCCCTAGGGAACCCCGTGGCAACGCTGGCCGGGTGTTTGCTCGCCATCCTGTTCGGGTCGGTGACCCTGACCCACCTTCCGATACAGCTTGCCCCCGAGGTCGAGCAGCCGGAGATCGTCATCACGACCACCTGGCGCGCAGCAGCCCCGGAAGAAGTCGAGGCCGAGATCATCGAGCCCCAGGAGAAACAGCTTCGCGGCCTGCCCGGCGCGAAGGAACTGCTTTCCGAAGCCAGCATGGGCACTGGAAAGATCACGATCACTTTCCAGGTGGATCAAAAGTTGGATCGCGCCTTGGTCGAGGTCATCAACCGCTTGAACCGCGTTCCCAGCTATCCCGAAGATGCGGATGAACCTATCCTCAGCACGTCGGGAGGCCGAGGCCGTCCTATTGCCTGGTTCATCGTCCGGCCGGCCGAAGACAACCCGAGGCCGATCAGCGCCTACCAGGACTTCATCGAAGAATCCGTCCAGTCACGCCTGGAGCGGGTTCCCGGGGTTGCCCTCTCCCAAGTATACGGCGGCAATGAGAACGAAGTCCGCATCACGGTCGATCCGTACAAGGCGGCAGGACTGGGGGTGGACCTGACCCGGGCGATCGGGCTTGCTTCCGGCAACGACGACATCTCCGGAGGCACGGCGGACGTCGGAAAACGCCGCTACACGCTGCGCTACACCGGCGCGCTGAACGCCCAGCAGCTCAAGGCGTTGATTTTGGCATGGCGCGAAGGCGAACCGGTCACCCTAGGCGACATCGCTCGTGTTGAACGCCTGCCCGCAGATCGCAGCAATTTCGTAGTCACCAAGGAGGGGCACTCCATCGCGGTCAACGCCTATCGCCAGACGGGCGTCAACGTGCTCGAAACCATGGACGAGGTCCGTGCTGCGGTCAAGGAGATGCAACGCGGCCCCATCAAGCGCGCCAATCTCATCCTTGAGCAGGTCTACGACGAGACCGTCTACATCGACAGTGCCATTCGGCTGCTGCGCAACAGCCTGAGCCTGGGCATCCTGTTTGCCGTGGCGATCCTGTGGTGGTTCTTGCGGAAGTTGCGCGCCACGCTGACGGTCGCCCTGACCATTCCGTTGTGCCTGTTCGTGACGCTTGTCGTGATGAACATGACCGGCCGCACCATCAACATCATTTCCCTGGCGGGCATGGCTTTCGCCGTGGGAATGGTTATGGATGCCGCCATTATCGTGTTGGAGAACATCGTGCGCATGCGCGAGCGAGGCATGCCCTCCCGGGAGGCGTCGCTCGAGGGGGTACGCCAGGTTTGGCCTGCCCTGTTCGCATCCACGGTGACGACGATTGCGATTTTCCTGCCCATCATCTTCATGAAGGACCAGAGTGGCCAGTTGTTCGCGGACCTCGCCATCGTGATCTCGGTCGCCATCGCAACCTCGCTGCTGGTCGCAAGCGTCGTCATCCCTGTCGCCAAGCACAAGCTCCTGGCCGAGGACAAACTGACGAGCCTGCATGATGCCTGGTGGAGCCGTGCGACCTCGGTCATCATGGGCCTGACCGGCACCGCCACCCTGCGCGCATTGTGGATCACCGGCCTGATCGGGGCAGCGGTGGCCATTACGTACCTGATGTTTCCCAAGACCGACTACATGCCCACGGGCAACCGTAATCTGGTGATCGGCATCATCATCCCGCCCCCGGGCGTCAACATCGATCACATCGAGAAGGAAATGGGCGAAGTGATCGTTGAGCGCCTGCAACCCTACCTGGAGGGCGAAAAAACCCCGAAGGTCAAACGCTTTTTCTTTGTCGCCGCGGAAGGCTCCATCTTCCTCGGCGCACGGGCCGAGAACCCCGACAAGGATGAAATCAACCAGCTGGTCGGCGTGGTGAACGAGGTCGTGTCAGGCTTCCCAGACAGTTTTGCCATTGCGCAGAAGGCCTCTCTGTTCAGCGGTGTCGGCGGGCGTGCGGAAATCGATATAAACGTCCAAGGGAGCAACATCGACGATCTGCTGCAAGCCGCAAGAGTCGGGTTTGCCAAGATTCCGGAGGTCTTCAATGGGGCTCGTGCCCGTCCACGACCCGGCTTGGAGCTAGCCGAGCCCGAACTTCAAATGGAGCCCAAGGATGAACGCCTGGCCGAAATCGGGTGGAGCCGGAGCATGATGGCGCAGATTGCGCGGTTTCTGGGTCAGGGCGTGTTCGTGGGCGAGCGTTTTGATGGCGAGAAAAAACTGGACGTGATTGCCAGGGTGGAACCTTGGAAGACTCCGGAGGAATTGGCGGCCATCCCCCTGTACACAACGGAAGGAGGCGTTTTGCCGGTCAGCGAGCTGGTCAACATTGAGCGCACGGCCGGCCCGAACCAGATCCGCCGTCTGGACCGGCGGCGCACGGTGACGCTGGAACTGCGCCCGCCCGACGGAATGCCGCTGGAAGAGGTGATCGACAAAATAAACCAGGAAGTCGTGCCGGTGATGGAACAGGAATTGCCCGAGGACGGGGAAATCCGGCTCAGCGGTTCCGCGGACAACCTGAAGACGGCGATCCAGAGCTTCGCCAGCAGTTTCGTCCTGGCGATCATTATTCTTTACCTGCTGGTAAGCGCCTTGTTCCGATCATTTATCGACGGCATCTGGGTCATCCTGGTGCTACCGCTCGCGACGGTAGGGGGCGTATTCATGCTGCGCTTCTTGGGCCTGCCTGCGGATCTCTTGACCATGCTCGGCTTCATCGTCGTCTTGGGCTTGGTTGTGAACAATGCGATCCTGCTCGTGCATCAGGCGCGCGCCGCCGAGCGCGAGGGAAGATCAAGGCATGACGCCGTGTGGGAGTCCGTGCACATCCGTCTGCGGCCCATTCTCATGAGCACGCTCACCGGAATTTTCGGGATGATGCCCCTGTTGCTCCTGCCGGGGCCCGGCTCCGAGATCTACAAGGGATTCGCAAGCGTGATCATTGGCGGGATGGCCGTCAGCACCGCCTTTACATTGATCCTTCTCCCCTGCCTCCTGCAGCTGGGCAAGGCGAAGGGAGCGCCAAGCGACCCGATTCAAGAGGTTTGATGGGAATCCGGTGGAGAAAATCGCAAAGCGATCATTGAGCGTAAAATTCCAACGGTTTTGGGATCGGATTAGCATGGCTTTTACATCCTTGGAGAAAGCAAGCTTCAAGCTCCGTTCTGTCTTGGTGGTGCCTCTAGCACTGGCCCTACCTTGCCTGCATCTGTCCGTCGCACTGGCGGACGACTCCTACGTCAGATGGGGCGTCGGGGTCTTTTCCCTAGACCTGTCGGAGTCGAGCCCGTTCATCCGGACGAATGGCTCCGAGGAAGCCATTGGCTTTCTGGATCACTACAACGCATCGGACCGGTCGGGGGCAATGGTGACCTTAGCCGCCGGTGGCAAGATCGACACGGCCGGAGGAAATCTGTTTGCCGAATTCAGCAGCTTTTACACTTCGTACAACTCCAAGCACGTCCACGAATACTCCGAGAACCCGGAACCATGGGCTGATGTGCGCAGTGCTTTCGAACAACAACATTGCCAGAATGTCGACTTCGAGGACTGCCTCGGGAAAGACACCGAGCCGTTCCTCGTGGCGATGATCAAGAACCATCCAGAGGTCCGTTCGGTCGGCTGGATCGGGAGAATAGACGGCGGCGCAATGCGGTTCGGCGCCCCCAATTTCGCGTGGGGCGATCCCATACGCATCTCTACGAAAAGGGACGTGGAATTCTACGGTGCCGATCTGGTCTTCAGAAGCCCCGGAGGACAAACCGATACGTTCTTCTTCATCGGGCCCAGCTATAAGAGACTTGAGCAGGAGACCCACACTTTCGCATACGAATCCAACCGCGCGCCGGAAGTGAACAATATGACCCTAGATGAGGTATTAAAGGGCTCTTACTACGGCGCGGTCGCGGGTGCCCACATTGTCCTCCCGTTCAAAGGGCGCTGGAGTGTCGCGCTTGATGGCAGGGCTGGCCTGTATCACCTCGACACTGACTATGGCGGATCGCAGAGGACGCGGTTGACGTCATCAAGCGAGCCCGTAAATGAGGAGACGCGCTTAGATACCGATGATTGGAAAATCGCGACCACCGCCAGCGTACGGGTCTCATTGGATTTCGTCGTACATGAAGGATTAATCCTGCAGTTGGGAGCGGGTGCCGAGTATCTTTCGGACGCACCCAAAATGCGTTACGCAGAATTTGGGGAAAGTTTCGCGAGCGGAGACTCCCATAATCCGGCGCGCATCGAATATTCAAGCGCTTACAGATATTTTGGTACTTTCTCTATTGTCGTCGGCCTATGACCAGCCTAATCTCCCGGCCACTACTGCCCACCCGCGAACACACCCTGCTTATGGTAAATTTTCGCCCACATCACGAATACAGAAACATACCTTAAATGTCCCCCGTATCTTGTCCGCCCACCCGACAGGTCTTGCGAAAGAAAGGTCTGGCGGCGACCCTGCTGTTGGTCACCTTGACTGGTCTGTTCCAGAGCTGCGCTACCTTGTCGGAAAATGAATGCGAGATCGCGGACTGGTGGCTCGTTGGCCAGAAAGACGGATCTGAGGGCCTGCCCATTGCCCACCTTGAGGAACACCGGGAGGCCTGCACGGAGTATGGGGTGACGCCCGACCACGATGCCTATGCCAAAGGCCACCGCAGCGGGTTGGCAGTCTACTGCACCCGGTTCACTGGCTACAAGGTCGGCCGAAGCGGCCAGCCCTACCACGGAATCTGCGACGGCTCACTGGCGGAAGCGTTCGAGTCCGGGCTTCGCAGGGGGCGGATGATCCGTACGCTGGAGACGGAAGCCTGGAACATCCAACAGAGACGGAAAAGTCTGAAGGATAAGATCGGGCGGACGGAACACGAGCGGAAGACGCTGCAGGAGAAGCTCGCGGCGGACGAAAGCATCCCCCAGGACCGGGAGAGCATGGCGGAGAAGATCGTGGAGCTCGGTCAGGAACTGAAGGTACTGAAGCAGGAATACGAAGACTCGGCCAAGACACAGGCCGATGCCGTGGCGCGGTTCGACGAAGCGGTCGAGCTGGCACGAGACGACGGCTACGCCGACGAGGGTGAATTGCTCGGTGGAACGCGTCGGATCATCCGATCCTTGAGGGACGCGCTGGACTGATGCGGCGGATGTCGGGCTCGCGTCCGTAAATCGGATCCTCTATCGAATCCGAACAAAGCCAACTGCTTCGAACGTATCAGAATTTCAGAGAGTTGCGCGACGCGTTTAATTGAAACCTACAAGGGGATGGAGTCAGTCAATGGGCGTCTTCCTCACAATCGATTTGGTACTCAAAAGCGTTCGCCTATCCCTTTCTAGTCAGTGCAAGCGAAAAGGTGGGCGTATTGCTCGCAGTAGGTCACAAACCCGCCTTCAGTAAATATGACACCTTCTGAAATACATTTTTCGCTCAACGGACCCGTGGCGGATTTCCCCTGCAATGCACATCCCTCCTCGGCTTTCTCCATTACAAGTTGCCAGAATTCATCAGCCACCTTGAATCTGTCGGGCGCCAAGTGCGGGGCGGTACCCTCCGGTTGGTCGAGGTTTTCGTAGACCACATAGTCATAAGTAACATATACTTTTCCGTAACCCACATCACTGATGTAAACATTTGGCATCGTGTCCAAGCATCCGACCAAAGACGTGCTCAACAGCACAAACATCCATCTTTTCATAACGGACCCTACTGCCCCCCGACAAACACCCTCGCCACATCGCGGCTCATCTCCAACCAAGGCTGTGGCACCGCGAAGATGAACACCAGTATCAGTGCGTTTGCACTGACCAAGAAAACATGAGCCGAATCCTCTCCGGGCTCAGCAGGTCGATCCGCCTCCTCAAAATACATGTACCAAACAATGCGAAGGTAGTAATAGGCCCCCACCACCGTCAGCAGCACCGCCACGACCGCAAGCGGCCATAGCCCAGCATCGACCACTGCCTGCAGCACGTACAGCTTGGCGTAGAACCCGGCGGTCAGCGGCACGCCCGCCATTGAAAACATCAGGATCAGCACCATGATCGCCAGCCAAGGGTGGCTGTGGTTCAGGCCCTTGAAGTCTTGAATATCCTCGGACGCAACCCGGGCGTTGAGCAACAACAGCATCCCAAAGCTCCCGGCGGCCATCAGCGCGTAGACAAAGGTGTAGAAAACCGCCG
This sequence comes from Candidatus Porisulfidus sp. TsSOB, assembly GCA_002631715.1. GTDB lineage: Bacteria > Pseudomonadota > Gammaproteobacteria > Poriferisulfidales > Poriferisulfidaceae > Poriferisulfidus. The sequence continues at coordinate 268,369 of MRSX01000002.1, forward strand.
AACCCATCCCGTGCGGGGTACCTGCACCCAGCGCCAGGAACACGAAACCGGTATGGGCAATGGCCGAATAGGCCAGCATTCTGCGGATCCGGGTCTGCGCAATCGCGACGAGGTTGCCGAGCAGGAGCGACAGGACGGCCAGAACCATCATCAGGGTTGTCCAGTCGACGGCCAAGGCCATCAGCCCATCGCTGAAAAGGCGCAGCAGCAACAGCAACCCGGCGATCTTCGGGGCGGCCGACAGGTACGTTACGGCCGGGATGGAGGCGCCGTCGTAGACATCCGGAAGCCACATGTGAAACGGCGTGGCTCCCAGTTTGAATGCCAGGCCCGCCAGCATGAACACCATGCCGAGCAGCAGCACCCGATTCATTTCCAGTTGCTCCAACTGACTCGCCAACTCCCCAATGTGCAGAGTTCCGGTGACCGCGTACATCAGCGACATCCCGTACAGGAGAAAACCCGAAGCCAGCGCCCCGAGCACGAAATACTTGAGCGCCACTTCACCGGCGCGGCCGTCGTCGCGCATCATCGCGATCATCGGATACAGCGACAGGGCGAGGATTTCCAATCCCAAATACAGCGTAATCAGGTGTTCCGCACCGCTGATCAGGAACATGCCGACGCATCCGAATATCGCCAGCGTGTAGAACTCGTTGGACTGGAGGCGATCCGGGGAAATCGGGTGCCCGCGGGCATAGCGCAAGATCAGCACGGTCACCACGCAGATCAGGATTCGTAACAAGTCGATTTCGGAAGAACGCTCGAACATGCCGGTCATCAGCATGGTCGGATTTTCCGGCGCTGTCGCGACCATGGCGCCCACCGTCCCCGCCAGCACCAGCATCGTCAGCGGCCAAGCCAGAAAACGTGGGCACAGCAGAACAAAGCAGGCACCGACCACCAGCACGATCTCCGGCAGCATCAGGATCATTTCCTGTGCCACGCTCACGGGGCGCCCCCCGCCTTGAATGCTTGCGCCTGGTCAATCAACTGCGCCACGGACGGCTCAATCAGGTCCAGCAACGGCACCGGCCACAGCCCCACGGCCAACACCGGGATGGCCAACGCCAGCAAGATCAACATTTCGCGCCCCGACAAATCCTGAAACGCTTTAACCTCCGCATGTTCAGCTGGGCCAAACACCACTCGCCGCACCATCCACAGCGAATAAGCAGCTCCCAGCACCACCACCATCGCCGCCAGCGCGGCCAACCACCACCCAGCCTGGAACGTGGCCAGGATGACCATCACCTCGCCCACGAAACCGGATGTGCCCGGCAGCCCGGCATTCGCCAGCGCGAAGAACACGAACAGCGCACCGAATATCGGCATCGTCTCAAGCACGCCGCCATAGTCTTGGATGTTGCGGCTGTGCCGGCGGTCGTACAACACGCCCACGCAAACGAACAGCGCGGCCGACACGAGACCGTGCGAGATCATCTGTATGATCGCGCCGCTGACGCTCAGCATGGCCGTTTCCGTCGCCAGCCGGTACAGGATGAACAACCCCAAGGTGACGAACCCCATGTGCGCGATGGACGAATACGCGATCAACTTCTTCATGTCGGTTTGCGCCAACGCGGTGAAACCGATATAGACCACAGCGATCAGGGACAGACCGATCACCAGCCCGTCGAGCGCCAGCGAGGCGTCGGGCGCGATCGGAAGGCAGAAACGCAACAAGCCGTAACCGCCGATCTTCAGCAACACTGCCGCCAGCACCACCGATCCTGCGGCCGGGGCCTCGACGTGGGCGTCCGGCAGCCAGGTATGCACCGGCCACATCGGCACCTTGACCGCAAATCCGAGCAACAGTGCAAGGAACAGCCAAGTCTGCTCCAGCGACGACAATGAAAACGCATGCCAGTCCGTGATCCGGAAGCTTTCGGATTGAATCGCCAAGTAAACGAACGCCACCAGCATCAGTACCGATCCCAGGAAGGTGTACAGGAAGAACTTGACGGCTGCGTAAACCCGGTTTTCGGAACCCCAGACTCCGATGATCAGGAACATCGGGATCAGCATGGCCTCGAAGAAAATGTAGAACAGCGCGGCATCCATCGCGCAGAATACCCCGATCAACAGGCCCTCGAGCATCAGGAACGCGGCGAAGAATTGACCGATATGCCGCGTGGCGGTGTTCCAGCCGGTCAGGATGGCGAGCATGCCGATGAAGGCAGTGAGAACCACCAGCGGCAGCGACAGGCCGTCGACACCCAAGTGGTAGTCAATGTTGAAGGCCGGGATCCACGGAACTCGGTACTGCCACTGGTAGCCACCCGCCGGGTCGAAGCCCAAGGCCGCCACCACCGCCAGCACGAACACGAACAGGCTGGCCGCCAGCGCCCAGCGACGCACCACGGCCGGATCCTTCAACAGCAAGGCCGCGAATCCCGCCGCAATCGGCGCCCAGATCATCAGGCCGAGCAGGGACACCGCGTTACCCTCTCAAGAACAGGTAGCCGAGCGCGGCAATCAGACCCAGCAACATGGCCAGGGCGTAGTGGCCGAGCACGCCGCTTTGCACCTGGCGAAGCGTGGCGGCGGCGCGGCGGGCCATCCGCGCCGTCCCGTTCACCATCAACCCGTCGATCGTGCGTTGGTCGCCGATGCGGGCGCAAGCATCCGCCACGCCACGCGCGGCCCGCACGACCCAGTTCTCGTAGAACACGTCAAAGCCGTATTTCTGGATAAGTATCAAACGCAGCCGGGAAACGTTCGGCGCCAGTTTGTCCGCATAGCCTTTCGCATACAGGAAATACCCGCCCACAAGGCCAAGCCCCAGCAGCCAGACCGCAGGCGTCGCGAACCCGTGCAGGATTGCGCCGCCCAGACCATTCCAGTTTTCCGCCATCCGCGCCAGCGTGTCGTGCGCGGCATGAACAACCAGGGCATCCCCCAGCAACCCACCATAGAGGAATGCCTCAACCCCGAAGCCCGCCACCAGTGTGAGCATCGCCAGCAGAACCAGCGGGAGGACCACGGTCGAGTCTCGCTCCTGCGCCTGTTCCGCTTCCGTGGAACGCGGAGCGCCTTGGAACACATACCACCACAGGCGCAACGAATACAGTGCGGTGACCGCCACTCCGGCAAGTGCCAGGAAATGCGCCGGCTTGGCCAGCAGCAGATCGGAATGCGCCAGCGCCTCGATGATGGATTCCTTGGAAAAGAAGCCGGCAAAGCCCGGCATGCCGATCAGCGCCAGCGAGCCGATGGCGAATGTGGTGGCGGTTATCGGCATACGCCGCGCCAACCCGCCCATATGCCGGATATCCTGCCCATGGTGCATCGCCAGGATCACCGATCCCGCGGCCAGGAACAGAAGCGCCTTGAAGAAGGCGTGTGTAAAGAGATGGAAAATGCTTGCGGCGTAGGCCGAGGCGCCAAGCGCCAAGGTCATGTAGCCGAGCTGGGACAGGGTCGAGTAAGCAATGACCTGCTTGATGTCGTTGGCGACCAGTCCGAGCAGGCCCATCGAGAGAGCGGTGACGCCGCCGATCAATAAGATCAAGTTGAGCGCCACCTCGCTGCCCTCGAACAGCGGAGACAGCCGCGCCACCATGAAAATGCCCGCCGTCACCATCGTGGCGGCGTGGATCATCGCCGAGATCGGGGTCGGGCCTTCCATCGAATCGGGTAGCCAGACATGCAGCGGCACCTGCGCCGACTTGCCCATGGCGCCGACGAACAGCAACAGGCATATCAGGCTCAACGCGCTCAGGCCGGGAAACGGCGACGGCTGCTGCGCCAGCGCCTCACTCTGCGCAAACACGGTGGAATAGTCCAGGCTGCCGGCAACGGCCAACAGCGCCCCCATGCCAAGCAGGAATCCGAAATCACCCAAGCGGTTGACCAGGAAAGCCTTGAGTCCCGCGCTCGGGGCACGCTCCCGGGTGTACCAGAACCCGATCAGCAGGTACGACACTAGGCCGACCCCTTCCCAGCCGATGAATAGCAGCAGGAAGTTGTCCGCCATGACCAGCAGCAGCATGGCGAGCGTGAACAGCGACAGGTAGGCGAAGAACCGGACGTACCCGGGATCCCCGCGCATGTAGCCGATGCTGTAGACATGCACCAGCAGCGAGATGAGCGTGACCACGATCATCATCACCACGCTCAGGGAGTCGATTAGAAAACCAATCTTCATCCCGAAGTCGCCCGGGCCCCAGCGGTAGAGAGTGAAAGCGTGTGGTTCCGGGTTCTGCGCATAGCCCACCGCCAGGACCACGCTGGCCAAAAACGCGATGCCGACCCCCGTGAGGGTGAGTCGTGTGGCAGCTTTCGGGCTCAGGACGCGTACGCCCAAGCCTGCGCCAACCGCGCCCGCACCGACCGCGCCCACGACGATCAGGGCGAGGGTTTGAAGATCCATCAGCCGCGCACCTCGCTCAGGTCTTCGGCATCAATGGTTTCGCGGCTGCGGAACACCACCACGACGATGGCCAGGCCGATCGCGATTTCGGCGGCGGCGATGGTCAGCACGAACAGCGCGAACGCCTGTCCCGCGAGATCCTGCAGGTAGTGGGATGCCGCGATGAGATTGGTGTTGACCGCCAGCAGGATCAATTCCAGCGACATCAGCAGCACCAGCGCATGCCGGCGGTTGACGAACACGCCGGTAACGCCGATCGCGAACAGCGCCCCGGACAGGAGCATGAAATGAGTCAGGCTCAGCATGGCGGCTCCGAGCGGCCGTCGGTCAACCGTAGGCGGTCTTGCTTGCGCACCCGGCTTTGCCGCGCCGGGTTCTGCCGGTGGTGATCCGGGCGCACACGCAGCGTCAGCGCGATCGCGCCGACGATGGCGACCAGCAGCGCGACCGCGGCGGCCTCGAACGCCAGAGCGTAATCTGTATACAGCACGGACCCAAGCGCCTTCGTGTTGCTGTATTCCAGCGGCGCCGGCAAAGGCTGGGCGGTTGGAGAGAAATCCGGCGCGAGAAGGGCCATGCCGAGTTCGGCGACCATCACTGCGGCCACCGCCGAAGCGACAATCCGGTAGTTACGGCGCCGGTGGATCGTCGGCGTATGCCGTTCGACCATCATCACCACGAACAAGAACAGCACCAGAACCGCCCCGATGTAGACCAGCACCAGAAGAATCGATAGGAATTCCGCCTCCAGCAGCATCCAGAGCATGGCGGCGGTGAAAAACGACAGGATCAGGGACAGGGCCGCATGCACCATGTTCCTCAGAGTCACGGCGGCCGTGGCAGCCGCCAGCAGCACGGTCCCGAACAGGTAGAACAGCAGCGTCTGGAAGGCCATCAGCGGAACTTGGCGTCGCCCTTGCGATGTTCGGCAATCTGTTCCTCGTACCGGTCACCGACCGCCAGCAGATCTTCCTTTGTCATGATCTGGTCGCCGCGGCGTTCGAAATGAAACTCCAAGATGTCGGTCTCGACCACCGCGTCGGTCGGGCAGGCCTCCTCGCAGAAGCCGCAGTACACGCACTTGAAGAGGTCGATGTCATACCGGGTGGTTCGCCGGCTGCCGTCGGCGCGTTCTTCAGACTCGATGGTGATGGCCAGCGCCGGGCAGACCGCCTCGCACAGTTTGCAGGCGATGCAGCGCTCTTCGCCGTTGGGGTAGCGGCGCAACGCGTGCAGGCCGCGGAAGCGCGGGGACTTCGGGGTTTTCTCGTCCGGATAACGCAAGGTGATCTTGCGCGAAAACAGGCGCCGGGCGGTCAGCCTCAGGCCCCGAAACAGGTCCCACAGACTCAGGCTGCGCAGCAGGTACAACAGGGAATTCAGCCAGCGCACGACATCACCCCGTATATCCGGCGTAGCGCGCGGCACCCAGTACGAAGATCCAGATCAGCGTCACCGGGATGAACACCTTCCAGCCCAGGCGCATGATCTGGTCGTAGCGGTAGCGCGGGAAGGTTGCCCGGAACCACAGGAAGCAGAACATGAAGAACGCGGTCTTGAGCAGCCACCAGTGGATGCCGGAATCCAGAACCGGGACCGCCTGCGCGAGTTGCGTGCCCTCGAATGGCGACAGCCAGCCGCCGAAGAACAGGATCGCGGTCAGTGCCGAAATCAGGATCATGGCGGAGTATTCCGCCAAGAAGAACACCGCGAACGCCGAGCCGGAATACTCCACGTGGAAGCCCGCCACCAACTCCGACTCCCCTTCGACCACGTCGAACGGCAGGCGGTTGGTCTCGGCCACGCCCGACACCAGGTACACCAAGAGCAAAGGCAGCAGGGGCAGGAAGAACCAGTCCAGGATGCCGCCGGACTGCGCCTGAACGATAGCGGCAAGGTTGAGGCTGCCACTCAGCATCAGCACGCCGACCAGCGCAAAGCCCATTGCGATTTCGTAGGACACCACCTGCGCCGCCTGGCGCATCGCCCCGAGCAAAGCGTACTTCGAGTTGGAAGCCCAGCCGGCGATGATGATGCCGTACGCGCCGAGCGAAGTCAGCGCCAGAACGTACAACAGGCCCGCATCGATGTTCGCCAGCCAGAGGCCGTCGTCAAACGGCACCACTGCCCAGGCGCCAAGCGCCGGGACCAGGGCCGCGAGCGGCGCCAGCAGAAACAAGCCCCGGTTGGCCTGAGCCGGGAGAACAACTTCCTTGGTCAGAAGTTTCAGAACATCGGCGATCGGCTGGAACAGGCCACGCGGCCCGACCCGACTTGGCCCCAACCGCATCTGCATGAACCCGACCACCTTGCGTTCGGCGTACGTGTAGTACGCCACCACCGCCAGCAACGGCAGCAGGATCACCATGGCGCCGAGCAGGATCTCTCCGACCCGGAGCCACACCGACAAGTCGGTCATCCAATCAGGCATCGTGCAGGTCCACCACGCTGAATGCGGCACCGAGCAGCCCCAGGCGAATATCCCCGGTTGGCAGGTAGACGCAGTCGCGCGGGATTTGCGCATCCACTACCAGGGGAAGCTTGAGAGACGACCCGTCCTGGGACAGGCACGCATGCGTCGCGTCCTTCAGGCCCCGTTCGTTCAGGGTTTCCGGGTGCAGGTGCAGCGCCAGGTCCTGCGCCAGCGCGGTCTGCTGCAGGGCGTGGGCATGCCGGGTCGCCGGGTCCTGCTGGTAAATCGACGGGGAGCCCACTCGCAAAAGGCCTTTTTCCGGCAGCCGCCTCGCGTCCTTGGGTGGCTTGTCGGGCACAACCGTGCGTGCTTCCAAGCCACGGCAGTGCGCAACCAGGGAAACTCCGGCAAAGCCCGGGTTGTGGCCGGTCATGCGCAGCAGTTCCACCAGCACTTCCGCGCCATCCCTCACCTCGCCCGGTGGAGAGACGGCAGGAGTCATCGATTGCCAGCGCCCCTCCAAGTTGATCAAGTGGCCCCCGCGTTCCCCGACCGTGGGGATCGGCAGCAACAGATCGTACGGCAGGTGCTGCGGATCCGGGACGAACGACTGGAAGCCGATCGTCTTCCGCGCCGCGGCCAGCGCTTGGCGCATTTGCGCCGGGTCGGCGACGTCGCAGGCCGGGTCCGTCCCGTAGAACACCCAAAGATCCGGCGGCTCCTCCAGCCGCGACGGCAAATCCACGCCATCGACGGCCTTGCCGCCGGGGCCGCGGTGCGCGACGCATCCGGCCAGCCACGCTCCCGGCGCGTTGGCGCCCTCCGGCAGGGTTCCCAAGCGGGTTCCGGTTCGCTCGCACAGGTTGTGCGCGGAAGCATAAAGCAGGCTGGCGTCCGGGTGGTTGAGCGCAAGCGGGCCCAGCCAGAACAGGGCATTGTCCGCCTCGCCCAAGCGCTGCGCGAGCCGGTCGGAAAAACGCGCATAGGCTTCTTTCGCTTCCAAGGCGTGCGCGCGCTCCACCGACTGCAGCAGGGTCAACCACTGCCGGGGCGACAGGATGACTTCCTCGGTCGGCGCAAAGTTCCAGTCGAACGGAGCGGGATTGATGACCCAGACTTCCGTGCCCGAATGCATCGCCTGGCGCAATCGGTGGTTGAGGATCGGCTGGTCGTGCCGCAGGAAACTGCCCATCAGGACAACGATGTCGTTTTCGGCAATTCGGTCCACGTCGCAGCCGAGCGTTGGCCAGCGCGGATACTGCCCACCCCCACGGAAATCCGACATGCGGGTCCGGTGCTCCACCGTCTCGGCGCCGCATCCGCGCAACAACTGCTGGAACCGGAAACATTCCTCCACCGTGCTGGACGGATGAATCAGGCCGGCCTTGGTGCCAGATTCCGCCAGGATTTCCGTCGCCAACCCCAGGCCTTCCTCCCAACTGACCCGAACCCAGTGGTCGCGGTGGCGGACCAACGGCCAGCACAGACGGTCCGGATGACTGGCCGCCTGGTAGCTGAACCGGTCCCGGTCCGACAGCCAGCTTTCGTTGATCGCCTCTTCGGTACGCGGCACGCAGCGGATCTGCCGTCCGCGCAAGATATGCCGGGACAGGTGGGATCCAACCCCGTCGTGCTCGCCGATTCCCGGATGGTCGTTCAGTTCCCAGGCCCGGGCGCTCATCCGCGAAGGCCGGGCGTTGAGCGCGCCGACCGGGCACAGGTCGATCACGCACCCTGAAAGTTCGGAGTTCATCGCCCGCTCGACGTAGGTGCCGATTTTCATGAATTCACCGCGCCCGAATGCGCCCAGTTCCTGATCGCCGGCAATTTCCTCGGTAAACCGTACGCAGCGGGTGCAGTGGATACAGCGCGTCATGTCGGTCGACACCAGCGAGCCCAGGTCCGGGTCCGGTACCACCCGCCGTGCTTCTGAGTAACGGGAGATGTCGCTGCCGTATTCGAGAGCCAGGTCCTGCAATTCGCATTCGCCGCCCTGGTCGCAAATCGGGCAATCGAGCGGATGGTTGATCAGAAGGAATTCCATGGTGGCGCGCTGCGCGTCACGGGCCGGCTCGGAGCGGGTCTGCACCTCCATACCGTCGACCACCGGGGTGGAGCAGGCCGGGGCTGGGCCGCGCGCGCCCGACACTTCGACCAGGCACATGCGGCAGTTGGCCGCCACCGAGAGTTTCGGGTGATAGCAGAAGCGCGGAATCGGAACGCCCTCGCGATCCGCCACCGCGATCAGCATCTCGCCGGCGGTCGCTTCGACCGTGCGCCCGTCCAGGGTAATCGTAATCGGATCGCTCATGCTGGACTCACCGGGCTCTTGCCGTAACGGATGTAGTGTTCGAACTCGTCGCGGAAGTGGCGCAACATCCCCTGCACCGGCCAGGCCGCGGCGTCCCCAAGCGCGCAGATGGTGTGGCCCTCGATGCGCCCGGGCACTTTCTCCAAGATCTCCAGGTCCTGCTCCTCGCCCCGCCCCTCGACGATGCGGGTCAGCACGCGGTACAGCCACCCCGTGCCCTCCCGGCATGGCGTGCATTGCCCGCAGGATTCCTGGAAATAGAAGCGGGAGATGCGCTGCAGCACCCGCACCATGTCGGTGGTTTCGTCCATCACGACCACTGCGCCGGAGCCGAGCAGCGAACCCGCCTCCGCGAGACTTTCGAAATCCATGTCGAGTTCCATCATGGTCTTGGCGGGAAGCACCGGGACCGAGGAACCGCCCGGAATGACCGCCTTGAGTTCGCGGTTTTTCCAGACTCCGCCACATAATTCGAGCAGGTCCGCGAACGGGATGCCGAGAGGAAGCTCGTGATTGCCGGGTCGGGAGACGTGGCCGGACACCGAGAAGCACCGGGTGCCGCGGCTCTTTTCCGTCCCGACCTGCCAGCCCGGCTCTTCGCGGAGGATTCCCGGCACCAGCGCCAGGGTTTCCACGTTGTTGACCGTGGTCGGGCGCCCCCACAAACCGTAATTAGCCGGAAACGGCGGCTTGAAGCGCGGAAACCCTTTCTTGCCTTCCAGAGATTCCAGCAGCGCGGTTTCCTCGCCGCAGATATACGCCCCGGCCCCCAATGTGTCATGTAGGTAGACCGTGATGCCGCTGCCCTGAATGTCGGGGCCTAACATTCCATTTCCATACGCTTCGCGCAATGCCTCCCGGAATCGGCGGTACGGTTCGTCGCCGAATTCCTCGCGCAAGTAGGCGTACCCAGTGCCGGCACCAATCGCATAGCAGGCGATTGCCATGCCCTCGATCAGGGCGTGCGGATTGAAGCGCAGGATATCCCGGTCCTTGCAGGTGCCCGGCTCCGATTCATCGGCATTGCACACGAGATAACTTTCGTCGCAATCCGGCATGAACCCCCATTTCACCCCGGTCGGGAATCCCGCGCCGCCACGCCCGCGCAACCCCGAGCTCTTGATTTGTTCGATCAGGTCGCGCCGGGGCGGGCGCTTGGCAAGGATTTTTTTCCATACGCGGTAGCCGCCGACCGATTCATACGCCTTCAGCGACCAGGGCTCCGGATGCTCGAGCGTGGCAAAGCACATCTGGTTGTGGTGCTGAATCACGACAGCGCCCCCAGAATCTTGTCGATCTTCTCCAAGGTCAGATTCTCGTGGTAGACGTGGTCGACCTGCATCATCGGCGCGCCACAGCATCCCGCCAGGCACTCCTCCTCGCATTTCAGGTAGATCCGGCCATCCCGGGTCGACTCGCCAGCGCGGATGCCCAGGCTTTTTTCGATATGGGCCAGAATCTCCTCGCCGCCGCGCAGCCAGCAGGAAATGTTGGTGCAAACCGCTACCGTATGACGCCCAACCGGCTGGTGCTTAAATCCAGTGTAGAACGATCCGACCTCGTACACCTGGACCGCCGGAAGGCCCAGGTAGTCGGCCACGGCATCCATGCGGTCCGGGGTCAGGTGACCATACTCCTTCTGTACCTCTCGCAGAGCCCCCAGCACTGCGGAACGCCGATGTTCCGCGGGGAAGCGTTCCAGCCAGGTGTCGATGCGGCCGCGCAGGTCCGAGTTCAGGATGTCGTTCACCGGTCGACCTCGCCAAACACCAGGTCCAGGGTGCCGATCAGGGCGACCACGTCCGCCAGCATATGCCCGCGCGCCAATTCATCGAGCGCCGCCAGGTGAGGAAACCCCGGCGCGCGGATCTTCAGCCGGTATGGTTTGTTCGCCCCGTCCGAGACCAGGTACACGCCGAATTCGCCTTTCGGATGTTCGACCGCGGCATAGGTCTCTCCTTCCGGCAGGCAGAACCCTTCCGTAAACAGCTTGAAGTGGTGGATCATCGCCTCCATGTCGTGCTTCATCTCTTCTCGCGGCGGCGGCGCGATCTTGTGGTCGGCAACGATGACCGGCCCTGGATTCTTGCGCAGCCATTCCACGCACTGGCGGATGATCCGGTTCGACTGGCGCATCTCCTCGATCCGCACCAGGTAACGGTCGTAACAGTCGCCGTTGGTGCCGACCGGCACGTCGAACTGCATCGCGTCGTACACCGCATACGGCTGCCGACGGCGCAAGTCCCAGGGAATGCCGGAGCCGCGCAACATGGGGCCGGTGAATCCCAACTGCAGCGCGCGTTCGGGGCTGACCACGCCGATATCCACCGTGCGCTGCTTCCAGATGCGATTGTCGGTCAGCAGTGTTTCGTATTCGTCGACGCAACCGGGAAAGCGGCCGGTGAATGTTTCCAGGAAATCCAGCAGACTGCCCTCGCGGTCGCGGTTCCGCAAGCGCGCTTTTCGTTTCGAGCAGAAACGCGACGGCTGGTAGCGCGGCATCGACTCCGGCAGGTCGCGATACACACCGCCGGGCCGGTAATAGGTCGCGTGCATGCGTGCGCCGGTCGTTGCTTCGTAGCAGTCCATCAGGTCTTCCCGCTCGCGGAAGGCATACAGGAACACGGTCATGGCGCCGATATCAAGCGCGTGCGCGCCCAGCCAGAGCAGGTGATTGAGGATGCGGGTGACTTCGTCGAACATGACCCGGAGGTATTGCGCGCGCGGTGGGGGTTCAATCTCAAGCAACTGCTCGATCGCGCGCACGTAGGCGTGCTCGTTGCACATCATGGACACGTAATCCAGCCGGTCCATGTAGCCGATGCTGTGGTTGTAGGGTTTGCTTTCAGCCAGTTTCTCGGTGCCCCGATGCAGCAGGCCAATGTGCGGGTCGATGCGTTCCACGATTTCGCCGTCCAGCTCCAGCACCAGCCGCAGGACCCCGTGGGACGCCGGGTGTTGCGGCCCGAAATTCATGGTGTAGTTGTGAATCTCAGCCATGGTCTTGCCCTCGTCGGACTTTCGGCACGGTGACCCGTGGTTCGATGGTCACCGGTTGGTAGATAACCCGTCGAAGATCGGGGTCGTAGCGGACTTCCATGTGTCCGCTCAGGGGAAAATCCTTGCGCAGCGGGTGTCCGATGAAACCGTAATCGGTCAGGATGCGGCGCAAGTCCGGGTGACCCTCGAACACGATGCCGAACAGGTCGAAAGCTTCCCGCTCGTACCAGTCCGCGCATTGCCAGAGATCCCGTACCGACGGCAGTGTCGGCCACGTGCCGCTTGCGCAACTCGCCACGACTCGAATCCGCCGATTATGGGACAGTGAAAGCAGCTGGTAGGCGACGGCGAATCGCCCGTTCTGCGTCACCGGCGGGTGCGGATTCGCGAAAGAGTAGCGGGCAGAGGTAGCCGCCGCTGGCGCTCGCGAAAATCCGGCAGCGCTCGCCTCCTCGGTCTGCCATTCATCTTGCCCGTATTCAGCATAGTCGAGGCCCGCCAGATCGATGAGCTGCTCGAACCGGTATTCCGGGGCGTCGCGAAGGTGGCGCAAGATGTCGAATACATGCTCGGCCGAGGTCATCAGACACGGGCAATCCCGGTCAGCGCGAATTTCAGCCCGGTCGCCCAGCCAGTCCGCCTCCGCGGAAATCCAGGAATCTGAAGCGGCCATTCAGCGGGCCAGCGTATGGGTGCGGCGGATCTTGTTCTGCAACTGCAGGATCCCGTACAGCAATGCTTCTGCGGTCGGAGGGCAGCCCGGAACATAGATGTCGACCGGCACGATGCGGTCGCAACCGCGCACCACGGAGTAGGAATAGTGATAGTAGCCCCCGCCATTCGCGCACGACCCCATCGAGATGACCCATTTCGGATCCGGCATCTGGTCGTACACGCGGCGCAGGGCCGGGGCCATTTTGTTAACCAGAGTCCCCGCCACGATCATCACGTCCGACTGTCGCGGACTCGGCCGGAACAGCGCACCAAACCGGTCCAGGTCGTAACGCGACGCGCCGGCGTGCATCATTTCCACCGCACAGCAGGCGAGCCCGAAGGTCATCGGCCAGAGCGAGCCCGAGCGGGCCCAGTTGATCAACAGGTCGGCGCTGGTCACCATGAAGCCGCGCTGCAACTGCTCCGCTTCTTGCGGTCGCAACTGTTCCATCAATCCCATTCCAACGCCCCTCGCCGCCATTCGAACACGAAGCCCACGGCCAGAATCAGCAAAAACACCGCCATCGAAATCAGCCCGTACACCCCGACCTCATCCAGCGCCACCGCCCACGGAAACAGGAACGCGACCTCCAGGTCGAACAATACAAACAGGATTACGACCAAGTAGTAGCGTACATCGAATTTCATGCGCGCATCGTCAAAGGCCTCGAATCCGCATTCGTAGGGGCGCAATTTGTCCGGGTCCGGGTCCCGCCTCGACATCAAATGTCCCAGCAGCAATACGGCCACACCGATGCCTGCGCCCACCAGGAGGAACAACAACACAGCCAGGTATTCGTCAAGCATTCAGACTCTCTCCCGGTTCAACTCGCGGGGTCCCGCGAAGCCGCGGAAATACTCTGCGATACAGGCTCAGCGGCATCGAATGGCGGAGGCCTCATCAGCGGTCCCTGCAAACAACGGCTTCCGCAAAACCCGAATTGAAATTATAGACCCCCGCCCCTGAATCGGAAACCGGCCGCCTTCCCGGAATCCGCCGGGGATCCCCCCCTCCCAAGGAACTTGGGCGCTCACAAATGTCAAACAAACGGGGGGACTCACGGTGGGTGACCGCGTGACCTGACCACGACATCGGCACCGGCGCCCACCGAGACCCAAGCGAGGTACAACATGCTGGACGAGTCGAGGTTGGAAGCCGCCATCGAACGGGCTGCTTCAGTTCCCGTAGGGGAAGGCTGATGCCCCGGAAGGCCGAGCGGGCGCGGCGGCGCGCAATGAATATTTGCGTCGAGTGCCCGGAGCCCTCTTTCACGGCGCGATGCCCGAGGTGCAAGGCGCGCGAGCGGGCGCGCGAGAAACGGGCCCGGCGCGCGAAGCGCGCGCAGAAAGGCAAAAGGAAGTGATCTGGTAGGCGCGATTGGAATCGAACCAACGACCTCTACCATGTCAAGGTAGCGCTCTAACCAACTGAGCTACGCGCCTACGGAGCCTCTGGCGGGCTGCCAATACTACCACGCCGCCGGGAATGCCTGCGGGCCGGTTCAGTCCGGCGCACCTTCAACCATTTCTAGCAGGCTGGCCAAATCGTCCGCGTGCTCTTCCTCCATCTTCAGGATGTCTTCCATGATCCGCCGGGTCGTTGGATCATTGTCCTTGAGCCAGCGAATGATCTCGGAATAGGTCTCGATTGCGATCCGTTCCGCGACCAGGTCTTCCCGAATCATGTCGGACAGGGATTCGCCTTCGACATATTCCGCGTGGGCGCGAGTGGCCAGGCCTTTCGGGTCGAGGTTCGGCACCCCGCCGAGCTGGGTGATGCGTTGCGCGATCCAGTCCGCGTGCATCTGCTCCTCGTTGGCGTGCTCCAGAAATTCCGCCGCCACGGTCGGGGCGTTGATCCCGGTCGCCATGTAGTAGTGGTTCTTGTAGCGCAGGATGCAGACGATCTCGGTCGCCAGCACCTCGTTCAGCACGGCGATGACCTGTTGCAGGTCGGCCTTGTACGCGCCCGTCACGGCGCCATCGGACATTTTCTCCCGGGCGCGGGTCCGGATGGTTTCCAGGTCTGTCTTGAATGGTTGTCCCATTGCGGCCTCCTTGGTTTTCTGCGACGGCCAGCATTGCTGCCATTCTACTCAAATTAGTCCCCCCCTCCCCCAAAAAGTTCGGTCAATTCCGCAATGGTCTGGCTCAAGGCACCCAAGGCCATGTAATGGGGGGCGCAGCGCGGCGGCAGCTCTTTTCCTCCCGGTGCGCCAGGGCCGCGGACGTAGGAAGCGCCGCCCGACTCCCGAACCATCTGCAGAAACACCGGCATCCCCGCCAACTGTGCTAGATCCGTCAGGATTTCCGGGCGCGCAAACAGGAATTGGCTGATCCGTGCCTCGACTCCCTGCCCGGCGAACCCCTGCTCCCGGCACCACTCCGCCGAAGTTTCAGGATCCTTCGCCAGCTGCGTGACTACCCCGATCGGAATCCGACAGGACCGCGACCATTCAAGTTTCCTGTTCCACGCACTAGCCAAGCGCTCTTCGCTGATTTTCGGGTGTCCTTCGGGATAGCCGGAGAACCATACTCGCTCAAGCCCGCTCTGTTCAAGCACCCCGGAGTCCACCATATCAAGGCTGTCTTTCAGCGAGCCGGCAGGCTCTGCGTCGCCGGCCAAGATCAATGCTTCCCGTGCCGCCCCCTCGTCGCGCAGGCGCTGAAGTGTTTCCGCCAACTGCCCGGGATTCCGGTAGCGCCGCACCGTCAGGTGCGGGACTGGCCAGTGGCCGAACTGCCGCACGCGCAAGCAGTCCTGCACGAAACTTTCCGTGGTCTGATCGCTCAGATGCGCAACGAAGACGTCCCATGTTCCCGGCAATCGCGCAAGGCCCTCGCCCTCCCGGTGAAGGTCATCGCCGGTAACTTCCAGGCTGGGCGACAAATCGAGCATCGAAACCGAGCGTGTGTAATTCGTGGTCAGAGTAAAATTCCACCTCCCCTATACTTTACTTGGAAGATGAGGCTCCAACTTCTTGCCACATGTCTCTCAGTTGCCGGGCTGTTGTCCATACATATCACGGCCGCAAACGCCATGGATGTCGTTCTTGAGGGCCCGTTAATCCAAGGCGGACTCGTTCGCGGGCAGGTCGAGCCTGGTCAAACGGTCACGCTGGATGGCGAGGCGGTGGCAACCACTGAAGATGGGCGCTTTGTCATCGGCTTCGGCCGGGAACACCCTCCGCAGGCCATCCTGCGGATAAGTGGTTCCGCGTCCGTTTTCGAGCGGACCCTTGCCATCGAGGCGCGTGAATACCAGACCCAACACATCAAGGGCCTCCCCAAGAAAATGGTGACACCGAATCCGGAAGACCTGGCGCGGATCAAGCGCGATCAGGCCGAAGTCAGGGCGGCCCGTTCCGTGCACAGCGCGCTTCGAGGGTTCCTGGAATCCTTCCGCTGGCCAGCCGCCGGCATCATCACCGGTGTCTATGGAAGCCGCCGGGTTCTCAACGGCGAGCCGCGAAACCCGCACTACGGCATCGACATCGCCGCGCCTGCCGGCACTCCCGTGCTCGCGCCCGCCTCCGGGCAGATCACGCTCGCGCACCCGGACATGTATTACACTGGCGCAACTCTCATTCTGGATCATGGTCTCGGCGTGTCTTCGACATTTCTGCACCTTCAGGACATTGGCGTGGCCGTCGGCCAAACCGTCGTAGCTGGTGAACAGATTGGCCGAGTCGGATCCAGCGGGCGCTCCACCGGCCCGCATCTGGACTGGCGAATAAATTGGTTTGGCGTTCGCGTCGACCCGGCTCTGCTGGTCGGGCCCATGCCTTCCCTCCCGGACGAAGGAGGCACCCAATGAAAGCGGGCTTGCTTGCGGTGCTCCTGGCTTTCGGAATTGCCGCGGCGCATGCGGCCAGCCCGGTCGACCGGGTTGTCGTGCGGAAGTCCGACGGACTCCTGCAACTGATGGTCGGGACACGAGTAGTTCGCCAGTTTCCCATTTACCTGGGCGGCAACCCAATTGGCCACAAGCAGCACCAGGGAGACAGGCGGACCCCCGAGGGGCGCTACGTGCTGCACGAGCGAAAGCGGCAGAGTCGTTTCTACCGCGCCCTGCGCATCTCCTACCCCAACGAAACCGACCGCGCGGCGGCGGAAGCGGCCGGACAGCCTCCCGGCGGCGACATCATGATCCACGGCATGCCCACTCTCGAGAAACGGAACCTGCTGATGTTCGATGGACCAAACTGGACCGACGGCTGCATCGCGATCAGCAATCCCCACATGCGGGAGGTCTGGGACCTGGTGGAATTGGGCACGCCAATCGAAATCCTGCCATAATCAAAGAGTTATCTGTTTTCTAAATCTTTATTATATAAATCAATAAGATGCGGCTAGGGTTTTTGCCGGTGAATTTTAATCTCGCTGAAATATCCAATACTTCTGAAGCCGTCTTTTTCGGTTCGGTATAGTCTCGTATCCCCCTGGCTTCTTTCGGACCTGAAGCCAGAATTATGACAACAACTATTGAGGGGATATTGTGTCCGCAATCTGGCAAGGCTGCCTTCGGTACCTGGAAGCAGAACTGACTGAGCAGGACATTAATACCTTCGTTCGCCCGCTACACGCCGAAGAATCTCCGACCTCTCTCCTGCTCCTGGCGCCCAACATGGTGCTGCTCCAGCAGGTTCGCAACCGCTTCATGGACCGGATCGAGAATTACGTCCGGGCGTTCGCCCGTGAAGACCTGAGCATCGATCTTCGCGTCGGTACCCAGCCTCTCACGTCCGAGGGTTCGCTTTCCTCCCCCCCGCAGACCGAGACGCGTGCGCCCGATTTCGGTATTGACCTCAACTATTCAGACCGCCTGCTGCCGAAGTTCACCTTCGATAAATTCGTCCGCGGCCACTCCAACGAGTTAGCGTACGCGACGGCCGAGCTGGTCTCCCTACAGGCCGGGAACGACGACTACAACCCCTACCTGATCTATGGCGGAGTTGGCCTCGGAAAGACTCACCTGATGCAGGCGATCGGGCATGCGATCCTGCAGAACCAGCCGAACACCAGCGTGGTCTACTTGCACTGCGAGCAGTTCGTGCAAAGCCTGATCAGCGCGCTCCAGCACAACCGGATCGACTCCTTCAAGGCGTATTACCGTTCCGTCGATGTGCTCCTGATCGATGACATCCAGTTTTTGGCCGGCAAGGAGCGCTCCCAAGACGAGTTCTTCCACACTTTCAATGCGCTGACCGGCCGGCAACGCCAGATCGTCGTCACCTGTGACCGCTACCCCAAGGAAATTGAGGGGATGGAAGACCGGCTGAAGTCGCGCCTCGGCGGCGGCATGTACTGCGCAATCGATCCGCCCAGCACGGAAACCCGCGCGGCAATCCTTCTCAGCAAGGCGGAGCAACGCGGCATCGACCTTCCTAATAAAGTCGCCTGGTTTATTGCGGAGAAGACTGTCGGCAGTGTTCGCGAACTGGAAAGCGCGCTATCCCGCGTCATCATGCAGGCCAATGTCGGAGGGCAGGAAATCGACGTGGACTTCGCCCGCCACTGCCTGCGCGACATCGTCCCCGTGCGAGACCGCCTCCTCAACGCGGATCAGATCAAGTCTGCCGTGGCCACCTACTACGACGTAACAAAAGAGGACCTCAACTCCCAGCGCCGCCCTCAAGCGATCGCCCTGCCCCGGCAGATGGCCATGAAACTGCTGCATGAACTGACGCAGATGAGTCTGGCCAGCATCGGCGAATCCTTCGGGGGCCGAGATCACTCCACCGTCCTGTACGCCTGCCAGAAGATCCAAAAACGGCTGGACGAGAACGATGAGCAGACCCAGGCTGACTATCGAAATCTCAAACGAAAGCTGCTCAGCTGAACAGGGCTAGAATAGGTTTGTGGATGACCTGCGAACAAACCACGGACAATTGTGAATCGTTAGTTTAAGCTCCAACTTTAACCCAAGCCTAAGTATTGTTCTCCACGCATCATGAATTGCATAATTGGTTGATTCATCTATAATTATCCGGGTTCTCCACGACTTTGGCCAACACTAATAACAGTAAATTTAAATTATGAAATTCACTATTGAACAGCAAGCGCTCGTTGATCCGCTTCGAAAACTTGCCAGTACCGCGCCGGACGCAGCGTCCTTGAATGCATCTGTGTCAGGCACCGATGCCGTCAACGCGGTAGCAAGCATCTTGATCGAGCCGGAGAAAGGCGGTGTGCGGTTCACTGCAACCGACAACACCCTGCGCCTGGCATTTCATATCCCAGTAGAGGGCGAAGATCTCAAGCCCTGCACCGTGCCGGCCTCGACCCTCTTGCATATCTGCTCCCGGTTTTCTGCCGATGCGGAGATTTGCTTTGAGCTTGAGGGGGACGGCAAGGCTATGAACGTTTCGCATGGGCGAAGCCGCTACAAGCTGGTCGTCGTGGATGCGAACGAATTCCCGGGCATTACTTCCCAGGACGACGAATACGAGCTCTCTCTGCCTGAGAACACTCTCCGCTCGCTGCTTTCCAGCGTCCGGTACGCGATGGCCCAGAACGACATGCGCTATTACCTGCTGGGGGTATTGCTTGATGTCGGCCCCGACTCGGTGACTGCAGTCGCGACGGACGGGCACCGCATGGCTGTGGCCGAACATGCGGTCCAGACTGGGGTAAATGAGCCGGTGCAGCCGATCATCCCTAGCAAGGGAGTTGAAGAATTAACCAAGATCCTGACCGACCAAGAGCAGGATCTGGTCCTCCATCTGGCCGGAAATCACTTGAGGCTGGAGCTGTCCGGGGACCGATGCGCATTCCACACGATGCTGGTGGACGGGAAATACCCCGATTATCGGACTGTAGTGCCGACAGAGCGGAAATTGCGGGCCGAAGTCAGCCGAGAAGCACTAATTAAAGCCGCAGAACGAATCATTCCGGTTACAGATGAATTGACGCAGGCGGTCATCCTCACGTTCAAGGACGACGAAAATCTTGAAATCGGCGCCAGGAACAACAAAGGTGATACCGGCGAGGAACAGGTCGGAATGAAGATCGATCGGGATGACGGCGCAGAAAAAGAAGTAAAAATTTCTATAAATATCAAATACTTGATAGATTCACTCCAAGCTTTGGGCGGCTCTGATGCCGTACTGGCAGTGAATGATGGAAGCAGCAGTATGTTGATCACCCCTTCGGAGGGAAGCAGCAAACATATCATCATGCCGATGAAGGCCTGAACTCCGTGCGGCTGGCCAGCCTGGAGGTTCGGAACCTTCGATGCCTGAGGGAAGTTCCCGAGCTGTTGCCACACCCGGAATTCAACCTGATTACCGGACCCAATGCGGCGGGAAAAACAACATTTCTGGAAGCGATCGACCTGTTGGCTCGAGGGCGAAGCTTTCGGTCCCATCAGCCCAAGGAGCTGATAGCGAAAGGAGAGAAGGAATATCTCCTTCGTGGGCAGGTCGAGCCGGCCGGCCGGGGGAAAGAACCAACCCCGTTTACCCTAAGTCAGCGTAGAACCACGGAAAAACTTGAGTTGCGCTGCGATGGAGAGGCGGTAAAAGGGCTGTCGGAAATTGCCCCGCGGTTGGCTGTTCAAGCCATCCACCCGGACAGCCACGCCCTAGTTCACGGCCCCCCGGCTCGGCGGCGGGCCTGGCTGGATTGGGGGGTGTTCCATGTGGAACCAGAATACCGGCGGAATTGGGCGAGCTACCAGCGGGCCCTGAAACAACGCAATGCCGCACTGAAGAACCGCAGCCAAGATCCCACCCCCTGGGATCACCCGCTAGCTGAAGCGGGAGAGATCCTGACGGCCATGCGCCGAAGTTATCTCGAAGAAATCCGGGACCCGCTGGAAGGGTTTGCACAGATTCTTCTACCTGAAAAGAACTTGAAAATCAACTATCTACCGGGATATGACGAGTCCGCGGGGCTTGAAGAGTCATTGGTCGCGGGGCTTGCATCAAGCCGGGAATCGGGGCAGACCACGACAGGCCCGCACCGCGCGGAACTGGCGCTTGCGCTGGACGGGATGCCTGCGACGCGAATTGCGTCCCGGGGACAGTCCAAATTGCTGTCCTGCTGTCTTCTCTTGGCCCAGGTAGCTTTGTTCCAAGAACTGAGAGACGAAAGCTGCGTTCTATTGTTTGACGACCTTTCGGCGGAGCTGGACGGACGGCATCTGGGCCTGCTCCTGGAGGCGCTTTCCGGGAGCGAGGCACAACTATTTGTGACCCGGGTTCAGGATGACCCGCTAAGCGCTTCCCCCCAAGGATTTGAGGGTCGCGTGTTCCATGTGGAACAGGGGTCTGTTTCATTGACATCAGGGGGGTGATCAAGGTAAAATTAAGGGTCTTTTGCGAGGTAGAAAAATGGCTTACGACGCGTCTTCCATCAAAGTTCTGAAAGATCTGGAGGCGGTCCGGAAACGCCCGGGAATGTATATCGGTGACACCGATGATGGGACGGGCCTACACCATATGGTATTTGAGGTTGTCGACAACTCAGTCGACGAGGCCTTGGAGGGACATTGCACCGAGATCCTGGTGACCCTGAACGAAGACGGTTCTGTGACGGTGATCGACAACGGGCGCGGGATCCCGATCGAAATGCACGAAGAAGGCCGCCCAGCGGCCGAATTGGTAATGACTACCCTGCATGCGGGAGGGAAGTTCGACGAACACTCCTACAAGGTCTCCGGCGGCCTGCACGGGGTGGGGGTTTCTGTCGTGAATGCTTTGTCCGAGCGCCTGGACCTGGTCATCGACCGCGATGGGCAGCGGTGGCACCAGGAGTATGCCATGGGCCGGCCGAAAGGCGATTTCGCAACGACAGGCCCGTCCGAGCGCACCGGGACGACCATCCGGTTCTGGCCCTCGAAAAAGGTCTTCAGCAACATTACCTTTCATTACGAAACACTAGCGGCCCGCCTGAGGGAACTGTCTTTTCTCAATTCCGGGGTGCGCATCCGGCTGGAAGACCACAGCACCGGCAGGAGAAGCAATTTTCACTACGAGGGTGGCATCATCGCATTCGTCAAGCACAGCAATTCCGGCAAGGAGCCGCTGCAGCCCTCGGTGATCTCGATCAAAGGCGAGCAGGGCGGGGCGGAGATTGAAGCCGCGTTGCAGTGGAATGTCGGATACCATGAGAACATTCTCTGCTATACCAACAACATACGGCAGAGAGACGGGGGAACCCACTTGGCCGGGTTCCGTGCTGCGCTGACCCGGACCATCAACAACTACGTGGAAAAAGAAGGGCTCGGAAAGCGCCTGTCCGTCGCACTGACCGGGGAAGATGCGCGGGAGGGTCTGACGGCAGTCCTGTCTGTCAAGGTGGCCGACCCGAAATTCTCTTCCCAGACCAAGGACAAGCTGGTGTCGTCCGAAGTGAAGGGGTCGGTCGAGAGCGTGATTGGTGACCAGCTGCGGGATTTCCTTCTGGAGAATCCGACCGAAGCGAAGCAGATCGTCGAAAAAATCGTGCGCGCGGCCCAGGTGCGCGAGGAAGCACGAAAGGTGCGGGAAACAGCTCGACGGAAGACCGTATTCGACGTCGGGGGGCTGCCGGGGAAGCTGGCAGACTGTCAGGAACGCGACCCTGCCCGCTCGGAGCTGTTCCTGGTTGAGGGTGATTCCGCCGGCGGTTCCGCAAAACAGGGCCGGGACCGCGCGACCCAGGCAATTTTGCCTCTCAAAGGAAAAATCCTCAATGTTGAACGCGCGCGCCTGGACCGGATGCTGGCATCGGAGGAGATTACCTCATTGATCACCGCGCTTGGCACGGGCATCAAGGAAGAATTCGACATTGACCGCCTGCGTTACCACCGCATCATCATCATGACGGATGCCGATGTTGATGGGGCGCATATCCGGACTCTTCTTTTGACATTCCTGTATCGGGAAATGACAAGCCTTGTCGAACAGGGGCACATCTACATTGCCCAGCCGCCGTTGTACAAGGTGAAAAAGGGAAAAAAGGAAAAATACCTGTTGGACGATGAGGAGCTAACTGCGTATCTTCAGGAAGAGGCGCTTGAAGGTGCAGAACTTCATACGAAGGTTGGCGCCGCACCGTTGGATCAAGCTCAACTTGTTGATTTAATGGATAAATGTAAAAATGCCCTGACAAGCGTTTCGCGCCTTTCCGTCCGCCACGACCGAGAATTCCTAGCGCATCTGCTAAGGGTGCCGGGGCCGAAGAAAATGGAGCCGGGCACCAGGGAATTGAAATCTTGGGGCAAGGCGCTTGCGGAGCGCGCGAGCCGCCTTGAGCCGGAAGGCCGAGAGTTCCGGTACCGGGTGGAGCCGGATCCCACGACAGGACCGCGGCTAGTGTTGGAGCGCGTCGCGGAGGGCCTGGCCACGACCGATATTTATTATCACGATTTCTTCGCTGCCAAGGAATATCAGGCTATTCAGGATTTCGCCAAGGCCCAGAAAGGCCTTTTGGGAGAAAAGGCCCGCATGGTGCGCAAGAATCAAGCCTGCGAGTCTTCAGATTTTGTCGAACTGTATGAGTGGCTGCTGGAAGAGGCTCGCCGCGGACAGACCATCCAGCGCTACAAAGGTTTGGGAGAAATGAATCCGGAACAGTTGTGGGAAACCACCATGCATCCTGAAGCCAGGCGCTTGCTCAAGGTCGACATCGGAGACGCAGAGGCAGCGAGTGATCTGTTTAACACCCTGATGGGCGAAGGAGTTGAGAGTCGCCGCGACTTTATCAAGGCAAACGCCCTCAAGGCTGGAAACATCGACATCTGAAGAGAATGGACTCGGCCAACCCCCTTCTGGAGGAGCGGCCGCTGCCGGCGTTCGACCGGATTCTTCCGGAACACGCATGCCCGGCGATCGAATCGATCCTTGCCGATAATCGGGCCCGAATTAAAAACCTGAATCCGGATCCTCCGGACGAAGCCTCGCTGTTGCTGCCCCTAGAGGAGATGGGAAGCCAGCTCGAAGAAGCATTTTCCCCGATCCAGCACCTTCGCGCAGTTTGCGACAGCCCCGAATGGAGGGAAGCCTACAATACATGTTTACAGAAAATAACGGAATATAGTACAGAATTATTGCATAATAAAGAATTATACTTGAATTTCAAGAAACTCCGCGAAAGTAGTGCCTGGTCGGATTTGTCGGCACCGCGCCAGAAGGAAGTCATCCTTGCTCTGAGAGATTATCGGCTGGGAGGCGTCCACCTACCAGAAGAGAAAAAGAGGCGTTTTGCGGAGATTGAGCAGGAGTTGGCAGCCTGCTGCGCCCGCTTTACAGACAATGTTACCGATGCGACTGGTGCTTGGTCGTTGGTGCTCGAGGAAGAGACGCGTTTGGAGGGTGTGCCGCCTCCTCACCAGGAGATGCTACGTGCGGATGCCAAGGCACACGGCTTGGATGGATGGCGGATCAGCCTCATGCCTCCCAGCGTACAGGCGATTCTTACTTATGCGGATGATCGGGACCTCCGCCGTGAAGTTTATGTGGCATACACGACCCGCGCATCGGACCAGGGGCCGCACGCCGGGAAATACGACAACACCGACTTGATTGAACAAATTCTCCGCTTGCGCCATGAACAAGCACAATTAATTGATTTCAAGACAATTTCAGATCATGCCTTGGCTACGCGAATGGCTGAAACTCCTTCGCAAGTACTGGATTTTCTCCATGACCTAATGGAGCGTGCCCGAGAACAGGCTAAAAATGAGTGGGAGGAACTCCGGGAATTTGCCCAAAATGAATTAGGGCTGGAAGACATGCAGCGTTGGGATCAGGCTTGGGTCAGGGAGCATCTTCGAATCAGTCGCTACGGATTGCGGGAAGCGGAACTCAAGCCGTTTTTTGCGGCGGACGCAACAATCCAGGGAATGCTGGATCTCGCCGCAGACCTTTTCCAACTGAAGATATCCCAGCGTGACGACGTGGAAGTCTGGAACCCGGACGTAAGGTTCTACGAGATCCGTGATGCGCACGGGGAGCTTCTAGGGCAGTTTTACCTGGATCCGTACGCCCGCCCGCACAAGCACGGGGGAGCCTGGATGGGAACCTGCGCCCATCGTCGCCGTCGCGGGTCAGGCACACAGCCAGCCGTGGCCTACCTGACTTGCAATGGTTCGCCGCCAACGGCCGATACGCCAGCATTGTTCGGGCACACGGACGTCGTCACCCTGTTCCACGAATTTGGGCATGGCTTGCATCACATGCTGACTCGAGTCGATTGTGCCGGGGTTTCTGGAATCGAGGGAGTAGAGTGGGATGCGGTTGAATGGCCCAGCCAATGGATGGAGAACTGGTGTTGGGAACCCGAAGTGTTGAATCGTTTCGCGCGTCACTACCAAACCGGCCAGCCATTGCCGGAAGACATGGCGGAGCGTTTGCGCGACAGTCGAATTTTCAATGCGGGCCTGGATTTGATGCGCCAACTGGAATTCGCGCTGTTCGATTTTCGGCTGCATCTGGAATACCAGCCGGAAGATGGTGCGCAGATTGAGGAATTGCTAGCTGAAGTCCGCCACGAGATCGATGTAATGGAAACGCCGGAATTCGTCCGAACCGCGCACAGTTTTGAGCACATTTTCTCCGGGGGCTATACGGCGGGCTACTACAGTTACAAGTGGGCGGAAGTACTTTCCGGGGACACCTACGCAGCTTTCCAGGAGGAGGGCCTGTTCAACAAGGCGACGGCAAAACGCTTTGCGGACTGCGTCCTCTCTGCCGGCGGCGTGCGATCAGCCGCTGAGATGTTCGAGGCATTCCGGGGGCGCCCGCCAAGCCCGGACGCGTTGCTGAAACAGATGGGTTTGGCGGCATGAAGGCCGCAACTTGGAACGTCAACTCACTGCGGGTACGTTTGCCACACGTGCTGGATTGGCTACAAGACAACCCGATCGATGTCCTATGCCTGCAGGAAACCAAAGTAGTGGATGCGGATTTTCCGCTCGAGGAGATCGAGCAAGCCGGATATAAAGCAACCTTCGCTGGCCAGAAAACCTACAACGGCGTCGCCGTGCTGACGAAGCAGCCGGCCACGGAGATTACGACCGACATCCCGGGACTGGACGATCCGGACCGCAGGATCCTGGGTGTGACGGTCGAGGGATGGCGAATTCTCAACCTGTATGTCGTCAACGGACGGGAAGTCGGCGACCCTAAGTACGACCACAAGCTTCACTGGTTGGCGAAAGTGGCCGAGTTCGTCGCGCTAGATTCACAGAAGCATGAACGTTACCTGATCCTAGGCGATTTCAATATCGCACCCGCAGATGAAGACGTACACGATCCGGATCTTTGGCGGGAACGGATCCTGTGCTCGACGCCGGAACGCGAAGCATTGGCGACGATCAAAGGAATAGGTTTCGAAGATTGTTTCAGGCGATTCGAACAAGAACCGGAGAGTTTCAGCTGGTGGGATTACCGGCAGGGAGCATTCCGCCGCAACATCGGACTGCGCATTGACCTGATTCTCGCCAGTCCGGCTGCCGTGGCACTTTGCACGGCTTGCCATATCGACAAAACTCCACGTCGCTGGGAGCGTCCTTCGGACCACACTCCCGTGGTGGCGGAGTTCAACTAAGTACGGCGGGTCTGCCTGGGGCAGACTTACTGAAGAACCGAGCACCCGTCCCGGGTGCAGCGAAATACAACGTGGCGGATTCCGGTCAGGCAACTGACCTCATATAAATCTTCACTGCTATCGGACTTCAGTAGCGACATTTTGCTTTGTTTCAGGCAGCCCGCGCCGACCAGCGCATCTTGGGCTTGGCTGTGGAACTGGCCGCGGCGGTATTCCTTCTCCAGTGAGATGTCGGAGAGCGTGCTATCGGTTTCCTCGTCGATCAGTTTCGTGGTTTGGGGCAGTTCCGGCTCGTCGTATCTCTCCAGTTCGACCAGGCCCTCATTCAGTGCGCGCTTGTGGTTGCGTAGGAATTCGTTGATTTTGTAGACCTGTTCAACCGTTGTGAATCCGCAAGCTTCCATGTCCGAACAAAATGCTTCCACCTTGATGGTGGCAACGCCGCCCTGATGTGGGATCTTCGTCACCCGGTACTGAAATTTGTCACGGTATTGATCGGGTTCCGGGTTGAATGCGGTCAGGGTGACTTCATTCTTCGGCTCGACGTAGAAAGGGGCGTTCTGCTCCAGCCAAAACCGGGCCTGCTGCCACAGATAGTCGCATTCTTGGCCGAGATTGCAGGAAACGAAATCCTTGGCGCCAGCCTCGATTTCGTTGTCGCCGGTATCATCGCCGAGTCCGATGTCGATCGCCGACAAGTCGAGGTCGTCCAGGCCGATGCCGCACCCGCCGACCAAGCCAAAGCATAGCAGCAGGGGGAGAAAGCGCGGTTGCATGGGAATGTAGGGAGGGCCAGCCGGTAATTTTGCCCGAAAAGCGGGAGGCGGGCAAATCAAAAGTGAATTTAAACGTCTCGGGAACGAATCGTCAGGGGCGCAGCAAGCTGTCCATCGACATTTCCGACGGGCGCTCCAAGCCCATGAGATCCAACACGGTTGGCGCCACGTTTCCAAGCCCTCCGCCATCGCACAGATGGCGTCCGGACTGATCCATGACGACGCAAGGGACCGGATGCGTAGTGTGCTGGGTGTGGGGGCGACCATCCGCATCGATCATCTCATCGCAATTGCCGTGGTCGGCAGTCAACATCAAGGCCATGTCGTGCTCTTTTGCGGCATCGACGATTCGCCCGACTTGGGCATCCAGTGCCTCGATTGCCCGGATGATCGCGTCTGCCTGCGCCGTGTGCCCAACCATGTCGGCATTGGCGAAGTTGACCAGAATGAATCCGTACTGTTGGCTGCGAATGGCGTCGACTACCGCATCCGCGACTGCTTCTGCACTCATCTCCGGGCATTGGTCGTAGGTTTCGACGTTCGGCGAAGGCAGCATCACGCGCTGTTCTCCTGGCCATGGCGGTTCGCGACCGCCGTTGAAGAAAAACGTAACGTGGGGATATTTTTCGGTTTCCGCACAATGGAGTTGCGAAATACCTTGACGGCTGACAATTTCCGCCAGGGTCACTTCGGGCTGGGTTTCCTCGAACGCAACCGGCACGCCATGGTCGAGGCCGAACTCAGTCATCGTCACCAGTTTCGCGGGCGTGTAATTCCCGCGGTCGAATTCCTTGAAAACCGGTTGGCTCAGGCTCTCCGCCAATTGCCGCGGGCGGTCGTTGCGGAAATTGAAGAACACGATGAGATCCTCCGGTGCCAGCGGTTCGGCTTCCGCACAGACGGTCGGCTCGATGAATTCATCGCCGCAATCTTCCGAGTAGGCTTGGCGGATAGCCGTCGCCGCATCCGGAGCCGAGGCGCCCCGCCCATGGACAATGGCGTCGAAGGCGCGCCGGGTTCGCTGCCAGCGGCGATCGCGATCCATCGCGTAATATCGGCCGCAGACCGTGTCGATGGAGCCAACACCCTCAAGCGCCGCCTCCAGTTCGGGCAGATAGCCCAAGGCACTTTGGGGCGGCACATCCCGCCCATCGGTAAACATGTGGACGTGCGGTGTGGCTCCCTCGCGCCGCGCCAGCTCAATCAACGCGAGCAAATGACGGACGTGGGAATGAACTCCGCCGTCGGACACCAGGCCAAGCAGGTGCAATCGGCTGCCGCGCGAGACCGTTTCACGGACAGATTCCAGCAGAACCGGGTTTTCATAGAATGAGCCGTCGCGAATGTCTTGATCGATGCGGACAAGATCCTGCAGGACGATGCTCCCGCATCCCATAATCATGTGTCCGACCTCGGAATTTCCCATCTGCCCGTCTGGCAGGCCCACGGCGGCACCGCTGGCCTGTAGCTGGGTGAATGCATGTTCGGAAAACAGGGCGTCCAGCCGCGGAGTTTGCGCCTGCGCCAAGGCATTGTTTTGGGGGTCGGGGTTGATGCCGACCCCGTCCAGAATGACCAGGATAGTGGGGCGGCAACGATCCATCGGCTCATTATCGCACGATGCCTACCGTGTCTTTCCCATGTCAGCGCCCGCCACAAAACGCCTGCAGGGGTAAAATGCTCCGTATAAAATCCCTGCCCATGAGTATCACGGTTCGATTTTTTGCCAGCCTCCGTGACCGGATCGGTCGCGAAAGCGTTGAAATCGAGGTGAACGGCCTGGATTGCGTGCAGGACGTCTGGAAAGCCTTGGTCAAGCAGGAACCGGATGCGAGGGTGTTGGCAGCAATCAATGCCCGGCATGCTGCGCTTGACGCCAAAATTCAGGACGGTGACGAAATCGCCTTTTTCCCTCCCGTTACAGGCGGTTGAGCCACCCCCAACTCCAAAGGAAGGAGCCAAACCTTGAACATTTCACTTGATCATATGCCGCTGGTGCTGGGGGCTGCCGGACTGTTGGCAGCTCTTCTTCTGTACCGCATCATCCTGCGCTATCCCGCGGGCCACGGACGGGTTGCCGAGATCGCCCAGGAGATTCAGCAGGGCGCCATGGCGTTCATGCGCCGCGAATATCTGGTGATGTACCTGTTCACCGCAGCCGTTGCGGTCGCGATCGCCCTGTCCGACTTGGGGGTCCACACCATGGCCGCCTTCCTGACAGGAGCGGTCTGTTCGTCGCTCGCCGGGCTCATCGGCATGTACACGGCGACCCGGGCCAACGTCCGCACGGCCGTGGCGGCTAACATGGCGGGCGCCCCGACCGCGCTGTCTCTGGCTTTTTACGGTGGCTCGATCATGGGCCTGACCATTGCCGCGGTCGGCCTTCTGGGCTTGGGCTCGCTCTACCTGATCTACGGACAGGATCCGGCGACCGCGCATATCATCCACGGCTTCGGCATGGGTGCTTCCTCGGTGGCTCTGTTCTCGCGTGTCGGCGGGGGCATCTACACCAAGAGCGCGGACGTGGGTGCGGACCTGGTCGGCAAGATCGAAGCGGGAATCCCGGAGGACGATCCCCGGAATCCGGGGGTGATCGCCGACAATGTCGGCGACAACGTAGGCGATATCGCCGGCATGGGGTCGGATATCTTCGAGTCGTATTGCGGGTCGATCATCGCGACCATCGCCTTGGCGTCCACCCTGCCAGCGATGGTGCTTGCGGATTTGGGTCCCCAGCAGGTACTGATGTTTCTGCCGCTGGCGCTGGCGTCGACCGGGATCGCGTGTTCCATGATTGGCATCCTGCTGGTCCGCAGCCGAGTGCACAGTCGGCCTGATGCCGCCTTGCGCCTGGGCACTTTCGGTTCGGCCGTGCTGTTCATCGTGCTGGCGCACTTCATCATCGGGTACTTCGAGTTGGCTTCCGGCATCTGGATCGCGGTGCTGGCCGGCGCCGTCGGCGGCATCATCATCGGCTTGGTGACGGAATATTTCACGGCAGGTTCGCCGGTGCGGCGAATCGCCAACGCATCGGAGACCGGCCCTGCCACGGTCATGATCCGGGGTCTTGCAACCGGCATGCAGTCGGTGGCCATTCCGGTATTGTCCATCGCCGCCATTATTTATTTCGCGCATATGGTGGCAGGCCTCTACGGGGTCGGCATCGCTGCGGTCGGGATGCTGGCCACGGTCGGCATGACCATGGCGATTGATGCTTACGGGCCCGTGGCGGACAACGCTGGCGGTATTGCGGAAATGGCTGAATTGGGCGAGGAAACCCGGCACATCACCGATACGCTCGACGAAGTCGGCAACACAACGGCTGCGATTGGGAAAGGATTCGCGATTGGCGCCGCCGCACTTGCGGCGCTGGCTATCATCACGGCGTTCTTGGCTGAAGTCGCCCACGGTCAGGGCGACGCCATCGAGCTTCGGTTGAACGACCCGCTGGTGCTGGTCGGCCTGTTTATTGGCGGGACGTTCCCGTTCATTGTCGCGGCGCTCACCATGACCGCGGTGGGAGACGCCGCGTTCGAGATGATCAAGGAGATCCGTCGCCAGTTCAAGGAGATTCCGGGTCTGCTGGAAGGGACCGGAAAACCGGACACGATCCGTTGCGTGGATATTGCGACGAAGGCGGCGCTATGGAAGATGATCCCACCCGGAGCGCTGGCCGTCATTGCGCCGGTGGTCGTCGGGTTCGGGCTGGGCCCGCAGGCGCTAGGCGGGATGCTTGGCGGGGCGTTGCTCGGTTGCGTGCTTCTGGCGCTAATGATGGCGAACGCAGGCGGAGCCTGGGACAACGCCAAGAAATATGTAGAAAAGGGCCATCATGGCGGCAAGGGATCCGATGCGCACCATGCTTGTGTGGTTGGCGACACAGTTGGCGATCCGTTCAAGGATACGTCCGGGCCTTCCATGAACATCCTGATCAACGTCATGGCGATCGTCAGCCTGGTGATCGCGCCGTTGCTGTGAAGGTGCGCTGAAAAACGCGGAATGATCTAGTCCTCGGGCTCCTCTACGCTTCCCGTCGTCACAAGGAACCGCCAAACTAAAGCCCCCGGCTCGCCTTCCAGCGTCAGGGCGGCATCCATGACCGCGACCATGGCTTCGCAGAACCGCGGATGCACGGCGTCTTCGGGACGCAAGGCGGCCAGCAGTGCGGGATCGGGTTCCTGCGCCTCAAGGGTGGCATACAGCAGGTCCAGGTCTGCGGTTTGGGTCTCCCGCCACTGCCGGGGCACGCTCCGCGCCCGCGCCGCCGCGCCGATGAACAGTCCGATATAGGCGCTTGCCGGCTTTCGATAGGCCGGGTTGCCGCTGGTGGTTAGCGCTTGCGTGCCTTGGTATTCGTAGGCAAGACATCGTTCGGCGCCATCGGTCTTGCCGATCAACGCGAACAGATCTCTCCGTTTAATCACCAGTTCGCGCCAATCGGCCGGGTCGCCCTGGCGCACCAGTTCGTTGTATCGGGCCCAGTTCTGCCGTGACGTCTGGGCCAGCGTCAGGCTTGCCTGCTCCGGATCATCACTCCGCTTGAGTTCGACCAATTGGGAGATCAAAGCATCGTAATGCTCCGGGAAATGGCGTTCCTGCGCTTTCAGGGCTGCGTCGTCGGCCTGCTCCAGCATTAGGCGTACGGCCGCGCGCGACAATGGGAATTCGGCGTCTTCCTCTTGCGCGGGCGCGCCGGAGCCTGCCACCATCAGCGACAGCACCAGGGCAATCCGGAAATTCATGCGGGGACCTTCTGAAAGCGAGCCCGCAGGCTGGCCAGCCATTGCCGGAAGTCGTCCATGATCAGATAGAAGCAGGGAAGGACCAACAAGATTAACACGGTGGCGAACACCAGCCCCACTCCCAGGCTGATCGCCATCGGCGCCAGGAACCGGGTTTGCCCGCTCGCGAAGAAGATCAACGGCGACACGCCGAAGAAGGTGGTGACGGTGGTCAACAGGATGGCGCGGAACCGTGCCCGGCTGCCAAGCAGCACCGCTTCGATTCGTTCATGGCCGCGTTGGCGAAGCTGCTTCACGAAATTGATCAGGATCAGAGAGTCGTTGACCACGACCCCGGCCAGCGCAAGCATGCCGATCAACGACAGAAACTGCAAATGGATCCCGGCAAAGTAATGGCCGACTACCACCCCGATCAGTGCGAACGGGATCGCGGCGATCACCACCAGCGGGTCAAGCAGAGACCGGAATAAGGCGGCCAAGATGAAAAAGATGATCGCCAGTGCCGCGTAGGCGGCGCGTTTCATGTCGGCGACCGCGATGTCCGTCTCGCGTTTCTCGCCCAGGTAGATCATCTGGTAGTCGCTCAAGGACTGGAAGCGGTGGGCGAATTCGTCGTTCAGGAGCGTCAAGACGGCGCCTGGCGAGGTAATCGCCGGATCCACCTCGGCCGTGATGGTCGCCATCCGCTCGGCGTTGCGGCGTCGCACCGTGGACAGGCCCCGGGTCGTCGTAATGTCCGCCACCTCGTCGAGATAGACGGTGCCGCTGTCCGTGGTGACGGGCAGGCGGTCGAAAGCCGCAGAGTCGTATCGCATCATGTGCGGGTACAGAACCCGGACCGGTACGCGCAAGTCGCCTTGGCTGATGTAGATCACCTTGGCGCCCTGATACCCCATGCGGACGGCGGTGCCGAGCTCGGTCTGGGTGATGCCGAGTTCCCGCCCGCGTGAATTCAGAGCGTATTGATATTCGATTTTCCCGGGCTCCAGGTCGTGCCGGACATCTTCGACGCCGGGAAGACGAGCCAGGTAGCTCCGGATCTGCTCGGCGTGATGCTGGAGAAGGCCGAGATCCGGTCCGATAACGCCGACCTCGATGTCGGCGCCAGCGGGGCCGGCCTGGTCGCTTTGGAAAACAATGCGCTGGATCCCCGGAACCGTCTTCAGTGCTGCCCGGACTTCATCTCGGACTTGCTCGGTCGTGCGTTCACGCACGCCCCGGTTCCGGAATTTCATGTTGATCAGGGGGGAGACGTAGGCCTCAATCCACCCATCCGGCGCTGGGTCGGTCAAGTTGACGCTGATCTGCACGTAGTGGCTGCTGACCGCATACTGGTCGAAACCGATCATGTTCACGCCGACATTGGTTTGCAAACTCTTCAGTTCATGTGGCTCGACGACTTCGTAGATGACGTTTTCGACGCGCTCAGCTAGCGCGTCGGAGTCGGCAAGGCCGTAGGTGTTCGGGCCCTCGATATTGATGAGAAATCGATTGCTCTCTACATCGTCGAACTGGGTGTACGGCATCCGGGTGAACATGAAGGCCAGTGTGACAACAAGCACGCCGATTGTGGCGCTGGCGATCAAATAGCGGTTTTGAATGCTCCATTTGAGCAGGGAACGGTAGCGGTCCAGGAAGGCGTGCCAACGCTCCGTGTTGTGCTCGGTATGCCGTAATTTCAGGATTTCTGCAGCGTGGGAGGGCAGGATCAGGAAAGCTTCCAGCAGGGAGCCAGCCAGCGCCGCGACCACCACCACCGGGATCACTTCGATGAATTTGCCCAGGATGCCGGAGACGCCGAGCAGAGGGAGAAACGCCGCAATGGTGGTGAAGATCGAAGCCAGCACCGGCCACATGACTTCCCGCGCGCCAATATAAGCGGCCTCGTGCGCTTCCATCCCCTCCTCCATGTGGCGGTGGGTGTTTTCAGAGATGATGATGGCATCGTCCACAACCAGCCCGAGCACGACCAGGAACGCGAACATGCTGACCATGTTGATGCTGTACCCGAGCAGCGACATTACGATGACGGCGGTCAGCATGGCCACGGGAATTCCCATCGCGGTAATCAGGGCCATCCGGAAGTTGAGGAGGAAATAGAGCGAGAAGAGCAGCAGCACCAGCGCCACCATGCCGGAAGCCTGGACAGTGTTGACGCGGGTTTCGATCAACCGGGACATGTCCATGAAAAAACTGGCTTGCACGCCTTCGGGCGGCACAAATTGCGCAATCTCCTCGCGGACCCGGGTGGTTACCTCGTAGGTAGAAGCGTGGGCGCTCTTGGAAATAGTCATGTTGACGGCCGGCATCCCGTTGAACCGGCCCATGGTGGTCGGTTCTTCCAGTTGCATGGAGACCTGGCCCAAATCGCGAATCCGCAATTGGCCGCCTTGCGCGTTGTGTCGCACCACGACTTCCCCAATCGCCTCGACGCTTTCCGCGCCCATACCACGCAACAGGATCTCGCCTTCAGTGCTGCGGATAATGCCGCTTGGCGTATCGCGCAGGTTGCCGCGCAATGCTGCAGTGATCTCGGCCAAAGTCACCCCGCGTGCAGCCAGCTCGTGCGGATCCAGTTCCACCCACATTTCCCAGTCCCGCTTGCCAGTCACGCCGACGCCGGAAACCCCGGGAATCTGTTGCAGGTTCCGCCGCAGTTCGTCGGCTACGTCGTACATTAGCGACATTGGCGCTTCACCGTGCAGGGCGATGCTGATGACCGGGATCAGATGCTTGAGTCGGCTGACCTGCGGGATGTCGGCGTCTTCCGGAAAATCCTCAATGGCATCGATCTCGGTGCGCATCTCGCGCAGCAATTCGTCCGGATCGGCACCCTCCAGAAGCTTGTACTGGATGGTGGACAGGCCTTCCTGTGAGCGTGAAGTGACGGAATCGATGTCAACGAGAAAATCCAGAGCCTCCTCAATCGGGATGGTGATCTGGCGTTCGACCTCTTCCGGCGAGGCGCCCTCGAAGGTGGTGCGAACCTGAAGAATGTCGCGGTCGAAGGTGGGGAACACCTCCTGCGGCATGGAATGCCAAGCCAGCAATCCCAGCACCAGCACCAGTGCCAGCACCAAGTTGACCAGTAGCGGATTGTGCAGCGAGAAACGGATCATGGCATCCGTTCGCGTACGCGGATGGGACGCCGGACATCCATGGCCGCGGCGTCACGGGCGACGATTTGGTCTCCTTCCTCCAATTCCGATTCGATCACCTGCCAGGAACCGACGCGGGGTCCGGGCGTAACCGCGATGCGCTGCAGCGACTGCCCCTCGATACGGAACACGGCTTGGCCGGCCGCATCCACTCGCAGAGCCTCCACAGGCACCACCAGCGCACTCCGGATGACCGGCAATGGTAGCTGGGCGACAGCCAATTGCCCCGGGGCGGCACGGTCGCCGGGGATCCGGATGCGAACCGCATGCGTGAAGGTGCGCGGATCCGGGTCAGTCTGCAGGGCAACCAAAATGCCGGGGTGTTTTTCTTTTCCGGTCTTCACCGTGACTTCCTGGTTGAGTTCCAATGCAAGGGCGGTGGCGCCGTCGACTTCCACATAGAAGTCCAGTTCCGTCACATCGACCACGGAAACCACCGTCTGGTCGCCGGTAATGCGGTCGCCGACTTCGGCGAGCACGGTGTTGACGCGTCCGTCGAAGGGCGCGGTCAGCCGGGTTCGGGCAAGATCCCGGCGGGCCTGGTCGAATTTTGCTTGCTTCAACGCGAGACGCTGTTCGCCCGTCTCGACCGAGTGCGTCAGCTCGGCCACCCGCGATTCCAGTTCGGTGAGTTTCTGTTCGGCGGCGTTGAGCGAAGACTGCGAGAGCAGCGAACGCTCGCCGAGCCGTATATGACGTGTAACTTCCTCCCGCTGCAATTCGCGATGTCGGGTCGCCTGTTCCAGCTGGACCCGGTCCCGCTCGATGCCGCTTTCCTCCAGGCGCAATTCCGCCTCGGCGGTGCGCACCCGGTCTTTTAAATCCCGGTCGTCGAGAATCAGTAGCGTGTCGCCGGCGGAAACGGTTATTCCGGGCTCGGCCGCGCGATGCAGCAACTGGCCCGAGACTTCAAAGCGCAGTGCCGTGCTGCGGCGTGGTTGCAAACGGCCCGTAAAAGTGGCATGCGGCGCGATGTCCTTCCGCACCACCGTGTACGCCTCCACTGTGAGGCTTGGCAGGTCGGTCAGGACTGCTTCCGGCTGCGGCGCGGTGGCAACCAAAGCGTAGGCCGTGAAGCCGAACAGGCCAAGGATGCCTATGGACCACAGCCCTTGCCGCCTCGATGGAAAAAACCGGCGCAATCGGCTATGCGAATTGTCGGAGGGTGTGAGGGGAGACACGATAAGGTCGGGCTGCAGGGCGAGACAGTAGAATACACTATCTGCGGCATCGGACCGCAAGGTTGTTTTTATGCTGATTTTCCACCGCATCTTGCTTTCTTTGGCCTTGGGGGCTTGGGTGGCAGGAGCGGGAGCCCAAGATTCTCTGCCGCTTCCAGAACCGCTGCAACCGGCGCACTGCGGACCGATCGAAATCGGCGCGGAGGCTGGTGGAGACGGAGAGCTCGAACTGGAGGCCGGGCAGATGAAGCGCGAGGGCGATCGGGTTGAATTGAGTTCGGATGTCCGAGTGCGCCACGGTGCCTTGCATGCCAGCGCGGACACCGTGGTGATCAACCAAGAGCAGGAACGCGCTTCCTTCAGCAGCGGGGTCCGCATGAGCGGGCCGGGAGTGGCGCTGGAGGCCGAGCAGGCGGAATTGGAATATGGACAGAACCGAGCGGAAGCCACCAATGCCCGCTACCGTCTGAGCGGTGGCGCGACGGGCCGGGCTCAGAAGTTGACTCGGGCACCGGACGGCGTGGTGGAGGCTGACGGGGCAAGTTATTCGACTTGTGCACTGGAAAATCCGGCCTGGAGCCTACAGGCGGAAAACATCAAAATTGATCCGAACGAGGGGCAGGGCGAGGCGCGCAATGCCGTGCTCCGGGTGGGCTCGGTACCTGTGATGACGTTGCCCTGGGTCGGCTTCCCGGTTGGCAATGCGCGGAAAAGCGGCTGGTTGATGCCGGAAATCGGAACTTCTGACGATCTGGGCTACTCTCTGGAACTGCCGTACTACTTCAACCTTGCCCCGCACTACGATGCGGTGCTGTCGGCCCGGTACATGGGCAGACGAGGCTTCCAGATCAAGCCGAGCGGTCGCTATCGGACGCACCACGGGGCCGGAACAGTCAGCACCGAATACCTGAGCGACAACGAATCGGACGACGACCGCTACCTGCTGCATTGGCGGCACAATGCGGTTCGCCCGAACGGCTGGGATTACCAAGTGAACTACACGAACGTGTCCGATGGCGCCTACCTGGAGGACTTCAGTTCAGGCATTCACGGCCTGTCGACAACCCGGCTGCGTCAGGAGGCCCGCGTGGCTTGGCGTTCCGACAACTGGACCGTCAGTGCTGCCATGACCGGGAGCGATCCGCTCAAAGGCCGGAGTGAACAGTGGGATCGGTTGCCTCAGGTGCGCGCTGCGGGCTCTTTTCGCATACCGTCAACTGGACTGGTTTTGTCGCCGATGCTAGCGGTGGACGTGTTCAGAGGCGATCTGGACGCAGTGGATGTATTCGAAGGCGACTTGGATGCACGGCATGTCGAGGGCGAACGCTACGATGCAGGACTGACGATTTCACGGGGTTTCGCTGGGGCCGGATGGCAGGTGACATCCCGCCTGCAGTGGCGTCACACGCAGTACGATCTGGATTACTCCGACGCAAGGAAAAAGAAAGCGGCAGATATGGACGAGAAACTAGATCGAACACCAAGCCGGACCCTGCCGATCTTCAGTATCGATGGCCGGATGCGCTTCGAGCGGCAACTGGAGAATGGCGCCCTGCAGACGCTGGAGCCGCAGGTCTTCTACCTCAACCGCCAGCGCCGCGACCATTCGGACATTCCGGACTTCGATTCCCGGCGATTTGAGCTTGACTACGATGCCCTGTTCCGGGGTGCCCGGGCTGCCGGGCGCGACCGGATCGGCGGCGCCGACCTTGTGGCAACCGGGCTTACGACGCGGGTAATCGACCCGGTTTCCGGTTATCTCAAGTTGCGGGCGCAAGTCGGGCGGATCTGGTATTTCCGCTCGCCGGGTGGCCTAATCAAGGGAGGCGAGGGCGACAATTCGAAGTCTGCTTGGGCCGCACAGGTGGAGTGGCGACCGGCGCCGCAGCTTCAAATCCGCTCCGCGCTCCGCTACGATCCGGGCCGAGAAGGCAACGACACTACATGGGCCTCCCACATGATCGGTTGGGACGGCAAAAACGACGAACGCCTTCAGGCGCGCTACATTCGCCGAGCCGGAGACGTGGAATATATCGGGGAGCCAGCGCTGGAGCAGGCGGACGTACAGGCGTTGCTGCCATTGGGTCAAAACTGGCAGTTGGCCGTGCGTTACCGCTATGACTTGCGCGAAGGCCGCGACCTGGAACTGCTGTCCGCCTTGGAATACCAAGGGTGCTGCATGACGGTCGGCATTGGCGCATGGAAAGTGCGGCGTGAGTCAGGGCTGCCGGGCGAGGAGTACGAGAACCGCATAATGTTGCAGGTTCGTTTCCATGGTTTGGCGGGATTTGGCGAAGATATTACGGCTCGCATGCATCGGGAACTGGATGGGGAGCCAGCGTGGTCACATTGATCCGCTGTACGGCCGTGGTTCTGGCGTTGAGTGCCGGGGCCGCGACGGCAGAACTTCTGGATCAAGTCGTGGTGGTGGTTGAGGAAGACATCATCACCCAATCGGAACTTGAAGAGCGCGTCAGGATCATCGGAAAACAGATTCAGCAAGGCGGGATGCCGATGCCGCCGCAGAGCCAGTTGATGGCTCAGGTTCTGGAATACATGGTGGTGGCTCGGTTGCAGATACAGTTTGCCGAGAAGCGCGGGATTTCCCTGCCTCCTGACGCGGTGCTGAAGGAAATCCAGACAATGGCATCACGTAACGGAATGGATCCTCGCCAATTCCAGCGGCAGATTGAACGGGAGGGAATCCGCTTCGAAAGCTTTTACAGCTATCTTTACGAACAATTACTGACTCAGCATGTGCAGCAGATCGAATCTCGCCGCCTGGTTCGCGTGACCGAAGACGAGATAAATAATTTTCTCCGGCTGCATGCAGACCGCCTCCAGACCGACAATCGATATCGGTTGAATCACATACTGGTTACAGCTTCAAGGCAGA
Source organism: Candidatus Porisulfidus sp. TsSOB (assembly GCA_002631715.1). Classification (GTDB taxonomy): domain Bacteria; phylum Pseudomonadota; class Gammaproteobacteria; order Poriferisulfidales; family Poriferisulfidaceae; genus Poriferisulfidus. The sequence goes on from MRSX01000002.1 coordinate 307,471, forward strand.
TGACCCTTGAGGAGCAGATGCAGATTCAGGCCAAGGTCCAGGCTTTAGCTGGGCGGGTTCGTGGTGGAGAGGGCTTCAGCAGCCTTGCCCTGACCGAATCGGATGGTCGCAATGCCCTCAGCGGAGGCGATCTCGGCTGGCGAGTTGAGGCAGAACTGCCGAGTTTCGCCGCAGATGCGATTGTCAAGTTGGAAATCGGGGAAGTGACGGATCCGCTCCGAAGCCCCAGCGGCTTTCACTTATTCTATCTGGCGGACAAGGAAGGTGGGGAACAAGTCATGGTGAATCAGACCCGTTCACGTCACATCCTGATTCGCACCAACGCCCTCGTTGACAACAGGGAAGCACTCGCCCAGCTCGATACGCTGAAAGACCGAATTGAAGGGGGTGACCATTTCGAGGATCTGGCCCGCTCACGCTCAGATGACATCGCCTCGGCCGCAGATGGGGGAAACTTGGGGTGGACTTCGCCAGGGATGCTAGACCCTTATTTTGAGGAACAAATGAATCGGTTGGAAATCAACGAGATAAGTGAACCGTTCCAAACTTCGTTCGGTTGGCATATCGTCCAGGTTCTGGAACGCCGCCGAGTGGACGAGACCGAATCGACCTTGCGCACGCGCGCACTGAACCACCTCGCCCGTTCGCGAGTCAACGACGAGATCGAAATTTGGCTTCGGCGAATGTTGAACAATTCCTATGTCCGCTACATGAACGAGGAGCAGGGTGTCTGAACTGCGCATAGCAGTAACCGCGGGCGAACCCGGCGGAATCGGACCGGACCTGCTGCTGGCATTGGCGCAAAGAGAAAACCCTGCGCGTTGCGTCGTATTCGCGGATCCAGACCTTCTCAGGCAGCGCGCCAAAGAGCTTGGGCAAGCGGTTCAAATCGTGGAGTATCGCCCGGATGCGGTTCCACCGCCGGATGCGCTGGAAGTTCGCCCCATTCCAATGCAGGGTCAGGCCCGACCGGGAGTCGCCGAGGCGCGGTTTGCTCCGTACGTTTTGGAAAGCATCACTGAAGCCGGGCAGGCTTGCTTGGACGGGACATTCGATGCGCTGGTGACCGGTCCGGTGCAAAAAAGCGCCTTGCTGGCCGCAGGCCTTCCATTCCGGGGCCATACGGAATATCTGGCTGAGCAGGCGCGCAGTGAACCGGTTATGCTGTTGATCGCGGGATCACTGCGTGTCGCGTTGGCCACCACGCATCTCCCGTTGGCCGAGGTGCCGGGGGCTGTGACCCGGGAACGCCTCGTCAGCATCTTGGAAATTCTGGTTGCCGGGCTTCAATCGAGATTCGGCTTGGCTCAGCCAAAGATTCGCGTACTGGGGCTCAACCCCCACGCTGGTGAAGGCGGACATTTCGGTCGCGAAGAGCAGGAAGTCATCGCACCGGCCGTCGAGGCATTCTGCCAGCGCGGCCATCAGATGGAAGGACCGGTTTCGGCGGATACTGCTTTTGTCGAACGGGAAGGGATCGATGCATTTCTTGCCATGTACCACGATCAAGGGCTCCCGGTGCTCAAGACGCTCGGGTTCGGGCGAGCCGTGAATGTGACCCTGGGGCTGCCATACGTGCGCACTTCGGTTGATCATGGCACCGCCTTGGATCTCGCGGGAACCGGTCGAGCCGATCCGGGCAGCCTGTTCGAGGCCGTCGACTGTGCGGCGCAGCAGGTGCGTGCTGCTCGCCACTGGGCGGAAGCGGCATGAATTCCGCTAACTGAGGAGAAAAATTCCAGTGTCCCGATCTAGATGCGAAATTCCCGGCAAGTCCTATGTTGGGGATATTCTCGATGCGGCAAAGGCTTGGCGAGACCAATGCTTCATGAAAGACGGTTCGATCTTCGGTGACGAACCTTTGTGGACACCTGACAACATTGATAAGCTCCGGGAGCGCTTCACCGGCGACAATTTGATTGCGGGCAAGGAATTGTCCTTTTTCGAGAAAGTGGAAAAACAACTGGAAGGAACAAAACCGAGAGTGGCTCAGTTAGCTGCGGAAGCCTTTTGGTTCCTGTATTTAGTTCCTCTGGCACGACTAATTAGGCCTGAAACAAAACGCAACAACATTAAGTGGATATGGGAACTATCCGGCTCTCCAATGCCCGAAAGCGACTATTTGGCAGACCCTGTCCTTGAGGGAATTGCGCACCCTGGATCGCAGTACTTGCCGAACCTTTATCGTGAACTGTTTTCTCTACTGGATGTGGCAGCGGAATGGAAAAGCCTTCCAGACGACCGGAAGGCATCATTGATTGGGCATGCACATTGGAATTTTGCGGAATGGGTTGACAGTCATACCGAGGGCAACCCGCAGATACGACATGCGATTCTTTTTTTCCTGCATCCGGATTACTTTGAACCATGCGTCAGCCTCACAGATAAGCGTAAGCTTGTTAGAAATTTAGAACACCGACTACTCGAGAACCTTCGCCTAAAAGACAGAGGTGCTTCCACAACAGAAATAGATAAAGTGATTTATCGTATCCGCCAAGACTTGGAAGCAGAATACGGGACTCCACTCGATTTCTACGAATCACCCATTATTGAAATGTGGAAAAAAACAGACGAATCAACTGATTCAAAGCCATCTAATTTGGAGCCAAATTCTATGGGAACGTATGCTCTAAACACGATCCTGTATGGGCCGCCGGGAACCGGCAAGACTTACGCCACCGCCAACTATTGCGTTGAGATCTGCGATAGGGAGGCCCCCGAATCGGAAGATGAAGTGGATGATCGCTATGATGAGCTTGTCGAGGAAGGCCGGGTCGATTTCATCACCTTCCATCAGTCCTACGGCTACGAGGAATTCGTCGAGGGCCTGCGTCCCGAAGCCGGACAGGCTGAGTCTGACGAGTCGGTTTCTCCCGGCTTCCGCCTCGTCGCGAAGGACGGGGTGCTCAAGCGCATTGCCGACCGCGCTCGGCAGAGCGATGATCCTCATGTTCTCGTCATCGACGAGATCAACCGCGCCAACGTCTCGAAAGTTCTTGGCGAACTCGTCACGCTCTTGGAGGAAGACAAGCGTCAGGGTGCGCAGAATGAGATCTCCGTGGTATTGCCCCATTCCGGTGACCGCTTCACTCTTCCCTCCAACCTTTACATCCTCGGCACGATGAACACGGCTGATCGTTCCATCGCGCTACTGGACACGGCGTTGCGCCGCCGTTTCGACTTTGAAGAACTGCCTCCCGACCCGGATCTGCTGCGGGGCGCGGCCGACGTGACCGGAATCGACCTGCCGGCCGTGCTTCGAGCGATCAACGAACGCTTGGAATGGTTGGTTGACCGCGACCACCTGATCGGCCATGCCTGGCTGATGGGTGCGGAAACCCGAGAAGATGTTGATCGAATTATGCGGAACAAAATCATCCCTCTCATCGCCGAATACTTTTACGACGACTGGAAGAAGGTTCGTGCCGTTCTCGGGGGCACCGACGATTTCGTGGAGAGAGCCCCACTGAATCCTCCGCCGAATCTCGACGACGAGATTAGCGAGCAGCGCTACCGCTGGACAGTAAACGAGGATTTTCCCGCCGGTGCCTACGACAACCTCGTTGCGGGCAGTGCCCCGGTCGAGGAAAGCCCGGAAGAATAATTCCACCGTCATGGCTTACGTCTGCCGGGAATGGGAAGAGCTGCGGATTGGCCAGAAAGGCTTGTCGGAAAAGGAAATCAAGCAATTCCATGTCTACGCCGAGCGCGCGACGCAGCGATTGAAAGCCACCGTCTTGACTCGTACCTCGCGCGGCCTGAAGGCCGAACAGGTCGTCGGCATCCTGCAGACCCCAGGCGCCACCCTGGAAATTCTTCCCAAGATAGAAGGTCAGGGCGACCACACCACTCGAATGGCGCTTGTCCGCATGCTCGCTGTGGCGTGGGACCTGGACCTGACGCATGGCGAACTCGCGACCTTGGAGGCCCAGCGCACCGATTTTCTCGAATGCTTCATCCGCCTGTTCGCTGAGCGGCTTCTCGTCGCTGTCCGGCGGGGATTGCCGCGTCGCTACCTCGTCCATACCGAAGATCTTGCTTTGCTTCGAGGGAAGATCGACATCGTGCGACAGTTGACGCATCTTTCCGTGCGTCCCGACCGTCTAGCCTGTCGCTTTGACGAACTGTCGGAGAATACGCCCCTGAATCGCGTCCTCAAGGCAGCAGTTTCACGGCTTGCGCACATCACCCGGTCTGCTTCCAATGCTAGGAGGCTTGCCGAACTCCTCTCTCGCTTCGAGTTTGTCGGCGACACATCCAGTCCCCTTCGCGAAACCGTGCGAATGGACCGAACCAATACCGCTTTCCACGGCCTATATCGCTTGGCTAAATTCTTCTTGGAGAGACACTGGCAGAGTACAACGAGAGGAGATAGCACGACCGGTTTTTCCCTGCTGTTTCCCATGAACGATTTGTTCGAGGCGTTCGTCGGGCGAACCTTGCGGCACGCGATTGCTCTTCCTGTTCACCTTCAGCACGGGGGCAGGCACGCGCTGGTCAGCGAAAGGGGTAGCCCTCTGTTTGCCTTGCGTCCTGATATCGTGGTTGATGGCACGGATGGCTCTATCATCCTCGACACGAAATGGAAACACCTCGAACCCGGGGACGCTAAAATCGGAGTCAAGCAGTCCGATGTCTACCAGATGATTGCCTATGCTCATGCGTATAAAGCCCGGCACCTCGTTCTCATTTATCCTTTGTGTAACGGGATAGAGGGACCGGGCTCGGTCCGACGATGGAAGATTCCAGAAACCAACTGTCCTCTGGACATCGTGACTGTAGACATTGGTCAACCGAATTCCGTGAGCGAAACTTTTCGCCAACTGTTCGGAAGCAGCAAGGACAACTTGGTGAATCCAATACCGCCCTTACCATCAGGTCGGCTACCGGGACATGAATCGAAAGCCATTCAGGGCGGATGAAAGTGACATCATGAAAGAATCAATGAATTTTGAAGACTATTCGATTAGCCTTTCTCCCATCCCGGAAGATGAGGGCGGCGGCTATATGGTCACATTCCCCGACCTGCCCGGATGTCTTGCCGATGGGGATACCGCTGAGGAAGCAATCGCGGAAGCCCGCGATGCTTTTAATGCCTGAATGGCAGCGGTGCAGGAAGACAAAAACAGCCTATCCTAGGTTCCGCGCTGCTATTTTTTCCATAGGCTTTTCGTGAATCCTGTCCCCCCGTTCCCGGCAGACTTCCTCCAGGCGTGGGAAGAGCGAGAGCCGCTGGCCACTCTGGCCACAACCGGTTCGGACGGCACGCCGAACGTGATCTGGGTGCTTTGCATGAACTTGACCGATGAGGCCCGGTTAGTTGTGGCGGACAATGCCATGAGCAAGACTCGGGTCAATATCGATGCGGGCAGTCCAGGCGCCTTGGTCTTTTTAGCTCAGCCCCGACGCACTTACCAGTTGAAAGGGCCGCTGTCCTATCATGCGGATGGACCGGTATTCGAAGCAATGAAACACGGCTGGCTGGACGACTCCTATCCTGGGCGCGGCGCGGTTCTGATGGAAATCAGGGAAATCTACGCGGGCGCCGACCGGGTCTGGCAGCGCAACGCCTGAACCATGTCCCTGCCGCCACCGCGAAAACGCCTGGGGCAGCATTTTCTTACCGACCCGGCAAAGATCGAGGAAATCGTCGCGGCAATCGGCCCCAGCGACACTCTGGTCGAGATTGGACCAGGCCGCGGTGCACTGACCCATCCACTGGCGGGGCAGGCGAAACGCCTGATTGCCATCGAAAAGGATTCGGACCTTGCTGCACATCTGGAGCGGCAGTTTGTTGACAACCCGGGAGTCACGATCCGTTGTGCAGATGCACTGCACGAGGACCTTTCGGTGTATCCGAGAGGTTTGCGGCTGGCGGGCAATTTGCCGTACAACGTAGCGACCGCACTCCTGCAGCGCTGGATGGAGTTGCGGACACATCTGGCGGACTTGACCGTGATGGTGCAGCGCGAAGTCGCGCAGCGGCTAGCCGCTCCCCCGTGCGACCCATCGCGCGGGCAGTTGTCAGTGGTGGCTCAGTTGCTGATGCAGGTGGAAATGCTGCTTGATGTCGAGCCGGAATGTTTCGATCCGCCGCCCAAGGTCGTTTCCACCGTAGTGCGATTGGTGCCCAAGGAGAGCCTTCCGATTGAAGAGGAGGAACGGAAGGATTTCACGCGTCTGGTTCGCCGGGCATTTGCATCGAGGCGGAAGACATTGCACAACAATCTGCCGGAAATTCTAGGTCGAACGTGGACCGAAACGAACATTGATTCCCAGCGAAGAGCCGAGTCATTGTCGGGCGAGGAATTCGTGCGATTGTTCCGGGCGATCTCAGGAGAAGGTGGTTCCGCCTGACCCGCGCCATTCCGGCGACCCGGTATAATTTGCGGCGCATCCCAGTATTTTTTGCTCGCATGTCATCCACACAAGACTACAACATTGATGTTCAGGTAGAGACCCAGTTTCTGCCGGATCAGTCCGAACCGGATGACAGTCGTTTCGTCTTCGCCTACACGATCACCATCACCAACACCGGCAGTTTGCCGGCGCGTTTGGTCAGCCGACACTGGATTATTCTTGATGGTGCAGAAAACCGCCAGGAAGTGCATGGCGAAGGTGTGGTCGGCCAGCAGCCGTATCTGGCCCCGGGCGAAACTTTCCGCTACACCTCTGGCACCGTGTTGCAGACCCCGGTCGGCTCCATGCACGGGTCCTATCAAATGCTGGGAGACGATGGCACTTGCTTCGACGCCGAAATTCCCGCATTTACTCTCTCCACCCCCCATTCCCTGCACTGAATCGGGATGGCCGTCTTCGCTGTCGGCGACATCCAAGGGTGCCTGGACGAGCTCTGTGCTGTTCTAAAGCAAGCGGGTTTCCGCCCTCGAAAGGACACGCTCTGGTGCGTGGGTGACCTAGTCAACCGGGGCCCAAAATCTCTGGAGACTCTTCGTTACGTTCGCGACCTGGGATCTCGCGCGGTCTGCGTGCTTGGCAACCACGACATCACCCTGCTTGCCTTAGCGGCGGGAGCCCCGATTCCGGCCCGTTCCCAGCAGCACCTGCAGGAAGTCCTGGAGGCTCCGGACTGCGACGAGTTGATTGACTGGCTTCGGTCACGCCCGCTGATGCACTATGATTCCGAGCTCGACTACGCGATGGTGCATGCAGGATTGCTGCCCGAGTGGTCGCTGAAGCAGGCCTTGGGTTTTGCGGGTGAATTGGAAGAGTTTCTTCGCAGCGACGACTGGAAGAAGAAGATCCATAAACTCTACGGTCCTCGTCCGCGCTGCTGGGAGGATTCGCATACCGGTTTCAAGCGCCTGCGGATTATCACCAATGTCATGACCCGCCTGCGTTACCTGGACGGCGAGGGGCGGATTGATCTCGATTGCAAGCTTTCGCCCGTTAAGTGTCCAAGGGGATTGACACCTTGGTTCAGGGTCCCGGCGCGCAGGACGCGCAGGACGCGGATCATCTTCGGCCATTGGTCGACGCTGGGCTTTTATTCCGGCAACAATGTCTGGGGGATTGATACCGGTTGCGTCTGGGGGAGAAAACTGACAGCCCTGCGGCTGGAGCCGAGCGGCCCGGTGCCCACCCAGATCCTGTGTCAGCAGCGAGCCTTGATCCGGAAAAACTCCTGATGGCGGAAAGAGTAGGCGTGCCGGTCATCCGCCGGGTGATGCTGTTCCTGCTGCAGGGCGAATTCTGACAGGTTCAACTCCGGGAGCCGGGCATCGCCCTCGATGTCGGCGTCCACCGCAGTCAGGTAGAGCCGGTCGCAGAGCGGCAGGAAGTGATGGTAGACCTTCACGCCGCCGATGATCATCACTTCGGGGCTTCCGGCGCAAAGTTCCAAGGCTTCATCCGGACTTTTCGCCCACTCGCATTCCCCGTTGACGGGACGGCTTGAAATCACGATACAGCGGCGGCGGGGCAGACCCTTTGGCAGGGATTCCCAGGTCATGCGACCCATGATCACCGGCTTGTCAAGCGTGATGCGCCGGAAATTCCTGAGGTCGTCCGGCAGGTGCCAGGGAAGCGAGTTCTCGTGGCCGATGACCCCGTTTCGGGAAATGGCGACAATGGCTGAGATGATCATCAGACGGCCACCGGGGCGGCGATGTGTGGATGGCTCTGATAGTTCTCAAGCTGGATGTCATCGTAGCCGAATTCAAATAAATTCCGGACCTGAGGATTCAAGTGCAGGTTTGGCAGGGGGTACGGCGTACGCTCCAACTGGGTGCGCGCTTGCTCCAGGTGGTTTTGGTACAGGTGCACATCGCCGAACGTATGGATGAACTCCCCGGGCTTCAGGTCGCAGACTTGCGCCACCATCAGGGTCAGAAGTGCGTATGAGGCGATGTTGAACGGCACGCCGAGGAACAGGTCCGCACTGCGTTGGTAGAGCTGGCAGGAAAGTTTCCCGTCCGCCACGTAGAACTGGAACAATACATGGCAGGGTGCCAGCGCCATGCGGTCGAGTTCGGAGACATTCCACGCGCAGACCAGGTGACGCCTTGAATCCGGCTGCGTTTGGAGTTGTTCGATCAGGGTGGCGATCTGGTCGTGGCCGGTGCCGTCCCGACCCGGCCAACTGCGCCACTGGCGGCCGTAGATCGGGCCGAGGTCGCCCTCTTCGTCGGCCCATTCATCCCAGATGGTCACCCCATGCTCCTGGAGAGATTGCACCTGCGTCTCGCCGCGCAGGAACCACAGTAGTTCGTGAACCACGGACTTGATATGGATTTTCTTGGTGGTGACCAAGGGGAATCCCTCGGTGAGATCGTAACGGTTTTGATAACCGAATACCGAGAGAGTACCGACCCCGGTGCGGTCAGCCTTTTCGGCTCCGTGTTCCAGCACGTGGCGCAGCAGGTCCAAGTAGGGTTTCATGACCGAGCGTTCCGGGCATGCCAAGCCAGGGCGAACCCGCCCAGCGCCAGCGGGATGCAGAGCAACTGACCCATGGTCAGCCAGCCGAACGCGAGATAACCGAGATGGGCATCCGGCAAACGAACGAATTCCACTGCGAAGCGGGCCGTGGCATAGCCTAGGGCGAAGACCGCCGCGACTGCGCCGACGGCTCGGGGCTTCCGGGCGAACCACCAGAGAACCGCGAACAGGAGCAGACCCTCCAGTGCCGCTTCGTACAACTGGCTCGGATGGCGTGGCTCGGGGCCCGCAGCCGGGAAAATCACGCCCCATGGCAGGTCGGTGGGTCGCCCCCAGAGTTCGCCGTTGATGAAGTTCCCGACCCGACCGAAAAACAGTCCGATTGGCACCATGGGCGCACAGAAATCAACGGCAGCGAGCCAGCCAGTGCCTGATTTCCGCTGCCACAGCCAGATCGCGACCAGCACTCCAATCAGCCCCCCGTGAAAGCTCATTCCGCCCTCCCAAATGCGCAGGATCATCCAGGGGTCGGCCAGGAGGCGGTCAAAATGATAGAACAAGGCCGAGCCCAGACGGCCGCCGAGAATCGCGCCGAGGGCGCCGTAGAACAACAGGTCGCTCACCTGCTCGGGAGCGACCGGAGTATGTGCCCGGCGTGCATGGCGGAGGCCAAGCAGCCAGAACCCGGCGAATCCGAGCACGTACATCAGGCCGTACCAGTGGATGCGCACGGAGCCTATCGCGAGAGCGACCGGGTCCCAGTCAAGTAGCATCCCGAAAGTTTAACAAAAGGGCGCGCCGTATAATTTTCAGAGAGACCTTGCCGTTATGTCGAATCGCCTAGCCGAAGCTTCCAGTCCCTACTTGCGCCAGCATGCGGACAACCCGGTGGATTGGTATCCGTGGGACGAGGAAGCGTTGCGCGAAGCAAACGACAGCGGCCGGCCGATCCTGTTGTCGATTGGCTATGCCGCCTGCCATTGGTGCCATGTGATGGCGCATGAGTCCTTCGAGGATCCGGCAACAGCGGCGCTGATGAACCGCCTGTACGTCAACATCAAGGTGGATCGCGAAGAGCGTCCGGACTTGGACAAGCTGTACCAGACGGCACAGATGCTGCTGACCCAGCGAGGCGGGGGCTGGCCGCTGACCCTGTTCCTCACGCCGGACAAACGCGTCCCTTTCTTCGGAGGCACCTACTTCCCGCCGGAGCCCCGCCACGGGCTGCCGGCGTTCAGCCAGATACTGGAGCGGGTCGCAGAGTGGTACGGCGAGCATGCCGAGGAGCTGGCCAAACAAAACGAATCAGTCTGCGCTGCACTCCAACAAATCCACCAATCGCCCCAAGCGATCCCTTGGCCGGAAGGCCTTGAGGCCGACGTCATCGCAGGTTTGGCGCGATCATTCGATGCGCAGGACGGGGGATTCGGCGGCGCACCGAAATTCGCGCGGCCAACCCAATTGCAGTGGTTGCAGCAGCAGGACGATCCGCGGGCGCAACACATGGCCACACACACCTTGTCGTGCATGGCCGAGGGTGGGATTCAGGATCACGCCGGAGGCGGCTTCTATCGGTATTCGGTCGATGCGCATTGGATGATCCCCCACTTCGAGAAAATGCTGTACGACCAGGCCCTCCTGCTGCCGCTTTACGCAGAGGCCTGGACGCGCACGGAATCCCCGCCGTTGCGGGCAGCGGCGGCTGGCATCGTTTCGTTCGTCACCCGGGAACTCCAGGACGAATCCGGCGGTTTCTACTCCAGCCTGGATGCGGACTCCGAAGGCGAGGAGGGCAAGTTTTACCTGTGGACGCCGGAGGAGGTGCAGGCGCTGATCCCGGAGGAGCATCATCCGGCCTTTGCGTTCCGGTTCGGGCTGGATCGCCCGGCGAATTTCGAAGGACGCTGGCACTTGCACGGTTTCCGGACCATGCTGGAGACTGCGGCGAACACCAAGCAGCCAGCCGAAGAACTCCAAGGCATGTTCGAGCAGGACCTGCAACGTCTGTTCGAAGCCCGCTCGGCTCGCGTTCGTCCGGGACTGGACGACAAGATGCTGACCAGCTGGAATGCCCTGATGATCCGCGGCCTGATCCTGGCTTCGTTCCGGCTGGGCGAGCCGGACTGGTTCCGCAGCGCGGCCGCCGCGTTCGACTTCGTGTGGCAACAATTGTGGGACGGCCAGCGGTTGAAGGCGAGTTTCAGCCAGGGGAAGGCGCATTTGAACGCATACTTGGACGATTACGCATTCATGCTGGAAGCGGCGCTTTTGCTGCTGCAGGGGCGTTGGAGCAACGAGAGCCTGGAATTCGCCGAACAACTCGCCGGAGTCATCGCCGAGCAGTTTGCAGACCCCGATGGAGGCCTTTTCTTCACGTCGCACGATCACGAAGAATTACTGGTCCGCCCACGCCTTTTGGCAGACGATGTGGCTCCGTCTGGCTGCGCGGTCGCCTGCGAAGGATTGACCCGGATCGGACACCTGCTCGCACGGAGCGAATGGGTGGAGTTGGCGGAACGAACGCTGGCCAGCGCGCAGGGTGCCATTGTGCAAGCGCCCCAGGAACACGCCCGGTTCACGGAGGCCCGGCTCGTGGTGGAACAGCCTCCCGCGCAAATCATCCTGCGTGGCAACGAGCCGGAGCTGGGGCGCTGGAAGGCCGCCGCTCGGCGTGGCGACCTCAAGGTGGATTGCTACGCCATCCGTGAAGACACGGAAGATCTTCCGCCAGCGCTCCAAGATAAGCCGGCGCAGGGCGAGGCGGTGGCCTATGTCTGCATCGGCCCGACTTGCGAAGAGCCGATCCGGTCTTTTGACGCCTTCAAGGAGAGAATCCAGGTCTCGTGAAACTGATTCGCGGCCTGTGGAGGTTTTTTCGGCTGCTGTATCCCCTCGGATGGGGACTCGTGCATGGAAACGCGAAACATCTCCGCGCGTTGAAATCCACCCCCCCGGATCCTGAGGCGCAGCAAAAAAACCAGGAATGGTACCGGCGGGTCTTGGCCTGCTTGAATATCCGGGTGTCCGTGACCGGACAGCCTGCCGAGGCACCCTGCCTGTTGGTGTGCAACCATATCTCATGGCTGGACATCCTGGTGCTAGGCTCGGCTGTGCCGGTGGCATTTCTGAGCAAGGCGGAAGTCGCCCAATGGCCGCTGATTTCCCGCTTGTCCCGGGCGGGCGGGACGCTGTTCATTAAGCGGGGAGGCGAAGGCGCAGCGCGGCGCAGCATCGAGGGAATCCGAAAAGCATTCAAACGACAGCAAAGCGTTGCAGTCTTTCCCGAAGGAACAACAGGGAAAGGTCACACCGTACTTCCGTTCCATCCACGCCTTTTTGCGGCAGCGATTGAAAGCGGAGTACAGGTACAGCCGGTTGCGTTGCGTTATCCACATCCGGAGGGCGTTCACCCCAAGGTGCCCTATGTGGATCAGCAAACATTGGCAGTCAGCATCTTGGAAATTCTCGGATGCCCAGCCATCCAGGCGGAAGTACATATCGGCCCGGCAATCAACCCGGACGGCTTGGACCGCCGGCATCTGGCGGATCGGGCGCGGGAATTCGTGGTTGGGATCGTCGAAGGAAACCCTGACGCTTCAGAATCGGAAAACAAATAACGGCCCTCATGGTTATGAGGACGATACCCCGGGGAAGGTCCCGGCAGGGTGTTAGGCGCTGAGGCTCTTGATTCGCGCGTTGAGGCGACTTTTCTGGCGAGCTGCCTTGTTGCGGTGGATCAACCCGCGGGTCACCGCGCTGTCGATCACGGGGATGGCTTCTTGGAAGGATTTCAGAGCCTGTTCGCGGTCGCCTTCCTCGATCAACTTGACGACATTCTTGACAAAGGTGCGATAGCGCGACGCCAGTGCCACATTGGAGGCACGATTAGAATCCGCCTGACGGGCGCGCTTTCGGGCTTGGGCTGAATTAGCCATAGGCGGCGCATTATATATGAAGTGAAGAAAAATTCTTTATTTCAGGCCTTGAAAGACTAACTTCCGATCATATGCCGCTTTCCGGGAACGCCTCCCCGGTTCGTAGCCATCTGGGTCCATCTAGGCACCCATCCGCCTGATGGATGAAGAATCTCCGCACTGCCCTATATCGGCCAGTCAATTCCATCGCCAAGTCTCCCGCTTGCCTGAAGCCCTGCCATCCGCTGCCGAAGCCTAGGCGGAATCCTTCAAGCAGATACTGAGTCGCCCTGACCGGGCCTTTGCGTCGGCGCTCATATGCGCGCAAGGCACGCAGGCCGAGCGAATGAATGGCAATTTCCTCCTGCAAAACAGCCGCATCCATCAGTCCCAGGTTTTGGCCCAGTCCAGCCAGAGGATGCACCACATGCGCCGCATCGCCGACCAACACGATGCCATCCGCACACCAGTGCGGTGCGCAACCGCGGCCCAACGGGAACTTTACGCGTGGCCCGCGGAGATGCATCGCGCCCAAACGCCCTCCTACAGCCTCCGTCAGTTGGGTTTCAAATTCGTCCGAGTCCAAGTCCATTAACGCTTCGGCTTGGGTTGTTGACCAGACCAGCGAATAATGGCGATTGAATAACGGCAACAAGGCAGCTGGACCATCCACAGTAAATCGCTGCCACGCTGTCGGTTCGCCTGGCAGTTCAGTTTCGATTTCCGCAACGATGGCCTGCTCACGGTATGGTCGGTAATCCCACTCAAACCCAGCCAGTGACCGGGTATTCGAATCCGCACCGTCCGCCGCCACAACCAAGCGGGTGTCCAGCTGTGTACCGGATTCCAGATTCAAAGTGACGCCGGACGAATAATGCTCAAGCCGGACAACTGAGTCTGGGCAGTGAAGTGTCACGCCGGCATCCTGCAGAGCCTGGTGCAGTGCCCGGACCAGCACCGTGTTTTCTACGATGTGCCCAAGCTGCGGCTTGTTGATGTCGGATGCCAGAAACTCGACCCCGTCATGATCGGGCTCTCCCCAAACCTGCATCCGAGTCCAAGGCTGGACACGATTTAGGTCTAGGTTTTCCCATGCCCCGCAGGCGCGCAGAATCGCCTCGGATGCCGGAGTCAGCGCCAGCACCCGGATTTCGGGGTCTGACCCCGGTTCTTTCGGTGGAAGTTCCCGCTGTTCGACCAGTTCGACCTGAAACCCGGATCGCGCCAGCAATGCGGCGGTGGTCAAACCGACCGCGCCTCCGCCGATCACCACCACATCAGGCATGAGTCTGCTCTTCCTTCATTTTCAAGGCCAAGTCAGCCTGCGGAAGGTCTGCACCCATTCCGAAGCGGATCAGCCGGGTCCGGCATTGCGGCATGCCTTCCAAAGCAAACAAACTGGCGGCACGCGCACCGCGGATCAAGGGATTCTGTATCACGAACCCACGGGCGAGAAAGTCCGTGAATCCGGCGACTCTCTGTGCGTCCGTGTCACGCGAGCAAGCGTATCCTTCGAGCAATTCAGGGTCACCCGGGTCGGTTCCTTCCTGTTTAGCATCCCGAAGTTCTTGGGCGAGCCATGCAGCATCCCGCACGACCAAATTGAATCCCTGTGCCGCCACGGGGTGGAAGCCGTAGGCCGCATCCCCGATCAGGACGCTGCGAGTGCCGACTCTCTGACGGACCCGCCGAAACGTCAAATCATAAAAATTTCGTGGCCCCGCATCGACGACTTGGCCGGCGCGTGACCCCAGCACCTGCTGCAGTTCGCGGCAGAATCTGGAATCCGACCAGGTCCGGGCTTGCCGGACGCCGTCGCGAGACAACGCCCAAACCAGAGCTCGCCGGCCTGACGGGTGTGGCAGCAGGGCCAGAGGGCCGGTGTCGGTGAAACGCTCGTACGCCCACCCTTTCGCCTCCTGATCCATTTCGACTTCCGCCACCACGGCACTTTGATCGTAATCCACTTCTTCCGCGTGCAGCCCCAAGGCATCGCGCAGGGCCGACCGCGCTCCATCCGCAGCAATCAGGAGACGCGCGGACATGGTCTGCGGGACGGCATCCTTCCTGGTCTTCAATTCAATACCAGTCTCCTGGGGCTGTACCTGTTCGACGGAGGTCTGAGTCAAGATTTCACAGTTCGGCGAGTCGTCGACTGCCTTGCGCAGGATTCCGGCCAGGGCTCCCGCAGGTACGACATAGCCCAGAGCCGGCAGTTGTTCGTCTTCGGCATGCAGGCGGGTCGATCCGAAAGCGCCGCGTTGGGAGACGTCGATGTGCGACACCGGTGCGCATTCGGACGAGAGTGCATCCCATGCCCCGACCGAATCAAGGATGCGCCGGGTGCTTTCGGATAAGGCAAGGCTGCGCGGGTCGGCCAGGGCCGAGAGCCCGTCGCTGCGCTCCAACACCGTAATTCTCCAGCCGGAAGAACCCAGCAGAACGGCCTGCACCAGGCCGGCCAGCCCGCCGCCGGCAATAATCAGGTCCGGGTTCGTTTCGGTTTCGCTCACTGTGCCGCTGCCCCCACGAGGCGGCAGATGTCGTCCGGATCGGAAGGCAGGCCTGCGCTGAGCACGTCCGGCCCCTTGCGGGTCACCGCCACGTCGTCCTCGATCCGCACCCCGATGCCGCGAAATCGTCTCGGCACTCCTCTGAGGCCCGGCGTGAAGTAAAGCCCAGGCTCTACCGTCGTCACCATGCCGGGTTCCAGCCCTCGCCACTTCCCGTTGACGCGGTACTCCCCGACGTCGTGCACATCCATGCCTAGCCAATGAGAGGTCCCATGCATGAAAAAGGGCTTATATGCCTCCTTCTTCCACAGAGTCTGCCATCGCCCTTTCAGTATTCCCAGATGCACCAAGCCCCGGGTCAGGACGCGGCTTGCCGCGCGGTGGAGGTCGTCCCAGGTGTTCCCGGGAACGCACCGGCGAATGGCCGCCTGCTGCGCTTCCAGGACCAGCTCGTAAATTTCCCGTTGTGCGGGCGTGAACTGACCACTCACCGGCCAAGTGCGGGTGATGTCGCTGGCATAACCGGCCAACATGCCCCCGCTATCGATCAAGACCAAGTCGCCTTCCTTGGTTTGGCGGGAGTTCTCGGAATAATGAAGCGTGCAGGCATTGTGGCCTGAAGCCACAATGCTGGAATAAGCGAAACGCATGTCGTGGCGCTGGGTTTCATACACCAGTTCGGCTTCCAGTTCGTACTCGTAGCATCCCGGCTTCGCCGTGCCCATGGCGCGGCAGTGGGCACCGGTCACGATGGCGGAAGCCTTGCGCATCAGCGCGATCTCGCTGCGGCTCTTGAACAGGCGCATCTCATGCAGGTCCCGGTCGAGCAACCGGCATTCCTCCGGTGGATTGTGGCCCGTCCGGCTGCGGAGACGCATCTGGTCGATCCAGCGGGCAACCCGCCCGTCGAAGTCTCCGTCCTGTCCCAGCGCGTAGCACAGGGTCTGTCGTTCCCGGAGCAGCGTCAGGACCATGTCGTTCAGCTTCTCGATGGGGTAAGCCGTATCCGCCCCGTAGTGCTCGCAGGCCCCCTCCAGGCCGGCAAGCGCGCCTTCCCATTGCTCGACGGCCGGGTTGCGCGGCTTGCAGAACATCACGAATTCGCCGTTCGGGTGTCCGGGAAGCAGCATCGCGACGGCATCCGGCTCCGGGAACCCGGTCAGGTATAGAAAGTCGCTATCCTGCCGGTACGGCCAGTGGACATCGCGACTTTGTACGCGGGCGGGGGCCGCGGGGATCAAGGCCACCGCATCGGGGCCGATCCGGCGCATGAGCCTCTTTCGCCGCCGCGCATATTCAGTTTGCGAGATCATGAGCCGGTTGTCTCCCACAGAGGGCAAAGGTTGTCTCGGTGAATGATTTCAGGTTCTCCAACTACGCCAAGTATAGAGTCAAGTTCTTCGCTGCGGTGCCCGCGAATACGACGCGCGTCGTCCGCCGCATAGTTGACGATGCCCCGTGCGATCTCGCGGCCCTGTTCGGTCAAGACCCGGACCACGTCTCCCGGGAGGAATGCCCCCTCGACTTCGGTGACGCCCACCGGCAGGAGGCTTTTGCCCGCCCGCAAAGCGCGCTCGGCTCCGGCGTCAACGTGCAGGCAACCTTCGCCACGGAGCAACCCGGCGATCCATTGCCGCCGTGCGGACAGGGGTTCGTCACGGGGAGACAAAAGGGTTCCACAGGCTTCGCCCTCGGCGATTCGGCGCAGAATGTCTGGTTCCGCACCGTTTGCGATCAGGCAATGGGTTCCGCTGCGCGCAGCGATCCGGGCGGCCTCGATTTTGGTCCGCATGCCTCCTCGGCCCAGACGTCCTTGGCCTTGTCCGGCGTAATCGTCCAGTGCCGGGTCGTCGATCCAAGCTTCCTCGATCAGGCGAGCATCCGCGTCAACATTAGGATCCTTGTCGAACAGGCCGGGCTGATCCGTCAGGATCACCATGAGATCCGCCTCGATCAGATTGGCGACCAATGCCGCCAGCGTATCGTTGTCGCCGAGTTGCAGTTCCCGGGTCGAAACGGTGTCGTTCTCGTTGACCACGGGGATGACGCCAAGATTCAACAGGGTTCGCAGAGTGGTTCGGGCGTTCAGGTAACGCGCCCGGTCCGTCAGGCCCTCGTGAGTCAGCAGGATCTGGGCGCTGTGGTGCCCATGGTGCGACAAGGCCACTTCATAAGCCTGCACCAGCCCCATCTGGCCGACAGCGGCGGCAGCCTGAAGGTCATGCAATGAATCCGGCCTGTCGGTCCAGTCCAGCCGGTTCATTCCTTCGGCCACGGCACCCGAGGAAACCAGGGCGACCTTGCGCTGCTGTTCCTTGAACAACGCGACTTGGCGCATCCAGTCTTCGATTGCCGGACGATTCAGCCCGCAACCCTCCCCGGTTACCAGGGAACTGCCGAACTTGATCACCCAGCGCTGCGATGCGCCGAGTTCATGCCGCTTGTTCACGCCAAGCCTCCAAAAACCGGTCGATTTGCTGGATCAGGGGTTCAAGCCCACGATGCGCCGCTGCGGAAATCAGGAAACTCGGGCCGGTCCAGTCCAGTTCCCGGCACAGGGCGGCCAGCCTTGCCTCGCCCTCTTCCTCTGGCAAAAGGTCGGCCTTGGTCCCGACCAGCCAGCGGGGCTGTGCGAAAGAGACTTCTTTCGACTGCAGCAGTTCCTTCTCGATCTGCCGCACGGATTCGACTGGGTTAGGCCCCGAATCATCGCCAAGATCCACAAGATGCAGGAGCAAGCGGGTGCGTGCCAGGTGGCGGAGGAACTGCAGGCCGAGACCTGCGCCTTCGGCGGCTCCCTCGATAATGCCCGGGATGTCCGCGATGACGAACCGCCGGTATGCGCCCACGCGAACCACACCCAGATGGGGGTGCAGGGTCGTGAACGGATAATCTGCCACTTTCGGGGTCGCTTCCGATACGGCGCGGACCAATGTGGACTTGCCCGCATTGGGCAGGCCCAGCAGCCCCACGTCCGCCATCAGTTTGAGTTCCAGGTTCAACGTCCGGCTTTCGCCCTCGCTTCCGGGCGTCGATTGCCGCGGGGCGCGGTTGGTCGAGCTTTTGAAGCGGGCATTTCCAAGGCCGTGGAATCCACCGTGCGCCACCAGCGTATGCTGCCCGTCCGTAATGTCCGCGATCAATTCGCCGGTCTCGCCGTCCCGCACCAGTGTGCCGATGGGAACGTCGATAACCACGTCTTCACCTTGGGGGCCGGTCTGGTTGCGCCCGGAACCGTCCATGCCGCGTTGCGCCTGGAAATGGCGCCGGGAACGAAAATCCGCCAGCGTATTGAGATGCGAATCGCCGCGTAGGTAAACGGAGCCACCGTCACCGCCGTCACCACCGTCCGGCCCGCCGCGCGGAACGAACTTCTCGCGCCGGAAACTGACGCAGCCGTGGCCGCCGTCGCCGCCGCGAACCGTCAGGGTAGCTTCGTCCACGAATTTCATTGGAGGAATTATAAGAGGGAGAAAGGGCCAAAAACGCCGAAAATCCTTTCGGCCGGCGATTTTATTTCAGGAATTCCGGCACTTGGACGTGCCGGAAAGCCAAGCCGGATGGATTATCCGGCCGGATTGACCGATACGTACGTACGACTTTCGCGCCCGCGGGAGCGGAATTCCACGATTCCGTCCACCTTGGCGAACAGGGTGTGGTCGCGGCCACAGCCGACGAAAGACCCGGGCCGGTAACGAGTGCCACGCTGACGCACCAGGATGGTTCCGGCGCTAACCTGCTGGCCGCCGAAGCGCTTTACGCCAAGCCGCTTGGACTCGGAATCACGTCCGTTCCTGGAACTGCCGCCTGATTTCTTGTGTGCCATCGTCGCCTCACACCTGGATGTCTTTAATTTCGAGTTCGGTCCAGTGCTGCCGGTGCCCGGTGCGGGTCCGGGAGTTCTTTCGCCGCCGGAATTTGACCACCTCGATCTTCGGCGCACGGCCGTGGCTGGTCACTTGAGCGGCGACACGCCCCCCTTCCACATGCGGCGTGCCGATATGGGTTTTTTTCTTGTCTGCTACCAGCAGCACGCGGTCGAATTCGACCTTGTCGCCAGGCTCGCCCGCAAGCCGCTCTACCCGGATGATATCACCGGGCTGGACACGGTATTGCTTGCCGCCGGTTTCGATGACTGCGTACATGAGAAGGATTGAACCGTCAGGGGGCGCGTATTCTAGCCAAATCCCGACGGTCTGGCAAACAACCGATCGCCTGAAATTGCCGCCCCAAGCAAGTAAAATGCACCGATGCGGCTAGATTTCACCAAAATGCACAGTCTGGGCAACGACTTCGTCGTCCTGGATGCCTGGGATCGTGAGGTTTCCCTGACGGTAGCCCAATTGCGAAGACTCGCGGACCGCCGCGTCGGGATCGGCTGCGATCAGGTGTTGTTCTTGGACCCGGACCCGGACCCCGACATCCACTTCTCCTACCGGATCTACAATGCCGACGGCCAGTCAGTGGAGCAATGCGGCAATGGCGCACGCTGCCTGGGTCGTTATGCCGCCGACCGGAAGTATGCAGATGCCTCGAACCAGCGCGCGCGCGCACCTTCGGGAGAAGTCATTCTGCAACTGCATGACGACGATTCGGTGAGCGTCAATATGGGCGTTCCGAGGCTGGAACCGGACGAAATTCCCTTTTCGAATCGAGGTCGCCACCCCTCTTATATCCTGGAAGTGGGCGGGAAAGAACATTCGATTGCCGCAGTTTCCATGGGCAATCCTCACGCAGTGTTGACCGTCGACGCAATCGGCAGTGCACCGGTGAACATTCTGGGGCCCCGGATCGAGACCCATCCGAGATTCCCCCGGCATGCCAATGTGGGCTTCATGGAAATCTCCACCCCTCGGCACATCCGGCTGCGGGTATGGGAACGCGGGGTTGGCGAGACTCCGGGTTGCGGTACCGGGGCTTGCGCGGCAGTGGTCGCGGGCCGGCTGGCGGGAGAACTCCAGGAGGATGTTGTAGTGTCGCTTCCCGGCGGAGACCTTCAGGTGCACTGGGAAGGCGAGGGTCAGCCAGTGGTGTTGCGGGGTAGTGCGGAGTATGCCTATACTGGTTCCGTGGAATTATGAGCCCGAAGTCCGAATCTGCGCCACGCGAGCTGTCCGCGGCACAGGTTCAGGCTTGGCTTAAAAAACACCCTAATTTCCTAGCCGGCCGGCCGGAACTGCTGGAGCAAATGCAATTGCCGCAGGATTCGGACGGAACCATCTCGTTTCAGGCGTATCAGACCCGCCGGCTGCGAGAACACAATGCACATCTGGAAGCCATGTTCCAGATGGCCAGCCGCAATCAGAAGTTGATTGACCACGCCCTGATTCTGGCGGCGGAAAGCCTGCAAGATCGCCCAAGCTCCCTAGGGGCCGCGATTCAGGCACAGGAAAAGCGCCTGCTTCGCCATTTCCCGAATGCCGGTTGGGCGATCCGGCTGCGACCGGAAATTCCACGCGTCGCCGCCAAATACAAGATTCCCGAACACCCGCCCCTGATTCGCGCGATCATGACCGTTTTCCGGAAGGGTCCACAGATCCTGACGGATCGCGAGACCGTACTGATGCTGTGGCCGAAATCAAGCGCAGATTCGGACACCTTGGTCATTGCGCCCCTGAAGCGGAGACGGCGCTTCGGCATACTTTGCCGGGAACTGCCGCCGGGTATCGACCGTGAAGGCGATACCACTCTGCTCCTGCACGTGGCCGATCTCACGGCAGCCTTGATCGACCGATTCTGCGAGCCTCGGAAGTCTCCATGAGTGAGTTGTCAGAAGACACGAAAAAGTGGCTGGAGGAATTCCAGGCCAAACTGCGTTGGGAACGCAATTACTCGGTACATACCGTCGCTGGCTACACCAGCGATATCCGGCAGTTCATCCGCTGGCTCGACGAACAATCAGTCGATCTTGCCGAGGCGCATGAAAGCGACGTTCAGCGTTATGCCGCGCATTTGTTCCGGCAGGGGCGGTCCCCGCGGTCGATCCAGCGCGTCCTGTCGGCGTTGCGCGGGTTCTACGACCATCTGGTGGCGACCCAGCGTCGGGAAGACAATCCGGCGAGCGGGGTTCGCGCCCCTCGGCAGCCCCGAACGCTTCCTAAGGTGTTGGATGTTGATGCTGTGATGCGCCTGCTGGATTCGGCACCGAATGGCCCACTGGGATACCGTGATCTGGCCATGTTCGAGCTCCTGTATTCCAGTGGCATGCGCCTGTCCGAACTGGTGGGGCTGAATTGCAATGACCTGGATATGGCGGCAGGGGAAGTTTTGGTTCTCGGGAAAGGTCGAGTGGAGAGAAAGCTTCCGGTCGGGCGCATGGCGCTGAAAGCTTTGCGCGGCTGGCTTGATGTGCGTGTGAAGATGGCGCATCCCGAGGAGACCGCGTTGTTTGTGGGTCAACGGGGGCGGCGTTTATCGGCCCGTAACGTACAGATGCGTCTGCGCCAGTTTGGCTGTGCTTCAGGAAGTGATCAGGCGCTGCATCCCCACCTGTTCCGCCATTCTTTCGCCAGTCATCTGCTGGAATCATCCGGCGACCTGCGCGCCGTGCAGGAATTGCTGGGGCACCGCCGCATCAGCACTACGCAGATTTACACACACCTCGATTATCAGCACCTAGCCCAGACCTACGATTCCGCACATCCGCGAGCACGGCGGCGGGATTAGCTTCTAATTTCCGGCAAAATATACGGATGTCTCAAAACACTCCGACAGAACTGCACCTGCACCAGCGTTCCCGGGTCCTGGAACTCGCGTTCGGCGAGGAACGCTTCCGGTTGAGCTGCGAATACCTCCGGGTACATTCACCTTCAGCCGAAGTTATGGGCCACGGTCCGGGAGAGGAAACCCTGCAGGTCGGCAAGGAAGACGTCGCCATTGATGCGATCGAGCCGGTCGGCCACTATGCGGTGAAACTGGTGTTCAGCGACGGCCACGACACGGGCATTTATTCCTGGGACTACCTGTACGAATTGGGTCGCGATTTTGAGATGCGCTGGCAGCGTTACCTGGAACGTTTGAAGGAAGCCGGGGTCGAGCGGAAGGTCACGGAGAACTAGTCCTATGGCGCGCTTTGGCTACCGGGAGGTCGAGCCGGACGAAAAAACCCGTCTTGTAAACGAGGTGTTCGAGTCGGTTGCGTTCCGCTACGACCTGATGAACGACTTGATGTCGTTCGGGCTGCACCGGGTCTGGAAACGCACGTTTGCGCTGCTCGCGCAACTCCGGGAGGGTCAGCACGTGCTGGACCTTGCTGGCGGCACCGGCGATTTGGCCCGGCTGGTTCGCTCGAAAGTCGGCCCAGAAGGGCAGGTAGTCCTGTGCGACCTGAGCAGCGGCATGCTGACCCAGGGTCGGGACCGGTTGCTGGACGAAGGCTTGACGGATATTCCGGTCGTGCAGGGAAATGCGGTAGCGCTTCCTTTCGAGTCGGAGTCGTTCGACCGGGTTCTGGTCGGGTTTGGCCTGCGCAACTTCACGAATCCCCCGGCCTGCCTGAAAGAGATGCACCGGGTGCTGCGCCCCGGAGGGTTAGCGGTCGTGCTCGAATTCTCCCAACCAGCCGCTTGGCTGGAGCCGCTCTACCATGCGTATACGCATCAAGCCGTGCCGAAGCTTGGCGAACTGGTGGCCGGGGACCGCGACAGCTATCGCTACCTGGCGGAATCCATCGCCGTGCATCCGGATCAACGGACCCTGCGCGAAATGATGCGCGCCGCGGGGTTCGCATCCTGCCAGTATTTCAATCTGAGCGCCGGAATCGTGGCTATCCACCGCGGCACGCGAATCGACTGAAACTTGGCCAACAGAGCGGGATGCCGCGAGGGGGCCGCAATGCAGCCGTTTTTCCCACCTGAGCCCAGAAGCAGCGATGCTTCGAGCGACACGATGCTCGGGCTACTTGCTTTTCTCATTGTTACGGCAAGTGGCCCCGCTTATGCTGCGGATGATGGATCAGCCCTCCATGGGTCGGAAGCCTATGCGGGTGTTTTCGTGGGCTCCGCCGAAGTCGATAATCGGCTGATTGATGTGGATGGTTTTGCAAACTGGGGCAATCCCGGTTCGGTAACTCGCTACGGGGATGCCGGTTTCGTCGGTGGCGTGCTGATTGGGAAGAAATTCGACTTCGGTGACATTTTGATCCGGCTTGAACTGGACGGCACCATCGGTGATCTGGAAGCGCAGACCAATTGGCTTGATCCTAGTCCTCAGGGCCGGGACGAGACGGCTGTTACGGAGTTTCAGTGGATCACCACGGCCCGGGTCGGAATCGAGAAATCAATCGGTTCTGTAACGGTGTTTGCCACGGGAGGGTTGGCGCGTGCCCGAATCGAAAACTTTGTCGTTGACGTTGATTTTGGACGGAACCGACCTAGGATGGTGGATCCCGACGATTCCTTTCATGATCGTTCAACCGAAACCGGTTGGGTTATCGGACTGGGAGCCGAAATCCCGTTGACCAGGGGCTGGATGGTGCGACTAGAGGGGCTCCACATGGATTTCGGACGGAACGATTACCATGTGAACCATTCCCACAACAACACCTGCGGTGGGACGCTTCCCCGGAGATCTTGTTTGTACAGGGTTGAAAATGAGTTGGACGTTTTTCGGCTGGCGATTACCCGGCGGCTAGGACAGTGACATAAGAACTTGCCACTTTGTTATAGGTAGTTCAATCCACTGTAACCCCCAAAAAAGTCCCGCCGTTCCGCCGAGTCAGCTCTCGCATCAGCGCCGCGAACCGGCTGGTGGTATCGGCATATTTCGGATCGATCTTTTCAATCTCTGCCCGGGTGAAGAACCCGACTGCATGAATGCGGACCTGCCGCTTTCCGTCCCGGTAGTTGAGATCCTCCACCGTGTCGATGACCCGCTGGATCGATTCGCCAGTGTATTCGTCGCCGAAGATGTACAGGCTGATCTTGTCGGATTTCATGCGGAATCGCTTGATGGCTTCCAGGATGCCCTCGACGGGGCTTGAATTGCTGTACGAATGCCAGGAATCAAAACGCTGCAGGAGAACTTTCCGCCGTGCGGGCGTATCTGGAATCCAGCGCCCCCGGTAGCCGCTGAACATATATGTGCCCATGTCATTCATCACTTGGAGTCCGCGTACTTTCGGGTAGGCGTCCAGTAGGGATACCAGTTGCTGTCTGGCGGCCTTCCAGGCAAACCGTTTCATGCTGCCAGACGTGTCGACGATAAAGATGATGTACTCGCTGTCGGCCGGAATGCCGCCGATTACGTCCGGCTTGGATGCAGTCAGGTTCAGCCGTTTCATTTCTTCATTGAGGCGTTGCAGCGCGGTCTTCAGGTCTGCCTCGATTAGGGCTTGCGCTTGGGCGCTGGCGCTCGCCTGCCGCGCTTCCTCTACGGCCCTCCGGTCATCCTGCAGTTTCTCCTGCTGGGCGTGTACCCGGGCCTGTGCCGAAAATTGTTCGGCCGCCAGACTTGCCCGGACCTGGATGACGCGTGCGAGTTGTTCCTGCAGTGCTTCGATTTGGGCTCGGAGGTCTTCGACCGGCTCGCCCACAGTGTTTTTAGTAATCAGGATCAGCAACACCATGGCCCCGAATCCGCAGCTGACCACGTCGAGGAACGACAAGCGGTTGTCGGCTTGCCGACGGACGCGCCTCATGGCCAGTCCTCCGCCGGGGCCAGGAACTGCCCGTTCGTCCTCATCGCAAATCCCCAGTAGGCTCCGGCCGCCGCCGGGTCGCCTTCAAGCGGGAGCAGGACGATGTTGAAAGGCGGGCCTGCGATGCCCCCTGTTGCTTCTTGGAAAAACTCCATACGCTGAGAAGGGCTGACCCGGTTTTTCTTGAACCAGGATTTCCCCTGAGTCGGCAGGCCATCCGTAATCAGATAGACTGCATCCGGCCTTGGCTTGATCTGGGCGATCTTCTTGAGGGTCGTATCGAGGCGGGTCCCTCCCGAAGGGACCCAACCCTGCACGGCCGAAATCACCTCTTCCATCCGTTTCCCGTCTTTTGCCGGCAGCCATCCGCCCTTCGACAGCGCTGGCGCTGCTGCCGTGTTGAAACCCCAGACTTGGTATTGCGCCTCTTGTGGCAGGTGTGAGAGAACCCACTCAAAGATGGAACGCGCCCAGCGCCACTTGTAGCTCTCGATCTGGTACTTCACCGGGAGAAACTTGTTTCGGATGATCGTGGCAATATGTTCATCCTGCATGCTGGCCGATCGATCCAACAGGATCAGAATACGACGACCCTCGACTCGAAATCCGGCCACGTACTGGCGTTGCCCTTCTCCCTCTCTCGCCCTCAGTTGCTTGCTTTTCTCCGCTTCTTGGAGTTTCTTCTTGCGCTCGCGCAATTCCCGTTCAAGTCGGGCGGTGTCGGACGCCTTCGGTTGGTGGGCACGAAGTTCGGCCTGGGTGGTGATGGCGGCCACGCGCTGTTGCGCCAAGCTTTCCAGCTCGCGCTGCAGTTGCCGCATCTGTCTGCGGTGCTCGGTGATCAGTTCTTCCTGTTCTTGGATCGACTGCTCCAGCAGTTGCACATCTCCCTCGCCGCTCTCCGATGCCTGCGCCAGTTCGGTCAGGTTATGATCGATGATCAGAAAAAGCAGGACGGCCGCCCCCAGCCCGCAGGACATGACATCTAGAAAAGCCAGGCCGAACGGGTTCAGGAAACGGCTGCGGCGGCGTCTGGACATTCAGCAGGAGAGAGCCACGCAACGGTGGGCTTGTCCATCTTCCGGCACGGAGGCGTCCAGGTTGAAGACGGCTTGGGGCACGGGGTTGGCACAAGGAGGGAGACCCAACCCCTGTTCCGGTAGCGGCAATGCCCGCGTCAGGGGAGGCAGCAGCAGGAGATCCAGCCCCTCCGTATCGAGAGAAGACTTCGGCCAGCGGGCTTGAAAGACTTTTTCGTCCAGTGTTACGGGTCGGGAATCCAGATTGAGCCGGATCTGTCCGGATTTCCCGGCGAAGCCTTGGCACATTTGTTCGAATAGCTGCCCGCGGTTTGTTGCAAGGTTGCGATGTATGTCGAAACGGTGCTGGGCCGCGAAGGCTTCCGCCGCGTTCTCCATCCATTGGGTAAAGAGGTGATAGAAGCCGAAATCCCCGTAATCCTGGACCGATTCCAGTCGCGCCCGGCCCGGCTGGACATCAACAGTGCTGATCCAACTTCGGCTGCGTCCGAGTTCAACGATGCCGTAGCGTCCGGGCTCAAGGTCCCGGGCTGCCAGCAGTGCGGTCGGGAATACGCTTCGGGGTGTGTGGCCCAAGGCTTCCAGAACGCCCAGCAGGCGTTCAAGCCGTGACCGATCGATTCCCCCACTCACCGAAAGATCAATCGGGCCTTCCCCTTCCGGCAGGAATTCCCGCAACTGCAGATACGCAAGGTCGATATTCGACGTGCTTTGGTCTTCTCCCGTCTCCGGTGCTTCCAGGTATTCGTTGTTTTCGTTGTCGGTGCGTCGGGGCTGCAGCCGTTCACCGTCATCTTTACCGAATCGCCAACCGTCTTTTGAATCCCGGCGGGCAAGGCACCATTCGACCCGCCAGTCGGTGCCGTCGGGCTGTGCCAGCGCGTAGCTGTCGATCCTAAGAAGAAGGCTCATCCGTCCGCGTCCGCTCCCGCAGGTAACGCAACAGGTGATGCTGGCAATGCTCTTGGGCATCTAGCACCAGCGACTCCTGGGCTTCCTGCAGCTTGTGCAGCAGCAGCATGATGAACAGGCTGATCAGCAGGGCGACAAACGTTGAATTGAATGCCACGCCAAGGCTTTCCGTCACCGGTCCGATATTGCCGCGCGTGGCTTCTTCGGCCTGCCCCAAGGCTGCGCCGATCCCGCGCACCGTACCGATGAATCCAAGTGACGGAATGGCCCAGGTCAGATAGCGCACCAGTGCCAGTTCGGTATCCTGCCGGTCCGACTCCATCTCGCAACTGGCCTTCATGGCCGCAGTGGCGTCCGACACGGAATGCGTCGTGAAGAAACGGTCTAGACAGGCGTCGGCAGCCCGATAGAGCACGGTACTGCCATAGCCCTGCATTCGCACGTACTCTCGCACGTCGGTGAAACGTGCCCGGTCGTGTGCTTGAGGCAGGACCAGATCGGTTTCCCGGGTTTCCAGGAAACTCTCCTCGTCTTGTCGGCCACGCTGGCTCAGCAGCCTTCGCGCGAAGCGCAGTTTCATCAGCTTCATCCACATGATGGCCAGTGCCCAGAACAGGGCGACAAAACAGGCTTCCTGCTCGTAGTCCTTGACGACCACAGCGATCCGTGCGCCGAGCGTCGGCGATGCGATTTCAGCCTGTTCCTCGGCGACGGCTTGGCGTTGCAATTCCTCGTAGGCGACTGGGCGCACCACCAGTTCATATGCCGCGTGCACCAGCACGAACGACACCGCTAACGCCAGCAATTGCCAGAACACTTCGTGTTCGCGCCAGCGCTCGGTCAGGTTGTTAAATTCAAATGTCACTAGGCATATCCACGGCTTGGTCAAGGGAAATGGTTTCTTTCGGGGTCAATTGCTTGAGCGTGATCTGTGGAGTTTCCCGCTTGAGATCCTCTTCGGTGAGGACTTCGAGAACTTCGCGGTCCTCGTCTTCCGCTTGCGGTGTGGGAGGCTCTTCGGCCCACGCCAGGGCCGTCGCCGCGCACAGGGGCACCCACCAAAGCCGTTTCATGGCTTGTCCAGGTAATAAGCCAGCCGGAATCCCACATCGTCCTTGGGATCGCGGTCGTAGCGGCGGTTGCTCAGGCTCAACTCCTTGCGCCCGCCGTCGCGCCAGCCAAATCCTCGGATGACGTAGTACCGGCCGCTGGCCTCGCCCAGCGGATTGACTCGTTCCGTCTCCGGGCGGGCCGAGACCCGCAGCTTGTCGAGAAACACGTCGTGCATCCATTCCGCCACGTTGCCCGGCAAATCATACAACCCCTGGCCCGAAGGCGGGAAGCTTCCGACGTCGGCGCTGACGGCATATCCGTCGTTGTATTCTTCCAGTGTCGGCTGCACGATGTCGGAGGCGGAAGCATCCGCCAGATTGCCGAACCGGTCCGGGGGCGGCATGAAGTCGCCCCAGGCATACCGCTTTCCGGAACGGGTCAACCAGACCCATTCGGCTTCACTCGGCAACCGGTATCCAGTCGCCTGCGCGTCGAATCCCACGATTTGCCCGTCGCGTACCCGGTAGAACGGCGCAACCCCCGCCTGCTCACTCATCCAGTTCGCAAACAATGCAGCATCTGCCCAACTGACCCGCACCACCGGCTGGCTTGGGCGGTCCAGGCGTTTGCCGAACACTTCTCCGGAGTCATGTTCGGCCCGGTAGCGTTGGTACAGGGCGTTGGTGACTTCCTTGTCCATGATCGCGAACGGTCGGGTTAGGCGCACCGGGATTCGGCGGCGCGTGGTCGCAAGCTCGAACGAGCCGCGGGGCTGGAACTCGACGAAGACCAGCCCGAAACCCCGTTCATGCTTCTGGCGCCGGGAGTGTTCAACCTTCGCCTGCGACTGCAAGACGGCGAAAAGCTGCTTTGGAGTGTCCGGATGAGGCACCACGGTGTATTTCTTCGTTACGTAGCCCGGCGCGGAAACCTCCACGGTATGGGCTCGCTGCGTTAACTGCAATTGGCGCCGGAGTTCCACCTGCCCATCGACGCGGACCGTCGCGTTGGCCGGCGTTGGCCAGAGTTCAAGGGTGCCAAGGCGCGGCGTCAGGGTCACTGTGTGGCTTTGTCGGCCAGACTTCAACTTCAGGGTCTGCCGGTTCGGGGTGTGTCCAGGAAGTAACAGGGCAACTTCCACTTGGGTATCCGGAGTCAAGGCGACCCGCTTCGGGGTCCGCCCTCGCCAAGTGCCATCAATCAAGATGTCTGCGGCTTTGGGCGTACTGGAAATCGCCAACAAGGCAGGTTCTGTGACCTTCTGGAGAGAAATCTCAATCTCGGTTAGTTGGCCGTATCCCTCGATTTCTACTGTTTGCCGGTGCATTTCGAAGCCCTCCACGCTGACCTGCACGACGTGTTGACCCGGAGAGAGATCCTCCAGTATTTCTCCGATCTTCCCGGCACGTTCGCCGTCGACCTGGACTTCCCCCTCGGTCTCAGGAGTCGTGGAGACCCGGAGTTTACCCGGCAAGGGGTCCAGAGTGACCTGCACGGTGTGCGGCGCACCTCCACCCGCTTGGAATTCGATCTGCCGCGGATAGTGGCCTTCTGCTTCCACACTCGCGACATGTTGCCCGCGCCAGAGCAAGGCTTGCCCGTTCACCATCATGTGCGGGCTCTCGAGATGCACCGTAGCGGTTGCGGGGTCGGTCTCGAAGCTGATGAGTTGTGCCTGCTCCATGGCGTACCAGGCGCCTGCCGTCATCAGCGCCAGGAGCAGGATCGCCAGCCCCGCCCCACGAAATCGGGGTGCTGAAGGTCGCTTGCGGCGCTTTTCCCGCTTGGGTGGCCGATATGGCTTGGCCCGGATCGGCTCGTGTTCAAGAATCACCGGATCGACTCCGTGCACCGAATGTCCAGGGTAAGAGCCTTACCGGGGCGCACCCTCAACGTCGCGCGCGTATCTCTGTATCCAGGCCGGTTGGCGACGACGATATAGTCGCCCGGGATCAACTTCAGGGTCTGGCGTTCGAGCCGTCCGAGTTTCCCGACGCCGTAAATTTCAACCTCGGACTGATTGTCCGAAGTCAGGATCAGGGAGACCGGGGTTTGCGCCAGCTTCAATGTCTCGACAAGTTCCTTACGGGCCTTATCGATCTTCCGGTCATTGAGCTGTTTTTCTCGGATGAAGGCAAGCCACTCTTTCGCCCGGGCCCGGATGACCTTGTCGTAGAGACCTTCCGGCAACTTCAATGCATCCAGCCGTCGGTATGCCTCGATGTACAGGGCGATCTGCTCTCGACCTTGATGTGCCAACTTCAAATGGGGGGAAATGGCCAGTGCCTTGAGGTAGGCGGCATCGGCCGCGGCCCAGTCTTCTTTCTGTCGGGCTGCACGGGCTTCGTCCAGCAGGGATCGGGTTCGCTGAAAATGGAGTTCCGCCCGGGCCTGCTGAAGGTATTCCCGGGCTCGTTGCCCGTCCACCTTTGCCCACAACTCGACCGCCCGGGCCCAGTCCGAATCAAGCATGGCGCGAAGCGCCTGATCCTGGATGCCCTCGGCCGCGGCGGGTCCTGCGGCCAGCCCCGCCGCCAGCACCAGTGCGGCCGGAATCAGTTCAGGACGCCACGTTCCGACAGGTAGATCTCGTTCAGGATTTCGTGCCACTGCTGGTACTGGTCTTCGACCGACCCGGTAAGCGTGCGTGTCTGGTTCTCTACTTGCACGACCTGAGGCTCCACCTCCAGGTCGAGCGACTGTCCGAGCTCCTTGAGCGCGGCCTCGTGGATTTCCGTTGCTTCATAGTCTTGGTAGGCATCATAGGCGCCGTAGGCGCCAGCCCCCACCAGTACTTGGCCAAGTTGGCGGGCTTCCGGGGAAGACCCCGAATCGGCCGCCACCACGACTCCGCCAATGATGGCCAAGGCGCTCAGAAGCCCCTGCGTTACGCTGGCGGCAACCCCCTCATCATGCGCACGGCGTTCGTAGAAACTCTGTCGTGCCCAATCTCGGTACGAGGCATCGATCTTTTCCGAAAAACCCTCCGAGTATTGCTGAAGGGTCTCGACGAAAAGGTCGTCGCGCTCCTTGATTTGCAGTACCAGTTGGTACAACGTGTCTTCTTCGGCCGGCAGCGAAACCAAGCGTGTGCGACCCTTGTCTGCCTTGACATAACGTTCGAACGCCTGCGGTGCGAATTCCTTCGCAAACCGCAATTCCGCCACGGCGCGGATCTCCTTCATGGCCGCCACTCCCCTGCGGTCACGTTCGACCAAGAGATCTTTTGCGATCTGATCGAATAGGGCCTCCATCGGTCGGGCCCGATCTTCGCCGGCGTAATCGGTTTCGCTGAATTCATGGCGGTAGACGCGATCGAGCCACTGTTCACCGGTCGAGTCGGTGGCAAGGATTTTCAGGTCCAGTTCGGAGCCGTTCGACTGCAGGATCGTGCCCTCGATGCGCAGATCCGGAACGGCGCGTCCCGGCACCACCCATACATGTCGCCAGCCGCCCCCGCGCAGCATCGCTTGGCGCAACTGCTGCGGAAAGTACAGGGTCTCGGCTTTCCGCACCTGGGGGAACACGTCTCCCTCGGCGACTTCTTTCTTGTCAACTTCCCCCTTGAACTGGACAATGCCGGCATCCAGGTACCATTCTTCCGGTACCGGCTCGACAGCCGGCTCTTCCGGCGACTTTTCGAACAGTCCTCCGTAGATGCCGGACATGCCGGTCTGGCATCCGCTGGCAAAGGCCAGCAGAAAAGCAAGCAGGGCTAACTGTCTCGTAGGCTCTTGCATTTTTGCTCCAGTTGTTTGCGGACTTCGGGGTCCTCCTCCTGTTCCGCCAGTTCACAGACCTGCCGGGTCACGATGTCGTCGTCATCCTCGTAGCCGCGGGTCGGACGCGTCTTGCCGGTCGGGACATCGCCGGGGACTTGGCCCTCGGCGACTCCGCCGCGTTCGGCCTCTTCCTCTGCAGCTTCCCCTTCGCCTTCGCCCTGTGTCTCCCAATCCGACAAGTCTTCATCTGTTGTCCCGTCGCCGTCGCCCCTTCCTTCCCGTTCTTTGCGGGCCCGGATTCCCGCGTCCAGCAGAATCTGGTCAACGCGGTTCAGCACGGCCTCGATTCGGGAAAGATCCCTCTCTTGCCCTTCTTCGATACTTGCCTGTTCCGCAAGTTCCGGTTCTCTTTCGAGTCCGTCTTCGATCCCGGGATCTTCGGTTTCACCGGCTGTTTCCTGCCCTGCAGGCGATGATCCTTCTTCTGAACCCTCCAAAAGGCCTTGATCTTCAGCGCGGTCCTCCTGTGAGGCCGGGACGCCGGGAGTCTGTGCGGAAGGCGCACCTTCTTCCGCCTGTTCCGGAGATTCTGCGCCTTCTTCCTCGATGCTGCCGTCCGATGACGGTTCCTCCGGAGCCTTGTCCGAAATCAGTCGGACGGCGATCTGCAGCCCGGAGTCCGAGCCCAAGGAGAATGGCGAATCTGCCGCCTGGCCAGCGCCGCCGAGCGATGCCAGCAGCCCCAGAAAAAGCAGCCGCGTGTGCATGGACATGGTTTGGACAATTATACGACCCGGCTCTTTCGCAATCTATAATCTGAAACAAGAGACCGCCGCTCCGAGAGCGGCTGTATGCCTATGTTTGCTTCACTTTCTGCTCTTGTCGACCAGGCTCTGCGTACCGACGAAGAGTCGCAGAAGCGCCTGCAGGCGATGGGCCAGCGCACGATTCGGCTGGAGCTCCTGCCGCTGCCTTCTATCGGATTGCGCATCGACGACGGGAAACTGACTCTGGAATCTCCGGGAGAAGAAGCAGATCTTGCGGTCCGTGGGCATCTAGCGGCTTTCGTCCGGTACGTGCTCAGCGACCGGGCCGACGGGATCCATCTGGAGGGCGAGGGCGAGATAGCACAGGACTTGCGCGACTTTCTGGCCGCCTTGGACATCGACTGGGAGGAACTGCTGTCGCGCGCCGTTGGTGACGTGCCGGCCCGGCTGATGATGCGGACCCTTGAGGAATGCCGACAGGTGGCCCGGAATTTTGGCGGGGCGGCCGAGAGCAATGCCCGGGATTACCTGCATGAGGAGTCGAGCTTGCTGCCGAGCTCCTCCGAACTCGACCGCTTCGTGCGCGAGGTGGACCGGCTGCGCGACGATCTGGAGCGGTTTGAAATGCGGATTGACCGCATCCAGCCATGAACGGACAAGGACGCATTCTCGCGCGACCGCTTTATATCCCGTGGGTGCTGCTGCGCCACGGCCTCGATGAAATCGCCCTGTCCCGGTTCCGGCTGGGACGCGGGCTCCTTTACCTGCTGCCTTGGAACTGGTTCCGTCGGTTGCGCAGGCCGCAGGCAGAGCGTATTCGGCGTGCGCTGGAAGACCTGGGACCCATTTTCGTCAAGTTTGGGCAGATGCTGTCGACCCGGCGCGACTTGCTTCCCACTGACCTGGCCAACGAACTGGCTCTCCTTCAGGATCGGGTGCCGCCATTTGACGGGGAGGCGGCGCGCAAAGTCATTGAGCGGTCATTGGGGAGGTCGATAGAGGAGATGTTCAGCCAGTTCGACACCACGCCGCTCGCCTCCGCCTCGGTGGCTCAGGTGCACGCGGCGCGCTTGGGTGATACCGACGTCATCATCAAGGTGTTGCGCCCCGGGATCGAGAAGACGATTCGCCGCGACATCCGGATGATGTACCGATTGGCCCGGTTCCTCGAGCGAGTCTGGGAGGGGTCCCGACGCCTGCATCCGGTGGACCTGGTGGCCGAATACGAAGGCGTTATTTTTGACGAACTGGATCTGACGCGCGAAGCGGCCAACTCCAGCCAACTGCGCCGCAACTTCGAGGACAGCGAACTGCTGTACGTGCCGGAAGTGTTCTGGGACTACACCGCCCGGGACGTCATGACCATGGAGCGCATCTACGGGATCCAGATTTCGGACCGTGAGGAATTGGTGCGCCACGGAGTCGACCTGAAATGCCTGGCCGAGCGGGGCGTGGAGATCTTCTTCACCCAGGTGTTCGACCACAATTTCTTCCATGCCGACATGCATCCCGGCAACATCTTTATCTCCCGAGAGACCCCGGAGTCGCCGAAATACAGCGCGGTGGATTTCGGCATCATGGGGTCGCTGTCGGCTTCAGATCAGCGCTACCTGGCGTTCAACCTCGCGGCTTTCTTCAACAACGACTACCGACGGGTGGCGGAACTACACGTGGAATCCGGCTGGGTGCCGCCCGGGACCCGGGTCGCGGATTTCGAAGCGGCCATCCGCACGGTATGCGAGCCGATCTTCCAGCGGCCGTTTTCCGAGATTTCGTTCGCAAACCTGCTGATGCGGCTGTTCCAGACCGCGAGCCGCTTCCAGATGGAAGTGCAGCCGCAACTGCTGCTTTTGCAGAAGACCTTGGTCAACATCGAAGGCGTCGGCCGCGACTTGTACCCGGATCTCGACCTGTGGACGACCGCCAAGCCTTTCATGGATCGCTGGGTGAGTGAGCAAACCGGGTTGTTTGCGCTGGTTCGGCTTGTGCGCCATCGCCTCCCGCAGATGGTCGAACATTTCCTTGGAGATCCTTCGGCCACTCCACCGCCGGATCCCTCGCCGGCGCTTCAAACGAAACTCGAAACTTCCCGGCGCAAACTCAAACACACTCGCTTCTGGCTGGCGGCTGCCGCAATCGCGGCGTTGGCAATGGCTGGCTGGCTGGCATTCCTGTACTGGGAGGGCGGATGACCCCGGCGGATCCGATCCTGGATGACTTAAACAAGGCGCAGCGCAACGCGGTCACATCGGATCCGGATTACTGCACTCTGGTGCTGGCGGGTGCTGGCTCGGGCAAAACCCGGGTACTGACTCACCGTTTCGCTTGGTTGGTGAAGACGCAGGATGTCCAGCCGAAAGAAATCCTGACGGTTACGTTTACCAACAAGGCGGCGACCGAGATGCGGGAGCGCATCGAACGGCTGCGGGGGCAGCCCGCGGGCGGCCTGTGGGTCGGGACGTTCCATGCGCTGGCCCGCAGGATGCTGTTGCGCTTTCACGACGAGGCTGGGTTGCCCGGAAACTTCCAGATCCTGGATCGAGAGGATCAGAAAACCTTGATTCGTCAGATCCTTCGGGATCTTGACCAGCCGCGCAAGGCGCGCGATGTCGCCGATGCCATTCGGTGGATTAGTCTGAAGAAGGGAGAAGGCCTGCGCGCCCGCCATATTGAGCCTGAAAGCGATCGGGAACAAGCCCGTCTCCCGGTTATGGAGCGATACGAGCGGCGTTGCGAACAGAGCGGCTTGGTAGATTTCGATGAACTGCTGCTGCGCTGCGTCGAACTGTTGCGCGATCATTCAGCCGTCCAAAAACACTACCAATTGCGGTTCCGGCATCTGTTAGTGGATGAATTCCAGGATGTGGACGATCTGCAGAATGCATGGTTGAAACTGCTGGCGGGCGGCGAACGCCCGTTGTTCGTGGTCGGAGACGACGACCAATCGATCTATGGTTGGCGGGGAGCGCGCCCAAGGCATATCCTCGACTTCCAGAAAAATCACAAGAATGTCCAGGTCTGGCCGTTGGAGCAGAACTACCGCTCCACCAGCCCGGTACTTGAGGCGGCCAATGCGTTGATCGGGAACAACTACGACCGGCTAAAGAAGCAGCTGTGGACCGACCGGGCCGAACAAGATCCGATCACCGTGTTCAGCGCACCGACCGGAGGGGCGGAAGCCAACTACGTCATCGGAAAGATCGAACAGTGGGTGGAAGACGAGGGGCGATGGGACGAGTGTGCCGTGCTCTACCGCACGAACCGGCAGTCACAGCCCTTCGAGACGAACCTGAACAACCGGCAAATCCCATATCGGGTGTACGGGGGCATCCGGTTTTTCGAGCGGCGCGAGGTGAAAGACACTCTGGCCTATCTGCGGCTGTGCCTGAACCCGGATGACGATGTCGCTTGGCAGCGGGTGTGCAATGTTCCTCCCCGGGGCATTGGCGCAGGAACGGTTGAAGCCGTGCGCACGACTGCTTCTGCCGCTGGCGAATCGCTGTTTGCGGCGGCACAGGAGCAGGTCAAGAGCCGGTCCACTTCGCGTGCGGGCCGGGCACTGGCGGAATTCGAGCAATGCCTGGAGGTCCTGCGCGAGGAGACCGAGGGGCGCGGATTGGCGGAAGCCATCCGGCGCATCCTGGACAAGTCCGGGTTATTGGATATGTACCAAGAGACTGACCGGGAGTTGGAAGAGACGCGCAGCGAGAACCTGGGGGAACTGGTGAATTCGGCCGCGGCATTCGAGGACATCTGGGAGGAATCTGACGAGGATGGCAACCCTGGTTTGGTGGAAGCGTTCTTGGACAGCACGGCGCTGGAGGCGGGTGAGCGGGGTGAAGGCGCACCCGGGAATGCGGTTCAGTTGATGACCCTGCACATGGCCAAGGGGCTGGAGTTTCCACTGGTGTTCATTGTTGGGCTGGAAGATGGCATCCTGCCGATGACACGGGAGGATTCCCCGCTGGAAGAGGAACGCCGGCTTTGTTATGTGGGCATGACACGCGCCCGGCAGCAGTTGGTCTTGACGCATGCCTACGAACGGCTGATCTTTGGGCGAACTTCCTCGGGTCTGATTCCGTCGCGCTTTCTTCAGGAACTGCCCGACGAACACACGGTGACCGAAGTGCCGCGGGATTTCTCCCCGCCTGCCTCCCCGTTTCTAGCACGGTACGGGGCCACCCGCCCATCCCCTCCGGCCGATCTGGACGTGCCCGGTCCAGGCACGCCGGTGGCGCATCCGAAATTTGGCCCCGGCATCATCGTAGAATACGAAGGCCGGCCGCCGCATTTGCGGGTCCAGGTGCGCTTCGAGGACGCCGGCGTCAAATGGCTCATGTACGACTACGCAAAACTCGAATGTCGATAAATGGCGATTTTGTACCCTAAGGAGGACTAGATGCAACGACGGGAGTTCCTAGGCGCAGGCGCGGCGGCTGCAGCTGCCGGGATTGGCTTGGCGGGCCGGGCGAACGCCGACGAACCCCTGCACTGGAAGATGGTGACCACTTGGCCGAAGAACTTTCCCGGCCTTGGCACCGGCGCGGAATTCCTGGCGCAGGCGATTGGCGAGATGTCTGGCGGGCGCCTGCAGGTGCAGGTGTACGGGGCTGGCGAACTGGTGCCGGCGTTCGAGGTGTTCGATGCGGTAAGCCAAGGCGCGGCACAGATGGGTCACGGCGCGGCTTACTACTGGAAAGGCAAGAACCCGGCGTTTCAGTTTTTCTCCACCATGCCGTTCGGCATGACCGCCAATGAGATGAACGGTTGGTTGTACAAGGGAGGAGGCATGGAACTATGGGAAGAAGCATATGCCCCGTTCGATGTTGTCCCGTTGGCGGCAGGAAACACCATGGTCCAGATGGGTGGGTGGTTCAAGCGTGAGATCCGGGGGCTCGAAGATCTGCAGGGCTTGCGCATGCGTATCCCGGGCCTAGGCGGCGAGGTATTGCGCCGGGTCGGCGGCACGCCGGTGAATCTCAGCGGAAAAGAGCTTCTGGTGTCGCTACAGACCGGAGCGATCGACGCGACCGAATGGGTTGGCCCATGGAACGACTTGGCATTCGGGTTGCACCGCGCGGCGAAGTACTACTACTATCCCGGTTGGCACGAACCTGGGACTACGCTGGAAGGATTGGTTCACCGACCGGCGTTCGAGGCGTTGCCGAAAGACCTTCAGGCCATTGTGCGAAATGCCGCCCGGGCCACCAACCAAGACATGATGGCCGATTTCACCGCGCATAACAATGATGCGCTGAAGGCGCTAGTTGAGAAATACGAAGTCGAACTCCGCCAATTCCCCCCGGAAGTGCTGAGCGCACTGCGGGAACATGCCGAGGCGGTCATTGCGGAAGTAGCTGAAACTGACGAATTCACCCGACGGGTTTACGACAGTTACCAGGCGTTTTACGCGCGGGTGCGGGACTGGACTGCCATTTCCGAGCAAGCGTATCTGGACACGCGGTAGTGTAGAATAAAGCCCGCTTTCGAGGCTTGAACGGAACCCCGGCAATGAACGAATTTCTGGCGACCCCATCCCTTGTACATTCTGTCATTTACTATGTGTCGTGCTTGCTCAATTTTGTGGCCGCACTCTGGATAGCTAGTTCTTTCGTCCGCATGCGCGAGACGGATCTGTGGATTCTCCGCTTGGCCATGTCAATCAGCGGACTGACGTACGTCATGATTGCCATTTCAATGTTCAAGAACCCCGAGTACGCACCTCACGCGACCAACCTGATCTGGTGGTGGATAATCTCGGTTTTCGGCCTGCTGGTATTGCTGCAGCCGACCGGGATGATTTCTGCCACTATCATCCGTGTCGGGACTTATCTTGGAGCGGCTGTGGCTGTCTGGGGCTCCTACATAGTCGCCAGTGAACAGGCGGCATTTGGCGAACTTGCGACTTATTACGGCTTCTTCGGTGCCAATCTGGCTGCCGCGACCTGGATGCTGATCGGCCCAATGATGAATGAGGACATGCTTCGGCAGAAGCGCATAATCATCATGGGCACGGGCGCGATATATGCCGTACTGGTGGTTACCGGCCTGCAGACCATGCAGATGATTCTGGAAACACCGTACTAATTCCGGGGCGCGTTCCCTCAATATCCGAAAATCTGTTGTGGCAACCAAGTTGCCAGTTCCGGCCATAGCGCAAGAATGGCCAGCATCAACACCTGCAGGGCAATAAACGGCATCACGCCGCGATAGATCTGTACCGTGGCCACGGTATCAGGCGCAACGCCGCGCAAGTAGAACAAGGCGAAACCGAACGGCGGGGTCAGGAAAGAGGTCTGCAGGTTGATCGCGATCATCACACCGAGCCAGATCGGATCCAGTCCCATCATCAAGAGCACGGGCCCGACCAGGGGCACCACCACGTAAGTAATCTCGATAAAATCCAGCACGAAGCCAAGCAGAAACATCAGCAACATGACTGCCACCATGGCGCCAATCACGCCGCCAGGCAGATTGGAGAGCCACTCGTGTACCAAGTCATCGCCGCCGAGGCCGCGAAACACCAGCGAGAAAATCGAGGCGCCGATCAGCACCATGAATACCATGCTGGTAACTCGCGCCGTATCCCGCGTGATACCGCGCAGCATGTCCAGAGTTACGGGTCCTTCGCGGCGTGCGAGCAGAAGGCTGCCGACCGCTCCCAAGGATGCCGCTTCCGTCGGCGTGGCAAACCCTGCCAGAATGGCCCCAAGTACCGTGACGATCAGGGCTAATGGGGCCACCAGCACGCCCAAGACTTCGCTGACCGAGAGTTCATGGGTTTCAGAATCCTGAGATCCTGAAGGCAGGCGTTCGGGGCTGCGCCAGGCGGTGAAAAGCAGGTAGGCCACGTATAGCCCGACCAGTGCCAGCCCCGGGAGCATGGCCCCCGCAAAAAGGTCTGCGACCGAAACCGTCTGTGGAGAAAAGATGCCCATGTCCAATTGGGCTTTCTGGAAGGCGGAAGACATCACGTCGCCCAGCAGGACCAAGACGATCGAAGGTGGAATGATTTGCCCCAAGGTGCCGGATGCACATATGGCGCCGCACGCGATCGGTGGGTCGTAGCCGCGCTGCAGCATGCTGGGCAGGGCCAGCAGGCCCAGCGTGACCACCGTCGCTCCGACGATGCCGGTGCTCGCCGCCAGCAGGACTCCGACCACCATGACCGACAAGCCCAATCCGCCAGGCAATGCCCCGCACAATCGACTCATCGTTTCCAGCAGGTCCTCGGCGACCCTCGAACGTTGCAGGGTCACTCCCATGAAGATGAACAGAGGAGCCGCGATGAGGATGTCGTTGGTCATGATGCCGAACACCCTCGACGGCAGCGTCAGCAGCAGGGCCGGATCAAAAACTCCCGCCGCCGTGGCCACTGCCGCGACCAGCAGGGAGACCCCGGCCAGTGTGAACGCGACCGGGTAGCCGGCCATCAACACCAGCACGACCAGCCCGAACAGCGCCAGCGCCCAGATCATTCCCGACCCCCTGCCAATTGCCTGGCTCGCTGCAGGATATCCGCCACTCCTTGCAGGACCAGCAGTCCCGACGCGACCGGAATGACGGCTTTCAGGATGTACAGAAACGGCAGGCCGTCTGTTTCGCGCGACGCTTCCTGCAGCTTCCAAGCCTTTTCCGCATAGTCGTAGGACAGCCAAAGCAACAGGCCCGCGGTCGGCAGCAGCAGGAATACTGAACCGAGCAGGTCCACCCAGGCCTGAGTGCGCGGCTTCAGGGAGCGGTACAGCACGTCTACGCGCACATGTCCGTCAAGACGCAGGGCCCAGGCCGCGGCCAGCATGAACACGGTCGCGTGCAGGTACGTGATGATTTCCTGCAGGTAAATTCGCCCGAACCCAAACCCGTAGCGCAAGATCACCACGGTGGCAGTCAGAAGCACCATGGCCAGCGTCAACCAGGCCACGGCCCTGCCCGTCCAGGCGCATAACGTGCTCAGCGCCCGGTCGATGGCAGCAAGAAAATCAAACATGGAAAGTTGAGAATGAGCGCTTTATCGTACCGCATCGGCGCGCGCGGAAAGCCACGCGGCCTCACGCCGGAAGTTCATCATTTAGTCCGCTGTTGCTCCCTTTGCTTCCCGGCGTGCCTGTGCGCAGATGTGGTCCATTTCCGCATCCGAGAAGCCGAAGTGATGGCCGATTTCGTGCAGCAGTATCTGGCGGACCAGATCTGCCAGGTCGCCACCCTGCTCTTCCCAGTATTCCAGTATCGGACGGCGGTACAGGTAGACATAATCCAGGTCCTGCGGCAGATCGTCCACCGATTTCTGGTCCAGGCTGACGCCGTGGTAAAGCCCGAGAAGATCGAATGGGCTCTCCAGCTCCATTGTTCGGCATGTCTCCTCGTCAGGGAAATCGCACACATGAATTGCAACCGCGGTCGCGTGGCACGCCAGTTCATCCGGGATTTCAGCGAAGGCCTGGTCGGCCATCGCCTCGATGTCACGCAGAGTGGGCGGGGAGGCCATCGGCATCTGTTCGGGTCAAGATTCCGGGAACTTTCGGGGCTCGCGGATACCTTTATATAATACCGGTTTACCTGCTTTTTCTGACATGGCTGGCGCTTCCGGGTTTCGTGTGGAAATCCCCGTGCTAGAGTATGCCCATCATGCACCGAGCCTCCCGTTACCGTCTGTATCCGAACCAGACGCAGGAGCGGCAGTTCGTCCAGTTATGCGGGGCCGGGCGGTTCGTCTACAACGAGTTGCTGGCCGAGCAGAAGCGGGAATACGCGCGTTTCGAGGCCGGCGAGCGGGAGAAGCCGGGGTGTTCCGAGTTTGATTTCGCGAAGCGGTATGCGCGCCT
>MRSX01000011.1 GCA_002631715.1 Candidatus Porisulfidus sp. TsSOB
CAAAATCAACCCGCCGCAGCACCACCCCGGTATTCACCGGAGCAGGACTGAGTCGCATGGATGTCTTTTCTCCCGTGTGCAGGCCGATGCCCTCTGCGCAAATGCTCTGCCTCAGGGTGTGCTGACGAATCATTCCCGGATTTCTCGTTTTTGGTGTGGCGCGCTCCGCGTCAGGCCCCCTGCCTTACGGATACGCGCATTATTACAGAAAAACGAAGATTTTTCCACCGAACCCGCACCCTGGAACGCGGGGAGAAACCCGTGCGGAGACCCCCCTGGAAGCCTCCGCAATTGGCCTTCGGCACCCGGTCAGTCATGCTGCTTGCGCAGGTAGGCCGGGATGTCGAACTTCTGCCGTTCCTCTCCCTTGGTCCAATCCGGGCTCTTTGGGCTCTTCGCCAAATTGCCCTCGGTGACGATCGGCGGCACTCCGGCGACCTTTTCCTTCGACGGTTGCGCCCCGTTGCCGTTCTCCTTTCCCTTGATCGAGTTGGGGGCCTCGGTGATCTTCCGAAACGGCGTCACACCCGGTTCCGCCTCCGGCTCCTCCTTCGAGCCAAAACCGGCCACCACCAGAGTCACCTTGAGCTGACCGCCCATGTCCTCGTCGTAGGTCGTGCCCATGACCAGCTGCACGTTCTCGGCCTGCAGCGGCTCGAGTTCCCGTGCAATCTGGTTGAACTCGGGAAGACTCAGGCTGCCCTCGCCTTTGCGCACGGTGGTCACGTTGACCAGCATGGCCGGAGCATCGGTGATGTTCACCTCGTCGAGCAGGCGGCAGTTGATGGCCTGCTGCGTGGCTTCGATCGCCCGGTTCGGGCCTTCAGCGGTGCCGGTGCCCATCATGGCCAGACCCTGCTGCTTCATCACGGTCCGCACGTCGGCGAAGTCGACGTTGATGGTGCCGGGCCGGAGGATCAGGTCGGAAATCCCGCACACGGCG
The DNA here is from genome assembly GCA_002631715.1 of Candidatus Porisulfidus sp. TsSOB. GTDB lineage: Bacteria > Pseudomonadota > Gammaproteobacteria > Poriferisulfidales > Poriferisulfidaceae > Poriferisulfidus. The sequence goes on from MRSX01000011.1 coordinate 944, forward strand.
CCGTGCAGCACCTTGTCCGCCTCGAGAAAGGCGTCCTCCAGCGAGATATCCGGATCCAGTTCGCTCATCAACCGGTCATTGGGAATGGTGATGATCGAGTCGACGTAGGCGCCGAGTTCCCGGATCCCGTCTTCGGCCAGGCGGCATCGCTGCTGCCCTTCGAAGCTGAACGGCCGGGTGACCACCGCCACCGTCAGCACGCCCGCCTCCCGGGCCAGTTCCGCGATGACCGGGGCCGCACCGGTACCGGTCCCACCGCCCATGCCGGCGGTGATGAACAGCATATCGGTATTCTCGACCAGCCCGGCCAGCGAGTCCCGGCTCTCCAGCGCCGCCTGCCGCCCCACTTCGGGGTCAGCGCCGGCACCTAAGCCCTTGGTCGTGTCCCGGCCAATCTGCACCGATTCTCCCACCTTCAAGTTGCGCAGGACCTGCGCATCGGTGTTGACGCAGTAGACCTCTACGTGTGCAGCCAGATCGCGTTCCATGCGCTGCGTGGCGTTGCCGCCACCGCCGCCGACGCCGATCACCTTGATACGGGCGTCCTCATGGTCCGGACGGACTGGCGTAAACGTGATTTCCGCCGTCTCTTCGGCGGTTTCGGGCGAGATCGCCCCGTCGAGTCCATTAATCAAAGTCATTTTTCTATCTCCAAGTCGTAGTGAAAGTTAAATCCATGAAAAGATGCGCTGCCGCCAAGAGTCGGCGACGGCCGACGAGCCCAAGCCTGGGTTTGCCAGGTCGTGGTACGTCAGCAGCCCGATTCCGGTGGCGTACATCGGTTGGTTGAATCGTTCGTCGCGGAACCGCAGGTGCTGCGGGCCGCCGATGCGGACCGGGCGGTTGAACACCTCCTCGGCCAGCATGTCCAGACCCCGAACCATCGCGCCGCCGCCGGTCAGCACCAGGCCGGCGCCCTCGACCTTGTCGTAGTAGCCGGAACGGCGCAGTTCGTCGTTAATCAGCTCGAACAGCTCCAGATAGCGGGGGCGAATGATGTCCCCCAGCACGGAGCCGCGCAGCTGCGCGGCCGGGCGGCCGCCCAGACCTGGCACCTCCAGGATCTGATCGTCCTGCGCCGGGTCGCTGATAGCACAGCCGTGCTCGATCTTGAGCTGCTCGGCATCCTGCACCCGGGTGCTCAGGGCGATGGCGATGTCGCGATTGACGTGATCGCCCGCCACCGGGATCGTCGCGGTGTAGTGGATCGCACCGGAGTAAAAGACGGCGATATCCGAGGTGCCGCCACCGATGTCGACCAGGCAGACGCCCAGTTCGCGTTCGTCCGGCGTCAGCGCCGCCTCGCTGGACGCGAGCTGCTCCAGCACCACGTGGTCGACAGTCAGGCCGCAGTGGCGTACGCACTTGACCAGGTTGTGCAGCGCGCCGGCCCCAGCGGTAATCAGGTGCACGCGCGCGTCCAAACGGACCCCGGACATGCCGAGCGGGGTGCGGATTCCGTACTGATCGTCGATCGCGTACTCCTGCGGCAACACGTGCAGGATGCGCTTGTCGTCGGTGAGTTTCACCGCACTCGCCGCATCCAGTACCCGCTCCACGACCGTGGGCGTAATCTCGCCCTCGCGCACCGGAATGGCACCGCTGGCGTTGATGCTGTGGATATGGCTGCCGGCGATTCCGACATTGACGTTGCGGATCGTGCAGTCCGTCATCTCCTCGGCTTCCTCCACGGCGCGGCGGATCGACTCCACTGTCTCCTCGATGTTAACCACCATGCCCGCCTTGAGACCGCGTGACACGGTGGTGCCGCAACCGAGAACCTCGAGTTGTCCGTCCTCGTCGTGTTGCGCGACGACCACCACGATCCGGGACGTGCCAATGTCGAGCGCGACCAGCTGGCCCGGGTTCGTGCGGCGTTGCGCAATGGTTGAGAACATGCGCGAAAAAAGCCCGGAACGCTTAGGCTCCATGGGCAGGACCGCAGAATTTGAGTTATCCATAATTTCTCCTCCTCGCTATGACTTAGTCAAAGACCTGGCCGAAAACCCGTTCGGGTAGCGCAGGTCGATAATGGTTTTCGGCGCGGTCGCAGGCGCAACCCGGGCATAAGCCTCGTAGTAGCGCAGCCAGCGCGCCAGTCGTTCGATCGGTCGGACCCGCCCCAGCGTGAGGCGCAGTCCCGAGCGCAGCGTCACGTGCAGCGAACGGAACTTGGTCTCCTCCAACCGGGTCAGGTACATCCCATGCGGCGCCAGCAGCGACCGGATCTGGTCGACGTACCGAAGAAGGGCAACTTCGCGCCCCGGCATCCCTGCAATCTCCAGCAGGGACAGTTCCGGTCCGCCATGCTGGCCGAACCGTTCCCCTTGCCCGGTCAAAAGTCCGCCTGCCGCCCAGCGCGCGACCGGCACTTGTTCGCTGATCTCGATCCGGAGCGTGGCCGGCCAGTCGCGGTGGATCCGCGCCTGCCGCACCCAGGCATTCTGCTGAAGCCGCTGCTCCAGTCCACCCAGGTCCTGGGTCAGCATGTTGCCCGTCAACTCCTCGGCGACGATTTCCTGCAGCTCGATGGGGTCCAGGTGGCGAAGCTCCCCGTGCAGGGACACCTGTCGGATCGGCAGGTGCGCTGGATTCGTCAGCCACACGCTGACGCCAACCCCCAGGACCAGCGCTGCCACTGCGCCCGCGAGTCGCACGATCATGCCCATGCCGCCTGACCTAGCCATCGACCGTCTCCTCGGCAGGTGCCTGAAGAAGGGAAGTGTCCAGCATCTTCAGGATCAGGTCCTCGTAGTTCAGCCCGGCCGCTTCGGCGGCCATCGGCAGCAGGCTGTGGTGACGCAGACCCGGCGCGGTGTTCACTTCAAGCAACCACGGCCGGTCCAGTTCATCCAAGATCAGGTCCACCCGGCCGTATCCTTTCGCCCCGGTGCATTCAAAGGCGCGAAACGCCAGTGCCGCCAGTTCGCGTTCCATCGCCTCCGGCAGACCGCAGGGGATGTCGTACCGGGTGTCTTCCGATTCGTACTTGGCCTGGTAGTCGAAAAATTCGTTCTGCGGGCACAGGCGGATGATCGGCAGCGCCTCCTCCCCCAGGATCCCGACCGTGTATTCGGTGCCTTGCGCCAAGCGCTCCAGCAGGATCCTCGATCCGTGCTGCTGAGCCTCCTCGACGGCGGACGGCACATCTTCGGCCTGGCGTGCAAAGATCACGCCGATGCTGGAACCCTGGTCCACCGGCTTGATCACCAGCGGCAAGCCCAGTTCCTCGCACTGCTCTTCTAATCGGTCCAGGTCCGCCAATGCCCCCTTCGGCGTCGGCAGACCGGCACGCCACCAGCGTTCCTTGGTCTCCAGCTTGTCCATGCAAATGCGCGAAGCCTCCGGACCGCTTCCGCTGTACGGCAATCCCATCTCTTCCAGCGCCTGCTGCACTTCGCCGTCCTCGCCGCCGATCCCGTGCAGGGCCAGGAAACAGCGGTCGAAGCCCTGTTCCGAAAGCTGCGGCAGGGTCTCGCGCTGCAAGTCGACCGCGCTGGCTTCGACGTCGCGCGCGCATAAAGCCTCGTAGGCGCACTGCCCGGAAATCAGCGAGATCGGCCGTTCCTCGGACCAGCCGCCCATCAGCACCGCAACGCGTCCGTATTCGCTCATCCGGCCTCCCCCAAAATGCGGACTTCCAGTTCCAACCGCACTCCGCTGTGTTTTTCGACGGTTCTCTGGATGTGGTCGATCAGCCGCTCAATGTCGGCCGCGCTCGCCGTTCCTTCGTGAACAATGAAATTGGCATGCGTTTGACTGACTTCGGCCTCGCCGATCCGGCAGCCTTTGAGGCCCGCTTCCTCGATCAACCGTGCAGCATGGCCACCCGGAGGATTGCGGAACACCGACCCGCCGCTTGGCAGCGAGACCGGCTGGGTGGCTCGGCGGCGATCCATCAGTTCGCGCAGGCGACGCTCCGGCTGCGCCGGATCTTCAGCCCGCTCGAGGCGGAACGCCCCGGCCACGACGCCGTGTCCGGCGGGGACTTCCGCGAAGCGGTAGCCGAACCGGATCTGTTCGGATGTAAATTCATGACGATTCCCCTGCCGATCCACGGTTTCGATGGATTCGACGAACTCCCAGATCTCGGAGCCGGCCGCACCGGCATTCATCGCCAGAGCGCCACCGACCGTGCCGGGGATGCCGGCCAGAAATTCCAATCCGCTCCAACCCGCCGCCGCGGTGAGCGTTGCCAGGCGGGCACACGGGGCACCGCCTTCGGCCCGGACTCGCGGGGGCTCCAGCACGATCTCGGACAGCGGCTCGCGCAACTGGATCACCACCCCGCGCATGCCGCCGTCGCGCACCAGCACGTTGCTGCCCCGCCCTAACCAGGTCAGAGGCACGTCCGTCTCAAGCCCGGCCAGGTAGGTGCTCAGGTCGTCGATGCTATTCGGCGCAAACACCCGATCTGCCGCGCCGCCGCAGCGCCAAGTCGTATGTTCGGCCATGGGCACCTGCCGATGCTCGCCGACGATTTCCGCCGCCATGATCACGATGCCTCCCTTTGGGTGAACTGTGCGGGCAGTTGCGCTGCCCAGCCCTCGATGCTGCCCGCCCCCATGGTCAGCAGCACGTCACCGGGGCGCAGGATTTCCAGCAGCGCCGGGAATAGTTGCTCGCCGCCTGCTGCACGTACGGGCTGTGCGCCCAGATGTTCCAGAGCCCGGGCCAGCGAATCGCTGTCGGCACCCGGGATCGGCGCCTCGCCCGCCGGATACACATCCAGCAGAAGCAATGCATCGGCCTCGCCCAGAGCTTGGACCATGGATTCGAACAAATCCCGCGTGCGGGTGTAGCGGTGCGGTTGAAAGACCAGCACCTGCCTTTTGCCGGGGTAGACCTGCCGCGCCGTCGCCAGAGTCGCTTCGATTTCGGTCGGGTGATGACCATAGTCGTCCACCCACGGGATGTCGTCGTCGCCGGGCAGCGGTCCATGTGCTTCGAAGCGCCGGGCGATCCCGGAAAACCCTTCCAGGGCTTGAGCCACCGTCTGCAGCGGGACATGCAAGTCCCGTGCCACCGCCACCGCGGCCAGCGCATTCAAGACGTTGTGGGTGCCAGGCAGCGCGAGGTGGACCTGAAGTTCCTCCCCCGAATCCGCAACCTGCAGGGTGAAGACGCTGCCAGATCCATCCGGCTCGATTCCAGTTGCACGCAAATCTGCGTCCGGGGCCTCAATCCCGTAGGTGACAACCTGCCGGCCTAGGTTTGAGCGCAGGGCCGCCAGGCGCGGATCATCCGCGCAAAGCACCGCCAATCCGTAGAACGGGAGATTCTGCAGGAAGCTGTGGTACGCCTCGGCCAGTTTCTCGATGTCTCCGTCGTAGTTGACCAGATGGTCGTTGTCGATGTTCGTCACCACCGCGACCAGCGGACTGAGGTGCAGGAAGGATGCATCACTTTCGTCCGCCTCGCAGACCAGATAGTCGCCCTCACCCAGCGTGGCGTGCGAGCCGCTGTGCCGGATCCGGCCGCCGATGATGGAGGAAGGACCGAGACCGGCCTCGGTCAGCAGATGGGCGATCAGGCTGGTGGTGGTGGTCTTGCCGTGCGTGCCAGCCACGGCGATGCCGTGGCTGAAGCGCATCAGTTCTCCGAGCATCGCCGCACGCGGCACGACGGGAATGTGCGCGGCTTGCGCGGCCTGCCACTCCGGGTTTTCGGGCGGAACCGCGCTGGAGACGACGACCACGTCGGCTCCCGCAACAGCATCGGCCTCGTGGCCAATCCGGATGTTGGCGCCCAATTCACACAGGCGCCGGGTTTGCGCGTTCTCTCTGAGGTCACTTCCGGAAACGGTGTAACCCAAGCCGCACAAGACTTCGGCAATGCCGCTCATTCCAGCACCACCGATCCCGATGAAATGGACCTGCCGGATATGCCGCATCGGCATGTGGCGGCGCGTTGCGTTCATGTGCAAAACTCCAGCAGGCACTCGGCGACATCCCCGGCGGAATCCGGGCGAGCCCGGCGCAGTGCCGCCCGGCTCATCTCGACCAGCGTGGCGCGATCCCGCGCCAGTTCGGCAAGGCGAAGCGCCAACCGCTGCGGGGTGAATTCATCCTGTTCCCAGACTTCGGCCGCGCCGTCCTCGGCGTATTGATTTGCGTTGTCGAGTTGGTGCCCGTCGGCGGCATGGGGATACGGGATCAGCACCGCCCCACGCGCACTGGCCGCGAGTTCCGCCAAGGTCATTGCGCCAGCCCGTGCCAGCACGAGGTCGGCCCACACGTACGCCTGATCCATCTCTTCGATGAACGCATCCACGCGGGGCTCTGCCCCCGAGGGGTAACGCCGGGCGACCGGCGCCGGGTCCGAACCGGTCTGATGCCAGACCGAAGGCCGGCAATCCTCGGGCATGACGCGCAAGGCTTCCGGCACCACGAGATTAAAGACTTCGGCGCCCTGGCTGCCGCCGACCACGAGCAACCGTAACGGCCGCATTGGGGCCTCGGGCGACAGCGGTTGCGCGCACAGCGAAACCCGGACCGGGTTGCCGAGGTGGATCCCGCCGTGGATGCCGCGCACGTCGGAGAAGCCCAGCAGCACACGCGCCGCGAAGCGGGCCAGCACGCGATTGGTCAGGCCGGCCACCGCATTTTGTTCATGAACGATCAAGGGCACCCGGCACAGCAGCGCCGCCAACGCCACCGCGGACGACGCGTAGCCACCCATGCCGAGAACTACCGCCGGACGGTGCTTCAACAGCAGGCCGATCCCGAGGATCACGGCCCACAGCACGCGCGGCATGACGCCGACGAGGCCCAACAGGCCGCGTCGCCGTGGTGCCCGCAACGGCATCCAGATAATCGGGAATCCCGCCTGGGGCACGAGCCGCGCCTCCAGCCCGGTCCGAGTCCCGACCCACTGCACCGGCACGCCGCGTTCGCGCAGGCGTTCCGCCACTGCCAGTGCCGGAAACACGTGACCGCCGGTCCCGCCGGCCAGAATCATCACGGGTCGGGTGCTCACGCAGACCTCCTGCGCCTGGTTCTCGTTCTGTCGCTCGGCAGGATCTCCGCTTCATAGCGCGCGCGCCACAGCAGGCCGAGACCGGCAAGCGTTGCAAGCAGCGAGCTGCCGCCTGCGCTCATCAGGGGCAGGGTCAGCCCCTTGGTCGGCAGCGCACCCATGTTCACCGCAATGTTGACGAAAGCCTGAAGACTGATCCACAGGCCGACTCCGTAGGCGACCGCAGCGGCGAAGTGCTGCTCCCTCGCCTGCGCCTGACGGGCGATGCGAAATGCCGCCATGAGGAACATCACGAACAAGACGATGATGATCACGGCCCCGATCAAGCCTAGTTCCTCGGCCGCTACGGCAAACACGAAGTCGGTGTGCATCTCCGGCAGGTAGAAATGCTTCTGCACTCCTTCGCCGAGCCCACGCCCCCACATTCCTCCGCTGCCGATCGCGATCAGCGATTGGGTCAGCTGGTAACCGCTGTTGAATGGATCCGCCCAGGGATCCAGGAAACTCTGGATACGCATCAGCCGGTACGGCGCGGCGATCGCCAGCCCGCCCATTGCCACCACGGCGCAGATTGCGCAACCGAGCAACGCGCGCAGGTAGCCGCCGCACAGAAACAGCATGCACAGCGCGGTCGCCGCGATCACGCAGGCGGTTCCGAAATCCGGTTCCAGCAGCAACAGCAAGACGGTCAGGGCCACGATGCCGAGCGGCAACAGAATGCCCCGCACGCGGGTCTCCAACAGCGCCCCATGCTGCGCCACATACGCCGCCATCCACAAGACCAGCGCCGGCTTAATCAGTTCCGACGGCTGGAAGCGCACCGGACCCAGGTCCAGCCAGCGCGTGCTGTTATTGACCGTATGGCCGAGCCCCGGGATCAGCGCCAAAGTCAGCAACGCCAAGGAGAACACCCCGTACCAGGGCGCCAGCTTGCGGTGTATGGACAGCGGGATCCGGGCCAGGACCAGCGCCCCCAGGACGCCGACCGCCATGAGCAGAGACTGATGCTTGAAGTAGTACAGCGCATCGCCATGCAGGTTCTTCGACACCTCCACCGAGGCGGAGGTCATCGCCACGAGTCCGATCGCCAGCAGCATGGCGGCGATATACAGATCGGGCGAGGGCGAATGTTGTTCGTTCATGTGGCTGATTCCCGCAAGTCGCGCACCCGGGCGATGAAATCCTCGCCGCGTTCCTCAAAGTCCGAATACTGGTCATAACTCGCGCAACCGGGGGACAGCAGTACGCAATCGCCAGGCTTGGCCAGTTCGGATGCCTGCTGTACCGCCTCCGCGAGATCGGACACCTGGATGATCGGCACGCAGTCAGCCCAGGCCTGTGCCATGGCCTGGGCCGATTCCCCGAACAGCACCAAGGTATGTGCGTGTCGCGACAGCGTGAGGGTCGCGCGCCTGAGATCTTCCTGTTTGGCCTGCCCTCCGGCAATCAGCACGCAGGGTCGCGCGAACGCCGACAGAGCCGCCTGCATGGCGCTCAGATTGGTCGCCTTCGAATCGTTGACCCAGCGGATGCCGTTGAATTCCGCGACCGGCTGCAACCGGTGCGGCAGGCCCTCGAACGAACTCAGGCCGAGCGCTGCCTGCTCCGGGCGCACACCGAACGCCTCCACCAAGGCGAGCGCTGCCAGGGCATTGGCCCAGTTATGCCGCCCCTCGAGTTGCAACTCGCCACAGGGCAGCAACCGGTCCCAGCCTTGGCACAACCAGGTTTGCCCGTTATGTTCACGCAGGCCGAAATCGCCATCGTGCTGCGGGACGTCGAGCCCGAAACTGACCGCCCGTCCGGCCGTGATGCCGGGGCGTGTGTTGGAATCATCGCGGTTGAACACCGCCACCTCGGCATGCCGGTAGAGGCGGTGCTTGATTTCGCGGTACGCTTCGAAGCTGCCGTGGCGATCGATATGGTCCGGGCTGAGGTTGAGCAGTCCCGCGGCCCGGCAGTGCAGGGTTTCGGTCGCTTCGAGCTGAAAGCTCGACAGTTCCAGCACGTAGGCATCCGGCGCCGGTTCGCGCAGCAGCGACAGCGCGGGCGGGCCGAGATTGCCACCGGTCTCGGTCTCGAGACCCGCTTCCTTGAGCAGGTGCGCCAGCAGCAGCGTGGTGGTGCTCTTGCCGTTGCTGCCGGTAATGCCGAGCACCGGCGCATTCGCCTCGTGGGCGAATAATTCAATGTCCCCGTACACCTGGGCGCCCCCTGCCCGCGCCGCACGTAGTGCCGGGTGGTCGAGCGAAACGCCGGGGCTCACGATCACGGTGTCCGCACTCTCGAATTCCCTGAGATCCGGGTCGCCGGACACCACCGACGCTTCCGGACAGTCCTCCCGCAGCCGGGCCAGCGCCTGCTCCTTGGGCGCGCTGTCCCAAACCGTGAACGGCTCGTTGCGACGATGCAGGTAGTGCGCCACCGACAGGCCGGTGACGCCCAGGCCCACGACCAGGGTTCGCATCGTAACGGGGGTAGTAGTCGAATCCATGGCTTCCCTCCTTTACCGAACTTTCAGGGTGGCCAGCCCCAGCAACACCAGAACCACCGTGATGATCCAGAAACGGACCGCGATACGGGGTTCCGGCCAGCCACGCAACTCGAAGTGGTGGTGCAACGGCGCCATGGCGAAGATGCGTCGGCCGGTGAGCCGGTAGGAGACCACCTGCAGCACCACCGACAGGGTTTCCATCATCATCACGCCGGCCATCAGGATCAAAACGATCTCCTGGCGCAACATGACCGCCACCGCGCCCAGCGCGGCACCGATCGCGAGCGCGCCGACATCGCCCATGAAGACCTGCGCCGGATAGGTGTTGAACCACAGGAATCCAAGCCCTGCCCCCACCAGCGCGGCGCAGTACACGATCATCTCGCCAGCCAGCGGGACATGCGCGATGCCGAGGTACTCGGCGAACTCCATATGCCCGGTGGCGTAGGCGTATACGCCAAGCCCGCCAGCAATCAACACCGACGGCATGATGGCCAACCCGTCCAGGCCGTCGGTCAGGTTGACCGCATTGCTCATCAGGACCAGCATGAACGCGGCCAGCGGAACGAACGCCCAGCCCAAATCAAACTGCCACTCCTTGACGACCGGGAACACCATGCGGGTCTCCACCGGATCGGTCGCGCTGGCGTACAGCGCAAGAGCAATACCGACCCCGACCAGCACCTGCAGCGAAAACTTCAGACGCGCGGTGATGCCGCGGCCGTTTCGGAACTTGTAGAAATCGTCGAGGATCCCGATCATCGCGTACAGCCCGGTCACGGCCACCAGGACCCACAGGTAGCGGTTTTCCCAGGACCCCCACAGCAGCACCGAGCCGAGCAACGCCAGGATGATCAGCACCCCGCCCATGGTCGGCGTGCCACCCTTGGACTGGTGCGAGGCCGGCCCGTCGTCGCGCACCGTCTCGCCAATATCCCGCGCGCGCAGCCAGCGGATCACCGCCGGACCGATCAGCAGCGCGATGCCGAGGGCCGTCAGCAACGCCAGGATGCCGCGGACCGTCAGGTACTGGAACAGCGCGAAACCGGGATCGAACTGTTCGAGAGAAGCAAAAAGTTCAAGCAGCATTGGCCTCTTCCTCCGGCATGAGCCGCGCCACCAGGCGCTCCAGTCGCGCTGCGCGCGAGCCTTTGACCAGCACCGCATGCTGGGAACCGAGCTGCGCCCGCAACTCGCCCGACAGTGCCTCCACGTCCGTGCAGGCCTGCCCGCCCGAACCGAATGCACGGGCGGCACGCACGGCGTGCGGACCCAGCACGTAAAGCCGGGACACGCCAGCCTTGCGCGCGTAGTCGGCCACTTCCTCGTGGCATTCCGCGCTGTACAGGCCGAGTTCCTTCATCTCGCCCATGACCATCCACGATTCCCTCCCCTGCGCCACCAGCACGTCGATGGCCGCGTGGAAAGACCCGGGGTTGGCGTTGTAGCTGTCGTCGATCAATTGCGCGCCACCGTAGCCCTCGACCAGCCGCAGCCGACCGCCGACTTCAAGCTGGAAGCCCGAAAGCGCCCGTGCCGCCCGCTGGAACGGCACGCCCAGCGCCACCGCCATCGCCACCGAGCAGGCCGCGTTGCGCGCGTTGTGTATGCCGGCCAACGTCCATTCGACCTCGACGTTCTCGCCGCTGTGGCGGAATTCAAGCCGCGACGGGGCACAGGGATGCGCGTAGACGTCCGCCTGCACGTTCAGGTCCGCCGCGAACGTCAATACTTCGTGCGGGGCAGCGGCGGTCCGCCATTGGAACGCGAACCCATCCTCGGCGTTGATCACCGCGACGCCTTCCGGTCCCAAGCCTTCGAAGATCTCGGCCTTCGCACGGGCCACGCCCTGCAGGCTGCCGAAACCTTCCAGGTGTGCCTGCGCGGCACAGGTGATGGTGGCCGCCTGCGGCCGCGCCAGCGCCGTCAACTGGCGAATCTCGCCCGGATGGTTGGCGCCCATCTCGACCACCGCGTAGCGATGGCTATCGTCCAGGCCCAGCAGGGTCAGCGGCACACCGATGTGGTTGTTCAGGTTGCCCGCCGACGCCAGCGTGCGATCCTCGCTGCTCAAGATCGCGGCCGTCATTTCCTTGGTCGTGGTCTTGCCGTTGCTGCCGGTGATACCCGCCACCGCGACGCGATGCTCCGCGCGCCATTTCGCGGCGATCCGCTGCAGCGCCGTGAGCGTGTTCGGGACCACGATCTGCGGACAGTTCACGGCGAGCTCGCGCGCCGCCATCACCCCCGCCGCGCGGTCTTCGCACCGTGACGCGAAATCGTGCCCGTCGAAGTTCTCGCCTTTCAGGGCCACGAACAGTTCCCCGTCCTTCAGAGTCCGGCTGTCCGTGCCAACCCCCTTGACGGGCGCATCCGCACCCTTGAGTTCGCCGTCGGCCCAAGCCGCCAATTGCGCCAGTTGCATCGCCTTCATGCGTCCGCCTCCAACGCCGCGTGCACGGCGGCATGATCGGAAAACGGTCGCGTTTTCCCGGCTGCGACCTGTTCGGACTCGTGACCCTTGCCGGCAATCAGCACCGCCTCGCCGGGGGCCGCTTCCCAAACCGCCCGGCGGATCGCCTCCGCGCGGTCATGTTGCACCGCGACGGACGCGGATTTCGGGATGCCTTTCAGGATGTCCTCGACGATTTGCTCGGGTGCCTCGCTGCGCGGGTTGTCGTCGGTCAGAGTCACCCGGGCGGCCAGTCGCTGCGCCACTTCGCCCATGCGTGGGCGCTTGCCTTGATCGCGATCGCCGCCGCAACCGAACACGCAATGGATGTCCGCCCCGAAATGCTCGCGCAACGCGCCAAGCGCCGCCTCCAGTGCATCGGGCGTATGCGCATAATCAATGAACACCGGGCCCGGCGCCTGGGCCACGCGCTCCAGCCGGCCCGGCACCGGCGACAGGCCTTCCATCGCCGCCGCCACCTTCTCCATCGGCACGCCCCGCGCCTGCACGGCGGTCGCCGACAGCAGCAGGTTCATCACGTTGAAGCGGCCGTACAGGCCCGGCACCTGCACGGCATGAGTCTCGCCGCCTGCCGTCCATTCGAACGACAAGCCCTCCGCCGTCAGCCCGGTCACGCGTGCGGTCGACTCTGCCGGCGTGTCCATTGCGCAGGTGTGGACCCGCGCCTTCGATTCCATCTGCTCGGCAAGTTCGTGCCCGAACGAGTCATCGATATTGATGACGGCGCGTTCCGGCTTGAGTTCCGTGAACAGGCGCCGCTTGGCCGCGGCATACCGCTCCGGAGTCTGGTGGTAGTCGAGATGGTCGCGTCCCAGCGTGGTGAACACCGCCGTCTCGAAGTGCACCGCATCGCAGCGGTGCTGATCCAGGGCATGCGACGACACCTCCAGTACGGCGACCGTGTCGCCGCGCTGCGCCATGTCGAAGAGTTCCGCCTGCAGCCGCACGGCATCCGGCGTGGTGTGACCGGTCGAGTGCAGGGCGGCCAACTGGCCGGCGCCCAAGGTCCCGATGACGCCACAGGATTGTTCCAGTGCGCCCAGGATCTGCGCGATCAAGTGGCTGGTGGAGGTCTTGCCGTCAGTGCCGGTGATGCCAATGACCGGTAGTTGCGCCGAAGGGTCGCGGTAGAAGCGCCCGGCGATCGCGCTGAGCGAGCTGGACAGGTCCGGCACCGCCACGCACGGGACGTCTACCCGGGGCTGCGCTTGGTCCGGGTCTGGTTCGTAGATCACCGCTGCCGCGCCCTTCCCGAGCGCTTCGGGCAGCCCCTCGAGGCCATGCCGACGGGTTCCCCGGCAGGCCGCAAAAAGATCCCCGGGACGGATCGCCGCGCTACGGCACTGAATGCCGGCGATTGCACAGTCCCGGGGAACGGGGGCAAACCCTTCAAGTAAATCCGACAGCGATGCCTGCAGGCTCATCCGGTCCCTCCCGGCGAAGCCTGGATCATCAATTCCCGATTGTCCGGCGGCACGTTCAGCAAGCGCAACACCTCGCGCGCCACTTCCCGGAACACCGGCCCGGCCACCTCGCCGCCAAAATACTTTCCGCTGCGGGGGGTATCCACCAGCACCAGGATCGCCAAGCGGGGATGCCGCGCCGGCACGACCCCGGCGATCATCGCGACGTGGTGTTGGTCCGAGTAGACGCCGTCGACCATCTTGCGCACCGTGCCGGTCTTGGCCGCCACGGTGTAGCCCGGCAGTCGCACCCGCCGGGCGGTCCCTTCGGGTCCGGTCACCCCCTGCATCATGCGCAGCACCGCGTCGCAGTATTCGCGCGGGAGCATGCGCTCGCCGTCGGCCTGAGGGTGGGCCAGGAAACTGATCGGGTGGCGTACGCCACGGTTGCCGAGCACCATGTACGCCTGCGCGATGTGCAGCGGCGTCGCGGACAGGCCGTAGCCGTAGCCGAGGCTGGCCTGGTCGGTGCGCACCCACTCGCCCGGCTCGCGTAGAACACCGACCGCCTCGCCGGGATAACCGATTTGAAGCGGCTGCCCGATGCCGATCCGGTCGAGCGTTTCCCACAGGGTATCGCCGGGCAAGTCCAGTGCGATGCGGGCCGCCGCCACGTTGCTGGACTTAACCAGGACGCCGCGGAGGTCGAGTTCTCCGAAATTCCGGATGTCGCTGATCCGGTGCCCGCCGATGCGCCAGTGACCGGGCGTGGTGTCGATCCGGTCGTCCGGGCCGTAGACCCCGCTCGCCAGCGCGGTCAGGATGGTAAACGGCTTCATCACCGAACCCGGCTCGTAAAGGTCGGTGACGGCGCGGTTGCGGCGCCGGTCGGGGTCGGCGGACCGATCCCCGTTGGGGTTGTACGAAGGCGCCTGGACCATGGCCAGCACCTCGCCGGTGACTACGTCCAGGACCACCACGGTGCCGCTCTGCGCCCGGTGCTTGAGCACGGCCCGTTGCAGCTCCTGGTAGGCGTGGTATTGCAACCAGAGATCGATCCCGAGGCGCAGGTTCTCGCCGTGCTTCGGCGGACGCAACTGGGCCAGGTCGTCGATGATCCGGCCATGGCGGTCCTGCCGCACCTGGCGCGCGCCCGGCTGTGCGCGCAGGCGAGAGTCGAATGCGAGCTCGAGTCCTTCTTGCCCCCTGTCGTCGATGTCGGTTCCGCCGAGCAGTTGCGCCGCGACCGCGCCCGCCGGGTAGTAGCGGCGGTATTCCGTAACCAAGCCGATACCCGGGATCTTCAGCGCGGTCACCTTCTCCGCCTGGTCCGGCGTAATCTGCCGGCGCAGGTAGACGAACTTCCGATCCTGCCGGTCGAGCACCAGCCGCTTCAGCTTCGGCCGGGACAGGCCCAGCAACCGAGCCAGTTCAGGCCACCGGTCTTGCGCCTCGATCAGCGGCTTGGGCTCGGCCCAGACCGACTGCACCGGGGTGCTGATCGCGAGCGGTTCGCCGTGCCGGTCGAGCAGCATGCCGCGGGACGCCGGGATCGGCACCGTCCGCAATTGCCGGCTTTCGCCCTGCGCGGTCAGGAATTCCTGTTCGGCGTACTGCAACTGGACGGCCCGGCCGACCAGGCCGATTCCGATCAGCAGGAACAGGCTCAGCACCAAGCGGCGACGCCAGTTGTAGGAGACGCGACGGGCAACCTTCATGGACTCAGCAAGTTGACTTTCGACGGATCGGGCCGGCGCATGCGCAGACGTTTCGTCGCTTCCTTTTCCACGCGCGCGTAGGCGGCCAAGGTGCCCTGCTCAAGCAGCAACCGCCCCCAGTCGGTCTGCAGGCGGTGGTAAGCCTCGCGCTGTTCCTGGATCTGCTTGAACGCGACCTGGTTCGAGTGCTTGACGTACACCACGCCAATCGCCACCGTGAGGTTGGCGAACAGGAGCAGACCCCACAGGATCATGCCGCGCATGGCAGCCTCCGGGCGGTGCGCAGCCGGGCCGAGCGGGCGCGCGGGTTGCGGTCGATTTCGTCGGGGGTCGGGCGAACCAGATCGAATACTTCCAGCACGGGCTCGAACGGCGGAGCCGGCCGATGCCGGCCGACCGGCGGCGGCTGACTGGCCGCACGCAGGAAATGCTTGACGATGCGGTCCTCCAGTGAATGGAAACTGATCACCGCGAGCCGCGCCTCGTCCGCCAGCAGCGCGACGGACTGCCCGAGCAAGGTTTCCAGCTGCTCGAGCTCACGGTTGATGAAGATGCGGATCGCCTGGAAGCTGCGGGTGGCCGGATGCAGCCGCGCCTCGGCCTTCGGCACCGTGCGTTCGATCAGTTGCGCCAACGGGCGGGTGTGGGTCAGGGGAGTGCGTTCTCGGGTCTCGACGATGGCCCGGGCGATGCGCCGGGCGTAGCGCTCCTCGCCGAATTTGGATAAGACGCTCGAGATTTCGTCTTCCGCGGCCTGTGCAAGCCATTGCGCGGCAGTGCGCCCGTCACCGCTCATGCGCATGTCGAGCGGACCGTCCTCGCGGAAGCTGAAGCCGCGTTCCGGAGAATCAAGCTGTGCCGAGGAAACGCCGAGGTCCAGCAATAACCCATCGACTTGGCGTTGCAGGCCAGCCTGGGCGAGGCGCTCGGGCAGGGTCGCGAATGCGTCCTGCACTACAGTCACTCTCGGGTCGCCTCCGAACGTGCGGCGGGCGTGGGCGCAGGCTCCGGGGTCTCGGTCCACAAGCCATAACCGGCCACCATGGCCGAGTTGCGAGAGGATTTCGCGTGCGTGTCCGCCGCGGCCGTAAGTGGCGTCGACGTATAGCCCGTCGGGACGGATGGCGAGTCTGACCAGGGTTTCGCGCAGAAGGACCGGTTCATGCGTCTGCCCCGCCGCCATCAGAGTTTGAGTTTGGTCACGGTCTGGGCGCGCTCGGGGTCGTTCAGGATTTGCGCCCAGTTCTCGTAGCGCTGCTCTTCGGTCTGAGTCGACCACAGCACCAGCTTGTGTCCCTGCCCCATCAGTTCTGCGTCGCGGTCGAGCTTGGCGTAGCGGCGCAGGCTCGGTGCCAGCAGCAACCGGCCCTGGCCGTCGAGCTGCCGTTCATCGGCATGCCCGAGGATCATCTCCTGCAAAACGCGGTTGGCGGAATCCCCGCTCGGCAGGTCCTGCAGGCGCTGCTCCAGTTCCTCCCACACCGGCCACGGGTAGATCGCGATGCCGCGGTCGTGGTACATGGTCGCGACCACGCGGCCGTCGCATTGTTCAGCTAGGGGCTCCCGGAAACGATTGGGAACCGCGATGCGGCCCTTGTCGTCGACGGTCAGCAGACAGGATCCCCTGAACATAGCCCAGTTCTCCCCGGAAGTGGAATCTTCCACTAATTTCCATTAGTTTCCATTCTATTCCATTCGAGAGCGACAATCAACCAGATCTTGAAAGAATTAAGAGTTATGAGACAACTCTATGTAATATTTACATTTTATATGGACATTCTCCGTCAATTTCCTGAAATATCAAGAGCGGGTCAGGCTGGATTCCGGGCGGAAATTCCCACTTTCCTCCCACCGGGGCAGCATGGAAAAACTTTCTCGGTTGATGGCCCAACTGCATGAAAAGCCGGGAGATGGGGAAGCGGGCCTGTAAGCCGGGTTCTGTCGAGGGCAGCCATTCATCTGGGCGGGACGTCGCCGCCCCGCTCTAGCGACCGACCCGGGAGCCATGCAGGACACATGATCGCTCCCCTATTGGGTCTTGCTCCGGATGGGGTTTACCCTGCCGCGTCTGTTGCCAGCCGCGCGGTGCGCTCTTACCGCACCTTTTCACCCTTACCGGACGAGTCCGGCGGTATCTTTTCTGTGGCACTGGCCGTGGGCTTGCGCCCCCCAGGCGTTACCTGGCATCCCGTCCTGTGGAGCCCGGACTTTCCTCCGCACAAGGCAGCGGCTGCCCGGCCCGCTTCCTTGCCCATCATACTCCCTGCCGGTCAGCGCTTCAGCGCCAGTGCGCGAGCGTACGCCGCCTTGTGCGTCGCGCCCAGGCAGTCCCGCGCCAAGGCGGCCGCCGTGCGCACCCCGACGCCCGCTTCGAGCAACGGCCCGAGGAACGCGTCCAAGGTCTCGTCCGGGATACCCACCTCTTCTCTCGCGCCCTCGACCACCACCACGAACTCGCCGAGTTCGGGGATGCGTTCCGGGTCCAGTTCTTCCACCGGTCCGCGCCAGACTTGTTCGTGCTGCTTGGACAGCTCCCGCACCCAGACCACCTGCCGGTCTGCTTCCAGCTCCACCTTAAGATCTTGCGCCAGCGCACGGATCCGGTGCGGTGCTTCATATACTGCCCAAGTGCGCGTCTCACCGGCCAGTTCCGCAAGCCGCCGGCGTCGCGCCGGTGCGCGAGCCGGCAGGAATCCTTCGAACACGAACCGCGCGGCATCCAGCCCGGCGACCGACAGGGCCGCCACCACCGCGCACGGTCCCGGCAGCGGCACCACCGCGATCCCCTCCCGGAGCGCGGCTTCCACCAGCCACCGGCCGGGGTCGCTGACAAGCGGCGTGCCCGCGTCCGACACCAGCGCACCCGACGCACCCGAACGCAGGGATCGGATCAGTGCAGAGGTCGTGCGCGCCTCGTTGCCGCGGTGCAGGCTGCGCAGGTTCGCTGCCGATCCCAGATGCGCCATCAGCTTGCGGGTATGCCGGGTATCCTCCGCCGCAACCCAAGTCACCGAGCACAGTACGTCGTGGGCCCGGACGCTCAGGTCGGACAGGTTTCCGATCGGCGTCGCCACCACGTACAGGGTCGAAGGCTCGGCGGTCCAGTCTGACATTGGGGCTTGTCCTCCAGCGCCGGGGGCGGCGCACACTTCATCATACCGGCTCTCCCGCCGGGCGGGGAGCCCAGCCTTTACAATAAGGTTTTCCTGTAAAGCCATGTATTCGCGCTTTCTCCCGATTCTCCTGGCCGCCGTCTGGCTGGCCGGCTGCGCGGTCGCCCCACCGCCGGACGAAGCGCCCTCCTGGGATGAAGTTCTGGCCCTGCCGCCGGACCAGGCTTGGGAGCGCACGCGCGAGTGGCCTGATGAAGAACGTGCACTGAAGCAGTTCGAACTGCTTCGCCAGTGGGCCGATCTTGAACGATGGATCGCGGTCTCGGCATGGCTGCCCGAATTCGACGCCTCCGTCCTCGACCCTGCCCAGCGAGGCCAATTGCGGCTGATCCAGACACAGGCCCTGCTGTACGGCGGCGAAGAGCTCGCCGCGCTGACCGCGCTGTCGACCCTGCCCGACAACGACCCCGTACTCAAGTTGCGCGCCCAGATCTACAACCAGTTGGGCGATCCCGAAAATGCCCTGCGGGTCCGGCTGAGCCTCGCGGCGCGACCCGGCGATGCCAGTGAACGCGACGCACAGCACCGGCAGGCCTGGGGCAAACTGCTCGCGATGTCCCGCACCAACCTGCAGGCCTGGCGAGACCGCACCGGCGATGCGACCTGGCAGGGCTGGCTGGAACTGGCGTTGCTTGCGCGCCCCGACGCGCCCCGCAGCATCTCGTCGAAGGCGAAGCTCGAGGAATGGAAACAGCGCCATGAAGGACACCCGGCGTTCCGCTGGCTGCCAGCCCTTTCTGCTGCGTTCGAGCGGCTGGAGCCGGACTTGCGCAAGCTGGCCGCGCTGATTCCGGTCAGCGGAGATTTCGCACCGATCGGCCGCGCCATCCGCATCGGCATCGAGACCAGCATGCGGCAGCACAGCGGCAACGTGCCCGAGCTGCGCATCTATGACACCGGAGATCCGTCGCGGACCCCGACCGATCTGTACCGCCAAGCCGTGGCGGACGGCGCCCAGCGAATCATCGGCCCGTTCGACAAGGACGCGGTCATGCGGCTGGTGCGGACCGGGGAACTGCCGGTTGACACGATCAGCCTCAACTACCTGGACGCCTACTCCAAGGCACCCGGCATGCTTTACCAGTTCGGCCTGTTGCCGGAGGACGAGGCCGCCCAGGCTGCCGAGCGCGCGCTGGCCGAGGGCCGCCGCGCCGCCGTCGTGTTCGCGCCTGCCGGAACCTGGGGGCAACGCCTGGACCGGGCGTTCACCGAACGCTTCGAGGCCGGCGGCGGCACTGTCCGCGGGCACGGCTTCTACTTTGCGAACGCCTCCGACCACGCGGCCAAGATCAAGGACATCCTGAAACTTTCCGAAGGCGAAATGCGCAAGCAGAAGCTGGAGGAGGTGCTGGGCCGGGAGGTGATCTCCCGCCCGACCCGCCGGCAGGACATCGACATGGTGTTCCTGGCCTCCTCGCCGCGCAACGCGCGCCTGTTCAAGCCCCAGCTCGACTTCTACTACGCCGGCGACCTGCCGCTGTATGCCACCTCGCACATCTACACCGGCACCCCGAGCCCGCTGCAGGACCAGGACCTCGAAGGCACCCTGTTCTGCGACATCCCGCTGGTGCTGGACGACGA
The DNA here is from genome assembly GCA_002631715.1 of Candidatus Porisulfidus sp. TsSOB. Lineage (GTDB taxonomy): Bacteria > Pseudomonadota > Gammaproteobacteria > Poriferisulfidales > Poriferisulfidaceae > Poriferisulfidus. Next base: position 20,764 of record MRSX01000011.1, read on the forward strand.
GTTGCGGGCGAAGCTGGGCGAGACTCTGGCCGTGCGGCGACTGCCGCGCTTCGCCGCGCTCGGCGCCGACGCCTATTTGCTGGCGATGAACCTGGACTATCTCAAGGCCTACCCGGAGGCCGCGCTCGACGGCTGGACCGGCGGGTTGTCGCTACGCGAGGACCGCCGGGTGTTCCGCACCCTCGACTGGGCCCGCTTCACCGGCGGCCGCCCCCTGCCCGTGCCGGAGCCGGAACGCGGCGCCATCGTGCCACGCTACCGCACCCAGGACTGATCCGCAACCGGGCCGGCACGGCTCTGCATTAGAATAAACAGTCCGAACCCGGACTGCCACCCATGCTGACCGTCACCGAAGACCTGCTGCTGCTCGTGTTGCAAAAGTACGGCGGGCGGTTCCGGAAGCACAGCGCGGAGATCCTGCGCCACACCCTGGTCGGCTCCGCCCTGCTCGACCTGGAATTGACCGACCGCATCGACACCGACCTCGAACACCTGGAGGTGGTCGACGCGACGCCCACGGGCAAGGCTTTTCTCGACCCCTTGCTCGAAGAGATCGCAAGCAGCGAAAAGCCCCGGGATCTTTGGGACTGGTTGCAGACGCTGTCGCCCACGATGGGGGACGCGATCCGGGATAGCGCCGTCGAAAGCCTGGTCGGGCAAGGCATCCTGGAACGCCAGGGGTCATCCAAATCCCCACGCTATCGGTTAACCGGCGACGCTGGCCCGACCGACGCCCGGGAGCGCATCGAAAAGGTCCTGTTCTCCGAGGACGAGATCCCCACCCCCCAGGAAGTCGCGCTGATCTGTCTCGCCGACGCCTGCGACCTCCTGCGCACCCTGTTCAGAAAGAAGCGGATCAAGGCCGCCCTGCCCCGTCTGCAGCAGATCCGCAAGATGGAATTGGTGGGGGGCGGAACGGTTGCACACTTGGCGCTGTTGAGCCTCGAACGTTCCGCGCTGTAGGCCGTTTTCGGGAGGGGGGATTTAATGATAGAGTACGAAACCGCATTTAATAAACTTAATAACAAGGCAGGGAGGAACATGGCCCACCCCGTTCATTGCTACCGCTCTCGGTTGCGCTTGATTCTCACCTGCAGCATTCTGGCTATCTCCGCCGGAGGGCTGGCAATAGCAGCAGACCTGTCGACACTTACCCGTCTCGCTGCAAATTCAACTATCCAGCAGGCAAGCGCCCAGGAAAAGATCGACCAGCTCGACGAGGCCGCGCAAGACGCCTACGCCGATTACCGAGCGAAACTGATCGAACTGGAAAGCCTGCGCACCTACACCCGCCAGTTGCAGGCCCTGCTGGACACACAGCAGGCGCTGCTCGACAACCTGGACGCGCAGATCCAGAAGACCGGCTCGATGGACCGCGAGCTGATCCCCCTGATGGAGCGCATGTACGACGCGCTCGGCACCCTGATCGAGCAGGACATGCCGTTTTTGGCGACCGAACGGGAGGACCGCCGCGAGCGCCTGCGCGGGATCCTGGACAACCCGGAACTGTCGCTCGCCACCAAGTACCGGAGCTTGTACGAGGCCTACCAGATCGAACTGGACTACGGGCGCACCCTCGAGACCTACTCCGACACCCTGGAGGTTGACGGCAAGAGCCTGATGGTCACGATCCTGCGGGTCGGCCGGGTCGCGCTGTACGCGATGTCCGCCGACCGCAACATCATCTACGAGTGGAACAACGAGTCCCGGGAATGGCAACCGACCGATGGCCTGCGGCACGGCATCGAAAAGGCCGTCCGCATGGCGAAGAAACAGGTCGCGCCGGATCTCCTGGTGCTGTCTGTGCCGGCTCCGGAGGACGCGCCATGATCCGGGTTGCAGTATTGGCACTGGCCGCCCTCGTTGCCCATACGGCGCAGGCGGCGCCGCTCGACGACCTGCTCAAGCGCATGCGCGCCGACCAGGTGCAGGAAACCAACGAGATTCACGAACGACTTGCGAAGTTCCGCGCCACGGCCAAGGAACGCGAGGCAATGCTCAAGGAGGTCAAGGGCCTGATCCGCCAGGAAGAGAAGCGCAGCCGCAACATGGAGAAGCGTTTCTCCCAGGGCGAAAAGGACCTGATCAGCAAGCGCGACAAGCTGGATGCCCTCACCGTGCACTACAAGGAAGTGCTGGCCACCGCCAAGTTGTGGGCGGGCGAGCTCAAGGGGCACTTCCTGCAGTCCCTGGTCAGCACGCAGATTCCCGACCGCATCGAACCGCTTGATGCGATCGCGGACGACGAGCACACGGCCACGATCGCGGACATGGACCACCTGCTGTACGCTGCCCTGGAGGAGGCAAGCCAACAGGGGCGGATCGTCCGGTTCAACACCCAGGTCACCCAGCCCGACGGCACGCTCATCGACGCGTCGGTGATCCGGGTCGGCATCTTTACCGCCACGACGGAAGGCCAGTTCCTTAGCTTTACCGAGGATGCCCGGGACATGGTCATCCTCCCCCGCCAGCCGCCGGCTTCGCTGGTCGGCGTCGCAACCGACATGGGAGAAGCGACCGAAGGCCATACGCGGGCCGTCGTCGACCCGTCGCGCGGTGCCATTCTTTCACTGTTGGTGGACGCGCCGGACCTGATGGAACGGATCCAGCAGGGCGGCATGATCGGCTATTTGATCATCGTGATCGGGGTGTTCGGCGTGCTGTTCGCAATCGGCCGCAGCATCGCGCTGGTGATTCACATGCAACGAGTTCGGAGCCAGCAGCGCGACGTCGATAATCCGAACAAGAACAATGCGCTCGGCCGCATCGCCCAGGTCTACCAGAAACATGCGGACATGGATCCGGAGGCGCGCGAGGACCGGGTGCACGAAGCGATCAGCGAGGAGCTGCCGAAGCTCAACTGGGGCCTGAACATGCTTCGGGTGCTGGCCGCCGTCGCGCCGCTGCTCGGCCTGCTCGGCACCGTAACCGGCATGATTCAGACCTTCCAGGCCATTACCCTGTTCGGCACCGGCGATCCACGCATGATGGCCGGCGGCATCAGCCAGGCCCTGGTCACCACCGCCCTCGGCCTTAGTGCCGCGGTCCCGATCCTGCTGCTGCTCACCGTGGCCCGCTCCTACAGCACGCGGATCCGCCAGATTATCGAGGAACAGAGCCTCGGGCTGCTGTCTCGCACGAAGAGCCTATGATCCAGGCCTGGCTTTACGAGCACTACTCGAACGTCGAAGCCTTGCTTTACACCGGCGGCGACGTGCTGATGATCCTGTTCGGCGTCGCTTTCCTGCTGTGGTGGTTCATCATCGAACGGCTGTGGTTCTTCTTCGGCCCGAGCCGCCACCGTCGGGACGCGCGGAACCTATCGGACAAACTGGAACTGGTGCTCGCCTGGGAGGCGCGCTGGAGCGCACACCGGGCCCTCTGGGTGCGCCAGCGGTGGGTGTCCGAATCGCGCATCCGGGCCAATCACAGCATGCTGGCCATCAAGGGGCTGGTGCAGATCTGTCCCCTGCTCGGCCTGCTCGGCACCATCACCGGCATGGTCGAAGTGTTCTCGACCATGTCCATCACCGGCAACAATAGCGCGCGCCTGCTGAGCGACGGCATCTCCCGCGCCACCTACCCGACCTTCGCCGGCCTGGTCATCGCCCTGTCCGGCTACTACTTCATCACGTTGTTCGAGCACCGCGCGCGGCGCGAGCTCGCGGCCCTGCGCGAGCACCTGCTGCTGCCGGCCCACATGCGCAAGTAATCCGGCACTGCACACCTCGGAATCACCATGAGAATCACCCGCCGCCGCGAAGCCGAAGAAGATCAGGGCGTGGACATCACCCCGCTGATCGACATCGTCTTCATCATGCTGATCTTCTTCATCGTGACCGCCTCCTTCGTTAAGGAGTCCGGCGTGGAGATCGATCGCCCGAAAGCGGATACGGCGGTCATGCAAAGCCAGGGGACGATCCTGATCGGCATCACCGCCGAGGACGAGGTCTGGATCAACCACCAGCCGGTAGACGTACGGTCCGTGCACGCGCACGTCATGCGACTGCAGGCCGAAAACCCACAGGGCGGCGTCGTCATCCAGGCTGACCGCGATTCCCGCAACGACATGCTGGTGCAAGTCATGGATCAGATCCGGCAGGCCGGGGTGGAGAAAATCGCCCTTGCGGCGAGCCCGGGTCAACAATGATTTTCCGGGACATCCTGCGGATTCCCCTGATCACGGCGGCGGCCGTCGCCACGGTCTTCGCCCTGTTCACCCTGATGTATTCGCTGGTGGTAACGGACCTGGCCGGCCTCAGGGATGCCACGGACTCGGTGCGCTTCGACTTCGTCCGCCTGCAGAAGAGGGATCTCACCCCGACCAAGCGCGAACTGCCTGACAAGCCGCAGAAGCCGAAGAAACCGAAGATGCCGGATACCCAGAGCGAGTCCGAATCCCTCAATCCGGACGGCATGAAATTCTCCACCTCCTCGGCCAACCCGTACAAGCTCGACCTGATGACCGGCGGCGACCTGTCGAAAGGCTGGGCCGGAACCCGCGACCCCTTGCCGATCATGCGCGTCACCCCGGTCTACCCGTCGCGGGCGAGCCGCCGCGGCATCGAAGGCTGGGTCGAGGTCGCGTTCACGATCACCACCACCGGCTCTACCGAGAATCTCCAGGTCGTCGCCGAAGACCCGCCCGGCGTATTCAGCCGCGCGGCGATGAAGGCGGTGCGCAAGTGGAAGTACAAGCCGCAGGTGATCGATGGCAAGGTGCAGCCCCGTCCCAATGTGCGCGTGATGCTCAAGTTCGAGCTTGAGAAATGAGTGTTCGCCTCGCCCTCGTCGCCGTGCTCGCCGCTGCCGTGCTGGCCAGCCCGCCGCTGCCCGCCGCGACGCTTTCCGAGAAGGTATTCCGCGTACTGACCGAGATCTACGAACTGCGCGAAGCGGACAAGAACACCGAAGCGCTGCGCAGGACCGAGAGCCTGCTGAACCGCAAGCTCAGCGACCACGAACGAGCCCAGGTCCTGTTGCTCAAGTCCGACCTCCTGCTGGGCCTGGAACGCTATCGCGAGGCCATCCAGCCGATGGAGGCGGCGCTCGCGACTGGCGCGGTCCCGGAGCAGCGTCTCGACCAGATCCGCTACAACCTCGGGCAGCTGTACAGCCAGATCGGCCGCTACCGCGATGCGATCCGGGTGCTGGAATCCTGGATTCACGGGGCGAAGAGCGTCCCGACCAATGCTTATTTCGTGCTGGCCGCCTGCCATCTCGAAGTGAACGCGCTGAGGCAGGCCCGGCGCTGGGCGGACAAGGGCCGCGACGAATCGGACAAGTTGACCTACACGCAGTACCAGTTCATCGCCTCCATCTACGTGCAACAGTCCGACTGGACGGCTCTGCAAAAGCTACTGGAGGAAGCCATCCAGTCGTTCCCCGACAAGGTCGAGTTCTGGCGGCAACTGGCACAGGTGCACATGGAACGGAACCGCGAGGCACAGGCACTGGCGGTGATGCGCGTGGCTTATGCGAACGGGCTGTTACAGCGCGGCGAAGACCTGGTGCGCCTGGCGCAGTTGATGCGCCTGCGCAACGCGCCTTGGCTGGCCGCGAACGTGATGGAAGACGGGATGAAGCGCAAACTGATCAAGCCGACCTCGCGCAACTGGCTGCTGCTCGGCAACTCCTGGATGGCGGCACGCGAGTACGACCGCGCTTACCCTCCCCTGGAGAAAGCCGCCGAAATGACCAAGAAGCCGCGTGACTGGCTGCGCCTGGCGCGCCTGTACGCGCAGAACGCGGGCTGGAGCGGCTGCATCAAGAGCGCCGACGCCGGCCTGCGTACGGGTCCGCCCGACCCGGGCCCGTTCCAGATACTGCGCGGCGTCTGCTCCTACGAGGAAGGCAACTTCGAGAAGGCCCTGGACGCGTTCGCGAAGGCCCGCAAGAGCAAGAAATCCGCGGCCGAAGCGAGGGGCTGGATCCAGTTCATCGAGAACTTGTGACCGCTGAACTCAATCAGGACCCGGCCGAACTCGCGCAATTCGACCGCCCGGACCTCGACTGGTGGGACCCGCAGGGCCCAATGCAGGCCCTGCACGCAATCAACCCAGCCCGCTTCCAGTACGTTGAAGAACAGTGCGAACTGACCGGGCAAGCCGTGCTCGACATCGGCTGCGGCGGCGGCCTGCTGACCGAATCCCTGGCCCGCGCGGGCGCGAACACCACCGGCCTTGACCTGTCCGGCACCGCGCTGGAGCAGGCCCGGGCACACGCCCAAGAACAGGCACTCGACATCGAATACCTAGAGCAGGACGCGAACGCGCTCGCCGGGCAACGCCCCGAAGCGTTCGACGTCGTGACCTGCATGGAGTTGCTGGAGCACGTCCCGGACTTCACGGCCCTGCTCAGCGACTGCGAGCAGTTGCTGCGCCCAGGTGGCTCCCTGTTCGTGTCTACACTCAATCGCACTGTTTCCGCCTTCATGCTGGCCATCGTCGGTGCCGAGCACCTCGCCGGGATCCTGCCGGTCGGCACGCACCGTTACGACCGCTTCATCCGCCCTTCCGAACTGGCGCAGACCGCGCGGGATCTGCGGCTCGTGGTGGAAGACATCCGCGGCATCGCTTACAATCCACTGACCCGCACCGCCCGGCTCGGCGGCAGCCCTCGGGTCAACTACCTGATGCATCTGCGCAAGGCGGCGGAGGCGAAAGCCTGAAATACGGACTCTAGAGAACGCATCAAATCCCACCGGCAAAACCTGTGCCTTCCCCCATTCAAGGCGTGCTCATGGACCTGGACGGAACCCTGGCCGACACCGCGCGCGACATCATCCCCATCCTGAACGCGCTCTGCCGGGAGGAAAACCATCCGCCCGTCGACTACGACACCGCCCGCAACTGCGTCTCGCAGGGTGCCCGAGCGATGGTCCGGCTCGCATTCGGCGAGACTCTCAGCGACGAGCGGGAAGATCACCTGGTGGCGCGGCTGCTGGAACTGTACGCCGAGGCCCCCTGCCGCGAGACGGTGCTGTTCGACGGCATGATGGACCTGCTTGAATTCCTCGCCCGAAACGGCACGCCTTGGGGCGTGGTGACCAACAAGGCCGGATACCTGGCGGAAGCCATCCTCGAGGCAATCGACTTCCCCACCCCGCCCGCCTGCCTGATCGGCGGCGACACCCTGCCGCACCGCAAGCCCCGCCCGGAACCCCTGTTGGAAGCAGCCCGCCGCATCGAGGTGGATGCCCGGCATTGCCTGTTCCTGGGCGACGACCCCCGCGACATGCAGGCAGCCCGCGCCGCAGGCATGACCGGCGTGATCGCCGCGTTCGGCTACATCCGCCCGGAGACCGATCTCTCGAGCTGGGAGGGAGACGCGACCATCCAGCATCCCGCTGAACTGAAGTCGCTCCTCAATTCCTCCTCATGACCGGCTGGATCTGGGCCCTGATGTTCGTATGCGGCCTGTCGGTCGGCATCATCGTCGGGCTGTGGGTGTCGCAGCGTCGCGACCAGCAGCATCTCGGCGAACTCAACCAGACACTGAAGGACAGTTTCTCCGCGCTTTCGGTCGAAGCCCTGGAACGCAATGCCGAACGCCAGCGCGACTCGCTCGAGAACACGCTCAAGCCACTGCAGGAGACGCTGGAGCGCGCGCGCAAGCAGATCGACGACATCGAGAAAGAGCGGCACACCGCCTACGGCCGGCTGACGCAGCAGTTGCAGGACGCGGTCACCTCGCAGGAGCAGTTGCGCCGGGAGACCCAGACCCTGTCGCAGGCATTGGCCCGCCCGCAGGTGCGCGGCTCCTACGGCGAAGTCACGCTTCGGCGGATCATTGAACTGGCCGGCATGACCGCGCACGTCGACTTCGTGGAACAGGCGCAGCAAGACAGCGGCCGGCGCCCGGACGTAGTGGTGCGCCTGCCGGAGAACCGGGTGCTTCCGATCGACGCCAAGGCGCCCCTGCAGAAGTACTCCGATGCCTACCGCGAGTCCGACCCGGAACGCCAGAAGGCGTTGCTGCGGGAATTTGCGGGGTCGGTACGCGCCATGGTCACGGACCTGTCCCGCAAGGAATACTACGCCGGGTTCGCGAGCGAGAACTCGCTGGACTTCGTGGTGATGTTCGTGCCCGGCGACCAGTTCCTCAACGCTGCGCTGGAACAGGATCCGGAATTGATGGACGACGCCCTGCAGAAGAAGGTGCTGCTGGCCACGCCGAGCAGCCTGATGGCGATCCTGCGCGCGGTAGCGTACGGCTGGAACCAGCAGAAGGTCGCGGAGAACGCCGAGCGGATCCGCGATTTGGGCTACCAGTTGTGCGAGCGCGTCGCCGTCTTCTCGGAGCACATGGCGGCGCTCGGGAAATCGCTCGGCGGCAGCGTCGGCCGCTTCAACCGGATGGTCGGCTCCTGGGAGTCGCGCGTGCTGCCGACTTCTGACAAGTTTCGCGAACTCGGTGTCGACGCGCACAAGAAGAACGCCGACGTCGAAGAACTGACCCAGATTCCCCGCCACGTCTCGTCCTCGAAGGACTCCCCCGACGATGCCAGTTGAGACAGCCCCGGAGCAGGCTGAATACACGCCTTCCCCCGACGCCCTCGCCAATCGCGTGGTGATGGTCACCGGCGCGAGTTCCGGCATCGGCCGGGCCTGCGCCTGCGCCTGCGCCAAGGCCGGCGCCACGGTGATCCTGCTGGCCCGGGACGTCCCCCGGCTGGAACAGACCTACGACCAGATCGTCGAGGCAGGCGGGCCGGAGCCCGTCATCCTTCCGCTCGACCTCAATGGCGCGACGATCGAAGACTATGCGCGGGTGGCCGAGCAGATCGGCCAGGATTTCGGTCGCCTGGACGGACTTCTGAACAATGCCGGACTGGTCGGCGGATTGCGCCCGATGCGCCTGCTTGAGCCGAGCGACTGGACCCGGCTCGCACGCGTCAACCTGCTGGGACCCTGGCTGCTGACCCAGGCCTGCCTGCCCCTGCTGGACCAGGCAGAAGACCCTGCGATCGCGTTCACGCTCGACAAGCAATCGCGACGCGCCTATTGGGGTGCCTACGGCGTGGCCAAGGCGGGAGTAGCGGGACTGGTCGACATCCTGTCGCAGGAGCTGAACGGTGATCACCCGATCCGGGTCAACGGCATCGATCCGGGGCCGGTGGAGACGCGGCTGCGCCGGCAGAACTACCCGGGGGAATCCGGCAACTCGCACTCTGCACCGGAGCAAGTCGCACCGGCGTTCGTTTACTTCCTGGGATCGGACAGCCGCGGCATTACCGGCCGCACCGTCCACCTCAAATAGGTTCTACCACCTGCCCGTAGACGCAGCGGGGCCGCAGGCGGCACTCCCCGCAACGGGGATCACGAGCCAGGCAGACCCGCTTGCCATGCAACACGATGCGTGCATGGAATTCGTTGTAGAGCACCGCGTCGCGCGGCAATTCACGCTCGAACAGCTGGCGCAGTTCCTCGTAACCAACTCGAGACGACACCAGCCCGAGCCTTGAGAAGACCCGCCGGGTGTAGGCATCCACCACGAATACCGGCCGACCTAGGGCGTACAGCAGGATGTCGTCCGCCGTCTCCGGGCCGACGCCGTGGACCGCCAGCAATTCCTCGCGCAAGTCTTCGGTGTCCCGGCGTTTCAGCCGGCGCAACGGTCCCTTCTCCCGGTACCATTCGCACAGGGCGCGCAGGCGTTTCTGCTTGATGTTGTAGTAGCCGGACGAGCGGATCAGGTCGGCCAGTTGCGCGGGCGACAAGGCCAGAATTGCGTCGACGTCGAGGCAGTCGGCCTCGCGCAGGCGGGCAATGGATTTTTCGACGTTGACCCAGGCGGTGTTCTGCGTGAGAACCGCCCCGACCATAATCTCGAAGGCGCTGCGCGCCGGCCACCAGCCAAAGCGGCCGTTTCGAAGTGGAGCGGAATGCTGCCGACGCAGCAGATCGAGAATGTCGCGCAGACTCAACTAGTTGAGGGCCTGGACGATTTCCTCGGTCATCTTCTTGGCGTCCCCGAACAGCATCATGGTCTTATCGCGGAAGAACAATTCGTTGTCCACGCCGGCGTAGCCGGAACCTAGGGAACGTTTCAGGAACAGCGTCGTGCCTGCCTTCTCGACATCCAGAATCGGCATGCCGTAGATCGGGCTGGCCGGATCCGTCTTCGCTAGCGGGTTGGTGACGTCGTTGGCGCCGATCACGAACGCCACGTCGGCGGTCGAAAACTCGTGGTTGATTTCCTCGAGCTCGAACACCTCGTCGTACGGTACCGAGGCTTCCGCCAGCAGTACGTTCATGTGCCCCGGCATGCGCCCGGCCACCGGATGGATCGCGTATTTGACGTCGACACCCTTCTCTTTCAGCAGATCCGCCATTTCACGCAGCGCGTGCTGTGCCTGGGCCACCGCCATGCCGTAGCCCGGCACCACGATCACCTGGTTGGCGTTACTCATGATGAAGGCCGCGTCGTCTGCGCTGCCCTGCTTGACCGAACGGCTTCCGCCGGCCTGCTGCGCCGCGGCGACCGTGTCGCCGCCGAAGCCGCCGAGCAGTACGTTGAAGATGGAGCGGTTCATGCCCTTGCACATGATGTAACTCAGGATCGCACCAGCCGAACCAACCAATGCACCAGTAATGATCAGTGCCGTGTTGGTCAGCGTGAAGCCAATGCCGCAAGCAGCCCAGCCGGAGTAGGAATTCAGCATGGACACCACCACCGGCATGTCCGCACCGCCGATCGGGATGATGATCAGGAAGCCAATCAAGAACGACAAGATCACGATGGCCCAGAACGAGGTCGGGTCCTGCCCGAAGACCAGCGCGACAGTCAGGGCGACGATAGCGATGCCGATAACGGCATTCAGCGGGTGCTGCATAGGAAACACCACCGGGTTGCCACTGACCAGGCCCTGCAGCTTGGCAAATGCCACCACGGAGCCGGAGAAGGTGATGGCGCCGACCGCGGCGCCGATGCTCATCTCGATCAGCGAAGCCGTGCCGATGTTGCCAAAGGTCCCGATGCCGTAGGCTTCCGGATGGTAGAACGCGGCAACCGCCACCAGCACTGCGGCCATACCGACCAACGAGTGGAACGCGGCCACCAACTGCGGCAGCGCCGTCATGTTGATTCGGAGCGCTACCACCGTTCCGATCGAACCGCCAACGAGAATGCCGGCGAAGATGATTTCGTAACTGATGACCTCCGGATCCAACAACGTGGTGGTCACGGCAATGATCATGCCGATGATGCCCATCAGGTTGCCCTGGCGCGCCGAGGTCGGGGACGACAGCCCGCGCAGTGCCATGATGAAGCACACGGCGGCGACGAGGTACGCTAATCCGGTCCAGTCTGCACTCATGTCTCTATCCTCGCCTGCTTATTTCTTCTTCTTGAACATGGCCAGCATCCGCTGGGTCACCAGGAACCCGCCGAAGATGTTGACCGAGGCCAGCGTAACGGCTAGGAAGCCCATCAGGCTGGAGAGGTCCACGTCCGCCAATTCAGCCGCCGGGCCCGCGGCCAGCAGGCCGCCGACGATGATGACCGAAGAGATGGCGTTGGTGACCGACAGCAGCGGCGAATGCAGTGCCGGAGTCACGCTCCAGACCACGTAGAAGCCGACAAAGCAGGCCAGCACGAAAACGGTGAACAGGTGCAGGAACGAGGGTCCCCCCGTTACAGCGGTTTCCACACCGCCGGCTGCGGACATCGCGAGGTTCGCGACTTCCGAGACCTGGACCAGACCCTGGGTGAAAACGGTGGCGTCGAGCATCATGACATCAACTCCTTGATCCGGGCATTGACGACCTCGCCATCGCGCGTCAGCGCGGTCTCGGCAATCGTCTCATCCTCCCAGTCGAGGTTGAGGGCGCCGTTCTCCGCGTCGATGTGCGGGGTCAGGAAATTAAGAATGTTCTTGGCGAACAGGTTGCTCGCATCGCGCGCGAGCCGCGCCGGCATGTTGTCGTAACCGATGATACGCACGCCCTGGTGTTCGGCCACGACGCCGCATTCGGCGCATTCGCAGTTGCCTCCGGTCTCGACCGCCAAATCGACGATCACCGAGCCCGGCTTCATCGACTCGACCATCTCGCGGGTCACCAGCACCGGTGCCGGACGGCCTGGGATGAGCGCAGTCGTGATGACGATGTCCTGGTCCCTGACATGGTCGGCGAGGACCTGGCGCTCTTTCTGCTTGTACTCTTCCGTCATCTCCTTGGCGTAGCCGCCGGCGGTCTCAGCGTCCTTCATCGCTTCTTCGTCCACGATCAGGAACTTGCCGCCCAGGCTCTCGACCTGCTCGCGGGTGGCGGGACGCACGTCGTAGGCGGTGACCACCGCGCCAAGACGCTTGGCGGTAGCGATGGCCTGCAGGCCTGCTACGCCGACGCCCATCACGAACACGCGTGCGGGTGCCACGGTGCCGGCCGCGGTCATCATCATCGGGAAGGCGCTGACGTGCTCGGTGGCGGCATCCACGACCGCCTTGTAGCCGGCCAAGTTGCTCTGCGAGGAGAGCACGTCCATGGACTGCGCGCGGCTGATGCGCGGCATCAGGTCCATGGCGAAGGTAGTGAGGTTGCGTGCGTTGTAGCTGGAAGAAGCGTTGGGGTTGGAGAGGGTGGCCAGGTGGCCGACAAGAATCGCGCCTTCTTTCATCAGGGCGATCTCGTCCGTCCCCTCCTCGACCGTCATCGGTCGTTGGATCTTGAAGACCAAGTCTGCGTCGCCGAGGGTGGCGGCGGCATCCGGGGCCACGCTGGCACCGGCTTCCTGATACTCTTGGTCGGTTACGCAGGAACCGGTTCCGCAACCGGCCTCCACTACGACCTCGACCCCCATCCCGGTCAGTTTTTTGATCGCTTCAGGGGAAATTGCTACCCGGTTCTCGCCCGGGCGGATTTCTTTCGGAATCCCGATTTTCATGCTGGGAGATTTTGGCTGTTGTTCGGCGTTTGGTCAATCAAAAAAACGCGACCCCGAAATGGGGTGCGTTTTCGGGGTGCCATTATACCCCACCCGTTTTGGTCGAACCGGACGGTCAGGGCCTGCCGGGCGCCTCCAGTTCATCCTGCCCGGAGGGACGCTTCGGCGGCTTTCGCGAAGAGGCCTGTTTCATGCCGTGCAGGACCGGTTTGGCGAATGCGAGCCGCTTTCTCATGATCCGAACCGCGTCGGGATGGCTGTCGATGAGCACCGCGCTGCGTCCCGCCCACACTGCGGCCTCCCCTGTTGTCCCGCTGCCCGCGAAAAAATCGAGCACCCGGTCCCCGGGATTGGAGTGGACTCTCACGATCCGCTCCAGGATCGCCAGCGGCTTCTGCGTCGGATAGCCCGTCTTCTCCTTTCCGGTTGGGCTGACCACCGTTTGCCACCAGGTGTCGGTCGGCGTCTTGCCCCGGGCGGCCTTCTTCGGACCTACCAGCCCGGGAGCCATGTAGGGAATCCGGTCGATATCTTCGTACCGGTACGTGTAGTCCTTGGGGTTTTTCGCGTACCAAAGGATGTTGTCGTGCTTGGGCGACCAGCGCTTCCGCGATCGCCCCCCGTAATCGTACGACCAGATGATCTCGTTAATAAAGGAGTCCCGACCGAAGATCCGATCCAGCAGGATCTTGCAGTAATGCACTTCCCGGTAGTCGACGTGAAGGAACAGAGAACCGGTCGGGTGCAGGAGCCGGTATGCCTCCTGCAGTCTCGACCCGAGGAAATCAAGGTAGTCGGAGAAGGCGTCCGGGAACTCCAGGCTGCCGAGCCGGGTGGTCTTGTATCTCTGCCCTTGGAAGCCCGTGCGGTCGCCGTCGGCGTCCCGGGTCGTTTTCAGGCGTGAACGCGACTGGGTTTTGCCCGTGTTGAACGGCGGGTCGATGTAGATCAGGTGGAATGACTCTTCTGCGAACCCGCGCAGGATGGGGAGGTTGTCCCCGAAGTGGATATCCAGCGACGGCGGGGGTGGGGATTTGGAGTTCGAGGCGGAACGTCGATTCATCAAGGCTTTCCGGCAAGGGTGCCTGCTCCAGTTTTTAACCGTTTGCAGGAAACCATGCAATGTGTCGCCATTATGGCACCGCCGCGATTATGTGAACTTTCAGCACTTTTTGGAAGGAGCCCTTACTCCCCACAACTCTAAATGAGAACCACTTTACAAATGAGAATCATTCTTATATACTGTGGCCACCGCAGGAATGGATTCACTCAATTATGGATGCAAATGGAAACAAAATGCTCAAAAAATCAGAAAGAATGCCCTGCATTCGTCGCACAAGTCACCTGTGTGGGAGCCTCGCGCTGCTCCTCTCCACTGCCGTGCTCGCGGAAGAATCTCCCTCAGCAATCGACCGTGAAGTTATCATTGTCGGCGGTTACCAGGAAGCTTACGAAACCGCCGGATCAGCCCACTTCGTCGGACCCGAGGAACTGCTGAAGTTCAACTACTCCGACATCCAGGACATCGTCCGTGAAGTCCCAGGCGTCTCGGTGCAACTCGAGGACGGCTACGGGCTGCGCCCCAATCTCAGCATTCGCGGCACGCCCACCGAGCGCAGCAGCCGCATCACGCTGCTGGAAGACGGTGTACTGATCGCGCCGGCGCCCTACTCCGCGCCGTCCGCCTACTACTTCCCGACCGCCGGCCGCATGCACGCCTTCGAGGTGCTGAAAGGCCCGTCCGCGATTACCCAGGGACCGTACACCATCGGCGGCGCCATGAACATGATCTCCACGCCAATCCCGCGCGACATGGACGCCGGCCTTCTGATCGAAGGCGGCGGCTACTCCGATCGCCGCCTGCATGCCCATGCAGGCTTTACATCGGACAACGGCGTCGGCCTCATGTTCGAGACCCATGACTGGGGCTCGGACGGCTTCCAGAAGATCGACCGCAACGGCGGCGATACCGGTCTCAGCGTCCAAGACCATACGTTCAAGATTCGTTACGCGACCCCAGACTCGCGCCATCAACTGGACTTCAAGTACCAGTACGCGGACCAGGACTCCGACCAGAGCTACCTCGGCCTGACCGATGCGGACTTTCGAAAGGATCCCTATCGCCGCTACGGCCTGTCGCAGCTGGACAACATCAAGACCCAACACGACCAGCACATTCTCCGCTACCGGTTCAAGGCCAGCGACTCGCTGGCGATCTCCGTCACCGCCTACAACAACGAGCACGAGCGCAATTGGTTCAAGACTGAGGGTCTCGACCTCGACGGCACCGACAACGGGAATTCTTTCGAGAAAGATAGTTGGTACAACGTCATCCAGACCGTTAACAAGGGACAAGGCCGATGCCTGGCCAACACCCTGAGCGACTTGGGACTGACGGATGGCTCCGCGGACGGTACGAACCCGACATTGAACGACATTACCGTCACTGCCGACGACATCAGTTATTCGAAAGGGCGCAGCACGGTAGCAGGCGACGACCGTGGCACCTGCGAGGCCAAGTTGGTCACGACTGACCAGAGCGCGGATTCCTATGCCAAAAGCCGGGAAGCCCTTGAAGGACGCGTCAAGGCGAAACTGTCAGAGCTGGTAGGAGACTCTGTTACGGAGACTGACCTGAACGCTCGGGTGACGACGCTGACAGATACACTCATCAGCGAGATTTCGACGGACAACGACACTGGCGAAGGGGAATCCGTCCTCGACTACTTCAGCAATGAAAGGCTACAGGGCATTCTGGACGGCACGGAAGATACCGCCGCAGGCGGCATTCAGTTGAAGTCCAATTCGCGCGAATACTTCTCCCGCGGTGTGCAGGTTCGGCTTGACTGGGAGGGCGAACTGGGCGGTGCCCACCACGACGTGGAAGTTGGCCTGCGCTACCACGAGGACGAGGAAGACCGCATCCAGCGTATCGACGCCTACACCCAGAAGGACGGAAAACTCATCCTGCACGATGCTGGAGACTGGGGCCATCAGAGCGCCGGCAACCGGCTGCAGGAGGCCGAGGCGGTCTCGGTTTATGTCCACGACCGTATCGAGTGGGGTTCCTGGGTCTTCACCCCAGGCTTCCGCTACGAGGACATCAAACAGAAGCGAACCCGCTGGAAAGATCCGGAGCCAGACAACGCCCGAGCGAACTTCCGCTCCACCCGAAAGAACGACACCTCGGTGTTCCTGCCGGGCATGGGCGTCCTGTTCAGCATCGACGACCACTGGTCCGTGCTGGCCGGCTACCACAAGGGCTTCAGCGCGCCGAGCAACTCGCCGGGCGTTGAAGAAGAGAAGGCGGACAACTACGAACTCGGGGTTCGCTACTCCGGCACCTACGTACGCGGCGAGGTGATCGCGTTCTACAGCGACTACGAAAACCTGGTCGGCGAGTGCACCAACTCGTCCGGGGGCAATTGCGAGCCCGGTGACGCCTTCAACGGCGATGCCGCGACCGTCGAGGGGGTGGAAACGATGTTCGTGGCCAACGTGCCGCTCAACGACACGCTCAGCCTGCCACTGTCGTTGTCGTACACCTATATCGACGGCGAGTTCGACACCAGCTTTGCCGATTCGCTATTTTTCGGCGACGTGGAGAAAGGTGACCCGCTCCCCTACATCCCGGAACACCAGATGCGCGTGTCAATGGGACTGGAAAGCACGGACTGGTCAGTCAACCTCAGCGGCAAGTACGTCGATGAGGTCTGCGTGAAAGCAGCCTGCGGGACTTTCGAGAAGACCGATTCGTCTTTCACTGTGGACTTGTCCGGCAGTTACCGAATTAACAAGAATATCAGCCTCATCGCGCGCGTGGAGAACGTGACCGATCAGGAGGATCTCGTTGCTCGCCACCCGTACGGTGCCCGGCCCAACAAGCCGCGTACCGCGATGGTTGGATTGCGCGTCGACAACTTTTTCTAACCGGCAGGGGAAGGGAGCCTACTCATCCCAGGTGCTCCCGAAACCGTCGGAACAGGTAGCCCCCCGTTACTCCTGCGACACTTGGGGGGCTGCCGCCTTAACGGCACCTGATTCGGAGTACCGGTCCGCTTATTCCTGGGCGCAGAGCGCCAATCCTTCCAACACCAAATCCGGTGCCGCGATCATCGGCGTGTGGCACCAGACCTGAAGTTTCTCGGCATCGCCGCCCGTCAACATCACCAGGGCATGCCCGCCCAGCACATCCTCGCGTAGCCGCGAGCACATGGAATCGATGCCTCCGGACAGGAGCTTCCAGATTCCTGATTCGACCGCCTCGTCCGTACCGGTATGGGCGGTACTGCGCGGATTCACCGCCGGTGCGTGAATGGCCGCATACAGCATTGCCAAGCCGTCTCTCTGCCGAAGGTAGCCAGGCACGATCCAGCCGCCGCAGTGTTCGTTCTCCTCGGTCAGCCCGTCCACGGCGATTGCCGATCCGGCATCCACGATGATTAAGGCCGAATGGGTTCGATGACGCGCTGCCCGCATCGCCAGCAACCGATCCGCCCCGAAAGTTTCTGGCTGCGCATAGTGCAAGCTGATCTCCCCGCGCACTTTCTCAGGGTCGGCCCACGACACCGGCCCGCCCCACGCTTCCTCGACCCCCGCTCGTAGCTCGTCTCCGGCATCGCCCTGCATGGTCGAAACCGCGTGCAGGGTCTCTTCATGGTCCTGTCGTTCGCGCAGCATCTGATGCACCCGGCTGATGCCGGATATGGGTGTCACCCCGAGCCGGAAGATCTGCCCTTCCCGCTCCTCACCCAGCTTGGCGCGGGTATGCCCAAGGTCCAGCAGCAAGGTCATAAGCGGTGCAGACGCACGTCGGCACTGTCGAACCGCCGCACGCCCTCTTCTCCTTCGACTTGCAGGTATCCACGGTCGTCCACGCCCCGCGCGCGACCCGTGTATGTCTGGTTTAGTCCGGTCACATGCACCTCGCTACCCCTGAGACCGTCGTACGGCTCAAAGTATGCCTTAAGTTCGCCCGGCGCGCCACTGTCCAACCGAACGAGGCAAGTGGCGACCGACTCGATCAGGCCGGCAGCCAAGTGGTTCGGGTCAGGGGACTGTTCGCAGGCGCGGGCGATCGAGGTGGTTTGACGGTCCAGTTCCGGTGCGTCTTCCACGTTGATGCCCACTCCGACCACGCAGCGGGCCTGCCCGCCGCGGACGCGGCATTCGGTGAGGATCCCACCGAATTTCGCGGAGCCGTACATGAGGTCGTTCGGCCAGTTCAGGCAGGGCTGGCCAAGCCCCATCTCGCGCAGGCGCTCGATGAGCGCGATGCCGGCCCACAGGGCCAGGGCCGGCGGCGCCTCCGCCGGGAAGGCGTGCAACACCGAAAAGCATAGGGCTCCGTCGACCGTCTCCCAACTCCGGCCCTGCCGTCCTCGCCCTCCGGTCTGACGCCGTGCGATCTGTACCCGGTCGCGGATGGTCGCATCGTCATCGAGGATGTCGTTGGTGGAGGCAACTTCGTCGGCCACCTCGATCGGGCCGAGCCGGGCACGGATCTCTTCGGATAACGCCTCGGCGATCCGTTCGGCGTCGAGCGACAGGGGAATGGGAGGTCCGGTCATGGGTACATTAAACAAAAACGGCCCCGCACGGGGCGGGGCCGGATGAAAGGTGCCTGGCGATGTCCTACTTTCACATGGGGAGACCCCATACTATCATCGGCGATGAACCGTTTCACGGTCGAGTTCGGAATGGGATCGGGTGGTTCCAGCTCTCTATAGTCACCAGGCGGAAAAAGATCGGATGATTCACAACGTTCAATCAAGCGGAAGGTCTGAAGTAGCATGGTCAAGACTCACGGGCAATTAGTACTGGTTAGCTTCACTCATTACTGAGCGTCCACATCCAGCCTATCAACCTGGTATTCTTCCAGGGCCCTACCGGGACTCGAAGTCCAGTGAAACCTCATCTTGGGACAGGCTTCCCGCTTAGATGCTTTCAGCGGTTATCCCTTCCGTACATAGCTACCCGGCAATGCCACTGGCGTGACAACCGGAACACCAGAGGTACGTCCACTCCGGTCCTCTCGTACTAGGAGCAGCCTCCCTCAAGTTTCAAACGCCCGCGGTAGATAGGGACCGAACTGTCTCACGACGTTCTAAACCCAGCTCGCGTACCACTTTAAATGGCGAACAGCCATACCCTTGGGACCTGCTTCAGCCCCAGGATGTGATGAGCCGACATCGAGGTGCCAAACACTACCGTCGATATG
>MRSX01000012.1 GCA_002631715.1 Candidatus Porisulfidus sp. TsSOB
TCGGGATCATCGGAGCCTTCTACATAGGCACGGAAATATCCCGGAAAGAGGATCTCCCGCCCCGACGCGCGGAAAAGCGCCTCATCCGCCGCGTCCTTTTCCCGCTGGCCAGTGGCGCCGATCATCACCGTCGTTGTGCGCAGTCGGGCGTTTGCCATCTGCGTCGCCACCGTCCGCTTCCAGATCATGTCGTAAAGCGTCGCCTCATCGCCCGCAAGCGGCAGTGTTTCCACAGGACGCATCGCGTTGCCCGCCGGCCGGATCGCCTCATGCGCCTCCTGCGCTCCCTTTGACTTCGTCCTGTATCGCCGCGGTTCCTCAGTCAGATACCGTTCACCGTAGCGCTCCTGCACTCGCCGCCGCGCCGCGTTCACGGCCTCGTCGCTCAGATGCACCGAATCGGTGCGCATATATGTAATGTGTCCGTTTTCGTATAGCGACTGCGCCACCCGCATCGTCTTCCTGGCCCCCCACCCCCGCTTGCGGTTGGCCTCCTGCTGAATAGTACTCGTCGTGAACGGCGGCGCCGGCGAACGCGACTGTTCCGAGCTCTTGGTCGAATGTACAACCCAACTGCCGTCCTGCAGGCGCTGCTGCAGCGCCCTCGCCTGCTCCTCGTCCAGCAGCAGAACGTCCCCGCTGCCTTCGCTTGGGTGCGTCTTGACCCGCTTGCCCGCCGCGATCTTTCCCGTCGATTCATCGAAATCCCGCCCGGTGGCCACCCGTGTCCCGTTCACCGAAACCAGCGTGGCCTCAAAACGGTGCGCCGCACTGTCCGGGCGCTTGTTGAGTTGCGCCTTCCGGCGGGGCGCCCGCCGTTCTTGGCGGCGGGCTTGTCAGAAAAATTGCAGTGAAGCGGGGTCAGTTCGAATCCGATTCGCCGAACCAGACCCACGGGCTTTCCTTGGCTACGGCGAAGAAGATCGCGACTCCGACCACGATGATAGTCAAAAGCGCAATTGCCGCACCGAGGCTCCACAGCGGATCGTGCGGATGGTTCGTGAAACCGAACCAATTCATCGCCATCACTCCGGCGGCAATCCACACGCCCATGCAAATAATGCCAATTACTTCCTTGAGCCGCATCGTTTTCTCCTCAGATCAGTGAGCCGAAAGCATTTTACATCAAGTGCCCGGGCGCCCGCCAGGCATGGAACTGGCGTCTAGGAACTTGTCGAAGAAGATCTGATCGCCGCTCATGCCTTCGGCCTTGAGTACTTCAACAGCGGCGTCGATCATTGGGGGAGGCCCACACAGATAGCCCTGGCAAGCGGCCATATCGAACGTCTTCGGTTCGACATAGGCTTCCTTGAGATAGTCGGTCACCAGCCCGCGCGGACCGGCCCAGTCGCTGTCTTCGGGTTCCATGTTCAGAACCTCGACATATTCGAATTTGTAGTCGGGGTGCCACTGGCGACGGATTGCCCCCATCGCCTCCTCTCCGTACAGGTCCTGCTGGGTCCGTGCGCCAAACAAGAACAACGCGTCGCGCTCCACCTGGTCAAGTACGGCCTGCTCCAGTACCGCCCTGATCGCACTCATGCCAGATCCTCCGGCAATGCAGATCATGGGCCCGGACTCCGGATGGTAGCGGAACCCCCCGTACGGCAGCGAAACCTTCAGTTCGGTCCCGGTGCGATCTTCGGCGAACAGCCACTCCGTGAACTCTCCGCCCGGCACCTTTCGAATATAGAACGAGATCTCCTCTTCCTGTTCGTTGCTCGGCGCCTTGGCGAATGAATAGGAACGCGGCACGCTCAGGCCGTCGTAACTCAGTTCCGCGTACTGCCCGGCCACCCCGGCACGTTGCAGATCCGGCACCTGTACAGTCAGTTCGACGATGTCGTGCGTCAACGAAATCATCCGGCTGATCGTGCCCTCGTAGTGGGCGACCGCCGCCTGGGGTTCTTCGGAGGTCAGTTCGACCTCGACCTCGATGTCGCTGCGCAGTTCGCTCTGGCAGGCGAGCACCCAACCTTCTTTCAGTTCGGCAGGTGTCAGAACGGTTTCGAAATCGGTCCGGGCCTTGATTTTGCCGGAGGTGATCCGGCAGCGGCAGGTGCTGCAATTCCCCTGTCGGCAGTCGTGCGGCCATGCGAAGCCCGCTTCCAGCGCAGCCGAAAGCAGGTCTTGACCAGCTTGAACCGTCAGCGGGGACGGGTCATCATTGATTCGGGCCTGACGATCCCGTTTCCCGCCAAATAAGCCCCACAGCATTGGCCTGTCCGTCCGTCTCCGCAGACTTTGTCAGGCCGAGCGCAAGGCGATGATCGCCCGGATCAGAGAACGTTGATCGCGACGTTACGCAACGTGCCGGAATCCATATCCGCCTTGGTCGGCAATACGTCGAACGGAGACAACTTCTCCTTGCTGGTGCTGGGATGCGACTTGACCGCGTCCCACCAGCTCTTGACCGCACCGCGTGAATCCACCAAGTCCGAAGCCCCGGAATTCACCAGCATGTTGGTGCAGGCGCTCCAGTGGATGTCGGCCAAGGTGAACTCTCCGCAGATGAAGCCGCCCTGCTTGGGCGGAGACTGCAGACGCTGCTCCAGAAGATCGTACAGCTTGGTCAGCTGGTCACGGTCGCCGCCGTCGCCTGCGGCAGGTTGGACGTATTTCATCACGAGATGTGCCCATTGGTACATCTGCGCCCGGAGTACGCCGTTGCGCGGAACCAGTGAGGGACCGAATCCCTTGTCGTCCAGATAGGACAGGATCGCGACCGTGCCGTACACGACGTTGTCCAGATCCTTGAGCACCGGGGCACTCCCCAGCGGAGACATGGACAGGACGTCTTCGGGTCCTTGGATTACGTGTGCCTCGATATCGACACCCTTCTCGCCCGCCGTCTGCAAACACTTTGCAGTGTTGATGCAACTCGGGTGGCCGAAGAGGTTCATGGCATTTGCGAGCTTGTCGCCAATCATAATTGCCCCCTTCTCAGGTATTTGAAGTTATTAGTTATTCTTGTATTTTCAGGGCTCCAGATGGGCATTGCGCGACCACGTCCCGCACCTTATCCTCCGGTGCTGCGGTCACATCAATCTTGAACTGTCCATCTTCGACCTTGAAAACTTCAGGTGCGCCTGCCACGCACTTTCCGGCGTGGATGCAGACGTTTTCATCCCAGGTTACTTGCATTGTTCGATTCTCCTGCCAGTGAGATTTTTATTATCACGGATTGATGCCGGTGACCCGATCCTCATCCGTGCCGCTTAATGTTATCACAGGGAATCACTCTCCCGGCTGCGGTTGCTGCACCTCTTTCATGGTGAGTTTGACCCGGCCGAGTTTATCGACGTCCAGCACCTTGACGTTGACCATCTGTCCTTCGGACAGTTCATCGTCCACGCTCTTGACGCGGTACTCCGCGATCTGCGAGATATGCACCAGGCCGTCCTTGCCCGGCTTCAGGCCGACGAATGCGCCGAAATCCATGATCCGGACCACCTTGCCGGTGTAGACCTTCCCGATCTCCACCTCGCTGGTCAGCAACTCGATGCGCTCGCGTGCCTCCTCGGCTGCCGCGCTGTCCGTCGAGGCGATCTTCACCAGGCCGTCGTCGTCGATGTCGATCGTGGTGCCGGTCTCCTCGGTGAGGGCGCGGATGGTCGCCCCGCCCTTGCCGATCACGTCCCGGATCTTCTCCGGGTTGATGCGCAGGGTCAGGAAGCGCGGCGCGTAGTCCGACATGGTCTCCCGCGGCGACGCCAAGGCCTTGTCCATCTCGTCGAGGATATGCAGCCGGCCGGCCCGCGCCTGGGACAGGGCCTGTTCCATGATCTCGCGCGTGATGCCGTCGATCTTGATGTCCATCTGCAGCGCGGTGATGCCCTCGCGGGTGCCCGCCACCTTGAAGTCCATGTCGCCCAAGTGATCCTCGTCGCCCAGAATGTCGCTAAGCACGGCGAACTCGTCGCCCTCCTTGATCAGGCCCATGGCGATGCCCGCCACCGCGGCCTTGATCGGCACACCCGCGTCCATCAGCGACAGGCTGCTGCCGCAGACCGTGGCCATGGAGCTCGAGCCGTTCGACTCGGTGATCTCGGATACCACGCGCAGGACGTAGGGAAATTCCTCCGGGTCCGGCATCACGGCCATCATGCCGCGCTTCGCCAGTTTGCCGTGCCCGATCTCGCGCCGCTTCGGCGCCAGCATCATGCTGACCTCCCCGACCGAGAACGGCGGGAAGTTGTAGTGCAGCAGGAACGGGTCGCGGTATTCGCCTTCCAAGGCGTCGATGATCTGCGCATCGCGGGTCGTGCCCAGCGTGGTCATCACCATCGCCTGGGTTTCGCCACGGGTGAACAGGGCACTGCCGTGCGTACGCGGAAACAGCCCGGTGCGGATCGAGATCTGCCGCACGTCGGCGCGCCCGCGCCCGTCGATGCGGGATTCCCCGGACAGGACGCGCTGGCGAACGATTGATTTTTCCAAGCTCTTGAAGGCGTTCTTGACTTCGCCTTCGTCCTGGTCTTCCTCTTCGGAAGTCAACTCGTCCGTGGCGCGCGTCCGGATCTCCGCGACCCGGTCCTGGCGTTCCACCTTGTCCGCAATCTGGTACGCCGAAGTCAGGTCTTCCCGGCACAGCGCATCCATCTTGGAGGCAATATCCTCGTTGGCTTCCGGTGCGGCCCAGCCCCACTCCGGGGGGTTGACCGCCTGCTGCAGCTTCTCGATGGCGTCGATCGCCACCTGCATTTGTTCATGGCCGAACAGGACCGCATCCAGCATCACCTGCTCCGGCAGGAGGTCGGCTTGGGATTCGACCATCAGCACCGCACCGCGGGTGCCCGCGACGACCAGGTCAAGCTGGCTCTTCTCCAGTTGCTGGGCAGTGGGATTGAGGACGTAGCTTCCGTCCACGTAACCCACCCGGGCCCCTGCAATCGGGCCCTGGAACGGCATCCCCGACACGGCCAAGGCCGCCGAGGCCCCGAGCATGGCCGGAATGTCCGGGTCCAGGTCCTTGTTCAGGCACAGCACGTTGGCGATAATCTGGACTTCCTGGTTGTAACCTTTCGGGAACAGGGGGCGAATCGGCCGGTCGATCAAGCGCGAGGTCAGGATCTCCTTCTCGCTGGGACGCCCTTCCCGCTTGAAAAAGCCCCCGGGAATGCGGCCTGCCGAATAGGTCTTCTCTTGGTAGTTGACGGTCAGCGGGAGGAAGTCCTTGCCGGTGTCTTCGTCCTTGCGGCCGACGGCGGTGACCAGCACCGCGGTTTCGGCCATGCGCACCAGCACGGCGCCGGAAGCCTGGCGGGCGATTTCGCCCGTCTCTAGGGTGACCTCATGGTCGCCGTACTGGAAAGTTTGGGTATTGGGGTTCATAAACTTAGGAAATCCTGTGAAATGTAAAAAAACCGCTCCAAATCAGGACCGGCGGGAAAACTGTGTCAAAGTGGGAACTCGTGAAAGAGAGATCAGCGGCGCAGTCCGAGGGACTTGATCAGCGCCGCGTAGCGTTCGTGATTCTGGCCGCGCAGGTGCTTGAGCAACCCACGGCGAGCGTGAACCATTTTCATCAGACCGTAGCGCGAATGCCGATCCTTGGGATGCGTCTCGAAATGCTTCATGACCTGATTGATCCGGGAGGTCAACAGCGCGACCTGCACCTCGGGCGAGCCGACATCGTTCGACGCGCGCTGGTATTTTCCGATGATCTCAGACTTTTCTGTCGCAGAAAGTGACATATAGGGGAAAAACTTTCTTTAAAGGAAGCAAAAACGGCGCCCACGGCGCCCTCGAATTAGGGCGCGCATTGTAACACAGGGACCGCCCCCCGCAGCCACCATCAAGTCTCTTCTTATCAGTGAAAGCGGCGTTTTGAGCCGTCCGGGACCGGACCGGTGGCGCATACGCGCCGGGTTGCGGATACTCGGCTAGAACCGAAGCCGCGCCCCGACTTCAAACGTGCGTCCCGGCTGCGGCGCAAAGTCCTTGATGTGTGAAGTGTGCAGGCGCTGCTCGTCGTCGGTCAGATTCTTGCCGTGCAGGAAGAATTCCATCGTTGACCCGTTGCCGGCCGGAAGCTCCAGCGTGGCATATACGGATAGGTCGTCGTAGCCATCGGTCGGCAGTTCGTGCGGCGCCGTTTCGTCCTGATCTTCGGCCCGCAGGTACTCGATGCCCATGGTTCCGGCGCCCCAGCGGCCGCTCAGCCCAATGCCGTACCGTAGCGGCGGAATGCGCGGCAGCCGGTCGTTGCCGCTGACGGACAATTTCGCGTCCACGTAATCGAACTTGCCGTGCAAACGCGCTTCGCCGCCGGGCCATGTCGCGATCTGGACGCTGGCTTCGACATCAACGCCAAAGAATTCCGCATCCTCCTGCGCGACCCTTTCTTCCCGTAGGGAGAATTCCTCGGACTCCTCCAGCATGTGGACTGCCTCGGCGTCGTCTTCATTCATATTGGCCTCATTGGCCTCCAGCAGTTCGAGTGCGTCTTCTTCGGTAATTGTCTCCTCATCGAACGGGATCATAGTGTTATCCGTCAGTGTGATTTCCTCCAGCAGTTCGATGGCCTCATCTCTTCTGCTCCGGCCCCCATGGTTCACTTCCCTGCCGGTTGCCTGCCAATAGACGTAGTCGGAGAAGCGGGTGAAGTAGGTGGCCACGGCAACATCCCAGACCGGCGTGGCGTATTGCATCCGCAGGGCGACGCTGGCGGCGCGTTCCTTGCTCAGCCCGGCATCGCCGATTTCGTAGGTATTGGTGACCAGATGCGGGCCGCCGGCATAGAGTTCTTCCGCGATGGGCGCACGGCTGGAATGGCTGGCGAGCAGGCCCAACTCGAGCCGGTCGCCAAGCGGCACGAGGGCACCGATGGAAACCGCATGAATCGTGAAGTCCTGGTCGCCACCTTCTTCATGCTCGTCTTCGTGCTCGTGCTCCTCATGCTCCTCTTCTTCGTCGTGGTGATGCCCGGGGTCGCCGATCGCCGGGTTGTGCGACACGCGCTCCAAGCGCACGCCGGCCTCTAGGTCGAATGTCTCGTACGTGCGGCGACCGACCCAGAATGCGCCGATGCTGTTGGTGATCACCGGCCGAACGAAGGCTTCCTCGCCGACCGCCTCGAAGTCCCGGTAGGCGTACTGCAGGCCAGTCACGCCTTCCCATGGGCCGGCTTCATGGTGAAACTCGCCGCGCACTTCCCAGGCGTCGTTGGAAAACTTGGTGCCAGCATGGTCGCCGGGTTCCATTTCTTCATGCTCGTAGTCACTGTAGCCGACGCGCAGGTTGAAGTGATCAATGTCGGTAAACGGCGTAGGCAGGTCCAGTTCGAAATCAACACGCGTCTGCTCCATGTCCAGCAACGCCTGACCTTCTTCTTCCCCGTGTTCATCATGCTCGTCGTGCTCGTCTTCCCCTTCATGCTCGTCTTCCCCTTCGTGCCCATGCGCATGCGAGTGCCCCGGCAGGCCGTATTCGGATTCCAGACGGCTGACCGAGAGACCCGCAAACCCCCAGTCGCCATGCCATGAGGCACCGCCCGCAATGGAGTCCGACTCAAAGTGGCTATCGGGCAGCTTGTCGCGGGCCTCCTCTTCATGCTCCCCGTGTTCATCATGCTCGTCGTGCTCGTCTTCTCCTTCGTGCTCGTGTTCATGTTCGTCTTCCTGGGCGCGGAGATAGGCCGATTCCGCGTAGCCCGGGATGTCGTAGTCGTCGCCGTCCTTGGTCGCACCGTCCAGATGCCACGTGAAACCGCCACGGCCTCCCTTGAGTTTGAACGCGAGGGCGTCGCCACCGGTCGCGCTGTTGTGGCGCGCCTCCATCCCTCCGAACAAGCCGTCGACGGGTTCCTGCGGAATGCGTCCGGTCTCCACGTTCACGGCACCACCAATGGCGCCGGAACCGTACAGCAGGATGCTCGGGCCTCGAAGTACCTCAACCCGTTCGGCAGTGAACGATTCGACGGCAACCGCGTGGTCGGCACTCACGATCGACGCATCCATCGTGTCCAGGCGGTCCTGCATGACGCGCACCCGCGGGCCAGCCAAGCCGTGCACCACCGGCCGGCCGACGACGGTACCGAAAGCCGTTTGATGGATGCCGGGTTGCTGGCTGAGCGTGGAGCCAAGGTTGACGTCTCGCACCCGGTCCAACGCTTCGCCGCCCAGACTGGTCGCCGGCATCGCAAGACCCTCGCCGCCCAACGGATGCGCTTTGATGATCAGCACTTCCGGACGATCATCCGCCACCACCGAAAGCGGGGCAGCGCAGAGCAGAAATCCTGCGATAAGGCCAGCAAGATACTGCCGCATGCGGCCAAGCCGATTCGTGCGGATCGCGAAAGGAATGCCGTCACTCAAGCGATACCTTGTGCTTACCGGCGGGCGGGTTTCCAAAGGTGCAGAAGCTGAGGACATTTCAAGTACTCCTTGCTGACAAGCAATCTCCATGAATGTAACATTATAACATTTCTTTAAAACAAACTCTCCACTCTATGGATGTCAACGCAAAGCTGCAATGTCTCTTTTTCCGATTGAGTCGACGGACGGCAGGATTGAAAGTGTCCCGATGCCGCAACCCACTGCAGCAAGAACAGAAATCGCGCTTTTCGGGCCGGCCTTCAGGCGCCGGAGGCCTCTGACTCTTCGCTGCGCAGCGCCAGCCACAGGTAGTACGCCATCGATACCAGCGTCATCGCAGCCGCCACACCCAGCAGAATCAGACCGTACACGTAAAGCGGATCGGCCGGGTCGGGCGCCGCCCACAACAACAGCACCAGCGAGGCCAGTTGCAGCAGGGTCTTGAACTTGCCGAGCCATGACACTGAAATCCGCGAACGGGCACGCGTGCCGGCCAGCCATTCGCGCAAGGCCGAAATCGCGATCTCCCGCCCGATGATCACGCAGGCCGGGGCGACCAGCCACAGGCTGTTGTCGCGCGACACCAGCAGCACCAGCGCCACGCACACGATCAGTTTGTCCGCTACCGGGTCCAGGAAGGCCCCGAATGCAGAATACTGGCCCAGTTTCCGCGCCAGATACCCGTCCGCCCAGTCCGTCAAGCTGGCAAGCGCAAACAGCACGGCCGAAGCCTGGGGCCCCCATCCGGGAATAAAGAACACCCCGGAAAACACGGGAATCAAGGCAATCCGCAGCGCCGTCAGCAGGTTCGGAATGGTCGGCTCAATCATGCGTTTTCTTCGTGCAGGTAATCGTAGATCTCCTGTGCGAGACCCGCCCCGATGCCGGGCACCCGGGCCAAGTCGGCGGCCGTCGCCTTGCGGACACCCTGCCACCCCCCGAAGTAGCGTAACAGGTTCTGCCGACGTTGTGGCCCCACGCCGGAAATCTCCTCCAGTGGCGATTCAAGCCTGCGCTTTGCTCGCCGACGGCGATGCCCTGTCACGGCAAACCGGTGTGCCTCGTCGCGAATCTGCTGGATCAGGTGAAACGCCACCGAACGCTGCGGCAGGTGCAACGGCCCTTCGACGGTGTCGGCGTACACGGTCTCCGTCCCGGGCTTGCGGCCTTCCCCCTTGGCCACGCTGGCCACCACGATGCCCGGCGCATCGAGCGTCGCCAGCACCTCGCGGGCGACACGCAGCTGCCCCTTGCCGCCGTCGATCAGCAGCACGTCGGGGGCCGGGTACTCGCCCGCGCACACCCTCGTATAGCGGCGGGTCAGCGCCTCGCGCAACGCCCCGTAGTCGTCCCCCGGCGTGATGCCGGAAATGTTGAAGCTGCGGAATTCCGAACGGCTCGGCCCCTCCGTGGTGTAGACCACGCACGAGGCCACCGTCGCCTCGCCGCGGGTATGGCTGACATCGAAGCACTCCAGCCGGGCCGGCATGGCGTCCAGCAACAAAGCCTCCGCCAGCGCTTCCAGGCGTTCCCGTATTCCGCTGCGGGACTGCGTTCGCACGGCGATCGACTGCCGGGCGTTGCGTTCCACCAGTTCCACCTGGGTACGCCGGCGGCCCCGCACGTTCGCACACAGGCGAATCCGTCCCGGGGACTTGCTGCTCAACCATTCCTCAAGCGCTTCCTGGTCCGGGACCGAATGGTTCAACAAGACTTCCGGCGGCGCCACGCGCTCCAGGTAGTACTGCCCCAGGAATCCGCGCAACAGTTCCGGGGCTTCGATGGTCGCGTCGTTGACGACCGGGAAATAACTGCGGTTGCCATGGCTCGCCCCGCCGCGGAAAGAACTGACCTGAACGCAATGCAGTCCGCCCTCGCAGACTGCGGCGACCACGTCGAAGTGCCCGGACGCCACCCCCGTCCGGTAATGCCGGCAGATCTCCTGCAGCGACTGGATACGGTTCCGCCACTCCGCAGCCTCCTCGTAGTCCAGGCGCTCCGATGCCCGATCCATCCGTGCCGTCAGGTCGTGCATCACTTCCTCGTTTCGCCCTTCCAAGAAACGCAACGTCAAGTCGACGTCCGCCTGGTAGTCTTCCGGCGTGATGTAGCCCACGCACGGCGCGGTGCACCGCTTGATCTGGTACTGCAGGCACGGGCGGCTGCGGTTGCGGAAGAAACTGTCCGGGCACTGCCGGGTCCGGAACAGCTTCTGCAGGGTGTTGAGCGTCTCCCGCAAGGCCCCGACGCTGGCATAGGGCCCGAACGTGCGGCCCTTGCGCCGCCTGCGTCCGCGGTAGAACGACAGTCCCGGGTAGGTCTGGTGGGTCGAAGCGTAGATGTAGGGATAGCTCTTGTCGTCGCGCAGCAGGATGTTGTAGCGGGGATGGTGCTGCTTGATCAGGGTATTTTCCAGCAGCAGGGCTTCCGCCTCGGTGGCGGTGACCGTCACCTCCATGCGCTCGGTTTGCGCAATCATCCGGCGCGTGCGCGGACCCAGCGAGGTCTTCTGGAAGTAGCTGGATACGCGCTTCTTCAGGTCGCGCGCCTTGCCGACGTACAGGAGGTTGCCGGACGCATCCAGCATGCGGTACACGCCCGGGGCGTGGGTCAGGGTTTGCACGAACCCCCCGGCGTCGAAAGCCTGATCGGTACGTGAAGCCATGGGGCGGAACCTAGTATCGGATCAGTGCGGAACCCCAGGTAAAGCCGCCACCGAAAGCCTCCAGCATGAGCACGTCGCCCGACTGGATCCGACCGTCGCGTACGGCCTGGTTCAGTGCCAGCGGCACCGAGGCGGCAGAGGTGTTGCCGTGCTGGTCGACCGTGACTACCACCCGCTCCATGGGCAAGTCCAGCTTGCGCGCGGTGGCCGCGATGATCCGGTGATTGGCCTGGTGCGGAACCAGCCAGTCGACCTCGTGCCGGTCCATCTGGTTGGCTTCAAGGGTCTCGTCCACGATTCTCCCCAAGGTGTTCACCGCCATCCGGAAGACTTCGTTGCCCTTCATTTCGATAAAGGCCCCGTTCACCTCCGGCGACACCTGCAGCAGGTGGTCGTAGCGTCCGTCCGCATGCAGGTGGGTCGACAGGATACCGGGTTCGTCGCGCGCCTGGAGCACCACGGCTCCCGCTCCGTCGCCAAACAGCACGCAGGTGCTCCGGTCGCTCCAGTCGACGATGCGGGACAGTACTTCGGAGCCGATAACCAGCACCGTGCCACCGCCTCCGGTCGCGATGAACCGCCGGGCGATGTCCAGCCCGTAGATGAACCCGCTGCAGACTGCCTGGACATCGAATGCCGGACACACCGGGGTCCCCAGTTCTCTCTGGATATGGCAGGCCGTGCTGGGGAAAATGCGATCGGGAGTGGTCGTCGCCAGCACGATCATGTCGACGTCGTCCGGCGCAAGTCCCGCCGCATCCAACGCCTCGCGCGCCGCCTTCGCACCCATCGAGGCCGTAGTTTCTTTCTCGCCCGCGATGTGACGCTGGAGAATTCCGGTCCGTTCCCGGATCCATTCATCCGTGGTGTCGACCATCTCTTCCAGTTCCTGGTTCGTCACCACCCGCTCAGGGAGGCAGGAGCCGGTCCCGGTGATGGCCGAATGAATCATGACCCGGCTTCCACTTCGACCCGGTCGGCCAGCAGGGTATCGATGTTTTGATCTATTCGCATCGGCAGGTCTCGGCGCGCCTCCTGCCGTGCACGGATGATGGCCTGTTCGAAGGCGAACGCATCGGCGCTGCCGTGGCTCTTGATGACCACGTGGCGGAGGCCAAGCAGGCTGGCTCCATTATAGCGGCGGGGGTCGAACAGGCGGCGGAATCCCTTGAGGATCGGGGCGGACAGGGCCATGGCCGAACGGCGGTAGAGATTGCGCTTGAATTCCTCCTTGAGGAACGTGATCAGCATCCGGGCCACCCCTTCGGTGGTCTTGAGCGAGATGTTGCCGACGAAACCGTCGCACACCACCACGTCGACATCCCCGCAGTAGATGTCGTCGCCCTCGACGTAACCGATGTAGTTGAGCCGGCTTTCGCGCAGCAGGGCATCCGCCGCCTGCACCTGCCGGTTGCCCTTGATGTTCTCCTCGCCGACATTGAGCAGGCCGACCCGGGGGCGGGGATTATCGTCAAGTTCCTGAGCCAGCACGGAACCCATCACGGCGAACTGCAGGAGGTGTTCGGCGCGGGAATCCACGTTGCCGCCCAAATCCAGCACGTGCGTGTGGCCGTTCAGGGCCGGCACCGTCGACTGGATGGCCGGTCGGTCGATCCCCGGCAGCATCCGCACCACGAAATGCGACAGCGCCACCAGGGCGCCGGTGTTGCCTGCACTCACGAACGCCTGCGCCTCCCCGTCACGCAACAGGTTGAGGCCAACCCGCATCGACGAATCCGGCTTCCCGCGCAGGGCCTGCATCGGGGGTTCGCCCATCTCGATCTGTTCCGAAGCATGGTGCACGACCATGCGGTCTTCGGACAGAGATCCCAGCCCCTTCAGCCGTTCGCGGATCAGGGATTCGTCACCGACCAGGATCAAGCACAGCGATGGGTCGGCCTGGAGTTGGGAGACGGCAGCCGGCAAGACGCTGTCCGCGCCATGGTCGCCTCCCATCACATCCAGCGCGATGGTGACGGAATCAGTCATGGAGGGTCCGCTCGGCGGCGGAGACGGAATCCCGGTCAGGCTTCCGTTTCGGCCGGATCCTGTTTCGGCTGCTTGACTTCGAGAACCTTGCGGCCCCGGTAATAGCCGTCGGCGGCGATATGGTGGCGGCGGTGCCGTGTGCCCGTGGCCGGATCCTCCGACACCGTGGCACTCTTCAGCGCATGGTGCGAACGGCGCATGTCGCGCTTGGAGCGGCTTTTCTTGCTTTTCTGGACAGCCATCCGGACTTCCTCAAAAAATGCGGCGACGCCATGGGCATCGTTGGGCGGCGTATTGTAACTGATTTGCCGGAAATCCCTCTTACTGCTGCGCGAGCAAGTGACTCACGCGCGTGGCAACCTCTTGCGCCACCCTTATCAACGCACGGAGGAGTTGTTCGTCCACGTCCGTTGCGCCTTCGGACTCGGCCAGATTCCGCTTGCGGTGGGCATGATCCAGCACCCGCCATTGTTCCGCAGGCAGGTCGACCGTGTGCTGCAAGCACTGAAAAACCAGATAGCGGGAGTTGGAGCGGTAGCCGTGAGCCCGTAGGGCCGAAAGTGCTAACGCGTGTGCCGCGTTGTAGCCAAGATCAAAGCGACTTTCCGGACTCAACTCCTGCCTCTGGGCATCATCGAGGCGGCACCGGCCCGAGTGCAGCAGCCCCTCGACTTCCCCAACTTCGACCCGTTCCACCTTGAGCTTGCCGATGCGGACTAAATTCTCAAGCTGCGGGTGCGCCATCTTCTTCGCCGATAAGGACCAGACATTCGCTGGCGAGCACGCGGGACAGGAATGGGTTCCCGGATGATCGGTGGGTATTGAACTCCTGCACCGTATAGAGTGTAGGACTGACCTTGCGGTCCAAGCGTGCCTCTACCGGCGCAAGCGCGGCATAGAGTTCCTCCAACATCAGGTCGTCAGCAATGACAAGCAAGTCAATGTCGCTTGCCGCCGTATCCGTACCCTGCGCGACAGACCCGTAGATCATGGCGAGCCCGATACGATCGGCAACCGGATCCAGCGCCTGCCGAATAGGTTCTGCCACCGCAACCGTCTTTCGCATGACGCTGACGAGTTCGTGATACACAGGGCAATCGGGGTTGGCTTGATAATGCTTCTGCACCCCAACCGGGGTCATCCTGACCAGGCCACTGGAGGTCAAGCGTTGCAATTCGCGCTGCACTGCCCCGGAGCCGGAGCCGGTCAGTTCGATCAGCTCTTTGGTATAAAAGCTACGGTCCGGCTGGCCAAAAAGCAGAGCCAGAACCTTCTGCTGGGTCTTGGTGAACAGAGCGCCAGCGAGACTAGTAGTAGTACCCATAATGGGTATTATTATGCCTTATTTGGGTAACTTACAATAGCGAGGCTGATTCAAAGAATTTCGGCAATGGAAGACTCAAGACAGGAACAACTGCGGGATTGGGTGCGCCAAATCCTGCAGGACCCGGAGTTGGAACTCCGCCAAGTGGCGGGCGATGCCAGTTTCCGCCGTTACTTCCGCGTGCATGGAGCGGACCGCACCTGGATCGCAATGGACGCTCCACCTGAGAACGAGCCCCTGCAAACTTTCCTCGCAGTCAACGCGCACCTGCAGAAAGCAGACGTGCACGTCCCGGACATCCAGGTGGAAAACGAAGCAGACGGGTTCCTCTTGCTCGAAGACCTAGGAGACACGCAGTATTTGCAGAGCCTGGACGAAGAATCGGCAGATTCACTGTACGGCGACGCCCTCGACGCCCTGCTGCACATCCAAACCCTGCCGCAAGGCCCGTTGCCACCGTACGATGCGAAACAACTGCGCCTGGAACTCGACCGGTTCACCGATTGGTATTTGGGTCGTCACCTCGGCTGGGAACTGAGCCGCGAGGATCAACTCATGATCGAGACGGTCTGGCAGTTGTTGATCAACTGCGCCTTGGAACAACCGTGCGTGGCAGTCCACCGCGATTACCACTCCCGAAACCTGATGGTGACTGAGCCCAACCCCGGCATCATCGACCACCAGGACGCGATGTGGGGGCCGGTGACTTACGACCTTGTCTCCCTGCTCCGGGACTGCTACATCGCCTGGCCCGATGAGCGGGTCCGCGGCTGGGCGGAACAGTACCGCCAACGCGCCATTCAACAGGGAATTCTCGATGAGGGCGTGGATTCCGAACGTTTCATAAAGTGGTTCGACTGGATGGGGGTGCAGCGCCACCTGAAGGCGGTCGGCATCTTTGCCCGGCTGTGCCATCGGGACGACAAACCTTCCTTCTTGGATGACGTGCCGCGCGTGCTGCGCTATGTCCAAGACGTTTGCGCCAAGTATCCACCACTGCAACCTTTGGCAGATCTAGTGGCGCGGCTGCCGGAGCCCTGACATGCCCTCGGCGATGATCTTGTCAGCCGGGCGCGGGGAACGCATGCGCCCGCTGAGCGACACCCTGCCGAAAGCCCTTTTGGAAGTCGCTGGCGAACCCCTGATCGTGCGCCATCTTCGGGCCCTGCGCGAGGTCGGGACTGAAGACATCGTCGTCAACCTGTCGCACCTCGGGGAACAGATCCGTGATGCCCTGGGGGATGGACGCGAATTCGGCATCCGCATCCACTACTCTCCCGAACCCTCTCCCCCGCTGGAGACCGGCGGGGGCATCCGCCAGGCTCTTCCCCTATTGGGGCCGAACCCGTTCTGGGTCGTCAACGCGGACGTCTGCACCGACTACCGATTCGCCACCCCGCCGCTGGCCGACGGCGACGATGCACATCTGGTCTTGGTCGACAACCCCGCGCATCACCCGGAAGGAGATTTCTACTACGAGGAGGGCCGCGTCCAGGAGCAGTCCAGAGAACGCCTGACGTTCGCCGGGATCGGTTTCTATCGCCCCCGCCTGTTTGAGAAGTGCACGCCTGGGCGATTCCAGTTGGCGCCTCTGCTGCAAACCACCATCCGCGCCGAACGAGCAGGCGGCGAACATTTTCGCGGGCAATGGATGGATATCGGCACTGCCGAACGCCTGGCCGAGGCTCAGACCCGATTCGGCCCCTCTAAAACCGGTTGAAATCTCTGCAAAAACGCCCCGAAATCCCTTCTCATCCTCTATAATTGCCGTGCATCAAGCACGGAACGAAAAAACGATCATGTCTGGGCGTACCCTGTACGACAAACTTTGGGACGAGCATGCGGTGCAGACGGCCGAAGACGGCACCACCTTGCTGTACATCGACTGCCAGCTGGTCCACGAAGTGACTTCGCCGCAGGCCTTCGAGGGTCTGCGTCTGGCTGGGCGTTCGCCTTGGCGGCCCGACAGCATCGTCGCGGTGGCCGACCATAACGTCCCGACCGAGCCGGATCTCGAGGAGATTCCCGATGCGGTCTCGCGCCATCAAGTCGAGGTTCTGGACGCCAACTGCGCCGAGTACGGCCTGTTGGAATTCCCGATGGGGGACCCGCGCCAGGGCATCGTGCACGTGATCGGCCCGGAGCAGGGCATCACCCTGCCCGGCATGACCGTAGTCTGCGGCGACTCGCACACCTCTACGCACGGTGCACTGGCAACGCTGGCGTTCGGCATCGGCACCTCGCAGGTGGAGCACGTCCTGGCCACCCAGTGCCTGCCGGTGCGCAAGCCGGCCAACATGCTGGTACGCCTCGAGGGCCACACCGCGCCCGGCGTCGGCGCCAAGGACCTGGCGCTCGCCCTGATCGGAAGCATCGGCGCAGCGGGCGGCACCGGCTGCGCTATCGAATTCGCCGGCCAGGCGGTGGAAGGCATGAGCATGGAGGCCCGCATGACCCTGTGCAACATGGCGATCGAGGCCGGTGCACGCTCTGGACTGGTCGCGGTCGACGACGTCACCCTCGAATACGTTCGCGGGCGGACCTATGCGCCCGAAGGCGCCGTCTGGGAAGAGGCCGAACGGCGGTGGCGCGAACTGCGCTCCGACGATGATGCCGTGTTCGAGCACGCCGTGGTGCTGCAGGCCGGTGAGTTGGCTCCCCAGGTAACCTGGGGTACGTCGCCGGAGATGGTCGTGCCGGTCGATACGGCCGTGCCCCGCCCTGACGAGGCGGAAGACTCTGTGCGTGCTGACGACATGAAGGCCGCACTGAACTACATGGGCCTGGAAGGCGGCGAGACGGTCACCGACCTTGAACTGGACCGAATTTTTATCGGTTCCTGTACCAACGCCCGCATCGAGGACCTGCGCGAAGCCGCCGCGGTAGTCCGCGGACGGCACTGCGCGGACAATATCCGCCAAGCCCTGGTCGTCCCCGGCTCCGGGCGGGTCAAGGCCCAGGCCGAATCGGAAGGGCTGGACCGGATCTTTACCGAGGCCGGTTTCGAATGGCGGGAACCGGGTTGTTCGATGTGCCTGGCCATGAATGCTGACCGGCTGGAACCCGGCGAGCGCTGCGCCGCCACCTCCAATCGGAACTTCGAGGGCCGCCAAGGCGAGGGTGGACGCACCCACCTGGTCAGCCCGGCAATGGCCGCAGCGGCCGCCTGTGCCGGGCATTTCGTCGACGTGCGGAAATACCTGGCATGATTCCTTTCGTCCGCCACCGCGGGATCGTCGTGCCGCTTGATCGAAGCAATATCGACACCGACGTGATCATCCCCAAGCAGTACCTGAAGTCGGTCAAGCGGACCGGCTTTGGCCCGAACCTGTTCGACAGCTGGCGCTACCTGGCGCCCGGCGACCTGGAGAGCGATCATTCCCGGCGCCCGCGCAACCCGGATTTCGTGCTGAACCAGTCCCGTTACCAGGGAGCTTCCGTTTTGGTCACTGGCGCCAACTTCGGCTGCGGCTCTTCGCGCGAACACGCGGTCTGGGCGTTCCTGGACGCCGGTTTCCGGGCCGTCATTGCGCCGAGTTTTGCAGACATCTTCGACACCAACTCCGCCAAGAACGGCCTGCTCACCGTCCGGCTGCCGGAGGATGCCGTGCGTACGCTCGTCGAGGAGATCGAACAAACCGAAGGCTACCGGCTGGACATCGACCTGCCGGAGCAGACGGTGGCGGCGGATTCCGGTGCGACTTGGTCATTCGACATCGACCCGCAGCGTAAGCACTGCCTGGTCGAAGGGCTCGACGACATCGCGCTGACCCTGCATCACTCAGACCGGATCCGCGAATTCGAAGCGGCGCGGCGGGCGCACGCCCCTTGGCTGTTCGACCGCTTCGGCAGCCCGTAATGTCGCGCATTCTGATCCTGCCCGGCGACGGCATCGGCCCGGAGATCACGGCCGAGGCCCGCAAGGTGCTCGACTGCCTGGTCCGCGACGGCGGCCTCGAACTGGAGCTGGACGAAGCCCTGGTCGGGGGAGCGGCTGTCGACGCACAGGGCGACCCCCTGCCGGCCAGTACCCTGCAGGCTGCCCACGACGCCGACGCCGTGCTGCTGGCAGCGGTCGGCGCACCCCGTTACGACACTCCCGATCGAGCGCTGCGCCCCGAGACCGGCCTGCTCAGGCTGCGCAAGGGGCTGGGACTGTACGCCAACCTGCGCCCCGCGACGCTGATGCCCGGCATGGCGCATGCCTCGAGCCTCAAGCCCGAAAAACTCGAAGGGCTGGATCTCCTGATCGTGCGTGAATTGACCGGCGGGCTTTATTTCGGCGAGCCGCGCGCGCTGGCCGAGCACGATGGCCGCAGGCGCGGCGTCAACACCATGGTCTATGATGAGGATGAAATCTCGCGCATCGCCCACAGCGCCTTTCAGGCCGCCCAGTTGCGGAGCCGGAGGGTTTGTTCCGTGGACAAAGCGAACGTTCTCGAAGTCTCGGAGTTGTGGCGAACCGTGGTCGGCGAAATCGCACAAGAGTACCCCGACGTCGAACTGTCGCATCTGTACGTGGACAATGCCGCCATGCAACTGGTCGCCGAACCCACCCAGTTCGACGTGATGGTGACCGGCAACCTGTTCGGCGACATCCTGTCCGACATTGCCGCCCAATTGACCGGGTCGATCGGCCTGCTGCCCTCTGCGTCCCTGAACGAGAAGCGCCAAGGACTCTACGAGCCGGTGCACGGCTCGGCTCCCGACTTGGCCGGCACCGGTCAGGCCAACCCGCTCGCGATGATCCTGTCGGTCGGCATGATGCTCCGCTATTCCCTGCAACAGGCCGATGCCGCTGATGCGGTGGAAGGCGCCGTGCGGGACGTGCTGGAACAGGGACTGCGAACCGCCGACCTCGCGGACGGCGGCGAAGCCGTCGGGACGGTGCAGATGGGAGATGCGGTAATTGACGCGCTGAAGGGGCGCCTCGGCTCATGAGCGGCCTGAACGTTGCTGTCGTCGGTGCCACCGGTGCCGTGGGCGGAGTGATGCGCCAGGTCCTCGAAGAGCGCGATTTTCCTTGCGATGCCCTGCATCTAGTGGCCAGCGAACGTTCGAAAGGTCGGCGCCTTTCGTTCCGCGGCCAGGAAATCGAGGTCCAGGCACTGGAGGAGTTTGATTTCAGCCAGGTTCAGGTCGCCCTGTTCTCCGCTGGCAGCGAGCCCTCGCGCCAGTTTGCGCCGCGCGCCATCGAAGCCGGTTGCTTGGTGATCGACAACACCTCCTGCTTCCGCTACGAGGCAGATATCCCGCTGGTGGTGCCTGAATGCAACCCGGAGCGCATCGCCGACTACCGCAACCGCGGCATCATCGCCAATCCCAACTGCTCGACCATCCAGATGGTCGTGGCGCTCAAGCCCTTGTACGACGCGGCGGGAATCGAACGTATCAACGTCGCCACCTACCAGGCGGTCTCCGGCACGGGCCAGGCCGCGATCGAGGAACTCCGCCGGCAAACCGGGGACGTGCTTGCCGACCGCGAAAGCCCTTGCGAGGTCTACCCCCGCCCGATCGCGTTCAATGTTCTTCCGCACATCGACCACTTCCAGGACAACGGCTATACCCGGGAAGAGATGAAGATGGTCTGGGAGACCCGCAAGATCCTAGAAGACGAAGACATCGGCGTCAACCCCACCACGGTCCGCGTGCCGGTGTACACCGGCCATTCCGAGGCCATCCACCTGGAAACCCGCGAGCCTTTGAGCGCGGCGGAGGCCCGCGCGCTGCTGGAGGACGCCCCCGGCGTGGTCGTCATCGACGAAGCGGCGGACGGCGGCTACCCTACGGCGGCGTCGGATGCGGCCGGTCGGGACGAAGTGTTCGTCGGGCGCATCCGCCAGGACTTGTCCCACCCGCGCGGGCTTGACCTTTGGGTGGTCAGCGACAACCTGCGCAAGGGCGCCGCGACCAACAGCATCCAGATCGCCGAACAGTGGCTGGAACGATTCGGGCAGTGAACGCGCGGCTTCTGCTCCTGGCGGCCGCCCTGACCGCTCCGGCCCAGGCGTTGGAACTGGGCCAGCCGGAAATCCATTTCGAGCCGGACTGTTCTGCCCTGCTAACGCTTCGCCTAGTGACGGAAGCCGGAGTCGACCCGGAGCAGTTGCATATCGAGGTCGCGGCCCCGCCGACCTACCGGAAACTCCAGAAAACCTACCCTTCCTGGGTCGGTTCGGCACAACTGGACCGGCTCCGGGAAAACGGCGAGCACCGGATCCAGGTGCGCAGCAAGGAACCGCTTCCCTCCCACTCCAACGACCTGGTGCTGGCTCTCGGGGAAGGGTACGAGCCACCCATGTTCTATACCCTGAACCTGCCGCCGTGCGCCCCGACCGGCACGACGCGCGAAGTGGCATGGGGAGACACGTTGCTCGAGATCGCACTGGAGCAGGCCCGCTCCCGGGAAGTCGATGCCTACACCCTGATGCTGGCAATCCAGCTGTACAACCGCGGCGCCTTCATCCACGACAACATCAACCTGGTCCGGGCCGGCTCCCAGTTGTACATCCCAAGCCAGGCCGAGATCGCGCACCTGAACCTGTCCCGCCAGTGGTTGATTGACGAGATCCAGTTCCAGAACGAGCAGTGGCAGAAGTGGCGGCGGGAAGGAACGGACCTGCGCGAAAGCCCGACCCTGCAGGAACGGCGGCTGCAGCTTGTGCCGCTTGAGATGCAGGCCGAGTCCGCAACCCCCGAGCCGATGGAGGCCGAGCCAGCCGAACCCGGGACCACTGGCACTCAACCGGCCGCGCCGGAGCAAATCGAACCGGACAAGGCCTCTCCGGCGGAACCGGAACCGGCAGCATCCGAGCCGGCACCGGCCGTACCAGCGGAATCTGAGACTGAAAAGACCGAAGCGCCGCTGGCAATGGCGGAAGTCGAGGCCGAAGCCCTGGTGCCACTGGCGGATGGGTCAGGCGATGAAGGAACCGCGGCGAAGATCGCGGCCGATTTCCCATGGCCCGGAATTCTCGCCGCTGCGGGGATTCTGCTCTTGGCCTATCTGTCTGCGCTGATCCTGAGCCGCGCCCGTCAGGCCCGGATCATTCGAGAAAGTGTGGGCGACATCGAGGATCCTGCCCGGCGCGCCACTTCCGCATTGGACTTGGCGCACGCGCACGTCGAGGCGAACGAATACGACCAGGCGCGCCCCCTGATCCGGCTGGTGCTAGCCGAGGGGACGGAGCAAGAACGCGAAGAGGCGGAGAGGCTGAAAAGCCGGATAGGTTCGTCCTGACCCATGCCCCGCCTGGCCTGCGGTCTCGAATACGACGGTGCCGGCTTCAACGGCTGGCAGCGGCAAAGCCACGCTCCGAGCGTCCAGGATACGGTTGAGGAAGCCTTCTCCGCCGTCGCCGATCACCCGATCCGCACTGCTGTCGCCGGCCGCACCGACACCGGAGTGCATGCGGCCGGCCAAGTCATTCATTTCGACACCACTGCGGATCGCTCCCTGCACGCCTGGCAGCGGGGCGCGGGTGCGCACCTGCCGCCTACCGTCAGCGTCTCCTGGGTGCGAGAGGTCGCGGACGACTTCCATGCCCGCTACTCCGCGATCCGGCGCCACTACCGCTACATCATCCTGCAGCGCGACGCCGCCGCGGCAGGCCTGCTTGCCGGCAAGGTCACGCGGATTCCCAAGGCTTTGGACATTGAACAGATGCACCAGGCCGCCCAGGCCCTGCTGGGCGAGCACGACTTCACCAGCTTCCGGGCGGCGGAATGCCAGGCCCGCCATCCCCGGCGCACTCTCTTCCGGCTGGACGTCACTGCCCGTGAGCCGTTCGTCCACATCGACGTCGAGGCCGACGGCTTCCTACACCACATGGTGAGAATCCTGGCCGGCTCCCTGATCGACATCGGCCACGGCGAACGTCCCCCGAAATGGCTGGCCGAGTTGCTGGAACGGCGCGACCGCACGGCGGGCGGCATCACCGCACCGCCGGACGGGCTGTACCTGATGAGCGTAAACTATCCCCCTGAATGCGGCATCCCGCCGCCCCTGTGGACTCCGGATTACAGCCTGCCTGCCTGAATATGCGCACCCGTGTCAAAATCTGCGGTATTACGAACCCGGCTGACGCCCTGCTCGCCGCCGAGGCGGGTGCCGACGCCATCGGGCTGGTATTCCACGAGCCCAGCCCGCGAAATATTGAGCCTGCCGTCGCCTGTTCGATCATCGACATCCTGCCGCCTTTCATGGATGCCTACGCGGTCGTGCTCGACCCGGACCCGCAGTTCCTCGACGAATTGATCGAAACCATCCCGTTCGACGGCTTGCAGTACCACGGCCGCGAAGCGCCGGAATTGTGCGCCCGGTTCGAAGGCCACTGGATCAAGGCCGTACCCATGAATGAACCCGGCGCCCTGACCGACTACCAGCAGCACTACTCCGACGCGCACGGCTTCCTGCTGGACAGCCATGCATCGGGAGAAGCCGGGGGACAGGGTAAGACTTTCGACTGGGCGAAGGTTCGCTCCGAAGACCCGCGTCCGCTGATCCTGGCAGGCGGCCTGGAGGCGGGAAACGTGGGCGAAGCGATCCAGGCAGTCCGTCCCTGGGGCGTGGACGTCAGCAGCGGCGTCGAGGCTTCGCCCGGGCTCAAGGATCCGGAAAAAATCGCGGCATTCATGCGGGAGGTGAACCGTGCCGCACGCTAGTTTCCCGGGCGGCTATCGTTGGCCGGATGCCGAAGGGCATTTCGAGGAGTACGGCGGGCGGTTCGTGGCCGAAACCCTGATCCGGCCGCTCGACGAACTGGCCGCGGTGTACCGCGAGGCCCGCGAGGACGCTGCTTTCTGGCAAGCCTTCGAAGAGGATCTCGCCCACTATGTCGGGCGCCCTTCCCCGCTGTATTTCGCCCAGCGCCTGAGCCGGGAGAACGGCGGCGCCCAAATCTGGCTCAAGCGCGAGGACCTGAACCACACGGGCGCGCACAAGATCAACAACACCGTCGGCCAGGCGATGTTGGCGAAACGCATGGGCAAGACCCGCATCATCGCCGAGACCGGCGCCGGCCAGCACGGCGTGGCCTCTGCCACCGTCAGCGCGCGCCTCGGCCTGCAATGCGTGGTGTACATGGGGTCGGAGGACATCGAGCGCCAGGCCCCCAACGTCTACCGCATGAAGATGTTGGGCGCGGAAGTGATTCCCGTGACCTCGGGCTCCCGGACCCTGAAGGATGCGTTGAACGAAGCGCTGCGCGACTGGGTGACCCATGTCGAGAACACGTTCTACATCATCGGCTCGGTGGCAGGCCCCGCCCCCTACCCCGAGATGGTGCGCGACTTTCAGGCAATCATCGGGCGCGAGGCGCGCCACCAGGTTCAAGAGCAGGCAGGCCGCCTACCAGACCTGCTGGTCGCCTGCGTCGGCGGCGGTTCCAATGCGATCGGGTTGTTCCACCCGTTCCTGGACGACCCCGACGTGCGCATGCTCGGGGTCGAGGCAGCCGGCCTAGGGCTTGAGACCGGCCAACACGCGGCGCCGCTGGCCCGCGGCCGCGCCGGGGTGCTGCACGGCAACCGCACCTACCTGATGGAGGACGAGGCGGGACAGATCCTGGCCACGCACAGCGTCTCCGCCGGGCTGGACTACCCGGGCGTCGGTCCCGAACATGCCCTGCTCAAGGATCTCGGCCGGGTCGAGTACACCAGCGCCACCGATGAGGAGGCCTTGCAGGCCTTCCACTTGCTGACCCGGACCGAGGGAATCATCCCGGCACTCGAGAGCGCTCACGCGATAGCGGGCGCCCTTCAGGCGGCCCGCGAAATGCCGGAGAGCGCCATCGTGGTAGTCAACCTTTCCGGACGCGGCGACAAGGACATCGACGCGGTTGCCCGGCGCGAGGGCCTGTCCCTGTGAGCCGCATCGCCGGGCGCTTCGCCCAACTTCAGGAGGCCGGGCGCACGGCGCTGGTCCCTTACCTGACCGCGGGCGACCCTGAACCTGCCGCCACCGTGCCGCTGCTGCACACGCTCGTGCAGGCCGGGGCCGACTTGATCGAACTCGGGGTTCCGTTCTCGGACCCGATGGCCGACGGGCCCGTGATCCAGGCTGCCTGCGAGCGGGCACTGGCGCACCAGGTCCGCCTGCGCGACGTGCTGGACATGGCCGCCGAATTCCGGAACGACGACGCGGAGACGCCGCTGATCCTGATGGGCTACACCAACCCGATCGTCGCCATGGGCGTCGGCACCTTCGCAGAGCAGGCCGCCCAGGCCGGCGTCGACGGGGTGCTGGTGGTCGACCTTCCCCCGGAAGAAGCGGATACGATCCGGCAGGCCCTGATCGACCACGAGTTGGACGAGATCTTCCTGCTGGCCCCGACCACGACCGAGACGCGGATCCGGCAGATCTGCGGGCAGGCGAAAGGGTTTCTTTATTATGTGTCGTTGCGCGGGACAACCGGCGCGGACCGCCTGGATATGGAGGACGTAGCGGAACGTATGAAGTGCATCCGGACACACGCCACCCTGCCTGTCGGCATCGGGTTCGGCATCAAGGACGCGGATTCCGCGGCCCACGCCGCGGAGCTTGCCGACGCGGTCGTCGTCGGCAGCGCGCTGATCGACCGAATCCAGGCCGCGACGGACCCACACGCCGCCGCAACCGAATTGCTGCAGGATCTGCGTGCCGGCATCGACACCGCGGACCGTCCGGGAGGCGCCTCGTGAGTTGGTACAAGCGCCTGGTGCCGCCCCAGATCCGGATCGAGAGCAGCAGCACCCGGAAAGTCCCGCAGGGCCTGTGGATCAAGTGCCCGAACTGCGACACGCCGCTGTACCGGTCCGAACTGGAACGCAACCTGAATGTCTGCCCGAAATGCCAGCACCATATGCGTGTGTCGGCCCGGGAACGTCTGGCGATGTTCCTGGACGAGCAGCCCCGGCAAGAACTGATAGGCGAGCTTGCGCCCCGCGATTTCCTGAAGTTCCGCGATAGCAAGCGTTACCGGGATCGTATCGGCCAGGCACAGAAGGCAACGAAAGAAAAGGATGCCCTAGTGGTCATGCAGGGACAACTGCACGGCATGCCGCTGGTCTGCACAGCCTTCGAATTCGGGTTCATGGGAGGCTCCATGGGCTCGGTCGTCGGAGAAAAATTCGCGCAGGCGGCCGCCGTCTGCCTGAAGGAGCGGATGCCTCTGGTGTGCTTCTCCACCAGCGGGGGCGCACGCATGCAGGAAGCGCTGGTATCGCTGTTCCAG
This sequence comes from Candidatus Porisulfidus sp. TsSOB, assembly GCA_002631715.1. Taxonomy (GTDB): domain Bacteria; phylum Pseudomonadota; class Gammaproteobacteria; order Poriferisulfidales; family Poriferisulfidaceae; genus Poriferisulfidus. Next base: position 25,510 of record MRSX01000012.1, read on the forward strand.
ATGTCCAAGACCGCCGCCGCGCTGGCCCGGATGCGGAAAAATCGTCTGCCCTATATCTCGGTGCTGACCGATCCCACCATGGGCGGGGTTTCGGCTTCGCTCGGCATGCTGGGTGACGTCCAGATTGCGGAGCCCGGTGCACTGATTGGCTTTGCCGGTCCGCGCGTGATCGAACAGACCGTGCGCGAGACCCTGCCGGAAGGCTTCCAGCGCAGCGAATTCCTGCTGGAGCATGGAGCCATCGACATGCTGGTGCCGCGCGGCGAGATGCGCGACACGATCGCCGACCTGTTGCGCCTGATGATGAACCGCTCGCCCCGCGCACGGGACGCGTAGTTCCTGCCGTTCGGTCTTTTCTCCCGGTGCCCGCCATGCGATTCTCCTCCCTGTCCGAGTGGATCGACTGGCAGCAGCGCCTGCACACCAGCAGCATCGACCTGGGACTGGAACGGATCCGGGTGGTGGCCCGCCGCATGAACCTGCTGGAAGCGCCCGACTTCCGGATCGCCACCATCGCCGGGACCAACGGGAAAGGCTCCAGCGTGGCCTTGTTGGAAGCCATGCTGCGCCCGCACGGGCGGGTCGGCGCCTATACTTCACCGCATTTCATCCGCTACAACGAACGCATCTGCATCGACGGGGCGGAAGTCGACGATGCGTCACTGTGCCATGCCTTCGAACAGGTGGAACAGGCTCGCGGCGACACCAGCCTGTCGTTTTTCGAGTACGGCACCCTCGCCGCCATGTCGATCTTCCGTGAACGAGAAATCGATTACGCAATCCTTGAGGTCGGTCTCGGCGGGCGGATGGACGCGGTCAACTTGTGGGACGCTGATATCGCCCTGATTACCAGCATCAGCATCGACCATACGGAGTGGCTGGGCCGGACCCGGGAATCGATCGGACGTGAGAAAGCCGGCATCATGCGCCCGGGGCGGCCCGTAGTCTGCGGAGAGCCCGACCTGCCCGTCAGCCTGTCGGACCAAGCCCGACGCTTGGGTGCGCCGCTGCAGCGTATCGGCAACGATTTCTTTGCGGAGCCTCTCGACTCCGACTGCTGGCGCTACCGCCACCGCGACGGTATAAGCCTAGACCTGCCGACGCCGCCCCGGCTGCCCGGAAGGGTGCAACTGAACAATGCGGCCAGTGCCCTGACCGTACTGCATCATCTGGGACGGTTCGATCCGGAAATCATTCGGCACGCGCTCGAAAACGTCAGCCTGACCGGACGTTTCCAAGTCCTAGACGAACCCGTGGACACCGTGTTGGACATCGCGCACAACCCGGAAGGGGCGATCAACCTGGCTCGCAACCTTCGCCGCTACCGGCCCGGACGCCCGCTGCACGCAGTTTTCTCCGCGCTGCAGGAAAAGGATGTGCCAAACATCTTGGGACCCCTGAGTCCGCTGGTCAAAAGCTGGCACCTGAGCGAAGTGGAATCCCTCCGCGCAATTCCGCTACAAACCCTGCGCATACTGGCGGAATCGTGCCGGCTGCCCGAGGTGCACGTCCACCCCACCGTCACGGAAGCCTACCGGGAAGCAGCCTCGAGGGCTGGCCAGGAAGGGACTGTAGTGGTGTTCGGCTCGGTGTTCGCGGTCGGGGAATTTCTGTTGCATCAGTCGCAGAATCAGGAACCCAGTCGGGAAGAGGCGCCCCCCGTCTAGCCCCCTCGCCTATGTCCGCCCACCGGGAAGGTGTGCCTGAAATCAAGCAACGACACCGGCAAAAACCCCGCTGAAAGGCTATAATGGCCTCCCCGCGACAGCTGCCCGACTTCTGGCGTTGGAACTCGCACTCAAACAACGGCTCCTCGGCGCCGTTTTGCTCATTCTCATTGGGGTTCTGGTGATCCCGATGCTGCTCGACACGCAGCGTCCCGACCTGGTTCGGCCGCTGCAGGATGTCGCCGCGCCGAAGGAACTGGTCTTCACCCACCAGACGTTTCCCGCCGACATGAACGCGCCGGAGGCCCAGGCCATGCCCGGCCCGGACGCCGGGGAACCTGCGAATCTGGCACCAAAAGACAAGTGGTATGTCCAAGTCGGCCGGTTCCAGAACACCACTAAGGCCACTGAGATCCGAGACACTATGCGCGAGGCGGGCTATCGCACCAATCTGTTCGCGAAAGAAACATCCGACGGCAAGACCCATCAGCGGATCTGGGTCGGCCCCTATCCCAGCCAGCAGGCAGCTGAACACGTGCTGAAAGGCATCAAGGCCAAGAAGAACCTCACCGAAGTGCACCAGGGCTGGGTCGTCCGGCAGCCATGACCATTCTCGGCGCCACCCTGGTTGACGTGGTGATCGCATTGATCATCCTGATCTCCGGCATCCTGAGCTGGCTGCGCGGTTTCGCCGAGGAACTGGTCACCATCCTGGCCTGGGTGGTGGGGCTCATCGTGGCCTTCCAGTTCGCCGGGTTCGGTGCGCAGTTCGTGCCCGAGCTGTTCGACGAAGTCACCCTGGGCGAGCGCACCTACGGCCTCACCGAGTTTCACGCGCCGGTCGCCGGGATCGTGCTGTTCCTCCTCACCTTTGTCGCGGTGTCGCAGTTGCACCGGCTGTTCACCCGGATGTCCAAGGACAAGAACAGCGGCGTCCTGCAGCGCAGCGATCGGGTCATGGGCTTCCTGTTCGGGCTGCTGCGCGGCAGCCTGCTGGTATTAGTGCTGGTGCTGATCGCCGGCACCACCGCGATTCCCGAAGCAGGGTTCTGGGGAGAGTCAACACTGATTCCCTACTTTGTCGAAGCCGCCCAGCAGGTCATCGAGTGGATGCCCGAGGGCTGGCAGGATCTGTTCCATTACCCGGAATCTTCCGAGACATTTGCCGAGACGGTTTCCGAAACGGTTTCCGAGACAATCTCGGAGGTGCTCCCCGAGTAGTCGTCATGTGTGGACTCATCGGCATTGTCAGCCACCAGCCCGTCGCGCAGGACCTGCATGAAGGGTTGAACGTGCTGCAGCACCGGGGCCAGGACGCCGCGGGGCTGACCACCTACGACCGTGAGGGACGAATCCATCAACTGCGAGGCAACGGCCTGGTTCGCGACGTGTTCCGCAGCAAGAGGCTGCTGCGACTGCGCGGCGAAGCCGGCATCGGCCACCTGCGCTACCCCACCGCCGGAACGGAAAAGTCCGAAGAAGCGCAGCCGCTATACGTCAACTCTCCCTACGGCATCGCGCTGGGGCACAACGGCAACCTGGTGAACACCGAAGCGCTGCGGCAGGAACTGTTCCGCGAGGACCGGCGCCATATCAATACGGAATCCGACTCCGAGATTCTGCTCAATGTCCTCGCGCACGAACTGCTGGCCCGGCCCGAATCGACCACGCGCGACCCGAAAGAACTGTTTCAGGCCGTTCGGGGAGTCAACCGCCGCTGCATCGGCGCGTACGCGGCAGTGTGCCTGATCGCCGACTGGGGAGTCCTGGCGTTTCGCGATCCCTACGGCATCCGCCCACTGGTGTACGGCACCCGGGACACCGACGAAGGGCCCGAGCACATCGTCGCCTCCGAGAGCGTGGCGCTGGACATGCTGGGCTTTACCCTGGAGCGCGACCTCGCACCCGGCGAAGCCTTGTTTATCAGCCTGGACGGCACGGTGCACAGCGAAATCTGCGGAAGCCGGGAAACCTATGCGCCCTGCATCTTCGAGTACGTCTACTTCGCCCGGCCGGATTCGGTGATGAACGGGGTTTCCGTGCAACGCTCACGGATGCGCATGGGCAAGCGCCTGGCGAACAAGATCCTGCGGGAGTGGCCCGATCACGACATCGACGTGGTCATCCCGATCCCCGACACCAGCCGCACCGCGGCGCTGGAGATGGCCTACCGGCTGAACCGCCCCTACCGCGAGGGTTTCATCAAGAACCGCTACATCGGCCGGACCTTCATCATGCCCGAGGCGCAGGTCCGCCGTCAGTCCGTGCGGCGCAAACTCAACCCGATCCGCAACGAATACGAAGGCACCAACGTCCTGCTGGTCGACGATTCGATCGTGCGTGGCACCACCTCGCGCGAAATCGTGCAGATGGCACGGGACGCCGGGGCCAGAAAGGTCTATTTCTGCTCCGCCTCGCCGCCGATTCGCTACCCCAACGTCTACGGCATCGACATGCCGAGCGCCGAAGAACTGATCGCACACGGGCGTGACATCTCCGAAGTGCGCGAGGCTATCGGCGCCGACCGCCTGATCTACCAGGACCTGCCAGACCTGATCGCCGCGGTTCAGGACGGAAATCCCGAACTCCAGAATTTCGACTGCTCCGTGTTTACCGGGGATTACGTGACCGGCGTGCCGGACGGCTACCTGGACGAACTGGCCTTGCGCCGGCGTTCCGGGGACGATACTCGAGACCCCAGCCCCCAGAACCGGGCAGCCTAGGCCATGTGCCCTGCCCTGCCTCCTGTGGCCGATCCCACGGCCGAAGACCTGGCACGGGCGGCGGAGGCGCGCCAACGCTTCCCGCAGTGTCAATCCCGGCCGATGTGCTTGGTCAGCACCCGTGAACAGGCCCTGCACCTGCTCGAGGAGGATCAAGTTATTCGTTCCTGGCCCGTCTCAACCTCCCGCTACGGCATCGGAGGGCAGAACGACAGCATGAAAACCCCGACCGGTGCGCACCGGATCGCGGAACGCATCGGCGACGATACCGCCTTGCATACGATCTTCAAGGGCCGGGTCGCCCAGGAGGAAACGGCCGAGATCGAGACGGAGCCGCGTGCGACCGGCCACGAATGCATCACGACACGCATCCTGTGGCTGGACGGGCTCGAACCCGGCGTCAACAAAGACGGGGACATGGATTCCTACCAACGCTACATCTACATCCACGGAACCCACGAAGAAGGGCTGATTGGCCAGGCCGCCTCGATTGGCTGTGTCCGCATGCGCGGCGCCGATGTGATTGAATTGTTCGATCAGGTCTCCGTCGACACGCTGGTGCTGATCCTGCCATGACCGCCGATTCACTGCTTCAGGACATTCTGGAAGCCTCCCTGGCCCGGGTGCGCGGCACGGAAGCCGTGGCCCAATGGCTGGATCGCCATCCGGAGGTCGAGTACGACCACGTGATCGCGTTCGGAAAGGCGGCATCGGCGATGACTCTCGGTGCACTGCGTGCACGACCGGCACCCCTGCGCGGGCTGGTCATCACCAAGCACGGTCACTTGGACGACGAACTGAGCGATTCCCCACAGATCGAATGCGTCGAATCCGACCATCCGGTGCCGGGAGAAGCCAGCCTCCGAGCCGGTCAGCGACTGGTGGAGTTTCTGGACGAAGCCCCCGCTGACGCCCGCTTCCTTGCGCTGATTTCAGGCGGCGCCTCCAGCCTGATCGAAGTGCTGGCACCCAACCTGGACCTGCAGGGGTTGAGCGAACTGACCGAGCGGCTGCTGGCCGAAGGGCTGGCCATCACCGAGATGAACGCCGTGCGCCGTTCCATTTCCTGCATCAAGGGCGGACGCCTTGCGCACTATCTCGATGGACGCCCCGCCTGCGCACTGATGATTTCGGACGTGCCCGGGGACGACCCGGCCGTGATCGGGTCCGGCCCGCTGACCGCCGTGCGCGACGAAGTCCTGCCCGAGACCTTGTCCGACGGGACTCGCCAGCTGATCGAGAAGGCCGAGCGCATGCCGGTCCCGCCGCCCGAAGCCTTCCAACACCTGCAGACCCACATCATCGCCACACTGGAAGATGCCAAGGAAGCGGCGGCATGCCGGGCGGAAGAACTCGGGTTCCCGGTGCATCGGCATCCGGAATTTCTGGAAGATGAGGCCGGGAAGACGGGAGTAGAGCTGGCGGAATACCTGAAGCAGATAGACACGCCTCCAGGCGTGCACATCTGGGGCGGTGAAACCACCGTCCGGCTACCCGAAAACCCGGGACGAGGCGGACGCAACCAGCACCTTGCCCTGGCTGCGGCCACGGCGCTGGAAGGCGTCAAGGGCATCCGGCTGCTCGCCTGCGGCACGGACGGTACGGACGGCCCGACCGAAGATGCCGGTGGAGAGGTCGACGGCGGGACGGTGCTGCACGGCCAGGAATCAGGGCTGGATGCCGAACAAGCGTTGGCGCGCGCCGATGCCGGAAGCTATCTGGACACCGTAAACGCGCTGGTCACCACCGGACCGACCGGCACCAACGTCATGGACGTGGTGCTAGCGCTCAAGGGCGCCGTGACCTGACCCAAGCGAACCGTCTACTTAAATTGCCGATTGCGGGTGCAGGCCGTCGGCGTCGGCCACCAGCCAGCTGCCCTGTTCGTACCAATCCCCCAGCACGGCCCGCACGGCCTCCGTTTCATCCACCTTGAATTCGTGAATGGCCGGGCGGTGCGTATGCCCGTGCACCATCGTGTACACCCCTTCCGAACGCATCACCTGCCGGACTGTTTCCTCGTTCACATCCATGATGTCTGGGGATTTCCCCGCGATCGCCTGAGCGCTGATTCGGCGCAAACGCTGACCCATTCTCAGCCTCCACGAGCGAGGCAGGTTCCCGAGCAGCGCCATCGTCACCGGATGGCGGATACGCCGGCGATAACGCTGATAGGCCACATCATCCGTACACAGCAAGTCACCGTGTTCGATCAAGGTGGGAATGCCATGCAGGTCGACCACCTGACGGGCCGGCAGGATCTCGATCCCGGTCCGATGAGCGAAATCGGCTCCCAGGAGAAAATCCCGGTTGCCATGTAGGAATTTCACGGCGACGCCCTGCGCGGTCAGTTCCTGAAGCGCATCAATTACCCCGTCCAGCCCTTCGGCGGGATCATCATCGCCGATCCAGAACTCGAACAGGTCGCCCAAGATGTACAGGGTCTGTGCCTGATGCGCCTTGTTCTTCAGAAAATACACGAATTCCTGCATCTGGGCCGGACGGCTGGCATCCAGATGCAAATCGGAGACGAACAGGGTGAACGGCTTCATCAAGCACTCTCTGGAGAGGATTATAGAATTTGCCCGTCCTAGTGGAAGATCAGACGGTTTTTGGCTTGGAAATCGCCGCCTTCTACCCCATATCTAGTCATGGGAGCAGAACGTGCCCTTAATTCCCGCGCCATCTGCTATCCTAGTACGCTGAAAGGCCAAGGTTTCCGGGACAAGCGCGTATGAGCAATATGATGAAGAACCTGATTCTGTGGATCGCGATCGCCGCGGTCCTGATGTCGGTGTTCAACAATTTCGCTCCGGTCGCGCAGCCGCCGGCCTCACTGGCCTATTCCGAATTCATCTCCAACATAAAATCCGGCCAGATCCGCTCCGTTAACATCGATCCGGACCAGCGCACCATCACCGGGACGCTTATCGACGGCCGCGAGTTCACCACGACCGCCCTGCAGGATCCCAAATTGATGGACGACCTGCTGGCGAACAACGTCGCGGTCACCGGAACCCCGCGCGAAAAGCCGTCACTGTTCATGGAACTGCTGATCCATTGGTTCCCGCTGCTGTTGCTGATCGGGGTGTGGATCTTCTTCATGCGCCAGATGCAGGGTGGCGGCCAAGGGCGTGGCGCGCTGTCGTTCGGAAAGAGCCGGGCGCGACTCATGTCCGAGGATGAGAACAAGGTCACGTTCAAGGATGTCGCCGGCATCGAGGAGGCCAAGGAAGAGGTCAAGGAACTGGTCGACTTCCTCCGCGATCCTGAAAAATTCCAGAAACTCGGCGGGAAGATCCCGCGCGGCGTGCTGATGGTCGGCTCGCCGGGCACCGGCAAGACCCTGCTGGCCCGGGCGATTGCCGGCGAGGCCAAGGTGCCGTTCTTCAGCATCTCCGGTTCCGACTTCGTCGAGATGTTCGTCGGCGTGGGGGCTTCGCGCGTCCGCGACATGTTTAACCAGGCCAAGAAGCATGGCCCAAGCATCATCTTCATCGACGAGATCGACGCAGTCGGCCGCCATCGCGGCGCCGGGCTCGGCGGCGGCCACGACGAGCGGGAACAGACACTCAACCAGTTGCTGGTGGAAATGGACGGGTTCGAGGGCAACGAAGGCACCATCGTCATCGCCGCTACCAACAGACCCGACGTGCTGGATCCGGCCCTGCTTCGCCCCGGTCGCTTCGACCGCCAGGTGGTGGTGCCATTGCCGGACATCCGCGGACGGGAACAGATCCTCAAGGTACACATGGCCAAGGTGCCGACCCACTCGGGCGTCAAGGTGAAGGTGATCGCCCGGGGGACCCCGGGATTCTCCGGCGCCGACCTGGCGAACCTGGTCAACGAGGCGGCCCTGTACGCCGCCCGCACCAACAAGAAGCAGGTGGACATGCAGGACTTCGAGCACGCCAAGGACAAGATCCTGATGGGCTCGGAGCGCCGCTCCATGGTGATGAGCGAGGACGAGAAGAAACTCACCGCCTATCACGAGTCCGGGCATGCGATCATCGGCCGCACCGTCCCCGAGCACGACCCGGTGCACAAGGTCACCATCATCCCGCGCGGACGGGCGCTGGGTGTGACCATGTTTTTGCCTGAGGACGACCGCTACAGCAACACCCGGCAGCGGCTGGAGAGCCAGATCTGCACGTTGTACGGAGGCCGGATGGCCGAAGAGATCATCTTCGGTACGGAGAAAGTCACCACCGGCGCGCAGAACGACATCGAACGTGCCACCGAACTGGCCCGCAATATGGTCACCAAGTGGGGGCTGTCCGAGAAAATGGGGCCATTGGCCTACAGCGAGGAAGCGGGCGAGGTGTTCCTCGGCCACTCCGTGACCCAGCACAAGACCATGTCCGACCGCACGGCTCGGGCGATCGACGAGGAAGTGCGCGAGATCATCAACCGGAACTACAAGCGTGCACACAAGATCCTGACCGAAAACATGGACAAGTTGCACAGCATGGCCGACGCCCTGATCAAGTACGAGACGATCGACGGCGAGCAGATCGACGACATCATGGCAGGCCAGCCTGTCCGCCCGCCCCAGGACTGGGACGACAACACGCCGGACAGCGACTCGGACGCGGCCAAGCACTCCAAGAAGGCAAAAGACACGGATTCTCCGATTGGCGGAGCCGCCGAACAGCACTGATTTCGATTCGCGGCTGACCGCGCATGTCCCGCACCTATTTCGGAACTGACGGAATCCGGGGCCGGGTCGGCATCAGCCCGATGACGCCGGATTTCGTGCTACGCCTGGGCTGGGCCATCGGCCGCGTGCTCGGGCAGGGATCCGAAACCCCCCAAATTCTGATCGGCAAAGACACCCGCCGCTCCGGCTACATGTTTGAGTCCGCGCTGGAGGCCGGCCTGTCCGCCGCCGGGGTGAATATCCACTTGCTGGGCCCGATGCCGTCCCCTGCGATTGCCTACCTGACCCGCAGCATGCGGGCGTGCGCCGGCGTCGTCATCAGCGCCTCGCACAACCCGTACCCGGATAACGGCATCAAGTTTTTCGGGGCCGACGGCGGCAAGTTGCCGGAAAGCGTGGAACGCGAGATCGAGCGACAGCTCGCCGTGCCGTGTCAGGTTGTCTCCGCGGAACGTCTCGGCAAGGCCACTCGCATCGACGACGCGCCACGCCGCTACATCGAGTTCTGCAAGCAGCTGTTCGATGGTGGGCCGCGCCTGGATGGGATGCACGTGCTGCTCGATTGCGCCAACGGCGCCACGTACCACATCGCTCCGCGCCTGTTCGAGGAGTTGGGCGCGCGGGTCGAGGTGATCGGCGCGGATCCGGACGGCTTCAACATCAACCGTGATTGCGGCGCGGTGAATCCACGGGCCCTGTGCGAGCGGGTGTGCGCCA
>MRSX01000013.1 GCA_002631715.1 Candidatus Porisulfidus sp. TsSOB
GTCGTTCGTACGTGTCGGAATACAACGACACGTCGGGCAAGCCCGCCAGCAGCGCGCCGCACGAATCGGAGCGCGATACCGAGGACCGCCGCAAGAAGGTGGGGAACGCGCTGCGCCGGGGCTTCGGCGCCTTGGCGCGGAAGGAGTAGGGCGTGGCCGACATTACCGCGACCGACGTCATCAGCGCGCCGCGCTTCAACGCCGACACCTACGGCCTGGGCGAGCGCATCCAGATCCGGGTGACGTGGGACGCGGCGGTCGTCGTGACGGGTACGCCGCGCTGCCCGTTCAACCTGGGCCAAAGCCCTGTCGGCGGCCCCGAGTACATGGACTACGTTTCGGGCTCCGGCACCACGCAGCTCGTCTTCGAGTGGTACGTCGCCGCCACCGACGAAGACACCAACGGCCTGTTCCTGTACGGCAACAACACCGAAGGCCTGATCGTCCTGAACGGCGGCACCATCGACAATGCCGCGACGTTCGACGCCGACGGCTACGGGGCGCTGACGTGGGACGAAGTAGGCGAGATTGTCGACGTGGGCGAATTCGGCATCGAGAACGCCATCACCGAATACAACATCCTGGACGACGGAGACACCCGCAAGGTCTACGGCAACCAGAACAACGCCGTGCTGTCGTGCCGGGCGCTCATGCGGGCCGGGAACACCGGGCAGGACGCGCTTATCGCCGGGGCCAGGAACCAGACGCTCGTGCACTTCCGCGTCGTGCTGGCCGACGGAACGATCTTCTACTTTGCCGGCCTGATGGAGCGGGTAAAGCGCTCGGGCATCGAGGCCGGGGGGTTCCTGATGGTCGACTTCACGGTGGCGATCGATCACCGCGAGCTCATCGAGACGTACTAGGGGACGATATGGCCCTCACGTTCGCCGAAGCCATGCGGCAGGTCCGGCAGGAAGGCATGGAGGCCCTGACGGCCCTGGTGCGCCAGAGCGCCCAGGATGTCGAGCACGAGGCATCGAAGCCCCGCGCCGCCGGCGGTCGCATGCCGATCGATACCGGCTTTCTGCGCAACTCCGTCGTGGCAACGGTTGACGGCAGCCTGCCCGGGCCGACCGGTATCGGCCTGTCGCGTGACCAGCGCTTTGCATCGCTCGGCCAGCCCAACACCCAGGCGGCCCTTTCGCAGGCGCAGGTCGGCAACGTCATCATGCTGACGTGGACGGCTTTCTACGCCGCGTACGTCGAGCACAACGCCATGTTCGTCCGCGGCGCCATCGAAATGTGGGATGCGATTGTCGAACAGAACGCCCGCGAGCTGGCCGGGCGGCTGGCACGGAGGAGCGGCTGATGGTCGACGTCAAGCAGGTAGCGATTGCGCTCGACACCTCGCCCTTGTTGCGCGGCGAGCAGGCACTGGCGCGCCTCGAAACCGCCGGCCGCCGCACCGACGCCAGTATCGGCGGCCTGGAGCGCCAGGTGCAGCGGGCCGGCGGCTCGATGGCCGGTCTCAGCCGCGCCAACCAGCAGGTCACCGTGCACCAGACGGCGTTCGGGCGCTCCACTTCTCAGGCCGCCACGTCCCTCGGTGGCCTCACCCGCACGTACGACCAAGCGACGGTGCGCGCTACGGCGTTCGGCAGGGCCACGGCCAACGCGGCGCAGCAGACGCAGGCGGCGGCACGCGGACTCACGACCGCCGGGGCTCAGGCCGGACGCGCCGGTCAGCAAATGAATTCCGCCGCCGGCTACACCGGCAACCTCGCCGCGCAGTTCAACGACATCGGCGTCCAGCTCGCAAGCGGCCAGTCGCCCCTCCTGCTGGCCGTGCAGCAAGGTACGCAAATCAATCAGGTGCTGGCGCAAATGGGACGCGGCGGCGGGGCAATCAAGGCTCTTGGCGCCGCCTTTGCGTCCATCCTGTCGCCCATGTCGCTCGTCACCATCGGCATCATCGCCGGTGGCGCCGCGCTTGGCCAGTGGGCGCTCAAGGCCATCAGCGCCAAGGTGGAGACGCGTTCGCTCGCCGACCTCACCGAAGACCTGACCGACCGGACGCAGTCGTACCAGGACGCCGCCGACAGCGTCCTCATGTCGATCGACGACCAGGCCGACGCGTACGGCTCGCTGGCCGACGAAATGCGCGGCGTCGTGGAGGTGCAGGCCGAACTGGCGCGCGGCGCCGCCCAGGAGGCGCTCGACCGGCTGACCGCCAGCCTCGGGCGCGGCACCGAGGGCGGCTTGTTGCAACGGGCGCTGGCGGCGAACCCCATGACGGACATCATGCAGGCCTTTACGGGCCGCGACGCCACGGAGCGCTTTTTCCAGATCCCCGCCGAAACGACGACCCGTGTCGAGGCGCTGCTGGGCGGCTTCCGGCAGATGAACGAAGAACTGCAGGAGGCCAAGGGCAACGCCGCCGAGCAAAACCGCATCATGCGCCAGATGGTGCCGCTGGCGAAGTCGCTGGCCGATGAGTACGGCGGCATTACCAAACAGGAGCGCGCCTTCCTCGAAGGGCTGACGCAGGCCGCCGACCAGTCGGCCCGCATCGTCGCCACGACCGAAGAGATCGTCGTATCGTCAACCCGCCTGGCCGATACGTCGCAGCGCAGCCTCCAGTGGGCCGACCAGACCCTCGCCCGCATGCAGGCCCAGACGGCCGCCTCGCAGACGATTGCCGAGTACGGCGCCAACTCGGCCCAGGTGATGGACCAGCAGGCGCTGGCGGCGCGGGCGGCACTGGCGGCCGAGCTCGAGCGCCGCGGCATCGTGGGCGAAACCGCCGAAGCCCTGCGCGCCGCCCTGGTGGCCCAGCAGGAAGCCAAGGTGGTGGCCGAAGAACGCATGCGCTTCGACCGCGAAATCGTGCGGATCGAGCGCGAAAAGGAACAGTCTGCGCAGCGCCAGTTGCAACTCGACCTCCAGCGCCAACACGCCGAAGCCGCTATCTCGCAACGGCTGCAGAACCGCATCCAGGTCGCGCGCGCCATCGTCGTCCACGGCAAAGACTCCGTGCAGGCCAAGCTGGCCGAAGAGGCCGTGAGCCGACGGCTGTTCGAGCTCGACCTCGAGCGCCAGGGCATTACGGGCGAAATCCGCGACCAGCTCGTTGCGCAGTACGAGGCCGCGGCGCAGCTCGAAGGCCAGATCGTCCAGGCGCAGCCGGCCTTCCAGGGGCTGAGCACGACCATCAACGGCATCGCCAATGCCTGGGGCGAGTTCGTCGTCACGGGCTTCCAGGATTTCCGCAGCTTCACCCGCAAGGTATTCGACGCCTTCAAGCAACTGCTCGTCCAGATGATCGCCACGGCGGCCCGCAACAAAATCATGATCGGCATCGGCATGGGCGGCTCTGGCGGCGCGGGAACGGGCGGCGGCGGGATGCTCGGCGGCCTCGGCGGCATGTTCGGCGGCGGTGGCGGCGGGGGCGGCCCGCTCGGCATGATCGGCAATTTGTTCGGTGGTGGTGGTGGCGGAGGCGGTGGTCTGTTCGGCGGCCTCACGTCCGGCCCGTTCGGCGGTGGCCTCAAGAACGCGGCATTCAACCTCGGCCTCATCCACGGCCCGGCCATCGCGGGTGGCGGCGCGGCGGCGCTGGCCTCCGGAGCGGCCACGTCGACGGCGTTCGGCTTCGGCCCCGCAGCCGGTATCGGCGCCGGTGGCCTGGGGGCCGGGGGCGGCGCGGTAGCGGCGACGGGACTGACGGCAGCGGGCGCGGCGGCGCTGGCGGTCGGCGGCATTGCGCTGGTCGGCCTGGCGCTGATGAAAACGTCGAAGGAAATCGACAAGGGCGCGAAATTGCTCGTCGAAGGCCTCGAGGCCACGGCCGAGGGCTACACGACCATCGAAACGAGCCAGTTCTTCGGTTTGTCGAAGCGGGTCCGGGACCGTGACCGGCAGCTTGACTCTGGGTATCAGGCCAGCCTTGTCGGCGGTGCGCAATCAACCATCCGGGAAGTGCAAGCCCTTTCGAGCGTAATGAATCTGGCCACCGATAGCCTGTCGGACTATTCGGCCGAGATTAAGCTGTCGGTACTCGAAAGCGAGGGCGCCGCAGAGGCGTTTGCCGAGATAAGCGACGGCATGGCGCAAATGGTCCTCGAAGCCAACGGCCTGTCCGTCGGGCTGGACGGCGCCGGCGAGCGGCTGCGCAGCCTTGGCCTCGGCCTTGCCAGTGTCATGCAGAACAGCGTCCGCCTTGAGCAGCAAACGCGCCTGAATCGCAGCCTGTCGGGCGCCCTGGTAGCCGAGCAGATAATCGAAGCCTTTGGCGGCGTTCAGGATTACATGCAACAAACAGCCGCTTTCTATCAGGAATTCTTCACTGAGGGCGAGCGCGCAGCCGACCAGCAGCGCACACTGAACCGGCAGCTACGCAACGCTGGCGTCGATACGATACCCACCACCATCCAAGGCTACCGCGACCTTGCCAACGCGCAGGACCTGATGACCGAATCGGGCCGCGCCCTGTACTCCACGCTGATCGAACTCGCCCCACAGTTTGCCGAGGTGGCCAATTTCCGCGAAGGCGTGTTCACCGGCGCCCGCGAAAGCCTCCTGACCGAGCCCGAAAGACAACGGGAGGCGCAAGCACGGCTGACTGCTTTTAGCGAGGAAATGGGCGCATGGGCCGTTACTGGCGAGCGTGGGCGGAAAAGCATGCTGGAATTTATCGAGAGCGCGCAGCGGTCTGCCGATGCTGGAAGAGAATGGGGTCTTGAGATGCAGGGGCAGCTTCCGGCCTTGGTCGACGACTTCAATCTGCTCAGAAGCGCGGCAGGGCAGGCGGCCAGCGAACTCAGCAGCGTGCGCGGCGGCGGCGGCGGCGGAGGGTTTGAAGACCCGAGAGCGGGTGGCCCAGAAAACGAGTACTTTTTCGAACGGGCTACGAACCGGGCCAGGAGACACATGTCAAACCTCCAGGCATCGTATCTTTCCGGTCTTGCTCGCACGGAAGAAGAACTCCGGCAGCTTCACAATCCACGGCTGCTCTATGTTGATCCGAACTGGCGATTTGGCAGGGAGGCAGCGGAACCGTCGATTGTCCAAGTGTTCCGGAAGGAAATCCGCAAGGCCGTTCTGAATGTGGAAGATTATCGGCGCGTGGGCCTTGAGGCTGCCCGGCAGGCTCATCTCCAAACCGTTTCCTACAATTTCTTCAAGGAGCAATCCAGGCGGGGGACCGGTCCGTACTCGGCAGGCGAATGGGCCACCATGGCTCAGCAAGCGAAACAGATAGCAGACGCCCAAGGGTCCCTTGCCGCCCGTGCCCTTGAGCAGGCGCGGCAGGAAATAAACTTTGGTGAGTTTCTTGCCACCATGCAGCACCTTGGGACGGCTTTTGACGCGACCGGGTCAAGGGCAAGAGAATTTGCGGCTGGCATTTTCGATATATTTGAGAACGTGAGCAGCTTCCAGCAGGCAGCGGCATCGTACTACCAGAATTTTTTCACCGAAGGCGAAAGGCGAAGCCGCTTGCGCGACGAGTTGCAGCTGTCATTCGACCTGCTCGGCGTCGCCATGCCGAAAACACGCAGCGAATTTCGCCAGCTGGTCGAGCAGCAGGATCTGACAACGCACAGCAGCAGGAGGCTATTCGCCGGGCTTCTCGACCTGTCGGACGAATTTGCCCAGCTCGCCAAGCCCATGAGCGGCCTGGCGGACAGCGCCAACAATCTCAACGAAGCCCTGGGCGCAAGCCAGCGAATATTCCGAAGCCTTCGCGAAGAGGCCGTTTATACCAGCGCGGGGACCAGCGTCTCGGGAGCGCCAAGCAGGCTGGCCGGCATGAGCGAGGGGCAGCTGCAGCGACTCATAGCCGCAATCAACAGCGGCAATATCACGATTGTCCGGCGGCTGGACGAAATACGCGAAACCGAGCGCCGTACCCAGCGCGAACCCACGAGGGCCGCAGTATGATGATCGTGACGCCCCGCCCGATAACCGACGACGAGTATATCGGCGGCAACCTCGTTGAGGACGATCACGACGAATGGGCCGACAGCACCATGTACGACTTCAAGGATTACGTTCTGGTGTCGTCCGTGCATGCGGTCTTTCAGTGCCTGCGGGATCACGAATCCACCGCCGAGAATTCCCCAACGGCTGAGGCCGCGGCCTTCGCCGACCCCCTGGTAGACGACCCGGACCCGGCGACATGGATACGCGTCGGGGCGTCGAACCGCTACCGGCTGTTCGACGAGCGCCCATCGCAGCGGGCCGAAAACGCCGACGAAATTCGCGTCAGCCTCGCGGTGCCGGACCAGTCGAGCAACCGCATTGCGTTCGTCAACCTGGCCAACTGCGGAGAGTTGCACGTTGACGTGATACATGGGGCCTCGCACGTGCGTCTATCGTGGGCCGAGCCGTCGGACGGCGGCCAGACCATCACGCGCTACGAATACCGCCGGAAGCGCGCCGACGATGCCGACTGGGGCGACTGGACCGAGATGGAGGATTCGGACCATACCACCACGTTCTACGACGTGTACGGCATCGATCCGGAGTTCACCGACTGGGAGTTTCAGGTGCGGGCCGTCAACGGCGTAGGCAACGGAACCGAATCGGCGACGGCCGACCTTGACGCCACGACCTATCAGCCCGGCGACACCATCCCGCCGTTTGAAAACGGCAGCCGCCGCACTGCGCCGCAGGATAGACCCGATACCGCAACCGAGCCCGAAGCACCGACGAGCGTCATGGCCGAGCAGCACCGCACCGAACTTTTCGACACGTCCGCAGAACTCGCCGACAACAGCGAAGTGATCGACTGGCTGACGTTCTTTTTCAGCGAACCGCGAGTGCTGGACCAGAAGATCATCACGATACCGCTGACGGTCCCCGGCGATGCCATCCTGATCCGCCTCGAAGGAACGGCAAACCTGGGGTGTGGGCAGATCGTGTTGGGCCTTGGCGAGACGGTCGGCGAGTCCACGTCGCACAACAGCGAGATCGACCTGATCGACTTCAGCCATGCCGAGGTCGACGTGTACGGCAATCTGACGACGGTCGAGCGCGAGGCCGTGGAAGTGTTCAACTTTGGCGTCCTGACGCAAGTCAACGACACGGCGAAGCTGCTGGCGGCGCTGCGGCGGCAGAAGGGCGGCAAGCGCGCCCTATGGGTAGCTTCTGAGGCAGACAACGTGCGCGGCTGGATTTACGGCTTTCTTGAGGACTTGAGGGGCGAATTCGAGCAGGGATCGCACATCCGATCCCGCCTGACCGTACAGGGGGTTACGTAGCATGGCAACGATACCAACCAAACCAACCGTCCCACCGGCGCCGCTGCGGACCGAGCCCGAAACGTTCGCCAGCCGCGCCGCCGCCATGGTGGCGTTCTTCCAGCCGTTCGTCGACTACATGGAATCAATCGGGCTGTTCACCGAGGAGCAAGCCCAGGCCGCCACCGCAGCCGTCATTGCCGAGAACATCCCGAATCTTGACCTGTCGGTATTGGCCGGCAAGGGCATCGGCGTAAACGCTGGCGGGACTCAGATTGTCGGCCTGACGATCCCGACGCTTCCGGCCTTTGCATCACAGGACCAGGCCGAAGCCGGAACCGATGAACTGACGGTCATGAATCCCCTGCGGACCCTTCAGGCCATCGAGGAATTTGGAGCCGGTGGGTATCAATACATAACGTCAAGGCAGGCAAGCGGGGGCGTTATCGAATTCACATCCAGCGACTTCGATAATGATGCCTTCGCAGGGTACCAGTTTGTCTGCCAGAGCATTATCCCGACAGCAGCCAGTTCCAACTTTCGGGTTGCCGCAAACAGCGAATCAGCCGTCGCTATCCAGGCAGGCGTGCACAACATAACGAATGGCATCGGATACAGCGCCATACTCCATTTGTTTATTCCATCGCCAGACGGTCCTACATACGTAGACGTTTTGAGTTCAAGAACACAAGGGTCATCGACCTCAACATTCATTACCGACACAAATTCCTATCGTATTACACCTTTAAATCCTCAATCCGGGACCCCGACTGCATTATTAAGCAGCCTCACATTCTCTTTCGCTACCGGGGATATTTCATCTGGCGTGATCGCAATGTATGGCATGAGAAAATAGCTCACCTTGGAGGGGCATAATGCCAACCGTGGAAGTTACAACCGTGAAGACGCTGATCCCAGGCCTGGCAGCTGGAGGTGATTATGCGCTTCAGTGCCATGGTGACGTTCCAATACATATTGTCGAGTCGGCTAGTCAGCCATCGGATGACGCTGAGGCAGACTTTGATGTCCCATGCGATAGCTTGCGAAGGACAATTACGCATCACAGCGTCGCAGGTGGGATGAACGTCTACGCATGGGTGGGTAGCGGTACGAGCGTGCTGGCGTGGGAAGCGGGGTAGGATGGCGATTGAGCCGCAGAAAGGGCCGCAGACCCAATTCTTGGCCACCTCCGCCGATATCGCGATTTACGGCGGAAGTGCTGGGTCGGGGAAATCGGTCTCGCTTCTCATGGAGGCCCTCCGCCACGTTGGCGTCCCCGGCTACACCGGCGCCCTGTTCCGCCGCACGACCGTTGACCTGCGGCAGCCGGGCGGCCTGTGGCACGAATCGCAGGAGCTGTACCGGCTCGTCGGGGGCGTGCCGCGCGAGACCCCGACGCTGACGTGGCGCTTTCCCTCGGGGGCGCTGCTGCAATTTTCTCACCTCGAGCACGACAAGACCGTTTACAGTTGGCAGGGGGCGCAACTGGCCTTTGCGGGGTTCGACGAGCTGACCCACTACAGCGCTCACCAGTTCTGGTATCTGGTGTCGCGCCTGCGCAGCCGCTGCGGCGTTCGCCCGTACATGCGCGCCGGTACCAACCCCGACGCCGATTCGTGGGTGGCCGAGCTGATCGACTGGTGGATCGACGACGAAACCGGCTACCCGATCGAGGAGCGCTCGGGCGTGGTGCGGTGGTTCGTGCGGGTGGGCGACCAGCTCGTGTGGGCCGACGAGCCGGGCGACCTAGCCGACCATACCGACACGACGGGCCGCCCGCTGCCGCCCAAGAGCCTGACGTTCGTCCCGGGGAAGCTGAGCGACAACCCGGCGCTGACGAGCGCCGACCCCGACTACGAAGCCAACCTGTTGGCGCTGGGGACGGTCGAGCGCGAGCGGCTGCTGCACGGCAACTGGAAGATCCGGCCGGCGGCCGGCCTGTACTTCCGGCGCGGCTGGGTCGAGGTGGTGGAGGCGGCACCGGCCGGCCTGCGCATCGTCCGCGGTTGGGACCTGGCGGCGACGGAACAGCGGCCCGGGACGGATCCGGATTGGACATGCGGCACCAAGATCGGCGTCACCCAGGCGGGCCGCTACTACGTGCTGGATCACGTCTACGACCGCATGGCCCCGCACGGGGTGCGGCAGCTCATGCGCAACACCGCCACGCAGGACGGCCACGCGGTGCAGCAGGAAATCCCCCAGGACCCGGCACAGGCCGGGAAGGACCAGCGCTATAACCTGTCGACGCTGCTCGACGGCTTCAACGTGCGGTTTCGCCCCGTGTCGGGCGACAAGATCACGCGCTTCTCGCCCTTTTCGGCGCAGTGCGAGGCGGGCAACGTGGCGGTGGTGCGGGGGGCGTGGAATGAGCGGTGGTTCAGGGAGCTGGAGAATTTCCCGCCGGGCAGCCATGGTCACGACGACGAC
>MRSX01000014.1 GCA_002631715.1 Candidatus Porisulfidus sp. TsSOB
GGAGAGCCTAGGCCACGAATCTATCCACGCACTCAAGCAGGCCGGATTGTTCGCCGACGCCGAGTGGGCGGGCCTCGAACGCGCGGCCCAGGAGAATGATTGGCTCGGGACGTTCAACATCCCTGACCGCTACTCTGACCTCGACACAGCTGGGCAACTTGAGGAAGCGGTGGCCTCTGCTTTTGGGCGCTATCTGACCGAGGGCGAAGTGGCTGGGATCACCGGCGAAGCCGAACAGCCGTCCATGTTGCGGCGCGTCTTTGACCGACTGCGGGCCTTCTTTCGGGATGTCGGCCGCGCCCTGCGGGGTAGCGATCCCGAGGTGTCACCGACCAACATCTTTGAGGAGGTTCGGTCAGGCGAGCGCGCAGGTCAGCTGGCTACCCGGCAAGCCGAGCAGCAGACGGTCGCTGGCGACCAGCAAACCATGCAGGAGGCTGTATCACCGGACGCCGACACAACTGCCCTCGCCCGGGCGTTCCCCGAGTTGGTAGCTGTTCACGATATCAGCACAGACAACCTTGCCCGCACGTTGTCGCGTGGAGAATTGATTGCCCCATCTGTCGGGATCGTTCCGACAGGCACGCCCCATAAATTCGGTGGCAACGATTCCGTGCAACTGATCTTCAAGCGCGGAGCGATTGACCCGAAGAAAGACGCGACGGGAGCGGACCTGTATAGCCCGATGTTCCCGCAAGAGTTCTGGCAGGCTCGGGATTACGACCACATGAAAGAAGTGGAGGGCGCCGGCCTCTCATTTGAGGACTACGCTTATCGGACTGTCGGCGGACCGACAAACCTTCAGCAGATGTACGAGGAGAGCGGATCAACCAAGCCCTTTGAAGCCTGGGAACAGGAGTTCATGGAAGGGCTTGGCCTCAAGAAGGTGATTCGCGCGGGACATGATCGTAACGGCAACGCCAAGTTCATTCCGGCCACAAACGAAAACATCCTCAAGACAATGAGGAAAGAGTGGAAGGAATACGGCCAAGACTTCAAAGGAACGGGATCGATTCCAGCCAAGCTGCTTGGTCGCCTCCGTTCAATAGGCGCTGTTCGCAAGGCAGCAGAACGGGTGACGGGACAGGACAGCCGGGAGGCCAAAGAGCAGGCACAGCAACGTCTCTCTCAGGCGATCTTCAACGTCGCCGCAAGCACAGGCACGGAGGCCGGGTTCTCGCAAGTCAACGAGACGGGGCAAATTTTCACCGAGAACATCAACAACCGAGACGGGTTTGTTCGGGAAATGGAGAAGTGGTACGGGCGTCCTGACGCTGATGCTGTGGACGAATTGTACGCAGCAGGCGAAGCACTCGCCAATGCTCCTCTGCCCTACCTGGAATCCAAACCCATGCGGAATATCGGCCTTGACCAAGTGGCTGCCGCCTTGGTTCCCTCCAACCTGGACCCAGCAATCCGGCAACAGCTTGAGTCCGCTGGTATTCAGGTCATGGAGCGGGGCGAGCAGTTGACCGATGAGCAGTTGGCTGAACTCCAAGCCAGTGCGCCGGAAGCGCGGTTTGCCAGGGCTCGCCATGCCTCTCCCCATGACTTTGACCGGTTCGACATTCGGTATGTCGGCGAAGGAATGGGCGACCAGCATTACGGATGGGGACTATATTTCTCCACTTCGGAAGAACTTCATGCGTACTACCGAGACAGGTTCAGTACGCCAGAGAAGAAGGCGACGGAATACGATGTAGAGTTGTTTCCTGCTGAGGATGAATATCTCTACTGGGAACAGCCTCTTGCCGAACACTCGCCAGAGTTTCGGAGTCGAATTGACCACCTGATTTCCTCACAGTCGGATAAGCTGGGCTATCTGTCAGAAAGCAACTGGCAGAACATGACCGGGGAAAAATTGTACGCCCAACTTAGGCAGAGATTCGGCAGCCCAAAAGCAGCCAGTCAGGCATTGCTTGCCGCGGGAATCCCAGGCTCCAAACATCTTGCCGAGACAGGCAGCGACACAGACTACAACTACGTCCTTTTCGATGACTCGCTGGTGTCAATAGAACGCAAGTACGCCCGCCTGATGGACGCCGAAGAGCTGGGCGCGGCGACCGGAGAAGGCCCCACGTTGCCGGTCGAAAACAGGAGCTGGCTGAGACGAGCGGGAACCGAGATTGCCGGCACGACCAAGCAGCAGATGCAGCAGACCTTCGGCAAAGAGAAGGGCGCGGCCATCTACAACGACCAGTACCTCTACGGGATCAAGAAAGAGTTCAACGCCACGGATATCGGCGTCAAGGTCACCAAAGCGTTCACAAACAAAGAGGTGTGGGACCGGATCAGAAACATCCCCGTGCTGGGCTGGTATCTCGGCGACCGCGGCACGGCCATGACCGTCCGGGCTCTGCGGCGGGCGTCCGATACCTTTGCCAAGAGGTTCAGCGTCAGCAAGGCGGAGCAAGAGACCCTGTTCGACGCAGCCGAGGCAGCAAACCACATTGACCCGAACGGGCAGATCGTCTGGGGCACCGATGACGTGGTGCGGGACGAAAAGGGTGAGCCCGTCATGGACAAAGACGGCAACCCGAAAATGCAGACGCGCTACACGCCCGAGGATGGCAAGCTGTTGTGGGCAAAGCTCTCCGACCAAGGCAAAGAATCGCTGATGTATTGGGTGAATCTGCGTCAACAGTTAAAGGAGCACTATAAGGTCCAGTCCGATCTTCAAGGATACGTTCACCATTACTTCCCGAGCGAACGTGAGGGCGACATGTTCCGGGCGGTTGAGGGCATCCTGCTCAAGCGCAAGGAAGCCGGAGCACGCAAGCGTCGGAAGGGTGCCGAGGGGTTCGAGAAAGACTTGGAGAAAAGCATCCAGCGGTACTGGAGCCTGATGGAGAACGAGCGCCTGTGGAATGATTTCACCGACAAGCTCATTGAAGATGCGACCGAGCCGGTCTCCGATGACAACCCCCTCAAGGAGGGATGGAAAGAGATTCCCAAGACGGAGTTCTCGCGCCAGGCGCATATGGTCAGGAAGCTCGGCGCGGGTCGCCAAGTGCCGGCAGACTTCTACGAAGACTTTATGCGGTTTGCCGAGCTGACCGAACAGACCTCAGAGTTAAAGCAAACGGTGCGAAGTCTGGGGCGATTCTTCAAGACGAATATGCTGATTCACCCTGGAACGGCCGTGACGAACATGCTGTCTGGGGCCATCCAGTACATGAGCAAAGTCGTGGACGACTTCTGGCGCCTGAATGTTTCGCAGGGGCTCTGGCTCTACAACGTCATGCAGGGCAAAGC
This sequence comes from Candidatus Porisulfidus sp. TsSOB, assembly GCA_002631715.1. Taxonomy (GTDB): domain Bacteria; phylum Pseudomonadota; class Gammaproteobacteria; order Poriferisulfidales; family Poriferisulfidaceae; genus Poriferisulfidus. The sequence goes on from MRSX01000014.1 coordinate 3,256, forward strand.
CTCACCCAAACCGCCGGACTTCGACCAACACTTGAGGCGACTCGTTGCCGACATTACCGCACCACTTGAAGCCTTGCGCCCCGGCACAATCGAGAAGTTGCCGCCCGAGTTGTTTGGAGCAATGTCGAATGCCCGTACCCAATTCGGCCCAGCCGCGACCTTCATGGACCGCTTTAACAATGTGGCCCTGTGGCACTACGGGGCCATCGAAAATTACTGGAAGCGGGCCATCATGCTGTCGGAACTCAAGGCGCAGGGGATGCCAGCCGAGGGCATGAACGCGCAAGACCTCATTGGCGAACACACCGACGCGCTGCTCAAGGCCGGGGATGTCGTTGACACCTATGCCTTTAACTATGCGAACCAAGCCCGCTGGATTACCAGGATGAAGCAGCATTGGGCCGGCGCGCTGGCCTTCCCGTTCCCGACCTATCCGTACAAGCTCGGTCACTACTACGCTCGCTATATCGGGGCGATGAACCCGCTCACATGGAAAAATCTGGACGGTGGCTATCAGGAAGGCGCGACACGGTTCCTGACGATGATGACCGCAATGGGCCTCGCCATGGGCCTGATGGACGACGAAGAGAAAGACAAGGTGGGGCCGTGGGTGCCTGGCATGGCGTCAGCACTCGACAAGACCGGCCGGATGCATTTCCCTGCACTGGATGAAAAGGCTGGAACGGAGCGGTGGATACGGGTCATCAAATACCCGTGGCTCAATCTCATCAGCGGCATGGACGGCGGCGGCAAGGCCCTGACGGCGCTCTGGGAAGACAGGGACACCGCTGAGGGCACCGGGCAGATGGGCGAGGTGTTGCAAGACATGCTGGGTGAAGGGCCGCTGATAGCCGGCCTCGCAATCCTGACGGGGTACGGTGACGAGTACAGTAAGTATAAGACGACGGGCACCCGGCTGGGTGAACTGGCCGCATCGTTCGTCCCTGGCCCGCGCATCAGCCAGGAGTGGGCCAGCATGTCGCCGGGAGTCCAACAGCATCCGACCAACTTCCTTCAGGCGTTCATCCGGGGAACCCCGATCCCCGACAGCTGGACCGGGCTGGGCAAAGTGCGCGAGGACAAGGCCAGCATGATTGACGACCAGCTGGTGCTGAACAAGCCGACGCTGAATCAGCTCAAGTTCTGGCTCGGGATTACGATCAAAGAGATCGACGTGAAGACCTACCGGTACCAGAAACGGCGGACGTTGGTGAACATCATCAAGGCGATCTCCGACGCGGAATCCGTGGACGCCTTCGACCGCGCCGTGGCTCGGCTCGACACGCTCGACCCCAAGCGAGCCATCCGGCTCAAGAAGCAACTCAACCGCCGGCGTATCCTGATCGGGAAGAGGCAGCACCGGCGCATCAAAATGTTTGAGAATCGGGCGAGGCGGCTGGCTGAGGCGGCGTAGGTAGCCCGCTACCACTATCCAGAAACGACCCTGACCGGCAGATCGCTCTGCTCACACGGCTCACCGTTGGGATTCGGGATTACCCCGTAGAATCCTGTCTGGATCATGTCGTGCGTATGCTGCGGCAGGATACCCCATTTCACGACAGGCTGGTCCTTCTCTCGGACTTCCCAGACCTTCTCGGGGACGCGCTTGGTTTTGGTGTCGTCTCTGGGGCAGATCACTTTCTCGTCGGCGGTTGGCTTGCGCATGGTGGCCTCCTCAGTATTTGTATTGATCTCCCCGAATGATCTTCCCGATGGCGCCCTGCGTGTAGCCGTACTCGGCCGCGAGGTCACTCTGTTTGATCCCGCCCGCCGCGTAGCGTTGGCGGATTTCCTGTGCCTGTTCGAGAGTCAGCCGGCGCCGAGGGTATTGCCGACCAGCGAGCACGGCATCTCGGGTGTTGTCCGCGTGGGTGCCAACGTACAAATGCGAGGGCCGCACGCAGGAGGAATTATTGCAACGATGACACACAAGTTTATCAGGGGGAACCTCGCCGCGGGCCATGAGCATGAGCCGGGAGACAAGATACAACTTTCCGTTGAAGCGGATTTGTCCGTGCCCAGATGGCTCCTTATACCCCTGCCACTCCCAACAGCCGTTTGACAGTTTGGTGACCCGTTCCCGTTCGATGTACTCGGCCACCTCTTGAAGCGTCAGGCCGTGTTTCCGATGTGTCCCATTCTTCTGAACCAGAAGGGGAGACAACGGCAGGCCAGCATACATCTGGGCGTAGTGCTGTCGGCAGTACCCGAGCATAAATGATCCGTGGGGGCAATCAGGATAACGACAGGGACGAAACCGTCTGATATGGTGAGGCATAGGTCAACTCCTGTACAGTTGATTTAGGGGCGAGGAAGAGGTGGCACCTTCTTTCTCGCCTCGTTTTTTTATAGCCTGATTCCCTCCAGAATGGAACCCTTTGAGAACTTCAAGTAGATTCTACGAGCGCTAACAAAACCTGTTTTTGGACTTGCCAGTCTAATTCCTGACGTATGCAGTCGTGGACTCCTGGTCCACGCTGGCAGACTCGACCGATTTTTATCCTTATTAGATAACCGACTAAGCACCGACAGAAAAATTTTTCAATTTCGGAAAAGGCCGCTTGCTCTTGGTGCTGTCTGCTGCAAGCGTTTCGACGGCAACAGCCTCATTTGCTTTCGCACAGCCTACTTCGGATTTGACAGCCATCCCGATTCTGTGGCATATCGCGCTCATGGCAGACGGTGAACCCCCGGCCCTCTCTCGCCCCAACATTCCGATCACTTGGCGCGAGCCTGTCCCGCCCGAAGTCCAGAGGGCCATCGTGCCCTACCTCAACCGCTACGCTACCCTGTTTCCCGGCTGGCTCGAAGACCTGTCGGTCGCTTACGACCCTGACCGCGAGGCGTCCATGGCGACCAGTATCAACTACCGGAACCGCTGGGTCATACTTCGGGTGACGGGCGAATGGCTGATGTTGCCCCAGCGGGAACGCGACGTGGCGGTGCTCCATGAAATCACGCATGTTCTCCTGGCGCCGCTTCAAAACGTGACGGAGGAGATCAAGAAGTCTTTTCTGAAAGAGGATGCGTTTGCCCGGGAGATGGTTGACGACGGATTCGAGTCGGTCTGCGAGGATGTGGCTCGGGCCATCCAGCGGGTCGGCGTCATGTTTTCCGGCCTCAAATGAGGGGGCAAAAGGAGAAGTGATGGAAGTCAAAGAGTGGAACAAAGTGGTAGCGGGCTACCTGCGCACGTATGGCCTGTCTGTTGATAACCTCCGTCTATTGCGGGCCAACATTCTCCAGAGCCAGCAATTCGAGGCCAAGATGCTTTGCCGAGAAGCAGTCCCAGGATTCATGTCGAGAGAGGTTTTTGAGACGTTCTTTGCCGATGCAGAGGAGCGCCGGAAGATGGTCAGCGCTCTGGATGACTACATCGAATACTTCGAGCATATGGGCGATGAACCTGCGCAAAGTCCCTCCGCATAACCTCGACGCCGAAGAATCGGTGCTCGGGGCCGTCCTGTGTGACCCGACCGCACTGGACGCGGTGGCCGAGGTCATGGAGTCCGGCGACTTCTACCGCGAAGCGCACCGGCTGATTTACAAGGTGATGGCTGACCTGCACGAGGACGCTGAGGCCGTTGATCTCGTGACGGTGGCCGACCGGCTGAGAACCAGTGGGGACCTGGAGAAGGTCGGTGGAGCGGCCGCCTTGGCCATGCTGGCCGACCGCGTACCGAGCGCCGTCTATGCGGCCAGCTACGGCAAGATTGTCCATGACAAGGCCGTGCTGCGCAGCCTCCTGGGGGTGGCCCAGACCATCGAGACCCGGTGCTTCGACGACCCCGACAAGATGGACCTCGTGCTCGACGAAGCCGACATGCTCCTGTTCTCGGTTGCCAACCAGCGGGTGCAGAACGGCTTTACGCATATCGGCGACTTGGTGCTCGACACGATCAAGACGGTCGAGCAACGCTATGCCCGCAAGGAGCTGGTGACCGGGGTATCGACCGGGTTTGTGGACCTCGACCGGATCACGGCCGGCCTCCAGCCGAGCGACCTGATAATCGTCGGGGCACGACCGAGCATGGGCAAGACCGCCTTTGTCCTGAACATCGCCCAACACCTAGCGGTAGCCAGCGACCAGGGCGTCGGGATGTT
>MRSX01000015.1 GCA_002631715.1 Candidatus Porisulfidus sp. TsSOB
CATGGGAATGACAGTCGACGATCATGTTACGGGTGTTTTCTGAAGGCAGGAAGTGTGGTTGGACGGGAAGGTCGGACACTCATCGTAACGGTTCGGCCAATGTACCGGCAGTTCAAGCCTTGGCCATGGGGCCAGGTTCGACAGCCAAGGCGCCTGGTGCAAGAGAAGCAACCTGCGCATGGCCGCGACGGGCATCTTTGCCTCCCTGACGCAATTGGGGAGACGCGACTAAAGCAATGCTGGACGAGTTGCGCAAAGCGGAGATGGCTTCACCGCAGGCCGAAGTCGTGGCCCCGCACATCCCGGACTCGTCGCAGGACACGGAGCCGGCCATCGGGCCGCAGCGACGAGCGGCAGCACAGTCTTCCTGTCTACCATCAGCGATATGCTCTCCGGCGGTGCGCTACCCGTACCACCAGCACCATCAACTCACCGTCCAGCACTTCGTACACAATCCGGTAGTGGCCGACTCTCAGGCGGCGCAGTCCCCGCAACCCTCCCTTGAGCAGAGCACCCGTCAATGGCTCCTCGCCGAGTTTGTCAATGGCCTCAATGAGGCGCTTCCTGACATCACGTGGTAAACGAGCCAGTTCCTTTGCCGCGCTTTTTTTAATCCGAACGGAGTAGCTCACGCCGTACCTCATCCCAATCCAACACCGGATCGGAGGGGTCGCGCAGTCGCTCTATCGCCACTGACAGGTCGTCAAAATCCTCCAAGTACTGTTCTATGGCCTGGCGAACCACTTCGGCCCGGCTGCGCTTGAGTGCGGCAGCCGCCTGATCCAAGGCTGCAGTCTGCTCGTCCGGCAAACGCACAGTAATTTGGGTTGACATCCTGCACTCCTTTTGAATGTCAATGACATCCAGTTGATGCCATTGACATTGGACAAGGTCAGGATAGTGTGGTTGAGACCACTTGTCAACTTCATGGTCTGGACACATCTTGAGGTCTGAGCCGATGTGCCGGCCCGGCTGTTTCCGTCGCTGAAGGCTATCGCCGGCCAGCGCGACAGACCGTACCCGTTTCCTGGCCTACTGGGAATGAGGCCGCAGAAGCGACATCGTCACACTGCCATCTTCCTCGTACCCGGACCGAGAGACTCACTTCACCAGGCAAAGTACAAGGGAAACTGCAGCCAAGTACCGGGAGCAGAGCACTTTGGACCAGCCCTACGTCAGCCTTGAATCGCCCAGGATTCGCGGGAGGTACAGGAGTCAGGGAAGGACCCCACGGGGTCGATACCAAGCGAAAAAGCTGGTCTCGCGTGTCCTGGTGTAAGCAGCAAGCGATTGCACTCTCCAATCGTTTCGCAATTGAGGCTACCAGCGGTCTGTCCGGCGACACTGCAAATCCGCGTCACACTCGGACTTGCGTACTTTCACTGTCCGCGGCCAAAACCCGAACAAAACAACTGGGTCAGAACCTGTTACCCAGTTTATCGAGATCGCGGGAGGAAACAACCTCTACAGGCTGCGGCACCAGACTGGCGCATCCGCTTCATAGACGCGTACCTCACAGATTCGAGCGTGGTCAAGGCCATGAGTGGCTTCCACAACGACACGTACCTTGTCCACAGGTTCGCCGGCTTGCAGCTTGTGCACACCCCGCCGCTGGTAGTTGCCTGTGACTTCGAGCAGAGAGTGCCACGCGCCAGACACACATCCTTCAATCCGATAGTCTCGTACCGTCTCCGGCTGGCCTTGGCCCCAGATCACGCGTTCCATAAAGGCATCGGAATGGGAGAGAGTCAGAGGCCTGTACATGCCTGTATCGAAAACGAGTTCGATCTGGGCTGGTTGAATGGCTCGATCCCAAGCCAGTTCCAGAACCGCGGGCAGTCCGTCGGCGGGAACGCTCATCCAGCGATGCAATCCCGGATGAGCCCGGTCGGGCGGCGCGCCCCCCTTGCCGAATACAGCCCGGGTTTGGCCTGAAATGACGTTGTCAGCCTCACCGCAGGTCTGTTGGCTGGTAGCCGACACTTTGGCCTGTCGAGCCAAATCGCAAGGATCGCAGTTGGTCACACCAATAAGGTAGGCATCGTCCCGTAAGAGACGCTGTTGGATGGCGAGTACTGCAGCCGGATCATCCGCCAAATCAGCCGAGTCCATATTGTGAGCCGCTGCATAGGCGGCCGCTGTGCCTACGCCCTGGCCTATCGCCGCGCAGGTCGCCATGACCCGGGTAGAGGCGAAGGCAATATGGCTGGCCGAGATGTTGCGACCGGCGAACATCAGGTTGGGCAGTCCCGGAGAGACACAGGAGCGCAAGGGAATGTCAAAAACGTAGTCCGTCATCCTCTGATCACAGGGTCTCTCGTCCACCGCATCAATTCCGGCCGGCGGGTGGGTATCGATAGGCCAGCCGCCGAATGCTATGGCGTCGTCAAATGGGTTGGACCGGGTCAGGTCTTGCTCTACCAGCATGTACTGGCCCATGAAGCGGCGAGACTCCCGCTTTCCGGGCAGGAAACCAAACCAGTCCAGGGCCCAATTCTCTGCTCCGTGATCCCCGTCGTTCTTGATGTGGTCCCAGATGCCCAGCAGGATGGCCAGCAGTTCATCCCGAATTGCCTCGTTGTCCTTGATGGTATCCAGCTCTCCGCCCCACTCGACCCACCAGTAGCCGTATTCCAGGCCACCGTTTACTCCTGGCTTGCTGTGCGGCCGAAACTTCAGATCCTCTTCCGTGAATTTCCGTGCCCACGGTGGCGCGACGAAAGGCATTGGCCGGTCATGTTTCCGCGCCTGGAAAAGGAGGGTGGAGCCCAGGGTTTTGCCGTCACTGTGTTCTGCAGCCAAGCTCTCTCCGTAGACATTTTTGCCTTCTCGCCCATGCTGGTAGGCGGCACCGGCTGAGACCCCCATCTGGCCATCGCCGGTACAGTCAACAAAGATCCGGGCCCCTATTTGGAAGCGATCCTCCGTGGACTGACGTTCGGCCACAGCCAGAGCGATGCGCTCGCCTTGCAATTCCACATCGACAACCCGCGTGTTGAGCATTAGTTGCAGGTTCGGTTCAGCCTGACAGCGGTCGTAGAGAATAAGGTCCAGCATGGAGGCGGCGCGTTGGTCATTGTGGACCGCAGTCTCCAATCGGATCTCCTCAATAATGCCTCCCTCCCTGGCCTCGGTTTCCAACTCCCGACCGCGGTGGCCGCTAGCGTCGGCACCCACGATGTGCATACGTACCTCGCTGGACGCGTTGCCTCCTAAAACGGGTCGGTCCTGGCAGAGAATCACACTGGCCCCACAACGGGCGGCCGCCAAAGCTGCAGGGAAACCTGCCGGGCCTCCTCCCGCAACAAGAACATCGCAAGTTAATTCGTGGTTGCGCAGAATAGTCACAGGTTGGGATTCCTTTCGGCAGATTTTCGGGGTTGGCAGAAGCGGAACAACAGCGTACAAACGGTGTTGGGAAGGCAGCACCAATGCGTACGATGCAACCGTACATCAACTGGAACGCCTAAGGACCATGCCTCAGCCATGCCCGTTTCCGTCTTGAGGCACGGCTTGCAAGCGATGTGTTGGTGCCCGGCTGCGCTCATCTCCCGACCAGTTCAGATCCTGGGCTCCGCCAAGAACCTATGCAACGCGGTGGCCAGATCCCACCCAAAGGCGCGGGCTGATTCAGGGGTGACCATCTCGCCGTCAACGTTGGCATAGGGAATCTCCACAACAGAACTGGCCAGGACCCCGGGAAGTGCTTCGCCCCAGCGCTCCGAGGTCTTTCGTGGTCCGTAATCGACATTCCACTCATCTCCGTAGGCGAGGTTATTGCTCACCCGATAGGGCAAGGGCCCAGTGCGGGTCTGCTCCAGGATGGCGCAAAAGCGTTCCACGCGCCGCCAGTTCTCCCGGTCGGGACCCCCTACAAAGTGGATTCGCTCGTGGGAGCCACCCCTGATGGCGGGACAGTGAAAATCCAGGATGAAGCGGAGTTTTCCTTCGCTCCAGGCCGAGACGCGCTGTTTGACAGCTTGCACAGTTGGATAAATGCTCTCCTCTCCGTAATCCTCCCAGTGATCGTAGGGTCTGCGCCTTTTGCCTTGGTCTCCCTCCTCCACGCCGTCCTTGTCCATGAAGGGGATTACGAGAAACTCGACGTGTTCCCGCAGCCATGCGCCCGGTCCCGTCTGGGTCAATACCGCTTCCAACATCCCTTCCATGCTGTACGTCGCTATCGCCTCGCAAGCGTGGTGGCGACCAATCAGCAAAACCCGGTGGTCAGGGGATCCATCCAGATGTCCCAGATGCAGCATTTCCACGTCCCGTCCCCGCTTGGTGCGACATAGAGTGCCTATCCCGAGGTTAGGGTGGCGGGAAAACCGAGCCAGAAAGGCCTGCAAGTGGGCTTCCAGATACGGGATCGTGAACGAAAAGTGCACGGAGTCTGCCTGGGGAGGGAATGTGAAGGTAAAGCTCTGTCCCTGAACTGCTTCTGCCCCGAGCCAAGACCAGTGTCTGCCATCATCGACGCTTACGGCCGGACCCCGCACCCCAATGGCATCGCTGGCCGTAAAGCGAAATTCCAATGTGCGGCCGGCGGCTCCCCTGATGCGGAAGTACCAGTAGAACCAGTTAACGAAGGTGTCGCGCAAATCCTGATGCAGGGAAATCACATTGCCATCCACCGAATCGACAACAATATTGCCGCCCGGGAAATCGCTGTCAATGATCGGATCAGTCCTGCTCATGGCTGTTCCTCCGGTGTAACAAGATCCCACAGCACAGAGACGACAAAGGCATTTGGATCCGGGGACGGTACAGGGATTATCCGCGGATACCGGTCAGGGTGACGCCCTGCACGAAGTGGCGTTGGAAGAAGGCGAAGACCAACAGGACAGGGATCACCATCACGGTCGAGGCTGCCATCAGTTGGTTGTATAACGAGTTCATGTAGGGTAGACCCCGGAAACTGTGTAGTCCGAGGGCCACAGTGCGAAGCCGTTCATCGGTCAGGAAGATCATGGGTCCCATGAAGTCATTCCAGCTGGCCTGAAAGCTGAAAATCGCTACGGTGGCCAGGGCCGGCTTGGCCAAGGGCAGGACGATCCGCCACAGGATATCCAGTTCCGAACCGCCATCGATGCGCGCCGCATCGGTCAAGTCATCGGGAATGCCCAGGAAGAACTGGCGCAGCAGGAAGAGGTAGAAGGGAGAACCAAAAAACGCTGGCACCATCAGCGGGGCAAAGGTATTGATCCAGTGCAGCTGGTGAAAGAGCAGGTAGGTGGGAATGAGTCGGACAATGCCGGGAAGCATCAACATACTCAGCAGAGAGGCGAACAACAGGTCGCGCCCCCAAAACCGAAACCGCGCAAATCCGTAGGCCGCCAGTACATTGGACATCAAGTCGCCGACGATCACCACCGCGGTCACATACAGGGTGTTCCTGAAATAAAGTCCGAAAGGCAGGAAAGTTAAGGCTGCGGGGTAGTTTTCCCAGGCGAAAGGATTGGGTATCCAGGATGGGGGAAAGGAGACAACCTGCGCCATGGTCTGCAGGGAAGCCGAAATCATCCACACCAAGGGCAGGATCATGGCAAGCGCCCCGATCAGAGCGATCAGGTGCCAGGCTACAGTGGAAAGCCGACGCCGAGCCAATACCCAGCGAATGTTGCCGACCATCTAGAATCGCCCCCCTGTTCTGCCTTCGTAATAGACCCAGGATCTTGACGTCTTCAAGATAAGAAAGGTCAGCAGCAACACCAGAATAAACAGCATCCAGGCAGTGGCCGAGGCATAACCCATCTTGAAGTAGCGAAAAGCATTGTCATAAATCAGAAGGGAAATATAGTAGGTGGAATTGACCGGCCCGCCTCTGGTCATGATGAAAGGGGCATTGAAAGCTTGGAACGAGGCGATCAGGCCCATGACCAAGTGAAAGAACAGTGTTGGCGTCATCATCGGCAAGGTAATGGCAAAGAAACGACGCAACGCTCTGGCACCGTCGATTTCGGCCGCTTCATACAGATGTTCCGGTACACCTTGTAACCCCGCCAGATAAAGCACCATACCAGTGCCGATACTCCAAAGGCTCATCAGGATCAGGCCGGGCGTGGCCCAATCCGGATCAATCAGCCACCCGGGTCCCTTGACGCCAAAAAGGCTGATGAAATAGTTAACCAGGCCTACACTGGGATTGAGGATCACCAGCCAGATCACCGCTGAGGCGACGGTGGGCACGACACTGGGTACGTAAAACGCCGTGCGGTAGATGTAGGCTCCTTTGATCCTGTTCAACAACAGGGCAACGGCAAAAGCCAGGCCAATTCCGAGGGGTACCGACACCAGCACGTAGTACGCCGTGATCCCAAAGGACTGTGCCACCAATTCCTCAGTGAACGCCTTCTGGTAGTTGGCCAGACCCGTCCACTTGGGTTTCGTTATGATGCTGTACTTGGTGAAGCTGAAAAACAGTGCGGCCAGGATTGGGCCCAGATTGAAGATGAGCATACCCAAAACAGCAGGGCAAATAAAGAGAAGACCGTACAGTGCTTCCCTACGCTGCATTGACCGATTCCTTGACAGCGTTGAGGCTGCGTACCTCATAGAACCAACCCAACCTATCTTACCTTGCCCCCAACGCATTGCACGGGAGCCGGCTTAATGCGTGCAGAACAATGTCTTGCCGAGCCCTTCTCGCGGGTCAGCGGTACTACCTCCGGCCCGGGATGTGGCCCCTAATGCAGGAGGAACGGGTTCCCTTGACTGGGATGTTGGCGACATCCCCCCAAGAGAACCCGTTTCACCCCCTATCCTCAGTCCCTTCGCAGCAGAAAGGGTTTTTGGGCGGATTAGGCCTCAGCCCACCACTCGTCCAGCATCTCCTGAAGCCTGACCCCTACTTCTGCAACAGCTTCGACGGGAGTCTTGCGGTGATAGTAGACCTCTTCCAAGGAAGTTCTCATGACATCACCAACTTCATTCCAAACTGGGAACGAATTCCTATACACTTTGGTGCGCTCGGTCGCCTCTTCGACCACAGGCCAGAACGAAGCTGTCTGGTACGCTGGCGTCTCCGAGCATGCCTTGAGGGGATGTGCCTGAAGCTGCGCTGTCATGAACTTGCAGCTTCCCTCCAGATCATAGGTGAGCCATTTGAGCAGTTGCCAGGCCGCGTCTGGTTCCTTGGTTCCCCTTGGCAAGGCATAGCCCCAACTGTAGTTATAGCTGCCTACCCAGGGGCTGTCGTTGTTCACGGGGCTGACCGCGGACAGGTAGACGAGGTCAGGCGCCTGATCCTTAACGTAGAAGTAATTCCAGCCTCCACTAAACTGGATGCTCTGCAATCCGGAATAGAAGGGGTTGGTCTCAAAGGCGGAAGTGGTACTCTCCCAAGCGGCCACCTTTTCAATACCACCCTGAGTTTCCATCACGTCAAACATAAACTGCACGGACTCTACCGTTAACTCATTGTCGATCAAGGACGTACGGCCGTCATCACTGATCATGGGAGCATCATTGCAGGCCATGTAGTGCCTGAAACCGTCCGGACCGCCGTACAAGGTGCAACCCAGGCGTTTGATCTCATCATCCTCAAAGACCACAAGCCTGGCAATCGCATCCAGCATCTCAGTCCAGGTCGACGGAGGATTCTCCGGATCGAGACCGACTTCCTCAAAGTCGGCAGGAATGTAGAACATGAGATTTTGAGCACCACCCATGGTGTTGGGCAGTACCCATACATTGCCTTCTCGCTGCATTGCTTCGGCTTCGGGCCCATAATACTGATCCAACGAGATGCCCGCGTCCGCCATCCTTTCTGTCAAGGGCAGAAGGGCCTCCGCTCTGACAAAAGGAGCCATGTCATGCTGGGCAAGCATGGTGACGTCGGGCGGTGTGCCCGCCGTGATCGATGCCAGCAGTTTCTCCAGACGCTGCCCCCAGGGTTGCAGCGTGGCCTCCACCGTAATATGAGGATACGCGGCCATGAAGTCTGCGATCTGGGTGTCCATCAAGGGGACACGACCACCTCCCCAGTGGTGCCACATTCTGACTGTAACCGCCTCGGGAGCAGCTGCATCTTCTGTAGCAACCTGTGTTACCGGGACGGGCTGGCATGCTGCCAGGCCGACCCCCACTCCAGCCATCAATGTCGTATGAAGAAATTGACGCCGGGACAAACCGTGTTGCTTCCTCATGGCAGCCTTCTCCTTGAAGAGGACCTCTTCAATTTGGTGATTTCACCGAAAGCATGGTAGGGATTGTACCCATTCCTGCGGCAGCATGCCACCACGAATCGGGGAGCGACCCAACCAATGTGAAGCCAACGCGCCCCTAACCGACGATGCCGGCGCTTGTGGACTCGAGGAGCAAGTTCCCGGGATCATCCCCTGCACTCGATCAAGATCCTGGCGGACGAGGCTCTGGTACGACTCGCGCCCGCGTTCGACGCCACATACGCCAAGACGGGCCGTCCCTCCCTGTAACCAAGCAACGGTTGAAGACTTCCCTCTTGAGCGCGCCTGCCCGGCGCGCAGCGAACGCTTCTTTTGCGAGGAGCCGACATACACCTTGTTGTTTCGCCGGCACCCTGGATTGGATTGATGGGTTGCAGCTTCTGCCAATGAAAGGACGATGCCTCCTGGACCATGGCAACGGACAGGCCCTGTTCGGCCAGACGGCGTTGGCAGCCGACGTGCGGAGCCTGCCGCCGGACGCACACTTCAGCATGGGCGGCGGTTGTGC
>MRSX01000016.1 GCA_002631715.1 Candidatus Porisulfidus sp. TsSOB
GGCGGGCGAAATGAGCCGCCGCATGGGCGAGGTCGGCATGGTCGACCGGTTCATGGTGATGGAGTCGAGCCAGTTCCCCGTCCACACGGCCGGCATGGGGACGGGCTACCTGATCGACAACAGTTCCGGCGAGGATGCCGGCGAAACCGCCCTGGGCGTCGACACCGGCACCGGCACGCCGATTGCGGGCGACGTGTTCACCCCGGCGGGCGACGATGCCAAATACGTCGTCGGCTCGGGCAGCACTACGACCCTGATCAACATCCGTGAGCCGGGGCTGCTGCAGGACGCGGCCAACAACGCCGCCCTGACGCGCACGGCCAGCTATACGCCGAGCCTGGCGTTCAGCCGCGATGCGCTCCACCTGGCGTGCCGCGCCCCGGCCGACCCGATGGGCGGCGACATCGCCGACGACACCATGATGGTGACGGACATGCACTCGGGGCTGACGTTCCAGATCAAGATGTACCGCCAACGCCGCCAGGTGACGTACGAAATCGCCCTCGCGTGGGGCGTGGCGGCCGTCAACCCGACGCACATCGCGCTGCTGATGGGCTAGGAGCGCATTAGTCCTGCCCGGCCGTGGTTCCCAGGCCTCCGGCCGGGCCCGGGCGGCGAGGTCCACATCCCTGCGCCTCGCCGCCTTCCACCTGACGAACGGAGGCCGCCATGCCACCCGTCCCGACCGTGAAGATTCACAATCCCGACAACCCCGACGATTTCATCATCATCAACGAGCGCGACTACGTCGAAGGCGAGCACGTGCTGTGGACGGAGCCGCCCGACGACGCACCGCCCGCCATCAAGCCCGACGACCCCGAGGCCCTCCACGCCGCCATCGTGGACGCCATCCGCCAAGTCATCGCCTCGGGCTCGGGGCTGACGGCGGCCGGCATTCCGAAGGTCGAGGCCCTCGAGGCGGTGCTGGGCTACGACGTCAGCGCCGACGAACGCAACAGGGCGTGGGCGGAGTTCGAGACGGAGTGAAGTGAGGGTCGGTTGAAGATCAAGTACCGTGAATTCAAGAGTGATGGAGAGCAGATAGGCGCATGGTTCGTGTATTGCCCGGCTTGCAAGCGAGCCCACCGCTTCATCACGCTCAATGAGGCCGATCCTTCCCATGCATGGGAGTTTGACGGCAACGAGGACGCGCCAACCTTCAGCCCCTCGCTGCTGGTTCACTCGGGGCCGCTTCGAAGAGGCCAAAGCGATGAGGTGTGCCATTCGTATCTGAGGGGCGGCGTGTGGCAATTCCTGAGCGATTGCACTCACGACATGGCGGGGCAACACGTGCCAATGATGGCGTTTCCGTACAACTACCGGGTATAACGATGAGCCAGGCCGAAGACACCCTCGCCTTCCAGCTCGTCTCCGTCGGCATCAGCTTCGAGCGCGAGTTCCGTTTCCACCCGGTGCGCAAGTGGCGGGCCGACTTCCTCGTCGAGGGCAACCTGATCGTCGAGGTCGACGGCGCCACGCGCGGCAACCCTGGGCGTCACCAGCGTGTCGATGGGGTCGATTACGACTGCGAGCGTCAGGCCGAAGCGCTGTGCCAGGGCTATGCGTACATGCGCGTCTCGGCCCGCATGGCGCGGGATGGCCGGGCCTTGGAGTACATCGAGCGGCTGTTGGGGCTTGACGGCGAGGAGCAGGTAAGCGGCGATACGAAGCCGGTGGCGGTAGGCCGTCAGGGCTTTGTGTGCGCCGCAGAGGAGTAGGGGATGCCATTCGTTACCGAAGATGGAACCGGGCTTCCCGACGCTACTTCCTTCATCACGCTCGCCTTCTTCAAGCAGTATGCCGACGACCGCGGCCGCGATTATTCCGCCCACAACGACACCGCGATCGAGCAGGCCATCGCGCGCGGCACGTTCTACCTGAGCGAGTCGTTCCGCTGGAAGGGCGTCCGCAAGCGCCTCCGCAACAACGCCGCCGGCTACCAGGCGCTGGCATGGCCGCGTTACGGCGTGTACGACCGCCAGAGCAGCTATTACGACTACGTCGACGGTTACTATACCCCCAACTACGGATACGGCCTCTACGGCTCCTACGTGGACGACGACGTGATCCCGCGCGAAGTCCAGTGGGCAACGTGCGAGGCGGCGCTGTACGAGCTGGACAACCCGAACGCCCTGCAGCCCGCCTACACGCCGCACGACCGCGTGAAGATGGAGCGCGCCGGTCCGGTGGCCGTCACCTACGACACGTCGCGGCAGGACGCCTGGGGCGCGCGGCCCGTGTTGCTGGTCATCATGGATCTGATCGGGCAATTTCTGTCGGATAGGGGCGGCAATCGGCTGAGCGGACAAGCAGTGAGGGGGTAGGGTATGGCCGGAACCCAATTCGCCCGCCGCGTCGAGCGCATCCTCACCCGCGCCGGGCAGACCTTCGGCGCCGGGCAACTCCGGGGCAGCCTCACCCGCGTAACGGGCCGCAGCGGCCCCACCAACGCCCCCACCGGCGAAACCACCGTCGATTACCCCTTCGTCGGCCTATGGAGCGATTTTAGCGCCGAAGAGCGCGCCTCCGGACTCATCGAGGACAACGAGTCCGTCCTGCTCCTGGGCGCCACCACCCTCACGACCACGCCCCGCGCCGGCGACAAGGTGACGGTCGGCGGCCAGTCGTATCAGGTCAAGGCCGTCAGCACGACGCGGCCCGGCGGCACCGAGCTACTGCATCGGCTGCGCGTTCTGGCCTAATCCCCGTCACACAACCCGCCGCGCTGCCTTCCGATTCTCCGCCCGCGCCGCCTCCAGGATGGCCCACCGGATGACGTTCAACTTCGTCCGGCCCGTCAGCTTCGCCAGCAGCTCCAGCCGCTCGTACTCGTATTCGTTGAAGGGAATGCGGATCGCCTTGTAGTTGCGTGGCGCCCTCGGGTCCAGGTTGGGCTGCTTTTCCATATGCTGCTCCGTAGTAGTGTATAAGAGGTACTGTTCGTGTTCTTATTATATACGGTTCTGGTACCAAGTGTATACTACTTCGGAGCGGTATCGGTATCGAATCCGTATCACGTCAAGGGCCGTATGACGTGCCGCCGTCCGAGGCGGTGGTTGTTGCACAAGGGGTCACAAGGTTGCATAAGGTTTCACAATGTTTAAAATTGTGTCATAGTGCATAGCATTAGCGTGTAATAAACCGCGTGGAAGTGCTGCAAGCCTACCACCGGGAGGATTTTAGCCCCTGCCTCAACCTTTTGCGGGGAGAAGGGCGGGGGCTAATTTTTTGGCCTTACCTTACGGATCTACCGGCGAGAAATTACCCACCACGCCACAACAAGCAAAATCAGCTTAATGATGACCATGGGATGCCTCCTTTCTACCGGAGGCAAACCGGCAGCACCCCTTTGTATTACTACGCCAAACCCTTTCCCGCAACCCCTGCGCGCACTTTCTACGCCTCCCGTATCTTCTCCCGCACCAGCCGCGCCACAAACTCGGCCTGGCTGCGCGTCCCCTTCATCGAGTTGCAGGCGTTGCAAAGCAGTTGCAGGTTGTCCAGGTGATCCGTGCCGCCCTTGGCCTGCGGCACCACGTGGTCAATCGTCATGTTGCGGAACGGGAACATGACCTGGCACCCCGCACAAATCCCCTCCTGACGTCCAAACAGCGTGTGCTTCTGGGTGCGGTAGTGCGGCACCCCTTCCTGATCCGTCCGGCGCGGCACGTCGGAACGCCGCACGCACGGGAACAGCAGCGCCCCTTCGCTCCGCATCCGGCGGTCCACCAGGTCAGCCGCGAGGGGCGACAGGTCGATGCCTACCCACTGGCGGCCAAGGCGATCCGCCGCGACACAGGCGGTGGCGCAGCCGCAGAACGGGTCCAGCACCGTGTCGCCTTCGTTGGAGCTGGCGCGGATGATGCGGTCGAGCAGGGCGAGGGGTTTTTGGGTGGGGTAGCCAAGGCGCTCCGCATTGGTTCCCGCCAAGTTTGCAACGTCGTCCCACAGGTTAGGAACAGGCTTCCCCTTGCTGTCATTCAAATAGACCTTGCGCTCCGGAATCCCTCTCCCCTCTTTTGCCTGCCTGATGAGCCCCTGCTTCTCTAGCTCCATCATTCTTTCTTCAGAGTAGCGCCACGTCCTCACATATCCCTTGTATTCATAGTCGTAGCCGCCACCTGATAAGCCGCCGGTATGCAAAGGTGCTGTCCTAAACCTGCCGCGCGCGTCGCTGTTCCTGTAGGTTTTCCTAACATACTCTTTATCAAGTTCCGTTCGACAGCCGTTCCATATTCCTTTCCCATCCTTGGAGTAGAACAAAATGTAATCGCAGACCCGGCCGTATCCCTTTGAATCGTTGTGAGCGCCGTAGCGCCGCCAAATGACCTGCCCTCGGAAGCAGGACTGCCCGAATACTGCATCCATGGTCATTTTCAGATAGGCGCTTGCCGCATCGTCACAATGCAGGTAAATGCTGCCCGTCTCCCGTAGCAGCCGCCGCATTTCCAAAAGCCGCACCGCCATCATGATGAGGTACGACTTCATCCCTTTGCCGTGCGCGTGGCCTGCCGAGTCGATGACGCCGTACAGCGCCGGGTGGGCTTCGGCTATCTCGCCGTGCCAGGCTTCGTCCACGTCGGAAAGCGTCCACGTGTCCTTGAACGCCGCCCCCGCCGCTTCGGAGCCGATAGGGGCCGAGTAGGTGCGGTTGGAGTTGAACGGGGGATCGAGGTAGATCAGGTCAACGGAGTCGCTGTTCATGCCGCGCATGATGTCCAGGTTATCGCCGGTCCACATCGTGCGGTTCTGCCAGTTGGGGGGCATAAACATCATCCGTGAATGGGCGCATAAAAGGATTGTTTTACGAGCATGATGCTCTCCACACAATCGGCCCTGTCGTCGTGCCCCTCAGTCGATGCGGCTATGAGTTTTTGATTGTCGGCGTAGAGACGCCAGAACCACTTGCCGCGCCAATCTCGAAATAGGGCAAAGTACACAACGCTACCTTATGGCGCGGTTCTGCCAGTTGGGTTGCATCGTCACCCCGCCACCCGGCGCTACGATTCGTCCGGTCGCAGCCCATCCGGCTGCCGCTCGTCCTGGCCGCCTTCGGTAATCATCCGCCTCAGTTCGTCCACAAAGCCGTCGAGCTCGCGCTGGCTCTCCGCAACCTTGCGTTCCACTTCGCCGTTGTGCAGGTCTATCAGCCGCATCACCTGACTTCTGCAGGTGACCCTATTCCTGCAACC
>MRSX01000017.1 GCA_002631715.1 Candidatus Porisulfidus sp. TsSOB
CTGGTAGCCCCGGCGGAGCATCCCCCCGTTGTAGACGGCGGAGGTTTTGCGCTCCTGCTCGGTGTAGAGCTCGGTCATGGGAGTCAGGCGGCTGTCCGGCAGCTGCGGCAACCGCGGCACCCGCTCGTCGTGCGGGTAGTCGTCGCGGAAGTAGTCCTCCTCCCAGTCTTCCCGGCGCACGCCGCCCTCGCACAGGCTGGCGAACAGGATATCGACATCGTCCCGGGAACACCCCCGCGCCACGACGAAGCCGCTGCTCCGCATGCCGCACACGGCATCGATGCGCGCCGACGCCTGCGGCCACAGGTCGCCGTCGAGGGCTGCGTCGTGAAGCGAAGAGATAACGGCGCCAAAAGCGTCTTGCTGACTCACATCACCCTCCCCTCTCGTGAAGTGACGCGCACGTGGCGGCGGCGCGACCGGCCCAAGGGATTCAGGGGACCGGCGCGCCGTTGCCGCCCGGGTACGCCGCAACCCCGCCGCCGGGGACCGCAGGATGCCCCCGGGCACTTGCGCGGCGGGACGTACGTTGCGGCCTACGCTTTCCCGCGAGGAACCGCCGCCGCGGCAGCGGCCTGGGTGTGCAAGGGCACCCGCCCCGCCGCCTGATCAGGACGCCGGTTTGGGGCACGCTAGCCACACAGCCAGCGAGGCGGCACCGGTAAGCCCGCCCCGGGTATGGCGAACCCCCGCCGCAAGGGACCGCAGGATGCCCCCCTCGGGTACGACGCAGCGGGGTCAGTCCGTCCGCCCTACGCTTTCCTGCGCGCGGCAGCCGGCACCGGAGACACCCGTCGTGCCGACCGCCCACACGCCTCAGGGCTCCGCCTGGGTGGCCGGGTAGGCTCCTGGGCCAGCGGCTGCGGCGCGTGTTTCGATACCCCTAATATTGGGGGGTGTGTCTTGCCCGTGTGTTACCGGCGCTTGAGATACCAGAGGCCCACCCGCACGACCAGCGCCGTGCCGGTCAGGCCGCCCAGCAGTTCCTGAAGCAAGGTTTCGCGCATCGTCGCCTCGGCTCCTGCGGGGGTGCGCCGCCCGTGGGCAATGCCTGGCGTGCTCGACCTACCGCACGGCCCCGAACGCGCCAATAATGTGCAGGCCGCTCGTGTCGATCCGATCCATGTGCTGACCCGTGCGGTCGATGTCGCCAAGCCGTGCGTTGAAAACGCCGGTTACGCCGTGAGGAATGGCGTTTTCGGCTTCGTTTTCGGCTCCGGGGAGTCCGGCGTATCGGTGCGCCCGCACATACGCGTGATTCCATCTGCCCGTCGTGGTGCCGCTCTGGTTGTTCAAGGTGACCGCGTTGGATGCGTTCAACTGCACAACCCAACGGTCGGCGCTTTCAGGCGCGGAACTTCCGCCCGTTGGCGTGGTCACGAAATCGCGCACCGTGCCCGTTATGCTGGCATGGGTCCCAGCATCAACCGTCAGAACGGCGGTCGCAACAAACTCCCCTTGCCGGTGTGTGTCGATGGGGTCGCGCTGCTCCTGTTCGACGTACATGCCGACGGCAGTTCCGCGATACGTCGCCGTGAAATTACCGTCGGGGGGAGGCAGGCTTCCTGTGTCAGCGGTGGTGTCGTTGAAGGCTTCAGCAAATACCCCGATCGAGCCGTTGTCGTACGGCGAAATCGGGCTTCTCGGGTCTTCCCGCCAGTAGCCGAACACCATGTATTCGTGGTCGCCCATAAAATCGGCGCCGTTGTAGAAGTACACGCTGGGCGAGCCGCTGGGGTCGAAGCGCAGGTTATTGCCAGAGACCGTAGTGATTCCCAACAAAGACTGGGCATTGTTGTCGGGGTTCTCCGCAAAAGCAGGATCGAGTGTAATATCGCTACCGTCAGCGGTGATGAGGGTGCCGTTTATCCCGAATAGCGAAAGCGGGTAAGACTTTGCCATTCGGTCACCCTCACGCTCCTCATTGACGATGTAATCGCCAAGATTGTTGGGGTCCGGGTCGCGGGCCACGGTTGTGGGAATCCCGTGGGTCAACTTCCACGCGGCGGCGGGACCGACGCCCGTGGCTACCACGCCGTTCGTCGATTCCCCGTCCGCATTGACCATTGAAAACCCGAGGGTCGTTCCGGGTGTTCCCATGACAAGCAGGTTCAGGTTCTCCGGGTCCCGCAAGCTGCCGAAATGCTCCATCAGCGGGCGGCTCATTTCGCGGTCCGTGTAGACGACCGTTTTGCCCGTGTTGACGGTAGACGCCAGGGGTAGCGTCGTGCTGCGTATCCCGCTGCCGCCAAGCGTGGACGCTCGCCACCCACTGCCGCGCGTCACGTCCAGCCTGCCGCGCACCGGCGAGTTCATCATGATGTCCGTACTCAGGGTAGGCGGGTCGGCGTCATTCGCAGGTGCAGGAAACGCCGCCTGGAAGAACTGCGCCCGCTGGCTCGCCTCCCGCACCCGGATAACCTCGGCCGCCTCCGCCTCGGCTTCGGCAGCACTCGCCGCCGCCGCCGCCGCCGCTTCCTCAGCGTCGTCTATCTGCTCCTGCGCCGCGTCCCGCTCTTCCTCGGCCTGTCTGCGTTCTTCCTCGGCTATCTGGCGCAGCAGTTCGGCCCGCCGCTGTGCCAACTGGGCCGCCTCTGTGGCTTCGTTCTCTTCGTCGGCTTCGCGCTGCGCTTCCTCAAGCTCCTGCCGGACCGCATCAAGGTCGGCCTCAAGCACCCGCACCCTGCCGCCGTCGCCGTCACTCCCGCATCCCAGCACCGCCAGCGCCACCGCGCCCACCATCAACCCGCTAACGAGTCGGTTCATGCCGTTCTCCTCTGATCACACCTTCGGCATAAAAAAACGGCCCGGCCAATCGTGCGCCGGGCCGTTCGCATCAACGCGACTGCGTCAAAGGGTTAGTTGCCTAGACGGTCGGCACCGAAGGCACCTTCGAGGTAGTAAGCATCGGCTGTATCCGTAGCATCATCACCAAAGGTGAAAATACCCCCGACCTCCTGCTGCGCGTCGCCGTAGAAACTACCCTCTATGGTGAAGAAACCGGTGGCAATCAAGGCGTTTGTGCCATCTTCCGCAACACTCGAAATTCCAGTGTCGCTGGCTTGCATAAACATCCCATCGTTTATGGGGATGATATGCTCACCAGTAGTGGCCAAAAAACCAGTCCTTAACGCATTGGGATAAGGCGTTCCCGCACTGCTATCGTCAATATTGACGAAATCACCGACGGTTAACTGCGCCCGATCGATGGTCATGGATGCGTCAGCATTCAGCGGATCACCCAGCATGACCGTGAGCATAGCGGAGCCGCGCATGCGGTCACCTATGGTGGGGGGTTCGGTCGGATTGGTGGCAGTTGGGTCACCTATGTGCGCCATCTCCTGACCCACGAAGGCACCACTCCACGAAAGTTCACTACCCGTAGGATTGCTGCCCGACCGCTCGCCGATACTCCACACATCGGTAAACGCGCGCCCATCATCGTCCGTGCCCGGGAAGACGCCGAAGTGGTTGTACTCCATCCAGCCGCCGTAGGTCTCGGCTCCGTCCAGGTACTGCCGACCCGCAAAGCCCACCGCCGCCGTGCCGGTAATCAGCGCCACGTTGTAGTGGCGGCGCTCGGTGTCGTAATCCAGACTCAGATAGTGCGCCGGGCTGATGCGCGACTTGATCGGGCTGTTGGTGATGAAGTCCATACCGGCCGCCTCGGTCACGCCGCTCACGTGCTCAACGCCGATATCAACCTGCGGGCCGCTCGTGGGGTCGGGCGTCGGCGTGGTGGGGAAGCCTTCCTGATCGACGCGCCCCCGCAGTTCCGCCAGGCGATTTTCAAGCTCTTCGATCTCGCTTGCCGTTTCGTCGTCGCCATCATCCATCTGCAACTCGGCAATCTGCGCCTGCAACGCGGCAATCCGGTCGTTCAGGTTCTCGACCTCTTCGTGCGCCGTCTCGGCCTCCGTTTGCGCCGTCGAAAGCTGCGCCATCTGCTCGGGGCTCAGACCGTTGTCATCGCCGCCGCAACCTCCCAGCAGCGCCAGCAACCCTGCGACCAGCAGGGCCAAACCCGTACGGAATAACGTATTTCGCTCCATGCGTGTTGCTCCTCAAAGTAACCAGGTGTTTGAAATGTGTAGAACGAGCAGCAGAACTGTGCCCCATCCAGAGCGTTCAGGCACCGGGCGGCCGGCGGTGAAGCCTCTGACCCGCCGGCCAGGGTGCCTGAGCGCCACACCTGGATAAGCGGAGCAACCGTCCTACCACTGTTGACAACGCTATCACGCCGATTTATCGTTGTCAACAAGTGACAAACATTCATTTCCACTCAATTGTGGTAGGGTGCAACAGTGTGGCAGCCTGTTACAGTTGGTGCCACTGGCATTATGACCATACGGAGGCATGTATGCCGAGCAATGACAAGGCTCACGTGAACCTGAACCTGCCGCGCGATCTGTACGAGCGCATCGAGGAAATCCGCTGGAACACCCGGGCGCCGTCGGTCGTGAGCACGATCCGGCGGTTCGTCCAGGAGGGCGTGGAACGCCACGAAAAGGAACATGAGACACAGGCGACAATGGTTCGATCGACGGCCTGACGGGCGGGGCACGGTCCCGCTGCCGGCCGCCATTGAGGGGAGGCAGTGGAGCTAGCCTATCTCAAGGTCAGCATGACGAAGGCCATGTTCGAGGACACGAAGCGGTTGGCGGACGAAAGCCGCATCCCGCATGGCGAATGGGTGAGGCGCTGCATGTGCTGGGGTA
>MRSX01000018.1 GCA_002631715.1 Candidatus Porisulfidus sp. TsSOB
ATTGCTCGCGCTGATACTTATTAAGATGTCCACTGTTTTTCCGTACTAAATTGTTGAGCATGGAATATTTTTCTGAGGAAATATTTTCCTTTGGGGTGGGCAATGCTTCTTCATGGGATGTTACCTGATTAACTGGGCTGATTGACAGATCATCAACAAATTCCAATATAGCCACAGGTGTATTTTTGTTCAAAGTGATTGCCTCTACCCCTGGATTCAATATACGAATAGGCACCCTAGCTGACTGAGGCACAACCAAAGCCCTGGCCACTCTTACAGGAAGACGTGCAGAAGGATTTTGTTCCAACAACAATGGCTGATTCAACATATTCACATCATAATCAACATTTGCCATCACTTCCAACTCACTTGCTGCTGGTATCCTGACTGTTTCAATCAGTGAAACGGGGAGCGGTCGCTGCACGTCGATACGAGATGGTGCCATCAGCGCAATCGGTGAACAACCAGGGAGTGCCAGTACACGCTTTCCCATGTCTAGTATGCAATTATGCTTTTCCAGAAAGTCTAAACCCAGGATTGCCTCGGCAGTAAGACCATCAGCAATAACCATCATACTCTCAAAGACACAGGATGCAATCTCAACAGTTACCGACGCACAACCATGCAACTTGAGTGGTGTTCCCTCCACACTAACGAGGGGGAGACCCTGCCATGGCTGCAGACGTCGATCACATTGTTCTACTTTCTCCCAAATGTCCAATCTCAGCAGACTCACAGCTGCACCTGTATCTAAGAGAAAATGTGTGGAGACATTAAATACATTTCCTTTAACTGTGTAGACGGCTGGAGAAATCGGTGAAAGAACATTGTGTGTATTAACGGCCTTTTTAAAACAACCCTCGCACGCTTGGCCGGCGGCGCCGAGGGTTGCTAGTTTCCCTGATCCCCTTCAGTATTTTCGGTGGCTGGAGGAGCTCGAAATGCACAACCACGGGCATAATGACCCTCCTGTCCGCAGTGATGACAAATAACCGGTCGTTGAGATGATCTGTGCTGCCTGCCTCGATAGCGGCGCCGGGGGTTGGGGGAAGGGAGGATCTTCCGGACGATCTCGACCCCAGCCCTCTGGCTCTGAGCGAGCAGGAGATGTTCCTCCTCGCCGAAGAGCGCTCGCCGGCCGTGCGCAGCGCCCGTGCGGCCGCGCGGGCCGCCTCCGCGGCCGCCGGTTCCTCCCGCGCTTCCCGGTTCCCGTCGCTCCGCGTCTCGTCCGGCTACAGCTGGGCAAACAGGGAAGCCGCCTTCAACGGCGGGACCACTTCGTGGAATGTCCGCCTCTCCGGCAGCTACAACGTGTTCGACGGCTTCAGCCGCGACCAGAACATCGCGCGCGCCGAGAATCAGGAACGCGTCGCCTTCGTACAGGAGGAGGATGCCAGACGTCTGGTCCGCGCGCAGGTGGATGGAGCGGTGTTCGCGCTGAGGACCTCCGAGCAGGCCATCGCCATCGCCATCGAGGCGAGGGATGTGGCGGAGGAGGACCTTCGGGTCGTGCAGCAGCGCTTCGATCTCTCGGTTGCGACGATCCTCGATCTGATCACGAGTCAGATCGCCCTCGTGCAGGCGGAGTCCGGTCTGGTTACGGCGCGATACGACTACGCGGTCGCGCGTGCGCAACTGGAGGCGATTCTGGGGAGCGAACTGTGAGCAGACCTGTTATCCAAACGTCTGAACTGACCAAGCACTACGTCCTGGGAGCGGAAACCATCCGCGCCCTGCGCCGTGTCGACCTCGAGATCAGCCGGGGCGAATTCGTCGCCATCATGGGACCCTCGGGCAGCGGCAAATCCACCTTCATGAACCTGATCGGATGCCTGGACACACCCACCCGGGGGCAGTACTGGCTGAACGAGCAACTGGTGAGCGACCTGAGCGACGATCAGCTCGCCCACGTCCGCAACCGCGAGATCGGGTTCGTGTTCCAGACCTTCAACCTGCTGCCGCGCGCCACGGCGTTGCACAACGTGGAGCTGCCGCTCATCTACGCCGGCGTGCCTGCCCGCGAGCGGCGCCAGCGGGCGCGCGAGGCTCTGGAGACGGTGGGCCTGGGGTTGCGCATGGACCACCGCCCACCGGAGCTCTCCGGCGGCCAGCGGCAGCGCGTGGCCGTCGCGCGCGCTCTTGTCAACGGGCCCGCCATCCTGCTGGCCGACGAGCCCACGGGCAACCTGGACTCCACCACCAGCGAGGAGATCATGTCGGTCTTCGTGGAGCTCCACCGGCAGGGGCAGACCATCCTCATCGTCACGCACGAGCACGACATCGCCCAATACGCGCAGCGCCAGATTCATCTGCACGATGGTCTCGTCGCGCGCGACTTCCTGAACGAGCCGATGGTGGCGGCGACGGTTTGAACGACAACACCTCAGCCTGCGACGCAGGATTCTCTGGAGAGGAAATGAACGTGAGGACGAAGGCACTGGCGAACGCGGGCGTGAAGCTTCTCGCGCTGCTGGCGGTGGCGGCCTGCAATGGCGCCGACACGGTGGAAGAGGCGCCCGGTCTCACGACGATGCCGGCCCTGCGCGACGACCTCCGCCTGGTGGCCGAAGCGACCGGCCTGATGGAGCCCGTGCGCACCGTGGAGGTCAAGTCCAAGGCCTCGGGCGAGATTCTGCGCCTGCACGTGGACACCGGGGACGAGCTCGAGCCGGGCGCGCTGCTTGCGGAGATCGATCCGCGCGACGTGCGCAACGACTTCAACCAGACCGAAGCCGACCTGAACGTGGCGCGCGCGCGGGTGGAGATTTCAACCGCCCAGCTGGAGCGCTCCCGCCTGCTCCTCGAAGCCGGAGTGATCACCGAGGCCGAGCACGAGTCGGCCAACCTGGACTTCGCGAACGCGCAGGCCAACCTGGTCAAGGCCACCACGAGCATGGAACTGGCCGAGCTGCGTCTGAGCGACGTGACCATTCGCGCGCCCATGGCCGGCACCATCATCCAGAAGAACGTCGAGGAGGGACAGGTCATCCAGTCGGCGTCGCAGAACGTGTCCGGCGGCACGACGCTCTTCATAATGGCGAACCTGGCCGAGATGCAGGTGCGCACGCTGGTGGACGAGACCGACGTCGGACAAGTCTCGGCCGACCTGACCGCCACGGTGACGGTGGAGGCATTCCCGAGCCGCACCTTCGCGGGAATCGTCGACAAGATCGAGCCGCAGGCCGAGGTGCAGCAGAACGTGACCATGTTCGCCGTGATCGTGACGATCGACAACCGTGGCGGCCTGCTCAAGCCCGGCATGAACGCGGAGGTCGAAATCCTGGTCGCCGAGCGCCCCAACGCCCTGCTCATCCCCAACAACGCGCTGGTGCAGTTCCAGGAGATGGCGCCCGCGGCGATGGTGCTGGGCATGGATCCGGACGCGATCGAGATGGATCGCTCCGTGTTCGCGGACCTGCGTGCCTCGTTGCCGGGCGGCTCCGGCGCGCCCGGCGGGTTCATGGCGGCACCGGATGGAGCCCCCGGGCGAATGATGGCGGGCCAGGGGCCGATGGGCGGGATGGACGGAAACGCACGCCTTCAGGAGCTTCGCGACCAGCTGGCGAGCGGGGAGATTTCGCGCGAGCAGATGCGCGAACAGATGATGCAGGCCCGCGCGGAGAACGGCGGCGATCCCGAAGCGGCTGTGAACGGAGACCCTGGAGCGGGCGCTGGCCGTCCCGGAGCGCGCGCCGGCGCCGGTGGGCGCTTGGGCACCGGGGCCGGCAACGGTGCCGGAACGATGGGAATGGGCCGCGGCGCGGGC
>MRSX01000019.1 GCA_002631715.1 Candidatus Porisulfidus sp. TsSOB
GCACCCCGTTTGGAAAATGTCTTATCGGGATCTGCGAAGAAGCTATATGTCATATGAGTTTTTTCCGCACCGATCCTGAAAGCCACTTGGAAGAGTTCAGGAAGGTATGGCCGAACCCGAAGAACCGAAGGGATGACGAAAAAACGGCCGAAGTATTGCGGAACTTGCTGTTTTCCCCGGGAAGACGGCCGCCGGAGATCCTGCTCCTAGGAACACGGTTTCAGCTCAAGGTATGGGAAAAGCTGATGGAGGTCCGGGAGGGTGAGACCTTGTCCTATTCAGAACTTGCGGAGTCGGCAGGAGTGCCCACTGCCGTAAGGGCAGTCTCAAATGCCGTGGCGGGAAATCCGATTGCTTATTTGGTGCCCTGCCACCGTATTATAGGAAAGGCGGGGGATCTTCACGGCTACCGCTGGGGGCTTGACGTGAAAAGGGCGATTCTTGAGTACGAAGGGATTAATCTGGTCCCGCAGTGATTAACTCGGTCTGAGTTTGCGCGGTCAGCGAAGAGGCTCTTCCTTTGTCATGCAGTGGATAGCTCCGAATCCCCACACAAGGTCGATGCAGTCAATTCCAACGACATATCTTTTGGGGAAAAGTTCCGACAGTACGCCAAGCGCCTCGCAGTCTTTCGGATCGTTGTAGACGGGGACGAGAACTTTTTCGTTTGAGACGTAGAAATTGGCGTAAGTTGCCGGAAGTCTTTCGCCGTCGAAAAAAAGCGGTGATGGCATCGGGAGGGGGACGATTTCAATTTTTCCTCCGTCCTCAAGCTCTAGGTCTTGGAGTATCTCAAGGTTTTCGCGAAGCGGGCGGTAATTCGGGTCTTCAACGCTGTTCTCAAGGCATAAGACAACCGTGCTGGGACCCGTAAACCTGCATATATCGTCAACATGGCCGTTTGTATCATCTCCCTCTATGCCTCCGTTAAGCCAGAGAACGTTCGTTGTGCCGAAATACTCGGAGAACACCGCCTCGTAGTCGTTTTTCCCGAAAGAAGGATTCCTTGCCTGTTTGTCCGTACTTAGGAGACACTGCCTGGTTGTTATTAGGGAGCCCTCTCCGTTTACGTCAATGCTTCCGCCCTCAAGAATGATTTTCTTTCCAACCCATGCAGGGGTTTCTGAGTCAAGATGAAGGGTCTCGGCCACGAATCCCGGAATCATGTCGTCGTTTTCCCAATCTAGGTACTTAGCCCATCCGTTAAACCCGAAATCAAGCACGCTCAGCCCCCCGGAACCGTCTCTTACGAAGAAGGGGCCGGAATCCCGTATCCAGGATCTGTCTGTGGGGCATTCGTAGAACTCCACGTTGCCAAGATCAGTTGATTCTTCCCTGAGAAACCCCTCGGCCCGCTTCTGTGTTCCTCCGGGGTCAACTATTATTCTCACCTTCTCTGATTCTGATAGGTGGCTTACGATTTCGCGGTAAACCCTCTTGATCCCCGAGAATTTTCCCGGCCAATCACTTGCGTTCTGCGGCCACACAAGCCAGGTGGCGTCGTGAGGTTCCCATTCAGCTGGAAGTCTGTAACGAACCGCTGAAGAATCACTCAATTTCAGGCACCGGAATCATTGTCGATAAATCTTTGCCGAAGCTCGGAATAGGAGTCAATTCTTCGGTCCCGAAGAAAGGGCCAGTTCCTCCTGGTCTCCTCAAGCTTCCTAAGATCGATGTCGGCCAGTATGATCTCGTCTCTCTCGCCGGAAGCCTCGCAGATCACCGTTCCCTGGGGGTCACACACAAAGGAATTTCCCCAGAAATTTATTCCTTCACCGGGTTCTCCCGATTCCTCGAAGCCCACCCTGTTCACGGCTGCGACATAGATTCCATTTGAGACCGCGTGGGCACGCTGAACGGTTTTCCATGCCTCAAGCTGGGTATTTTTCGAGTGTTCATCCTCGTCCGTGCGCCACCCTATGGCGGTCGGATAGAAGATAATGTCCGCCCCCTTGAGCGATACTATGCGTGCCGCTTCGGGATACCACTGGTCCCAGCAAATAAGTGTGCCTATCTTCGCAAAACCGGTTTCAAAACAGGAAAACCCCGTGTCTCCGGGAGCAAAGTAGAACTTCTCGAAATAGCCCGGGTCATCCGGTATATGCATCTTTCTGTAAATACCGGAAATCTCTCCCGAGGGATCAATAAGGGCAAGGGAGTTGTGATACACGCCGGAGGCCCTTTTCTCAAAAAGCGGGCACACGATGAAAACTCCTCTTTTTTCCGCTTCCCCGCAAAATCTGTCCGTTGTGGGTCCGGGGATGGGTTCGGCGAGATCAAAACAGCCTGTGTCCTCAGACTGGCAGAAGTACCTGGTGAGAAAAAGCTCGGGAAGACAGACTATGTTCGCTCCGAGTGCAGAAGCTTTTTCTACGTTTAATATGGCTTCCTTCAGGTTTTCTTCTCTGTTTTTGTGCACCCGGTTCTGAACAAGGGCGACTTTAAAGCTGTTCATGCGAATACGATAACTCCCAAAGGCGGAGAATAAAAGAAGATGAAACAGCTTCTGAATACGGCTTTTCAATTTATTTTGTAAAAGCCGATTTTCCAATTATGTTATGAGGGAAACAGGGTCAGGAGGACGACATGGCGGATATCCACACCGGCGGCTGCCTCTGCGGCGGCGTCAGATACAAGGCTACCGGTCCCCTGCGCTCAGTGATCGCCTGCCACTGCACGCAGTGCCGCAAGACATCCGGCCACCATACGGCCATGACCTCGGTACCCCGCGCCAACCTCATTTTCGAGTCTGACGAGACTCTCGTCTGGTTCAAGTCTTCTGATTTAGCTAGGCGCGGGTTCTGCGGACGCTGCGGCGGCAACCTGTTCTGGGAACCGGCGGGCGAGGATCGCGTCTCGATTGCTGCCGGCACCCTCGACGGCGCGACCGGGCTCACAATCGAGAGTCATATCTACACCGAGGACGCCGGCGATTACTACGACCTTCCAGAGCTCTAAGCGAGCGATTATACTAATCAGGTAGCTGAGCAACATGTACGAATACGATATTCTCTCTCTAACCCTGCTTTTCTTCACAGGTGTTCTGGCAGGAGTAATAAACGTGATGGCGGGCGGCGGAAGCAGCATAGTTCTTCCGGTGCTCATATTTCTTGGAATCGATCCCACTGTCGCAAACGGAACAAACAGGGTGGCGATCCTGTTTCAGAATTTTTTCGCTACTCTTTCCTTTAGAAAAGAGGGTGTTGCCGACATGAAAACCAGCGTCAAGCTG
>MRSX01000020.1 GCA_002631715.1 Candidatus Porisulfidus sp. TsSOB
GCGGGTCGGAGGCCTGATTGGCGCTGAACGGGAGATCGGGAAATCGACGCCGGGGAACCCGGCGGAGAGGAGCCGCCGCGGCGACTGAGTGTGTGAGAGTATCAGCTCGCCACAGGCTGATTTCCATTCGTCCGGACGTCCGGATGACGGTTTCGATGTCCGGATCGGACAGGTCGCCGCGAGCGGAGGGATAATGCGATGAATTGACCACATCGTGCCAAAGGACACGAAATTTACGCTCGAATCAGCCCTTGATGACGAGGAAACACGGTCTCCCCGGCAATATCACGCACCGATCGCCGCTGTCCGCTGCTTTTGCAGGCAATGCTCCCTGAATGCATCCACGCCCAACTCGTTCACCATCCGCTTGAAGTTGTAGCCCAGCGCCATCAGGCTGAACTCGCCGCGGCACTTGTCGAGTCCGCGCATCAGGAAATGATCGATCCCCGCCCAGCGCTTGATGGTGCCGAAAGGGTGCTCGACGAGCGCGGATCGCCTGCGCATGAATGGCGAAGCGGCGCTCATCTTCTTGCGATGCCGGTCCACCCAGTCCGCATGCTCCCAGCGCTCCACCCTACGCCTTGGCTTTGGGTTCACCTTTTCCAGGCATCGGCTCGACAGCGCACAACTCCGACAAACCTCTGGCACCGCACGATAAACGAAATACAGCTTGTTACGCTTGACGGTGGTCTCGTTGCTTCGAGCCAGCCGCTGCCCGGCCGGACAAACATACGTGTCGTCCTGCGGGTCGTAACGGAAATCATCGCTGCCGAACCGATCTCCCTTGCCCTTGCGCCCCAGTTGCTTGGGTATCGGGACGTACACATCCATCCCCCTGTCCTCGCATTCCTTCAAATGCGGGCCGTTGTAATAGCCGGTATCCGCCAGACCGATCAGTCCGGAATTGCCCGTGGCTTCGCAGGCTTTCGTCATCATCGGCTCGTACTGACGAAAATCATTGCCGTCCTGGACTACGTCCTCCGCCACAATCAGCTTGTGCTTGTCGTCCACCGCAATCTGGCAGTTGTAGCCGCCCACCAACTTGCCGTGCTTCTTCATCGTCCGCGCATCGGGATCGACCTCCGATACCTGGCTCTCCCCGCTTTCGAGCAGGCGCTCCTGCAGGGCCTGCTTGTGCTTCTGCTTCTCCACCAGGGCCTCGATCTTCGCCGCCAGTTCCGGATCCTCCCCACCGCAACCATCTTCCGGGTCCGCATCCGCCTCATCCAACTGCCGGTGATACGCCGCGATCCCCTCGTCCAGCTTCTTCAGGTCCTTTTCCAGTCTCGCCTTGGTGTGGATGCTGCCGGGACTCGCATTGGCCTTCAGAAAGGCTCCGTCGATCGCCACCCGGCTGTCGCCCAGCAGGGACAGTTCCCGGCACAGCAGCACGAACTCCCGGTTGGTCGCCCGCAAAGCCGCCAGATTGCCCTTGCGGAAATCCGCGATCGTCTTGTAGCTCGGCCTGGCTCCCTGGCACAGCCAGATCACTTCCAGGTTGCGATGCGTCTCGGCTTCGAGCCGGCGCGAGCTGCGTACCCGGTGCTGGTATCCATACAGGTAGAGCCTCAGCAGCAATCCCGGATCGTAGGCCGGCTGACCGGCCCCGTAGTGTGCCTCCGTGTTCTGGAAACCCAGCGCCTCCAGGTCCAGCGTGCCGACAAAGGCATCGATCGCGCGCACCGGATTATGTTCGGACACGTAGTCGTCCAGGCAGGGCGGCAGAAGCATCACCTGGCTTCGGGACTGAACCTCCCGGTAGCGTCGCTCGGGCATCGCGGTAAACCTCGGGGCTCCCTGGAATGCCGACAAACGTAGCACGGGCGAGCGGGCCGCAATCTCGGATTCATTGAAATACTTTCACAGTCTCGACTGAGCGGCGGCGGCTCCCCTCCGCCGGGTTCCCCGGCGTCGATTTCCCGATCCCCCGTTCAGCGCGAAACAGGCTTCCGACCCGCCGGGGCGGGCTTCGGGGTCACACCCCACGCATCGATGATGCAGGGGGCGCATGCGCCCTCTAGCGGTGCCCTCCGGGCGCCATTCGGCTCCTTGCGCCGCCAGTCGGCGTCCGCTTCTTGTTGGAGCGAGTCGATGCCCTGGAGAACCCTCGCCAACTTGCTGGAATTCCATGCTTTTTCGGAGAGCGGTTCTCCAGAGAACCGTCCCCGTCACCCCGAAACTTCTCTGGAGCACCGCCGATTCCGGCCCTCGCTTCTCTGGAGAACCGTCCGATATGCGGCTGCATCGTCCGTCCCGCGCCGCAGTTACCGTCCAGGGCGGACCGCAGGAAGGCCCGCTACCGACCGTGACCCGGCCGGCGCTCGCAACCGGCCTTCGGTCTGGCGGGCTCGCAACGATGCCCATATACCTCGTCGGGGAGGCACAAACCTCTTTCCGCTACACGATTTGGAGGGACAGAAGCGCATGCCGGTTCATCGCGGAAACATCGGCGAGGTCATCATGAGCGCCTGGGAACGCGCTCGCCGTGCCCGCATCGAGCCCGGCGACAGGAAGACTCCCAACCGTCAGCGGTCGGGGAACTGGGTCGAATCACTCGCCCGTCGCTTCAAGGAACACTACGAAGGCGATCCCTATCGCGTGTTCTGGTCCGCCAACAGGAAGAACCGGAAGCAGTTCGGCAGGAACGAAATGCTGTTCGACATCGCCGTGTGCAGCGTCTTCACCACCAAGTCTCGCCAGCGAACCGCCCGGGATCTTGAGTTCATCGCCCAATGCCACTGGCAGATCGAGTCCGAGTTCAACCGCACGAACACGCGCGAGATCGTCATCGACATGAGCAAGCTGGTCATGGGTGCGGCCGAAGACAAGCTGTTCGTCGCCGCTCATCGCCGCCGTGGACAACGCGACATCCTCGAACAGTTTGCCCCGATCGCCGCATGCTGCGGCGGGCGGTTGTATTTCTGCTTCGTGTCCCACCCCGCCGACTGGGCGGACAATGCCCGGCCCCCCATGCTCTTCGAATGGATCGCGGGCGGCTGGTCGGAGATTGCCCTGCCGCAGGCCGTTTGAATCCCGCCGCGCCGGCCGCAGGGACGGTCTTCGCCTATCCGTCTTTCCCGTCCAGACCGCCGCCGAGCAGCTTGTCCTGCAACCCGCGCGCGCCCTCGATCAGCGCGTCCAGCTCCTCTTCGCGGCCTTCATCGAGCATGTCGTGGCGCAGTTTCGACACCATGATATGAGCCGCGCGGAAGGTCCGCTCGACCAGCGGCGCCAGCCGGTCGGCCGCGGCGCCCGCCGGCGGCCCGTCCGCCACCGCCGCCAGCGCGGCGAAACGAACGAACTCCGGGCCGGTCTGACCGCGTTTCTCCGCAAACGCCTCGATCCGCTCCCACTCCAGATCGTGGAACCGGATCGAATGCGGCGTGCGTTTCTCCGGTTTGCCGGTCTCTGCCGGCGCCGTTTCCGGTTGCCTGTCGTCCATTCCGTTCCTCCCGCGCATCCCGTTTGCCGCCAGGGGCGGCCGTTCCCGCGCCTCCGGCGGGCGGCCTGACCGCCCCGTGCGCTACCGTTCGAGCTCCATGCCGCCCCTGCCGCGCCCGAGCGCGGGCGGCTCCGGCGTCTTCGACGGGGCTTTCGAGGGCGTCTCCAACCCCTCCCGGCCCTTGCCGGGGTCGCGTTCGGGGCGGGTTTCGGGCGCCCGCCCGGCCTCGGCAGCCTTCTCCGGCGCCTCGCGCTTCATCTCGCCGATGCCTTCCAGCGCCGCGATGCGCTCGCCGGTGACGGCCTGGAGCTGGGCGCGGAGTTCGGCCGCGTCGTCGGTCACCAGCTCGGCCCGGTCGCGCGCCCGGCTGATCTCGACGTAGAAGCTTTTCTGCGTGGTGAGATGCGGATGCCGCGCCTCCATGGCGGCGATCACGTTGTCCACCGTGCGGCCCTGGAAGGCGTGGACGGTCGACGCCCAGGCGTGGTCGAGATGGCGCAGCTGCGGGTCGCCCTTGCCGAGTTCGAGCGTCTTGCCGTCCTCCAGGCGGAACGTCACCCGGCCGTTGACGACCCTGAGCACCTCTGCCGTGCGGCTGTTGACCAGCCCGAGGCCGGCGTCGTTGCGCGTCCAGCGGATGCGGTCGCCCGCCCGGAGTTCGATCTCCTCGGCCCGGTAGACCTCGCTGCCGCCCCGGCGCCCGCCGATCTCGCCCGGCTTCCACGCGACCCGGCCGCCGTGGCGATCGTCGAGCAGCACCGCGCGCGCCTTGCGGTCGACGCCCATCACGCGCCGCTCGTCGCCCTTCTCGACGCCGATCCTCTTGTAGGGGCGGTGGAAGGCTACCACGTCGCCCTGCCCGTAGTTGGCGGCAAGCGCCTTCTCGGCATTGGTGTAGCCCTTCGACACCAACCGCTCGCTCGCCATGGCGGGACCGTGGATGCGGCCCTCGCGGGCGAGCCGCTCGCGAATATGGCCGTTGATTGTCTGACGCAACTCGTGGGAGGGCGCCATGA
>MRSX01000003.1 GCA_002631715.1 Candidatus Porisulfidus sp. TsSOB
ATCTATTTGTATGTCCTTCAAACCTTTATAACTCATCTTCATTTGACGAGACGATCAAAATGAGGGGTAACAACCCTATACTAGCATTAAAACTAGACATTTTGCTCTGTATCTTGATGAACTCTATTCACCTTGCTTGCTATGTCTTTCATTCCTTTTATCGGTTTCTTGGCCCAGATCGTGCTTCTGTACTACGGAATTTACTGGTGTGCCCTGGAATATCTGGACTATCCCCTCAGCGAGGCGGGAACCCCGATGCGGCAGATCCGGACCCGGCTGCGCGAACAGAGATTCCTGACCCTCGGGTTTGGGGCCGGCCAGCTTTTGCTGTCCTTGACCCCAGTATTCAACCTGATGTCCGTCCCAGCCGGGGTTGTTGCCGCTACCCGGCTGTGCCAGCAAAACCCCCTAAACTCTACAGCGTCGAGCTGACCGGGGACTCAGGCATCAAGTTCGATCCTGCGTCCGGCGGCAAGTCAACGCGACCGGAATCCCCGGCAGGCGATACGCCTTACGAAACCGGTTGGCCAAATAGCGGCGGTAAGCACGCGGCATCAATTCAACGCGCGATCCATGTAGGACGAGCCGTAGCGGGTGGTTCCCGCCCTGATGGCCGTACCGGATATGGACTTGTCCTCCGCGAACCCGTGGCGGGGGATTCTGCTGCACGGCCCGCCGCAGGAAATTGTTGACTTCGGGTGTAGAGAAACTGCGTTCCGCGGCATCATGCAATTTAACCGTCTCTTGCAGCAGGCGGCCGAGCCCCGAGCCCTTGACTCCGGATGTGCGCACGACCGGAAGATAGGAAGCAAATTGAAGCCGGCGTCCCAAGCGCTGCGCGGCCCACGCTTGCTGCTCCGAGCCTAGCAGGTCGCACTTGTTCAAAGCTATAACGACAGCACGACCAGTATCCAGCGCCAGCGCGGTTAATGCCGCATCCTGCTCTGCCGCTCCCTGCGCAGCATCAATCACCACAATCGCCACCTGTGCGCGCTGCACCGAGCGGAGCGCCTGCGCTACGCTAAATTTCTCAAGCGAATCGGGCTCGATTCGGCTCTTGCGGCGGATTCCTGCCGTATCGACCAGTGTCATTTCCCGATCCTGAAAAGTGAGTTGCACGTCGATGCTGTCTCGGGTCGTGCCGGGTTCGGGCGATACGACCAGTCGATCGCTTTGCAGCAAGCGGTTGATCAGAGTGGACTTGCCTGCGTTGGGTCGCCCGATTACCGAGACCCGGATTCGATTCGGATCTGTATCCGAGTCCGTCGATGCCGCCTCAACCGGAATTGCGGAATCCAGCAGCGCCGTGACTCCCGAGCCTCGCTTTGCACTGATTCCGAACAATGCGTTTGCGCCAAGTTCGGCGAATTCCGCCACCGCCGCATGCGGGTCGCGCCCATCGACCTTATTGACCGCCACCAAAAGCGGTTTGCCGCAGGTCCGCAGGCGTGCATGAAATTCCTGATCGCTGGCAACGCAGCCCTCTTGCGCATCGACCACCAATACCAGAACATCTGCCTCTGCAATTGCCTGTTCGGTCTGCCGCATCAGCTCCCGCTCTATTTCGGTATGGGCTTCGGTCATGCCTCCAGTATCGACCACCACGAACGCGCGGTCACCGTGATCCGCCAGACGGTAGCGCCGATCCCGGGTTACCCCGGGAACGTCTGCGACTAAAGCGTCCCGACTGCCGGTCAGGCGGTTAAAAAGAGTGGACTTGCCGACATTGGGCCGGCCGAGCAAGGCGACGACGGGAACCATGGCCAAAAACCCGAATCATGATTCGCCCGTGGCTGTCCCCAGCAACGGTACAAATTGATAGGCCGCAAATTGGCCATTGAGGTGCAGCAGATAAATTCGGTCCAGCCGCACTTGCGGGGGAGCCTGCAGGGGACCGTCTACCTTGTGACGTGCGACGATTTCACCATCGGTAATCTGGAACCAGTGCAGATAGCCTTCGAAATCCACGGCAATGACATGCAGACCGGTTGGTGCCGGTGCGCTGAGACCCCGGTATGCGAGTTCATCCTGTTCCCAGTGCACGCCGCCATTCTTTCGATTCAGCGACCACAGGGTGCTTTGGAGATCGGTCACGTACACGGCCACGTCATCGACCCCCGGGGCATGAAGAGCTTTTATTTCTTTGGCCCACAGCAGGTTGCCTTCCACTGTCTCCACCGCTCCAACCTGATTGCTCAGCGCGGCGGCATAGGCCACTCCTTCCACTAGTCGCACCGGTCCGTCTACGTCTACGACTCGTTCCAGTTCGGTTCGGCCGGTTGGAATCGCCAGCCGCACCTCCCAGTGCTGCAATCCGCTCTCGGAATCGAATGCAATCAGCCGTCCATCGTCGAATCCGGCTATCAGCCGGTCCTCCTGCGCCGCCGGTTCACCTGCACCGCGCAGAGTAAGGCTGGGACTACTGTGGACGTGGCTCCACAACAAAGCCCCATCCTCGGCATCCAGCACGCTCAGGCGGCCATCGTTGCTGCGAACGGCCAAGTAACCGTCCGACAGGGCCGTTAGGCTCAACACTTCGCTGGGGACGGTCTGCTTCCAAACTTGGGCACCGGTCTCTCGATTCAAAGCGAACACTTCCTGTCCCCAGGTTCCCACATAGGCTCGATGATCATCGGCCGCAACACCTGCCAAGATCGTTCCTTCGACACTGGCCTCCCAAATCCTCGCACCCGTCGAAGCATTCAATGCAACGACTTCACCGTCATTGGCGGCCAATAGCACATGATCGCGATCAATCCACGGTGCCACGTGACTGTCCGGGTCGCTGTACTCGGAACCGACCGAATAATTCCACAGCGGGGTCAGCGCAATTCGGTTGATTACCGGCTGCAACTCGGCAACGCGCGTAGGATCTTTCTCCCAAAGTTCCTGAAGACCGACAAGCGGGTTAGACATACCAGCGCAGGCCGACAATCCCACTGCACAGGCGAGCAGCAGGACCGTCGAATCAATTGGCTTCACTCTGTTCTCCGAGTTCGGCAAGTTTCAATTCGAGAAACTTTCCGCTGTTCCCCTTCTCAAGTGCCTGGACATACTCGTGGCGGGCTTCCTGAGCCCGACCGGATTGCCGGTACAAATCACCGCGGATCTCATGTACTAGTCCTTCGTAGCCTTCCAACTGTACGTTCTCCAAAACCGCCAATCCTTCTTCCCATTGCTGCTGTACCGCATACAGCCTCGCAAGGCGCAATGCTGCCACTGGTGCGATCAGCAGATCGTCCGAGTTTTCATATGCCCATCGCAACAGGCGGATCGCTTCTTCCGGCTGCTGGTCTTCCTGGTACAGTCGGGCGGAAATCAGGCTGGCCATCGAGGCGTACACGGTCCCGCCATATTCTTGCCGCAATCGCTCTCCCATTTCGTGGGTCTGCTGTGCTTGCTCGCCCTCCAGATGGACTCGGTACTGCTGGTATAAAACAGCCGCTCCCGTCGCTTGCCGTTCCTGCCAGTAGTCCCAACCCTTATAGCCTCCAACTCCCGCCAGCGCCAGTCCCGCGCCCAGCAATACCCATGCGAGATTGGCCTTCCACCAATCCCGAAATTCTTCCAATTGTTGCTGTTCTTCAGGGCTTAAAGCCATGATTGTTATCCGGTCGGGGCGAAGTGTTCGGCGAGAATCGCGGCGATATTATCCAACAAAACCGTTTGCTGCTCTTCCGGCCCGCGCAGGAATTTGAGGGTGACGCTTTGTTGATCCAACTCTTCTGCACCCATAATCAGTACCGCTTGCGCACCACTTTTGTCGGCACGGCGCATCTGGGACTTCATGCTTCCCTCTTCCATATTCATCCGGACACGAAGGCTTGGAATTTCCTGTCTCAACCGCATGGCCAGAGTGCTCATGCACACCATTGCGCCTTCTCCCAAGGCAACCAGATAAACATCTACCGCTGCTGCCGCTTCCGCTTCGAGACATTCGCGGATTCGCTCCAGTCCGAGTGCAAATCCAGCTGCTGGAGTGGCCCGCCCCCCCAATTGCTCGACTAGACGGTCATAGCGTCCGCCTCCGCCCAGCGCGGATTGGGCGCCCAGACTTTCCTCTACCCACTCGAATACGGTGAAATCATAGTAGTCCAGCCCTCGGACCAGTCTCGGACTGAGGGTGTAGTCAACTCCGTGGGCATCCAATATCTCCCTCAAACCTTCGAAGTGGGCTCGGGATTCCGCTCCCAGCAGGTCCTCCAGTCGGGGGGCTTCTTCTAGAAGGTCCTGAACAGACTTCGATTTACTGTCGAGCAGCCGCAATGGGTTGGTCTTGAGCCGCCTGCGGTCATCCTCCTCCAGTTGCTGTTCGAACCGCGAAAAATAATCCACCAATTGCCCTCGCCAAGCCGCACGCTCATCCGGGTTTCCCAAGGTGTTCAGCATCAACTGGGGAGACAGGCCGAGTCGTTGCCAACCTTGCCAGCCCAGCAGGAGAATCTCTGCATCAATGTCCGGCCCGCACATGCCGAAAGTTTCCACTCCGAACTGGTCAAATTGGCGCAGGCGGCCTTTCTGTGGACGCTCATGCCGGAAAAACGAACCCAAGTACCACAAGCGCTGCTGCCGGTTGGGGATCAACCCATGTTGGATCGCCGCGCGCACGCAACCCGCCGTCCCTTCCGGTCGCAGGCTCAAAGACTCTCCATTGCGGTCTTCAAAGGTATACATCTCTTTTTCGACAATGTCGGTCGTTTCTCCGATGGATCGCTGGAACAGCGCGGTAGATTCCACCAATGGAAAGCGGATTTCCTCATATCCGAATCCACATGCCGCGTCGATCCACACTTGCTCGATCCGATGCCGAATCTGAGCTTCGTCCGGTAGGATATCGTGCATCCCGCGCACCGATTGAAGACGACTCATACCATCGCTCCTGAAGCCGCTGGCTGCGACCTATGCACCGGAATGGCGTGACCAATCCATGGCCTGTGTTCGCGGGACCTTTGAATGTCGCCCGCCAATTGGCCGCAGGCCGCCGCAATGTCATCACCCCGGGGGCGGCGGGTGGTAGCCACAATGCCTTCTTCGCACAGGATCTCGCGGAATCGGCTGCGTACAGGTTCGGGCGATGCGGCATAACCGCCACCCGGAAAGGCATTGAATGGAATCAGGTTGACCTTGCAAGGCAGGCCGCGGAGCCTCTGCGCCAAGACCCGTGCACATTCAGGATGATCATTGACGCCATCCAGCAAGACGTATTCGATGATGATCTTGTGCTTGCGTGCACGCCCCGCGGCATAACGTCGGCAAGCCGCCAGCAGGTCATCGATCGGGTAACGGGCATTGATTGGCATCAGTTGCGTACGCAATGCATCATCCGGGGCGTGCAGTGATACCGCGAGGCTGACGTCGGCGACCTTCCGAAGGCGGTCGATGCCTGGAATCAGTCCGGCAGTGCTGACTGTGACCTGGCGGCGTCCCAAAGAATAAGCGTGGCTGTCCCGAAGCAAGTCCGCCGCACCAGCGACCGCACCAAGGTTCGCCAGCGGTTCCCCCATACCCATAAACACGACGTGCGTGACCGGGATATCCGGCTGCAGGCGATGCCTGACTAGCCACAACTGGGAGACGATTTCGTGTGCCGAAAGATTGCGCTCAAACCCGCTGCGTGCGGTTCGGCAAAACGTGCAACCGAGTGCACAGCCAGCCTGCGAGGATAGGCACAGGGTGGCACGCCCCCGTGCAGGAATCAGTACCATTTCGACGACGTTGCCGCAGGTCAGACGTAGCAACCATTTGCGGGTCCCGTCCCGGGCACGGCTGGACTCAACGACATCCGGCAATGTGCATTCAGTCCGCCCGCACAAGTCAGAACGCACAGTCTGGGGAATCGAATCTATTCGCTCCGGGTCTGTTTCCCCGTGGCGATGAATCCCGCGAATCAGGGACGTCGCATGAACCGGCGAACAATCGTGGTCCGTCAGCCAGTCCTCCCACTGCTTCCGACTCCACCCGAGTAGGGGAATTTGACCGGGCGCGAAGTTCATCGTGTTCGAGGACAAATCTCCTCGGGACTGAAGAAAAAGTCGATTTCCGTACGTGCGGTATCCGGACCGTCCGAGCCGTGTACGGCATTTTCATCGACCCGGGTTGCAAAGTCGGCTCGGATTGTCCCAGGCGCAGCCTGGGCCGGATCAGTGGCTCCCATCACTTCCCGGTTGCGCACAATCGCATTTTCACCTTCCAACACCTGCACTACGACGGGGCCCGAGGTCATGAATTCGACCAGATCCGCATAAAACGGGCGTTCCCGGTGCACTGCATAGAACGCCTCGGCCTGTTCCCGGGAAAGATGCATCATGCGGGCGGCAACGATACGTAGTCCCGCCGCTTCGAAACGCTGATAGATAGAGCCGATATGGTTATTGCCAACCGCGTCCGGCTTGACGATGGAGAGGGTCTGTTCTACGGCCATGGTCCTTCCTTGACCCGGGATGCCCGGAATCGTGATTTGCTAGGGTGTGTGGTGGTAACTGAACTGCTTATTTTAGCGAATTCAGGTTTCTGCCCAAAAGAAAGGCGTTCAAATCCGATTTGTCAAGCAATACAATTTTATTATGATATAGGGGTAACTCTCGCCGGGTGCTGGCGAGAAAATACATTTGATTTGGAGAATTGTATGTTGAAATTTTATAGAATGAAAATACTTCTGTTCCAAGATGCGGAGGGCTGGGTAGCGCAATGCCTCAATTATGATATAGCCGCGTTTGGGAAAACAATACCAGAAGCACAAAGAGCATTCGCTAATCTCTTTCTTGCTGAAGTTATCTACTTGGATAAGACAGGAAAAACCCTAAAAGATTTGCCAGAAGCGCCCGAATGGTACTGGGACAAGTATGAAGAGGCTTATTCGGTTTCGAAAGGCAAAAGCGCAATCAGGAGAGCGTGGGAAGCTTTGTTCCCGCGTCCTTGGTCTATTCGTCCACAACAGAAAGACATGAGTCTTAAACTCACCCCAGAGTTGAGACTGTCAATCTGCTAATCTAAAAATGCCTTCTTTCCCTTTCGGGGGGTCTCCCCCAACGCTAGAGCGCGTCATCAATATATGCATTCAGGCACACGACGCGCGCTTGGTGGAATTGCCAGAACACAGAAATGGAAACAAAGTATTGGTTCGAAATTCAAAGGGAAAAGATAGGCATGCAGTCCTTCAGGATTTCGCTCCTGGAGAACAGGTACCTATAAGCCTCATAAGGTCAATCTGTGATCGCCTTGACATTCCTTTTGAAGAATTTGGTTTCAACTTCGATAGAAAAGAAGGCCCCAAGCCCCCTTCCGACACTAACTGATTTCTACCAAAGAAAGGGAAACTATGTAGGTAACTTGGCAAATAAAATCACAGAAATTCCATAATCGGATTTGTACACAGGGCAAATTTAAAGCTCACTTGGGAAATTAAATACTTTACTAGGCAAGTGTGACGAAAGATGAGAAATCTCATCTTTCGTCCTAGCGCTATAACTTCTCGAAAAAGAAGTTATTGCAAACGTTGGTGCAGGTTTTCGCACAAATCGTGAACCATCTTGTGGGCATTGGTCTGCACATATTTAGCTTCATCTGATTCTGCTTCAGGCGTGTTTTTCACTTGCCGGTAGATTTCAGTGATGATTTCTTCTATTCTAATTGAACGCTTTCTGTCTAGCAGACTGATGATGGAAAGGGTGACAATTAGAACGCAAGATGTGTATGCATCCGCATCTAGTAGTGTTTTATTGGTCATTTATTAGACTCCATTAGAAAGAGAATTATGTGGGTAACTTGGCAACCACGCCATAATGTTTGAGCAACATTTCAAATCTTTTTATATTCTTTCCCCAATAAACTATCGCGTATGATTGCGTGATGGGAAAACGGATTCTGTGGACATTCGGCGTCACTTTTAGTGCCGGTTTCACATTCTATTTCATAGAGTCAATAATGCCGATTGGAGATTGGCGATGGCTCGCTCTCGCAGTCATATGTATCCTGATACCGGCCGTAATTTCATGGAAGGACATTCGAGACTATTTACGTAAAAGACAATCGAGCAAAAAGGAAGATGGCCAACCGGAAGCTATTGGGTATGTCGATGCTTGCAATATCGTGCGTGCTTACATTGAACCAGCAACCCGTGAGATGAGCCCAAATGTCCGAATAAGCGTGATCAATGATTTTATAAAGAGGTTCAGAAAAACTACCGGGGCTATGCTTGGCGAACACGAATACAACCGCATTCTTCTTCGCCAATGGATAGAAACAAACGCGGCCAGACTCCTAGTGGAAAACCGAAACGATATGACTTGATTTTCCTGATAATTCTGCTTCTACCTTTTGTTGACAAAAAAATATGCTGATTTCTCTATAAGCCTTTTAGACGCTGGATTTACGGAATGTGGTTACGGCAATTCGATGATGTCCAGGTAGAGGCTGTCTCCGAGCATTTCCATACCTGTTTCTGTGTCTGAAGTCTGCTGTATCTTTTCGTAGAATCTGGCCAACA
Organism: Candidatus Porisulfidus sp. TsSOB; assembly: GCA_002631715.1. Taxonomy (GTDB): domain Bacteria; phylum Pseudomonadota; class Gammaproteobacteria; order Poriferisulfidales; family Poriferisulfidaceae; genus Poriferisulfidus. The sequence continues at coordinate 8,486 of MRSX01000003.1, forward strand.
AGTACTGAGGAAGAAATTTCACTTTGTAGGTTTCCCCATCCTGAAAGATGGCATAAGCATAAGACCTCTCATTGCACGATACAAACCAAAATTTTGAAAAGGTCAGGCCATCAGAAAAACTTTTACATTTATGTCCTTCTAATCGTATGAAATCTGCGAATGTGTAGGCGAGCCCTATTCTCTTAGCTGTAGTAAGTTCCACACGATCTTCAAAAATCGATGCATCTGGTTCTATCTGCGTAACGGGCGGTACATATTCTGCTACTTCTGTAGTATCGGGCGTTAGAGTTTGCCCATAGCATCCTGCTATAGCAAATGCGGCAGAAGAAAATGCGGCAATGAAATAAAACTTTTTGGATTGATTAGACATAGTAGAAACTCCATAGTCAGTCATCACTCACTGCATGCATACAGAAACGAGTACCGGATACATCCAATATCCGCAATCTTGCAATGTGCGCTAACAAGAAGCGGAGTTCGCTCATGCAACCGACACACTCGCCTAGCTTCTTGTTGCGCCACTTCATAAGCCTGGTTTTCATCGCCCGCGATCCCAGCGTGGCCTGTGGAATTGTAGGCTTCGACAATCGCTTTGTCGTGTTCAAGGTCGACTGTAATTGCTTGATATTTTCCACCGCAGCCAGCCAAGAGCATGATGCCGATAAAGAGGGGGATTGTTTTATTCATCTTATAAGCCTCTTAGACAATGAAAAGAGGATTATAGCCATAAACGGCACCAGAAGGTGCCACAAAGAAGGGCCCCGAAAAACGGGGCCCCTCGAAAACAACAGCACAACCGTGCGATTACATCATGCCGCCCATGCCACCCATATCAGGTGCAGCATGCGAGTGGGGTTCCTCTTCCTTAGGAAGTTCCGCCACCATGGCCTCTGTGGTAATCATCAGGCTTGCCACTGACGCGGCATTCTGCAATGCTGACCGGGTCACTTTAGCCGGATCCAGAATGCCCATCTCCAGCATGTCACCGTACTCAGCCGTGGCCGCGTTGTAGCCATGGTTGCCTTCGGCCTTGAGCACCTCCGAGATGACCACTGACGGCTCGCGATCCCCAGCATTGGCAACAATCTGGCGCAGAGGCTCGGCCAATGCGTGATCCAGAATCTCTATGCCGCGCTGCTGGTCGTTATTATCGCCCTTGAGTTTTTCAAGCACAGCACGGGTCCGAAGCAACGCCACGCCACCACCTGGAACGATGCCTTCCTCCACTGCGGCCCGAGTTGAATGCAGGGCGTCTTCGACGCGTGCTTTCTTTTCTTTCATCTCGACTTCCGTCGCGGCACCGACCTTGATTACAGCCACGCCACCGGCCAGCTTGGCCATGCGCTCCTGCAACTTCTCCTTGTCGTAGTCGGAGGTCGTCTCCTCGATCTGCTGGCGGATCTGATCCACGCGCGCCTTGATGTCGGCCGCCTGGCCCGCCCCGTCAATGACGGTTGTATTCTCTTTGGACAGAGACACACGTTTGGCCGTGCCCAGATCGTCGAGAGTCGCTTTTTCCAGAGACAAGCCCACCTCTTCGGAAATCACGGTGCCGCCAGTCAAAATGGCGATGTCTTGAAGCATGGCCTTGCGCCGATCACCAAAACCGGGAGCCTTGACCGCGGCCACCTTGACGATACCGCGGATGGTATTGACCACCAAGGTCGCCAAAGCCTCGCCTTCAACATCTTCGGCGATCACGAGCAACGAATTACCCGACTTGGCCACCGATTCCAGCAGCGGGAGGAGCTCCCGGATGTTGGAAATCTTCTTGTCGTGCAGCAGAATGAACGGATTTTCAAGGTCCGCCGTCATGCTGTCCTGGTTATTGATGAAATACGGCGATAGGTAGCCTCGATCGAACTGCATTCCCTCGACGACTTCCAACTCGTTATCCAGTGAGTTGCCTTCTTCGACGGTGATGACGCCCTCTTTGCCAACCTTGTCCATTGCATCGGCAATGATCTCGCCGACCGCCGGGTCCGAATTGGCCGAAATACTGCCAACCTGAGCGATTTCCTTGCTGTCCGTGCAGGGGCGCGACAGTGCATTCAGTGCTTCCACCACCGCGGTCACTGCCTTATCAATGCCACGCTTGAGATCCATCGGGTTCATGCCGGCGGCCACTGCCTTGGCGCCTTCGCGCACGATCGCCTGGGCCAATACGGTCGCTGTGGTTGTTCCGTCGCCCGCGACATCCGAGGTCTGCGATGCAACTTCCTTGACCATCTGGGCGCCCATGTTTTCAAACTTGTCCTGCAGTTCGATCTCCTTGGCGACCGACACGCCGTCCTTGGTGACGGTGGGCGCGCCGAACGATTTGTCCAGTACGACATTGCGTCCTTTCGGTCCCAAAGTCGATTTCACGGCGTTGGCCAGTAGATTGACGCCCTTGAGCATTCTCTGCCGGGCGTCTTCGCCGAAATTAACCTCTTTTGCTGCCATTTTTAATTCCTCTTGAGGATTTCTCTGTTAAAAAATTTAGAAATTAGGATTCAATTGCCGGACGGACGAATCAGTCCTCAATCACAGCCATGATGTCGTCTTCACGCATCACCACCAGTTCATCGCCATCCAACTTGCATTCGGTTCCAGAGTACTTGCCGAACAGGACACTGTCGCCAACTTTAACGCCCATCGCTTGGGTTTCTCCGTTATCAAGAACCCTCCCGGGACCCACCGCGAGCACTTCGCCGCGAACTGGTTTTTCCGCAGCACTATCCGGGATGACAATACCTCCGGGGCTGGTGCGCTCTTCTTCAAGTCGCTTGATCACGACACGGTCATGTAAGGGTCGAAGTTTCATCGAAAACTCCTAATCATTTAATTAATCAATAATTTAAGTAGACTAAGGCGGTGATGAGGACTTGCTCCTTCCCGCCTCTGTCATCCCTATATATGGGGGAAAAGCAATTATATACAAGAGGTGTGCCCGTTACAATATATCCAGCCCCTTTCTACACTTATGGACTCTTCCGATTCCTTGCCCATCCGAAGGGCGCTCCTAAGCGTCTCGGACAAGACCGGCATCGTCGATCTTGCCCGAACGTTGACCGAGAATGGTGTTGAGCTGATCTCCACTGGCGGCACGGCCGCGGTGCTTCGTGAATCGGGGTTGACGATTCGCGAGGTTTCCGAATTGACCGGCTTCCCGGAGATTATGGATGGACGGGTCAAAACTCTCCACCCCAAAGTACATGGAGCCTTGCTGGCACGAGGCGAACAGGACCTTGATGTCTGCGCTCTACATGGCATTGAGCCCATCGATCTCTTGGTGATCAACCTTTACCCATTCGCACAAACGGTCGCGAAGCCGGATTGCGGCTTCCAGGAAGCGATTGAAAATATTGACATCGGCGGCCCCGCCATGTTGCGCGGCGCGGCCAAAAACCATGCGCATTGCTGTGTTGTGATTGATCCTTCCGACTATGCCAGCATTGCCGAGATCGTTAGCACTGGAGAGGGTGTTAGTGGAGAGACCCGATTTGAGCTCGCCGTCAAAGCCTTTTCGCATGTCGCAGCCTACGATTCCGACATTGCGTATTACCTCGGACACCAACTTGAGCCGGACAATTTTTTCAAACAAGACATGCATCTGTCTCTGAAACGTCAATCCATGCTGCGGTATGGCGAGAATCCGCATCAACAAGCAGCACTCTACAGTTTTGACAACCCTCCACCAGGTTCCCTGACCGCCGCCACACTTCACCAAGGGCAAGAACTCTCTTACAACAATCTACTTGACACGGATGCAGCTTGGGAATGCGTTCAGGCATTTGAAAAACCCGCCTGTGTCATCGTCAAGCACGCCAACCCCTGTGGTGTAGCGGAAGCGCGCAATATTGAGGCCGCTTACGAAGGTGCTTACCGTACTGACCCGACTTCGGCATTCGGCGGGATTATCGCGTTTAACCGGATCGTGTCCGGCCCTCTCGCCCAAGCCATTATCGAACGGCAATTCGTGGAAGTGCTGATTGCGCCAAGTTTCCGAAAAAGTGCATTGCAGGCCTTGGCCAAGAAACCTAAAGTGCGGGTACTTTCCGCAAGTACTTCTCAAGCGGGTAAGCAGTGCGCAACCATGCGCAGCATCAGTGGCGGGTTACTTGGCCAAACCCCGGATCACGCGCTTCTGGACTCTAAGGCGTTACGCGTGGTGACCAGACGCTCTCCAACCGAAAACGAACACCAGGATCTTCTGTTTGCTTGGAAAGTCGCCAAGTTCGTCAAGTCCAACGCTATCGTCTACGCGCGCGACCGATGTACTGTCGGAGTTGGTGCGGGACAGATGAGCCGAATCTATTCTGCGCGAATCGCTACTATCAAGGCTGCCGACGAGAACCTTTCGCTAGACAGTGCTGTGATGGCTTCAGATGCGTTCTTCCCGTTTCGAGATGGGGTTGATACTGCTCACGAAGCCGGCATTACAGCAGTTATTCAGCCAGGCGGCAGCATGAGAGACGACGAAGTTATTGCCGCGGCCGATGAACACGGCATGGCGATGATGTTTACAGGAATGCGTCATTTCCGGCATTGACATTGACAGTGTCACAGAAATTTCAGCAGTTAGCGAATGGTAAATGATCTCCTATGGCGCTATCATACTAAGTACCAATTTTTTGATTCCCTCTCTCGCGGTTATACGGACTTTTATAACTGATTTTACTTTTTCTGTGATTTCATTTCGAACTGCTGAGGATAATGGAATTGGCAGAATCACTTCTTGTAAGCGCCTCCCAAGGGTATCGATAACATCTCTCGTAAATTGTTTAGTTCTAATTTGTCTTTTTACAATGTAGGAGTTTAAAAGTCCTAGTAAAAGCCAAGGATTTAATTTTTCTGCATCCAAGACTCGTATTTTGTATAGTCCTCCACAAAACAATACTTTAATATCGTCCTTAGTGATTATGCAGGAACTACCAACCAAATATGTCCCATCTCGCACAAGCAAGATGTCCTCTGGCTTTATATCCTCTGATTCAGCATACTGGTAATAGATATCCTCAGAAATCCCTTGTTTAGGGTCATACTTAATCTCCCAATTTGCGAAATCACTTGTCCGTATGAACGGGATGTCGCCAGTTCCGTAAGCCATTTTGCCGACTTCATCTCCTGTCGTACATTGAATAATGTTCTGCTCTTGCAAATCTCTTATAGACAAAAGTTCACAGGTGTTTTTTAATTTTTTCAATTCTACGGCAATATCTGGATCATAGTATTTGGGTAAAAAAATGCGATTTTTGATCTTCTCCGAGGAGAACCAGAATGTCTCAAAGCTTCCGAACTCGGAAGTAACTGTTTCTTGATTTAGTTCAGACAAAATATCCTCCCAATCTTTAGACATGAATTCGGTGAATACACCAACGTCATTAGTGGATAGCATTTTTTCCATCAATACAGGACAATGTTTGATGAACGCCTTTCCTCTTTCTCGCACATCCAGAAAGCCTTGAACTTTTGTAGAAAGTTTTCGTTTCTCTCTTTTATCCTTAGGAACCGGTAGTGTTATTTCAAGGTAACGATTTCCGATAGTATCTATAGTGTCAGCAGTAAATTGAACACTACGAATTTGTTCTTGCACAATATCTGTGTTAAGTGAAAGAAACAAAAGATATGGGTCAAGTTGGTGCTTATCTTTGACCCTAAATTTCAAAATATGTGATTGATACAGCATCTTTCTGTCTAGCGCCGTAATTATGCAATTTGTACCAATTAAATACGTTCCATCTCGGACCAATAAAATGTCTCCGATTCTCACATCTTGAGATTCCGCATACTTTGAATAGATCTCCTCTGATACTCCCTGTTTAGGTGTGGATTTTATTTCCCAGTTAGAAATATCGGAGGTGCGCACAAAAGGGATGTTTCCCGTACCATATGCTAATTTTCCTATTTCATGTCCAGTGCTGACTTCCAACACATTAGAGTCGACTAATTGTTGAATTATGAAAAGATCATGAGTAGAAGCCAGAAGATCTAGCTTTTTCTCTATTGTTGGATCATAGTATTTAGGAATGTAGATACGATCCCGAATTAAGTTGTTAGTTTGCCAATAATGGATCATTTCTTGCCCGAACTTTTGTGAAAGAGAGGTGCTACTTTTGGAATATCATCAAGCAGAACTTTTTTCCCAGAAGTATCCCTTTTTTCAGTCGGATTACCCCTGCTATCATGACCACACCATTTCACGTCTGCCATAAAGATAGGATAGGACTCTGACACAGGTTCGGAAACTTTTTCACACAAAACAATACAACACTTGGCGTGAGTGTATGGTTGGAATAGGTCTTCCGGCATTGTTACGATAGAAAGAATTTTTGTTCTCTGTTGAATATAGTCCACAACGTAGCGGTACTTAGGCATACCAAAAATACTTTCTAGTAGCACGATTCCAAGTTTCCCACCATCTTTTAATAAATCTAGACATCTTTCTACAAACAAAATTTGCGGAGGTTGTTTATCTTGTAAGCCCTGTTTCGAAAATGAATCAGAATCACTTTCATAACTCCACTTGTGCCCCAGATCGTAACGTCTCAGAATATCTTCCGAATCAATTGCAAGTTTCTTGCCGAAAGGAGGATTAGTAATAACGACATCAAATTCGTTCAGTTGAACATTGTTACGCGTTGAACTTCTCCAATTTGAAGGCGACTCTAAACTATTTTCACAGAAGACCCCTCCTCTACCATCTCCCAATATCGCCATATATGCTTTAGCAACTTGGCTAAGAAAAGAGTCTTTGTCAATACCTCGAAAGTTTTTGATCGCAACTTTTTGTTTTTCAGCCTCTATTTCATGCTCTGGCCAACCGAGCTCCATACCACTTTCTTGGATGTTTGCCCAGACGTGACGCAGTGCTTCTACCAGAAAACCACCGCTACCACATGCAGGGTCTATTATCTTCTGGTCTGGCGTTGGACCAATCATGTCGACTACCATCTTCACCGCGTTGCGAGGAGTGAAAAATTGACCTTGGCTGCCTTTCAGGGAGGGGCCGATAAAGACTTCGAATGCATCTCCTACAGCATCTCGTGAACTTTCTTGGAGCGAATAGAGTTGAAGTTCGCCAACTACGTAAGCCAGCGAGCGTTCGTCTAGCGTAATTGCGTCACGGCTACCAATTACATCGTCATATTGGGATTTGACATCCCTGAATAGGCTCAAAATGCGTTTTCGTACATCCTTATTTTTCTCGTTTGTTCCAGCACGAAAAGTAACGATGTCATCTTTCTTAGTAAATCGTTCATCGTAAATTTTGCAGAAAATGAGGTTGATTATCTGTTGAGCCAATACTTCGTCTCGAGTAATTCCAACAGCATTTGCTGCCAAGTAGTTACGGATAGCCGAGAACACTGACTTGAGATTCGTAGCGGCTCGAAGATCTTTTCGCCTGAATTCGCCAATATCTTCAACCCGTTCCCCGCATCTTGGGATATTGGGAATTTCATCGAAGTTAATCTTTCCGTTATGCTCATATTTCAACAGGAAAAGGCGTTCGACACCATTGAACCATACGCCTATTCGTGCTTTGGAAAAGCGCAAATAGTTTTGTAATTGAGCTTCACCATCTTTTCGATTCTTTTTTTTGCACTCCACAATTATTTCAATATTGTCTTCAGTATGCTCTTTATCAGAAAAAACTGCAATATCAATAGGATATTGTTTTCTTGTGTCCGAAGGGCGAACTCGGACGCGCCACTGTGGATGGGTTTGAATCCAGGCTTTAGGGTAACCGTAATCTTCTACTAAAATCCTGGAGAAAACCTGTACCGCCTCAACCTCTTCGGGAGTTGCGCGAACAATAGAACCACTAATGAAATCCTTGATATACCCTTCTTTCAGTTCCATGGCCAGATTCGCCTATTCGCAAGTAAATTTTCAGATCCGAACAAACTCGCTTATTTCGTATTGATCCTATATTTTTGTCTTTACGTAGTTTAGTTATACAAAGATTTTTCAGAATATCAAAATGTAAGTTTTACCGAGCAGCGCATAGCCCCGCAATTTCCAAACTCAACGGTTGAAAGGGAGTTTTAAAAGCATTGAAGCCATCCCACAGGAACCGGTGGCACCAGAAAACAGGAGGCCCGCTCCGATGAAAGCAGACAGTCCGAAAAACCCAGGATGAGCCCATACTCCCAAGATGACGCCCAGTAGAACCAAGCTGCCTGCCACAATCTGGACCTGACGCATGATTTCGATCGGGGCTCCGGAATCTGAAGCAACCGGATAACCCGCTTTCTTCCAAGCCATGATGCCCCCTTCCAAGACATACGTCTCGGGATAGCCGACGGTTGCAAGCTTGTCCGCATGAACCAGCGTGCGCCGGCCGCTGCGGCAATGGAAAATCCCGATCTTCTGATGCGGCTCGGCTTTCAGACCCGCTTCCAGTCCGGTCAAGGGAATCCACCGCGCCTCCGGAATTCTCATCTGACCACGCTCTCCAGGATCTCGAATATCAATCAACTCGGCACGGCCTTCATCCAGCCAGCGCCGGGCTTCTCTTGCCTTGATTTCCCGAACTTCCACTATGTGTCTCCTGCATCAGGGTATGACCAGAATTGTACACCCGCGAAGATGCGGACTGCGTGAAAGCGTCCGCAAAGAGGTCGGGATGGCTATACCCGGTCCGTCAATATCATCGTTACCAGCACGATATTGGTGCACGTCATGATGACGAGTCCTATTAGAGTCCAGAAAAACATGAGGAATTTGCTAATTTCTCGTTCCAATGTCTCACAAACCTGTTCTGCTGACTCCCAAACCTGTTTTGCTTCCTTCGTATAAAACCGTTTTGCTTCCTTCATAATTGCTCTCAGTTCAACTAGTTGTAGAAAATGACATTATATGCTTGGGAATTACACGGAATACCGCTCCTCCAGCCAGATCAAAGTTGCCATACGACCAGTTGTTCGGTCTCGGCGGTGCGAATAAAAAAGCCGTTCGTCCCGAAAAGTGCACCAATTCCCGCCGAAACAGTCCGCAACCCCAGCCTGCTCCAGTTGCCATGCAGCAGCAGAAGCCAGATCCAACAACCAGTGCCCCTCCCGATTGGACGGACGCAATGCCACAGATGAAAGCCCTTCGCCCAACGCTTCCCTGACCGGTTCATCCACTTCGTAGAATTCTGCGCTAATGACCGGACCCAGCCATGCCAAGAGATCCGCTGGTAATCCAGGATAGGCGCGAACCGTTGCTTTTAAGACATTCGCGGCGATACCCTTCCAGCCAGCATGTGCAGCAGCCACCCAGTCCCCCTTGCGGGAGCACAACAGGACCGGCAGGCAATCTGCCGTCTGCACGACGCAAACCGGCCCCGCAGATGTCGTGTGACTTGCATCCGCCGGAGCAGTTTCGGGCATGGCCTGCGCCTCCTGAACTCCTGCACCGTGTTGCTGATCCAACCAATAGGGTTCGCTTGGCAGTTGAAGAGCCTGCATCAAGATTCTTCGATTTTCTGCAACATCTTCAGGTCGGTCACCCACATGCGCGGCCAGATTCAGTCCAGCATAAGCATCACGGCTGATGCCTCCGACTCGAGTACTTGCGACCGCTCGCACATGGCTGGAAACCGGCCAATCAGGATAGATGAATTCCAGTTCAGTCACGATCTTCTTCCAGTTCCGCCAGCAAGCCCCGAAAATCCTCAGGCAAATCTGCCTTCCAATCGTATACAGTCCTATGGGACGGATGTCGGAGTTGAAGGCTGCAAGCATGTAATGCCTGCCGTCTGAACCCCCGGACTGCATCGCGCACGGAAACGGACGCTCCAGCCGGACTACGCGCACGGCCGCCATAAACAGGATCTCCGACTACCGGATATCCCAGGTGAGCCAGATGCACCCGAATCTGGTGCGTGCGTCCGGTTTCAAGCTGAATATCAAGAAGAGTCAAGCCACTGAATTTTCGACGCACTCGATAATGCGTTATGGCCTCTCTGCCGCCCGCGCGTACACACATGCGCTGGCGTTGACGAGGGTGCCGTCCGATCGGCTCCTCAATGGTTCCGCCTGCGACCAAACCGCCTTGGACCAAGGCCTGATACCGTCGTCGGATTTCACGTGTCTGAAGTTGCCGGGTCAATGCCGTGCAGGATTCCGGATTATGCGCTACTGCGACAAGTCCGGTTGTATCCCGATCCAGCCGATGCACGATCCCCGCTCGCGGCACTTTGGCGGTGGCTGGAAAGTGGTACAGGAGAGCGTTCTGGACTGTCCCGTCCGGATGTCCGGGAGCCGGGTGCATGACTTGTCCGGCCACCTTGTTCAAGATAATTAGGTCTTCATCGGCATAAACAACAGCCAGAGGCAGGTCTTGTGGTTCGCACCGCGAGGATGCAGGAGCCTGCGGCCAGACCTCGATCCGTTCGCAACCCTGCACCGGATCTCGGGGGCGAGCGGTTTCTCCTTCTATCAATACGTGCCCTGCCCGAATCCAATCCTGAAGCTGTCGGCGGGAAAACTGTTCGAGCATCTGCGCCAACGCGACGTCCAAGCGTTTTCCGGCCAAGTCCTCCGGCACTTCCCGAACCAGTGGCAAACCGTCCAATTGCCTAATCCAACTCACGTGAAAAGCCCATACTATCATCGCGATATATAATTCATGGGCTCTTTCGAGCCCTTGCCATGCGCCTTTTCCTCGCTGTCCTTTCCCTTGCATCGTCGCTACTTATAGTGACTGGTTGCGGGCTATTGCCGGATGCTCCAGAAACCGAATACGAAGGCAAAACCGCGGCACAGTTGTACGCCATGGGCCTCTCTTACCGCCGCGGAAGCGATTTCACCAAGGCAATCGAAACTTTCGAGCATCTGGAATCCGGGTATCCCTTCGACCCCTACGCCCAACAGGGTTTGCTGGAAATGGCGTATTCGCAATATCGACAAGAAGAGTACACCGAAGCCATTGTCGTGCTGGATCGCTTCATTGAACAGAATCCGCTACATACGCATATCGCCTACGCGCATTACATGCGCGGCGTCACCTATCTGGATTATGGTCGGACCCTGCTGCACTACGTTCTTCCCTACATCCGGCATAACAAGGACCCGACTCCGTGGCTGCTCGCGTTCACGAATTTCTCGTTGGTTGTAACGAAGTATCCAGAATCACGATACGCGGTAGACGCTCGCCAGCACACTATCTTCCTTCGTAACCTGCTGGCGCGCTATGAATTGCACGTTGCGGATTTCTATCTGCGCCGCAAAGCTTATGTTGCGGTTGTCAACCGGAGCAAAGAAGCATTAGCTCGCTATCACGGCGCGCCAAATATGGATGACATGTTGTGGTATCTGGAGCAGGGATACCGGCACATGGAGATGCACCAGCTTGCGGATGACACACGAAGCGTCCGGGACCTCAACTTCCCGGATTATGAAGCCCGCAAGGCAGCCGAGGAAAAAGAACCGACCTGGCTGTCGGAAACGGGCGAGTGGCTCAGCGATACGGTTGACAGTGCCGCCATCATGGTCGGGTTTGACATCGAAGAATTCCCGCCGCCCGACTTCAGCGGCAAATATCAGAGAGTTGCACTCAATCTTGGTGAGGCCGAGGAGTTCGTCGCTTCGCATGAACCGGACAAAGTTGTAGTCAGCGAGGTCCCAAGTGGCCACATCCCGACTTCGGATATCGATTCCGAGGATCTCTGGTACCAGCTGCGGCAGCTACTCAGCCTGTCGGACGACGAGGAATTGCCAAGTGCCCCGAGTGACACCCCAGAACCTGTCGTCAGTTCAGAAACCCCTGAAACACCGGCGGAAGAAAGCACACCGACCCCGGCACCATCGAACTGATCCGAACGAATCAGGCTTTATATCCGGACGTGATCGGGTAACGCCGATCCCTTCCAAATGCCCGCTCTGTCGTCTTCACTCCCGGCGGCGCCTGTCGACGTTTGTACTCACTCTTGAGCACCCGGGCAACCACGTCGCGAACGAGGTCAGAATCAAATCCCTGCGCAATAATCTCCGAAGGCGAGCGATCTTCCTCAATGAACAGGCGCAGCACGGCGTCCAGCACAGCGTAGTCCGGGAGTGAATCAGAGTCTTTCTGGTCCGGCTTCAGTTCCGCTGACGGCGACCGAGTCAGAATCCGCTCTGGAATGATTTCCTGGTCACGATTGCGGTGACGGGCCAACTGGTAAACCCGGGTCTTGAAGATATCTTTAAGTGGCGCAAACCCCCCTGCCATATCACCGTACAGGGTCGCATAACCAACTGCCATCTCACTTTTGTTTCCAGTTGTCAGTAGTAGTTTGCCGCTGTGGTTCGAGCGGGCCATCAGCAGCAAGCCGCGGATACGTGCCTGCAAGTTCTGACAAACCAGGTCGTCCTGTTCGGCTTCCGGTCCCAAGGTTTCAAGCATGGACTGGAATGCGGGTTCAATTGACAGGTTCAGGAACGAAACGCCTAAGCGCTCGCACAACAGCATAGCGTCCTCAATGCTGGCTTCCGATGTGTACCGCGAGGGCATCAGCACCGCCTCCAGTTGTTCCGCTCCCAAGGCATCTGCCGCAATGACCAGCGTCAAGGCCGAATCGATTCCGCCGGACAGACCCACCAGCGCACCGGGAGCACGGTGTTTGTTCACATAGTCGCGCACGCCCAATACCAGTGCCTGGTATAGGGTCGCATCCTCATCCAGATCTTCGACATCCTGCCGGGAACTGATCCAGCCCGAGTCTTCGGGCATCAGTTCCAGTTCGGCTTCGACGAACGAAGGAAGTTGTGCGGCCCGCTGCCCGGAAGCATCCAGCACAAAACTCGCACCGTCGAAAACCAACTCGTCCTGCCCTCCGACCTGGTTGACGTACCAGACCGGGCAGCCGGTTTCCAGCGCGCGCGCGCGCGCGACTTCCAGGCGCTTGGACGCCTTGTGGAGGTCGAACGGGGAAGCGTTCAGGCAGACTAGGACTTCGGCCCCGGCTGCCGCCAGGTCTGCAGCCGGTTCCGGCTGCCACAAATCCTCGCAAATCAGCAGCCCCAACCGCCGCCCGGCCTCGATGACGAAAGGCTTTGATCCTGGAGCAAAGTAGCGCTGCTCGTCAAAGACATCGTAGTGCGGCAAGAGCTTTTTGCACGCAAAACCCACATGTCGGCCCTGATGCAGCACGCAGGCCGCGTTGTACAGAACACCATTTTCACGCACGGGAGCCCCCACGATTACCCAATGTTCGTCAATTTGATGCGCTAACTCTTCTAAGGCAACAGTAACGTGGTCGATGAAATCATCCCGCAGCAGCAAATCTTCCGGAGGGTAGCCACACAACGCAAGTTCCGGAAAGACCCAAATCGAAGGTTCTTTCTGAGTTTCCAGCCATGCTTGAATGCGGACCCGGTTGCCATCAATATCGCCGACCAGCGGGTTGAACTGGACAAGTCGGACGGGTGGAAGGCTAGCCATAAAAATTTGCAGAATACGCCAATTAATTGTATGTCGCTGGAACCAAACGCAGCAGCTGCCCGTCCGCATCGTCCGTCAGCAAGTAAATCAGGCCGTCCTCCAGCACTCGAATATCGCGAATTCGATGGCCTTGGGGCTCCGGTAGAACCTGCTCATGCACCTCACTCTCCTGTCCCAGTTGCACTCGGTATACATTGCGGAACTTCAGTGCGCCGACCAGCAAGTGTCCGCGCCATTTAGCGAAAGGTTCCCCGTCATAGATTGCAAACCCCGAAGGGGCAATCGATGGCGTCCAGTGCCACACAGGCGGTTCGATGCCTAGCGCATGCGTCTGTTCGCTGATGATTCCACCGGTGTACTCGCGTCCATGCGTCACCCGGGGCCAGCCGTAGTTGGCTCCCGCCCGAATCCGGTTCAATTCATCCCCGCCCTTGGGTCCATGCTCGTGTAACCAGAGTTTGCCGTCGAAAGGATTCCACGCTAATCCCTGTGGATTGCGGTGGCCGTAAGAGTACACCTCCGGCAGGGCATCAGCATCCCCGACAAACGGATTGTCCTCTGGAATCCGCCCATCTGCATGTAAGCGAATCAGTTTTCCCCAATGGCTGCTCAATTCTTGCGCATTCTCGCGCTCACCTCGGTCTCCCACGGTCAGAAACAGGTATCCGTCTGCATCGAATGCCAGCCGGCCTGCAAAATGCCAAGTCAACCCTCCGCATGGATGCGCCTCGAACAGCAACTGGCCATCTTCAAGGCGATAATCCTGCAGGCGATAGCGGCTCAGTACCGTGGTGAAACCCGTCGCACAGACTTTGCTATAACTGAGATAGATCCAACGATTATCCGCTTGCCCGTATTCCGGATGCAAAACCACATCCAGAAGCCCTCCTTGCCCGACCCAGTCCACTTCCGGCACGCCTTCGATGGAATGGCGGCTTGAAAAGTCGGCACTCAGGTGCAACAGGCGTCCGGGCTTTTCCGTGATCAGCAAAGAACCGTCCGGCAACTGCGCCAAACCCCAAGGGTACTCCAACCCCTCTTGCAGCACTTCTACCTCATACGCCATGTCGTCCGATTCTGCTGCTGAAATTCCTGACGCGAAAACACCTCCCGCGAGCATGAGCATTGCGCCAAGAAACAACGACAAAAATTCTTTCGGAATTGCAGGACGGAAAAGGCCTCTCCCTCGGGCACAGGCCCCCAACTTCCGGTGATGTGAAACCTTCACTGCTCTACTCTCCCCGCGGAGCAATCGCAATCCACTCAACCCCTACAATACACTACGAGTATCCGGTCACATCAATGCCGCATTCCGAGATTTTCTGGCTCTGCACCGCATTCGTGGCCGGAACTGCCGTAGGCAGTTTTCTGAACGTGCTGGTACACCGCCTCCCCGTCATGGCGCGTGGGGAGGACCCCGAATTGACTCTGTGGTTTCCACGTTCACGCTGTCCCCATTGCGGCCAAACAATCCGCTTACGTCACCTGGTTCCGGTTTTCAGCTATCTCGCCCTGCGGGGCCGTTGCGCCTTCTGCAGAGCCTCCATTTCTTTACGATACCCCCTTCTGGAACTAACAGCAGGATTGCTTGCTGTCGGCGCAGCCGCAAGCACGGACAGTCTGCTTGAGGCTAGTGCTTACGCCGTACTGGGCTGGGGGCTTCTGGCGCTTGCCCTCATCGACTGGCAGACGCAACTATTGCCGGACTTGCTCATCTACCCGCTCCTATGGCTGGGACTGCTGGTCAACACATCCGGGTTATTTGCACCGTTGCATGAGGCAGTCATCGGAGCCGTCGCAGGCTATCTATCGTTGTGGCTGCTGAACCACCTGTTCTACTTCTTGAGGAAAGAGCCCGGCATGGGTTATGGTGACTTCAAGATGTTTGCCGTATGCGGAGCCTGGCTGGGCTGGATGATGTTGCCTTGGGTCGCTTTTGCCGCTTCAATACTGACGCTCCTGCTGTGGCTCGCCCGACGGATATGGAATCACACCGAACGTGCTTTGCCTTTCGGCCCGGCCTTGGCATTGACATTGTTCGGATTTTTGATCTGGCGGGATTCCTCCCAATCACTGATTGGTGGGACCGGATTTTGAGGAAGAGCACGTGATCAAGATCGGCATGACAGGAGGTATCGCTTGCGGCAAGTCTCAGGCCGCCCGGTACTTCGAAGAACGAGGCGCCCCGGTCATCGATGCCGACGAGGTGGTGCGCGAACTGACGGTCCCGGGTGGCTCATTCCTTGAAGCCGTCGTCGAACGGGCCGGCGCGGAAGTGCTGGAAAGCGACGGCAGCCTGAACCGAACGCTGTTGCGTACGCGTCTTTTCCTCGATTCGGACCTGCGCCGTGATCTTGAAGCCTTGTTGCATCCCCCCGTGCGGGCTGCCATCCGAAATTGGTTTACACGGCAAGAAAAACCTTATGCCATCGCAACAGTCCCCTTGCTGATCGAGGCCGGCTGGCAGGACGACATGGACCGGATCCTGGTCGTGAATTGCCCCGAGGACCTGCAGCGGCAACGGCTGCGGAAGCGCTTCCCGAAAATGGATAATAAGCAAGCCGATGCCATCCTGGCGGCTCAATTGTCGGCGGACGAGCGTCTGCGACACGCCGACGATGTAATCGAGAATGCAGGGAGCATGGACGCCTTGGCCAAGGCCGTGGACGAGTTGCACCAAAAATATATGGCGGCATGAACGAAACTTCCTCCACCATAATCTACGAGCAAGCTGTCAACGAACGCATGCGCACGTTCTTGCGGATCGACTTTCTGGCACGACAGTTTGAGTATCACTATGCCCAGCCCTCGCTATGGGGGACCCGGGCCACGGTCGCGACTCTTCTGGAATTCGTCAGCCTGATCAGTCGACACAACATCAAGATCGAATTGATCCGGGAGCTGGATCAGCGGCTGGCTTGGCTGGAAATGCTGAGTTCGTCCGACAATGCAGACCTGGACCTCCTGAAAGAAATTATCGAACTGCACCAGAACCTGCGCAATGATGCGCATAACCTTCAGTACCCGGTGCACCAGCATCTGACTCAGCATGACATGCTCAACACGATCAGCCAGCGTATTCGCATGCCCGGCTGTACCAGCGAAACCGACATTCCGCTGTACCACAACTGGCTGACCAGCCAACGAGCCGACCATGCTACCCAGTTGAAGCAATGGTACGAACCATTCGCACCGATTATCCAGATCGCGCGAACCGTATTGGAAATGGTCCGAAACAGCACCACATTCGCCCCCGAAATTGCTAAGGACGGTTGGTTCGAACAGGAACTGGATCCCGGTCGGATTCACCAGATGATCCGGATTCGGATGCCTGCGGAGTCAGATTTTTATCCGGAAATCAGTATCGGAAAGCGGTCTTTCAGCATCGTCTTTCGCGAGGACGGCGATCTGGACCAGCGGCCCGCCCAGACCGACCAAGAAGTCAAGTTCGAATTGGCCTGCTGCCTGTTCTAGGGTGGCAGGCTCCAAAGTATCAGACTGAACCCAGGCTCCGGGAATCCCCGAGCCAACGTTCCATGATGGGTTCCACCGCCTCTGGGTCTTTCCGGATGAAGTCTTGGGCGATCCGCTGCACCCGTTTCAGTTGCTGTTCATCCCGGGAAAGGTCCGCCACCCGGAACACCATTTCCCCGGCCTGACGGACTCCGAGCAATTGACCCGGCCCGCGCAGGTGCAGGTCCCGTTGCGCGATTTCAAACCCGTCGGTTGTCTCCCGCATAATCTGGATGCGGGTCCGAGCATTTTCCGATAGCGGCGACTTGTACAGCAACACACAACTGCTCTGCTCGGAACTACGCCCAACCCGACCGCGAAGTTGGTGTAATTGCGCAAGCCCCAAGCGTTCTGCATTCTCGACCACCATCAGTGAAGCATTCGGGACATCGACGCCCACCTCGATGACCGTGGTCGCCACCAGAAGCTGAACCTCTCCACTTTTGAAACGCTGCATGACCCGGTCTTTGTCCGGTGCCTTCATCCGTCCGTGCACCAGACCCACTTCAAGCTCAGGCAACGCCTGACAGAGCCGCTGCCAAGTACTTTCCGCGGCCTCACATTGCAGCACTTCGGATTCTTCCACCAGCGTACAAACCCAGTATGCTTGCCGTCCTTCCCGGCAAGCCTCCCGAATCCGCTCCATCAGTTCATCCCGCCGATCTTCCGCCATAACAGCCGTCTTGACCGGTTTTCGTCCCGGAGGCATCTCATCCAGAATCGAAGCGTCCAGATCAGCATAGAACGTCATGGCTAGGCTACGCGGGATCGGGGTGGCCGTCATGATCAGTTGGTGGGGGTGCGTTTCTTTCCCCTCGCCTTTTTGCCGCAAGGCAAGACGCTGGTGCACCCCGAACCGGTGCTGTTCGTCGATGATCAGTAATCCCAACCGATCGAAGCTTACGTCTTCCTGGATCAAGGCGTGCGTCCCAATTACGATACGGGCCTGATGGTTTCGAATGCGCGCCTTTTCTTCTGCTCTCTGCTTGCTTGTCTGGCTACTCGAAAGGAACGCCACCGGAATATTCAACGGAAGCAGCCACTCCCAAAAACTTCGGTAATGCTGCTCTGCCAACAACTCGGTCGGAGCCATTACCGCCACTTGTGCATCCGAGGCGGTAACACACAAGGCGGCAACCAGCGCGACAATGGTCTTCCCGGAGCCCACGTCGCCCTGCAACAGACGCATCATGGGGTGATTGCGAGTCAAGTCCTGTCGAATTTCTTCGATAACTCGCTCCTGTGCCTGAGTCAGCTGGAAAGGTAGGCGTTCCAGGAATTGACGGATTAATTTGTCGTCCCCTGGAAATGAATCCGCTTGCTTCTGCTCGACCCGACTGCGCAGACGGATGAAACTCAAGTGGTATGCAGCCAGTTCCTCCACGATCAGCCGCTGCCGGGCCGGATCGGATTCCGAAAGCAGGGTCTCCATATCCAGTCCCACCTCTGGTTCATGGAGGCGGCGAAGTGCCTCGGTAAAGCCGGGCAGGCCCTGCTCCCTGAACAGATTTTCCCAAGCCGAATGCTCGAGTTGTGCCGGATGAGCTTCGGCCCACTCCAGTGCACGGCGAATCAGCTTGCGCAGGGAAATTTGTGCGAGCCCCTCTGTCGCCGGATACACCGGGGTCAGACTGGTGGCAGTGTGCTTGGAGGCGTCGGATGTAACAAGTTCGTATTCCGGGTGAAACATCCGGAACGTGCGACGCCATAGCTTGACTTCTCCGAAGCAGCGCACTCGCGCGCCCGGAACCAGTTGTTCCTGCTGAAACGGGCTGAAGCGCATAAAACACAGTTCCAGCATGCCGGAAGAATCATCAACCAACTTGACCCGTAACCTGCGCCCCCTGTAGAACTCCACACGAGCATCCTGCACGATGCCCTCGACCATGCAGCGGACGTTCGGACGCAATGCGTCCAGGGAAATCACGCGGGTTCGGTCTTCGTAGGCCCGAGGCAGATGCAGGAGCAGATGATCAATCCGGAAAATGCCCAAACGGGCAAGTTTCTCGCACACCCGTGGGCCAACGCCGGGCAGTGCGCGAAGTGCCGCCTCTGCTGGATCGGAAGCGGGTGGGTCAGTCCGGGTCATCCGGGCCGGTATCAGGCACTTAGATTCAGGATTGCATCCATCTCGACCGCTGCGCCCTTCGGGAGCGCCGCCACGCCCACCGCTGCGCGCGCCGGATACGGCTCTGAGAAATACTCGGCCATCACTTCGTTGACCAGTGGGAAATGATTCAGGTCGGTCAGGTACACCGTCAACTTGATGCAGTCCGCCAGACTGCCACCGCTAGCACCGGCAACCGCACTGAGATTATCGAATACCCTGCGGATTTGCGTCTGCATGTCTCCTTCGACCATTTGCATGGTCTGGGGATCCAAGGGAATCTGACCAGATAGGAACACCCAATCCCCACTGCGGACCGCCTGGGAATAAGTGCCGATAGCGTCAGGCGCGTCGGGCGTGTGGACGGGTTCAACAGGCATGTGCAAAGAAAACGGCGGATGCGCCGGAATTATACGCAAGAATTAATCTGCGATTTTCTTCAGACGCCTACAGTTTTACGATCAAGGCGATCGCGCCCACGATAACGCCGGACATCATCAGCATCCGTACCGTCAGGCGTGTTTCAAGGGTAGCCAGTTCGGCTTTCGTTGGAAAGTCCTTTAAAGCGGCCTCCAGATCGGCTTTCGTCACCATGTTCTGGGAAATGGAGTTGAATGCGGAGACCACCGCCTCGGCCTGCGGTTCAGAAAACCCGCCTTTCTTCAGGTCGCGTGCCACTTGGAGGGTGTCGAACATGGGGCGTTCCCCGGATTCCCGGATGCCCAAGCGCTTGGAAGCCTGGGCGGATGCGGTCGGGTGTGGCCTCCTCCGGGATTCGGTGAGCTTGGGTCACAATGATAGCACCTCATAAATGAAATGGAAAAGTGTTGTTGTAACTGAACCTCTCTCTCATTGCAAGGAAAAATGGTCGGTTTTTTCAGACCATTTTTAATGCCATATAAATAATTGATAAATTTAGACTTTAGATATAAAAGTCTAGAAAATGTAAAGTCTTTTAGGTTATGTAAAGTTTGATGTGCAACCCTGCCCGAACTGTTACTACTAGTCTCTCTTTCTCACCTTTAGCCAGATAAACGTACTACCTTGCGCACGTCCGGCAGCCGCCGAACCGCCTTGATAATCGCAGCCAGATGAATCCGGTCGCGGACATTCAGGATGAAGCCCATGTTGATGTGGGCGGAGCCCTTCGCCTCTTCCAGGTTGACCCCCTCGATATTGCAGCCTTCCTCGGCAATGGCAGCGGCAATACGAGCCAAGAGCCCCCGGCGGTTCTTGGTGGAGACCCGAATCGAGACCGGATATTCGCCGTCCACCGTTTCTGCCCATTCGCAGGGAATCCACTGCTCCGGAGATTTGCGAAACCGCTTCAAGTTGTGACAATTGCTCTGGTGGATGACCAGTCCGTGCCCGGCCGACGCGATACCGGTGACGGTGTCGCCCGGAATCGGCCGACAGCACTTGGCAAACGTGACTGCCATGCCTTCCGTACCCTGCAACGCGACCGGCTGATCTTGCTTCCGTCTCAGCATGCGGTCCAACCAACTTGTTGAGCTGCGGGGTAACGTCTCCGCTCCCATCAATTGATGCGCTACGATCGGTGCCATCAGGCGGCCTAACCCGATGTCTCGAAACAGCTGCTGTGCATTCTCTACCTTCATGGCCTCCAGTATTTTTGACACTTGTTCGCCCGGCAGGTCCGTGAAGGCCTTCCCGGATCGGGCCAGCGCCTTGTCCAGCAATCGCATGCCCAGTTCCTCCGCCTGTTCCTCTTTCAAGCCTTTCAGGTACTGACGAATAGACGAGCGGGCCTTGGCAGTCACCACGAAGTCCAGCCAAGCCGGAGAAGGTTTGCCATGCGAAGCGGTCAGGACCTCGACCGTCTGGCCGCTACTCAGTTCCGTGCTCAGGGGAGATGCGATACGGTCAATTTTGACCCCGACGCAAGCATTGCCCACGCCGGAATGAACCGCATATGCAAAGTCCAGCGCGGTGGAGCCCTGCGGCAAGCGGAGAATGTCCCCCGCTGGTGTAAACACGTAGACCTCGTGCGGGAAGAGGTCTACTTTGACGTGCTCCAGAAACTCTACGGAATCTGGAGCAAGACGCCGGATGTCCAGAATGTTCTGCATCCAGGTCTTGGCGTGCGCCGGCAAGTATAGGCTCGCGCCGGATTTGTAGTTCCAGTGCGCCGCGACCCCTCCCTCGGCCACCAGTTCCATTTCTTGCGTACGGATCTGGATTTCCAGCGGCACTGCGTCCGGGCCCTGCAAGGCAGTATGCAGTGACTGGTAACCGTTGGCCTTCGGAATCGCGATGTAATCCTTGAATTTGCCCGGCAGCGGCTTATACAAACTATGGACGACTCCCAGCACCCGGTAGCACTGATCCGCCGTATCTACGATCACTCGGAATCCATAGACATCGAAGACCTCGTTGAACGACAGGCGCTTGTCTCGCATCTTGCAATAAACGCTGTAGACACTTTTCTCCCGCCCTTCGATCTGCGCTTTAATCCCTCGCTCCTCAATGTGCCGAATCAGGTTCTCTCGAACTTTTTCGACCCGGTCGTGCTGGCGTCCCCGGTGCGCCTGAATGGCTTCCTCAAGGACACGGCTACGCATCGGATAGAGCGTTTTGAAAGCACGTTCCTCCAGTTCCAGACAGAGCGCATTCATCCCAAGACGGCGCGTGATCGGCACATAGACTTCAAGGGTTTCGCGAGCGATTCGTTGCTGTTTTTCTCTCGGCAATACGTCCAACGTGCGCATGTTGTGCAGGCGATCAGCCAACTTGACCAACATCACCCGGATGTCGCGCACCGTCGCCAACATCATCTTGCTGAAATTGGCCGCCTGTGCCTCGCTGCGTGAGACCCCGTCCAAGTGCGTCAACTTGCTGACCCCGTCAACCAGGTGGGCCACATCCTCGCCGAATTCTTCCCGGATCTGGTCGCGGGCAGTCGGTGTGTCCTCGATTACATCGTGCAGCAGGGCCGCGACGATCGTGTCCGCATCCAGATGCAGGCCGGCCAACGTACAGGCAACCGACAGGGGATGAGTGATATAGGGCTCACCGGACAACCGGTACTGCTCGGCGTGCCGCTCGGCACTGAATATATACGCCCGGTAGACCCGTCGGACCTGGTCCAGTTCCAGGTACTGGTCGAGCTGATCGCAGAGGCTGTGGAAGCGAACCGGGTTCGGCGAGGGGCTGTCAACCGGCGTGGGAACCGATTCTATCGCCGCGGGCATGGCTCAACTCAGAGAGGCAGGGGTCAGGCTCCCTTCGCAGGTTCTTCGCCTGGATTCGGCTCATCGGAAGCCTTCGCATCCTCGGCCCCTTGGTCCTTCGATGATGCCGCGCTGGCAGAAAGCTCTGCATCTTCATCTTCACCCACATCGAACTCGTCGTCGAAGTCTTCATCGTCGTCATGTGCCGCAGAAACATCCTCGACCACCATTTCCGCTGCCTGCTGGTGGATGGCTTCCAGATCCGAAGGGTCGATCTCGTCATCCGGCTCCTGCATCGGCTGATCCAGGATGTCGGGCGTCACTTTTCCAGCGGCGATTTCCCGCAAGGCAAGCACGGCAGGTTTGTCGTTGTCCCAAGGCAGCAATTCGGATGCCCCTTTCTTGAGCATATGGGCACGACGGGCCGCCACCAGCACCAAGTCAAAACGGTTATCAATCCGTTCCAGACAATCTTCGACAGTAATACGCGCCATTTCTGCAAAACCTGAAAAATGAACGAACAATTATACCCGAGGTCTAGATCTAGAAGACCCGCACAGCGGTTTCCTCCCTGCGAAATATCGCCCCTCAGCAACCTGGCGGGGGTTTGTGGCGATGATACAATGTGGATCGGCTGGTACTTGGCCGACTAACCTGCTTTTCGGAACAACCCGCCAACATCAGGAGATTTTTTTTGAGCGCCAATATTGTGGCTGTCGGCGACGAGAATTTCGGCAGCGAAGTTCTCTCCGGCGACGAGCCTGTGCTGGTGGATTTCTGGGCTGAATGGTGCGGACCCTGCCGGATGGTCGCGCCGATCCTCGACGAACTTGCAGAGTTGTACAAGGACCGCCTAAAGGTGGCGAAACTGAACGTGGACGAAAACCCGAAGACTCCGCCGAAGTACGGCATCCGGGGAATTCCGACCCTGATCCTGTTCAAGAACGGAGAAGTGGCCGGGCAACGAGTCGGCGCTTTGTCCAAATCGCAGTTGACCGCCTTCATCGAAGAACACCTGTAGGCCTCTTCCCTCGCGGGAAGCCGTCCGCCATCGCCAACCAAATGTGCTAGACTAAAGCATCTTTTCGGGCAGGGCATTCGCCCTGCGACCACTAACAATTCCAGGGAATCCTGCCGCATGCGGAGTTTTCCCCCTATCGGTGCAGCGATCGCCGCACCAGATTTCCATAACATCCACATCACCCTTTCACCGACCCTTCCACATCAATATGAATCTCACGGAACTCAAACGCACCCCTATCACGAAATTGCTTGAAATGGCCGAACAGGCCGGCCTCGAAAACGCCTCTCGCGCGCGCAAGCAAGACCTCATCTTTCAACTGCTCAAGTCCCATGCCCGAAACGGAGAAGACATCTTCGGGGAAGGTGTGCTGGAAATCCTGCAGGAGGGATTCGGCTTCCTGCGCTCCCCGGACGTGTCGTACCAGGCAGGCGTCGACGACATCTACGTCTCTCCCAACCAAATCCGCCGGTTCGGTTTACGCTCCGGCGACACGGTATCCGGGAAGATCCGCCCACCCAAGGAAAGTGAACGTTATTTCGCTCTCTTGAAAGTCTCGGAGATCAACTACGAGGCTCCGGAAAAATCCCGAAACCGGACACTGTTCGAGAACCTCACCCCGCTGCACCCGGACCAATGCCTGACGCTTGAGCGCGGCAACGGCAGCACTGAAGACATCACGGCCCGAATTATCGACCTGACCGCGCCGATCGGCAAGGGCCAACGCGGCCTGATCGTCTCGCCGCCCAAGGCGGGAAAAACCATCCTGCTGCAGAACATCGCACAGAGCATTACAGCCAATTCACCGGAGTGCTACCTGATCGTGCTGCTGATCGATGAGCGCCCGGAGGAAGTCACCGAGATGGAACGGATGGTCCAGGGCGACGTGATCTCAAGCACCTTCGATGAATCCGCAAGCCGGCACGTCCAAGTGTCCGATATGGTGATCGAGAAAGCACGCCGCCTGGTGGAGCATCGGCGCGATGTCGTGATCCTGCTGGATTCGATCACGCGTCTGGCCCGCGCCTACAACACGGTCGCGCCCTCTTCCGGCAAAGTACTGACCGGGGGCGTGGACGCAAATGCCCTGCAACGGCCGAAGCGATTCTTCGGCGCCGCCCGCAATATCGAAGAAGGCGGCAGCCTGACCATCATCGCCACTGCCCTGATCGACACCGGATCGAAGATGGACGAAGTGATCTACGAAGAGTTTAAGGGAACCGGCAACCTGGAAATTCACCTGGACCGGCGGATCGCTGAGAAGCGGGTCTATCCAGCCATCAACATCAACCGTTCCGGAACCCGCCGCGAAGAGCTGCTGATGGAACCAGCCCAATTGCAGAATATCTGGGTATTGCGCAAGTTTGTCCACTCCATGGACGAAATCGCAGCCATGGAATTCCTGCTCGGCAAACTTCAGGCCACCAAGACCAACAACGAATTCTTCGAGGCTATGAAGCGCTAAGGCGAATAGTCAATCGCCTTCCCCCGAAGCCAGTACAGCCGCGCCGATGTCGCGTCGGCAGAATTTACCCTCGAACCGGATCTTATCCGTTGCCTGGTAGGCCCGCTCCTTGGCGAGGGCCAGGGTCTCCTCTTTCGCGCAAACGCATAACACTCTACCGCCATTCGTCACCACTTGCCCATTATCTGCCGTCGTTCCGGCGTGGAAGACCTTCACCCCGGCTTCTTCCTCCACCTCGTCAAGGCCGGCAATGGGAATGCCCTTCGGATAACTCCCCGGATAGTCCCGGATTGCCAATACGACGCCCAACGCGGGGCGCGCATCCCATTCCGGAACACTTTCGCTCAAGCGCCCCTCAGTGGCAGCAAGACAATGGTCCAACAGGTCTGAATCCAACCGAAACAGGATCGGCTGGGTCTCGGGGTCACCGAACCGGCAGTTGTATTCGAGCACTTTCGGGTTGCCCTCCGAGTCCAGCATGAGCCCGGCATACAGAAAGCCCCGGTATCGTGTCCCTTCTGAAGCCAATCCACGAACCGTGGGGTGGATAACCTCCTCAAGGACGCGGCGGTGCAGTTCCGGGGTAATCAGCGGCGTCGGCGAGTATGCGCCCATGCCGCCCGTATTGGGGCCGCAGTTGCCTTCGTCGCGCGCCTTGTGATCCTGCGATGTAGCCAGTGGAACGACATCCGTCCCGTCCACCAAGCAGATGAAACTGGCTTCCCGTCCTTCCAAAAACTCTTCGATCACGATGGCGCGACCGGCTTCCTTGAACTGTGCTTCCTGCAGCATCGCCGAGGCCGCCTGCTCTGCTTCGGCAATGGAAGTCGCCACTACGACACCCTTGCCGGCCGCCAAACCATCGGCCTTGACCACGATCGGGGCCGCCTGCCCAGCCAAGTAACGTCGAGCTTGATCGAAATCGGTGAAACGTTCGTAGCGTGCCGTGGGAATACCGTAATGCGCCATAAAATCCTTACTGAACCCCTTGGAACTTTCCAGCCGAGCCGCCTCCTTGCGGGGACCTAGCACCCGGCAGCCTTCCGCCTCGAACCGGTCGACCAGACCGCCCGCCAGCGGATCTTCAGGCCCGACCACGGTCAGGTCGATGCCTTCCGACTTTGCGAAATCCAGCAAGGCGTCAGTATCCGTGGCGGCAATTGCCACGTTCCGGGTCCCCGGCTCCCGCGCCGTGCCTGCATTGCCCGGCGCCACGAAAACCTGCTCGGCATCCTTCGACTGCGCAAGCTTCCAGGCCAGCGCGTGCTCCCGACCCCCTCCCCCGATCACCAAGACCTTCATGATTCCGGTCGCTCCCGCGATTGGCGGTCGGCCTCGAACAACAGTACGCTGGAGGCGGTAGCCACATTGAGGCTCTCGACTTCGCCCCGCATCGGGATTCCGACACAAAAATCGCACAGGCTGCGCGTACGGGCGCGGATGCCCCCGCCCTCGCCGCCCACAACAATTGCCCAAGGCGGGCGGAACGTGGTCTCCCAGAGATTCGAGCCCGAATCTGCAACGGCCGCATACAGCCAGACTCCGGCCTGTTTGAGTTGCTCCAAGCTGCGTGCCAGATTGGAGACCTGAACCAGAGGCACCCGTTCGGCTGAGCCCGAGGCCGACTTGAATGCACTGCCCGTCAGACGGGCCTGGTGGCGGGCTGGCACGATGACGGCGCAAACACCCGCTGCTTCAGCGACGCGCAGACAAGCTCCAAGATTGTGCGGGTCCGTCACCCCATCCAATACAAGGAAGCGGGCGGAATCAACATCTTTCTCCAGCAGCGCGGACAGATCGCTCTCCGATTTGGAAGCCTGGGGGCGAATCCGGGCTGCCACACCTTGATGCACCGCATCCCGGGTGTGCTGACGCAGCACGGCAGCGTTGACACGCTGAACCGGGATGCGCAGTTCCCGGGCGAGGGCCACCAGCGGGTCGGCCGGCGAATCTTCTTTCCTGTTCTGCAGCCATAACTCATGAACGTCCCCGGGACGGGCCTGCAAAACCGCCAGTACGGCATGACGTCCGTAAATCAGCTCCGGCGAACTCACTTCCGGCTCCGGCTGTGCCCGTAATGCCGCGCCAGTGAAATCCTGCGTTCGCGATGGTTGATTTCCCGGATGACCACCTCAATACGATCCCCCGCCTGCCAAGCCTCCCCGGTGCGCTTTCCTTGCAGGACCTGAGGACCCGGTTCGTAGAAATATTCGTCCCCGCCCAACTGCCGGACATGGAGCAGGCCATCCGTATACAGGCCGTCCATTTCCACGAACAGTCCGAACTGCGTGACCGTGCTGACGGTTCCGCTGAAATGTTTCCCCAGATGCTTCTCCGCAAGGCGGCACTTATAGGCCGCCTCAACATCCCACACAGCCTCGTCAGCCCGCCGCTCCGTCATGGAGCAATGTTCTCCAAGAACCGTCATTTCAGCATGGGACGGGGATGATCCCGTTTGCTTCCCTCCCTTCAGTGTCCGGCGGATGGCCCGATGCACGGCCAGGTCCGGGTAGCGTCGTATGGGCGAGGTGAAATGGGCATAGCGCTCCAGCGCCAAGCCGAAATGCCCAATATTGTCGGGTGAATAGACGGACAAGCTCTGACTGCGCAACAGGGCCCGTTCGATCAGCGCTTGATATTCAGCGCCCCGGGCCTGCCGAAGCAGGTCGGCGCAATCGCTTGAGGCGACGGGATCACTCGATGGGAATGTCAGGCCGAGGCCTGCGGCCAAGGCACGCAGGGTTTCAAGCTTTTCCTGCTGAGGATGGTCGTGGATGCGATACAGGCCGTGCTGCTTGTGCTGGTGCAGTTGCTCGGCCGCGGCCACGTTGGCCAGGATCATGAATTCTTCGATCAATCGGTGGGATTCGAGACGGGTAACCGGATGGATGCTCTTGACTTGGCCTTGGCCGTCGAATTTGAAGCGACACTCGGTACTGCTGAAATCCAAGGCCCCGCGACGCTCGCGCCGGACATGGACCAGCCGATACAGGGCCACCATGCTCTCCAGTGCGGGCCGATGTGCCTCAAGACGCTGGCGCGCAGCGGGCTGGTCCTTGAATACGGCCTGCTCCACGCCCGAATAGGTCAGCCGTGCCCGCGAGCGAATCCGTGCCGGGTAGAACCGGGCCGACTGCATTCCTCCGCGGGGGCCGAGCCGGATTTCGCAGGTCAATGTCTTGCGTTCCACGTCCGGGCGCAGGGAACACAGGTCCTCCGACAACTCCGGCGGCAGCATCGGGATGACCCGGTTCGGGAAATAAACCGAAGTGCCCCGCTTGCGGGCTTCGGCGTCTAGGGCACTGCCCGGGCGGACATAATGCGCAACATCCGCGATCGCCACCCACAATATCCAGCCGGTACGGGTTTTGCGCGCACAAACGGCGTCGTCGAAATCCTTGGCATCCGCTCCATCAATGGTCACGAACGGCAGGTCCGTCAGATCCCGCCGCGGCAACTCGTCCTCAAGCCCGGACAAATCAGCCAATTCCTTGCGCACCCGGCGCGCCCAGGTGTACGGTAGACTGAACGAAGCAATGGCGTAGTCGATGTCCATGTTCTGCTTCGGGTCTCCGAGCACGCGGCTGATCTCGGCCTTGCCCGGATGACCCTGCTGCGGAAACACCGTGATGTCGGCCACCACCATGTCCCCGTTCTTCGCGCTCACGTGCTTCGTAGACTCGAAAGCGTGTTGGATGCGCGGGTCCTCCGGGACGATGACCGACTTGCGCCCGCCCTCATTCTGGAGCCGCCCGACCACGGTCTCGTGGCTGCGCTCCAAGACTTCGTGGAACATTCCGCTGGTCTTCCCGCGCCAGCCCGGCTGGCCGGGCCAGACCGAAACGTAGTCACCATGCATCGCGGTATGCATCTGTGCCTGCGGTAGGAAAATGTCCTCTCCCCCGCTGTCCGGCGTGACAAAGCCGTAGCCGTCGCGGTGCGCGGAGAGGCGCCCGTGGACTGGCTTAGAAGAAGTAGACTGACGAGGGGATCGCCGGGAGGATCTGCGGCGTGGCATGGAATGGATTGTGGAGAAGCGAAAAACCTGTAAGGCACCAATCGTAAGGTTTTCATTTTAACCCGGTCAGCGGGTGGCGCATCCACGGTGTTAGGATGGCACCGCGCCTCCGAGCCGTTCCCATGATCCTGAACGTCACCATCAACGAGCACTCCTACCCGATCCGGATTCCGGATGGAATGCCTGAAGAGGCCGTTGACATGTTCGCCCGCATGGATGCCGACATGGACCGGGGCTGGCAGATGTCCCGGGTCTGGGTCGATCGACCGGATTCCCACCAGCGTTGTCAGATCGTCGCCGACCGGTTGTTGACGGCGATGGAGAATCACAACCAGGAACTGGCGACGATGATGGCCGCTTACATCGTGGCGCGAATGCCGGACGTCCGGGAAGTCATTGTCGACACCAGCGGAGACATGACTCAGACCCAGATCGAGCGCGGAAACCCGCCATAAGGTCAGAAACTCTATCTTTTCTGAATTATCTGGCTTCTATATCTATTTGAAACATAATAATTTCTTTTAGATTTTCCAAATAAGGTCAGCCGATTGATCTTAATTGAGACTTTGCCCTGATTGGATCGTACAGGAGACTGATTCATGCATCATTCCGTTTTCGTCCTAGCCGCCACTCTGGCCTTGGCTGCAACCGGATCCCACGCGAAAGATCCAGACTATATCGGCTCGGTCCACGTCGTGCACGGTGACACTATCCCCGATTTCTCGCGCGGTACCGTGTTCCTGGATGCCAACCGTAATTCAAAACTTGACGCGGACGAGACCGGCATCGCAGGCGTCATGGTCTCCAACGGCCGCGAAGTCGTTGCGACGGCCGAAGACGGCAGTTACACGCTGCCGGCTTACGAAGACATGAACCTCTTCATCACCCGGCCCGCAGGCTACACCCCCCCGGTCAATACGGACCTGGTTCCCCAGTTCAACTACATCCATAAGGTCAAGGGTTCCCCCGACCTGCGCTTCGGCGGAATCGCCCCGACCGGCCCCCTGCCGGAATCCATCAATTTCCCCCTGATCGAAGATCCGGTGGGAGACCGCTTCCAGTGCCTGGTGTTCGGCGATACTCAGGCCTATACGAATCGGGAAGTTTCCTATATCCGGGACACGGTCGGCAAAATGCTTGCCAGCCGCGACAACAGTGCGACCGAGTGCCTGATCTTCGAGGGAGACATCGTGGGCGACGACTTGTCTCTCTATGGGCGCTTCAAGGAAATCGTCTCGACCGGCGGTGTGCCCCAATACTATGTCGCCGGCAATCACGACGTGGATTTCGATGCCACGGACGATACCCATTCCCTCGATACCTTTCGGCGCGAATGGGGTCCCGAGTACTATTCTTTCGATATCGGGCAAGTCCACTTCGTCGTCCTTGACGATGTGCGCTACCCGTGCAACGGAATCGACGACCACCCCTTCTGCGATCCTGCCGGAAAATCGGCCTACAACGGCATGATCCACGAACGCCAGCTTGCCTGGCTGCGCAACGATCTGGCCCACGTGCCAAAGGACAAACTGCTGGTCCTGAATGCGCACATCCCGTTTGCGAGCTATGCCGACGCGATGTCGCAGAAGCGCCAGGTCGACAACCTCGCTGATCTCTACGCGATTATCGGCGACCGCCCGACCCTGGGGCTGTTCGGTCACACCCACACCACCGAGCAGGTTATGCCGGGTGAACATTTTCACGGTTGGCAGGAAATCACAGGGGTGGGCCCGGCGCCGTTCCACCAGATCATCACCGGCAGCGTCGCCGGCTCCTGGTGGGCTGGTGACCTGAACGACCACGGCATCCCGCACGCGACCCAGCGGCTCGGCGCACCGCGCGGCTATTACGTGATCGAATTCGACGGGATTGACTATACCGACACTTACGTAACTTTCGGGGGCACGAAGGAGGAACAGATGCATGCCTCCTTCAACACGCCCCGGTTCCGCGAATGGGCCGAGGCTTTGTTCTTCCATGCCGACACCCACGAAATCCCGTCCAGTACTGTCCCGCCGGTCACAATCGCGGATCTCGGCGACATGAACATGCTGACGCTTGACGACCTTGAAGGTGGCAGTTGGGTGGCAGTCAATGTCTGGAACGGGTCAAAGGGCAGCACCGTCTCCGTCTCCATCGACGGCGGCGAGGCGATTGAAGCCGTGAGGACTCAGCCGGGCGAAGGCGAGAAATGGTTCGAAGGGCCCGAGTACGCCGACCCGCTTGCCTTGGCCCGGCAATCGACCAATGCCCGTCTCGCGGTCCGGAGCGAGGAAGGTGGCGATGCGACTGCCGGATTCACGACCTGGCGCGGAGTTGCCTGGGAAGGCGCCCCAGGTCCGTTCAAGCCCTGGATGCTGACCCGGAAATCCAGTCACCTGTGGCGTGCCGACTTGCCCAAATCCTTGCCCGTCGGTCCGCACGTACTGGAAGCTGTCACCGTCGACCGATACGGCCGTCGTTTCCGGTACATCCAACCTTTCGAAGTGTTCGAAGCACTTCCGAAAATGAGCTGGCGCTGGACACCCGAGAAGTTCGAGTAAGGGCCGAACGGAATTGGCTAGAAAGTTTTGGGAACTGATATGGATTTGATCTGATAAGATCCCTGATAATTCATTTATATTCAATATGTTATAAAGTTTTTGGCGAGTCGTTTTCCGGCGTGGCATAATCCGCTAATGATTCGCTCCTCCGTCTATCGCCTGTATCCGGGCACCCTGCGCCGGGCTCAGTTGCTGTCCGGCATCGCCGGGGCCAACCGCTACGTCTGGAACTGGGCGGTCGGACAGAACCGCGACGCGATGAAAGCCTATGAAGAAGGTCAAGGCGAAAAACCGTCGCCGACTTTCTTCACTCTGGGGCCAGAATTTACGAGACTGCGCAACAGCGAAGGCCACGAATGGCTGAAGGCGTTGCCGTATACGGAAGTGCGGTATGTCCTGAAACGGTACGCGGATGCGATGAAGGAGGCCAGGAAAGGCCAACGCGGCTTTCCGAAGTTCAAGCACAAGGAAGACGGTGACTCGTTCACCATTCCGCAGAACGTGCGGATTGAGAATAGCAGGCTGTACGTCACCAAGGTGGGCTGGGTGCCGATCAGTCGCCGGGGCGGCGACCCGTGGGCGCACGGCAAGGCGAAACAGGCGGTGGTGGTCAAGCCTCCCAACGGGAAGTGGTATGTGTCGTTATTTTGGGAAGTCCCGGATGCGGAACGGGAGGACAACGGCCAAGCGGTTGGCGTGGACATGGGCAAGTGGAACGTGGCGACGACTGAGCCGGATCGGGTATTCATGCCGGACGTTTCCAGGCTTGAAACTAAACTGAAGCGACACCAGCGCAAGATGCACCGGCGCAAACGCGTGCCTTTGCTGGATGCAGACGGGGAGCCGAGGCGGACCCGGCGAGGCAAAGCCATCATGGTGAATTCGCACCGCCGCGAGAAGGAACGGAGGACCGTGGCGAAACTGTACCGGCGGACCGCCCACGTCCGGGACAACTGGAAACACCATGTCAGCCACAGCCTGGCGGAGCGTTTTGGAACGGTCTGCGTGGAAGGCCTGAAGATCAGGAACATGATGAAGTCGGCCAGGGGCACGGTGGAGAAGCCTGGCAAGAACGTGAAAGCGAAGTCGTCCCTGAACCGAGGAATCTCGGAAAGTGGCTGGGGCCGGTTGCGCTGGATGCTGGACTACAAGGCGCACCGGGTGGAGACGGTCAATCCGGCGTACACTAGCCAGACCTGCCATCAGTGCGGACACGTGGCGGAAGAGAATCGCCGGGGCGAGAGATTCAAATGCGTATCCTGCGGATACGCAGGGAACGCGGACATCAATGCCGCGTTCAATATTTTGGCGCTGGGGACTGGCGCGGCTGGACAGGGAGGGGCGTTCGCCTCTGTCAGAGCCGGGCCCTCGGGCCGGGTGCTGTCAAGTGACCCCGATGATCTGTCAATGGATATACAAGGTCTGCTTGCGGATTATTGTATATAAGTCCCAAAGTTTTACGTTACTCGTAAAACGCGGCAATGATCTCGTCGTATTTCTCGTGAAGGGCGCGGCGGCGCAATTTCAACGTCGCGGTCATCAATCCGCCCCGTTCGCTCCACGGCTCGGTCTCGATGTGCAGGCGCTTGATTCGCGCGTACCCCGGGAAGCTGTGCAACAAGTCGCCTGCGGCATCCAGTAGTTGAGCCTCGTCCACCGGTTCATCGACCACCACCACGGCCGACAGGAATGGCCGTCCCTCCCCGGTAACCCAAGCCTGACTGATTCGGGGATCGTTGCACAAGGCGCTTTCCAAGTCCTCCGGCGGAACTTTCTCTCCGTTGGACAGCACGATGATTTCCTTCGCGCGCCCAACGATATAGATATGGCCATCCTCGATGCGGGCCAGATCGCCCGTGTGGAACCATCCCTCGCGGTCAATGGCTGCTTTCGTCGCCTCGGGGTTGTCCAAATAGCCCTGCATGACTCCTTGACCTCTCACCAGCAGTTCCTGGTTATCGGCCAGTTTCACCTCCACATCCTTGATCGGTGGACCGACCGAACCACGCCGGATATCACCCTCCCGATTGACGCTGACCACCGGAGAGGTCTCCGTCAAGCCATAGCCCTGCAACACCTTTAGGCCAATTCCCGCGAAGAAATCCGCGACCGAGGAATTCATCGCTGCGCCGCCGGTGATGGCAAGCCGCAGGTGCCCGCCCAAGCCTTGAAGGACTTTCTTTCCGATCAGGCGGCGCGGCAGTAGGCCAAGAACTCGCCACGGGGACAGAGGGCCTGCACGACCGGCCCGCCGGCCCAAGGACACTAGGAGCCGTCCGACCGGGCTATTCAGCGGCCGCCTTGAAGTCAGGGTTCGATAGATCTTTTCGTAGACGCGCGGCACCGACACCATGATGGTGGGCGGTTGCAGGCGAAGATCCTCTCGCAAGGTGGCAACGGAACGGGCGAACGCCACTGTGGACCCGTGCAGCATGGGCGAGTAGTAGCCAACCGTCCGCTCGAACATGTGTGACAGCGGCAGGAAAGACAGCAACCGGTCTTCCGGCCCGATCGGGACTGCGGCAGTCGCTGCGATGGCGTTACTCAGGATGTTGGCATGAGTCAACTGCACCCCCTTGGGTCGGCCGGTGGTTCCCGAAGTAAACACGATGGTCGCGATAGAGTCGGGATCGTTCTGCGTCACCCGGTACGGCGATGGGGCGATGTTGGAAAGTTCCAGGGGGAACGGCCTGACTTCCGTATCCGGGATCCGGATCGCGCTGAAGATATGTTCGATACCGGGCATGCGGAC
This sequence comes from Candidatus Porisulfidus sp. TsSOB, assembly GCA_002631715.1. GTDB lineage: Bacteria > Pseudomonadota > Gammaproteobacteria > Poriferisulfidales > Poriferisulfidaceae > Poriferisulfidus. The sequence goes on from MRSX01000003.1 coordinate 42,491, forward strand.
ACGCTCGCTTTCAAGTTCCTGCCACTGCGCATGTCCGCCGATGAACAATGCGCGCATGCGGCTGCGTTCGGCCACGTAAGCGACATTGCCTCCCCGGTCCCGGTGGTACAGCGGCACGGTCACAATCCCGAGGCTGGCCGCGGCCAAGTCCAGGGTGACCCAATAGGTTCCGCCGTGCGCCATGATGCCGATTCGGTCTCCCGCTTCGAGACCGAGCGCCTGAAGCAGAAACTGGGCCCGACCGACCTGTTCGCGCATCGACTCCCAACTGTGCCTGAACCATTTGCCCAGCACATGGCTGTACTCGACATAGGCCACCGCGTCCGGCGTGGCCGCGACTCGTTCTTCGAACAGTTGCCCCAGAGTGTTTTCGGTTGAAACCTGGCCCAGGATGCTCATGAAACCGTTTTATGCAGGTGCTCCGAATCCCAGCCCGGCCCGGGAGCAAATCTCGGCCCGTAACGTTTCTCAAGCTCTTCCAGGCGCCGGCAGACCGCTTCTGTTCCCCTCCGGCGTACCAGAGCCAACGGCCCCCCGGTGAAAGGTGCAAAGCCGGTTCCCAGGATCAGCCCCGCATCGATCCAGTCCGCACGTTCCACCAAGCCTTCATGCAGGCAATGCACGGCTTCGCGCACCATGCTGAGGACGAGTCGATCCTCGCAATCTCGTGACGATTTCCTGCCGCGCAGGCGCTTGACTTCCCCGTTCTTCCAACGGTAGAAGCCCCGCCCGGTCTTGCGCCCCAGATGGCCTGCTTCGACTGTTTCGGTCAAGGTCTTCGGGATCTCCACCCCCTGAGCCTCAGCCAAGGTCGAACCGGCCGCAAGACAGATATCAAGCCCCACCATGTCTGCCAACTTCAATGGACCCATCGGCATACCGAATGCCGTCGCCACATGATCGATGGTGGCCACCGGCAGCCCCTCCTCCCGGAGGCGGACTGCCTCCAATAGGTAAGGCATGAGTACACGGTTGACCAGAAATCCCGGTGAGGATTTCACGATCAGCGGCACCCGTCGGATACGTCGGACAAAACCCGCGGCTCGACCGATCAATGGCTGCTGCCCGGGATCGTGGGAAATGACCTCCACCAGCGGCATTTTGGATACCGGATTGAAGAAGTGAATGCCGATCAGCCGGGAGGGATCATCCAGGGTCTGCGCAAGCCTTTCGAGAGGCAGGCTCGATGTGTTGCTTGCGAGCAGGGCATCCGGGCGCATCCGGGACTGCAGCCGGCGGTACAGTTCCTGCTTGGCCCCGAGATTCTCGAAGATCGCCTCGATCACGAGGTCTGCCGCTTCGGCCCCGCACCCTTCAGGGTCCGGAATCAGGCGATCCAGCACGGCTCGAGTGTCCTCCGGGCGACGATCAAGCAGTCGGCGGGCACGCCGGATGACCGGGGCGATCTGTTCCGGCCCCATGTCCTGAAGCGTGACCCGCAATCCGTTCAAGGCACACCAGGTGGCAATGTCTCCCCCCATCACCCCGGCACCGACGACATGGACACTGGAGACTCTCTCCCTGTCCGAGGCTTGGCTATTGAGTTCCTGGCGAAGCAGGAATACCCGCGTCAACTGGCGCGACTGCGACGTCTCGAACAAATCCGCCACGGACTGCGCTTCGGATTCAAGTGCCGTAGCGGAATCCTCGCTCATGCCTTGCCAATGCTTGAGCAACCGGTATGGAGCCGGGTAGTGTTCCTTGGGTGCGACCGATCTCACGCCGCGGGCATAGGCCCATGCCACCGCGTTGCGCAAGGCCGGCACACGGGGCACCCGATCGCGCCATGAAAGGCGGCGCTCGGCAGGACGGCGCCGGAGGATCTCCCGCGCGGTCGGATACAACTGGCGCCGCGGCACCACCGCATCCACCAATTTCAACTTCAAAGCCTCTGCGCCAGACACGGCCTTGCCGGTCACCATCATCCGCAACGCCTTCATGTCGCCGACCAAAGCCGGCAGTCGCACGGAACCCCCGTATCCCGGATGGATGCCGAGCCGCACTTCGGGCAGTCCGATCTGAACCTGAAGGCCGTTTTCCGCGATCCGGTAGTCGCAGGCCAGCGCCAACTCCAGTCCGCCGCCCAGACAGTTCCCGCGGATCGCGGCGATGGTCGGGCAGTCCAGGTTCGCCCAGTCCTCGAACAGCTTCTGCCCCCGGTGCAGCATCGCCAAGGCCTGATTCCGATCTTTTAGTTTCGTGAACTCGGTCACATCCGCACCCATCGCAAAAGCCCGCTCGGGGTCCGAGCCAAGAATAACGCCCGGGGGAGACTCGGTATACAAATGCTCCAGCACTTCCTCCAACTCGTCCAGCACTCCACTGTGCAGCACGTTCACCGAGCGGTCGGCCACCTCCAGGTACAGTTCCAGGTTGCCGCCCTCGCCCGTCACAAGCCGCCAGTGCCGCCAATTGTTCACGACACGTGCTCCAGCAGCGCGGCACCGCCCTGCCCTCCGCCGATGCACAAGCTTGCGACACCGAACCGCCCCTTCATGCGTTGCAGCTGTTTGAGGACATGCAGCACGATCCGCGCGCCCGTCATGCCCACCGGGTGACCGATCGCGACCGCTCCGCCATGCGGATTTAGCCGTTCCTTATCGATTGGCGCGAGGCAATCGGTCCGGCCCAACACTTCGCGCATGTAGGTTTCGTCCTGCCAAGCCGCCAGGCATGCCAGAACCTGCACCGCAAATGCTTCGTTGATTTCGAAGCAATCGATTTCGGCAACCGTGGCCTCGGCTTGGTCGAACAGATCCCGCATCGCATGCACCGGTCCGAGCCCCATCACGACCGGATCCAGCGCGGCCCAATTGATGTGATGCAAAATGCCGAGGATCGGAAGCCGGTACTTCTCGACTGCCCCCTCTGAGGCCAACAGCAACGCGGCCGCACCATCGCTGATCTGCGCACTGTTGCCGGCCGTCACGTTGCCGTTCGGAGGATCAAACGCCGGCCGCAACCGGCCCAATTGATCTAGCGAAGAATCGCGTCGCACACCCGTATCCTGCACGTAGACTTCACCGGTCGACCCGTCGTACAGAGGAGTGATCTCGTCATCGAAAACCCCCGCATCCTGTGCCCGTGCAGCAAGCTCGTGACTTTCCAGTGCAAAAGTGTCCATGGCCCGACGGGAAATCCGGAAACGGTGCGCCAGCTCTTCCGCGGTCTGACCCATGTTGAGATCAACGACCGGGTCGGTCAAGCCGCACTTGAGAGCGCTGACCAAGTTCAGCATGCGGGGCCTGAATCCCAGCAACGCGCGTAATCGAGCCCAACGCCCTCGCGCCTGGCTGAAACGGCCGAGCCAGGACACGGCTTCCGGCCCGAGAAGTACGGGCGCGCGGCTCATCGCCTCGACGCCTCCGGCGAGGACCAAGTCCGACGCGCCCTGCGCGATGCGTTGCGCCGCTGCATCCAGTGCCTGCATCCCGGACGCGCAGTTGCGCTGGACGGTATGCGCGGGCACGCTCAGGTCCAGCCCCAGGCGAAGGCCGATTATCCGGGAGATGTTCGCCTCGGATTCGCTGGGCATCACGCAACCCCAGACCAGTTCCTGCAGGCCCTCTCGGGCTTCCGGATAACGCAAGAGAAGATCCCGGCTGCAGGCCACCGCCAGATCACTCGCGGAAAACGGCCCCGGAGATCCGGACGCCTTGAGGATCGGCGTGCGCCGGCCGTCGACGACGTAAACCGTGCGCCCGTAGTTCAGCGGCATGACCGACGCCGGGTTGCGACGGATCTCGGCAGATCCTGAAGACTCATTATGTTCCGCGATCCTGCGGGCCCTTCGGAAGTACTGGCACCTCGCGCGCCCAGTCCTCCGGCGCAAATGCATCCACCGCGATGATTTCGTCCACCCGGCGCTCAACCTGTCGCAACTGCTCCACCTGCTCGGCGGTTACGATTCCGGCTTCTATTGCCTGATCCAGGTCGGCACCGCTTTTGCCGGTGGCAATCTTTCCTTCCTTCACCGCGCGACGCAACGTACGCCGGACCGGCTCCACTTCTTTCGTCTCGATCAAGCCCTGCTCCAGCCGGATGGCCGGGTCGTCCGGCCCCCCGCCCAGGAAAATCCCCTCGCACAGGCGGTCGCGTTCCGGCTCCGGCGCCGAGATCAGCTGGGCGACCGCGCTGTCTGCCGTGTCGGTTCGGAACTGGCCCATGCGCCCCAGCGGCAGGGTGGAAGCACGCAGCAGGGCACGCAGCCAGAAATTGTCAAGGTTGCGAATCAATTCATCCAGCGCCGTCAGGAAGTGCTGCCGGCATTCCATCAGCGCCCAGTCGCGAAGCAAAACCTCTTCCGAGCGACTACCTCGCGCCCGAAAACGGCGGATCACGCAAACGGCCATGTACTGGGCGGAAAACATGTCCGCCAGACGCGCCGACAGGCGTTCGCGGCGTTTGAGCATCCCTCCATAGCGTAGCAGCAGGACATCGACCACCCAGGCAAAACACGCACTCTGCCAAGCCAGGAACCGGTATGGGGCCAAAGGCGCGTCCGGGAGCGGATAGCGCCCGCCGCTGAGCCCGAACACGAATGCGCGGGCAGCGCTGCGGAGAGTGGTTTCCGCATGCTGGTGCAGGATCTGGTCGAATGCTTCCAGCGTCTCGTCTCCTTCTTCCATCTGCAGGCACTCCATCTCCCGCAGCAAATGGGGGTGGCAACGCACCAGGCCCTGCCCGAAGATGATCATGTTGCGCGTCAGCAGGTTGGCGCCTTCCACCGTGATCGCGATCGGCACCGCCTGGTAGAGGCGGGCCACCTGGTTGCGCGGACCCACGCAGATGGCTGCGCCGGCACCGATATCCATGGCGCCGTTGACGACCTGCCGCATGCGCTCGGTCAGCTGCTGCTTGGCAATCGCCGAGGCGACCGAGGAACATTCCCCGCGATCTTCCTGGTGTGCGATCTCGGTTCGCACGGCATCCATCAGGTGTGTATTGCCGCCAATCCTTCCGAGTACTTCCTCGACCCCCTCGAAGCGCGCGATCGGCAACGAGAACTGGCGCCGCACGGCAGCATAGGCGCCCGTATGGCGAGTCGCGAGCTTGCCGGCCGCCACGGCCAAGGCGGGGAGCGAAATGCCCCGGCCCTCGCCCAGGCATTCCATCAGCATCTGCCAGCCGCGCCCAACCCCCTCGCGCCCGCCGACGACCTGATCAATCGGGATGAGCACGTCGCGCCCGAGAACCGGCCCGTTCATGAACGGGACCTGCAGGGGCATGTGCCGTCGCCCGACTTCGACCCCCGGCGTGTCCGCCGGCACCAGCGCCAGCGTGATCCCCCGGTCGGGCGGCCCTCCCAGCAGGCCGTCCGGATCGTGCAGGCGGAAAGCCAGGCCGATCAGCGTCGCGACCGGCGCCAAGGTGATGTAGCGTTTCTCCCAGTTGAGGCGAATGCCCAGAACGGTTTCTCCATTCTCCTCCCACTGGCAGACCACGCCGGTGTCTCGTAGAGATGCCGCGTCCGACCCGGCACGTGGCCCGGTCAGACCGAAGCAGGGCGTCTCCTCCCCTCGGGCAAGCCGGGGAAGGTAATGATCCTTCTGTTCCTGCGTGCCGTAGCGCAGCAGGAGTTTGCCTGGGCCAAGCGAGTTGGGAACCATGACCGTAACCGCAGCCGTGACGCTGCGGCTGGCGATCTTCATGACCACTTCGGAATGAGCAAGTGCCGAGAAACCCAGACCGCCGTATTGTTCCGGCAGCACCATCCCGAAAAACTTCTCCTCCCGGATCAACTGCCAAGCTTCCGGCGAGAGGTCGTAGTCGGCCGTCGTGATGCGCCAATCGTCCAGCAGTGCGCACAGGCGCTCCACGGGCCCTTCGAGAAACTCCCGTTCCGCCTTGGTGAGCTTCGCAGGTTCGCCTTGCAGGATCTTCTCCCAGTCGGGGGAACCGGTGAACAGCGCCTCCTCCCAGCCCGCAACGCCAGCCTGCAGGGCTTCGCGCTCGGTGTCGGACAGGGGCGGCAAGGCCTTGCGCAACCGATGCCAGGCAGGCTGGACGACGACGGATTGCCGCCAGCCCTGATGGACCCACATCAACACCGGCACCACCCACGCCGCCACCACCAGAATCGCCCACCAGAACGGCGGCACGAACGTCAGCATCCACAGCAGCAGCGCCAGTCCCGCCGCGGCCAGCCAGACCCAGAAGTTTGCGGCATGAACCGTAATCAGCGCCCAGCCGACGATCAGCAGGACGAGCCCGGCCAGCTGGCAGAAAACCGCGCCTAGAAAACCGCCCACTTAGACCCTCCTCTCATCATCATCAGGTTGGTCTTGCACATCTTCGAATTCTTTGGGTTCCGGACGTTCCAGTTTGACATGCATGATATTGCAATCTTCGAGACTCTCCTGGGCCTCTTCGGCCAGACCTTCCTCCGACCACGGCAGTTTCCGATAGAACCCGATGTCGTCCTGACCGAGCAGCGGGTACTTGATGACCGAGAAATACGGAGAATGATCGAAGTCGCGCGGCGTGATCAGGCGCGGGTTGCGCTGCACCATGCGGAACTGCCCCTCGCTCTCGACGACCAACGGGACGACCGGAAAGCGGACTCGGCTGAATGCCCCGGCGATCATGGTCGAGCAGATCAGTCGGGTCGGGCCCTGGTAGTTGTGCTCGAACAGGGACGAGTGCCAGCGGCGCGGGACCACCGCCCACCACGGCACCAGGAAGCGCGCAAGGTCCAGGATCTGCCGGACGTTGTAGTCTGCCCCCAGATGCAGTAGCGCATAAGTCGTGATGCGCCGGGCATCGGCATGACTCAGTCCTTGCGGCCGACATAAGCGAAGATGGTGATCGCGGTAGCGCAGGATAGAAGAAACGATGGTACCGCAACCCAGCTCCGACTCCACGATCAACGGTGCGTCCAGTTCGTCGTCCCGGAGGTAGCTGCGTGCAACCGCCCGCAGGGCCGGGTCCCGAATCATGTCCAGGGTGCCGATGACCAGCGCCGAATGCGTCCAGATACTCTGCGTGATGGCCCGCACCGCGTGCGCCACCCGGGTACGCCCTTCGACCAACAACACATCGCCCATGCGGACTTCGGCCAACAGATGGTCGAAGTTGATCGGCGAGAGGACAGCTATCTTCTTCTTCTCGACCAGCAACCAGACGGTGACCCGTCGTTCCACCCACTCCACCATTTTTCGCCAGAGAACCAGTACCCGGCAGGCATACACCCGGCCCCGGTCCATCCAACGCTCCGCAGCCCGCCGCCAAACCGCCGGGTCCGAAAGACGCAAGGAAGAAGTCGAGCGCATGATCCGACTATTCTAGTCGGCGCACCCATTCCGCTAGGCAAAAACGATCCAGGTGGTCGCCAGGTATTTGACGCCCTGCTCCAAGGTGACGCCCCGGTGCTGATGGGTCCAGAACGGCGGGAACAGGATCAACCGCCCGGCTGCGGGCTGGATCTTCACGCCCTGATGCAGGAACTCGGTCTCGCCGCCCGGCCCCGCCACGTCGTTGAGGTACCAGATCGCGACCAGTTGCCGATCCGCCAAGGCCGTACTGTCCGCGTCCACGTGCCAGTGGTAATACTCGCCCTCGTCGGTCCGCTGCACGGCATATCCCTGATCCTTGAACCGTCCGCGAAAGTACGGGTAGTGCCGCTGCAACTCCCGCAGCGCGGTCGACAAGGACGTGAACAGCCAGCGGTCGACATCCTGCCACTCCGGTCCCACCAAGGTCAGGTCGGTCGAGCGCTTGAGTTCAAGCCTCTCGCCCGCATCGGCGCCGGTGCGCCCGGGCCTCTTCCCCGGATGCGCCTCGAATCGCTCGATAATGGCCTGGCACTGCGCCTCCGTCAGGACGCCGTCCCGCTGCCAGATGAAACTGCCGGGGAGAACCTCGTGCAGCTCGGACAGGGATGCGCTCACAACGTTGATGCTTCGAGCAAGCTCGTCAGTTTTCGTGCAGGATCTTGGGTTCGGCTGCCGGCGCGCAGCAACCGCTTGGCGGTTTTCTCCCAATGCTCGCGGCCCCGGTCGACCGTCTTCAGCAAAACACGTTCATCACGCCCCTCCCGCCAGCGATCCAGAGCCTCCACCAAGTCCGGGAACAACTGCCGGCGCATGGCCGTCAGGCTGGCCCGGTAGAACAACAGCGCAGGCCGGTTGCCTTCCTCCAGCAGGGCCGGCAGCGTCACCTGGCAGTCGGCCCAGTGGTCGCGCACCGCGCGCAGGCCGAGCTCCGCCGCCCCACGGGGCAAGGCGTGCAGCAAGTCGTGCCAATCCTCGCCCAATTCCCGGCCCACTTCGATCTCGCCGATTTCATGGAGGATGACGGTCTTCGCCTCGCATTCCGTCATCGCATCCAGCGCCGATTCCAGATCCTCGTCGAAAGGATAGCAGCGCAAGGCCTCGCCCAGCACATTGTCCCGCCGGTTCCAGCGCCACTCCTGCAGGCGCTCCCACAGCATGCGGCGCAAGGACTCCCGGCGCACGAAGATGGTCCGGCCCAAGGCCATCGCCGGCGGCGCAGTCAGATCCCGCGCACACTCCTCCCGGGCTTCATAGATCTGGTAATCCCCCCGGCCCTGTTCGCCCAACAGCCGGCCCAGGAAAAAATGCGGCACCTTGTGCAGCCCCAAGCCCGCGCTGTACACGTAGCCTTCCGGCAGCAGTGCCCGGTTGATGCCTTCGGTATCGAACGGATCGTAGGCTTGCCCCTGGATCGACACGGGTTGATACGATTCTTCCCCCAGTTCCTCCCAGCGCTCCTCCCGTTCCTGGATCCAGCGGCCCACTGCCTCGTTCGGCAGGGCCGCCGTGAAATCCAGACCCATCTCCCAGCGAAAGTATTCGCGCATCTTGAGCAGGTAAACGCACATGGTCAGGGCTCCCGCATGGCGGGCGTCGGCAATGTCGCAGTTGGCCTGGACGCGTTCGCACAAGGGTTCGATCGGCGGCATGTCCCGGTCTCGGCTTAGAATCGGATAATTCCCAGTTCCTTATAGTGGCGAAAATCGCGGAATCGTCAAGGCGCAACGTGTTAGCATCCGTGGCGGAGTCCTGCCATGCCCCGCCTTTCCCGACACTGGAACCAGCGTGAAACGCCGCGAAGCGCCGACCAGACGGCCAGCGCCCTGTCGGTCAATATCTGGCGGCTTGCCGGCGATGCCCTGCTGGCGCTCGAGAACGAAGGGTTCGAAACCGCCGACTGGTCGCAGCGGCTGGACGTCATCGCACAGTTTGCAATCTTCGGCGTACATCTGGTCGACCGAGAGACCCAGTCGCGACTACCCGATGAAGAACGCGCCCGGCTGATTCCCTCTCTGGCCAGGCACTTGGCCGCGCTGATGCAGGACAACCGGTTGGAATGCGACGGCCCGGGAGAGCATGCGGCCCACTTCATCGAACTACTCGATGCGCAAGCCGAAACCTACGCCAGCTGTCAGTGGTCCGAAGAAGAGGGCCCAGGATTCGCGCTGTGCCGGGAACTCGGCGACGCAGTGGCCGGCAGCATGGGAGAAAAGGATCAGGAATGGATCGCCACTTACGTCATCGACCGCGAGGCGCCGAAGTTTGCGACTGCGCTGCGGCGGGTTCTCCGCGGCCTGGTTCCGAGCGGGTCGTGACGGGAACGCTGGCGCCCGCCTATGGGCAAGCTTTCCTTAAGATTTCGCCCAATTCTCGAAGTTACCGGTTTCCTGTTCCTGGCCGTCCTCAAACCCGGCCTGGTAGGCTTCGGTAAGCCGCTGTTCTTCTCGTGTCGGGTGGCCCAGATAGCCGCCTTGCCAACCGAGAACATACTCGGGGTCGACCCCCAGTTCTTCCATGCGGGTGACCGCGTCTCGATAGGTTTGATCCATTGTCAGATGTCGTCGATTCCTTCGCGGGGCGTCATTTTAACATCATGCGATCCCGGCTGATCCAGTGTTTGAGGGCCGGCTTGGAAATCAACCACAATCGCGAAACGGGGTCCTGCGGGCCTGAACCTTCCCCGTCTGGCTCGCATCTAATCCGCGAACAGGGTTCTCGTTTGGAGTGCCTGTTCTAAAATTAGTCGTTTGACGCCGGCAGGCCCTGCGATCCGATGTCCCGCTTTCGCTCTCTCATTTCGAATTACCTGTCCCAGGTCATCCTGCTGACCGTGGGAGTGGTGCTGGCGGTTCTGTACCTGATCCAGTTCAGCGATCCGCCTTATCCCGCGCTGGTGCCGGTTGCGTTCTGGTTTTTCTATCTGGCCTACCTGAGCCTGCTCTGGCTTTTGCGGCTCCTCAGCGGCGGAGCCTCGGTCTGGCAGCAGTCCATGGCGATCGGCACCGCTGCGGCGCTCACCATTGCCCTCTACCTGGCCGGACACGTCGGCGAGCAGCAGCGCGAGATCGACCTGCAGGAACGCAGCCTGAGCGACTAACCATGCTCCACCTGTACGACACTGCAACCCGCAAGAAGGTTGCCTTCGCCCCGCTTGATCCAGAGCGCGTCACCTTGTACGTCTGCGGCCCCACCGTCTACGACCACATCCATATCGGCAACGCCCGCCCGCTTGTCGTATTCGACGTGCTGGTCCACGTGCTGCGTTCTCTCTATCCCCAAGTCGTCTATGCCCGCAACCTGACCGATATCGACGACAAGATCCTGGACCGGGCTGAACAGGAGAACTGCCGGTACGACGAACTGACTGCCCGCTACATTGAGGCGTTTCACGAGGTGTGTGCCGCCCTTGGGAGCCTGGAGGTCGACTTGGAGCCGCGTGCGACCGAAACCATTCCGGCCATGTTGGAAATGACCCAGACCCTGTTGGATTCAGGTCACGCCTACGAAGCGGACGGACATGTCCTGTTCGCAGTGGACAGTTTCGACGGGTACGGCGAGTTGTCCGGGCGGCGGGTGGAGGAAATGCACCCCGGAGCCCGGGTGGAAGTGGCCGATTACAAGCGTAATCCGGCGGATTTCGTGCTGTGGAAGCCTTCGACGCCGGAGCAACCGGGTTGGGACAGTCCGTTCGGACGAGGACGACCAGGCTGGCACCTGGAGTGCTCATGCATGATCGCGCACCATCTCGGCCCGACCATCGACATCCACGGTGGCGGCCAAGACCTGGTGTTTCCGCATCACGAGAACGAGCGCGCGCAGAGCTGTTGCGCCTACCCCGGCGAATCGTTCGTCCGGCTGTGGATGCACAACGGCTACGTCACGGTCGATGGCGAAAAAATGGCCAAGTCCATCGGCAATGTGCGCCAAGTCCGGGAACTTCTTGAACGCCATCCGGGCGAACTGCTCCGCCTTGCCCTGCTGCATGCGCATTACCGCAAACCGCTGGACTGGACGGATGACCTGCTCCACCAAGCGCGTCAGATCCTGGACCGGCTGTACCGGGCCTGGCAGGATGCGGGAAGCCCGGAGCCCGACGAAACCGAGCCGGATGCGGAATTCCTGCAGGCCCTGCTCGACGACCTCAACACCCCGTTGGCCCTGCAGCACCTGCGGCACGAGGCAGCGGCCTTGGCTCATCTGCAGGGAACGCAGCGCACGGAAGCCGCCCGGCGGCTGTGCGCCGGTGCCCGGATGCTTGGTTTGTTCGGGTCTGCGGCCGAGGATTGGTTCCACGCCGGCGCAGCGACCGACAGCCTGGACGATGCCGAGATCGAAGCCCTGCTGGCCGAGCGGCAAGCCGCTCGGGAAAACGGGGATTACGCGGCGGCCGACCGCATCCGCGATCAACTGTTGGAGGCCGGAATCGCGGTGGAGGACCTGGCGGACGGCAGCCACTGGCGGCGTGTACGGTAGACTGTGCGAATCAAAAGCTTTTCTTTGCAAAATGTCTTCTTTATTTTCTCCTCGGGAGAGTGTCGAGCAGGTCGAAGAAGGGGATCAACTGGCCCCGAAATTCGATGAAAATGGGCTGATCCCCGTGGTAACCACCGACTACGAGTCCGGCGAAGTGTTGATGGTCGCGTACCAGAACGCCGAGGCACTGGAGCGGACCATCCGCAGCGGCGAAGCCTGGTACTACAGCCGCAGCCGCCAATGCCTGTGGCACAAGGGCGCCACCAGCGGATTGGTGCAGAAAGTGCGCGAACTGCGCATCGACGACGACCAGGACACAGTCTGGATGCGCGTGACGGTTGCCGACTCCGGCGCCAGTTGCCACGTCGGCTACCGCTCCTGCTTTTACCGCAAGGTGCCGACGGAAGATTCGGCCGGCCAAGCACTGGAATATCTGGAACGCGAGAAAACCTTCGACCCTGAAGAGGTCTACGGCGACGCTGAAAACCCGACCCGCCTGTAACCCCCACACTGCCGATGCCTTCGACTTTCCGTCTGTTACTGACACGGCGGCTCGGCCCTTTCTTCTTTACCCAACTGACCGGGGCCTACAACGACAACGTCTTCCGTAACGCGTTGGTCGTCCTGATCACCTACCGCATTACCGAACTGGCCGGGTTCGGAAGCGAAGAACTGGTTGCCGCCTCCGCCGGAATCTTCCTGCTACCTTTCCTGTTGTTCTCCGCCTTGGGCGGAAAACTGGCTGATCACTTCCCGCGGCACCGGCTGATCCAGCACATCAAACTTGCAGAATGCGCCCTGATGGCACTGACCTGGATCGGTTTTGCCACCGGGTCAGTCGGCTTTCTCTTCGTCATCCTGTTCCTGACCGGGCTGCAGTCCGCCCTGTTCGGTCCAGTGAAGTACGCCATCCTGCCGAACTTGCTGTCCCGGGCCGAACTGCTGGCCGGCAACGCCTGGGTCGCAGTCGGTACGTTCATCTCCATCCTCGCCGGAAGCCTGACCGGGACCCTCGTAATGGGTGTTCCCGACGCCGCCCTGTGGGTGCCCGGCATCTTGGTAATCAGCGCCGGTGCCGGTTACTTGGCAAGTTATCGAATTCCGGCGCAAGTTCCCACCGGTGCCGGCCTACGGCTCTCGTTTGAGCCGTTCAGCGAAACTGCGCGAATCGTACGGGAAGGCTTGAGCCAGCCTCGCTTGGCCTGGTTGATGCTCGCCATCAGCTGGTTCTGGATGATCGGGGTTGGCATGCTCATCCAGTTGCCGCTGTTTGTCCGGGACGTGCTGGCCGGCAACGAACAGGCGTTGGCGGGCGCGCTTGCGATCTTCACCGTTGGCGTCGGACTCGGCGCCCTGTTGTGCAACCGCTGGCTCGGCGGCACGGCGCGGGCGACCCTGGCACCCATATCTGCAGCAGCCTTAGGCGCTGGGTTCGTGTTGCTCAGCCTCGTTCCCCCGGCCGACGTTCCACTTCGCGGATTTGCCGCCCTGCTGGAGGACCCGCAGGCCGTGACCGCCCTTGGCATCCTGCTGGGGCTTGCCGTGGCGGGTGGCTTCTATGTCACGCCCCTGTACACCCTGGTACAGCAACGGGCGCCGGAGGACCGGCGCGCGCGGGTTATCGCCTGCAACAACATCCTCAATTCCATCTTCATGGCGCTGGCCTCGGCAACATCCATCGTCATTTTCCAGTCCGGCGGCACGATCGTCACCGTGTGGCTGGCCATGGCCGCCACCGCTCTCGTGGCAGCATTGCTGTTGCTGCACTTCACGCAGGGCAGTTTCCGCCATGTCCTTTTATGGCCAATCGCGTCAGTTGTACTGACCACGGAAACGCCACCGCCCGGTTCGCTGGTATTCGCCCGGCGTGGAAGCGCCTGGGTCGCTTGGGCGCTGGCTGCCACCATCCCCGGCAAACTCGAAATCCATGTCGCTCCCGCGCTGCTGCGCCGCGCGAGCCTTCGGCTGCTTGCCTGCTGGGTCCGCCTGAAGCCGCTGGATCCCGCTGCCTTGGACGACCAGTGGCCGGGCAACCAGGATAAACCCACCCGCACCGTGCTGATCCTGCCGCCATCCGGTCCCGAGGGCGAGGCTTCACTACTGGAGTTGATGCAGACCGCCCGGGAGCGATCCAGCCATCCCGTCGAAGTCGCGTCCGTCAGCGACCCCGAACTCTACATGCCCCGTTTTTACCCGCGCATCCGGGTCGGGTTCGAAAACTGTCCGCTGCCGCCTCGCGCGGCCGACGAGCCGGAGGCTCTCCGGCGCGATGCTCTCAAGATCTACGACCTGCTGTGTGAACTGGAATACCGGATGCACTGCCGGGAATGCACGACATTGCAGTCCCTGTACGGTGCCACTCGAAGGTTCGGGGCTGGTTACCCGATCCTGGCCGATCTGGAACGGACTCTGACTTATCGCCAACTTCTCCAGGCGATCCACGCCGTCGCCCAGTTACTTGGGCATGCCCTGCCGAAGGGCCAGGATACGGTCGGCATCCTGCTGCCGAACGCTGCCGCCACACCGATCACTTTCTTCGCTTTGCATACGCTCCACCGCATTCCGGTCATGCTCAACTACACCGCCGGACCAGCCAATGTCGCCAGTGCCTGTCGCACGGCTGGACTGACTCACGTCGTGACTTCCCGCCAGTTCGTAGAGAAAGCCGACCTCGGAGGCTTGGCTGACGCCTTGGCCGAAGACTACACCCTGCTATGGCTGGAGGATCTGAGGCCGCAGTTGAACCTCGGCATGAAACTCAAGGCCGCTTGGCGCGCCACGCGGCCGCCCCCGAAAGGTGACCCATCGGACCCCGCCGTGGTGCTGTTCACCTCCGGATCGGAAGGCGAACCCAAAGGCGTCGTACTGAGCCATCGAAATCTGCAGCGTAATCGTTGCCAGGTCCGCGCGGTGTTGAGCCTGACCCCCCAGGACCACCTGCTGCTGTGCCTCCCCACCTTTCACTCGTTCGCCCTAGGCGTCGGCCTGCTACTGCCATTGATGGCCGGGTTGCGCTGCACCCTGTACCCCAGCCCCCTCCACTACAAGCAGATTCCAGAACTGATTCGAGAACACAGCATCACCGTATTCTTCTCCACCGATACGTTCCTGAACGGCTACGGGCAGGCGGCAAGCCCGGAAGACCTTCAAAGCCTGCGCCTGATCGTGGCCGGTGCCGAACCGCTCAAGCCAGGCACCCGGAAATTCTGGCAGGAACGTTTCGGTTTGACCGTCCACGAAGGCTACGGCGTGACCGAAACCTCGCCCGCGGTCAGTGCCAACACGTTCACGTGCAACCAGCCGGGTTCGGTCGGCCGCCTGATGCCGGATATCGAAGCGCGCTTGGAACCACTGGACGACTCCCAAGACACCACCGGCGCCACCCGCGGGCGATTGTTTCTGCGCGGCCCGAACGTGATGTCCGGCTATTGGATGCCGGGGGAAAGCCGACTGTTGACCCCTCCGGAGGACGGTTGGCACGATACCGGCGACGTCGCCGAACTCGACGATGACGGGTTCCTGAGCCTGCATGGCCGGGCCAAGCGGTTCGCCAAGATCGGCGGCGAGATGGTGTCGCTCGCCTACGTAGAACAGCGGGTCAGCGAAGTCTGGCCGGAATACCGTCACATCGTCTGCGCAGTCAACCACCCCACTCGAGGCGAACAGTTGGTCCTCATTACCGAACACCCCGAACCGGACCGGAGTTGGCTGAGACAGGCCTTGGGGGAACAGGGAGTGGGGGAACTGGCGCGACCCCGGCTGATTTTGCCGGTCGAGGCCCTGCCGCTGCTTGGCAGCGGCAAACCGGACCTGCGCCGGGCACAAGAACTAGCCCTCTCGGTGCTACACTAGTTTTCGAGGCGCAATGGTGAATGCCCACTCCTTTGGAACGTCCATTGGGAGGTGCGGATGCAAGAAATAACGCCGGTTTCCATGGATCTGCTGATAGGCGCAGTGGACGTGCTGGCGTCAGTCCTGCTGTTCGGCATCGGACTCCTCATTCTGGCCGCGATGGTGCTCTACATCATCGACGTCACGCAGACCCGCCACGCGGTGCGCCGCAACTATCCCGTCATCGGACGTTTCCGATACTGGTTCGAGCATCTCGGCGAATTCTTCCGCCAGTACTTCTTCGCCATGGATCGCGAAGAAATGCCATTCAACCGGGCCCAGCGTTCCTGGATCTACCGCGCCAGCAAGAACATCACCAACACCCTGCCCTTCGGCTCGACCCGGGACCTGACGCGCCCCGGCACCGTCCTGTTCGTCAACGCCACTTACCCGGATCTCGGGAAATCAGACACCGATTCTCCGCCGCTGACCATCGGCCCGGACACCGCCGAACCCTATTCCAGCGAACATTTCTTCCACATTTCGGGCATGAGCTACGGGGCCATCTCGAACGTTGCCGTCCAAGCGCTGTCGCGCGGTGCCGCCAAGGCGGGATGCTGGCTCAACACCGGCGAGGGCGGACTGGCCCCATACCACTTGGAGGGTGATTGCGACCTGGTCTTCCAGATCGGCACCGCCAAATACGGCGTGCGCGACGAGCACGGCAACCTTTCGGATACGCGTCTTCGAGAGCTGGCCGAAATCCCGCAAATACGCATGTTCGAGATCAAACTCTCCCAAGGCGCAAAGCCCGGTATGGGAGGGCTTCTTCCGCGCGTCAAGGTTACGAAGGAAATCGCCCAGATTCGCGGGATTTCGCCAGGCAAGGCGTCGCGCAGCCCGCGCCGGCATCCGGACATCGGCAATCCTGCGGAATTGTTGGACATGGTGGCCCACATCCGCGACCTGACCGGCAAGCCGGTTGGCTTCAAGACCGTGGTCGGCTCCGAACAGATGCTGGATGATTGGATCGAAGAAATCCTGCGGCGGGGCCCCGCCTCTGCGCCCGACTTCATCACCATCGACGGCTGCGACGGTGGCAGCGGTGCTGCTCCCATGCCACTGCTGGACGCGGTCGGACTGCCGTTGCGCGAAAGCCTGCCGATGACGGTCGATCGCCTGGAGCAGAGCGGCCTGCGCGAGCGCGTGCGCGTCGTCGCGTCCGGCAAGCAGGTCAATCCGTCCGACGTGGCCTGGGCGCTGTGCCTGGGTGCAGACTTCATCAGTTCGGCTCGCGCGTTCATGTTCGCACTCGGCTGCATCCAGGCCATGCAGTGCAATCGCAACACCTGTCCCACCGGCGTCACCACGCACGACCCGCGGCTGCAACAGGGCCTGAATCCGACAAACAAGGCCGTCCGGGTTGCCCACTTGGCCCGCAACATGGAAGCGGAAGTCGCCATGATCGCGCATTCCTGCGGTGTGCCTCACCCGCGTGCGCTGAACCGGACCCACGCGCGCATCGTGCAGCCCGACGGTCTGAGCGTCTCGCTGCACAAGCTTTATCCCATGCCGGCCCGGACCACCTGAATCCGCCATGGACCTGCTTCTTACGATTTCGAGCCTCGCGGGCCTGCTGCTGGTGGGCTTGATGCTGAAGCCCTTGGCCAGCCGCCTGAGGTTTCCGTTCGAGGCGCTGCTTCTGCTGCTGGGCTTCGCGTTCGGCAGCCTGGTCGCCGACGCCGACCAAGTGGGCCTGCACAGCGGCATACTGCGCGACCTGGTCTTCTACGTGTTCCTGCCGGTCCTGATCTTCTCTGCCGCTTACAGCATGGATGCGCCGAGTTTCGGGCGCAACTTGCTTGGCGTCATTCTTCTGGCATTGCCACTGTCGCTGATCTGCCTGGCGCTCACTTCCGTCCTGATCTATTACGGCATCGGCCACCCGAGCGGGTTTCCGTGGATTGCGGCTCTGCTGACCGGCACCATGCTGATCGCCACCCACAGCCAGCCGCTCCAGCAGGTTTTCAGGCATCTGAACCTGCCCCCGGACTTGCGCACGCTGATCAGTGGCGAGGACCTGCTGAACAACGCCTTCGGCATCGTACTTTTCACCTTGCTGCTGGCATTCGCCCTGGAACCTGACCTGGCCCTGGGGCCCCAGGAAATTGCGCTGTATTTTGCTTGGGAGGTGATCGGCGGTGCCATCATTGGGCTTGCCATCGGATTCGTTGCCCTGATTTTCCTTCGGTTGCGCAATCCTTCCCCGCATGAAGTGGCCCTGTTCACCCTGGTAACCGCCTACATGGCCTACTTGGTCGCAGATCATGTGCTCAACGTCTCCGGTGTCTTGTCCGTGCTGGCGACGGCACTGATCATGGGTCGCACCATGCATCAGGACCTGGACGCTCCGCAAGACCACTTTGTGGACGAATTCTGGCGTCTCATGGCCAACTTTGCCGAATCCATGCTCTACTTGATGCTCGGGTTGAGCATTTCGATCAACATCTTCTCGGAACGCTACCTGGCCATCTTGATCGGGATCGGCGCGGTAATCCTGGCCCGCATCATCGGCCTCACCCTCGTGATGCCGATCCTGACCCGGACGAACAAGGCACTGAAGGAACTTCCAGATCACAACATCCTTTATGTCAGCAGTGCCCGCGGCGCCGTCACCGTGGGACTGGCGCTGAGCGTGCCGATCGATCTTGACTACTGGTGGACCATCGAGTCCATCGGCTTCGGGGTGGTGCTTTTCTCTGTCCTTGTCCAAGCGCCTCTGCTGGAGCTCTGGAGGCAGAAAAAACTGAAGAGAGGAGAAGAAGAGATTACAGATCCTGATTGAACCCCGAACTGGAGACAATGCCTCTACTTCTCCAAGCGCTTCCCTTCACGGAAAATTCTGCCAATTCTCCTCGCCATACACCAGCCAGGCATCGACCCGGCTTCCATCCCACCGATAGCACACATGCCTGCCTTGAGCAGGGATGCCAACGACATCGGGCCAGAATGCCGCGACGGCGTCGCCAGCCGAACAACGCACACTGGGGTAGACAATACCGTCGCTGGCGTGTTCCTGCCGCAATTCGTGCGCCAGTGATTGCGCGGCAGTGTAATCGTCGACATCCAATGCAAACCTGAAATCGGTTTCACCGCGCAGGTCGTGCAATTTCGCATCCAGACATCCAACCAGTTCTCGATAATCCGCAGTCGACGGGCTTTCTTCGGTCGCAGACATGAACCGCTCGAAATGGAATACTGATTCCGCCAACGCCACCTCGAAACTGTCGCCGACATAGCAGACACCGTAACGCCCGTCACTGAAACGACTTGGCCGATCACCTGAAATGTGACAGAACGGAGCCATCGCCCAACTGGCACCAGACCCCGAGACGCGCCGTTCCGGTGGAATCAAGTGAATCGCACCGATTTGGTCGCGTACCCGCGGGTTGGTTTTGGCTTCTGCATTGGCAATTAATTCCCAATCGGCAGGATCAGCGATGTCTTCGAACAGGTCAATCGGTGGATAGATCGACCGGATAAGGCGGTATGTTTGTCGCCAGGAAACTCGACTGAGGGGAGGGACTACCATCCCCCCCGCTCCGCATCAAGATAGGCACGGACTGCCACCAAGTCGGAAATGGAGCCAGCCAGCAAACGGCCCAGCGCGGAACCGCCCCCAAATACCTGATTCGGCTTATGCAACCAATCGTAGGCCCGCGACGGTTCAGGAAACATGTAGCGCAAACTCTTGTGAACGCCCATCAGTATGGACAGGCGCTCGCGGATATCCCGCGAGATGCGCGACTGGTCAACATCCCCGGCTTTCCAGCGGGCGTAAGTCCGCGTTGCTGGCTCTCCCAACAGGATGCGTCCCTGCCGGTCGTTCAACTGCCAGCGCTTTACCAAGTTGAAGAAAGCTCGAAGCATGGCACCCGTCTCTGCATCATTGATGCTGGAAGAAACAGGAACCGTATCCTGCAAAATAGAAGCATTTCTTGCCATATGGCGAATTATATAATAATTATAGCCAAATGGCAATCTTATCCGGTCTCGGTCAAACCTGCTGGACGAGTCCGGCGACAAGTCGATCAGTAGACGTACGGAATAATCCGTTTCGGCACTTTCTCCCGATACTGGTGCCATAACTCACCGTATTTCTCTTCGCAGCGATGGTCATCGTCGCGTTCGCGCGTAGGCAGGAACACAGCGTAATAAAGCGGGTACAGCCAAGGCACGATTAGCCAGGGCCACCCCAACGAAAGCGTCAGGCCGGTCGCCATCAAGACCTCACCTAAATAATTGATATGTCTTGATAAGCCCCAGAAACCGCTACACAGAACGTGCCGCTCTCCGTCCGAGATGCTTTGCGGCTTGATCAACCCCAGAAATACATGTGAAGGGTCTCGCTTGAAATAGTACTTCTGCATGTTTGCACCGCGCGCCAAGACCCACCCTGAAAAGAAAACGACCGCCGAGAGGATCAAGTACCAAGTCGGCGAATCCGGGTTGGGCAAGTCAGCTGTCGCCCACAGGCCGACTCCGTAGAAGTACGGGTAGAACACCAGGCACCCCCCGACGAGCTTGAACCCCAGCCGTTCCGCGAACAGGTCGTAGGTGTACAAGTGGACATGCTCGAACACCAGGTACTCGCAGATGAACCAGGTGAACAGGCAGACGTACAAGATTACGCCCAGGGAAAAATCCGTCGGATGGTTCAGGACATGGTACGCGGCGAAAGACAGCAGGTTAAGCTCAAGCACGATGGCGCCGGCCGCGTAAAGATACATCTTCGCGTCTACCCGCCCGCCCGCCAGGCTTGGGTTCTTCTTTCGACCGAGAAAATAGTCCTTGAGCCAGGAAGCCGATTGGGTCGGTACGTCACGCAGGGCGAGACCGGAAGCGATCAGTCCGAGGACAAACGCGCCGGCGAGACCGCTCCAGCGATGTTGCCAGAGCCACTCATAAGGCATCAGCCCGGTGTGCCCCGCCACAAACCAGGCAACAACAACCAAAAGGAAGACAGGAAGCCCGTTCAGTCGGTAGGTTATCGGTTCGTTCGAGGTTTCATCCCGGGCGTAGCCTTCGGCCCGGCGGGCCGGCACTAAGGCCTGGAGTGCCAGAATCAGGGCGAAGAGTCCCCAAGGCGCAAAGAACCCCAGCAGGTGCTCGATCACAGCAGACGCCGGGTCGATCGGCCAATGACCCGGATAGCAGCCTTTCGGGGAAGTAGACGGGTCGTGAGGAATGCCGCCATCCGGTTGATCGCGCCCGGAATGAAACGCGGACCCCGGCCCAGCGCCCGAAGCGTCCGTTTCGCCACCACCGCAGGATCCAGCATCCCGGGCGCACCCATATTGAAAGTGCGCTGGTAGCCTGGCGTCGGCATTGCGCCGGCGCACGACACGACCACGTCAATATTCCGCTCGCCGAGTTCGGCCCAGAGCCCTTCCGCCAAGATAGTATTGAACGCTTTGCTGGCCGCATACGCGGCAACCCCGGGAGAGCCCTGCATGCCGGCCAAGGAAGAGACCAGAACGACGGCGCCCCTGTTCCGTTCGCACATGGCGGGAGCCAAGGCCCGAATCGTCGTGACCGGACCCTGTACGTTGACGCGGACGAGTTGCTCCAGGCTGTCCGGATCCATTTCGGCGAACCGTCCCGTCGGGACGTAAGCCGCGTTGTAGACGATGATTCCGATCTCGAGGTCGGCCGTGGCCTCCTGCAGGATTCGAGCGAGTTCCGTGTCGGCCAGATCCTGGACCAGGCATCGCACTTCGACCCCGTGTCGGCGCCGGATGTCCTCGGCCACGCCTGAAAGCAACTCCGCCTGCCGGGCGATCAGGAGGAGATTCATCCCGTTTTCTGCAAGCTGCTTCGCGAATTCCGCCCCCAGTCCTTCCGAGGCACCCGCAACCACAGCCCAAGAGCCATAACGGCTTGAAAACGGGTTCACTGCGTCCCCCAATTGCCCACCTTTCCCGCTCTCGAGTATAGCCCACCGTTCCCCTTGTTTTTTCGGGAATGGTGGCTCAGGTCATATGCTTTTTTCGATCCTGTCTCAGTTCTAGACTGCAGGCGCCAAACACTGTTTGAACGAAGTTGCCATGTTACGGATCAGGTCGAAATACGCCTCGGAACCATTCGGGTCGGCGGCGCCGAGAGGATCAAGCATGCCCATCCGAGCCGAGGTTCCCTCGATGATCGTGTCGATGAGGCTCGGTTCGAACTGGGCTTCGGCAAACACGCAAATCGCGCCGAGCCGGCGAACCTTGTCGCGAAGTTCCATGATGCGCCGGACGCTTGGGGCCTGATCCGGGTTGACCATCACCGAACCGACTGCTTCCAGACTGAAGCGATCCTCGAAATGCTGGTAGGCATCGTGAAACACAATAAAGGGCCGGTCGCGCGCCGGAGCAAGCTCCGCCGCAATTTCCGCGGTCAGGTCCTCCAGGCGGCGCAAAAGTATTTCGGCATTTGCCGCATATGCCCCGGCATTGGCCGGGTCGGCCTCGGACAAGGTGTCTGCGATCACGCGCACCATCGCCCCGGCATTCGCCGGGTCAAGCCAAAGGTGCAAATCGAGCGCGCCATCTCCGTTGTTCTCGCGATGCCCGCGAGTTTCAAAATCCCCCCCATCCCGGAGCGGGCGGTGGATCAAGCCTTGTACTTCGGACAGCAGGACGATGCGGGCGTGGCGCGCCAGTGTGCCGACCGAGCTGACAAGGGAAGTCTCCACCGACTTGCCGACCAGAAACACCACCCGGGCATTCTCAAGGCTCGCCGCATCAGAGGGACGCAGACTGAAGGCGTGCGGTGACGTGGTTCCGCGTATGATCAGGTGGGGCTCGCCGACCCCCGCCATGACGCCACTTACCAGCGAATGCACTGGTTTGATCGAAGCGACGACCTGGTTGGCGGCATCGGTTGCCTGTGCACTGGGGGAGGCGCTGCCGAGCAGTACCGTCGCAACCAAAAGGCAGTGCAAAGGCTTGGGGGCGAGAACGTATCCCAAATTCATGTTCGACTTTTTATTAAATAATGACTCTTGGGCGACACGGGACACGCCGGCCGACATCGCTGGCCATTCCAATTGTAATACTATAACATTTGTAGATCGGGAAGGGTGCGCCCGAGTGACCTTTAGCCGGATACGGCAGCCGGATTGTCGGTGCAATCCTCCAGTTCGACTTGCACCGTGACGTGATCGATATTGAAGCGTTCCGCCAAACGGACCCGAATGGCGGCAATCGTCGAATCCGGTGGAGTGTCTTCAGTGATGCGCGCATGCAGGGTCAACAGCGAGTGCTCCTGAGACAAAGACCAGGCATGCACATGGTGAACATCTTCGACGCCTGGGATATGCGTGACCAGGTCCGGTCCAATTTCCTCCACGTGCAGTTGCTCGGGAACCCCTTCGAGCAGCACGTGCGCCGATTTCTTCAGCACGAACCAGGCGCTGCGCAACACCAGTAACCCGACCAGGAAGGAAAGCAGCGGGTCAATCATCATCCAGCCAGTCGCCATGATGATCAGTGCCGCACTGACCGCCGCAACCGAGCCGAGCATGTCGCTGACCACGTGTATCAGGGCGCCCCGGACATTCAGGTTGTCGCGATTCGCCCCGTAGAACAGAGCGAATGCCCCGAGATTGACGACCAGGCCAAGCGATGCCACCGCAAGCATAGGTCCGGCAAGCACTTCGGTAGGATTGAAGAGCCGGCCCACTGCTTCGAAAAAGATCCAGCCGACGATGAATATTAGGCTGACGCCGTTGGTAAAGGCGGCAAGGACCGGAAAGCGGTGGTAGCCGTAAGTCCGCGTCGCATCTTCCGGGCGCCGACTCAACCGGAAGGCGATCCATGCAAACAGCAAGGACACCGCATCGATCAACATGTGCGCGGCATCGGCCAGCAGTGCCAGAGATCCCGAGATCACGCCGCCGATGACCTCGGCGATCATGAACCCGCCGATCAGCAGGAACGCCCAGAAAATACGGCGGGCGTCACCCTCGTGCCCGCCGGAAACAGGCCCGGATCCGCGTGGATGGGGATCAGCAGACATCGTGACTCTCCTGCACAACCCAGTATAGTCGCACCCCGCTGCTGGAAGCACGCCGGGTCGAGGCTAGCCGGGGGTACATGGCCACTGCCACACAAGAGCGGCCACCACCCAAACATATATAATGTGGGTTTGATTTCGCTATTCCAGACGAAACACGCCCGATATCTACACATGCCGGAAAGAATCCGTCGGTTGTTGCCGAATTTAAAATCCGTTCTGAACCTTCGCCGCCTCGCGGCCGGGGCTATTCTGTTGCCTTTCGCGAGCGCCGCACTGGCCGGCTGGGACACCCTCAACATGCCGGTCGGCGTCACCGAGGTCAGCCGCATCGTCTATGACCTGCACATGCTGATCTTCTGGATCTGCGTGGTCATCGGCATCGTGGTATTCGGCGCCATGTTCTATTCCATCCTGATGCACCGGAAGTCTCGCGGCGTGACCGCTGCGACGTTCCACGAAAGCACGACCGTGGAAGTAATCTGGACAGTCATCCCCTTCATCATCCTGGTCGCCATGGCGGTTCCGGCCACGGCCACCCTGATCAAGATGGAGGATTCCGGCCAATCCGAGATGACGATCAAAATCACCGGCTACCAGTGGCTGTGGCGTTACGACTACCTGGACCACGATTTCGGTTTTTACTCGTTCCTTTCGACTTCGCGCGATTCGATTCGCGATAGGGCGGAAAAAAGCGAACACTACCTGCTGGAAGTCGACCGACCCCTGGTCATCCCGACCAACACGAAAATCCGCCTGCTGATCACCGCCAACGACGTGATCCATGCCTGGTGGGTGCCGGATCTCGCCCTCAAGCGGGACGCCATACCGGGCTTCATCAACGAACTGTGGACCCAAATCGATGATCCCGGCGTCTACCGGGGCCAATGCGCCGAACTGTGCGGCCGCGACCACGGCTTTATGCCGATAGAGGTCCATGCCGTGCCCCCTGACGAATACCGCGCCTGGGTCGAGGAACAGACCGCCGGCGCTGCCGAATAACCTACGGAGCCGACATGAGCGAAATCGCCGCCGCGCACGACGACCACCACGACTATCACCCCAGCGGCCTGTGGCGCTGGGTCACCACGACCAATCACAAGGACATTGGCACGCTGTACCTGTGGCTGGCCATGATCATGTTCTTCATCGGCGGCGCGATGGCGCTGGTGATCCGCACCGAACTGTTCTCACCGGGCCTGCAATTCGTCGATCCCCAGTTCTTCAACTCGATGACCACGCTACATGCGCTGGTCATGATCTTCGGCGTGGTAATGCCCGCTTTCACCGGGCTGGCCAACTGGCAGATCCCCCTGATGGTCGGCGCCACCGACATGGCCCTGCCGCGCCTCAACAACTGGAGTTTCTGGATTCTGCCGTTCGCGTTCGCCATGCTGCTGTCGACCATGTTCATGGATGGCGGCGGCCCGGCTGGCGGCTGGACCCTGTATCCCCCGCTCACCCTGCAGACCGGCAACGCCTTGCCGTTCGTCATCTTCTCGATCCACTTCATGGGCATGTCCTCCATCATGGGCGCGATCAACATCATCGCCACCATCGTCAACATGCGTGCGCCGGGCATGCACATGATGAAGATGCCCCTGTTCGTTTGGACCTGGTTGATCACTGCCTTCCTGCTGATCGCCGTGATGCCGGTGCTGGCGGGCGGCGTCACCATGCTGCTGACCGACAAGTTCTTCGGAACCAGTTTCTTCAACGCAGCCGGCGGCGGCGACCCGGTCATGTTCCAGCATATCTTCTGGTTCTTCGGCCATCCGGAGGTCTACATCCTGATCCTGCCCTCGTTCGGGGTGGTTTCCAGCATCCTGCCGACCTTCTCCCGCAAGCCGCTGTTCGGCTACAGCTCGATGGTCTACGCAACCGCTTCGATCGCTTTCCTGTCGTTCGTCGTGTGGGCGCACCACATGTTCACGGTCGGTATGCCGCTGGCTGGTGAATTGTTCTTTATGTTTGCCACCATGCTGATCGCCGTGCCGACCGGCGTCAAGGTCTTCAACTGGGTCGCCACCATGTGGCGAGGCTCGATGACATTCGAGACCCCGATGCTGTTCGCCATCGGCTTCATCATCATGTTCACGATCGGCGGGCTCTCCGGTCTGATGCTGGCGATCGTGCCGGCGGACTTCCAATATCACGATTCCTATTTCGTGGTCGCACACTTCCACTACGTCCTGGTCCCCGGATCGATTTTCGCGATCATGGCGGCGGTCTACTACTGGCTGCCTAAATGGACCGGAAACCACTACCCGGAACGCCTCGGCAAATGGCACTTCTGGCTGTCCACCATCTTCGTCAACCTGACTTTCTTCCCGATGCACTTCGTCGGCCTCGCCGGCATGCCGCGACGCATCCCCGACTATGCGCTTCAGTTCGCCGACTACAACATGCTGGCCTCGATCGGCGCGTTCGGCTTCGGCTTCGCGCAGCTGCTGTTCCTGTACATCGTGGTGGTGACCATCCGGGGAGGAGAAAAGGCGACGGACCAAGTCTGGGAAGGTGCGGAAGGGCTGGAGTGGACCTTGCCATCCCCGCCGCCGTACCATAGCTTCACCACCCCGCCGGTGGTTCGATGACCCCACCCCGGACGCCCGAGCGCCGTGCCGCAATACGAACTGCCTGGATCGTAGCAATTGTCGCCATGACGATCTATATCGGCTTCTACTTCCTGGTGGGAACTGCAGGATGAAACGTCCGCATCGTCGAACGGCAATCCGGCTGGCGGCAGTCTGCGTGCTGATGCTGGGCTTCTCTTATGCGCTGGTTCCGCTTTACGATATCCTGTGCGACCTCACCGGACTGTCCGGGTCGACCAGCAACCTGACCCAGGCAACCCCCACCCCGCCCAAGGCTGAAACCGTTGCCGAACGCCAGGTCACTCTGCAGTTCGTTGCGAACGTCGACCATTCCATGCCTTGGGACATCCGTCCCGACCAGTTCGAGATGAAGGTCAATCCCGGCCAGACCTACCAGACCGTATTCCATGCGCGCAACCGCACCGCGCAGCCCATGACCGGTCAGGCTGTCCCCAGCGTCACCCCGCAAATGGCTGCCCCGCACCTCATCAAGCAGGAATGCTTCTGCTTCACCAGCCAGCCGCTTGATGCCGGAGAAAGCGTTGAAATGCCTCTGATTTTTAAGGTCAGCGAACGTCTGCCCTCAAACATCGGAACCCTGACCCTGTCGTACACCTTCTTTGACGTTTCCCCAACTTCCGGGACCCAATCAGGCTGACCCTCATGTCGAACTCTACGCTCTACTACATTCCCGAACCCAGCCACTGGCCGATCGTCGGCTCCGTCGGCCTGTTCACCACCCTGATCGGCGCCGCGCTGATGATGCTGGACTCGGCCGTCGGCACCTGGCTTCTGGCGGCCGGCATCCTGATCGTAGTGCTCATGATGTTTGGCTGGTTCGGCACCGTGATCAGCGAGAGCGAGAGCGAAACCTACAACGCACAGGTCGACCTGTCGTTCCGTTGGGGGATGTTCTGGTTCATCTTCTCGGAGGTGATGTTCTTCGCCGCCTTCTTCGGCGCCCTCTACTACGCCCGCCAGTATTCGTTGCCGTGGCTCGGGGGCGAGGGCCCCGGCATCCTCACCAATACCTATCTGTGGGAAGGCTACGAGGCCCTGTGGCCCTATACCGCGAACGGCCCGGGCGAGATCGGCGGCGCATTCACCCATATGGGCGCCTGGGGCCTGCCGGCAATCAACACGCTGGTCCTGCTGACCAGCGGCGGCACGGTCACTTGGGCGCACCATGCCCTCAAGGCCGGGCACCGGGGTCAACTGATCGCCGGACTGTTCCTGACCGTGGCGCTGGGGTTCCTCTTCATCGGGTTGCAGGCATACGAATACATGCACGCCTTCACGGATCTCAACCTGAACCTGGGATCGGGCATCTACGGTTCAACTTTCTTCATGCTGACCGGCTTCCACGGCCTGCATGTCACGATTGGGGCCATCATTCTGACCGTCGTGCTGTTCCGTTGCATTTCCGGGCATTTCACCCCGAATCGACACTTCGCGTTCGAGGCGGCAGCCTGGTACTGGCACTTCGTTGACGTCGTTTGGCTTGGCCTGTTCGTCTTCGTCTACTGGCTGTAACGGAACACGTCAAGGTCGGGGATGCAGTCCATGCGGCTCGATCCAACCCATCCAGCCTGCCAATAGCAACAGCAAAAACAGGCCGATCGACAGGCCAATCCGCCAGGTCAGTGCCCGCACGGTGCGGTGAGTCGTACCTCGATCCCGTACCAGGAATACCAAGGCCGAAAACAGGCTTGCCAGGATCACCAGCAATAGAATGACCACCAGAAGCTTCATCGTGGGTTCAACCTGATTCTCATGCGTCGATTCCGCTCTTCGTTCCTGATCAGTTTCGCGACCATCGCGCTGACCGCCATTCTCCTCTCACTGGGATTCTGGCAGCTCGAACGAGCCGAACTCCGTCGTGCGCAAGACGAGTTGAAACAGGAGCGGGCGCAATTGTCCCCCGTTTATATCACATCCTTTCCCGGAGAATCCCTTGAAGAACTGGCCGACCGCCGGGTCCGTCTACGCGGGCAGTACCTGCCCTGGCAGTTCCTGCTCGATAACCAGATCCACGACAAGCAGCCCGGCTATCACGTACTGAGCCCCTTCGAACTGTCGACCTACGAGCAGGTTGTCCTGATCAACCGCGGCTGGGTTCCGGGAGAGGCGGATCGCTCCCGATTGCCTTCCGTTCCAGCCCCCACCGAATCCGAAGTCCAGCTCGAGGGAGTCGTCTACCTCCCCCAGCCCAACCCGTTTACCGACTCGGACCACCTGCTGGAAGGCCACGGCTGGCCACAGGTGATTCAGGGCATTGATTATCCCCGCCTCGCCGAGCGCCTGTCCGAGCTTTCGCTTGTTCCCGCCACGGTCCGGCTTGCCGAAAACCAGCCGCACGGCTATACGCGTGCCTGGCCAAGCCCCCCGATGAGCGCAGAGAAACATACGGCGTATGCGGTCCAATGGTTCGCTATGGCTGCAGCGGTGGTGATTTTGTTCCTTCTGTATTCCGTGCGACCGATTTTCCGAGACTGATGTTTCATCTTGGTTCGCACCCGGAAGCCAGGCGCCTGCTGCGCTCACGCCTTTACCTGATCGGGCTGGTGCTGGCGTTTGCAGGTCCCTTAGTCGCCTCCGTCGTGCTGTACCACAATCCGCAATTGCGCGGGGATGTCGGTGGCGACAGCCACGGCTCCCTGATCTTGCCTCCCCAACCGCTCGGGCGCGACTTGTTCCGGCTTCCCGACCAACCCCCGCGCTGGACCCTGCTCTACCATGCCCGCGCCGCAACTTGCAGTCTCGACTGCGAAGCGACCCTATTCATGATGCGACAGATCCATCAATCCCTGGGCTCCAAACGCAACCGGGCACAGATTTTGATCTTGCTCGACCGTGCGGAACTGCAAACACCCTACGCAGAAGTACTGGGGCGCTTCAGGCCGGACCAGATCCAGGTGTCTCCCAAAAGTCCCGATATCGGCGCGCTGGACGACCAGCCCGGCGATGCTCTCTTCATCGTCGATCCTTTGGGGAA
The DNA here is from genome assembly GCA_002631715.1 of Candidatus Porisulfidus sp. TsSOB. GTDB lineage: Bacteria > Pseudomonadota > Gammaproteobacteria > Poriferisulfidales > Poriferisulfidaceae > Poriferisulfidus. Next base: position 71,719 of record MRSX01000003.1, read on the forward strand.
CTTGCTGATGCATTACGACGGCCGGTCCACCTCCCGGGGGATCCTGCGCGACTTGAAACGTCTCCTGACTGCCTCCCGGATCGGCTGACTCCAGATGTTGTTCCGCCGTCTTCTGTCGCTGACCGTGGCACTGACATTCCTGGTGGTCGTGATCGGCGCCTTCGTGAGGCTAACCGATGCCGGGCTCGGCTGCCCGGACTGGCCGGGATGCTACGGGCACCTGACTTCTCTACCGGAAACCGAACAGGAAATCGCGGCCGCACAGGCGCAGGATCCGCGCGGGGCGTACGATGCCGGAAAAGCTTTTCGTGAAATGCTGCACCGGTACTTGGCCGGTGCACTCGGCCTGCTGATCCTAGGCTTGGCCGTACTGTGCCGAACCCGGCTGGGCAGCGCACGCCTTGCACGCGGCACGATGGCGCTGCTCACATTGGTGGTACTGCAAGCCCTGCTCGGCATGTGGACCGTCACCCTGCAGTTGAAACCCCTGATCGTCACCCTGCACCTGCTGGGCGGCTTCGCCACCTTGGGCCTGATCTGGTGGCTGCTGCTGCGCTACCACGGCTGGCCTCGCCCGACGGCTTCGGATCCGCCGCGTTCTCTGCGCTACCTGTACGCCGCCGCTTTGGCAGGGCTTGTCGTGCAGATCACCCTGGGCGGATGGACCAGTACCAACTACGCCGCCTTGGCCTGCCCCGACTTCCCCACTTGCCGGGAACAGTGGTGGCCTTCCGGCATGGATTTCTCCGAGGCTTTCGTCCTGTGGCGGGGGCTGGGCATCGACTATGAGTACGGGGTTCTGGACAGCCCGGCGCGCACTGCCATCCATGTCGCCCATCGAATCGGCGCCGTCGTGGCTTCCGCCCTGATCCTGGCTTTAGCGGCTGCATCCATTCGGAGCGGACTCGGTGCATGGCGCGTAAGCGGCTGGGTTCTGATCGCGCTGCTGGCCATCCAAGTTTCTCTCGGCATCGGCAATATCGTCCTGCAACTTCCCCTCGCCGTCGCCGTCGCGCACAATGCTTTCGCGGCAATCCTGCTGCTGGCGATCCTCACCCAAGGGAGACTCCTGCTCAACCGCGGAGCCAGCCCGTGAACCCGACTTCCTCCTGGCGCGATTACTGGGAGGTCACCAAGCCGCGCGTAGTCGCGCTGATGACGTTCACCGCACTGATCGGCATGGTCCTGGCCGATCCCCTGATGCAAGTGCCCATGAAAATGCTGTACGGCGCGATTGGCATCACCCTCATGGCTGCCGCAGCCGCGGCCATCAACCAGATCGCCGACCGGCATGTGGATGCCCAAATGGATCGCACGCAGGCCCGACCCCTACCGCGCGGCTCGTTGCGCACGCCTCAAGTACTCGGATTTGCATTCCTACTCGGCATGGGCGGGTTCCTGCTGCTGTACTTTTGGGTCAACGGATTGACAGCCTGGCTGACGCTCGGATCCCTGATTGGTTATGCGCTGGTCTATACCCTCTACCTCAAGCGCGCGACGCCCCAGAACATCGTCATCGGCGGGGCTGCCGGCGCCACGCCCCCCCTGCTCGGCTGGGCCGCGGTCACCGGCCATATCGAAGCAGGGGCTCTGGCCCTGTTCCTGATCATCTTCGTGTGGACACCCCCGCATTTCTGGGCACTGGCCCTGCACCGCAAAGAGGACTACGCGAAAGCCGATATTCCAATGCTGCCGGTAACGCATGGCGACAGCTACACTCGATTACAGATCACGCTGTACACCGTATTGCTGGCTGCCACAAGCATGCTGCCGTTCGTCATCCAACTTTCCGGCCAGATCTACCTGGCCGGTGCATTGATCCTGAACGGGATTTTCCTGGCCTACGCGATACGGATGCAGAAGGAAGCCAGCAACCGCCTCGCCATGCCGACCTTTACCTATTCGATTATCTACCTGATGGGACTGTTCACGCTCTTGCTTCTGGACCGGTACTTGCGATTGTTCCAGATGTTCTGACGGCGGCCCCAAACCAGCCCCTAGAAACTAGAGTTCTTCGTGTAAAAAAACAACAACGCGCCAGTTTACGCAAACCAACCATTCTGTAATAATTCGCGCCGCCCAGGACAGGTTCAGAGGGAACCTCCTTCTCAGGGATGAGAAGTCATAGCCCAGATTTTTCAACGGGTCAATTCGATCCGACTAAGAGACAGTTTCTCGCAGGAGCGGCGGCCGCGTCCACGCTCTCGGCAATTGGCTGCGCCAACCCGTATGGGCACGAGGCGTCCTACCTCACCCAAGTCCTGCAGCCCCAACACCAAAACACCGTTTTTCATTGGGCGGATATCGCCCTGCAGCAAGTCCGGAACCAGCGGGTACTAACCCCTCGGGCCGCCTACAACTACGGCCTGACCATGGCCACCGGATTTCTTGCCGCAAACGGGATTGAGCAGGCTTACGGCGAACCTTTCGATATCGGCGAGGGCCCCCGGGGCGCAGACCCGGAAGTCGCTTATGGCGTGGCGTTCGCCACCGCGGCCGAGGAGGCGTTTCAGCAATCTTTCTTTTTTGAACGTGCCGCATTCCTAAGCCGCTTCCCAGACAGCGAAGCCAAATCGCTCGGTGTGGAATGGGGGCGCGCGGTTGGCCTGAAAGTGCTTCAGATGCGCACCGACGACGGCTCCGAACCCAGCGAGGTTAACTACTACTTCGACGACTACCCGCGGCGCACGGACGTGTTGCGCTGGCGCCCCACGGCTCCGTTCTACAGCGCCAGCCCAGGACCAGCATTCTCCTCGTTCGACCGCGGCCTGTTCCCGGGCCATGGCCGCATCAAGCCGTGGACCATGAAAGGCTGCTCGCAATTCCGCAGCGCCGATTTCTACGACCCGGCAAGCCCGGAATTCGCTGAAGTATTCGATTTCATCCGCCGAATCGGCGGGGAAGACAGCACTTTGCGGACCGCCGACCAAACTGAGATTGCCCTGTTCTGGGAGGACGGACCCTGGGGCATCACGCCACCGGGACATTTCATTTATATCGCCGTACAGTTGCTGCAGGAGCGGGAACTCAGCTTCATCGAACTCGCCCGCGCCTTTGCCCTGATCGGCATGACGCAATGCGATTCCTCAATCTGCGCATGGGACACCAAATACCACTATGACATCCTTCGTCCGGAAAGCGCAATCCGCTCGCGGGCACTGAAATTTGGCAACCCGGACCCGAGAGTGGTCCTCCAGCCTGACTGGCGCAGCTACATCCCGACTCCGGAATTCCCCTCCTACACTTCGGGCCATAGCACTTTTGGCGCCGCCGCCGCCGAAATGATCGCCTTGATCTACGGACGCGACGATATCGCTTTCTCCGGCCGATCACCCGACGAGGTGATCTGGCCGCAACTGAGGGGCGTCACCCGCCACTGGACCAGCCTGAGCCAGATAGCCGAAGAAAACGGGCTCAGCCGAATCTATGGAGGCGTTCACTGGAAAATCGACGACAGCGCAGCCATGGACGCTGGCCGCGCCCTTGCCCGACAAGCATTCCACTCGACCTTCCCCAAAAAGACCTAAGCATGGCAGCCGGAAGAAAACTTCCGCAAGTTTTATCACTTGCGGCGATCCTCATAACTGGCCTTTTCGGTACGATTTCTCCCGTCCTGGCGCAGGACGTCTCCCTCAACTACGAGAGCCTGTCCTCGCTTGAGGAGCCCCTCGCGGTCGAGGTTGGTGACGTCACGCTGGTACTCACCGGGCTTCTGGATGCGCCCGTGAATTTCGATCTGGAGGGGGATCAGGCGACTGACGCGGATTTCATTGGCAATGTCCAGTTCAGTGCCCGGACGCAGTTGCCTAACCGCTGGAGGATCGCCCTGACGTATTTCGGGCAGTACGTCTCCGACCGGGCCTTCGTATCCGGACCCGACAACCAGTACACGGACAACATCGCGTTTTCGGTCGGCAGTTACTGGGGCACCGTATTGGTCGGAAATATCTCGGGAGTCGTGCGCGAACAGACGCGCCGCCTGCGCGGCGCCGGCAACGCAATGCTGGCTTTCGATAACGTCCTTGGCGGACTGGAAGATGACGGCGGCGGTTATTTCGTCCGGTTCGGGCCGTGGGTGTTCAGCGGCATGATGGACGAGGACGAGAACTTCGATTTCGGAGCCATGTATCAGCGCCCGACCGGCACCCGGGACTACCGCCTGACCGCACGTTTCACCGACAGCGAGCATGTCTCCGCCGACGGCACTCAAAAGTTCAGCACCACGGCCCTCAGCGGAGTCGGCGAAATGATTTACGGCAGCACAATGTGGGATATCGGTGCGGGCTACGAATACCTCGACTCGGACAACCTGAATGTGCAGCGATGGTACGTTTCGACCGGCATGCGCACGAAGACCGGCGTTTTGACCTTTTCAATCGAAGGACATTACGGCCAGATCGAAAGCGGGCACGAAGCCTCGGCTGCGCTCGGCATCCAGTACGACTTGGCGCGGGGACTATCGGCGAACCTTGGCCTCAACTACGCGGAATCCCGCGTGACCCGCAGCGACACAAGGATCACGAACACCAAGGCCAAGCAGGCGAGTTTTTCGCTCCGGTACAGCTTCTAGCAGCCGCACCGCTCTTCCACGTCGGCTTCTCCCACCCCCCTATTTCCACCGGGGAACCCTTGCTTGTTGTTTGCGCTCGAACAGAGTAGTTCCATATAATGATTGGTCAGGAGTACGCTGAAACATGGCAAAACTTGAAGTCCTCCATTTCCCGGACCCGCGCCTGCGCACGGTAGCCGAGCCTGTTGCGGAGGTGACGGACGAAACCCGGGAAATCGTCTCTGACATGCTGGAGACCATGTACGACGAATTCGGGATCGGCTTGGCGGCCGTGCAGGTCAACATTCCTCAGCGTATCGTGGTGATCGACCTGAGCGAGGATGGCAGCGAGCCAATGTGTTTGATTAACCCGGAGATTCTTGAAGCCGAAGGCACCGAAGAAATGGAAGAGGGCTGCCTGTCGGTCCCGGAGTTCCGGGCACTGGTGCAACGTGCCGAGAGAATCCGCTGCCGCGCCCTGAACGCGAACGGCGAAGAATTCGAGATCGAAACCGACGGCTTGCTTGCCGTCTGCATCCAGCATGAAATCGACCATTTGAACGGAAAACTGTTCGTCGATTACCTCTCGCCGCTCAAGCGCGAACGCGTCGCCGAAAAGTTACGCAAAATGGCACGCGCCGGAGAGATTCCGAAACGGACCCGGCGGCCGGAGTCCTACGTTCACGCCTGATTCCCCTGCCGCAGCGCCCCTGCGGCTGATTTTCGCCGGCAGCGGGTCTTTCGCCGCCGTCGCACTTGAACGCCTGCAAGCCAGCGACCACACTCTCTGCGCGGTACTGTCGCAACCGGACCGGCCAGCGGGCCGACGCCTGCAGTTGCGCCCCACTCCCGTCTCGGAAATCGCCTTGGCTTCGCACCTGCCGCTGCTGCGGCCGGACTCATTGGACCCTTCGGTACGCGACGAACTGACGTCGCACCATGCCGATGCCTTGGTGGTGGCGGATTTCGGACGACTGATCCCCGAGTCTTGGCTTTCCCTTTGTCCAGGCGGAAGTCTGAACATCCATGCGTCACTGCTGCCCCGATGGCGTGGAGCGGCTCCGATTGCACGCGCGATCGAAGCCGGTGATTCCGATAGCGGCTGTACGCTCATGCTCATGGACGCGGGTCTGGATACCGGTGACATCCTAGCTCAAGAATCTTTCTCTTTCGCCCCCGACGAAACCGCAGCTTCGGCCCAGGACCGGCTGGCCCCGTTGGGTGCCAACCTGCTGCTGAGGTATTTGTCCGATTTCGATCCAAAACACCCATCACGACAGCCACAGGACGAGACACGGGCCTGTTACGCACCGGCGCTGCACAAGGACGAATCCCCCATTGACTGGCGCGACCCGGCCGATCGGGTCGCCGCCAAGATCCGCGCCTTCAATCCCCGCCCAGTTGCCACCACGCGATGCGGTGACGAAACTCTGCGTCTGTGGCAAGCCCAGGCACATGCAATACAAACCGACGAACCGGCAGGCAAGGTGTTGCGTTGCGATCGCACCGGCCTATGGGTTGCATGTGGTGAGGGGCAAGTGCAGGTCACCGAACTGCAGCGAGCGGGAAGCCGGCGAATGTCCGCGCAGGACTTCTGCAATGCCCGTTCCTTGACCGGTTTGCAACTTGCGTGACGGAATCCCAGAGTTAAACTACTGGGGTTTGGATCACGGGAAGTCCTCTATGCGTGCATTTTGGCTTTCACTGCCGTTCCTCGGCATGTTGCTGGGCATCAGCCCGGCCCATGCGGAACTGACTTTGGCCTCTGTCAAGAGCCATCAGGCCGCGCAGACCGTGCTGCTGGACCTCGAGGTGAAAATTGATGATGCCGATTCTGAAATCTCACGCGCGCTTTTGCGGGGTGAAGTCTGGCTGGAGATCGAAATCACTCTGATGCAAAAACGTCGCCTGTTCGGTCACCAGCCGGTCGGCCGCCTCCACCTCCTTCAGCGCCTCTCATACGATCCTTTGCACAACGTCTACCAAGTCACCCGCGTCAATCAGCAGGAGCAACAGACATTCACGAATCTGGCCGACGCCCTGGCCCGGCTTCGGGTGCTGAATGCCATCCCGGTCACGCGTCTTGACTGGCTGCTGCCAGAGCGTGAACAGTATCAAGGCGAAGTGCGTGCACGCCTTTACGCCAACCCGATGCCGATGGCACCTTCAGTCGGGTCGGCACGAAGCGAGCCCCTGGACTGGCAAAGCGGAATGGTTCCATGGCTCCTGCCCTGAGGTGGTTCCTGGCCGGCCCCTGGCCGGTTATCGGCATGTTCCTGCTGCTGGCGGGTTCACTGGCCATCATGGCCGAAGCTACGCAGAGTTCGGGTCATTTCCACCGGTGGCAATGGTGGGTCGCCAGTTTCAACGGAGTGCTGGCCTTGGCGCTTCTGGCACTAATCGGTCTCAGCCTTTCCCGTCTGATCCAGAGACTGCGCCACCGCGAGGCCGGGTCGCGCCTGTCACTGCGCATGACGGCCATGTTTGCCAGCTTCACTCTGATTCCGACCGCCATGGTGTTCATATTTTCGGTATGGCTGATCTCCAGCGGCATCGACAGCTGGTTCGACGTGGGAGTTGACGACACCCTGAACAAGGCATTGGAATTAAGCCGGACTTCGGTCGACATGCAAATGCGGGAGCGACGTTCGCAGGTGGAGCGTCTATTGCAGGAACCCATCGACGTCAGTGACCCCGAGGCAATGGTCGTGCGCATGCATGACCTGATGGTCCAGACGGGCGCGCTGGAGGCGACGTTGCTGGATTCCAGCAACAAGATCATCGCCTCCCAAGGAGAGATGCCGGATATCCTGCCGGATCTGCCGGGCGAAGCCCAGCTCCAGTTGCTGCAAGAAAGCGAGGAAAGCGGCTTCTATATGGCTCAGGAAGAACACCCGGAGCACGGCACCATCGTACGCATCCTGATGCAGGTTCCAGCGTTGAGTCGGGAGTTGCCCCTGACAGACCAAGAGTTGCCCCTGGCCCTGAGCCAGGAACTGCCCCTAACCATGAATCAGGAGCTACCCCTACTCCTGAACCAGGAACTGCCCCTAACCCTGAACCGGGAGATACCCCTGACGACCCGGGAACTGTCCCTGACCTTGCAGATCCTGTACCCAGTGTCCGAGTACATGCTCGGCCTGACCGACAGCGTCGAAAAAGCCTCCGTCACCTACCAATCACTCCTGGAACAGCGCACCCCCCTGAAATACAACCTCACTTTCGTGATGGCCCTAGCGGTCCTGTTGGGGCTCTTGTTTGCGATGTGGGCCGCCTTGTTCTCGGCACAGCGGATCCTGTCGCCGATCTCGGAACTTGCGCGTGGCATCGAGGCCGTGGCGGTCGGCGAATACAGCCAGCGCCTCCCGACCGGACGAGGCGATGAACTGGGCCAACTGGTGCAGTCCTACAATGACATGATCGAGCGCTTGGCCAACGCCCGGTACGTGGCGGAGACCCGGCGCCTGACAATCGAGCAGCAGCACACCTACCTGCACACGGTCCTTGAGCACTTGTCATCCGGGGTCATCAGCGTGGATGACCGCAACGAGGTGATTACCGCCAACCCCGCCGCCAGTTCCATCCTGGATCTGGACATCGAGCGCTACATCCGGCAGCCCATTTCCGTCCTGCGCCAAGAACATCCCCAGCTTGAACCGCTATGGAATCTCATGGATCACCAGCAGTACAGCGTTGCCGATCTCAGGCGGCAGTTGCAAATCAACAACGAGTTGAAGGTATTGCACTGCCATGGCGCACAGTTGCCAAAAGGCGCCGGCTACGTGGTGGTATTCGAGGACATTACCGACTTGCAGCAAGCCCAACGCCAGGCGGCCTGGGGCGAGGTAGCCCGGCGGCTGGCTCACGAGATCAAGAACCCGTTGACCCCCATCCGCCTCTCGGCGGAACGAATGCAGCACCGGATTCAGTCGAGTCTCGCCAAGGAGGATTCCGAGATCCTGCGGCGCGCCACACAGACCATCGTGCGGCAGGTGGAGTCCATGAAGTCCATGATCGACGAATTCAGCGAGTATTCTGCTGATCGCTTTACACCGGAATTGCTGGATCTGAATGCCTTGAGCACAGAAGTTCTTGATTTATATATGGAAGATCGATCAAAGATTTCCATCCGAACCGAGTTGAGCGAAACACCCGTCTGGATACAGGGAGATCCGGATCGCATACGCCAGCTACTGCACAACCTCATCAAGAACGCGCTGGAGGCACAGGAGGAGCAGGTAGAAGGTGCCATCATCCTGAGCACCGAGATGCAGGGGACCACGGTAATGCTGAAAGTGCAGGATACCGGCCCTGGCTTTGCTCCGGAGATCATCACCCGGGCATTCGAACCATATGTCACCACTAAGCCCACTGGAAATGGACTCGGGCTTGCCGTGGTGTACCGAATTACGGAGGATCATCAGGGGCGGATTCGCGTATACAATGACCCAACGGGAGGCGGGTGCGTAGAAATCGAGTTCAACGCATCTCCACAGTCTCCGCAAGAAGTTCAGAGTCCAGCAGCCGTGGCATGAGTCGTGAAACCATCCTGATCATCGACGACGAGTCCGATATCCGGGCTCAGATCCGAGACATTCTGTCTGATCATGGCTACCAGGTCCTGCAAGCCGATTCCGCTTCTGTCGCCCGCAAGCTCGTACGCCAGCAATCCGTGGACCTGGCATTGCTGGACATCTGGATGCCGGGTGAAGACGGGATGAGTTTGCTTAGGTCGTGGCGTCACGACGACACCCCGGAGTTCCCCATCCTGATGATGTCCGGGCACGGCAACATTGAAACCGCGTTGGAGGCCACCCGACTGGGAGCCTGGCATTATCTGGAAAAACCTTTCGCAATGGACAAACTGTTGCTTAGCGTTTCGCGAGCACTGGAAACCTACCGTCTGCGCCAACAGAACCGGGTCCTGTCCAAGGACTCTGCAGCGACCGAACAGTTGGTCGGCGACAGCCCGGAAATCCGCCGGCTTCGGGAACAAGCGCAGGCGTTCGGCGACGACGGCAACCCGGTCCTGATCCTCGGCGAGCCGGGCTGCGAATTTCTGGCGCTCGCCAACCACATTCACTACAACGGCGTTCGCCATCACTGGCAACTCGTCATCGGCAGCGGACAGAATCTGAATCAGCGCCTGCTGGAAGAGACCCCCGGCAATGGCACCTGCCTGCTGCTCGAAGCGCACGGTGGCACGCTGTTCATGAATCCGCTGGATCAATTGACGGTCAAAACGCAGAGGCGCTTGCTGTCAGTGCTTGAAAACCACCATCTCCTCCAAGCAAACGGCACTGCCACACCGATTGACGTACAGCTCATCGCCACCCTGCACCAGAGACCCGAAGCCGCGCTGGCCTCGAACATCCTAGATCCCTCGCTGTATGCCCAGTTGGCGCCCTACACCTTGACTCTTCCGCCTTTGCGCGAACGGACTCAAGACATCCCGGAACTGATCGAACACTATGCCGCCCGTTACTGTGCACGTGAAAGCCTGCCCATGCGCAGTTTTCCGTCCAGCGTAATGGAAATGCTGCGCAAATACGACTGGCCGGACAACGTGCACGAGTTGCGACGCCTGGTCTACCAGCTCCTGATCAGCGGTGACGGGGCCGAGGTCGGAGTGGCGGAAATCAATCACCTGCTCTATCCGGTGCCGCAGACCGATGTGCCTCCTGGAGGATTGGAAAACCTGATGGGCTTGCCGTACCGGGAAGCCCGTACCCGGTTCGAGCAGATGTACTACCAGTTTCAGATCGAGCAGAGCGGAGGCAGCATGAAACGGCTGTCCGACAGCACCCACATGGAGCGAACCTACCTCTACAGGAAGTTGCGCGACCTTGGCATCGAACGCCCGCGGGAGTCCTCTTCTTGAGCGGGGCCTGGACTTTTCCTGACGCATGAAAATCATCATCCTCGGGGCAGGCCGGATCGGCAGTTCGCTGGCAATCGGGCTGGCACAGGAAAACAACGAGATCACGTTGGTCGACCTGGAAGAGCAGTATCTGAGAAACGTCAGCAACCGCGTAGACCTGCGAACCTTGTGCGGCAACGGTGCGCATCCCAATATCCTGCAGCAGGCCGGCGCCGAAGATGCCGACATGCTGGTGGCGTTGACCAGGAGCGACGAAGTCAACATGATCGCCTGCCAAGTCGCCTATAGCCTGTTCAACACGCCCCAGCGGATCGCCCGGGTGCGGGCCGCGGAATACCTGACGCAGGGCAACCTGTTCATGACGGAGGCCCTGCCGATCGATGTCCTGATCAGTCCAGAACAGATTGCTGCACGCAACATCGAACGACTGATCCGTCGTCCCGGCGCATTGCAAGTGCTGGAATTCGCGGACGGCCTGGCACAACTCGCCGTGGTGCGCATCTCGCCCGGCGCCCCTGCTGCCGGCCGGAACCTGCTTGACCTGCAGCACAGCCTCCCCGACGTCCAGTTGCATGTCGCCGCCATCTACCGCGACCAGCAGGTCCTGAAGCCGGAGCCCGAGCTGCGCCTCAAGGCACATGACGAAATCGTCGTGCTCACTCGCACGGACCAACTCAACACCGTCGTGGAAAAACTGAGAGCCCAACCTGGCCGGAGCCGCCACATCCTGATCGCGGGTGGCGGGAATGTCGGCAACGGCATCGCAGCACAACTGGAATCGGACTGCCACGTCAAGATCATCGAGCATAACGAGTACCGTGCACGTTACTTGTCGGAACAGTTGGCCCGGACGACCGTGCTCCAGGGAGACGCAACTGATGACAAGTTGTTGCTGGACGAGAACATCCGCGACATGGACGTGTTCTGTGCGGTGACCAACAACGAGGAGGCCAACATCCTATCGGCCATGCAGGCCAAGCGCATGGGGGTGTCCACCACGATCGCCCTGATTAACCGCCCTTCCTACATCGACCTGATCGAACGTTCCGTCGATATCACGGTTTCCCCCCAGCAGGCCACGCTGAGCGAGTTGCTGACGCACATTCGTCGCGGTGACGTCCTGGCCGTGCATTCGTTGCGACGCGGGCGCGCGGAAGCACTGGAAGCCAAAGCTCACCAAACGGCAGCTGCGATCGGGCAACCGATCGGCCAACTCAATTTGCCGACAAGCGTCGATATCGCCGCACTGGTCCGCAATGGCGAAATGATCCTGCCGAACGCGCTCACCACGATCCAGCCCGACGACCACGTCATCCTGTTCATCAGCGACAAGCGGTATCTACGGGATGTCGAGCGACTGTTCCAGGTCAGCGCCACGTTCTTCTGATCCATGCCTGTCCAGTACCGGGTTGTCCAGCGCCTGCTTGGCTACCTGCTGACTTTCTTCAGCCTCGGCATGCTGCCGCCTTTGGCTCTGAGCCTGATCCTGGGCGACGGCGAAGCATTTTCGTTCCTGTACGCATTCTTCCTCCTGTTCCTCCTTGGCACCGCCTTGTGGGTCCAGGCGGCACACCGCGCGCCCCGTCGACAACCACTGCGGCTGCGCGACGGATTCGTGGTAGTCTCGTTGTTCTGGATCGGCTTGGGAATGGCTGGCTCCATTCCCCTGTATATCTCGCCTTCCCTCCAGCTCAGCGGAACCGATGCCGTGTTCGAGGCGGTCTCGGGACTGACCACGACCGGTGCGACTGTGCTGACAGGCCTGGACGAGATGTCTCCCTCCATCCTGTTCTACCGCCAATTCCTACAGTGGGTCGGCGGTCTCGGCATCATCGTGCTGGCGGTTGCGATCCTGCCTCTGGTCGGCATGGGCGGCGTGCAACTGTACCAGGCCGAAGCACCGCATTCCCTGACTGAGCGGCGTCTGACCCCGCGTATCACCGAAACGGCCAAGGTCCTGTGGTATCTGTACTTCGCGCTGACCGCTGTCTGTGGGCTTGCATACTGGCTCGCCGGTATGAGCCCGCTGGATGCCGCCGGCCATGCCTTCTCTACCATCGCCATCGGGGGGTTTTCCACCCACGACGCAAATTTCGGCTATTTCGACAGCGCCCTGATCGAGATGATCGCGATTGTCTTCATGATCCTGGCGGGAGCGAACTTTGGCCTGCATTATCTCGCCCTGAGCCGGCGTAGCCTGCAACCGTACCGCCAGAACGGCGAATTCCGGGGCTACGTCACGGTCCTGGCCTCCGTGGGAGTCATCTGCATTGGCTACCTGTGGGTCACTTCCTTCTACGGTGATTCCGTCGAAACCCTGCGCCATGGGCTATTCCAGACCGTGTCAATCGCCACCACAACCGGCTACACCACGACCGGCTACGATCACTGGCCCGTGTTCGCCTCCACGCTTCTGTTGCTTGCCAGCTTCATCGGCGGCTGCGCCGGTTCGACTGGCGGCGGCATGAAAGTCATCCGCTTCCTGTTGATGGTCAAACACGGCGGAAAGGAACTGTACCGGATCATTCACCCGACTGCGCAAGTCACGGTCCGGGTTGGCGACCGGGTAATATCGCAAAGTGCCCTGCAATCGGTCTGGGGGTTTTTCGCCGCCTACATCACCACGTTCACCGTTCTCTTCCTGTTGCTGACGATGACCGGCCTGGATCAGGTCAGCGCATTCTCGGCAGTTGCCGCGACCCTCAACAATCTGGGTCCCGGACTCGGGGAAGTCAGCCAAAGTTACACTTCTGTCAGCGACTTCGGCAAGTGGCTGTTGTGCGCCAGCATGGTCTTCGGTCGCCTAGAGGTCTTCACTCTGTTGGTGGTCCTGACCCCGGGCTTCTGGCGCCGCTAGTGAGTTCGCCGGAACTCTGGGATTCCCGGTACCGCGAAGCCGCACACGAACCACAAGCCTGCGCGGTTCTGCAGCAGCACCCTTCCCATCTGCCACAACAGGGACTGGCCCTGGATCTGGCTTGCGGACGAGGTGGCAATGCGCTGTGGCTGGCACGCCGGGGGCTGACTGTCCATGCCTGGGACTACTCCGAGGCCGGAATCCGGCACCTGCGCGCGGATGCCGAACGACACCGTCTTGCCATTCAGGCCGAAGTCCGGGACGTCGTGCTCAAGCCGCCGGAACCGGACCAATACGACCTGCTGGTGGTCAGCCATTTCCTGGATCGGAGCCTGATGCCGGCCTTGCTCGCTGCGGTGCGCCCAGGTGGACTGCTGTACTACCAGACCTTCCTAGTCGGTCACCCGGGACCAGGGGCCCGCAATCCTGACTTTCTGCTACGCCCTGGAGAACTGCCGGAATACTGTGCGGATTGGGAGATTCTCCACTCTCTGGAGCAGGACGGACAGGCGCAACTGATCGCGCGCCGGTAAACGCCTACGAGTACAAGGATTCGGGTTGAATCAGCCGCTTGCGGAAACGCGGATAGCTCCACCAATACTGTGCCACGTCCTCGGCGATTGCCGTCTCCACCATGGCGTTGATGCCGGTTGCAGCTTCTACCCGGTCATGGGAATAAACGCGCGAATCCGCCGCATGGAATGAAACATGGAAACCGCCGCGGCAACGGCGCGACTGGATCAGGAGCACCACGACATCCTGCCTCCGGGCCAAGCGGGAGACCAACGCACCCGTGTTCGCCGGAATTCCAAAGAACGGCGCCATGACGCCATCCTCTTTCCTGCGCGGGACATGGTCCGGCAGGATACCGACTGCATGACTCTCCTGCAGTGCGCGCAGGAGCAGGCGCACGCCGGTCATGTCCGCGGGAGCCAAAATCGCTCCGGTGTGCTGTCGGCCTTGCCGTACAAAATCATCGATGAGACGGTGCTTCAGCGGGCGGTACATGCTGTATATGGTGACGTGTCCGGTCAGGTACAGGCCGCTGAACTCCCAACTCCCGAAGTGCGGCGTGACCAGAATGATGCCCTTGCCCTGGGCCTTCGCCTGCTCCAGCAGATCAAGCCCCGATACCCGGACCGCCAAGGATTCGATTTGGCTTGGCGACAGATGCCATAGACGAACCATCTCCAGCATGGTGCGGGCTTCATGGATCAGGCTCTTGCGGGCCATGCTCTGATGCCAGACATCGTCCTTCTCTGGATAGCACAGCCTTAAGTTTGCTAGACAAGTTTCGAATCGGCGACCTGGCACGTAACCGATCCAAAGTCCCACAAGGCTGCCTAGAAGACGCAGCAGGGGCAACGGCATCCATGAAAGGAACCGCAGCAGCCATAGGGAAAAACGCGAATCGAGTACGGACATCTGACCAGCCTCGCGGCAAGTATAGAATGAAAGGGCTCCTCGGCGATTTCTATGCTCTATCCCGCCATCCGGCCCTACGCGACCCGCCGCCTGCAGGTCGATGGACGGCATGAACTGCATGTGGAGGAATGCGGCAGTCCAGATGGATTGCCCGTAGTATTTTTGCACGGCGGCCCCGGCGCCGGCTGCGAAGATTATCACCGTCAGTTTTTTGACCCGGAGAACTACCGGATCGTGCTGTTCGACCAGCGCGGCGCTGGACAGTCGACACCCCATGCGGATCTGACCGACAACACGACCGCTCATCTAGTCGACGATATCGAAAAAATCCGCGAGGAACTAGGGATCGATCAATGGCTGGTATTTGGAGGTTCCTGGGGCTCGACCTTGGGGCTAGCCTATGCCGAGGCTCATCCCAAGCGGGTGCTGGGCCTGATCCTGCGCGGCATCTTCCTATGCCGGTGCCACGATCTCTCGTGGTTCTACCAAGAAGGCGCAGACAAGATATTCCCGGATTACTGGCAGGACTTCCTAGAGCCCATTCCGGAAGCGGAACGCAACGATCTGATGCAGGCCTACCACAGCCGGCTGACCGGCCCCGACGAATTGATACGCATGAAGGCGGCCAAGGCTTGGTCCATCTGGGAGGCGCGCTGCTCGAATCTACAGCACAATGCCAAGGTTCTGGAAGCGTTCAGCGACCCGCATATGGCGCTCAGCCTGGCACGCATCGAGTGCCACTATTTCGTCAACCGGATTTTTCTACCGGAAAATTATCTGCTGGAACAAGTCGGGAAACTGGCCGGAATTCCGGGCATCCTGGTGCATGGCCGCTACGATGTCGTCTGCCCCATCGATCAGGCTTTCGCCTTGCATCACGCTTGGCCGGATTCGCGTTTGGATCTGGTCGCCGAAGCCGGTCATTCGGCACTGGAGCAAGGCATCACCACCGCTCTGATTGCCGCGACGAAGGAGATGCATCTGCGCGTGACCAAGGCGTAACGAGGAATGCGGCATGCCTTGTATAATGCCCCGCGCCTGCTCGCAGGTTTTCAGATCAAGGCCAGGTAGCTCAGTCGGTAGAGCAGGGGACTGAAAATCCCCGTGTCGGCGGTTCGATTCCGTCCCTGGCCACCATCTGCATCATGAATGCGGCAACTTGGGAATAGGTCTGTTTTGGGCTATCAGTCCAATGCTTGGGGCTTTCAGACCACATCGCCCTGTGCTTCCGAAATTTGACAGAATTATTCTGTTTTTCCGACAGAAGTGTAGGCTTCCCTATATCCGTTTGCCTGCTTTTGGGCTTCTTCGATCTGGGCGCGAGTCATGTGTCCGGCAAGCATTTTCTTTACTGCTTGAGCCACCACCGAATCTCTCCGGTCAGCAGCAAGACTGACCCAAGCGTAAGCTTGCGCATCATCTTCAAGAACCCCCTCGCCCAAAGCATACATGAGAGCCAGATTGAGTTGCGCTGATACGTTTCCCTGTGCGGCAGCCTTATGGAACCAAGCCGCAGCCTCGGCGTGGTCCCGAGAAACCCCCTCACCTTGACGATACATGGCTCCAAGATTGAATTGTGCCTCAGCATTTCCACTTTCAGCGGCCTCTTGGAACCAGCGCGCTGCCTCTGCGTAGTCTTTGGCAACTCCTTCTCCATGAGCGTACATGTCGCCGAGATTAAACTGAGCCTTGGCATCTCCTACGTCCGCAGCCTTTCGGTACCAGCGTGCTGCCTTGGTGTAGTCTCGGAGAACCCCTTCGCCCCTGTGATACAGGACACCAAGATTATTTTGCGCCCTAGTGTCTCCCCGTTCACTAACTTTTTGGTACCAACGCACCTTCTTAACATCATCCTTTGGAACCTCCTCGCCTTCAGGGTGCATGATGCCGGGATCATGTGCCCTGGCAAGTCTTTGTTCAGCCGCCCTTCCGTACCAATGCGTCGCCTCGGCATCGTCCTTAGCAACTCCTTCTCCTTTTCGGTACATGACACTCAGAATGTATTGTGAGAAGGGATCTCCCTGTTCAGCAGCCTTTCGAAACAAGCGTGCGGCCTCTACGTCATCTTCAGGAACCCCTTCGCCATGGGCATACATGTCACCAAGATCGAACAGTGCCCATGAATCGCCGCGTTCGGCGGCTTTCCGAAACCAATATATAGCTTCGGCATCATCCTCGGGAATCATTTCGCCATGACGAAACAGAGTGCCAAGTTTTTGTGCCCAAACATGCCCTTGCTCCGCAGCTTTCCGATACCAACGTATGGCCTCTTCGTCATCCTCAGGGACTCCCCTGCCACGGGCATATCTGGTCCCGAGACTGAACTGCGCCCGGGGGTTTCCTTGCTCTGCAGCCTTCCGAAACCAGCGGATAGACTCAGAGTAGTCCTGGGGAACGCCTAACCCTTCATCGTACATGACGCCTAGGTTATTTTGCGCCGCAGCCTCTCCCTGCGCAGCAGCCTTTCGGAACCAGTGCATGGCCTTGGCATAATCTTTTACAATTCCTCCTCCCTCAAGGTACTGGCGACCAAGATTAACCTGCGAGCTAACCATCCCCTGTTCGGCAGCTTTTCGATACCAGCGTACAGCTTCTACATCATCTTCGGAGACTCCTCTGCCCTTGTCGTACATAACACCTAAATTGTGTTGCGCCTTGGCGTGGCCCTGCTCGGCTGCCTTTCGAAACCAACGTTCAGCTTCGGCCTCATCCCTAAGAACCCCTCTGCCCTGGAAATACATGTAAGCCAGATCGTACTGTGCTTCGATGTTTCCCTGCTCGGCAGCCTTTTTTGCGCCTATAAAGGATTTCTGTGAAAGTGAAACGTGTGTCGCACACGCCGACACCACTGTACAAACCAGTAACACTTTGAGAACGGTGCGACCATGACGTAGCCAGTATTTTTGTGGGTTCATGTTGTCGATGTTTCGGCGAACAATCAATTCTTTATTCTATGTTAGAACCTTTTCGAGAAACTAATTTCCAAGTCATATTGATATATCTCAATTTCAATCGTTTGAGTCGGATCAAACGGATTCGGGCCCTCCTGTTTTTCTGTCGGGGAATACATCACGGCCATATTGACTTCCCGGTCACCAGACAGTTTCTTGGTCAATCCCAGCGTGTAGTGGTTTTCCACGACGGCCGGAGCCAGTATGTTGAACAGCACCTCGCTCCGATCAATGGGATGCTCGGCAAAACTGGCGCCCGCACGCAGTTCCCAATCCGAAGTAATCGGGTACTGCACGCCAAACCGGTACACTTCCATGTCATCCCAACCGAAGCCTGCCCCATTGCTTCCACCCAAGCAACTTTCGTGATCGGTTCCACCGGCACCGACCGCAGGGCAATCGAAAATGTTGGCGATTGGATTTGCCACGGAATCGACTTTGCTGTACCAGATTTTTTGAAAGTCGAATACAAACGTTAAACCACTCGTATGTTTCAGGGCGAAGCCTGCTGTCATTGAAGGCGGAATATCGAAGTCGCCCTCTTCTGCGAGCAAGTTATCGTAGTCATCGAACTCGGTCATGAAAATCCGTGATTGATAGGCTGCGCCTATGGACAGATAAGAAGTCGGGTTCCAGAGAATTCCAGCCCTTGCTCCGTAGCCAAACGAAAAATCTCTGCCATTGTCGGTCAGATCGTTGGGTGGCATTTCTCCGTCGCTTCGCGAAGAGTCTTCCGTATATGGGGCAAATGAAGACAAACCTTTCACGCGAAAAGCCTGGACCGCCAAAACCGGACTGATGCCGACTGAAACCTGTTCGTTGACCTTTCTCGAATAGGTGATCGCCAAGAAAAGCTGAGCCAAATCAACACCGGAGACACCTGCCCCATAGGTCCCCGGAAAGGCTTCAGTCGGATTCGGGCCGGGCCCATCCGGATCGAAGGTAGAGGATCCCTCGTTCCATACCGTATTCATTCCGCCATTTGCGTACAGCGTGATTCCCAATGAACTTTGGGAGTCGAGCGGATAGTTGTATCCGACGTGGGGAACCGGGAAATAATTGCGGTCGCTTCGAATGTCATCGGGCCCAAGCGTAAAGGCACCTTCCGTTCCATTCGCCTGGCTTGCGCTGCTTTCATAATCCCGTCGCGGGCTGAATATAGCTAATCCTCCATCGAACCTTTCCACGAGATGGACCATCCCCGCGGGATTGGTTGCCGCAGCAATCGTATCTTGCGGCAGGGCAACCCCCGCACCTGCCATGCCTTTATTTTTTGTTCCGTACCCATGGGCAAAATAACCATTCGTCGCCATTGCGTTCGGAATAACTAGCACACAGGTCACACACACCCAAAAAGCAACCAACCTCTTCACAATGGCACCACAAGATTTCCTTACAGCACACAGGGTTCTCTCAATCTACCAAAACTCTTGGCCTAGTCAATTCCCAATGCAAATCCGTTGCGCGAATTGCACCACGAAATCCAAAAAGTTTAGGAAAACTTAAGAGTTTTAATTGTGCCGCTCGCGCAAAACATACTGCCCATCGTAAAACCCGCTAAAGATCTCATCGGCCAACGGGTGCCGAATCGGGCGCGATTCCTCGTCCGGTTCCAAGTTACGTTCCGCCACGTAGGTCTCAAGCGGTTGACCGTCGACCAGTACCCGATACCAGGGCCGGTCCCGGGGCGGCCTTGATTTGGCATTGTGTTCGTACCATTCGTCACTTCCCTGAAATACAGGATCCACATCGAAGACTACGCCTCGATATCCGAACAGGCGATGTGTAACCAACTGTCCTAGGGCAAATCGCGCTTGGCTTTCTGTCATGTTCAAACCCTTCTCTAGTGCTTGTATACTGGCAGGAGGCTCTGGGTGCACTGCATATGGAACGTACCGTCGAACAACGAATTCTCGTGGTAATGCGCAAGATTCTGGCACAGATCGTGCGGGAAGTCACGCCACCCCCGGGGATGAAAAGTCCCTTGTCTCCGCAGACTTTGCAGGACATACGGGAGGCGTTCGAGTTGATTTCCACGAGAGAAAAGGAATTGATGGAAGCTGCTGGGAAAACTGCTCATGAACGGCCCCGATACGCGGACGAACCCAAGACCACCCAAGCCGTGCAGATGCCCACCACTAAACGCAAGTTGGATTCATGAGTTCCCCGTCGGAGGAATCACGAGCAAGAATGGCGCGTCAGACCATGGCAGTTCTTGACCAGTGGCAACTCAATGCGGACGAGATCGTGACCCTCCTGGCATTGCCGAAAAAGACTCGCAGCACGCAACTCGAACGTTTTCGTCGCGGCGAAGCCTTGCCGGACGACCCTCCCCTGATCGTACGGGCGGAACACATCGTCGGTATCGCCGATGCCCTGCGCACTTCATTCCCACGCAACAGCCGCATCGGGGCGCGTTGGCTAGTCACGCCGCACCGCCGGTTTCGGAAACGGACACCCCTGTCGCTAATGCTGGAGGATGGCGTCAACGGTCTGTGCCGGGTGCGGGCCGAGCTTGATTGCTCTTTCTCTTGGAGGCGGTCACAGGAGGACAATTGATGCCGGAATCCATTGCCATCCCGGTCGTCGCCAAAGGCGTCAAGATGACCCCTGAGAACAAATGCGACTTCTGTACCAACTCCCTGTGTTGCCATTACGTCACGCAGGAAATCGACACACCCCGCTCAAAATACGACTACGAACACCTGCTCTGGCAAGTTTCCCACGAGCAAGTCAGCGCATACAAGGATTCCGATGGTTGGACCCTGATGTTCGAAACCACCTGCAAACACCTGCAGAAGGACGGACGTTGCGGAATTTACGAAATCCGTCCGCAGATCTGCCGCGACCACAGCAACGACTTCTGCGAATACGATCAGCCACCCGAAGAGGGATTCGACCTTTATTTCCCGGATTACGACAGCCTGCTCAAGTACTGCAAGAAACGCTTCAAGCGATGGGATCGGGGCTAGGCGGCATGATGTCGGAAAAATCCCGGATCGCTGGATACGCCAACTGTTCCCGTTCCGGCTGACCACTGTCCGGCTGCCGGACCGTCAGCAAACAGCCGATGCCGGCGGCCTCCGCATGCTTCAGGACATTCGCGTCGTCGTCCACCATGAGCGTCCGGGCAGGTTCGTGTTCCACCTCGTCATGCAAAGCTATCCAGAATTCCGGGCTTTCCTTGGGTACCCGAAACTCATGGGAACTGACGACTTTCTGGAAGTAGGATCGGATCTGAGATTCTTCCAGCTTGATGTCGATGAACTTGGGGTGCGCATTGGTCACCAAGAAACAGGGCCTGCCGCTGTCGTTGACCCGAACCAGGAATTCTTCGACGTGGGGCATGCGCGTCACGCGATGGCGAATTTCATGCTTGAGTGCGGCTACGTCTAGGCCCAACTCCTCGCTCCAGTAATCTGCGCAGTACCACTGCAAAGTGCCGCGCATCTCGCGGTAGCGGGCAGTCAGGTCCGCTTTGGCCTCCGAGAATTCCAGCCCGTAAGTCTCCGCAAAACGCTGTGGCAAATGGTGGTACCAGAAATGGGAGTCGAACCGCAGATCGAGCAACGTTCCGTCCATGTCCAGAAGGACGGTATCAATAATATTCCAGTTGATCATGTCGCTGCTTGTGCCCGTATAAATTGGATTTTACACTCCCCTTTTTCGTCAATTTGTTAGGATGGCGCATCCCGCCACACCCCCGATGGATTCCGAACAGCTCGCCCAACTCCTGCCCGAAGTACGGCAGATCGCCATCGACGCCGGGGCAAGCATTCTGGAAGTCCGCCGCGCGGGTTACGAAGTCTACGAGAAAGCCGACCGCTCTCCGGTTACCACGGCCGACTTAGCGGCGCACCAGTGCATTTTCGAACGGCTGGAGGCACTGGACGAGCACTGGCCGATATTGTCGGAAGAGAACCCCGCTCCGACCTCTTGGGAGACCCGTCGAAGCTGGGACACCTATTGGCTGGTCGATCCCTTGGACGGCACGCGCGAACTGCTCAGGCAGAGCAATGAATTCACTGTCAATATCGCCCTGATCCACCATCAGCAGCCCGTGCTGGGCATCATAGGAGCCCCCGCCTTGAATCTCCTCTACTACGCGTACCGTGGCGGTGGTGCTTGGCGAGTACAAGGAGAAAAATCGCCCACCGCCATACACAGTCGCCCCTATCCCACCGATGGAACCTCAGTCGTGGCAGTCAGTTTCAGCCACGCGCGACCCGAAGTGCAACGATTCCTCAGGCGGCTCGGACCGCATCAGGAGAAACGGGTCGGAAGCTCGCTCAAAAGCTGCCAGGTTGCCGAAGGAAGTTTGGATCTGTATCCGCGTTGCGGTTCGACCCACGAATGGGACACGGCGGCTGCCCAATGCATCGTGGAAGAAGCGGGCGGACAACTTGTCGACTGGGAATTGCAACCGCTTCGTTACAACCTCGGGGAGAATCTGATTAACCCTCCCTTTCTGGTGCTCGGAGACCCCGACTTCGCCTGGGCCCCCTTATTGGATGGGCTTTCAAGGCGCTAAGTTCCGTCTTGGTGGCTCGGACACATCAGGTTCAGCCGTTGCTGTCAAGCCACTCGATCAGATAGTACAGGTATTGTCCCTCGGAGGATTTTGACGGACCCAAAACCTGGGCCGCATGGCAATCGGCCTCGGCTTTCGCCTGCCGGACTGCCGTGTCGGAATCCTCCACGATCCGGACGATCCCGGCTGGAAAGCGTCGCCGGTTCCGGTTCGGGGCCTGAATGACCGCGTAATGAGTACCTGAGACGGAAGTCTCTGGATCCGGCGGCACGAACCCCCGCATCACTCCTCGGCCGAAGCCGCACGATTCTCAAGGAAATGGATATTCACGCCGCCCTCTTGGAACTGCGGGTCCTCCAGCAGTTCCTGATGGAGCGGGACATTGGTACGGATGCCCTCGACCACCAGCTCCGTCAGGGCGCGGTTCATCCGACGCAGGGCCACCGTGCGATCCCGTGCATGTGCGACGACCTTGCCGATCATGGAATCATAGTTCGGCGGCACGGTGTAGCCAGTGTACAGGTGCGTGTCCATGCGCACGCCGGGGCCACCGGGGCTGTGGAAGTGCGTGACCTTGCCGGGCTGAGGCAGGAAAGTCTTCGGATCTTCCGCATTGATCCGGCATTCCACGGCATGTCCGCGCAAGCGCACTTCGGACTGCCGGATGGACAAGGGCTCACCCTGCGCAACCAGCAGCTGGTGGCGCACCAAGTCGATGCCGGTCACCATCTCGGTCACCGGGTGCTCGACCTGGATTCGGGTGTTCATCTCGATGAAATAAAACTCCCCGTCTTGGTAAAGGAATTCAAACGTTCCAACGCTTCGGTAGTTCATCTTCTTGCAGGCCGCGGTCACCCGCTCACCCAATTCCATGCGTTGCTCGTCCGTGATGCCGGGTGCCGGAGATTCCTCGATGACCTTCTGGTGTCGGCGCTGTACCGAGCAATCGCGTTCGGCAAGATGAATGGCTTCGCCGTGAGCATCGGCCAGTACCTGAAATTCGATATGCCGAGGATGATCCAGGAATTTCTCCAGATAGACCGCCCCGTTCCCGAAAGCCGCCTGCGCCTCAGCCCGGGTTAATTCCAGAGATTCTTCCAGCTCCGCTTCCTCCCGAACCACTCGCATGCCACGTCCGCCTCCACCTGCAGTCGCCTTGATCAGGACCGGGTAACCCACTTCGAGGGCCTGTGCCTTGCTGTCTTCAAGATCGTCAGTTAGCTCCCCATCACTACCCGGCACACACGGAAGACCGGCCGCCAAAGCCGCCTTTCGGGCCGCTGCCTTGTCACCCATTTCGCGAATGTTCTGCGCCTGTGGCCCAACGAAGATAAAACCGCTGGACTCCACGCGCTCGGCGAAATCTGCATTCTCCGAAAGAAAACCGTAGCCAGGATGGATGGCATCGGCATTCGTGACCTCGGCTGCCGAAATGATAGCGGGGATATTCAGGTAGCTCTGCTGGGAATCTGCAGGACCGATGCACACCGACTCATCCGCCAGCCGCACATGCAGGAGGTCACGATCCACTTCGGAATGCACCGCCACGGTTCGGACTCCAAGATCCCGGCAGGCTCGCAGGATACGCAGGGCAATTTCCCCGCGGTTGGCGATCAGGATTTTTTCCAGCACCGCCTTTCAGCCGATGATGAACAGTGCCTGCCCATATTCCACGGGCGTCGCGTTTTCGACCAGGATGGCCCGAACCGCTCCCCCCTTGTCGGCCTCAATCCGGTTCAGCATCTTCATGGCCTCCACGATGCACAAGGTGTCGCCTTCCGCGACCTGATCTCCTACGTTGACAAAAGGCTTCGCGCCCGGAGAAGGAGCGGAATAGAACGTCCCGACCATCGGCGAGACAACCCGGTGTCCTGCCGGGAGATCATCCCCGGGCGGTTCTTCCTCAGTATCAGGCAGAGGCTCAGTGGGCGCGGGCGCAGTTGCTGGTGCCGCCGCAGGGACTGGAACATGAACTTGGGGCACGGGAACAGCGGCCGAGCTGGTGCGGCTGATGCGAACTGATTCCTCGCCCTCGGAGATCTCGATCTCCGCAACATCGGATTCCTCCAGCAACTGGATCAGGCTCTTGATCTTTCGCAGATCCATCAGGCGTTCTTCTCCAGCCAGGCCACAGCTGCCTGCAGCGCCAACACGTAGCCTTGTGCCCCAAGGCCGGAAATCACGCCGATTGCGATATCAGACAAGTAGGACACCTGCCGGAAATCCTCGCGCGCGAACACGTTGGACAAGTGGACCTCGATGAATGGAATCGAAGTCCCCAGCAACGCGTCCCGAAGCGCAATGCTGGTGTGCGTCAGCGCTCCCGGATTGAACAGGATGAATTCCACCTTGTCCTCGCGTGCCTGGTGAATCCGGTTCACCAGTTCGCTCTCGGAGTTGGACTGCAGGGTTTCAATGGTGCAATCATGGTGCACCGCATATGCCCCGACCTCCTCCATGATCTCTTCCAAGGAAGCTGAACCATAGATTTCCGGTTCGCGAGTTCCTAGAAGGTTGAGATTGGGGCCGTTGAGAACCAGAATGCGCGACATAAGGAACCTAAACTTATTGCCTGAACGGGCACAAGTTTACCACAAAAAAACTAAAAAACGGACTTTTACAGTAATTTTAACGTCAAATAGTGAAAAATGCCGAGAAATAAGGCCTACTCGGCAAATTCGAGCACTTCATCAAGCATCATGGCGAACTGGGGTGCGGGAACATAGCTGACGGTTCTGTACGCGCGCAATTCCTCTCCGTCAGGGGCATAGAAAAGGATTGCGGGCGGCCCGAATAGGCCCAGTGATTCGAGCAATTCCTTGTCATCTTCATCATTGGCCGTGACATCGGCTTTCAAAAGCGCAAAACGGCGCATCCGCGCCTGAACGTCAGGGTCAGAAAACGTGAATGCTTCAAGCTCGTGGCAGGTGACGCACCAATCGGCGTAAAAATCAACCAGCACTGGCTGGCCTCTTGCGCTTGCCAACTCTCGGTTCATATCGGCCACGGTCTTGATGGGGTGGAAGTCCACTGACGATTCGACCGATTCCGAGGGATTCGTGAAATGCGCCCAAGGCCGCACCAGGCTGTCGCCTCCGGTCGCGGCTCCCACCAGCAGGACCCCGCCGTAAATGAGAAACGCCAACCCCACGCCTCTACCAAGACGACTCATCGTGTTGGCATCCGGAGGCAGAGATTCGACGGCGTGCAGGATCATGCCAAGCAAAAGCAACAGCAGTCCACTCAACCCCAATGTCACCTGTCCGGGCACCACCCGGTCCAGCATCCAGATCGAAAGCGCCAGCAGCAATACGCCGAATACTGCCTTGACTCGCACCATCCAAGGCCCCGAATGCGGCATGAAACGACCTTCGAAAGTGCCAAATGCCAACAGCGGAAGCCCCAATCCCAGCCCCATCCCGAACAAGCTGACTGCGCCGCGCACGGGATTGCCAGTGTCAGCGATGTGAACCAAGGCTCCGACCAAGGGTGGCGACACACAAGGACTGGCCACCAGCGCACCGAGAAGGCCCATGACCGCAGCACTGAGATAGCTGCCACTGCCCACGAACCTCTCCCCCACTTGGTGCAGGAAATTTTGAAGATCCGCTGGCATACGGAAGTCATAGACGCCAAACATCGACAGGGCCATCAGAAGCAGAATCAGCACGAAACCGCCGATCACCCAGACGTTCTGCATGTACGCCTGAAGGTTGGCTCCGGTCAAGCCAATGATGATGCCGAGCATCGCGTAAGTAGTCGCCATCGCCAGCACGTAGATCAGCGACAGGCGCAACGCACGGGCCGTACCGGCATTGGCGCCCGCGATCACACCGGCCAGAATCGGAATCATCGGCAATACGCACGGCGTGAACGCCAACAACAGGCCGAATCCCCCGAACACGATGAAACTCCAGATCAGGGTTTCTTCGGACAGGTCTTGGGCGATCTGATCGGAACGCGACAGCAACCCACCCAAACGGTCTTTCGTTTCCACAGCGGGAGAGGGCCCTAGTTCCGAAGTGCCCAGGCTGACTTTCAGGATTTTGGCCTGCGGCGGATAGCAGACACCTTTCTCGGCGCACCCTTGATAGTTTGCAACCAAGGCAACTACGCTGGACTCTGCCGATGCTTCCGCCAAGCGCAGGTCCACCGCGACATCGCCCGACCACGTCTGGACTTTCCCGAACAACGGGTCATCCTTGACGACACCCGACGGCAATTCGTAGGGCATGAGCCCGGCATCGTCTCCCTCGATGGAGAAACTGGTCTTGTCCCGGTACAGGTAATACCCCTCAGCGACCCTGAAAGATGCCTGAAATCTTTCCGAATCCTCGGGCATCACAGTCAGGATGAACGCCTCGTCCGGATGCAGGAATTCCTGCTCTCCCGAGTCGAACAGGTCCACGGCCCCGGCCGGCAGCGCCACCAGCCACGGCAATAAAAGGATCAGACGAAGTCTCGCAACCATTTCAGATACGGCTCCGAGCCGTCCGTGATCGGAAGAGTGATGAATTCCGGCAATTCATACGGATGGGCTTCCAGCAGGGCATTCTGAAGATCCGCCTGCCGGGCGCGAGTGGTCTTGATCAGCAGCAGGATTTCCGGTTCTTCTTCCACCGCCCCCTTCCAACTGTAAGTAGAAGCGACGCGAACCTGGTTGACGCAGGCAGCCAAGCGACTCTCAACCAACTGTCGTGCAATATCCCGTGCCTGTGGCTCACCGGAAACCGTCGTCAGGGCAAGAATGCATTCAGTGGAACTCATAACGGTATTCTAGTTTATGGACCATTACCTCCACGTTACCTGCGCCTCCGAGACAAGGCGTCAACGTACAGTTTTGACTGCCTCTCCGGGGGACGGTTCACCCGACGGGTACGCTGCATTGAAAAGCCTTAGCTGATCTTCGGGATACGGGTCCCAATCGGCACCCTCGGCGTATGCGGCATAGGTGTCTCCGGCCTTAGCCTCGACGACCTTCAGTTGAGGCGGTCGCGACGCATCGTATTCAGTCTTCGTCATCGGCCTCAGGCTCTGAAACGTCTCCTGTACGACCCCAGCATAACGCCGAAATGCTTCCGGGCGGTCCGACTGCGCAGCCACGACCAGGAAAATCTCGGAAGAATGTTCCAAGACCAGGATATCCGCCGCAGACCGACTATCCCAAACCCGCGCTTGGCATCCAGAAAACCCTTCCGTCGCGCGAACTCTCAACTGAGACAGGTTCTCGAACCGCCGACTTAGAAAATCGCAGGAAGGCTGCCGGGCATTCCGTTCAATCAAGGTCAGCCGGATCTGCATGTCTTGGCCCGGCGCTTGCGCGATCAAGCGGTCCGGGAAGTTCTTGGTCTCCCATCCTTCCGGGAACGCGAGGGTGAAGTTGTAGCTTCGATGATAGAAATAGCGACCGCGCAACAGGCCCTCGAACTCGGCGGGACCGATCGCCATGCCATCAATATGACGCAAGTATTCCTCGTGTCGCGTCAGCACTTCCGAACCGGAACGGTGTTGGTTTGCTTCCCGGATCACTTCCTGCAAGCGGTCATCGTTGTCAGGGTGCGTGGCGAAGAGACCATGATAGACCTGCGGCTTGCGCCCTTCCTGCTTCGCCATCTTGATTTCGTGAGATTCCTGATCCTTCAGAATGCGGATGACCTCAAGCAGCGCCTCGGGGTCGTACCCGGCCAGCGCCGCATAGCGTGCGCCCAGCCGGTCTGCTTCCAACTCATTCTCGCGCCCGTAGCCACGAAGATGCGCCTCTCCCAGAATATTCGCCGCATTGCTGATCAACGCGCTGTCGGTGGTCACGTCCAGTACCAGTTTGATAATGTCGACCGTCTGCTGTTGTCCGATCCTCTGGGCCGTGTGCCGCGCCGTAATGTGTGCCAGTTCGTGCCCCAGCACGCCAGCCAATTCCGCCTCGGAATTGAGCAGAGCCAGCATGCCTCGCGTGATGTAGACGTAGCCAGGCGTGGCCATCGCATTGACCATCGGGCTGTCAAGCACCGTGAAACGGTAGTCCAGTTCCGGGCGGTGCGTGTGAGGAACCAGAGCTTGGCCGACCTGCGAGACGTACTCCTGAAGCCTGGGGTTGTCGTAGTAGCCGTACAGATTGAGGATTTCCGGGTGGGCTTCATGCCCGAGTTCCAGTTCCCGCTTCTCGTCGACCACCGTCCAGTCCCGCTCCCCGGTTACCGGATTCGTGGCGCCCACGCAGGCGCTGACTGACGCACCCAGCGCCAGCGTCAACAGAGAAGTTCGAAAGAAAGAAGAGGTAGGAAGCCGGCGATGCTCAGCTGCCATAACGCTTGCGGAACTTGTCGACCTGCTTCGCAGTTTCCAGGATTTTCTGTTTCCCGGTGTAAAACGGGTGGCACTGCGAGCAGATTTCCACATGCAGCTCGTCCTCGGCATAGGTCGAGCGCGTCTGAAAGCGATTGCCGCAGGCGCAAACGACCGTGATGTCGTGATAGTTGTGGTCTTGGGCTGCCATACTCGTAAAGCCGGGGTAAACCGGGGCGCGTAGTATATCAGGAAGCGGTGGAATTCAGGCGCCAACCGGCAGGAATAGCTCGCAAAGGTCGTTCAGGTAGCGCCAGCCCCGTGTGCTGGCGCGCAAGCCCCTCGGTGACTCCGTGACCAAGCCGAGGGTGCGGGCTTTTTCCAGCATGTCGGCCAAGACTTTCCGGGACTGCCCAGTCCGGGTTTCGAACAGTATCCAAGCCGCCCCCGCCTTCAGGCGAAGTGCGCCCAGCATGAATTCGAATATTCGGTTTTCAGCACCCCGGTGTCGACGTTCGATTTCCGCCCCTTCTCTCTCTGCCGCCTCCATCCAATCGCCCGGGTTGTATGCCTGCACCGTGCGAAACACTTCCCCTGCCGCATCCGTCAGTTTGCCGTGCGCGCCGGCCCCTACACCCAGGTAGTCTCCGTACTCCCAGTAGTTCACGTTATGCCGGCAAACCGCATCATCCCGGCACCAAGCGGAAACTTCGTACTGAGCGTAACCCGCGTGTTCCAGTATCCCGGCACCCTCCGCGAACATCTCCCACAAACGATCCCCATCCGGAAGTGGAGGGGGTTTGACGGCAAACGGCGTCCCAGGTTCCAGCGTCAACTGGTACCAAGACAGGTGTTCCGGCTCAAAAGCCAGCGCCATCTCAAGGTCGGCACGTACCTGCTCCACCTGTTGATTCGGCAGACCGTACATTAGATCCAGATTGAAGCGTGAAAAGCCCGCCTGCCTCGCGAAATCGATAGCTGCATGAGCATCCGTCCGGTCATGGGCACGGCCGAGTCGGCGCAGGCAATCGTCATCAAAACTCTGTACGCCAATCGACAGGCGGTTGACGCCTGCTTCCCGGTAGCCCGCGAAATGGCCCCGGTCGGCCGACTGCGGGTTGGCCTCCAGCGTAACCTCCAGCGAGGGGCTGCAATCAAATTCCGCCCGAATCGCGTCCAGCACGCGCCGGATAGCCTCCGGAGAGAACCGGCTGGGCGTGCCCCCGCCAAAAAACACGCTTTCGATGACTCGCCCTTGGGCAACTCCCGTCGCCCGCCCGAATTCCCGGATCAGGCACTCCACGTATCGTGTTTCCTCGAACGTCGAAGCCGCATGGGCATTGAAATCGCAGTACGGGCAGCGCGAGACGCACCAAGGAAAGTGCACGTACAGGGACAGGGGGATCATGCGCTGGCTTGCAGGTGTT
Organism: Candidatus Porisulfidus sp. TsSOB; assembly: GCA_002631715.1. GTDB lineage: Bacteria > Pseudomonadota > Gammaproteobacteria > Poriferisulfidales > Poriferisulfidaceae > Poriferisulfidus. The sequence continues at coordinate 101,622 of MRSX01000003.1, forward strand.
TAATCAGGGCGCGAAGTGCGGCACCGCGGTGGCTGATGCCGTTCTTGACATCCGGTTCCAACTCGGCCGAGGCACAGCCATGCGTCGGCACGTAGAACAAGGGATCGTAGCCAAAACCATTGTGGCCCTGCGGCGTTTCTAGAATCCGGCCTTCCCAGACACCGCGGGCAATCAGCGGGTCAGGGTCTTCAGCAGTACGCACCAAGGCGATGACGCACTGGTAGCGGGCACCGCGCTGTTCTTCCGGTACCCCTTCGAGTTCCTGCAACAGGAGCCGGTTGTTGGCCTCGTCGTCACACTGCGGACCCGCATAGCGAGCAGAATAAACGCCCGGGCGTCCATCCAAGGCATCCACTTCGATCCCCGAGTCGTCCGCAAGCGCGGCCAAACCGGTGCAGGCCACCGCATGACGGGCCTTAAGCAGCGCGTTCGCTTCGAAAGTTGTTCCTGTCTCTTCCGCTTCCGGAACCCCGAGGTCGCCCTGTGCAACCAGTTCCCAGCCCATCGGACGGAGCACAGCGTCCAACTCACGCAATTTTGCCGGATTGTTGCTGGCCAGCACGACTTTCACTGTGCGCGAACCTGCCTCTGCTGCTGCATGATTTCCCGGATGCCGGCTTCCGCAAGGTCGAGCATGGCGTCCAATTCCTTTCGCTGGAACGCATGTCCTTCCGCCGTGCCCTGGATTTCGATAATCGAGCCCGCGTCGTTCATGACGACGTTCATGTCAGTCTCCGCCGTGGAATCTTCCGCATAGTCCAGATCCAGCCGGGCCTCGCCATCAACGATTCCCACAGATACTGCCGCAATCTGTCCATGTATCGGGTTGGTCTGCAGCACTCCCTTCTCGCGCAAGACATCCATCGCGTCCTGCAGCGCCATGAACGCGCCGTTGATAGCGGCCGTACGCGTCCCTCCATCCGCCTGAAGCACGTCGCAATCCAAGGTCAGGGTATTCTCACCCAGCGCCTCGAGGTCAAGCACGGCGCGTAGAGCACGGCCGATCAGGCGTTGAATCTCCATGGTGCGCCCGCCCTGTCCGCCACTGCGAGCCTCGCGCCGGGTGCGCTCGCTGGTAGCGCGCGGCAGCATGCCGTATTCGGCAGTCACCCAACCGCTCCCTGTTCCCTTGAGCCAGCGCGGCACGCCCGGTTCGAATGTTGCCGTGCACAGTACGCGGGTGGCACCCTGTTCGTACAGGACGGAGCCCTCGGCATGTTGCACATAACCGCGCTGATGGCAGATCGGGCGCAGTTCATCCGGTGCGCGGCCGCTGGGACGTTCAGACATGAAAGTGGAGTGATTTTGTTGGTTGGATTCCCGGGCGGGTGAATTGATCCCGCATTGATTGGATATTATGGCATTCGGTCTCGTCGCCGTGTCTGAGACACCCAGAAGAACCGCAACCAAATGCGGTGGAAATCCCAATTAGTGCCATAATACTAGGCCGTGATGCTTGCGCCCTTTGCATCCGGCACCTGCGACCCACTACGGCTTCCTCCTCTGGCCGACGGAGGCTAACGGACATTTCGAATCCCCATGGCAAGGTATCAGTCCTCGGATATTGAAGTTCTCTCGGGTCTAGAGCCGGTGCGCAAGCGTCCCGGCATGTACACCGACACCGCCACACCGGACCATCTCGCGCAGGAAGTCATCGACAACAGCATCGACGAAGTTTTGGCCGGCCATGCCAAACGGCTAACCGTCATCCTGCACGAGGACGGCTCGCTGGAAGTCGAGGATGACGGTCGGGGAATGCCCGTGGACCCGCATCCCGAATTGAAGAAGCCGGGTGCTGAAGTGATCCTGACTACGTTGCATTCCGGCGCCAAATTTTCCAATCGGAACTATCGGTACGCCGGCGGCCTCCACGGCGTGGGCGTCTCCATCGTCAACGCATTGTCAAAGAACCTTGAGGTCTGGATCCGGCGCGGAGGCCAAGAGTACAACATGGGATTCTCTGGCGGAGAGGTGCGCAGCGAACTGGAGGCGGTCGGCAAGGTCGGCCAGCGCAACACCGGCACCCGCTTGCAGTTTTGGCCGGATCCCCGGTATTTTGATGACGTCCACTTCACCCCCTCCCGGCTGGCCCGCCTGCTGCGCGCAAAGGCCGTACTGTGCCCAGGCCTAGAAGTGAAATTGGTCACGCCCAAGGGCGATCCGGAAACCTGGCAATTCGAAGACGGGCTCCTGCAATATCTCAATGAAGCGGTCGGCGACAATCCTCTGCCGAACCCCCCGTTCTCCGGGTCCTACGAAAACGGCCAAGAGGCGGTCGATTGGGCTGTGTGCTGGACCCTGGAGCAGGACGCCACGCTGAGCGAGAGTTACGTCAACCTGATTCCGACCTTGGCCGGCGGCACGCATGTCAACGCCATGCGCAACGGACTGACGCAAGCAGTGCGCGAATTCTGCGAAACGCGCAGCCTGCTGCCGCGGGGGATCAAGATCGCTCCGGAAGATGTCTGGGAGCGGATCAACTACGTGCTCTCGTACAAGACTGAGAATCCGCAATTCGCCGGGCAGACCAAGGAGAAGTTCGTTCGCCGGGAAACCCAGGCCACGCTGGCGACCGTCATCAAGGACGTGTTCCAGACCTGGCTGACCCAGCATGTCCAGCAGGGCGAGACGCTGGCGACATTCATGATCGAGAATGCCCAGCGGCGCCGGAACCAGACACGCAAGATTGCACGTAAGAAGGCAGCCTCCGGTCCTGCCCTGCCCGGCAAGTTGGCTGATTGCCTCAGTGCAGAAGATGCGGATTCGGAGTTGTTCCTGGTCGAGGGCGATTCGGCGGGCGGCTCCGCCAAGCAGGCTCGCGACAAGAACTTTCAGGCAATTTTGCCGTTGCGCGGCAAGATCCTCAATACCTGGGAACTGGACGCCGAGACTGCCCTCAATTCACAAGAGGTACACGACATCGCCCAAGCCATCGGCGCCACCCCGGGTGACCCCGACCTGTCCGGGCTGCGTTACCGAAAGGTCTGCATCCTTGCCGATGCCGACTCCGATGGGCTGCACATCGCGACCTTGCTGTGCGCCTTGTTCCTGAAACATTTTCCGGATCTGGTCAAGGAAGGTCATGTCTACGTGGCCATGCCGCCGCTGTACCGTATCGATATCGGCAAGGAAGTGCTCTACGCCTTGGACGATGCCGAACGCGACCGGATTCTGGAACGTGCGGGCAAGCGCAAGAATGCCGCGACTCCGGTCGTGCTTCGTTTCAAGGGACTGGGCGAAATGGACCCGGCCCAGTTGCGCGAAACCACCATGGACCCGGAAACCCGCCGGCTGGTCCAACTGGAGTGGAGTGCGAAAGATGGTGCCCTGATGGACCGCCTACTCAACCGCAAGCGAGCCGCCGACCGCAGAAGTTGGCTCGAAAAGCGGGGCCACCTCGCTGAACTTTGAACATGCCTCAGTCCTCGCTGTTCGAACTCCAAGAAACCGACACTGGCATTCGGCCTCTCTCTACATTCGTGGAGGAGGCCTATCTCAACTATTCCATGTATGTCATCCTGGATCGGGCCCTCCCGCATCTTGCCGACGGCCTGAAGCCGGTGCAACGGCGCATCGTCTATGCCATGTCGGAGCTGGGCCTGAAAGCCACCAGCAAGCCCAAGAAGTCCGCCCGCACCATCGGCGATGTCATCGGCAAATACCACCCTCACGGCGACCAAGCCTGTTACGAGGCCATGGTCCTGATGGCCCAAGACTTCGCTTACCGTTATCCCCTGGTCGCCGGCCAAGGCAACTGGGGTTCGGCGGACGATCCCAAGTCCTTCGCTGCCATGCGCTACACGGAAGCGCGCCTGACTCCCTACGCGCAAGCCCTGCTGTCAGAACTGGATCAGGCTACCGTCGACTGGCAACCCAATTTCGACGGCACCTTGGAAGAACCTCAATTGCTGCCCGCCCGCCTGCCCAATGTACTGCTCAACGGCACGACTGGCATCGCGGTCGGCCTGTCCACTGACATTCCACCGCATAACCTGCGCGAAATTGCCAGCGCCTGCATCCGGTTATTGGAACGCCCCAGCTCTTCCGTGGCCGAACTGTGCGAACACGTGAAAGGCCCGGACTACCCGACCGGAGGCGAGATCCTCTCCTCGCCCGAGGAACTGCGCGAACTGTACGAGACCGGAACCGGAACCGTCCGCATTCGGGCCAGCATCGCCAACGAAAAAGAAGGGCTGATCGTCACGGCCCTGCCCTACCAGGTCTCCGGCGCACGCGTCATGACGCAAATCGCCCAGCAAATGCGGGAAAAGAAATTGCCTATGGTCGAGGATCTGCGCGACGAATCCGACCATGAAACCCCGACTCGGCTGGTCATCGTCCCTCGCAGCAAGCGGGTGGACAGGGAGGCGCTCCTGTTACATCTGTTCGCCACAACCGACTTGGAGCGGTCGGCTCGCGTCAATCTCAATGTCATCGATCTGGACCGCCGCCCGAGGGTTATGGACTTGCGCTCTCTGCTGCGGGCCTGGCTGGAATTCCGCAAGCAAACCGTCACCCGTCGGCTGAACCACCGGCTGGATGCAGTCAACAAGCGGCTGCACCTGTTGGAGGGCCTGCTAACCGCGCACGCCAACCTTGACGAAGTCATCCGCATTATCCGGAACGAGGACGAGCCCAAGCCCGTTTTGATGAAAAAATTCAAGTTGAGCCAAGAACAGGCCGAGGCGATTCTGGAAATACGCCTGAAGCAGTTGGCGAAACTGGAACGGGAAAAACTGGAACAGGAGCAGAAGGACCTGAGCGCCGAGAAGAAAGAAATCGAGAAGATCCTCGGTTCGGCCGCCCGCCTGAAAACCCTGATTAAAAAAGAACTCCAGGAAGACGCGGAGCGTTATGGCGACGACCGCCGCAGTCAACTCGTGGACTCCGCCCCGCAGGCGCAAGCGATGGACCCGTCCCAACTCACGCCCGCGGAACCCGTGACCGTGGTGCTGTCCCGCAGCGGTCTCGTGCGTTCCGCCAAAGGTCACGAAGTCGACCCCGCCTCGCTGACCTACAAGACCGACGATGCCCTGCAGGCCAGCGTACGCACCCGAAGCAACCGAACCGTGCGGTTCCTCGACAGCCACGGCCGGGTGTACACCATGGCCGCCGCCCAGATGCCCTCCGCCCGCAACCTCGGCGAACCTCTGGCACGGCATTTCAATCCCCCTGCCGGCGCGCAGTTCATCGGAGTGATGGCCAACGAGGAAAACCCCCACTGGCTGATGGGCACCAGTTTCGGCTACGGCTTTCTTGTGCCCTACGACCGCCTGGAGACCCGCAGCAAGGCCGGCCGGACCGCCCTGACCGTGCCGGACGGCGCTGTTGTGATGCAACCGCACCCGGTGCCGGATCTGAATCAGACCTATGTCGTCGCCGCGACCAGTGCCGGGAACTTACTGATGGTCAAGGCGTCTGAATTACCGATTCTCGGTCGAGGACGCGGCAACAAGATCATCAACATTGCTGGTCCGCAACTCAAAGATCCCAAAGGTGAGCGAGTCACGCTACTGGCCGCCGTGACGGAGAAGCAGGCATTGGTGCTGTTTACTCCAGCGACTCACCGGGTGATGCGCTTCAAAGACCTGTGCGAGCATCAGGGTGCACGGGGTGGGCGCGGCACCAAGCTGTCCAAGAGCTGGCGGAATTTCCAGCGTTTCGAAGTACGCGATTTATAATTTTGGATTAATGAGAATTCTTCTTTTCCTTGGCGTCAATTTCGCCATCCTCCTAGTCCTCGGCATCGTATTCTCGGTGCTCGGCATCGACGGCCTGTTGGATGCCCAAGGCATGCATCTGGATTTATACGCTCTGCTGGTCTATTCGCTGGTCCTCGGCTTCGCCGGCTCTTTCATCTCGCTCGCCCTATCGAAATGGATTGCCAAGCGAACCATGCGGGTACGGGTGATCGAACAGCCTGCCAACCGCACGGAGCAATGGCTTGTTGATACGGTCCATCGCTATTCCGAGACCTGCCACATCCAGCCTCCCGAGTTTGGAATCTTCGACGCTTCACAGCCGAATGCCTTCGCAACCGGGATGAACAAAAACAATGCCCTGGTCGCCGTCAGCACTGGCCTGCTGAAACAAATGAGCCAGGACGAGGTGGAAGCGGTGATCGGCCATGAAATGGCGCACGTCGCCAACGGCGACATGGTGACCATGGCCCTGCTTCAGGGCGTGCTCAATACATTCGTCGTGTTCCTGTCGCGAGTAATCGGATTCCTGGTCGACCGACTCGTGTTCCGGGTACAGCGCGGATTCGGGCCCGGATATTTCATCGTCTCGATCATTGCCCAAATCCTGTTGTCGATTTTGGCCACCGTCGTGGTGATGTGGTTCTCGCGGCGCCGGGAGTTCCGTGCGGATGCCGGCGGGGCCTACCTGGCCGGTCGCGACAAGATGATCTCTGCGCTGCAGCGCTTGCGCGAAGTCAGCCAACCCCGGGACCTTCCGGACACGATGGCGGCTTTCGGCATCTCCGGTGCCCGCCCCACCTCAAACATGCGCAAGTTGTTTCTATCGCATCCGCCTCTTGAAGAGCGGATTCGCGCATTGCAGAACAATGAGGTTCAGCCTTAAGTCGCGATTGCGGTACATCAAACACTCGCTCTCGTTATTCGACTCAGAGTTGAAGGCACAATACGTAGACATGCTTTCCAATATCTGTTATGATTTACGTAAGCCGTAACGATTCCATCGAAATGTTCGATGATACAGAGTTTCAAGGATCGAAACACCCAGCGTTTTTTCGAGGGTCATCGAATCGCGGCATTTCAGGGATTCGCCGAACAGGCCATGCGCCGTCTTGCCTCTCTGAATCATGCGGAATCCCTCAGAGACCTTGCGGCGTTATCGGGCAACCGGCTGAAAACCATGGGAGGGCGGCGACGTGGCCAGTACAGCATTCGAATCAACTCGCAGTGGCGAATCTGCTTTCGCTGGGGAGACAAAGGGCCATGTGAGGTGGAAATCGTCGATTATCATTGAGGAGAAAAGATCATGAGTCCAAAAAACGGAATGAGGCCAGTGCATCCTGGCGAGATCCTGCGTGACGAACTGGAAGAACTGGGCCTGTCGGCCAGTGCATTGGCGAAGGCGCTGGATATTCCGGTGAATCGAATTACTGCGATCCTGAATAGCCAGAGGGGCGTGACGGCCGACACGGCATTACGCTTGGCATGTTATTTCGGGATGTCTCCGCAGTTTTGGATGAACCTTCAGAAAACCTACGAACTTCGCAAAGCTGAAATCAAGGTGGGCCGGCAGATCGAAAAGCGCGTCAAGCCCTTGCACAGGGCCGCATAGGCGACCAAGGCCAGAAATCCCTGGTTTTTAGTACTGGGTTCGTCCCTCGAACGCCGTCATCAAGGTGCCCGGATCCAGATACTCCAATTCTCCGCCCACCGGCACCCCGCGCGCCAGCCGGGTAACCTTGGCATCGTGCCGTTGTGCCAATTCACCCAACACGTGTGCCGTGACATCGCTCTCGACGGTCGTGCCGATCGCCAAAATCATCTCTTCTATCGGTTCGGACTGAAGCCGGGCCTCCAATTGGGACAGGCCGATCTCCTCCGGTCCGATCCCATCCAGCGGAGATAGCCGCCCCATCAGCACAAAATAGCGCCCTCGGTAATCGGTGTTGGCCTCCAACAGCCGTACATCGGCCGGTCCCTCCACGACGCACAACTGGTTCGCGGACCTTGATGCATCCGCGCAAATCGAGCATATTTCGTTTTCCGTGAAATTCCGGCAGCGTGCACAATGCCGGATGTTGTCCAGCGCCTCCTTCAGCACGGATGCCAGTACCCGTCCGCGCGGGCGATTCCGCTCCAGCAGGTTGAACGCCATGCGCTGCGCCGTCTTTACACCGACGCCAGGCAGGCATTGCAAGGCTTCGACCAGTTGATCCAGAAGGCTGTCCGAAGCCGACATTCAGGATTCCGGGGTCGCGGATGTGATGCCGTTCATCGGGCCGATAACTTGTTGAGCTCCGAGTTCTTCCTGTAGGGCTCGAGTTGTCGGAGATTCTTCGATTTCGCGCTGAGCCTGTTCGGCCCGCTCTTTGCGAGCGTGGTCATCCTTCTGAGCCTTGGTTTCCTGTTTCGGAACACCAGAGCGAACATGCAAGGAAACCTCTCGTTTGAAGTATTCGCTTAAGGCCTCTCCCAGGGTTTTTTCGACTCCAGACGGGACCGGATACGCTTTATCGCAAACCAAATGCAGCGCATCGCCTTCCACGCGTTCTATCTCACAGTTTCCTGCGAACACCCGGGTATTCCCAAAAATCTCGAGCTGTTCAATCAACTCTCCCCATGCAATCCCCTCACCCCATTCGATTGATTTCACGGATGCAGCGGGTTCTTCTGCGACTGCCGGTGCGCTTTGGGTCTGGGCGGGCACATCTTCATCCGAAACTGCAGATTTTGAGGGAGAAGGCGCACCTTCTTGCCAACCATCCGGCATGAAGCACAAAAGACGCAACAGGGTCATCTCCAGTCCCGTCTGCTCATCGGGCGCATACTGAAGGTCACGCTTGCCCTGCAACAGTATTTGATAAGCCAACTGGAGGTCGGCCGGACTGTATGCCGCATTGATTGCACGCGCCCAGTCTTGCATTTCTTCCGGCACGTCGGCCTCCACGCCTTCGGATGCCATCGCGCAAGTATGAAACACTCGGGCCAAGTCGTCCAGGATGTCCTGGAATGAAGGGGACAGTTCCCGTAGACCAGCGACCGCCTGCATCACCGCTTCCGGCTCCCGACCCGCAAGAGCCATCACCAGTGCTCCAAAATTCTCACGCGGCAAGAGCCCCAGCATTCGATCCACTTCGTCCTGGGTCAGACCGTCAGCACAATAATTGATGGCCTGATCCAAAAGACTCAATCCATCCCGCATGCTGCCATCCGCCGCACGCGCCAACTGAATCACCGCATCCGGTTCGGATTCCAGCTTTTCGTGTTCGAGAATCTTGGTCAGTTGATCGCCGATCTGGGACTCGTTCAGGCGCTTCAGATGGAATTGAAGGCATCGGGACAACACCGTGGCTGGAAGTTTCTGTGGATCGGTCGTGGCAAAAAGAAACTTGAGGTGTTCGGGTGGTTCTTCCAAAGTTTTAAGCAAGGCATTAAAACTGTGCGTCGACAGCATGTGCACTTCGTCGATCAGGTATACCTTGAAGCGGCCCTGCGTGGGGACATAGGAAGAATCCGAAAGCAATTCGCGCATTTCCTCCACGCGAGTGCGGGAGGCTGCATCAATCTCCAGAAGATCCGGGAATTTTCCTTCGTCGATGCTGCGACAGGCCTCGCACACGCCGCAAGGCTCCGCGCTGACCCCCTGTTCGCAATTCAGACACTTCGCAACGATGCGCCCCAAGGTGGTCTTGCCGACGCCCCGGGTCCCCGTGAACAGGTACGCGTGATGCAACCGGTTGTTTTCAAACGCCTTGGTCAGGACCTGAAGTACATGTTGCTGGCCGACCACTTCGGCAAACGTGCGGGGTCGCCATCTGCGGGCCAGGACTTCATACGCCATGAGGGTCGATAAGGAGGGTAAAACCAGTTCCGATTCGTCTGCAACTCATTATAGTGTCCCACCCGATCCATTCGCTCGGCCGGCCCCAAGTGCGTACAATTCGCCTTGATGCACGGTATTTCCCGCAATCTCGCCCAGTTCGGGCAACAACTGGCACAGGTCTTTCTGGTCGGCATGACCCTCGGCATGGTGCGCACGGTCGTGCCGGCACTGGCCGAAAGCGAATTCTCCGTGGAGCGCGGCTCCTACCTCCTGTTGACCGTCTTCGTCGTTGCGTTCGGATTCGTCAAGGGCACCATGAATTTTGTTGCCGGACGGACGGCGGACCGGTTCGGCCGAAAGCCCGTGTTGTTGACAGGCTGGCTATTCGCCCTGCCTGCTCCTTGGTTGATCCTGTATGCCACGAGTTGGAATGAGGTGGTGCTGGCCACGCTGCTACTGGGCATCAACCAGGGCCTGTGCTGGTCGGCAACCCAAACCAGCAAATTGGACTTGGCGCATTCCCAGGAACGAGGCTTTGCGGTCGGGCTGGACGAGTTCTCCGGTTACATGGGGGTAGCGGTTGCCGGAGTCATGACCGGCTACCTCGCAAGCGCAATGGATGCCCGAGAGGCATTGTGGGGATTCGGCCTTATCTGCATCATGCTGGCCTTGGGGCTTCTGCTTGGATTCGTGCGTGAAACCCTCCCTTGGGCACACCGTGAACAACAGGCGACCGAAACTCCGACTGAAGCGATACCCGCCACTACATGGGAAGCCTTTGCCAAGGTCTCCTGGCGGGATCGGCGCATGTTTGCGGTCAGTCAGGCTGGGCTGGTTGAGAAATTCGTGGACACTCTGGTCTGGATCTTTTATCCCGTCTATCTGTACACCCACGGTTTCAGCCTTCCCGATATCGGCTGGATAGTGGGCATCTACGGAACGGTCTGGGGAGCCAGCCAGTTCCTGACCGGCCGACTCTCTGACCGGATCGGTCGCTTGATTCCCTGCGTGGCTGGCATGTGGCTGTGCGGAATCGGGGTTCTGGGTTCGCTGTGGAGCCTGCAATTCGAAACCTGGGCGATCAGCGCCGCCATCACAGGGTTCGGCATGGCCTTACTGTATCCCAATCTCAGTGCCGCGATCAGCGACCTCGCAACTCCTGCATGGCGGGGCTCCGCCATTGGAGCATACCGTTTCTGGCGCGACTTGGGCTACGGCATTGGGGCGCTCGGGCTGGGTATCCTGGCGAGCCTTTCCGGATACTTGGAGGCTGGGTTTTACGGGGTGGCTATCAGTATGTTCGCATCGGGCGCATTGCTGGCGTGGCTTGGCCCGAGGCGGTCTGGCTAGCAGTCGCCAACTAAATCGTCCGGCTTCAGAACAACTTCTGAAGACCCAAGCGAGTCGTGAAGTTATCTCGATCGTAAAGGTCGATATTGGACTTCGTCTCGGCAAGACCGAATGTGAGTTCCGGGAGATAACCGTTCCAGGACAAGGCGCGGTTGGAAACGGTAACGCGAAGATTCCGGTGCTGATCCTTGCGCCGTCTCTCGAAAAGCAATTCCTCCCCCTTGTATCGGATCTCCGACAGCGTGGCCACCGCCGACACATGCCAATTCAGGCCGAAGACGGTCTCATAGGCGAGCATCCCCTGATGCGATTTCCAACGCTGCGTGGATAGATCGGGATGTTCCGTAGAAAACGTCCAGCCCGCCGTCATCCGTGCGCTCTGAAACGTACGCTCCGCATATAGGTTGAACGCCTGCCCTTTCGGTTCCAGCCGACTTGAACCCTCGCTGTATTGAGTGTCCCAATAGCGAACGTAGCCGCCGAGCGCCCAGTGTCCGGGCAGACTCTGCCGTGCAGAGAATCGTATCCAGGCACTGCCCGAATAAGGATCTCCTCCTTGCCAACGTTTCTCGTAACCAATGTCTGCGCCAGCATAGCCTGGAAGTCTGTGATCTGCGAATTCCGTCAGATAAAACCATTGGGGCCCCGTCGACAGATTCAGCCAAGTGCGGTTGTGCGCCTGGGCATTGCGCGCCGTGTTGCGCGCCACGCCGACCCGAGAATTCAGGCGCAGACTTCCATCTGTCCGCAAGGGCGTACGGTGGAGCAAGTTAACTCCTGTGCGGGCCACCCACGCTTCGACCGGCTTTTCGTTCACGGTGAATCTTAGCCCGCCGAACAGGGGAATTTCCACCTGATCTACTTCGGTTGCGTTATTGACGTTATCGTCTTTCCAGACACTGAAGTCGTAGTCGATCAACAGGCTCTTCCGACGATGGATACGCTCCAAGAATTTCTCAACGTTGCGTCCAACCGGCTTCGGCAGATTTTTCCTCTCGCGGATATCCCGGAATATCGCATCGGCTTCCTCGTCCCGCCCCGTTGAATACAACATGGCAGCATAATCCAACTGGAGCCGATCCACCTGCGGATATTCCTTGGCAAGTTGTCCCAGTATCCGCGTCGCCATCTCGCGGTTTCCAAGTGCCAAGTGCGCCTGTGCCGCCAGGAAAAGGATATCGGCCGTAGTCCGCCCACCCAGCATTTGGGTCGCCTGTTCCAGCAGTTTCAGAGTTTGAGCTGGATTGCCCTGCTGAAGTTGCTGGCCCGCCGCCATGATCAGTTGCCGGTACTTTTCCTCCGAAGCGTTCTGCCCATCGGGCTGTGCGGACTCAGGCTCGGCTTTAGCCGATTTCACAGGAGCCGATGGTGTGACTTCATCGGCCCATCCGGTACCGCAGCCCAAACTCAACAGTACTGCCAAACCAACCGCGGCCATAGTTGTGCGGCCGCCATTTCTGCGATTTGGGGAATTCACTGGCACTGACTGGATCCGAGGCACTGGATGCGGGGATCCGGAGTTGTTACCCGGCCCTCTACCTACTCTTAGCCCAGAATTTGCAGCATTTCTTCGCGACGGGTGAACTTCTCCCGTGGCTTGCCCTTTGGCTCGCCCCGGCTGACTTCTTCCGCGTCAATCTGCTGCCATTCCGGAAAGTCGATGCTGCGCACACCGCGTTCCTGCAACAATTTAGCCAACGCGTCCGTTCCCGCGCGATCCGCGGAGAGGTTATTCAGATCCCCCATCAGAGATTCGACCGTCTGCACTGCACAGGCGCGATTGGTCCCAATGATTCCGGAAGGCCCGCGCTTGATCCAGCCCGCTGTATAGATGCCCGGCACGACCGCCCCATCCGGGCCATCGGTGATCCGGCCTTCTTGGTTCGGAAATACACCCCAGGAGTCATGGAACGGCACCCCTTCGATTGGCACTCCCCGATAGCCAATGGAGCGGAACAGCAGCCCACACTCCAAGGTTTCGGTCTCGCCCGTGCCCGAGGCCCGTTGCGAAAACGGTTCGCCGGACAACTCGTTGCGTTCCAACACCACCCGCTCGATCCGGCCATTCCCTTCGATGCGGATCGGGCTCCGGCAGAACATCATGCGGCAAGTCCGGGCTTTTCCGTGCTCTGCGTTTTCCGCCATCTTCTCGAAGACCGCCATGTTCTTGGCCGCCACCACACCTGCTTTCTTGTCAGCGACCTCGGTTTGGCTGGCTTCGTTGAGAGCCAACTCTTCCGAAGCAATGGCCGCTTGGCAATTCTCCAGTTCCAGAAACTCGCGCAGTTCCTTGGTGGTGAATTTCGCCTGCGCCGGCCCCCGGCGTCCTACGACTGCAATTGTCTTGATCTGGCTTTCGGCCAGCGCATCCAAAGCATGCTGACTAATGTCGGTATGCTTGAGCTCATCAACAGATTTGGACAGGATGCGGGCGACATCTGCCGCCACGTTCCCTTGACCGATGATCACGGCAGTTTCATGCGAGAAATCGAATTCCCGGTCCCGGTAGTCCGGGTGACCGTTGTACCAGCCGACGAATTCCGTCGCGGTATGGCTGCCCGCCAGGTCCTCGCCCTCGATCCCAAGGCGGCGATCCGTTTCAGCGCCGCAGGTATAAATCACAGCGTGGTAGATGTCCCGCAACTCCTGCGGCGTGACGTCCTTTCCGACCGTCACGTTGCCGAAAAAGCGGAAACCCTCGAGTGCAGCGACTTTCTTGTAGACCTCGATCGACTGCTTGAGCTTGGGATGATCCGGCGCGACACCGCTGCGCACCAACCCGTAAGGGGAGGGCAAACGTTCGATCAGGTCAACCTGGGCAGCAATCTCGGATTTCAGCAATGCCTCGGTCGCATAAAACCCACTCGGCCCGGCGCCGACAACCGCGACCCGCAAGGGCGCGGCTTCTGTCCCCAGTTGGCTCACGGAATCAGAATCCTAGTGCAGTCTTGCGTTCGTCCGCACCGGGCAGCGGGTCCATTTTCTCTTCAATCACCGGAAGTTCGGGGGCTTTCTCAGCATTGATTTCGAGCCACTCCTGCTTGTCTTCTGGGAGATCGTCTTCTTCGTAAATCGCCTGAACCGGACATTCCGGAATGCAGGCGCTGCAGTCAATGCAGACATCCGGGTCGATGTACAGCATCTCGTCGTCATAGTGGAAGCAGGCGACGGGACAAACAGTTACACAATCCGTATAACGGCAACCTTTGCAGTTATCAGTTACGATCGTTGTCATTCAAGGCTCCTAATGTGAAGTGAAGCGGGCTGCACCCGCATAGGCGGGCGAAGGATTAAATTATAGACGAGCGTTAGCGCGAATCGAACACCAGGATTTCGCCACGGTTCTCTTCCACGCTGTCCCCGCAGTAGCGGCGATAACGGCCACCCATGTGATCGTCGTCGATTTCAAAGCCACTCTGCCCCAAGTGGCACAGGTAAAACCTGAGGAACGTCGGTCGCAGCCAACAGGAGTAGGTGAAGGTCGGCAGTAATTCGACCGGCTCGAACGAGATAATCGAGCCGCGCACCATGCCGGCGCCCGCGCGGATGCCCATCCCGCCCATCACAACGATGGTGCCAGCGCGCATGTTGACCCCAACGAAATCGCCAGCCTGACCACCAACCGCAATCAAACCGCGGCGCATGGCCGATCCTAATTCATTCTTGACATTGCCGTGGATCAGGATCTCCCCGCCCATGATCCCGACGCGTTGGCCCCGGTAGGCGCTGCCCACCATGTGCCCCGCATTGCCCATCACCTCGATCCGTCCCCCGCTCATCTCCGGCCCGACCCAATCCGAAGCGTCCCCGGAAACACGAATCACGCCCCCGGACATACCAGCTCCGAGGTGCATGCCGGCAGAACCATTCACGCGAACCTCGCCCTCCTTCATTCCGGCACCGATGTATTTGACCCGCGACAGGTCCCCTTCCAGGCGCAATGAGCTCTGACCATTCCCGGTCACGCGAAAAAAGTCTCCAACCCGCACCTTGCGATTGCCGTGCATCATCGCGAGATGCTCGATCCCTGATTGCGACAGGCCCTTGATCTTTGCAGGGCTCAGGCACTCTGCTTCGATCGGCACCTCAGGCGCGGTGGTCAGTTCCAACTCGGTGTGCATGATCAGTTGCTCTCCAGCAATTCATAGAGATGGAATTTGTATTGGCCGAGCGTCCCGCCGTAGTTCCCTGCGCTGACGTAGTCCACGCCACGTTCCGCCGCGGCCTGGATGCCCCGCCGCATGGCTTCGCGCAAGGCATTCTCGTCGAGACCGTTGACCACCACCTCGTAGACCGCCGCGATGCCTTCCGGCAACGCCGAGTTCTCGACTCGCCCCCGCAGGGTTGGGCAATAGGCTTCGTTGGTCGAGGCGATCATGCCCTTGTAGCGGGAACCCACCTTGCTGCCGGATCCGACCACGCCCTGTGGGAAAGGCAGGAATACGCCAGCCACGTCGCGCATTGCATCCGCCGCGCCAGACGCGGCACGCAAAGCGGTCCGCCCGCTTCTTCCCAGCATTAGCAGGTTGCCGCCACCGATCGCGGGCTGAACCCCGAACACGTCGTCCACCAGGAACTCGCCTCCCATGATCGGAATCCTCCAGAACTTCCGGCCCCCCACCACCTTGGCGATCTGGTGGCCGTCGCCAAAGAACCGCAGTCGCTGCCCGACCGGCACGGTGGTTCCATTTTCCAGCCCGTTGTAGCAGGCGGTCGTCGGGCAGGTCATCACGCACTGCCCGATCCGCTCGACCAGGCGGGCGCTCATGTCCTTCTCGCTCATCGCGAACAGCAGCACGCTGATTCCCGGGCGCAGGTCCGGCGTATCGGTATCAGAAATCTCGCATTCCACCGCTGCCTCGCATTTGCAGCGAATTACGGAAGTGGCAAAGCCGGTGAAGGACTGGGCGGCGGCTCGCGCCCAGTTCTTGGTGTCGGCGGTGATGATGACGCGCGCGCCCCACATGCCAAAAGCTTCGGCAAACGTATCAACCACCTCGGTCTTGCCGACTCTCATTTGCCCTTCTTCTTCCGCCCGTTCCCGGAATTGCGCAGCGGAATCACCTCATGGTCGTGGAGATAGGAGGCATCCACCCGGTAGTTGTTGAACCGGATGGAGTAGTAGTCATCGAAGAACGGCCGGATCTGGTCTTCAATCGCCGAGTCGTACTCGGGCTCCGTGTGCAGGAACCGTCCAATATGGTCGTCGACAAACTCGTGATCCTCAATGATTGGCTTGCCTGCCTTGATCACGTAACGCGGTGCATTGAACATTCTCTCGCGGTTTTCGTCATCCGTGTAGATCGTGATGTCGGCGTCCGCGCCCACACCCAAGTGCCCCTTGTTGGCCAAACCCAGCGCCCGGGCGGGGGCCGCGCGGGTGATGATGGCAATTTCATACAGGCTGTATTCCCGGTCCAGTTGCGGCAGCAGACAGTTGCTGATTGCTTTCTGGTTGACCTGCTTCATCATCTCGGCCCGAAAACCGCGATCCATCAGCAGGCGAATCAATCGGGGATAAGTGCGGAAAGAGGCGCCGTTCGGGTGGTCGGTCGAAAACATCACCCGCCAAGGGTCTTGCGACAGCAGGAACAGTTCCAGTCCGATCGCCCACTGCATGGTGTGCGTGTAGTTCGTATCCTGGTACTCGAACGGCATGACCCCGCAACCACTCTCGCACTCGGTGTCCGCATTGATCCATTTCGTGTCCTTGAAGCGCAGCATCCAAGTCAGCGGGGCATCCGCCGTCATCGCGGTCGCCTTGCCGAACATCACCATACCGATGTCGGTCGTGATGTTTTCATGGGTATTGATATAGTCGATGATGGCTTCTGAGCCGGTTTGAACGCGTTTTCCGAGTTCACCCGCATAACTGTGGAACTGGATGTGCGCAATGTGCGCCCGGTGCCCTTCGGCCGCTTTCATCGTATCCAGCGTGGTCTGGAAATTGCCGCTGTGGCCCAGGTTGTTGCAGTGGATATGCGCGGGATGCGGCATGTTCAGTTCATCCACCGCTTCGATAAAGGCAGCTGTCGCGTGCAACGGGGTCAAGTCGAACGGATCGATTTTTTCGTTGACGTCGGTGACATTCTCGTTGCGCCTGCCCTTCCAGAATTCATCGCTGCCCGCATTGACCAGCTTGACGCTAGCCGCCCGTGCCGCCGTAACCCACCAGGCAATCGCATCCTTAAAATCCTGTTTACGGCCCTGCTTCAGGAGGTCGTACAGAAACATGTTGTTGCCAAGCAACACGTAGAAACCCTTGTCGATTACCGGCGTGTCGTGAAACTCCTCGATCACGTGGCGGGCCGCCAGGGGCGGGACCGACGGAGTGACCCCGCCGACTCCGGAGCGGGTCACGTCCGTTCCAGGATGGACATCCAAGCGATGATCTTCGGGCTGCAATTTGCGCGAAAGGTTGACTTTCGGGCCGGCAATATGGCAGTGGATGTCAATCCCGCCCGGCATCACGACCATGCCGGGAATGTTGAAGGTTCGCGCCTTCTCGGAAACCTTGTCCACGATGCGCCCGTCTCGCACCAGGACATCGCGCACTTCGCCGTCGATGCCGTTGGCCGGATCGTAGACTTTCCCGCCCTTGATGCGCAGTTCCGTGCCGTTCTCAGCCATTCTGGCCGTCTCCTGAATCTGATCGGATGACGAAACTACGCCGCCTTCTTGCGGCCGTTCGCCCGAAGCTTCTTCAAACGGGTGTGGATTCCGGTCAGAACCTCCTCGTCCGTCGGAAACGGGGAATCGAAAGCCGGGCGCAGGGTGATCGGCACGTCGTCCATGCGGTACACGGTGCCGCCCGTGTTGATCCCGTAGGTAGCCACCATGAAGGCGACCCGCGCCTGCCGGCTGGTGTAGGTCGGCTTGGCGTCCAGTGAGATCACCGGAATTTTCTTCAAGTGCTCGATGGCACGTTTCGGGAAGTTTGAGGCCGGGTCCGTGGCGATCATCAAGGCCGCGTCGGCATCGCCGCGTGCCAGCAGGTCCACGGTGGTGTACTCGCCGGGATTGAAACGCGGGTAGCCACGGTGAAAATTCACGCCGAACGGATAGCCGGTCTGCCACGACACCACGTTGTCGGCACCGGTGACGTTGCCGTGACCGCGTACCGGCTTGGCGACGAAGTGCGTGTACTTGTTGAGGTCGGTGGCCAGCGCCAGCAACGCTCCCGAATTGAAGTGGCGACCGCGGGTCATGGTCAGGCCCATGCCGAAGAACAGAACCCCGAAGTTGCAGTTCTTCATGCGTTCCACCAATTCGTCCAAAACTTCCCGTGACACACCCGTAATCTTCTCGATGTCGGGGTCGACATCGCGGCCTCGCACCAAAGCGCGCAATGCCCACAGCAACTCGAAGTCGCGGCCGGGCTTGACCCGGATAAGCTGATCCGCTACTGGTGCACTTGGCGTCTTGCGCACGTCGATCAACACCACGTAACGGTCTTTCTTGCCGTTCGGGATATAGCGTCCCTTCGGCGTCACGGTGTAGCGGGTGAAATGCCGCGGATGGGACTCGGCCGGGTTGCCGCCCCAGTAAATGACCAGATCGGCGCGATTCTTGACCTCTCCCAGGGTCGACGTGCTCTCGCCCACGCCCTGGAACGCGATGCCGGACGGGCCGTGGCACACGGAGGTGGTGGTGTCGATATTGCCGAGCACCAGGTCGTTGATGGCCACCGCCACCCGTTGCGCCTCGCACGGAGAATCGCTCAGGCCGTAGGTGATCGGGAATTTCGCTTCGTGCAGGATGCGCGCCGCTTCATCCATCGCTTCTTCCAGCGGCACTTCGCGTCCATCGATCATCGCCTGCGGATGATCCTCGATGCCATGCTGGAGGAACCAGGCTCGACCGAGAACGCAGGCGTTCTTGGCTTTCGTGATGCGATTCGCGTCAAGGTCGACGGTCAACTCCATGTCATCGCAGACACACCCGCAGAACGTGCAGGTGGCATCTTCCACGATGCGGATATTGGGTTCGTCCTTAGCGGCTTCAGGGGTTTTGGTTTCGCTCATGGTCTCAACAGGCAAGGCAGGGTTTTCATTTGGCTCCCAGGCATTCCACGTCCACCATCATCTGCTTCGACATCGGCATGCCGGATCCGGCGGTGTCGCTTTCCATCAGTTCACTGGAAGACGGGCCATACGGAATGAAGATCATCCCGTCCGGGAGATCTTCGTCTTTGCGCGGCTTCCCGCATTCGACTTCCACCTTGCCGGTGGTACAGGACAAACGCACCCGGTCTCCAGCGGAAAGGCCCAGCTTGCGCATGGTGCTCTCGTTCATCTCGATGGTCGAGGTGACGGCCTGGTACTCCTCCTTGAGCTTCCCGGCATTCAGGGATGTCCCCTGCTTGCTCGACCGCCCTGGAATCAGCATCATTTGTTCAGCCACTGACGCATCCTGCCGTGGTTTCGGGGAAAAAGGATTATACCCCCTAGGGCTGCAGCCTGAAAACCCGAATCTCCCCCTGAATGCTGCAAACCCGCGTGATCAACGGTCGAGCGGCGTGGCATGGCGGACCGCGAACCAGCCGATCAGCATGCCGGTCAAGGCAATGGCGGCGGCGGCATGGAAAGTCGCGGTCGAACCCAAGTCGTCCCAGACCATGCCACTCAACAAGCTTCCAAGCGCGGCGCCCACACCGAAATTGAGCGACGAATACAGTGCTTGACCCCGGCTTTGCAGCCGCCCGGGGAACAATCGGTGGATCAACTGTACCGAAACGGCGTGGTAAAGCCCATAGGTCGCCGCATGCAGGAACTGGGTCGCCAGAATCACAACCCAAAACTCCGGGAAATTCCCCAATACGACCCAGCGAATGGCCGCGAGGGCAAAAGCCAGCGCAAACAGGTTGCGGGCAGGATGGTGTGCGAGGTAACGGCTGAAAAACAGGAACACTAGAATCTCTCCGAACACGCCCACCGACCACAGCACGGCCAGGCCCTGGATCGGGTAGCCGTGCCCTTCCAGATAGATGGAGAAAAATGTATAGAACGGCCCATGGCTGAGTTGCATC
This sequence comes from Candidatus Porisulfidus sp. TsSOB, assembly GCA_002631715.1. Taxonomy (GTDB): domain Bacteria; phylum Pseudomonadota; class Gammaproteobacteria; order Poriferisulfidales; family Poriferisulfidaceae; genus Poriferisulfidus. The sequence goes on from MRSX01000003.1 coordinate 121,522, forward strand.
AAGACGAATGCCGCCAAAAGTCCCAGCACGGCCGGATGACGCAACAGGTTGGCTAAGTTGATATGCGCCGGATGACTTCGCTTTTGCGGCCGGCTCGTCAGTGTCAAGGTGGTCAGCCACAGACCGAAGTGGCAAATGAACAAACTCAGCGGAACCAGCCACCAGATGTCGCCTTCGACACCGAACAGTACCGTTGACAGCGTCAGGCAGGCGAAAACAAAACCCATGGATCCCCACAACCGGACCCGCGTGTAGGAGTAGCGCCGATCGGTTTGGTGTTCCAAGTGGGTCAGGGTGATGCCTTCGACCAAGGGCAGCGAGGCATACCAGAAGAAGCTGAACAGCATCAGCAACGGGATCATTCCGTAGAAACTGGTCACCCATTGCAGGCCCAGCGTTCCCGCCGCGCCCCCCAATGCAGCCAGCTGGATCAGCCAGATTCGGCGTTCCGTGTGATCCGCCAGCCAGCCCCAGAGATTCGGCGCGACGATGCCAACCGCCATCACCACCGCCACCAGTTGTCCGATTTCAACCGCACTGAAGCCGAGGAACTTCAGATACAGTGGCCAAAACGGCAGGAAAACGCCCAGAGAGGCGAAATAGAAAAAATAAAAGCCGGAAAACCGGGCAAACAGGAGAGGGGTCACGTGCCGCGGGCCTAGGGGGCATCAACCTCCACATCGCCACATTGGGCTCGATGGCGCATGGCCTGGTCCATCAAGGTCAAGGCCAGCATGGCCTCGGCAATTGGAACGGCACGCAAACCGACGCAGGGATCATGGCGCCCCTTGGTCACCACCTCGGTCGCCTCTCCCTGCCGATCGATCGTACGCCCGGGAATCCGGATGCTCGAGGTGGGTTTGAAAGCCAAAGCAACTCTCAGGTCCTGACCGGAGCTCAGCCCCCCCAGGGTTCCACCTGAGTGATTGGACAGGAAACCTTCCGGCGTGATTTCGTCGCGATGCTCGCTTCCGTGCTGCTCGATCACGGCGAAGCCGTCGCCGATTTCCACCGCCTTGACCGCGTTGATGCTCATCATCGCCTGAGCCACCATGGCGTCCAGCCGTTCGAAGACAGGCTCGCCCCAGCCGACCGGCAGGCCCGACGCCTCCACTTCCACCCGGGCTCCGATCGAGTCGCCCGCCTTGCGCAACTCGTCCATGAAACTCTCCAGTTCGGCAAGCTTGCCGGGATCCGGGAAGAAGAATGGGTTGGCCTCGACCGCCTCCCAATCCGTCGTCTCGGCGCGAACCGGGCCGACTTGCCGCACGCACCCGCGAATCGTGACGCCACAGCGTTCGCGCAGCCATTTCCGGGCCACCGCTCCGGCGGCCACCCGCATCGCCGTCTCCCGGGCGGAAGCCCGCCCTCCTCCGCAATAGTCGCGAATGCCGTACTTGCGCTGATAGGTATAGTCCGCATGCCCCGGGCGAAACAGGTCGCGCAACTCCGAATAGTCCTTGGACCGGGCATCCTGGTTCTCGATCACCAGCGCGATGGGGGTCCCGGTCGTCTTGCCTTCGAAAACCCCGGACAGGATCTTCACCTGGTCCGGTTCCCGCCTCTGGCTGGTGTGGCGGGTCCTGCCGGGCCGACGACGGTCCAGGTCGTGCTGCAGGTCTGATTCCTGCAAGGCCAAGTGTGGCGGGCAACCGTCGATGATGCAGCCGATGGCGGGACCATGGCTTTCACCGAATGAAGTCACGGCAAACAAGGTGCCGAAAGTATTACCAGCCATGATGAATTCGAATTTTACACCGCACTGCCCTCTTCCTGTTCAAAAATCTTTTCCCCATCTCGCGTCCTGTCATATGCGTGTTACAAATTTTGGCTTTAATGCGCGACACCAAGGGGACACTCCCGCCAAATCAACTCGAATCGAACGTCAAGAGGTTTAACGAATGAAATTCCGCATTTCCGCGGCTGTCCTGCTTGCGCTTGCCGCTACGGCAGCCCAGGCCCGCGACCAAATCAACATAGTGGGTTCCTCCACTGTCTATCCTTTCGCCACCGTCGTGGCCGAAAGGTTTGGCAAATCCACCGCTTTCGAGACCCCGAAGATTGAATCCACGGGTTCCGGCGGCGGCCTGAAACTGTTCTGCGCCGGTGTCGGCGTCAACACTCCGGACATCACGAACTCTTCGCGCAAGATCAAGAGCACGGAAGTCGAAACCTGCTCCAAGAACGGTGTCGGCGACGTCACGGAAGCCAAGATTGGCTACGACGGCATCGTGCTGGCCAACTCCAAGGCGACAGCTCCGATGCAACTGACCCGTCGCGACGTCTTCCTGGCCCTGGCCCGGGAAGTCCCGGACCCGAGTGGCGAGGAATCCTTTGTGGCCAACCCGTACACCACCTGGAAGGAAGTCAACCCGGCTCTGCCCGACACCAAGATCGAAGTGCTGGGCCCGCCTCCGACCTCCGGCACCCGGGACGCTTTTGCTGAGCTCGCCCTGGAAGGCGGATGCAAGACCTTCGCCTGGATCAAGGCCATGAAGAAGAAAGACAAGAAGAGGTACAAGTCCTACTGCCACGCCGTGCGCGAGGACGGCCACTACATCGAAGCCGGCGAGAACGACAACCTCATCGTGCAGAAACTGACCGCCAACCCCAGTGCGCTGGGTGTCTTCGGGTTCAGCTTCCTGGATCAGAATTCCGACAAGGTCCAGGGCTCGATCATAGACGGCGTCGCACCGACGTTTGATGCCATCGCCGATGGCAGCTATCCGGTCTCACGGCCGCTGTACTTCTACATCAAGAACGCCCATCTGGATGCTATCCCTGGCATTCGGGAGTTCGTCGCCGAGTTCATGAGCGACAAGGCTAGCGGTTCGGACGGCTACCTGACCGAAAAGGGTATGATCCCGATGTCCGCCGACGAGCGTGGCGAATCGGTGCCCAAGATCACCTCGTTCACTCCGCTCTGAGTAGAGCTTCCAGAGTTTTGTGAAGAGGGCCGCGAATGCGGCCCTCTTTCTTATCGGCGGGAAAATTGCAGGGCACCCCGCATCAACAAAAATCCCGCGAACCATTACACTAATGGCACCCGCCTCCCGGAGTTCCGTACATGAAGCCCGCTCCTATTCCCGATAGCCTGAGAGAGGAAGCGGAATCAGCCTTGGAGGAAATCCAGCCCAACCTGAATGGCGAGATACTGGACGCGAATCAGCCAGCCCTGCTCAACCTGTTCGCCGCCAGTCCGTTTGCGGCCCGTCTTGCGCGAGCCTATCCGGACCTGCTGGAATCTGCCCTGCGTGACCCGGTTGCCAAGGAACTGGAACTGCCAGACCCTGAAACTGCGGAAGATGCGGACTTTGCACGTATCCTGCGCCACGCCCGAGCCCGGGAAATGCTCCGCATCATGTTCCGGGACATCAACGGGCTGGCGGAACTGCCGGATACCTTGCACGACCTGACCGCTTTCGCGGACCGGGCCGTGATGGGGGCCGCCCACTGGCACCGCTCACGAATGAAAGAATCCAGCCCAACCGACGAGAACGGCGAACCCGTACCGTTCGTGGTGCTGGGCATGGGCAAGCTCGGCGGAACGGAGCTCAATTTTTCTTCCGACATCGACCTGATCTTCACCTACCCGGATCCCGCCTCGGACCGGGAAGAGGCACAATCCTATTTCATCCGGCTGGGACAGAAAACGATCAAGGCACTGGACGACGTCACCGCCGACGGCTTCGTCTTCCGGGTCGACATGAGGTTGCGCCCGTTCGGCTCGACCGGCAGCCTGGCGCTACCGTTCTCCTCCATGGAGGGCTACTATCAAAACCATGGGCGCGAATGGGAACGTTATGCGCTAATCAAGGCGCGACCGCTGGGTGCGCCCACCGCTGCCAGCACAGAATTGACCGATCTGCTTCGCCCTTTCATCTTTCGACGCTCCCTGGACTTCCACGTGCTGGAAGAATTGCGCACCATGAAGGCAAAGATGGCGCACCATGCTCGACAGGAAACGCTGGAAGACGATCTCAAGCACGGCCCCGGGGGAATTCGCGAGGCGGAATTCATTCTGCAGAGCGCACAATTGATTTTTGGCGGGCGGGAACCGGTTCTCCAGCAAACTTCGTGGATACGGGCGCTGGACGCCATGGTCCAGTGCGGGAAGCTGACGGACGGCGACAAGCAGTTGCTGTTCGAGGCTTATTCTTTTCTCCGCACCGTGGAAAATCGCCTGCAGATGGTCGACGACCAACAGACGCACACCCTGCCGCAGAATGAAACAGCACGGGACCGGTTGCAGTTCCCGATGGGCTACTCGGACTGGCAGGAGTTTGTGGACGCGCTCACCATGCAGCGGGTCAGCCTGCAACTGGAATTCACCTGCCTGATGCGCGTGGAATTGGAAGCCGAACAGGAGCATCCGGAAGAATTGAAAGCATTGCTGCATGCGATCGAGACAGTCGGGCAGCAGCACGGCGACGATGTGGCCGACCTGAAGCAGGTTTTTGAAAAAATGGGGCTGCAGGATGGCGCAGAGAAACCGGCACAGAGACTGCACGCCATCGTTGCCTCCACCGCATGGCGCGCCCAGAATGCCCGCGCACGGCATTACGCACTATCCTTGATTCCGAAAATGATCGAAAGCGCCTGTCGGCAGGATGCTTCCGCACAAGTGCTGAATCTTCTGTTCGATGTGCTGGAGACCCTACTGCGCCGGCCCGACTGCATGGCCCTGTTGACCGAGAACCCTCCGGCGCTGAACTTGCTCACCGAACTGACCAGCCGCAGTCCGTGGGTGCGAACCCAGGTCCTGGAGTCCCCGCACCTCATCGACGAATTGCTCTCCCCGAATAGTTTGTTTGGAGAACGGACCCCGGAAATCCTTCAGAAGATCCTGCAGCTCGCCCTGCCGGACGACGAGGACGACCTGGAGCAGCAAATGAGAGCCTTGCGTCAATTCCGGCAATCCCAAACCCTGCAAATCGCCGCCTGCAACCTCGTTCACTCGAAATCCCTTTCGGACGTAAGCGACGAATTGACCTGGGTCGCCGAAACAGTTACCGCCTGCGCCTGGGAGTTGGCCCTGCAACAACAACTTCAGCGCCATGGCCAGCCACACTGCACCGTCGATGGGCAACGCCGTCCCGCCCACTGCGCCGTTCTCGCCTACGGCAAGTTCGGAGGGCTTGAAATGGGGTTCAACTCTGATCTAGACCTGGTGTTCGTACATGACAGCGATGGCGAAGAGCAAATGACCGACGGGGAAAAGCCGGTATACAACGAATATTTCTTCACTCGCGTGGCGCAGCGATTCATCCACATCATGGAGACTATGACCGCCTACGGCACCTTGTATGAAATCGATCCCCGGCTGCGGCCGGGCGGACAGTCCGGACAGCCGGTCTGCAGCTTGCACTACTACGAAAAGTACCTGGAGGAAAAAGCCTGGACCTGGGAGCGCCAAGCATTGGCGCGGGCGCGGGTGGTCACGGGCCATGATGCAGTGCGGGCAGCATTCGAGCAGGTCCGGGCGCGTGTTTTATGCGTGCCCCGCGAACCCGACGAACTACAGCAAGAGTTCGTGGATATGCGCCGGCGAATGCTGGATGCGCACCCCCCTCAATCCGAGCATTTCCACATCAAGGGAGACCCCGGCGGAATCACTGATTTGGAGTTCATGGTGCACTATAATGTGTTGCTTCACGCTGGAAAACATCCGGAAATCATTGAGCCGACCGCCACGGTGATGATCCTGGATCGTCTGGCGCAATGTGGCCTGCTGGACACCGAAACGACTGAATTCCTGCGCACCTGCTACTTCAGTTACCGCGACCGGATACACGTACTCAACCTGCAGGAGTTGCCACCGCACTCTCCGCCGGATGAATTCGCCGACGAACGAAAGAAAATTCGGGAACTTTGGGACGAGACCTTCAATCTGGCGACATGAGCACACTGGCCCCACACCCGGACGCCGTAATCTGGCTGGACGGCCGCATGGTCCCCTGGGCCGAAGCGACCACGCATGTACTGACCCACAGCCTGCATTACGGCAGTGGCGTATTCGAGGGACTGCGGGCATTCGCCACCGAGCGAGGCCCTGCCATCTTTCGCCTGCAGGAGCACACCGATCGCCTGTTTACTTCGGCCGACTGCGTCGACATGGCCATCCCATACTCCCAAGAGGAGGTCAACCAGGCCTGCATCGACGTGGTCCGGAAAAACCGGCTGGAGACCGCGTACATCCGTCCAATCTGTTTCTACGGAGCGGAGGGACTGGGGTTGCACGCCAAAGGGCTTGAAGTCCACACCGCGGTGGCCGCCTGGGAATGGGGCGCTTATTTGGGCGTGGAAGGCCTGGAGCGCGGCATCCGGGTCTATACCTCGTCCATCATCCGCGATCGCGTCAATGCCCCGCTGACCAGTTCCAAGATCTGCGGGAACTATGTCTATTCGGCCGTGGCCACGGCACAAGCGAAGCAGGCGGGGTATGACGAGGCGTTGCTGCTGGAAACGGATGGGCGAATTTCGGAGGGCAGCGGTGAAAACCTGTTCATTGTTCGCGATGGCGTGCTGGAGACTCCGGCGCTGGGTTCCGCTCTTGACGGAATCACCCGCCGCACCATCATCGAGCTGGCGCATGAAGCCAGCCTGGAAGTCCGCGAAAACCGGTTGGTCCGGGATGATCTGCTCCAATGCGAGGAAGCATTTTTTACCGGAACTGCTGCCGACGTCACCCCGATCCGGGAGCTGGACGGCGAAGCCGTCGGCAATGGCCAGCGCGGGCCCATCACTTCTCAGTTGCAGCAGCAATACCAAGATATCGTGTGCGGCCGTTCCGAGCGTCATCTCCACTGGCTGACCTTTGTGGAGTGATCATGCCCAACCCTCACACCGCGAAGCATCCAAGTTCCTTCAAGACGCCAAACCAGGCGGCTCAGCAAAATATCCGTCCCAAGCACCTCCCTCTCCACTGCCCCCTGCCGGGAACCAGCCTGTGGAATTCGCACCCTCGGATTTTTCTGCCGATTGAGGACATGCCCGACCGCAAGATCCGGTGCCCTTATTGCGGCACTCTATACACGCTGGTGGACTCGGACAGCTGAATCCAGTGCATCTGAGCCTTCCCGATTTCTCCTCAGTCCGCGCCCTGGTGGTCGGCGATGTCATGCTGGACCGCTACTGGAGCGGGAGTGCCGAACGTGTCTCCCCGGAGGCCCCGGTGCCCGTCGTCACTGTGGAAGACGAACAACAACGGATTGGGGGGGCGGGCAACGTGGCCGTGAACATTGCTGCTCTGGGTGCCCAAACCACTCTTCTAGCCCCGATCGGCCCGGATCAGCCCGGCCGCACATTCACCCGCCTGATCCGCAAACATGGGATCGAAAACCGCCTGATGGTCCAAAGCGGCATGACCACGCCGCTTAAGCTTCGAGTCGTCAGCCAGCATCAGCAGCTGATTCGGCTGGATTTCGAGAAGCGTGCGAATTTCAATAAGACTTTGTTCCAGAAGCGGTTCCGTTCCGCCCTGAACCACTGTGATGTCGTCATCCTGTCGGATTACGGCAAGGGGGCCCTGGAAGACCCCCAACCGTTGATCGCCCTATGCCGCCGCATGGGGAAGCCAGTATTTGTGGATCCTAAACGGACCAATTTCTCTGCCTACGCTGGCGCAACTGCCATTACTCCGAATCGCCGGGAATTGGAAGCCGCGATCGGGCCGATTCCCTCTATCGAGGAGATTTCCGCCCATGCCGAAAAACTCTGCCGCCGACACCGCCTGAAAGCAATGCTGGTCACCTTGGGAGAACAAGGCATGCTGTTGCAAAAAGGACGCAAAAGCACCCACCTTGCCGTGACTGCGCGCGATGTATTTGATGTCACGGGTGCCGGAGACACCGTGATCGCCATGTTCGCATGCGCCCATGCCGCAGGACTGCCACTGGAAGAGGCTATGCGACTGGCAAACCTGGCTGCGGGCCAGGTGGTCGGCAAGTTCGGAACGGCTGCCGTCACACCGGATGAGTTGAAGCGGGCCATGCGCTTGGAGCGGAAAACGGAAACCGGCACTGTTCCCTACAACACCCTTCGCCGACTGGTCCGGGAAACCCGGGAACTGGGTGAAACAGTCGTGTTTACAAACGGCTGCTTCGATCTTCTTCACGCCGGTCATGTGGCACTATTGGAACAGGCGGCAGAGCTTGGCGACCGGCTGATCGTGGCGGTCAACAGTGATTCCTCGGTTCGCCGCAACAAGGGATCGGGTCGTCCGATCCAGCCACTCAAATACCGGCAGCAGGTGCTGGCGGGCCTGGAATGCGTGGACTGGGTCGTATCGTTTTCCCAAGATACGCCGGAACAGTTGATCCGCGAAATCCTGCCGGATGTGCTGGTCAAGGGAGCCGACTACAAACCTTCCCAGATCGTCGGCAAGAAAGAGGTCGAGAAGGCGGGTGGGAAGGTCGTCGTCCTGCCACTGATGGAAGGCTACTCGACCACGAATCTGATTCAGCGGATTCGCGAGAGCGAGAAATAAGCCGTGGCAGACCAGGATTCCCGCATCCTGGTGATCGCACAAGCCTGGGTCGGCGATGTGGTGCTCAGCCAGATCCTGTACGCCCTGCTCAAACGCCAGCAGCCCGATGTTTCCATTGATGTTGTTGCGCCCTCTTGGGCGGGGGCATTGCTTGAGCGGATGCCCCAGGTTTCTCGACATATTCCTCTTGATGTCCGGCACGGACAGCTAGGACTATGGCGGCGGTTGGCGACGGCCCGCCGCTTGCATGCACACTACCAACAGGCGATCATCATCCCTCGCTCCGCAAAAGCGGCATTGGTGCCTTGGATTGCCGGAATCAAGCAGAGAATCGGCTTTGATGCCGGATTCCGCAATGTGCTGATCAACGATTCCCGCTCCCGGCCGCCGGGCATTCTCGCCCGGATGGCACGCCTGGCATCGCCAGATTCCATCGACTCGAATTCCATCCCCCACCCAAGCCTGGAAGTGGATCCGGAACAGGCCGCCGGCGTATTCCGGCAATGGGACATGGATCCCGATGAAACGTTTGTCGGACTGATGCCGGGCGCCGCCTATGGCCGAGCCAAGCAATGGGGCGAGGCCTCCTTCGCTCGGCTGGCGGCCCTGCTCGCCGGACAAGGGCATCGGGTCTGCGTGATCGGCACGGCAAAAGATCGCCCTCTCGGCGACGGCATCGTCCAAGCCGCACCGGAACAGGCCGTGAACCTGTGCGGGGAAACCACCCTGGATCAGGCCATCCACCTGGTTTCGGGGCTTGCGGCTGCGGTTTGCAATGACTCCGGACTCATGCACGTGGCTGCCGCCGTGAATACTCCCGTCGTCGGCATTTACGGCCCCACCAGCCCCGACACGCACCCACCTTTGGCCGACGCTCGAAAAATTTTCTCAGTGCGGACCCTATGCAGTCCCTGCCATCAACGCGCCTGCCCTTACGGACACCATGCTTGCATGACCCGTATCACTCCTGAGCAGGTCTGTGAGGCCACGTTTTCACTACTTAACGGTCGGACCGCATTGCTACAATGACGCAATCGCTCCGTTCCTGAAAGGAAGGGCGGAGTGTCTGGAGCCTGAAGGCCGAGATGGCGGAATTGGTAGACGCGCCGGACTCAAAATCCGGTGGGGTAGTCCCCCGTGTGGGTTCGAGTCCCACTCTCGGTACCAGAAACCATGACGGTATCATGAGCGTAGCTTGATCCCATTCCGGCTTCTCCGATGTCACATTACAAACGCCACGTCTTTTTCTGCGTTAACCAGCGGGAAGACGAAGCTTGCTGTCAGGATCATGACGCACGCGCGATGCGAGACTACGCCAAAAAACGTTGTAAGGAACTCGGCATTCATGGAGCCGGGCAGACCCGAATCAATCAGTCCGGATGTCTTGACCGGTGTGCCGAAGGCCCGATCATTGTTGTCTATCCGGAAGGCACCTGGTACCGCTACCGCGACCAAGCGGATGTCGACCGAATCATCGATGAGCATTTGCTCCGCGGACAGCCCGTCAAGGAACTGGAGATCTGACATGGAGTTTCGCCCGCTCGGAGACACCGGCCTTGACGTCAGCGTCGTCTGTCTCGGCACCATGACGTTCGGCGAGCAAAACACCGAAGCCGAAGCCCATCAGCAATTGGACTGTGCTTTCGATTTCGGCGTCAACTTCATTGACACCGCCGAAATGTACTCCGCCCCGTCCTGTGCGCGCACTCAAGGACTGACCGAGCAGTACATCGGTACTTGGATCGCTTCTTCCCGCGTCCCGAGGGATCGAATGGTCGTCGCCACCAAGGTGGTCGGACCCAGCGAATCCATGGATTATTTGCGTGGCGGGCCGCGCCTGAACGCAAAGCACATCAATCAAGCCATTGACGACAGCCTGCGTCGCCTGCAGACAGACTACATCGACCTCTACCAGGTTCATTGGCCGGAACGCAACACCAACTATTTCGGGCAACTGGGTTATCGATTTGAGGATGATGAAGACACGATCCCGATTGAGGAGACCTATGAGGCGCTGTGTCGGTTGGTTGAATCCGGCAAGGCACGGGCCATAGGGATGTCCAATGAAACCCCGTGGGGAGTGGCGGAATATTTGCGGCTTTCGCGGGAGAGTTCCGGACCCCGCATTGTCTCCATCCAGAATCCCTATAACTTGCTTAACCGAACCTTTGAAGTCGGCTTGGCCGAAATGGCCATACGGGAACGTTGTGGCCTACTGGCTTATTCTCCTCTCGGATTCGGTGTCTTGACCGGGAAATATCAACGAGGACGCCCTCGGGGCTCCCGTCTCCAACGCTGGAACTACTTCAGCCGTTATTCCAATCCACAGGCGAAGGCTGCCACCGACAAATACGTTGCACTCTCTCGCCAATACGACCTGACGCCCGCGCAGATGGCCTTGAGTTTCATCCAGCAGCAACCTTTTGTGACCAGTGCCATCATTGGCGCCACCACTATTGAGCAGCTTCAGGAGAACCTGGAAAGCGCCAATCTGGAACTGCCTCACCAGTTGCTGCGTGAAATCGATGCCGTTCACGAGGCCCAACCCAACCCCGCGCCTTAATGTCACATTGGCGGTGACAACTGCGCCCCCGCCACCTCAATCCATTCCTTGACCTGATCGTTCAATTCGGCGGGCTTTAATTCTCCTGCCTGAATCGGGGCTCCGATCCGGACCATGACCTTGCCGGGTTTTTTGAGGAATCCGCGCGGCCAGAAATGGCCGGCATTGTGCGCCATCGGAAGAACTGGAATCCGACTTTGCGTCGCGATATGCGCCCCGCCAGCCTGATAAGGACGGCGCTCCCCCACCGGGAGACGGGTTCCCTCCGGGAAAATGACCACCACGTCACCCCGCGCGAATCGCTTCCGCGCCTGTTGCAGCAAACGCTTCAGGCTCCGGACCGGGCTGCTTCGGTCAATGACGATCGGACGGGTCAGCGCCAACCCCCAACCGACTACCGGCAACCACAGCAAAGATCTCTTGAGTACAAATGCCGGTTGCGGCAACAAGACCACCAGCAAAACCGTCTCGAATGCCGACTGGTGGTTGGCCATAAGCATGTAGGGCCCGGCTTCCGGGAGGTTCTCACGCCCATGAACTTCGTAAGTTATTCCGCAAAATACCCTTGCAGACCAGAGAACGCATACGTTCCAGAAACTCAGCAGCCGATAGCATGGGCGTCGAGGCAGGCAGGCCGCGACCGGCACCACGAAAACGGCAGCCAAGGTGGCGGCAAGCACCCCCAGATAAAAACCCGTGGAACGGATGGCGGACATCCCGCTGCGCTCAGGAAGATGGCGCCAGCAGTTCGTCTACGAATGAGTACAGGTCGTCGTATATCTCAACGCCGTCCGGCAAGTCCTCGTCCTTTTCGGTCTGCCTACCGTAACCGGTACGCACGAGAATCGGGCGGGCACCAGCCGCCTTCGCCGCCCGAATGTCCGTCAATTTGTCGCCGACTGCCGGCACATCGGCAAGATCGGTCTCGCAACGGCTTGCAATATCCTCAAACATGCCAGGGTTAGGCTTGCGGCAATGACTCCCCGTGTCCGGCGCATCCGGGCAGAAGAAGATGGCATCCACCCAACCGCCAAAGCGACCCAGCGAGTTATGCATTTTCTGATGAATCCGGTTGAGGGTATCCATATCGATCATGCCACGGCCAATCCCAGACTGGTTGGTCGCAAGTACCACCCGGTAACCCGCCTCGTTCAAGCGGGACACCGCCTGCATGCTGCTGTCGATCGGCACCCACTCTTCCGGCGTTTTGATGAAGTCCTCCCTCTCCTCGTTCAGGACTCCGTCGCGATCCAGAATTATCAGTTTCATGATCAGAATATCGTTCAGTCCTGCAGGCGCGAGAAATCCGCGATTCCCAGAAACAGGTCCTGTAGACCCCGCAAGAGACGCAAGCGATTATGACGTATTTTTTGATCTTCCGCCATCACCAGCACTTCGTCGAAGAAAGCCGAGACCGGCTCGGCCAATGCGGCGAGCGAACTCAGTGCTTCTCCGTAGGTGCCTGCCGCACAATTTTCCTGCACTTCCTCGCGTACTGCGACAAGTCGGTCCGCGAGCTCACGCTCGGCGGGCTCCGTCAACAACTCGGAGTTGATTTCGGCGTCGTTCACATCGGTCTCGCGCAAGATGTTCCGGATCCGCTTGTGTGTCGCGACCAGCACTTTCGCCTGCGGCAAGTTCCGGAAACCCTCGACCGCCCGCACCCGCCCGAAGGCATCCAGCGGTCGGGCCGACCCGACTGCCAAAACCGCCTCGATGGCGTCCCTGGATTGCCCGCGCTCGGTTCCGTACCCATACATCCGGTCAGCCAGGTAATCCAACACCGCCTGCGGAATGCCGTCGTCACGGAAGGACTCCGGGTACTCATTGACCGCCTGCACCAAGCAGTCTTTCAAGTCCAGGTCCAAGCCACATTCCACCACCAGGCGCAGAACGCCGTAAGCGGCACGCCGTACGCCCAGCGGATCCCGAGTCCCAGTCGGGATTTCGCCTATCGAGAAGACTCCGGCCAGCATGTCCAAACGATCGGCCAAGGCCAGCACTTGGCCCGGCAAAGTTTCCGGCAGCGCATCATCCGCGTACCGTGGCCGATAATGATCTGAAACAGCTTGGCAGACTGCATCCTCCTCCTCTTCAATCCGGGCGTAATGCGCACCCATCAACCCTTGGAGCTTGGGAAATGACTGCACGATGTCCGTGCCCAGATCCGCCTTGCACAAATGTGCTGCACGACGCACGGTTTTCACATCCGCATCCACTTTTCGGGCCACGTATTCCGCCAAACTCTCTATGCGCTGAACGCGCTCGAGAAGGGTGCCAAGTTTGCGGTGAAAGACCACCCGACCCAAGTCCTCCACACGAGAATCGAATGGCCTCAAACGATCGCGCTCAAGATAAAAGGCGGCATCCTGAAGCCGGGAACGCACCACCCGCTCGCAGCCCACCCTAATGTCTCCATTTACGTCCGGAAGGTTGGCGACGGCAAAGAAATGCCGGGACAGTACGCCATTCGTTCCACGAGTTGAAAAATACTGCTGCTGATCCTCCAGCACCGCGCGGATGACTTCCTCCGGCAAATTCAAGAATTCTTCATCGAAGCGTCCCGCAACCACTATTGGAAATTCCGCACTGGCACACACTTTCTCAAGCAGGGGCTCCGATCGAACCGCTTCTACCTTGAATTCGGACTCGAATTCTTCGATTTGCGACAAAACCTGCTGTCTGCGTGCCGTTGTCTCTACCAGTACATGACCCTTCTCCTTCAGGGCATTCTCGTAAGCTCCCGCATCCTCCAGTTCGACACTTTTCTCGCCAAGAAAGCGGTGACCCCGTGTGATTGCGCCACAGGGGGTGTTCATGATTTCCCCGGCAATTGGTTCGCCACCGTACAGCAACGCCACCCACCGGACAGGGCGAAGAAAGCTTGTTTCTTCCGTTCCCCAGCGCATGCGTTTCTCCAACGGCAGTCCCGCCAAGGCTCGGTTGAAAACCTCCGGGAGCAGTTCCCGGCAATCACGGGGCTCCACCACTTCGTCGAACTTGAGCCATTCTCCCTTGTCCGTTTTCAGGCGATCCTCTCCAGCTTTCCAACGTTGCATTTGTTCTGGATCGGCCTGGCACCCCTTGGCAAAACCCAGTAGTGCCCGGGTGGGTTCACCTTCCGAGTCGAAAGCAGCTTCCACCGAGGGGCCTTTACGTATTTCGGTGGTGCCTGCTGTCTGTTCCGCCACTCCCGGAATCCGTAATGCCAAGCGCCTTGACGATGCATACGCTGTCACGGCCTGGTCAAACGGGAGGCCCACGTTTTCCAGTTCGGCAACCACCGCGGTCGCCAAGGACGCCTTGAGGGCCTCCAGAGAACGGGGTGGGAGTTCTTCCGTGCCGAGTTCGAACAGCACGGCTCTGGCTTCTGTCATTCCGCGCCCAAGGGGAAATTCAGGGCTTCACGCGAAGCATAGTAGGCTTCCGCGATTTTCTGTGCCCGGCCACGGATACGCAGGATGTACTTCTGGCGCTCCGTGACGGAAATCGCATGCCGCGCATCCAGGAGATTGAAGAGATGCGAACACCAGACCAGTTGCTCGTAGGCCGGCAATGGAAGATTCTGGTCGATCAACCGATCACATTCTCCCTCTATTTCGTCAAACTGGCGAGATAGTTTCTCCGTGTCGGCTTGCTCGAAATTGTAGGTCGATTGCTCAACTTCATTTTGGTGGAATAGCTGCCCGTATGTGATTGCGCCAGCTCCTTCGCCGTGCCAAACCAAGTCGAAGACACTGTCCGTTTCCTGCAGGAACATCGCGATCCGTTCGATGCCGTAGGTCAATTCGCCGAGCGTTGGGCGGCATTCCAGCCCTCCTGCCTGCTGAAAATATGTGAACTGGCTGATTTCCATGCCGTTGAGTTGCACTTCCCAACCCAAGCCCCAAGCCCCAAGCGTCGGGGATTCCCAGTCGTCTTCCACGAAGCGGACATCGTTCTTGTCCAGCGCGATGCCAAGTTCTCCCAAGGACTGCAAGTACAGATCCTGAATATCGTCCGGCGAGGGCTTGAGCGCGACTTGGAACTGATAGTAACGCTGAAGACGGTTCGGGTTTTCTCCGTAACGCCCATCCGTCGGGCGCCGACACGGCTGCGCAAACGCGCACCGCCACGGCTCCGGGCCGATTGCCCGCAAAAAAGTTTCCGGATGGAAGGTTGCTGCGCCAATTGGCAGGTCATGCGCAGGCAGAATGACGCAGCCTTGCGACGCCCAATATTCTTCCAGTCGACGGATAAGGTTCTGAATCGTCATGGTCTCGACAATACTTTCCTTAGGAGAATCGTTGGCGGATATATTCCCGGGTGTCTTCCATAGAGAGTTTAACAGTCGTCGGTCCGTTGCGCACGAAAAAATCCCCATCCTTTACGGTCTCAAGCCTTTTCCAGGAGAGATAGACGGGCTCCGGACTCCGGCGGCAACTCACCATACAAACGTTCTTGCCGTCGATGGCTTGTATCCTAGGGTCAATACGTGTCCCGGCACGCCTCCCCAAGCCTGATTCCACAACCTGTACGAGATGGCGCATGAATTTATCGTTATTCTCAAGCCGATCTTTCTCAATGCCGACAATGGAACCATCATCCGCCACTCCAATCAGAAGGTCGCCTCCTTCCGTATTCAGGAAGGCTGCGATGGTTTTCAATGCTGCATGCGTGACCCCCTTGTCATCCTTTCGGTCTTCCTTGAGGCTCCAACGCAATGTGGACTTGAACTCTAGAGTCTGGGATTCTCCCTGTTCGATCAATTCTTTCGCGCTACGCCGACCACGAAGATATTGGTCAAAGAGGTAGTTCTTTACCGCGTCTCCGAAGATTTGATCGTCGGTAATTCGCTTGTACAAGTCGAAATTGGAATCAACGATATCCTCTATGGCTTCTTCGACCTTTCGGTCAAAGGCTAAACGTACATTTTCCCGTGTGCTCACACGGGCGGAAGCGTCAAGGGCCACATCCCCCTCTAGCCTTTCCATCATCTGGCCGAGAGTGGCACAGTGTTCGGAACCCAGTTCCGTGCCAAAGCGCTCGTTCAGTTCGAAGATGATCTTCGATAGTATTTCCAGTTCTTCGGGCATAGGACCGTACGGTTCTTCATCAGTGACAGGATCCAGTCTCCCTGGCCCGCGGTCTGGTTCAATAGCGCTACTCCCTGTCTCCCGGATCCGATAGGATTCCATGTCAATGTACTGCTGTACGTCAAGAGGAAGTTCATCCCGGTTGATGGGCAGCAACGGGCGCAAACACCGTGCAAAAACGTAAAGTTTTTCTAGATCGGGATCAGCGAATGTCAGCACTTGCGCAAGAAATGCGTAAAGCCGTATGTAACGAGTCAACTCTTTCCGGAATTTGTCCCGTTCATCTTCATCAATCTTGCAATAGCGGTCTACCGAGGGCGCCAATGCAGCGTAAAGCTGATCCTGAGCAGACTGGAGTCCAAAATAAATTTTGGAAAAACCGTCAACATCTGCGGGAGCATAGACCGAATAGTTGCCAAGACGCGTCTGCACTTGGTACAGCAGGTTGGGGTCAGTTTCTTCCGATAGCAATGTCGTTTCGTAATAAGGATCGAAGGCAGCCTTGATTTCATCTGCCTCGTTGGCGAAATCGAGCACTAAAGTTTCCGTTTTACCAGGGTGGATACGGTTGAGTCGGGAAAGCGTCTGCACGGCGTTCACACCACCGAGTTTCTTGTCGACGTACATCGTGTGGAGAAGCGGCTGGTCAAACCCAGTCTGAAATTTGTTCGCGACGATCAGGAAACGGCACTCCGGTGTGTCGAACGTCCCGGCAGTCTGCGCTTCCGACTGCCCGTTCATGCCAGACTCCGTATAGGACTGGCCACCGTCCTCGACCGTACCCGAAAAAGCAACCAAGGCTTTGAAGGGATAACTCTGCTCGGCGAGATGGCGGTCCATAGCCAACTTGTAGCGTACCGCGTGCAGGCGTGAACGGGTGACGATCATCGCCTTTGCCTGATTTCCGATCTTATCCTGCACTTGACTCGTGAAGTGTTCGACCATGATGCCGACCTTCGTGTCAATCGCATGCGGGTTCAGTTCAACATAGGACTTCAAAAGGTAAGCGGCTTTCCTCTTGTCATAACGCGGGTCGCTTTCGACCGTCTTCCAGAGCCGCCAATAGGCTTTGCAGGTCGTATAACTTGACAGGACATCCAGAATGAATCCTTCCTCGATGGCTTGACGCATGGTGTAGTCGTGGAATGGCCTGAATGTGCCATCTATACGCTTCGCCCCGAACAATTCCAGCGTCTTAGCCTTGGGGGTCGCCGTGAAAGCGAAGATCGAGAGATTGGATTGCCGGCCGCGACTTCGTACCTCGGCCAGAATAGTGTTTTCCAATTCTTCTTCCGGAGTTTCCGCCTGAACCTCTTCTTCTTCAGCCTCTTCCAGCGAGGCTGATGAAAGCGTGGCCTTTAGGCTTTTGCTCGACTCGCCTGACTGCGAAGAGTGAGCCTCATCAATGATCAAGGCAAATCGCTTTCCCGGTAGGTCGCCGACTTCAGCAGAAATGACTGGGAATTTCTGAAGCGTGGTGACAATGATCGTCTTGCCGGATTCGAGTGCGTCCTTGAGTTGGCGCGAAGTGGTATTGATGTTCTCTACCACCCCCAACGTCTGCTCAAACTGCCGTATGTTGTCTTGAAGCTGACGGTCCAGCACGCGACGGTCGGTAATCACAATGATGGAATCGAAGATCCGTCGGTCGTCGGAACCATGTAGCGAAGATAACTGATGGGCCAACCAAGCAATGGTGAAACTCTTGCCGCTGCCGGCCGAATGCTGGATCAGGTAATGTTGTCCCGCCCCTTTTTCGTGAGCATCGCATACGAGACGGCGCACGCAGTCAAGTTGCTGGTAGCGAGGGAAGATCAGAATTTGCCTACCAGTCATTGTCCCATTTCCGTTTTCTTTCTTGATCTGGTGAATGAATCGTTGGATCAAGTCCAGCACGCTGTCGCGCGCCCAAGTCTCTTGCCAGAGATAGGCAGTGGCGTAGCCCGTTTGGGTCGGAGGAACTGGAGGGTTTCCAGCCCCACCGTATTTGCCTTGATTGAAGGGCAGGAAGCGCGTTTTGTTCTTGTTCAGACAGGTTGTAACGTAGACCAAGTCCGGATCAACCGCGAAATGCGCAAGGCATCGACCACTGGCGAACAAGGGCTCCCGCGGGTCACGATCCCTACTGTATTGCCGGATAGCATCCTTGACCGTCTGGCCAGTCAGTGGATTCTTGAGTTCGACGGTGAAAATCGGAATACCGTTTAGAAACAACACTAAGTCCAGACTGTTTTCATTCTTGACGCTGTATCGCAACTGGCGCACAACTGAAAACAGGTTTGCTCTATAGAGGCGCTGAGTTTCCTCGTTGAGCCCACTTGCCGGGCGGAAATGGGCCAGCCAAAACTGGCATCCCATATCTTTTACGCCATGCCGTAGAACATCAAGTGTGCCACGTCTCTTGATCTCGCTCACCAAACGTTCCAAAAACCGCTCTTCAACCTCCATGCCATAGCGTTGCGAGAGTTTTTCCCATTCCTTAGCCTGGGTTGCTTGCAAGAAACCCAAGGCATCATTGCGTAGGAGACATGACTCTCGGTCGTAATCTTCTGGATACCGCTTGTGATAACCGCCGGACTGCACTTTCTGACCATTGTCAGAACCGTCTTGAATCAAAACCGCCTCAATCGCGTCCTCGAAAGCGCGCTCGGAAACAACAGTGCTCATAATGTGATACGGGGAATATGCGCCGGTCAACTTGGCGCCTTACACAGTAGAAATAGAGGCTTGTTGAACGTCTATTTTGCCGGTCACAGCTGCGGAAATGAGCGCAGAACGTAGTTCTTTTTGCAACTTTATGACCTGACGGATTTTTGCAATAAGACCATCGATTTTTTCTGTCTCGCGATCAAGGAAGTTGACGATACTACTTTGCTCATTCGGGTCAGATGGAAATGCAATTTCAACGTTTCCAATGAAATTCCATTCGGCTCTTGGCATTTTGGTGCCAAATGTGGAACTATTGATTAATCCGATTATCTCTTTCGAGCGAAGTTTATGTGCAAGGAACGCAGCAATGATCTCTCCTGAGAGTGGGCGTAGTACAAGAAATTCACCGGAACAGATGCCTCTTTCTGATGCTTTCGAAACTTTTGCAAGGTATGGTCTTAACTTCCCGAACAGAATGTCATTTTCCAGAAAACATTTTGCTTCATTTTCTACGTCCTTACCTTTCTCTGGACGCACCTTTCCCGTCCAACTCTCTACATGTTCTAGCGCAATGTAACTATCATAGATTTGGGCTGAGTCTGCTTTGTCCACCTCATTACTAACAAGTAATTTAAGCCGCTTCTTCTCCCAGTGCGCCGGAATTTCACCTATCCATTCACTGCCAGAATCTTTCATTGGAATACTGGAGTCAAGGCCTTTGGTGACAGCATGGCTGATAAGGGCCGCACGTCTTTCTTGAAGTAGATCGACTAACCGTTCCTGCTTTTTAATCAACGTGTTGATTTTTGCAGTTTCATAGTCGAGAAACATTGCGATGGTGATTTGTTCTACTAAAGGTGGAAAAGCCACATGCTCTGCAAGATAGGAGCCAACATCTAGGTTCTGTATGCCAGTAGTCTGTTTGATTGATCTAACGTTTAATCGCATCGCATATAAACATGAATGAAGATACGTCAAATAATTCGGATCAAACCCGACAGAAACTACCAGCCGACCAACGAAGTTCGAGCACACTGCTGCAAGATCATGTTCGTAGAGCACTACTGCCCCAACTGGTTTCAGGTCACCACCACCTGATTTTTCTAATAGTAGATCGCCTTTATTCAATAACCGGTTGTCTCGATTGTTTGGTGCTATCGACCGGAAAGTTCTGCTTTCCAACAGAACACGCATATTTGTTCGGTCAAAATCAGCAACACGTATACACGCCAAATCATTGTGGCCATCGGGCTCGCTTCCCCAGATTCCATTGATGCAACAGTCAACGGAAGAACCAAGCCTTCGAATGGACCAATGTCCTGGAACCTCGCCTAGCCATTCAATGCTGGAATCCTTATATGTCGGATACAATGCGTATCCTTTCCCACTCGAAAGAGGCTCAGAGTGTCCCGCTCCGACATCATTCGACTGGTACATCATTCCATTCAACTAGAGGGCAGAACCATCCGCGGGCATTCCAATCCCGCCAAGAGAACACCGAACAGCAGGCCCTGACTATATGTTCGGCGATGGTGGATACGGTGGGGGGGTTTGATGCACTCGGACTTGAATGGGAGTCCTGCCATGCAACACGTCTATGAGACCACGGCGTGCGAGTTGCTGCTCCCATTCGGCATCAGCCCATCCTTGTGGAACGTAATTCCCTCTGAGGATTTCGAGTTGCGCGATCTTGATACTTAGCACTTTTGCCATTTCATCGATCAGCGTTGTCAGGAGCGTATCACGTTTCTGTATAGCCCTGTCATATTGGGTTTTCTCTTCTATCGGTGGCAATTCTTCACCTAAATGCGCCAAGTACTCTTTCCAGGAAGATACCACGCGTGGACAATCTCTGAATTCAAGCTCTACGAGATTCAATGCTCCGACATGTTCGGGACTGATTTGCATACTTCTCGTCTGCATTAGCGTGCGGAAAACATCCAACTTGCGTTGCTTGTCAGCCCTAACCTTGTCCAGATATTGAGACGTCATAATGGCGACGACTGGACCCAACACAATCGCTACGATGGTAATCCACGGCAACCAGAGCGTATTATTGGTCATAAAGCATCCCGCAGTTTTTTGAATACAACATTAACCGGGCCTGTGGGGGTTCGAATGCCAATTGAATTTCCGCGTCCAAAATTTCGCGGCAGTGTCGCAGTGATCTTTTGCATTAAATCATCTTCTTTCTCCACAAGTTTCCCAGTAACCAGCCAAGTTCCAGGAAGGGATTTCAATGTCACTGAAATGTCGACATTACCATCTCCGGCAGCCTCGTAAGTTCCGTCCAAAAGCCCCCCTACAGCATCTGCTCCAGCGATGATTCCGTCTTTCAGGGTGAGCACGGCATGGCCAGAACCTGCTGTCCCCGTGTAGTACATTGCATAAATACCATCCATAATCGTACTCATGTTGTGTGCGGTAGAAAAATTGTAGCCCAAATCCATTGCCGATCATTCCTCACCGGAGTGCGTCTACCCATGAGAATGCGTTCAGATAGGGAGATATCACCGTCCGCACCCGACAGACTTCGGCAACGCGTTCGATTTCGTCCACCGCCACAACCCGTCGACGTATGGCGTCATACAGAGCTTCCAGTGCCACATCGAGACCACATTTCCTACGATATCGGAAACAGTCGACAATCGTTCGGGCTGGCGAGGTGATGCGGAAAGACACGCCCTGCGCCATGCGGCGTTCCACTCCGTAAGTGAGCATGACGCCTGAAAAGCGCACGATGCGTGACTGAACCGGAGGATTACGCGGTATCCGAGCCTTTCGGTCTACAGCAAACCATATTCGATGCGGCGACTGGGTGCCGATTTCGTGAATTGAGAGCGCCGACATCAGGCATACGATTGCATTAGGAATGGTAGCTGAAAGCATGGCATAGGATTCAAGTTCCAGAGCCTTGGCCTCGGAATCAGGGAACCGGTAAAGTCCACGCCCACATTTCTCTATGAATCCTTCGGACACCAAGCCCCCGAGCCGTCGGGAATGAATCCCAAGCGACGCAGCATCCCGGGCACGGAAAAAGGCTCCCAAGTCTGAACCCCGCAGCGTCTGAAAATCGGTCATGCTGGACATGACGCAATTATACATTGTTTAAAATGTCGGCACTTATATTTAAGTGTAGATATTTATATTTCGGAATCCAGTGTCGTCAGCATCTCCATGATTTCCTGCCCCGTGGCCTTGATATCGGCCTGAATCTCAGTAAGAGCGCGAGGCAGGGCATGTCGGTAGAAATACCGGTTGAAATTGATCTCGTAGCCAATCACCCCCACCATACCGTCTTTTGAATCACATTTCGATAAATCAATCCAAGCATCGGGCACATGGGGTTCCACTTCGCGAGCAAAAAACTCTTGTACGCTCGTCGGGATTCCGTTTTCGTCCACAGGGTCTCTTCCCTCAGGAAGCGGTACGCGCTCGGTATCGCGCAAATCCGAATCGGGCTCCGGGTTGCCTTCCGCGTCACGACATATCTCGGCTGCCTCATCACGTTCGCCAAGTGCTGAAAGAATCGCTTTTTTTACGACTGCCGTCAGTTTCAAGCCTGCCTCACCAGCCTTGGAGTTCAACATCTCTAGAAACGCCCCCCGGTCCTTGTACATCGTGCCGTCCAGTGATTCGAGCAGATCTAGGATTTTCTGCTGCCTCTCACGCCCCTGAGCCTCTTCCTCCTCTTTGGCCTTTCCACGCCTTTTCGATTTCGCCAGATTCTGAAAACTTTTCTGATTCTCCAGACGGGCGATGCGCTCCGGGGTTGCCTTGAAATTGAGCCGCAACGGACGCTCCACTGTGATCTTCCGATATCCGAATTCAGTGATTGGAAAGACACGGCTGACAACCCGCTTTTCGATCTTTCCATCCTCCTCGACCTCGCGCATCTCGCCATCCCGGAATCTCTTGACGAGATTCAGCACATCCCGTGCTTTTTCGTATGGGATTTCTCGCCGCTTTTCACCCAAGCTCTTTGGCATTTGCGTCCAGAAAGTGGTGGCATCGATGAACAGCACTTTGCTCTTGCGCTTCAGTTTCTTACGGTTGGTTAACAACCAGATATAGGTCGCGATGCCAGTGTTATAGAAGAGTTGCTCAGGCAATGCGATTAACGCTTCCAGAAAATCATTCTCCATCACGAACCGCCGGATCTCGCTCTCTCCACTGCCAGCGTCCCCCGTGAACAACGGGGAGCCATTCATAATGATTGCGATGCGTGCCCCACCTTCGCTCGGTACTCGGGCTCGTTTCAGCATATGCAATAGAAAGAGAGTCTGTCCATCACTGATGCGTGGCAGACCTGCGCCAAAACGCCCGGATTCACCTCTCGCATGCTCGCTTTGCACCGCATCTTCGTCGCCCCTCCAGTCTTTCCCATAGGGAGGATTGGCAATTAGATAATCAAAAGTCTGGTCCGCGTGGCGATCACGAGAAAGCGTACTGCCAAAGGCGATGTTACTGGCATCGTGTCCTTTCGGATCGTTCATAAAAAAATCCGATTTCGAAACAGCCCAAGTCTCCGGATTTACTTCCTGTCCGAACAGATGGATATCCGCCTCGGGGTTTAGGGGGCGTTTGACCTGTCGGCCACTTTTCCGCACTCCTTGGGTGATGTGTTCTTTGGCGATCATCAGCATTCCGCCGGAGCCGCAACAGGGATCATAGATAGTCTGGATGGTACCTTCCCGACTGATCTGCTGCTCGTCACCGGTCAACATAAGATCCACCATCAAGTGGACAACGTCACGTGGAGTGAAATGTTCCCCGGGATTCTCATCTAGTGCCTCGTTGAACCGGCGGATCAGCTCTTCGAAGATTGTTCCCATGGTCGGGTTGTCCACCCGTTCTGGATGCAGGTCGACAGTTCCGAACCGCTCTAAGACCTGGAACAACAAACCTGCCTCGTCGAGTTTGCTGATCGTATTGTCAAAGTCGAAGCGCGAGATGACTTCGCGCATATTCTCACTGAAGCCTGCAATGTAGTTCCGGAGATTCTCGGCGACGTTCTGTGCATCACCGAGCAAGCGCTGAAAATCATATTGGGAAGTATTGTAGAACGCGAACCCGGATGCTTTGCGCAATTGTCCATCCGGTTTTCGGAGCCCTCTTTTCCTCAACTCAGCATTTCGCCTCAGAACTTTTTTCTTGGTTGGATCTAAAACACAATCAAGCCGGCGCAGGACGGTTAGCGGCAAGATAACATCTTGATATTTCCCACGCTTGAAATTGTCACGGATGAGGTCCGCTACACCCCAGAGAAAATTGACGATCTCGCTATGGTTCATAGCACTAAATGGTGAAATATGCTGCGTGGTAGTTGGTTATTGTAATGAGCCGGAGCTGGTTACAAGCGAAACGTCCCCGGAATGCGCTCGCAAACAACTAAGTTTTGTTTTATCCCGTCATATCGAAAATCTTGCGATGTTCCGCAAGAATATGCCGATCGCTCAAGCTCGCAATGTAATCGGCGATCACCCGGGCCTGACCCTCCTCACCGCGAGCCTCTTTCTTCTCACGAGCCCGTTGGTGCAATTCCGTCGGCAGCAACCGTGGGCGCTCCATGAACGCACTGAACAACTCCCGGATGACGCCAACCGCCTTGTTGGTGGCTCGCGCCAAATGATCGTGGCAGTAATACTTCTCGTGCAGCAGCCGCGTCACCGGCGCAAGTTCGGCACGTAACTCGTTGCTGAATCCGGCCAATCGATCGGGACAGGCACGAACGGCCTGCGGCGAGTCCGGTTGCGCCTGCTCAATCCGTTTTTGGGTGGCGAGGATCAAGTCGACCATCATGGCCGTAATCATGCGCCGGTTGGCTTCATGCAACAAGGCATGCCGAGACAACTTCGGCGAGGCTTTCTCCGCCTCGTCATAGGCACGGGAAAACAGCGCCAATTCCCGCACCTCCTTGAGATTCAGAAAACCCAATCGCAAGCCATCATCCAGATCATGGTTGGTATATGCGATCTGGTCGGCAAAATCTACCAACTGCGCCTCCAAGGTCGGCGATCCGCCCTTGAGAAAACGTTCTCCCAGCGGACCCAGAGTTTTGGCGATTTCTTTCGGGCAGCGCTTCAGCACTCCTTCACGTGTCTCAAAAGTCAGATTAAGGCCGCGAAAATCGGCGTATTTGTATTCCAGTTTGTCGATTACGCGTAACGATTGCAGGTTGTGCTCGAATCCTCCATATTCTTTCATGCAGTCATTCAGCGCATCCTGTCCAGCATGCCCGAATGGCGTGTGACCCAGATCGTGGGCCAGTGCGATTGATTCGGACAGATCTTCGTTGAGGCGCAGGGCTCGCGCCAGCGTGCGCGACAACTTGGCCACTTCGATGCTGTGCGTCAGTCGGGTGCGGAAAGAGCCATCCGCATGATTCACCATGACTTGGGTTTTATACTCCAGGCTACGGAAGGCAGCCGCGTGAATAATTCGGTCGCAATCACGCTGGTACAGCGTCCTGAATTCGTCCGGAGGCTCTGCATGCTGTCGCCCGAGCGAATTGGATTCGCTGGCTGCGTAAGGGGCGAACCCGGCCTGATCCGACCCACCGCCCCGCGCTTCCAGCAAATCGACTGCCACGGGTTCAGCGCACTCCCGCCAGCGTGGCCGACAACAGCCGTTCGTCCACCTGATCGGTCACTTCCGCCTGCCCAATCCCGCGCATCAGGATGAAACGCTGCCGTCCTCCAACATTCTTCTTGTCGTGCCGCATATGGGCACGCAATTGATCGACCCCCAAGTCTTCCGGCAGCCGGGTCGGCAACCCTGCACGGTCGACCAGCGCCTGTATCCGCTCTGCCGCCTGAACTTCAAGCCAACCCATTCGGACCGACAGGTCGGCGGCAAGCACCAGGCCGCAGGCCACCGCTTCACCATGACACCACTGCGCATAACCCTGTTCGGTCTCGATCGCATGTGCAAAAGTGTGGCCCAAGTTCAGCAATGCGCGGGCACCGGTACGTTCCCGCTCGTCGGCAGCCACAATCCGTGCCTTGCTGGCGCAGGATGTCTTGATTGCATGCGTCAAGGCTTCCGTCTCCAGCGCCAAAACCTCCTCAAGGTGGTCTTCCAGCCACTCGAAAAATTCCGCATCGTCAATCAAACCGTATTTGATGACCTCGGCCACACCCGCACGCATCTCGCGTGCCGGCAGACTGCGCAGTGTTACTGGGTCGATCAGTACCGCTTTCGGCTGCCAGAATGCGCCGATCATGTTCTTGCCGAGCGGATGGTTGACCCCGGTCTTGCCACCGACCGAGGCATCCACCTGTGCCAGCAACGTCGTTGGAACCTGCACGAAATCCACGCCGCGCATATAGGTGGCAGCGGCAAATCCGGTCATGTCACCGACCACGCCTCCCCCGACCGCGATGAAAGTCGCACCGCGCCCAAGTTCTTGCTCCAAAAGCCAGGTATAGAGTTCGTTCAGGTCTTCCAGCGTCTTGTGCTGCTCTCCGTCCGGCAGCACGTAGCATCCACGGCAAGCCGAACCCAAGGCCTGCACGAGAGGCCGGGCATACAAATCTTCCACCCCCGGATGCGTTACCAGCACGGCCTCGGATCCCATCAAAGGACCCCAGCGCGCGGAATCTTCAAGCAATCCTTCACCGATCAGGATCGGGTACGAGGCACCCTTCAGGGCAACAGTCAACTCATCCACGAAAATTCTTCGGTCTCGAACTACCGTTTGGGGCAAATTGTATACTGCTAGGCCTCTCGCGCTTTCCTTTTCCCGGAGACCATGCCAGAGACCTTGCTGCTGACTGCCGGCCGTCACACCGCCACGATCACCTGCTACGACACGCCGACCGCGCAGGCAATTTGCGCCGCCCTGCCGATCCAGTCCGAAGTCCACACCTGGGGGCAGGAAATCTACTTTGGGGTGCCCGTCGAAGCTGCTCTTGAAGCCGATGCCCGCGATGTGGTGGAGGCCGGAGAGATTGCGTTCTGGGTGGAAGGCCGGTGCATCGCAGTCGGTTTCGGACCAACTCCCATTTCACGCGGTGACGAGATCCGGCTCGCTGCGGCAGTCAATATCTGGGGACACGCGGACGACGTCCACGGTTTCGCCGCCTGCGCCCCCGGCGACCCGGTCACGGTGCGTCGCGCATGAATCCGGTTCGCGGGAAATTCCCGGCTCCTCCCGAGCCCGAAAAAGTCGCTTCAGACTGGCAACAGCGCGGTTTTTCCTGTGGGACATTCGAAGACCCTCCGGGACGCGCCTGGCGAGACTTTACTCACGATAGCAACGAATTGATTACGGTTGTGGAGGGCCGGCTGCAATTGACCCTGGAAGG
Source organism: Candidatus Porisulfidus sp. TsSOB (assembly GCA_002631715.1). GTDB lineage: Bacteria > Pseudomonadota > Gammaproteobacteria > Poriferisulfidales > Poriferisulfidaceae > Poriferisulfidus. The sequence goes on from MRSX01000003.1 coordinate 148,606, forward strand.
AACCGATATGGTCCTGGAACCCGGGGACGAAGCCTTCATCCCACGGAATTGCCTCCATTCGGTCGTCAATATCGCCCCGACCCGCACCGTGTGGCTGTATGGCTACGACAGCCCTGGCGTCTGATCAAGCCACTCGACGATGTTTTCGCAGGCTGCCCGCACCGTCAAGCCATCCATGTTGACCTGGTAGTCGCATAATTCCCGGTACAACGGGTCGCGTTCGAGAGACAGCCGTTTCAAAACCTCTTCCGGATCTCCGCTCTGCAGTAGCGGGCGGGTGTGGTCGGCACGCAAGTGCTGCAATTGGGCCTCCAGCGGCACGCGGAGGTAGATGACCGTGCCGCGCGAAGCCAAGAGGCGGCGGTTGTCGGCATCCAAGACGGCCCCTCCACCGGTCGCTAATACGATATTCTTTCGTTCGACCAGTTCCGCAATGACCTCGCGTTCCCGACGACGGAACCCCTGCTCTCCCTCGTGCTCAAATATTTCCGAGACCGTCACTCCGGTACGCTCTTGCAAGACTGCATCACTGTCGAGGAATTCCCGCCCCATCGCTTTCGCCAGCATGGAACCGACCGTCGTTTTCCCCGCGCCCATCGGGCCGATCAGAAATACATTGGAAGGATGAACGGGTATGCCCATAACTCGTCATCGTGATCAAAGCCACACTATACTGTAGCCCTGCCCGTACTCCAGTTCCGACATGAAGATCGTCCGCCGCCTGTTGAGACTGATCGCCCTAGGGGTGATGCCGGCCCTGCTCGTCATGCTCGGGGCCTATTTGTACATCCAGCCCAGCATGCCGACGGTCCAGGAACTTCGCGATGTTCATCTGCAAACCCCGCTCCGCGTGTACTCCCAGGATGGTGCATTGCTCGCGGTATACGGCACCAAGCGACGCATTCCCGTCAGCTTGGACGAAATCCCATCGTCGATGCGCCAAGCCTTCATCGCGTCCGAAGACGCGCGCTTTGAGCAACATTTCGGAGTGGATTTGCAGGCCTTGGTCCGCGCCGCCGTGGATCTTGCGCGCAGCGGACGGATCCGCCAAGGCGGCAGCACCATCACCATGCAGTTGGCGCGCAATTTCTACCTGACTCGGCAGCGTCACTTCGTTCGAAAATTGCGCGAGATTTTCCTTGCCCTGCGCATTGAACAAGAACTCAGTAAGGATGAAATCTTGGAACTGTACCTGAACAAGATCTTTCTTGGACATCGGGCGTACGGCGTAGGCGCTGCGGCCGAGGTTTACTACGACACTGCCCCCCGACATCTGACACTGGCCCAGATGGCCACCATCGCCGGCCTGCCCAAGGCACCTTCGACCCTGAACCCGGTCACCAATCCCGAAGCCTCCCGTGCGCGCCGCCGCTATGTACTGGATCGCATGCTGCAGGACAGGCATATCACAGACGAGCAATATCAAGAAGCTGTAGAAGCTCCTGTCACCGCACGGCTGGGCCACTACCGCGGCCAGTCCTCGGCCCCCTACGTCGGAGAGATGGTCCGAGCCGAAATGGTGGAGCGATTCGGGACAGGTGCCTATACCGGGGGTTATACGGTTTACCTGACGATACGCAACGATCTGCAGACGGCGGCCCGCCAAGCCGTGCGAAGAGCCTTGATTCGCTACGACCTGCGCCACGGCTGGCGCGGTGCGGAAAATCGTCTGACACCACTCCCCGAAAGCAAACAGGAACTGGATCGGGTTCTGGCTAACACGCCGACCCGCGGCGGCTTCGAGAACGGCATCGTGATCCATGCCGGCCCGGATGTCGCGCATATCTACCTCGGGCGCGACCGTTGGGCAGAACTCACTCTCGAAGAAATTCTTTGGGCAAGGCCAATGGAGCATGTCGACCGACGCGGGCCCGCGCCAAGGGAGACTTCGGATGTAGTGCATCCGGGCGATATCGTAAATCTGGTCTTTGAAGACAATGTCTGGCGTCTGCGCCAGATTCCGGAAGCTTCCGGTGCACTGGTCGCAATTGATCCGACCGACGGCGCAATCCGGGCGCTGACCGGCGGCTTCGATTTCGCCTTGAGCAAGTTCAATCGCGCTACTCAAGCGCATCGCCAACCGGGCTCAAGCTTCAAACCGTTCCTGTATACCGCGGCCCTGGCCAAGGGCTACACCCCGGCCACGCTGGTAAACGATGCGCCCGTGGTCTACCATGACCAAGGCATCGAAGGGGCCTGGCGCCCTGAAAACTACAGCGGCCGGTTCTACGGGCCCACCCGACTCCGCGAAGCGCTGACTTATTCCCGAAATGTGGTCTCGATCCGCATGCTCGACGACATTGGAAGCGATTATGCGCGCCATTTCGTGGAGCGGTTCGGTTTTGACGCCTCGACTCTTCCCGACAACCTGACGCTGGCGCTGGGCTCGGGCGAAGTGACCCCATTGCAAATGGTGGCGGCATTCGCGATTCTTGCCAATGGCGGCTACCAAGTCGAGCCCTACTTGATCCAGCGCATCGAGGATACAACCGGTGACCTGGTTTACGTGGCCAATCCCCGAAAAGTCTGCGACGATGCCTGCCAGATGCAGGTCTTGTCTTCGTTGACATCCTCTGAACAGGAAATGCCCGCATTGATGCCGGAAAACTCCGCTCCGCGCGTCCTTGACAAACGGATTCACTACCAGATCGTCAATATGCTGAAGGATGTGGTCCGGTTTGGGACCGCACGCGCCGCACTGGCACTGGAACGCGGCGACTTGGCCGGAAAAACCGGCACTACGAACGACCAGCGCGATGCCTGGTTCAGCGGATTCAATTCCCAACTCGTGGCGACAACCTGGGTTGGCCGGGACGACTTCGGGAAACTCGGACGGCGCGAAGTCGGCGGCACGGCGGCACTGCCAATGTGGGTCGATTTCATGAAGGTGGCACTGGCCGGCTTGCCGGAAAAACCGCTTACTATTCCTCCCGGCATCGTCCAGGTGCGCATTGATCCGAAAAACGGCCTGCTGGCTCCGCCCAACAGCAAGGATAGCGTCGTGGAAACCTTCCGCGAGGAACGTGTGCCCGATCGCCTGTCGAAAGAAACCGTTCTGACTCCTGGAGAAGGCACCGACATTCCCGAGCAACTGTTCTGAACCCAACCGGAAATCAGGTATACAATTCTTTTTGCCCGATTCTAGCAAAGTAAATTGCAGGATTCTATCCGTGGAGGCCCCTGAAAATGAACCGCAATCTGATTCTCCTGCTCGCTGCCGGCGCACTCGGCGTCATCCTCTTGTCTCTCGCCATGAACCAGAACTCGTTTCTTGGTATGACCCCATCGACACCTGTGGACACCCAGAGTCAGGCTGAGAGCGCTGACGCGAAGCAGGCCAAGGCCATGATGGCCCGGGCCCTGGAATATATGGACGAACATGGCACGGCCGCCTTGATCGAGAGAATCAATGCGGCCGCCCCTGAATTTCATTATGGCGAACATTACGTGTTCATCATGGACAACACCGCGACCATCGTGGCTCATCCGATCAATCCTGCTTGGATCGGAATAGGCGACGATACCGGAAGGGATGCCGATGGCAATCCCTTTTTTGCACAAATGGTCGCAGCGGCAGCCGAGAACCCGGACGGCACCTGGTTCGACTACCGCTGGCCGAATCCGGTCACGGGCGAAGTGGCGACCAAATCCAGTTGGGTCGTGATGCGTGACGACCACCTCATTGGCGTCGGCATCTATCTCGAAGAGGAATAAAAACCGGTACGGAGGCCCCTGCCCGGCCAGGGTCTAGTTTGAAGTAGCGCTGAAGTGGTGGACTTCGTCAATTAAGCAGGCAAGCTGGTCCGGGTCGATATCCGGCGTGATGCCCTGCCCGAGGTTGAACACATGGCCCGGGTAAGGACCATAATCTTCCAGTAGCGCACGTGCGGCGGCACGCAGGTTCTCCGCATCCTCGCGCAGCATGGCCGGGTCCAGGTTGCCCTGCAAGGCGCAGACCTGCCCCACTTCCTCACGTGCGGCACGCAGACTCACGGTCTCATCCAGACCAATTGCTTCGCAACCGGTCTCGCTGACTTCGGTCAGCTGCCCGCCACCTCCACGGGCGAACATGATGCGCGGCACAACCGGCCCCAGTTTCGCCATGATGCGCTCGACCGGCTGAAGCGAAAAACGGACATAATCCTCGCCTTCCAGAATGCCCCCCCAACTGTCGAAAATCATGACCACGCTGGCGCCAGCCTCGATTTGCGCTTCCAAGTAAAGGGATACGGATTCCGCCAGAATCGCGAGTAGATGATCGAGCTGATCCGGTTCGGATTGAAGCAGTTCGGCGACATGCGCGAACTCGCTGCGGCTGCGACCCTCGATCATGTAGGTCGCCAACGTCCAAGGGCTGCCGGCAAAACCGATTACCGGGACTCGCTCTCCGATCTCCCGGGACAACAAGGAAACAGCTTCGCTGACATAGCGGAGTTCCTGGTGTGGATCCGGAACTCCCAGCGCCCTGATATCGGCTGCACTGCGGATCGGGCGCTCGAAATGCGGCCCGGTCCCCTCGGAAAACCCGAGCCCCAATCCCATCGCGTCCGGGATGGTCAGAATGTCAGAGAACACGATCGCCGCATCCAGTGGATAGCGGCGCATCGGCTGCAACGCAGCTTCACAAGCATAGTCCGGTGTCCGGCACAAATTGAGGAAGCTACCGGCACGCTCACGCAATTCCCGATATTCCGGGAGGTAACGCCCGGCCTGGCGCATGATCCAGATAGGCGTGCGGTCGGTCGGCTGCCGCCGCAGAGCGCGAAGGAATCGATCGTTTTCTGGAATCGCCATTGGGGCCTTAGGACTGCTGTAGGAAACCGAGGATTCCTTCAGCCGCCCCGCGCCCTTCGAACACTGCCGTCACCACCAGATCCGCGCCACGCACCATGTCGCCCCCGGCAAACACCTTGGGATTGGCTGTCTGGTAGGGAAATGGTTCGGAACGGGTCGTCACCAATCCCTGCCCGTCCACATCGATGCGGTTTTCGGCAAACCAGTCTGCAGGGCTGGCTCGAAAACCGAAAGCAATAACCACCCGGTCGGCCGGCAGCACCGTCTCCGATCCCGGCACCGGCTCCGGCATCAGCCGCCCGCGTTCATCTGCCGCGCCCAATCGCGTCTCGACCATGCGTACGCCACTCGCACCGTTTTCCCCTTCGATGCCAAGCGGTTGTCGGTTGAACAGGAATTGCACTCCTTCCTCCATGGCGTTTTTGACCTCGCGGCGCGAACCCGGCATATTCCCCAAATCGCGCCGGTAAACGCACGTGACCGATTTGGCCTGCTGGCGCACCGCGGTACGGACGCAATCCATAGCGGTATCTCCTCCACCCAGCACCAAGACGTTTTCACCCTCCATGCTGACGTAGGGCATATCATTCATGTCCAACTGAAGTTCCTGATTGACCGTACCGATCAGGTAAGGCAGCGCCTTGTGCACACTAGGCCCGTCTTCGCCTGGAAAGCCCCCTCGCATTCCGGTGTAGGTGCCCATGCCGAGAAACACGGCATCGTAGTCTTCCAGAAGGGACTCGAATGAGACATCGCGGCCCACTTCCGTGTTCAAGCGGAACTTAATGCCCATCTCCTGCAGAATTTGGTAGCGGGTTTCTACGACTTGTTTTTCCAGCTTGAATGAAGGAATTCCGAACGTTAGCAATCCCCCGATGCGCGGATAACGGTCAAATACGACCGCCTGGATGCCATTGCGCGCCAGAACATCGGCGCAAGCAAGCCCGGCCGGCCCTGCGCCGACCACCGCCACCCGCCAGTTAGTTGGTTTGACTCCGGAAAGGTCAGGTCGCCAGCCCTGCTCCAATGCCGTATCGGTAATATATTTTTCGACCGCTCCGATGGTTACTGCGCCAAATCCGTCGTTCAGCGTGCACGCCCCTTCGCACAGGCGGTCCTGGGGGCAAATCCTCCCGCAGATCTCTGGCAGTGAATTGGTCCGGTGCGACAACTCCGCAGCCTCAAAGAGATTTCCCTCCTCAACCAACCTGAGCCAGTCGGGAATGTAGTTGTGAACCGGGCATTTCCACTCGCAATAGGGGTTGCCGCACCCCAAACAGCGTGCCGACTGCTCGGCCGCCTGCTCGGGAACGTATTGCCCGTAGATTTCCCGGTGGTGATGAAGGCGTACCTCGACGGTTTCCACGGCCGGGTCTTGGCGCGGAACTTGCAGGAATTGAAGAGGGTCGGCCATGGCGTTATTGTAAGCCTCGGCCAAGTTTCCGGCAGAGTGCCGGAGGATCAAAAATCAACGGTAACGCGGTCGCGATTGCTTGGATAGACGCTTGGCATTGCGCTTGATCGCCGCTGCAGCCTTGCGCTTACGCACCTCAGTCGGTTTCTCGTAGTATTCGCGGCGACGAGCTTCCGAAAGTACTCCTGATCGCTCGCATGCACGACGGAAACGACGAATCGCGACGTCAAAAGGCTCGTCTTCCTTGACTCGAATTCCAGGCATACTTATTCGTCAGATGGCCGAAAATGGATTGCGTATTGTACATGGTCAGCATAAAAACGCGGGGAATCTGCTGCCCATTCACTCTAGCTGCTTTGTAACAGGAAGCATATATGTTCATCGGGTTACCCCCCACACTTACCGAATCAGAATTGCAGCTCGGCCTGAAGCCGGATTCCATGGTTGGACTCGCCCTGCACATCTCTCAGACGTCCACTTTCCACATACAGGCTAAGTTCAGTTCCCAGCTCAAAACGGCTGCCCAAGCGATAGTTGTCGCCCCCGCCCCCCAACGAGAAGCGCATGTAAGGCGTCAACAGGCCGTGTCCCCCTGCTGCTGGGAGACCGTAGTCGATCTCTACCTCAAGGTGTCCCTTCGTTGACCTGTTTTGATTCAGAGAGAGCATATTTTCCGCATCCCGAGACCATAGCTGGTTCAATCCGCTTTGATACGCGCCCCAGCCCGGGACCAGACTGAGTGCCAAACCCCGCCGGTCGGAGCCTGGATCCACCCGGACCGATCCCTGGAATCCCCACTCGTCGTAATCATCGCTGTGCGCCACCAAATAGCGGCCCCGGCCTTCCACTGTCAGACCCCGGCTCGGATCGGTATAGCGCACACCCGCACCAATTTCGAATCCAGTCCCTTCCAGTCCGTCGCCGCTGTCATGACGCAGCCCGACCTCAACCGTCGGCAACAGCATCCGGCCACCACCCAGCGGACACTCGTGAGAACCCTCCAGGGCCGCTCGCACACGTTGGATGTCCGAAGTCAATGGATTGATGTCACCACCACCATCGGTCTTGACCTCCGACATGTGGCCGTCGGCCTTGAAGCGTACCGTGGCGATGCCGCTATATCCGAACAGTTCATCCGTCGTGTACAAATGCCCGCTCACGCCCATAGCCCCTGTTTTCAGTCGAGTATCGCTGGAATGCTTGCTCCTGTCATCCTTGACATCCACCTCGCCGCGGCCATAGCCCACGGTCACCCAAGTGCGCAGATCTCTCTCTGACGAGACCCAGCTCACGTAGGGATGGACGCTGGTCATCTCGCTTTCGTAACGTCCCTCCTGAAAACCGGTTCGGTCCCGATAATCGAAATCACCTTCCGACCAGGACACCACCAGTCCGGCCAGAATATCCTGGTGCAGATGCATATCGGCACCAACATGGACGCTCAGTAGGTCACCGTCCCATTCGATCGGGCGATCGTCACCGCCCTCCATGTCGCGGTAATCCCCACGACCCCATAAGGTCAAGCCATCCAGTCCGCCTTCCACGCCATCCAAAGGCAACACAAAGGATTTTCCGGTCAACGCACGTTTTAGGTCCAGCGAATTCGGCTCCGCTGCGGACGGAACAAGAGCCAGCACCTGTTCCAGTGCGGAGTTTCCGTCCAGACTTGCAGCCCCGTCCGACCCGGCATCTTCCATCTCCACGCGTGACGAGATCGCCGACAACGTGCTCGCGATCATCGCCTGAGCAATACGTGGCAGCAATTCCTTGTTGACGTCGTTTATCACCTCTCGGATGGTCACGGTCGTGGTCGACGGGCTGCCCACGTGTATGTCTGGCGCCAGATTATCCTCGTCTATTTCGAGCGTCACCATATCGTCCTCTTTGTCCTCGTCCACCACTGTTTCGAAAGTGATGGTCTTCACCGTCTCGCCACTGTTGAAAGTCAGACTTTCCGGCACCCCGGAGTAACTGCATTCGTCGTCGGAAGCACAGGGGGGATCTACGGTCAGCGGAATCATCACCGTAGCTTCAGGGTCCTGATCCAACTCTACTGTTACCGAGACGCTCCTTCCTTCAATCACCGTATAGGCATCCTGGCCGAAAGCCACGCCCAGTTCATCGTCGGTGATCGACAACGTCACGGGTTTAACCGTGACGTGCGTTTCACTCGTCCCCATGATTTTCACTTTCTGAGCCGGCATGTTTTCATCATTATTCACGGCAGTGATGGGAATTGCGTTGGTGCTGCTGTCATGGCCTGTCGTGAAACTCAAGGTTTGTCCGTCCAGTTCCTGCGTGAGAATACCAGCGGTGCTGGCCGGATCCGTCGACAGCGTGACCGTAAAGTCCTCCGCGGGCAGAGGCCAAACCGTTGCCCTCAGCATGGTAGAACCGCCATCCTCATCAATTGCATTCATATCCAGCGCCAGCGTCACCGTCACTGGTCCCGGCGTTATATTTCGGGCTCTTTGTCCCCGTATCAAATTGACCAGTTTTCCGCTCGAATCCTGCAACGAATTCGAAGCACTTGGGATAAACACAATCTGGTTGCCGTCGCCATCAAAGCGATGGGTTGGGGGGCGGTAGCGAATCGTCACTGTGTCGATGTTGCGGATCGCGTCTGCCACATCCAAAGTCAAAATGACTTTTGCCCCCATTATCTCTACATCATCCACGCGGGGTTGGCTGCGGAAGCCATGTACAGCCACATTAAACTGAACCTCAGCCGGTATCACATTCACATTCAAATTCTCATCGAACGTTATTTCGATGGTGTCCCCCTTCACGATTATCGGGTAAGTCGCGGTCAGCGGATCCGGCGCGACAAGTTCCGGCTCATTCTGGGTGGCCAACGCGGTATCACAAACTGCACTCGAAGAGGCACCCGTGCCATTGGCGTTGATGGCCGAAACGCGATAACACAACTGGAGGGAAGGCAGGACGCCAATATTCCCGTGGGTGTAGGAGGTACTCGTGCCTCCGGTGTTCGACTCCACCACCCCCCACTCACTCGTGGTTTGGGTGCCGGTAAGGATCCCGTCGTAATCCGTTGAGACCTCGATTTTGTAGCCGGTCACAGTGCCGGACGGTGCGTCCCAATCCAGTACAACTTCATTGTCTCCGGTTTCGTCTATCTCAACGCTCAAATTCGTTGGCGTGCCCGGTACTTGAGCAACCGCAACCGTGATGCCACTAAGTCCGATGGCGGTCACCGCCAACGCATAGGCGAGGGTACGCCGCAGAACCTGCCAACCACGCGCCAGCAGAGCAGGCACACCGTGCCCACGAGTCAATCGCGGAGAATTGTTCTCTGTATTTCGGGGGGGGATTTTATGGCGAGGTTTTTGAGTTAGTAAAAAATGTTGGTGAATGGTGGTCCTGCAATCTGGGCTGTATTGCGGCATTTCCTCTCCTTATGGATCCAAACCTCGCATTGTTTGATTCAAATTAAAAGAAAAAGTTGCCCCGCAGGACAACTTGATTGTCAAAGCAAAAAGAATTGGGAATGTCTCGCGGGAAATTTTAGCATGTCAGCATTTCTCCTGATCCCATGAAATTTCTCTTTTTAACAAAAAGCATTTTGGAGGCCAACTTTAAAATTCTACGATCCCGGCAAGCCCCGAGGACACTCGCACAGGGTGAACGAAAAACTGAAAACCGGGATAATGGGTGCGACCTCGGAGATCAACGGCCATGACCCAAACAACCCGCGTACTGGGCATCGAGACCTCCTGCGATGAAACCGGAATCGCGGTATGGGACAGTGCGCGCGGACTTCTCGCCCATGAGCTCTACAGCCAAGTCAAGACCCACCGGCAGTATGGTGGGGTCGTACCGGAACTGGCCTCGCGCGATCACGTGCGTCGTCTTCCGCAACTAACTTTGGATGCCTTGGAGAAAGCCGGCTGCCTGCCTGCGGAACTGGATGCCATCGCCTACACGGCCGGACCTGGATTAATTGGCGCCCTGATGTCCGGCGCCTCATTTGCCTGCGCCATGGCCTACGCGTTGGACCGGCCGGCACTCGCCATCCATCACATGGAGGCCCACTTGCTGGCCCCTCTCATGGACAACCCGGATTTTTCACCTCCCTTCGCGGCACTGCTGGTCTCAGGCGGACATAGCCTGTTGATGCAGGTTGATCGAATCGGCCAGTACACCTGCCTGGGGCAAAGCATCGACGATGCCGTCGGTGAAGCGTTCGACAAGACCGCACGCATCTTGGACCTGCCCTATCCGGGCGGCCCTGCCTTGGCAAAACTCGCGGAGCACGGAGACCCCGAACGCTTTCATTTTCCACGTCCGATGCTGGATCGCGAGGGTTGCGATATGAGTTTCAGTGGACTCAAGACCCATGCTCGCCGTCTGGCCGAAGCCCATGCAGAAGATGCTCAAGCGGCTGCGGACATCGCAGCCGGTTTTCAGGAAGCCGTCGTTGATGTTCTAGTCGCGAAGTCTCAGCGCGCGCTGGCGCAGAGTGGGCTGAATCATCTGGTGGTGGCAGGCGGAGTTGGCGCGAATCAGCGGCTGCGAGACCGGCTGGCGGCAGCTTTGGGAAAAGATGGACAACAAGTCCTATGGCCGCCTCTCGAGTATTGCACAGACAACGGAGCCATGATTGCCTTTGCCGGTTCGCTGCGCCTGCAGGACCCGGCTGCTCTTAGCGGGCTGGAAATTCGGAGCCGGGCACGCTGGCCTCTGGAAGAACTCGCTTCCCCGTCTCCCCTCGCCTGAGGGGCACCCATACAGATCAGGCTGGTCGGCTCTTAGCCCGGTAGCGGAAAAATCCGTAGACTGCCCAAGCCGGAAGGCTGAAAACGATCGCGTAGATCGCGATGCCCAAGGGCCCAAACAATCCGCCAATCAAAACCGACCCAACTGTCGCGGGCGCCAACACGATGAATGTGACCCAAGCCGACGCGACATGTCCCCCACGCCGCAATGCCCGGCAGGCCAATGCCAGCGGAAGACCGAACGGTGCTAGAAAGATCAACGCCAGCCATGCCTGCGGCTCGATGAACAGGGGAATCCCCCTGGCCGCGGTCACCAGAAGAATCCCGAACGGCAACCAGAGCAGGGCAAGCAAAATGAAAGAAGAGAAGCGTTTCATACGCGACCTCCTGAGGAATTTAGCTTCCGGCGCCTCGCCACTTGATTGAACAGCCCATGCTGGGGGTTTGCTCCGCGGGGCCTTCTCCGGTCTTTGCGACTTGAACCATCGCTTCGAACAAATCCCGCCGCGCGTCTGGAACCGGGTGCATGCCGCTCTCGTCCAGACGTCCACGGTATTGCAATTTCAACTCGGCGTTATATCCGAAGAAATCAGGCGTACATACCGCACCATAGGCCTGCGCGACCTGCTGCGATTCATCCAGAAGATAAGGAAATGGAAAATCGTATTCGCGCGCAACTGCGATCATGTTGTCGAATGAGTCTTCCGGATAATCGGTGGGATCATTCGCCATGATGGCCACCGATTGAATGCCATGTGAACGCAGTTCGCCGGCATCCCGCACGATCCGCTCTCGCACTGCCTTCACGTACGGACAGTGATTGCAAATGAACATCACCAAGGTCCCGGCTTCACCGCGGCATTCCTCCAGCGACCATTCGCGACCATCAACCCCAAGCAGGGTGAAATCAATTGCCGGCAGGCCAAAATCACAGACCGGAGTGTGTTTCAGGCTCATGATCGAACTCCTTTGAGCGCCTGCGACGCCGCCTGCGACAGAAACAGAGTGTCCACTCCGATCCCCACCAGGGTGAACCCCATATCAATGTATCGGGACACCACGTCCGGCGCAATTCCGAAAATACCCGGAATTTTGCCTACCTCCTGGCAGACCTCCAAGACTTTGGCAATCGCTTCCTGTACCGCCGGATCGTGCACCTGGCCCGGGATGCCCATGCTTGTGGACAGGTCGTAGGGCCCGATGAACAGCACGTCCACTCCCTCCACGGCAGCCAGGTCCCGGACGTTTGCCACCGCATCCTTATGCTCGATCTGGATCACCGTCAGCAGTGAATCGTTTGCCTGAGCCAGGTAAGTCTCGAATTCCGCGCCGTAACGATGGGCGCGAGCGATGCCGACGCCTCGCTCGCCCTGGGGCGGGTACTTGGCGTAATTGACGACCTGCTCCGCCTGCGCAACCGTGTTGACCTGGGGTGCAATGATTCCGCTCGCTCCGACGTCCAGCATCTTCTCGATCCAAGTCTCCTCGTGCACCGGGATTCGGACTAGGCAAGGTGTCCGGTCTCCCGTCGCCTGAATCAGGGATTCAACGGCAAGCGGATCGTGCGTGCCATGTTCGGCGTCAATGAACAGCCAGTCGAACCCGGTGTCGCTCAAGATCTCTGCGGCCTGGGGACTGTTGAGGCTGACGATCGTGCCAACCAACACCTCGCCGGCGCAGGCCCGTCGGCGAAAACCGTTTTCGCAAACCAGCGGGCCGCTCACGACAGCGACTCCACGCCTTGGTCGGTCCCAATCAGCAATACATCCGCGCCGCGCCGAGCGAATAATCCGACCGTGACCACTCCAGGAATATCGTTCAAGGTGTCTTCCATTTTCAGGGGATCCAGAATTTCGAGGTTGTGGACATCCAGAATGCAGTTGCCGTGGTCGGTCACGAAGCCTTCGCGCCACTCCGGCATGCCTCCCTGCTGGACCAGTTCGCGCGCCACCATGGAACGTGCCATCGGAATGACTTCGACCGGCAAGGGAAAAGCGCCTAAACGATCCACTTGCTTGCCATCGTCAATGATGCAGACGAAAGTCTCGCTGCATCCGGCGATGATTTTCTCACCTGTCAGCGCGCCACCGCCGCCCTTGATAAGGCTGCGGTGTCGCGTCGCTTCATCAGCCCCGTCCACGTACAGGCGCAAAGGCCCGGCCGTGTTCAAATCCACCACCGGGATGCCGATCTCGCGCAATCGCTCGGTGCTCGCTTGCGACGACGATACAGCGGCGTCGATCTTGCTTTTGACGGAAGCCAGCGCGTCGATGAAGAAATTGACCGTCGAACCCGTCCCGACTCCCAGCACTTCGCCCGGTTGAATGTAATCCAACGCGGCTTCCGCCGCTTTCCTCTTCTTATCGTCGCTCATCCCGCGAGTCCCTATAATTGGGCTTCAAAGTTTAACATTGGCAACGTCATGCCTTATTTCGTTTTTCAGGTCGAAGGCGCCAATCCGGAAAGCCGGGTGATCAATTTTTTGCAGGTCTTCGAAAACTACCGAGACGCACGCACGCTTGCCCGGGAAGAACGGGCAAAACAACCTGATGCGGGAGCGGAAACAGTCCGCGTGGTCTTCGCGGAATCCCAGGAACTGGCCGAGGGCCTGCTGCGGCAACGGCGCGAAGCGCCAATCCTGCAGGAATGGGAGAAATGAGGGCATTCCGGTCGGTTGCGGAAGCCCAACGGGATTGAAATCTTTCCTCGCTTGACAAATTTGTCCGCAATCTGCCTGACAGAAGTGCATGGATGAGGTTCAGTACCGGGATACCTACCACTCGGTCAACGAGCGACGGTGTCATTTCGAAAAGACGATCAACGCCCGAGTCTGCACCTGTCGCCACATGCAGCGATTCAATCTGGCAGACCGGGAAGGCGTCGGTTGCACCCACCCCGAAGCACACCAGAACTGCGCCGACTGGCTCCGCGCCCTGCGCCAGGCATCGTGTTTCGCGTTGTCTCAGCCTAATCCGGTAGACATCCTCCCGCACCGCTTGGAAGCAAAGGTCCAGGCGGGCGGCCTGCTGGGCCTCGCCAAACTGATCGACAGCGCTGCCCGCGTCGAAGACATCGCCGACTTGCTGGACCGTTCACTTGAGCACTACGGCAATGTGTCCGATATTCCCATGCAGGACATCGTGACGGCAGTCGCGGAATATGAACCGCGCCAACGAAAGAAGCGCCAAGAACCCGATCCTGAATAACGGAATCACAAAACTCGCGGATGTACCCCCGGTACAATCTTGGAATCCCCGACTTACTTCGCGCGAGACCATGTCCCCAATCCCGGAAGAATTGAGACTCGACCGTCAGGCGCGCGAACTCCATGTCCGCTTCGACGATGGCGCCGAATTCGTGCTCCCATGCGAGTACCTGCGCATCTTTTCCCCCTCCGCGGAGGTGAAAACGGCGAGGGCCCGGGGCGACTTGGTCACGGACAAACAGAGCGTCAACATTGAGCGCATCGAGCCTTACGGGACGTACGCCGTCCGTCTCTATTTCAGCGACGGCCACGACACCGGGATCTATTCCTGGGAGTCCCTGTACCAGCTGGGCCAAGACCATCAAAAAAACTGGCAACAGTACCTAGCCGATCTCGAACAACGGAAACAATCCCCCGCGAAAAGCGAAGAGCGAGTTATCACCCTCCTGCTGTTCGGCACCTTGGCCGAAGAATTAGAGATGGAGTGGGTGGAGGTGGCCCTGCCCAGCGAAACGGCAACGGTTGCCGACTTTTTGTACTGGCTGCGCCAGCGTGGGGACGACTGGCACGAAGCCATCGACCCCAGGCGGCTGACCACCATGGTCAACCGGCAACCCGCCGAACCGACCACCCGCCTGCACAACGGAGACGAGGTCTCGTTGACCTCGACTTACAGAAAGATACCTGAAGACTGACCCTAGCTGGCCATGGAACCCAGTTCAGTCAACAGGATTCCGGTCAACGCACAAGTCACCATCACCGGCACCACCGGAACCCGTCCGGCGGAGAGGGCCAGCAGTGCCAGCCCGGTCATCAGCACCATGTTGAAATCGGGTGGCGCCTCCCAACCGTGCGTCCAGATGACATGTCCCGCGAACATCACTGCCAGATTCAGCATGACACCGACAACAGCCGCAGTGATGGCGGTCAGCGGGGCAGTGAACGCGGGACGGTGGCGTGTCTGTTCAATGTAAGGCGCACCGATGAAAATGAACAGGAAAGAAGGCAGGAACGTATACCAGGCCGCGATCGCAGCAGCCAGGATCCCGGCTTCCACCATTTGGTCCGGGCCCAACAACTGCCCTTCCCACCCCCCGATGAAGCCGACGAAGGAGGTAATCATCACCAGCGGCCCAGGAATCAGTTCCCGCAACGCGAGCCCGTCGATCATCTGGGCGGCCGTAATCCATTGGAAGTGCTCCACCGCGCTCTGGTACACGTAGGGAAGAACCGCGTAGGCACCGCCGAAAGACAGGACAGCGGCCTTGCTGAAAAACAGCGACATGTCCGTCAGTGTGCCGCTGTCGTCGATTAAGTAGGCAATCGCATATACTCCGGCCCACAAACCGGCCCCGGCCACACACAGCCACAAGACTCCGCGTCGGGTGATTGAAAGCGTGGATGCGAAATTGTCTTCGTCCGTCGTTGCAGTTTGAGGATCGGACGGCGCGACCCAAGCGGGCTTGATCCAATGCACCAACCAGCCCAGAACCCCTGCGGAAATGATGATTAATGGAAAAGGAAGATGGAACACGTACAGTCCGGCAAACGCCGCGAACATCACCGCCCAAAGCAGAGCATTGCGCATAACACGCCGTCCAATTCGCCAAATCGCGTACAGAATCACTGCCGTCACTGCCGGCTTGACCCCATACAGCGAGGCAGCCACCCATTCGATGTCTCCGAACGCCAAATACAGCCAAGCCAGTACCACGATCATGAGCAGCGAAGGGGCTACGAACAGGATGCCGGCGATCAGCCCACCCAGCCTTCCATGCAGCAGCCAACCGATATAGGTGGCCAACTGTTGCGCCTCCGGGCCCGGCAGCACCATGGTGTAGTTGAGGGCGTGGAGGAACCGGTGCTCGGAAATCCAGCGTAGCCGCTCCACCAGTTCCAGGTGCATGATCCCGATCGCACCGCCCGGACCACCAAAACTGACCAGTCCCAAACGCAGCCAGTAACGCATGGCCTGCCACAGACTGAGCGAGGTCGGCATGGTCTTGTATGACTCGGTCATTTGTTGCAAACTAGGCTTCTAGCCCTCAAACAATACAGGAGGTATTCATGTCGGATGATATCGTTTCACGTTCCGGTGCCGTGGTCGGACAATGGGATGGCAAGGACGTCAAGGATTTGCAGGAAGAACTCGCGCGTATCAAGCGCGAAGTTTCGGGCGACAGGGTGGAGCCTTCCGGGGTTCCGCACCAGGATCAATTCCCGGACGACCTGAAGAATTTCACGGCCTATATCCTGTGGGGTTGTGATTTGAACAATGTCTGCCTGGTCGGTTCCGGTGCCAACCGCCCCGAATCGGTCGAATCCATTCGAGAGTTCTATGGCAACCAAATCGCCAAGGATGCGATGGCCCGGCACGATGAGTGAAAATCCAAGTCGAATTTAGTTGTTAAAGCGCCTGAAATCCTCCGACGAAAGACAACTGCAGGTTGCATCCTGCTTCCCAGTCGGAGGTTCCGGCGCCAATCTGTAGCGGAATTTCAAGGGTCACGAGTCGACGGTAACCCCGTCCCGACTCATTGTACCGGCAGGCTTGACCGGGGGCTGTACACTGGGGTCATGCAAATTTATCTGGTAGGCGGTGCAGTGCGCGATCAGCTGCTGGGGCTCCCGGTCTCGGAACGCGATTGGGTCGTTGTCGGTGCCCGTCCAGAACAACTTCTCGAACTCGGCTACCGCCCGATCGGGCGGGATTTCCCGGTCTTTTTGCACCCAGAGACTCAGGAAGAATATGCACTGGCACGCACGGAACGCAAGACCGGTCGCGGCTATCACGGGTTTTCATTTCATGCCAGCCCGGAGGTCTCGCTAGAGGAAGACCTGCGCCGTCGGGATTTGACTATCAATGCGATGGCTCAGAACGAGGCCGGGGAGTTGATCGACCCGTACGGCGGGCAACGCGACCTGGAAGCCAAGGTCCTGCGCCACGTCTCTCCCGCCTTTGACGAGGACCCGGTGCGCGTGCTGCGGGTTGCGCGCTTTGCGGCCCGTTTCCATGGGCTTGGATTCCAGATCGCTGATGAAACCCTTGAGCGAATGCGTGCCATCGCGGAAACCGGAGAGGTGGATACCCTGACTCCAGAGCGGGTATTCCTGGAACTCCAGCGCGCCCTGATGGAGTCCGCCCCTGAAGTGTTTGTTGCCGCTCTCGCCGCTTGCGGCGCTTGGCCTGCAATTTTCCCGCAACTGCCCGACACGGCGGCCATCGAACAGACCTTACGCGAGTCGGCTACAGCAAAGTCGCCATTGCCTGTGCGTTTCGCATGTCTTTCCTGGCACAGCCGCGATGTCGACGCCTGGTGTCAGGCCATTCGCGCGCCGCGCAGGCTCGCCCAAGCCGCCCGGCTGCTGCACCGGCATTTCTCCACCTGGTCCAATCTGAATTCCAATGACCCCTCAGCCGTGTTGGCCCTGCTTGAATCCCTCGATGCTGTGAGACGGCCGCAACAACTCGAAGATTTCAGTGCCGCCGCTGCCGTTCTCAGCACCGTGCTCGAACTGGATTGTGAGCGAACAGACCGGCGCGTGCACGCTGCCTGCGTTGCTCTTCAAGGTTGCGACGAGAAGTCTGCTGTCCAGCAAACCGACCAAAGGACGGTTCGCGAGCGAGTTCACGAGGCACGGCTCGAAGCCGTGCGCGCCGCCTTAATGGAAAGCCAGTAGAAGCCCGCCAAGCACCACCCGGTACAGCGCGAACGGCATCATCCCGATTCGCTCGATCAGGCGCAGGAAGAAGTGGATGCACAGCCAAGCGGAAATTCCCGCGATCAAGGCACCCAGGATTAACGCCCCCCAATCCACTGCTTGAGTTACATGCAAAGATTTTTGCAAGGATAGAGTACCGGCGGCGGCAATCGTCGGAATTGCCAAAAGGAAAGCCACCCGTGCGGCAGCGGTTCGCTGCAGGCCCAGCACCAACGCCGCCGTCATCACGATGCCGGCCCGCGACACTCCCGGCACCAGTGCCAGGCATTGCGCGGACCCGATCCACACGGCGTCGCTCCAGCGTAATTGCTCCTCGGTTCGTGCCCGGGAGCTTTGAGCATCTGCAACCCACAGCAAGATACCGAATCCTAGCGTCGTCCAGGCGATGAGCTGCACTTCGCGCAGATCAGTCGACACCACGCTAAACATTGCCGTGCCGACAATTACGATCGGAATCGTCGCAACAACCAACCAGGCGGCCAAGTAACGTGCAGATTCCGATTCCGGAGTTTCTCCAGCCACCACAGCACGCAGCATTGCCCCAAGTTCTCGACGGAAATAGCTCAACATCGCGAGCAGGGTGCCCACATGCACGGCAACATCGAACGCATGGCCCTGGTCTTCCCAGCCGAGCAGCACTGGAGCCAGGATCAAGTGGGCAGAACTGGAAATCGGCAGGAATTCCGTCGCTCCCTGCAGTAATGCCAGAACTAGGACTTCAAGCCAGTTCATCAGAGTCGGTTCCGATGATCCGGACATACGCGATGCGGCAACTCGACCGGAAAATCGCGAGCCAGCGCCAGTACCCTGAAGCGTTCACCCATGTGATCGGGATGCGTCAGGGTTTCGATCTGTCCGCGTTGCGCGAGCCACGTGGCTTCATCTGTCGAGGAGTCAGCAGCCTCCAGCAAGCCGTATTCCAGCAGAAACCCGGCCTGCGAAGTGAACATCAGGATATCGAATCCTCGCTCCGCCGCCAGATCCGCGACTGTCGTGAAATCCACGTCCACGCTGATGTCTTCGTGTCCTGGCTGGCGAAACGGGTCCGAATGCACTTGGTGATCCGCATGGCAGCGCAAGGTGCCGGTGACCCGCTGGGAATGGTAATACTCCCGGCGCGGATAGCCGTAATCGATTATCAGCACAACGCCACGTTGCAGAGATTCGTCCAACTCATCCAACCACGCGCGCAGGGCGTCATGCCGCCACTCCGAGCAATATCCAGCCGCAGGAACCTCTTCAAGTTCGGCAATTAACCGGCCCAAGTCCGGGCTGGCCGGCGTTCCAAGTTCCCAACAGAACTCACCTCCGTCCCGGACGGCAACCATGCGCTCGCGAATGCCTTCGTCGGTCACCTCAAAGCAACGGGCCGGCAAGGCATCCAGAAATTCATTGGCCAGCACGATTCCCTCGAATGCCTTGGGTAGCCTGTCAGACCAGTGCAGCGATGTGCCCCGGCCGTCCAAGGTCTCGGCCTGTCGTTTTCGCAATCCGGACGAACGCTCCAGCAACCAATAATCGTCCGGTCGCTCTTTCAGCGCATCCAACACGTCGCGCGCCAGCATGCCGTTACCGGGCCCGTACTCCGCAATCGCACTATTGTCCAGTTCTTCCCGGGAAAAATCGCAGAAACGTGCCACGCAGCGGGCAAGAAGATCTCCCAACCCCGGTGCAGTAACAAAATCCCCGGACGTGCCGAATATGGGGTGTGCCCGTTCGTAGTATCCGTGGTCTGGGGCATACAGTGCCTGTTCCATGTACTGGTCGAATCGCAGCGGACCTTCCTGCCGGATTCGTTCCGCCAAGCACATGCGCAAGGCATCCACGGGAGTCTCCGATTCGGACACGGGCGAGGAAATGACAGCCATGGCGCTGCTATTATCGCGTTATCATGGACATGAACGGACAGACAGGAAAATGACCCCTCCCCCTTTGGACGGCCAAACCATCCTGATTACCGGTTCTGCACGCCGGTTGGGCGCGCATATGGCACGCCATCTGCACCAAGCCGACGCCAATATCGTGCTGCATTGCCAGCACTCCGTGGTCGAAGCTCAGCAACTGGCGGAAGAACTGCAGGAACAGCGCCCGGATTCGGTCGCTCTCGTCACCGCCGACCTTCGCGAAGAGCAGAGTGAATTTTCCATCATTGCGGCAGCCGTGCAGTCGTTCGGACGGCTGGACGCACTCATCAATAATGCCTCTCTGTTCGATCCCGGTGGGGTGGCGCCAGCAAACCCGGAGCAATGGGAAGAAATCCAAGCCGTCAATGTTCGGGCTCCATGGCTGCTAGCGGAAGCGGCAACGCCATACCTGCGCGAGACGCAGGGCTGCATTATCAACCTTCTGGACATTTACGCCATACGCCCGCTGCGCGGCTACCTGTCGTACAGCACCAGTCAAGCCGCCTTGGCCGGATTGACTCGCGCCCTGGCACTGGAACTTGCTCCAGACGTGCGAGTCAACGGCATTGCGCCGGGCGCGATACTGTGGCCGGATGAGGCCGATGGCCGAGATCGCCAAGCCATTATCGACAGCACGGCACTGAAACGTCTCGGCCACCCGGACGACATCGCCCGCGCGGCACTATTCCTGATTAGAGATGCGGGCTACCTGACGGGAGAAGTCCTGACCGTCGACGGCGGGCGCAGTCTCACGCCCTGGATCTGATACCGGGCGCAGGGTGACAGGGTTGTCGTCCTGCCATTCCTGCCACAGTTGCGCAATGGAGATTCCCAGCACCGGGTGCTCCAGACCCCCGCAGATTTCCGCCAGAGGACCAAGCACGAACTCATGATGCAGAATTTCCTCGCGCGGCAAGGACAGGATCCCATCTCCCAGTACCCAATCGTCATAGAGCAACACGTCCAGATCGATCGTGCGGGACACGAAACGGTCCTTGCCCCGAACCCGTTCCAGTTCAGTCTCGATCCGATATAAGGCTTTGTTGACGACATGAGGGTGGTCTTGCGTGTCGAACGCCACGACCATGTTGTGAAAATCGTCGCCCTCGAATCCCAGCGCCGGGGATTCGTACAGGGTGGATCGGGTCAGCGGGCCGTAATGTTCCTCCAGCCGCTCCAAGGCTTCCGCAATCTTGCGCTCCCGGTCGATGTTGCTGCCGAGGCTGACATACACCCGCGCCATCAATCCCCTCGCTCGATCTCGACCCCGACTTCCTGCGCGGTCCGGACTGCAAATGGCTTGGCGATTCGGACTCGCACCCAACTCACCGAGAATTCTTCACGGATCAGGCTTGCCACCGCTTCGGCCAGCGATTCGACCAACTGATACTGGCTGTTCTCCACGAATTCCACCACACGCTGGCTGATCGCCTTATAGTCGACGGCCTCCTCCAGCGTATCGCTAGCCGCTGAATGCGCCACATCCGCCCGGAGATCCAGATCCAGCACCAGATTTTGGCGAATCTGCTTTTCCCATTCGAAAACGCCGATTACGGCCTTCGCCTTGAGGCCCCGGATGAAAACAGTATCCATGATTCAATCGCAGAATGTAGCACAGACGACCGGGGTACGGTAAAATTGTTCTTTCAGGGCGGGCTCACCGCCGTGCCGAGATGGCGGAATTTGGTAGACGCGCTGGCTTCAGGTGCCAGTGGGGGCAACCCCGTGGAGGTTCGAGTCCTCTTCTCGGCACCATCGCTCCAAAACCAGAAGGAAGACCGGGCAATGCCCGGCCTAGCCCTGTTTGCAAGGCAGTGTATCCGCCTGTCTGACCCAACGCTTTCCGTCAAGACTCCCGTCTCACCGGATCAACTATGGCGAAGATAGGCAAACCGGGGGTCATCCGGAGTGCCTTCCAATGCCGAACCTTCAGGGGGCTGCCATGTCATGGCCTCCTCGATCCGGGCCGCCAACTCAAAGTCCCGGTTGGTCACCCCTTTCTTCGCATGGGTGGTCAGTTTGACGATCACGAACGCATATGAAACGGTCAGGTCTGGATGATGCCAACCCTGTTCCGCCAAGTGTCCGATCGTGGTCACGGCCATGAGCGTACCCTTCCAGCTTGCCGTGCGGTATTTGCGACGAATCCAGCCGGATTCCAAATACCACTCGGGTAGTTCTTCCTTGAGCCGCGCCTCGATTTCCTCGTCCGTGTAGGTCGCGTCGTTGTCCTCTTTTTTCAGGCTCATGATTTTCCCTCGTGCTGCATCCTCCCATTCTACTCTCGCGCAGTCATAAAATAGGAAATCCTATACCGGTCCTGCATGCCCCGCACCGTGCGAATGCGGATATGGAGCCATGTGCCAATGCCGGCAGAAAGTTTTGGAAAGAGAATATCCGCCTAGCAAATACTGACATGCGCCTGAATCTATGCCGAATCCGGCGGGTACTCCTGCCCCCAGCCATCCTTGCGACGGCTGTTTTCCTGCTGTTGCCCGCGTGCAGCGGGGAAAGAACCGACCTGACGGGCGTTCAGGCCTGGATACTCGAGCCCTCTGCCGAAGGTATTTCCACCGGCGGCCTGACCGTGCACAACCGGACCGACGAAGCGCGAATCCTGCTGCACATCATGGCGACTGACTTCAGGCAGGCGAGCATCCGCGCAAAAACAGGTTCCAGTTCCCCGCCTTCCATCATCGTCGAAGCCTACCAAACCATTGAACTGCCGCCGGATGGCGTCGTTTTCTTGCTAGAGGGGCCTGGACGTCCCCTTCACGCCGGTGACAAGACCTTGCTCGCACTTCATTTCGACGACAGTCAAGCGATTTTCATCAATGCGGAAGTCCGGGCGTCTTCCCCATCCTCCCCCGGGTCTGAGCCATGAGCGATTTCGGCGAAGCCCTGATTGCCTCAGCCGGTCTCTTGACGGGACTGAATCCTGATCTCCTGGAGATCATCCGACTGTCATTGTTCGTCACCCTGACTGCTGTCTGTATTGCGACCATAATCGGCATTCCGCTGGGAGGCCTGCTTGCGGTCAAGCGATTCCCGGGACGCGGGTTCGTTGTTCTCGTGATTGACACCTTCATGGGGCTACCGCCCGTCGTCGTCGGGCTGATCGTCTATCTATGGCTGTCACGTTCCGGCCCTCTCGGCGTGCTGGGCCTGCTGTACACCCCAACCGCGATGATTATTGCGCAGTGCCTGTTGGTTACGCCCATCATTGCCGCATTGTCCCGCCAGGTCATCGCCGATGCCCACGGCCAATATGACGAACAACTTCGTTCCTTGGGTGCGGCGCGTTGGCAGCGCATCGCCACTTTGCTCTGGGAGACCCGAACCAGCCTTCTTGTGACGGTGCTGGCTGGCTTCGGGCGAGCCAATGCGGAAGTTGGTGCCGTCATGATCGTGGGCGGAAACATCAACCATGTCACCCGGGTCATGACTACCAGCGTCGCCTACGAAACCAGCCGCGGCAACCTCACCCAAGCCCTGGCACTCGGCATCGTGCTGATCCTGATCGCCATGCTGCTAACCCTGCTGCTGCACCAGTTGCGCAGACTAAACGTGGAGCCCGGATGATGCGGCATCCCCCAGATTCCCTGTTTCCTCTCGCCGTAACCAGCCTTGATTTCTCTGTCGACGGAGAACGGTTGCTGTCCGGATTGTCGTTCGAACTGGAAGGAAAAGGCTGTACGGCAATACTCGGCCCAAACGGTTCCGGAAAAACCCTTCTGTTGCGTCTGTGCCACGGCATGCTCACGCCTACAGCCGGTTCTGTCCGATGGGGAGAAGCCACACCGGTTCAAGCCCTGCCGTCGCAGGCCATGGTCTTTCAATTGCCCGCCATGCTCAACCGCAGCGTACGGGCCAACATCGACTATGCGTTGAGGCTGCGGCGCATACCTCGCGATGAACGACAACGGCTTGTCCAAGAAGCCGTCGAGCTCTGCGGCCTGACAGAAGTCGTCGGGCGCAATGCCCGGGTTCTGTCCGGCGGTGAACGGCAAAAACTGGCCATCGCGCGGGCCTGGGTCACCCGACCACGCGCCTTGCTGATGGACGAGCCGACTTCGGAACTGGATCCCCTCGCCACCCGGGAGATCGAATCCATGATCCAGCGGGTCGTCGCCCAAGGCGTTCGCGTCATCTTGACGACGCACGACATGAATCAAGTCCGCCATCTGGCGGACGATGTCCTGTTCCTGGAATACGGCCGTTTAAGGGCTCACCTGCCGATCGGAGACTTCCTGAATTATCAAGGCGACGATACGATGCGTGATTTTGTTGCGCACCCGACCCGTTCCGGAGCCATCTCGTAAGTCTCATGCGCCTGACATTCGCATTCGTCTTGAGTTGTCTGGCCTTCCCCTCCGCAATGGCGGAGTCGGAATTCCTGACCATCGCATCCACCACTTCGACGGATCACTCCGGCCTGTACGACTACCTGTTGCCAATCTACGAGAAGAAATCCGGCGTGAGCTTCCGGGTTGTGGCCGTCGGCACCGGGCAGGCCATCCGCAATGCGATGCGGGGAGATGCCGACTTGCTGATTGTTCACCACCGCGAATCGGAAGAGCATTTCGTCGCCAAAGGCTACGGATTGCAGCGGGATGACCTGATGTACAACGAATTCATGCTGATCGGGCCACGCGAAGATCCTGCCAAAGTTTCGGAAGTAGATGATATTGCAGAAGCTTTCCGTCGCATCTCGCGCTCAGGCGTCACTTTCATCTCTCGCGGCGACGACAGCGGAACCCACAAGCGTGAACTGGAACTATGGGCAAAAGCAGGCATTCAGGTCCGGCCAGCCAGCGGCGACTGGTACTGGGAGGCCGGAGCCGGCATGGGGCCCACCCTGAACACTGCCGCCGCACGCAATGCCTATGTGCTGAGCGATGGCGCCACTTGGGCCGCATTTGGCAATCGGCAGGATTTGGTGGTGGTGTATCAGGGCGACCCGCTGCTGCACAACCAGTACGGACTCATCGTGGTCAATCCCGACCGTCACCCGCACGTAAAGGGAGAACAGGCGCAGGAATTTGCAGAGTGGCTATTGTCGGAAGAAGGGCAGCAAGCGATTGCGGCTTTCGAGATAAACGGAAAACGGGTATTTTCCCCAAACGCGAAACTACGTTGAGGCCTAAGCCTTCCTGATCCGAAAAATCTAGAAATTCCAATTTATGAATAAAATGAATATTTATTGTTGAATTATTGTTTTCAGATATTATGAAATTGGATTGAAAAAGGAATTATGATAAAATAATGTCGCCCATGCTGTGGGAGACATTCCATGTTATACAAATTAGAAATTGAAAATTTCCTGTGCTTCCGGGAACGCCAGGTCATTGATTTAACTGTTTCAAAAACGGCGTCTTTGGATGAAGCGCATTTCGCCCCGATTTTTGAGGGAGCCATAACCAAGGCTCCAAAGACCGTTTTCATCTATGGCGCGAACGCCTCGGGCAAATCTACGGTAGTCAAAGCTATGTCCTTATTGGCATACTTCGTTACCAACAGTTATGAAGACAGAAAGGCAGCCGAGATCGTCTGCCAGCCGTTCGCGAGCAATGACATGCTGAAGCAGCCGGTATGCCTAGCAATCGAATTTGGCGACGTGATGGACCCAACTCTTGAAATCAATCCAGAAGGAACTCATGGCAACGGAACCTATGGGGTCTGGCGCTACGAACTCGAAGTGCGCCGCACCAATCCCAAAACTGTAACGATCCAAAAGGAAAGCCTTCACCAGAAACCGGATGGCGTCGGCAGGTGGAAAAGAGTCTTTGAACGAAATGAGGGAGGCCTGCAAGGATCGAAAGTGTTTTCTCTCAGCAACCATGCGCGGGAGATCGAGAAAATGCCAACTGTTTCAAGCGTTATCAGCACACTGGCATGGTATGAGCACAAAGCATCCAAGGCGCTTGTCGGTGCTGCACAAGGGATCTTCAGCAATATTCTGCTGGACAAAGTCGACAACATGGATTCCTTTTTGCAGTACTGCTTGGAGTTTTATCAAAAAAACCCCGATGCCTTGAAAAGTCTGAATCAAGAAATCCAGCGGTTGGATGTCGGGATTAAGCAGATGGAAATTATTTCTAGTCCAAACGACTCTATCGCCACATTCGAACACTCTGGATTGGACTCTCCCATACTGTGGCTTATGGAAAGCGAAGGAACGCGGTCTTTCGTGAAGTCTTTCCCCAGAATCTATGCCGCACTGCAATCCGGTGGAATTGCAATCATAGACGAACTCGACCAATCCCTCCACCCAAACATACTTCCTGAAATTCTGAACTGGTTTCACTCGCCAGCAGAAAACTCTCAGGACGCTCAAATATGGGCAACCTGCCACTCTGTTCCGCTGATGGATGACCTTTTGAAAGAGGAAATTATCTTCTGTGAAAAAGACTGGCGCGGACATGCCCAGGCGTACTGTCTCAAGGAAATTCAAGGGGTTAGAAGAAACGAGCGTTTCTCAAAGAAATATCTCGGCGGAGTTTATGGAGGGATCCCGAATATCGGGTGATTGCCCTTAGTTGAACATACAGAAAAGAAAACTGATCCTGCTCGGCTGCGAGGGGAAGTCCGAGCGCGCATATGCCGCTTTGTTGAACCGGTTCGTGCGCGAGGCCGGTCTTCCAGTGCAAATCCGACCTCTACGTCTGGAGCATGCCGGTGACCCTCTAAGTCGAGTACAACTGTTGCTGAGAAAAACCAAGACCGATAGAAAACAGTACTCGTGGATAGGTCTCCTTTTAGACTCGGATCAGATTCAAGGCGAACGTGCGGATTCCCGCGCTCGCGGAGCACACCGTCTAGCGAGAGAGCACAACATCAACTTAGTTTGGCAACACCCGTGTCACGAAGGATTGCTTCTCAGGCATATGCCAGGGCAGGAAAAAACCCAACCAGTAAACTGCGCCGACGCACAGAGGAAGCTTGTCGCCATCTGGCAAGAGTATAAGAAACCCATGACCGCAGAACAATTGTTCGACAGAATTCGTCTCGAAGATGTGCAACGAGCAACTCGCGTAGAACCCGATCTGAAGAAACTTCTGCAAGCAACGGGGCTGCCACTTTCAACCCGGTAACTCTTGTACAAGATCGTTGTTATGTTTTCCCTAGTCCGGATCTTTCACCAGAGAAAGGAGGGAATCGGAGAGTTATCCCGATCTGCTATTCGGATTTATGAGCAGGACCATAGGTTTCCCAATATTCGCGAGACAGTTTTTGTGCCTCTGCAATTTGAGCATGTGTCATGTCGTTGGAAATCCTTTCTTTTGCCTTTCGGGCATTGTCATAGCCTTGCGCAGCAGAAACGCTCAGCCAAGCATAGGCTTGCACATGATCCTCCGGTATCCCTTCACCATTACCATGCATGAGTCCAAGGTTGTACTGCGCCATAGCGTCTCCCTGTTCAGCTGCTTTGCGATACCAGTAAAGGGCTTGGATATCATCTTCTGGGACACCTCTTCCGTGAGCATACATATAACCAAGATTGATTTGTGCGCCAGCATGGCCCAGATCGGCCGATTTGTGGTACCAGTGCACAGCTTGAACATCATCTTCGGGCATTCCTTGGCCGCTGTCATACATGAGTCCAAGATTGTACTGTGCTAAGGCGTGCTCCAGGTCGCCTGCCTTCCGAAACCAGCGCATGGTTTTGGCATCATCCTCTTGTTCTGCAGCTTTTCGAAACCAGCGTGCAGCTTCAGTCAAATCCTTGGAAACCCCTTCCCCTTGGAGATACATAATGCCAAGACGATATTGCGCCTCGGCATCCCCCTGTTCTGCAGACTTGCGGAACCAATGCACAGCTTTGGTGTTGTCCCCAGGAACGCCTTCGCCGTTGTCATACATAGCTCCAAGACCGTACTGTGCTTGGCCATTCCCCTGTTCGGCAGCTTCGTGATACAAGCGTACGGCCTCTGAATAATCCTGAGAAACTCCTTGACCGGTTATATACATAGAGCCAAGATGGTACTGTGCCCAAGCATGTTCTTGTTCAGCAGCCTTGCGGTACCAATACACAGCTTGGCCATAATCTTGGGAAATCCCTGCTACTCCGTGGTGATACGCAGAACCAAGTTTGTATTGAAATTCGGAACTTCCCTGTTCTGCCGCCTTGCGAAGCCAATGCACGGCCTCGACATCATTTTCGGGAACTCCATCTCCATTAGCAAACTTGACGCCTAGTTTGAACTGTGCTTCGGCATCCCCCTGTTCTGCAGCTTCTTTTAAGGCTTCCAAGTCATTTGCCGCATACGTCAAACACGTAAACAGCACCAAACAAATCAGTACGGGTCTGAACATGGCTCCGGACTATAGCATGACTGTGCCGCATCCATTAGGACATATGGTGCTACGCAAGTAAGACAGCACGCACTCCTATAGCGAAGTTCACTTATGCAAACGCAGTAGTGATACAACTGCGTCTGGACTAGTGCGCAGGCAAACCATGCAAGCGTTCTGCGCGACGGCGCAATAAGGCCACGGTCGCCAACAAAAGAATCGAAATCAGGACAAAGATCGTCGCCACCGCCAGGATGGTCGGCGAGATCTGCTCCCGGATGCCAGAGAACATTTGACGCGGAACCGTCCGCTGGGTCACGTCACCGAGCTGCAGGATCACCACTACTTCGTCAAATGAAGTGATAAAGGCGAACAGGGCTCCAGATACCACGCCGGGAAGAATGATCGGTGTCTGTACCTTGAAGAAAGTTCGCACCGGCGAAGCACCGAGGCTAGTCGCCGCGCGCACCAGGTTGTGGTCAAACCCGGCCAAGGATGCCGTGACCGTAATGACCACGAACGGAACCCCGAGCACGGCATGCGCGAAGATCAACCCGAGGTAGGTCTTCGCGAGCCCGACCTGGCTGAACGCGAAGAACAACCCGGATGCCGTAATGACCAGCGGCACCACCATCGGTGAAATCAGCAAGGCCATCACGGTGCGCTTGAACGGCATTTCCGAGCGACTGAGGCCGACCGCGGCCATCGTTCCGAGTGCCGTGGCCAAAAGGGTTGCCGGAATGCCGATGATGAAGCTGTTCTTGATGGAACGCACCCATTGCGCGTTGTTCCACATGTCGGCCCACCAGCCGATCTCCGCATCCGGCGCCACCATGCCATTGCGCACGATATCGGCATACCAGCGCAAGCTGAAAGCATCCGCTTCCAAGTTCAACATGCCGGCGGTAAAACTGAAATACGGTTCCTGGTTGAAGGACAAGGGCACCACGACGAAGATCGGCACCACCAGGAACAGGAAAATCAGCGCACACACTCCCCGGAACATGTAAAACAGGACTACTTCGCGCGGCCCGGCATACTCCGGCAGGCCTTTCCGGTAGCGCCCGGTGGCGAGCCAAGCGGATGCCGACGCCAAAACCCAGCCAAGCGCCAACATCAGCAAGGCGAAAGCTACGCCGTGTGTTGCGAGCCCCACCAGCGCGAGTGCGAGCATACAGAACGAACGCGCGACTCTCGGCGATTCGGGGTGAATCGCGGCAGGAAGCGACAGCAAAGCAAACAGCAAGGCACCCGCCAGCATGTACGGCAGCATCAATGCGGTGTCACCGTATGCCGTGAGCAGCCCGACCAAGGCACCCGCCAAGCCACACCAGGCCGCGGCAAATCGAACCGGGGGGCGGATCGCCTCAAGCATGCCTCACCCCAGCCTCATCCGATCAATGCCGGATACGCGGTCGTATAGCCAATACAGGAACATGACCAGCACCAGCAACACGAAACCCATTGCCGCCGCCAGTGGCCAGTTGAGCGATCTCCGCATGTGAAAATCGATCAAGTTGGAAATCATCTGCCCATCCTGTCCCCCCACCAAGGCCGGAGTGATGTAGTAACCGGTGGCAAGGATGAACACCAGCACCACGCCTGCACCAATGCCCGGTAGAGTCTGCGGCAGGTATACCCTCCAGAAGGCTACCCAGCCGTTTGCGCCCAAACTATGTGCCGCCTGAACGTACGCCTTCGGTACGGTTCGCATGACCGCATACAGCGGCAGGATCATGAACGGCAAGAGAATGTGCGTCATGGCGACCAGGGTCCCGGTCCGGTTGTAAACCATGCTGAACCGGCTGTCGTCGCCGATGACCCCAAAAGCGACAAACAGGTCGTTCAGCACCCCGTTGCCCTGCAGGATTGCGATCCAGGCAGTAGTGCGCACCAGAATTGAGGTCCAGAACGGCAACAGCACCAAGATCAGGAGCAGATTCGTACTTCGCTGAGGCAAGTTGGACAGCAGATAAGCCACCGGATAACCCAGCAACAGGCAGAAGATCGTGACCAGTGCGGAGATTTCGATCGTGCGCCAAAACAGCGTGAGATGGATGCGGCGTTTCTCATCCTGGCGACGAATGGAACCGTCACCGCTGTACTTGAGATCCACCGAAGTCGCCAGATAGGCTGGCGTATACCGGGCTGCCGCAACGCGAAGCGCTTGCCAGGTCTCGAGTCGGCCCCACGCCGGTTTGAGATCGATCAGCGCCTCCTTATAGGGGGCCTCAAGACGTGCCGCCCTACGCGCCGTGGAAGTGAACAGAGACCGACCCCCGGGCAGTTCCCGGTTTACCCGGGTTGCCACCTTGCCGATGGTTTTGTCCTTCCTCGCCTGCACCAAGTCCTTCTGCAGGGCTGCGTACATCGCTTCGGTCGGCTCCGACACACCGCCCCACGTCTCCAATACGGGAGTGCTGTGCGACATGTATCGTGCGTACGTATCGTCATGAACCCCCTGCCACAGGAACACCAGCACCGGAATAATGAAAGCCGCAAACAGGAAAGCCAGCAACGGCATGGTCAGCCCCAGGGCCCTGAGCCGGCGGACCATGAGCGCCCGTGCTAGTTTTGTTTTAAGTGGGATGCCGTCGACGACGATGACCGGCTCGGGTGGGGCTGATGGAGTCACGAATCAAATATTGAAGAAGTGTTCCGAATCTCGACCGCCTACTCTCCGACCAGCCAAGCATTGAATCGTTCGTTCAACTCATCCAGGTGATCTGCCCAGAACTCCGTATCCTGCCAGATCGCTGTCTTCATGTTGTCCGGCGAGGTCGGCAGGTGCGAAATCATATCCAGTTCGGGATTGGCATGGTAGGTGCCGACCATTTCAAGAGCGGAGCGCCGAGCCGGCGCATAGGAAATCCACGAAACCTGGGCTGCCATGTTTTCAGGCATGGAAGCAAATCTTATGAAGTCCAGTGCCAGTTCCAGATTCGGAGCTCCCTTGACAATCGCCCAATTGCCGAAGTCAAGTATCTGCGCATCCCAGACGATGGCTAGGGAACGGCCCTCCAGCGCGTAGGCATTAAAGATCCGCCCGTTATAGGCCGTGCTCATGACCACTTCGCCATCCGCCAACAACTGCGGCGGCTGGGCTCCCGCCTCCCACCACACGACCTGATCCTTGATGCCATCCAGCCGCGCAAAGGCGCGATCAACCCCTTCCGCGGTCGCCAGTACCGCATAGACTTGGTCCAAGGGAACCCCGTCCGCCGCCAAGGCCATCTCCAGATTGATCTTGGGGCTCCGACGCAGACCGCGCCGACCGGGAAATTTTTCCAAGTCGAAAAAATCGCGGATGGTCGTCGGCCCAGGCGACAGCCGGCTTTGGTCGTAGGCAAAGACCATTGCCCCCACGACAGTTCCGATCATGCAGGAGCCAATCCCTCCCTCAAAAAAATCCTGTTCGGCGGGAGTCCCGTCTGGCGCCGGGGGCAGGATGGAAGAATCAATCTCCTCGAGCAGGCCCTCGTCGCAAGCCAGAAGCCCCTCGGCGGAATCAAGGTCTATCACATCCCAGGTCACGTTGCCGGCGAGGACCTGCGACTTGATCTCAGACACCCCTCCGTTGTAGTCTTCGGACAAGATCCGGTGGCCGGTGCGGGCCATCCATGGCTTGTGGTAGGCCTCCACCTGGCTCTTGGTATAAGCGCCGCCCCAAGAGACCACAGTCAAGTCACCCGCCAAAGCATCCGGTGCTGCAAGCCACATCCCCGTGGCAAGAAAAAGAGCAGAGAGTCTCATTGACAACCGTGCTTCTGCCACCTCGCTCACTTGATCAGCCAGGCATTGAAGCGTTCGTTCAATTCGTCGATATGGTCTGCCCAGAATTCCTCATCATTCCGAATCGCCGTCTTCATGTTGCCTGGCCAAGTGGGAAGGTGCGGTCCCATCTTCAGGTCGGGGTCGGCGTGGTAGTTCCCGACCAATTCGGAGGCAGACTTGCGCGCCGGTGCATAGGAAATCCACGAAGCCTGGACGGCCATGTTCTCGGGCATGGAGGCAAACCTTATGAAGTCCAGTGCCAGTTCCAGGTTCGGAGTCCCTTTCACGATCACCCAGTTGTCGCCCGACAAGACCTGCGCATCCCAGACCATGGCGAGCGGTTGGCCTTCCGCCGCAATCGCATTGAAGATGCGACCGTTGTAGGCCGTGCTCATGACCACCTCACCGTCGATCAGCAATTGCGGCGGCTGAGCGCCCACCTCCCACCACAAGACATGCTCCTTGATGCTGTCCAGCTTGACAAAAGCGCGGTCGATTCCCTCCGGGGTCGCCATCACTTCGTAAACCTGATCTACCGGGACGCCGTCGGCCACCAGTGCTATCTCGAGATTGACCTTGGGGGTTTTGCGCATGCCGCGCCGACCCGGAAATTTCTCCAGGTCGAAGAAGTCCTGAATAGTGCTCGGAGGCGGCGACAATCGCTCCTGATTGTAGGCATAGGCCGTCGACCAGGCGACGGTGCCAATGGCACAATCGCCGATGGTGCCCTCAAGAAAATCCTCTTCGGCAGGCGTCCCGTCTGGAGCCGCGGGCAGGATTTCAGGATCAATTTCTTCGAACAGCCCTTCGTCGCATCCCAAGATAGCTTCGGCATCCTCAACATCCACGATGTCCCAAGAAACGTTACCGGCCTCAACCTGCGCCTTGACTTCGGACAGGCCACCGCTGTAGTCCTCGGACAGGATCCGGTAGCCGGTGCTGGCCATCCATGGCTTGAAATAAGCCTCGGTCTGGCTCTTGGTGTAGGCGCCGCCCCAGGAGACGATGGTCAAGTCACCTGCGGATGCGACCGTTGTCGCGAAACAGAGGCCTGCAGCATAGAAAAATGCGAAAGGCTTCATGGTTACCTCCCAAAATTGAACGGGTTCTTTATGGTAGTGCATCCAGCGCGCGACAGTCCTCAGTATTCCAACTGACCGGCGTCTTCTGGCCCACTTTCAGGTGCTCATGGCCTGCCGCGTTGGGCATCTTGACAATGAAATCGTCATGCCCCAGCACCCTCATACGGCAACGAATGTGGTCGCCAAGATAAATCAATTCCTCCACCACCGCATCGAATTGGTTTTCCCCCGCGTCGCCGATGAATACCCGCTCCGGACGGATCGACAACGTGGTCGGGGTGCCGACCCCGCTGCAGTTGATAGCCAGCGCCCGGCCCTGACCCATATCTTCGATCGAAACCTCGGCCACGCCATTGTCGACACGTTCAACCCGGCCGTACAGTCGGTTGTTCTCTCCAATAAAGCGTGCGACAAATGCCGTCTCCGGACATTCATAAAGCGTTTCCGGGTCGGAATCCTGCTGGATGGAGCCATCCTTGAACACTGCGATCCGGGTCGACATGGTCAACGCTTCGGATTGATCGTGCGTGACATAGACGACGGTCACGCCCAATTGGTCGTGCAGGTGCTTGATTTCGTACTGCATGTGTTCGCGCAGTTGACGGTCCAACGCTCCCAAAGGCTCATCCATCAGCACCAGTTCCGGTCGGAACACCAGGGCACGAGCCAGCGCAGCGCGTTGCTGCTGCCCTCCCGACAGCTCGGATGGTCGGCGATTGCCGAACCGCCCCATCTCCACCATCTGCAATGCATCGCGTACTCGTTCTTCGACCTCGGAACGCCCCATCCGGCGCACCTGCAGCGGAAATGCAAGATTCTCATTTACCGTCATATGCGGGAACAAGGCGTAATTCTGGAATACCACGCCGATGCCCAGTTGGTGCGGAGGCACGGAATTCACCGAGCGGCCATCGAGACGGATCTCTCCATGCGTGACGGTCTCGAATCCCGCCAACATCATCAGGCTGGACGTCTTGCCCGAACCGGACGGTCCGAGCAGGGTCATGAATTCACCGCGGGGAATGCTCAGGTTGAGATTTGCAACCGCCAGAGTTTCACCGTCATAGCTTTTCTGAACCTGGTCGAATTCTACGAACGCAGTATCCGTCATGATCGGCACTCCCGATGCCGGCAAACTCCTCTCGGTTTCGTCCCGCGGGTGCCGGAGAGAACACTCCCCTGCTTCAATCTCGCGGCAACCCGCAGTCCGAGGAAAACGATGCGTTTTATTCTACTAGACGCAAACCTGCAAATGACAAAGCTATTTTCCAGGCGGGGAAATACCCCTCCAAGGCTTCTCCGGCTGCCCTTTTTCCTTAGCCAGCGTCCGTGCCAGAACAAACAACAGGTCCGACAATCGGTTCAGGTAGACTCGCGCCGTTTCCGGCAAACCATCCAGTGCGACAACCCGCCGTTCGGCGCGTCGGCAAACTGCACGCGCCACGTGGCACTGCGCCGCCTCGACGCCCCCGCCCGGAAGAACGAATTCCTCAAGCGGCGGCAACGCGTCATTCAATTCCTCGGTCCAGCATTCCAATTGGGCTGATTTCTCTTCACCTTTCCAATCCAGTTTCCCCTGCGCAATGATTGCGCCCAAGTCGAACAAGTCCTGTTGCATCTCTTCGACTCGCCGACAGGCCTCCGCACCCGCCGCCAAGGCGAGTAGCAACCCCAACTGGCAGTTGAGTTCATCGACTGCACCCAATGCTTCGATTCGTGGATCGTCTTTAGGCAATCGGGCGCCTCCCGCAAGACCCGTCGTCCCATCGTCCCCGCTTCGGGTCGTCACGCGCGAGATGCGGTAGGCCATATCCGAACCTTATCGGAAGCTGTCCAAAACGGCGATGACGTCTTGGGCATGTCCTTTTGTAGGCACCGTCCTCCAGATGTGGCGGATGATGCTTTCCGGGTCGATCAGGAAGGTCTGGCGCTTGGCATACGAGATGCCCAGCAGCCCGCTGTGCGCACCGTAGCGCTCGGCGACCCTTCCCTCCGGATCCGACAGCAGCGTGAACGGCAGACCGTATTTATTAATGAATTTCTGGTGGTTGTCCGCATTGTCTATGCTGATCCCGACCACCTTGGCATTCCGCTCGTGGAACGGCGCGATCTCGTCTCGAAATGCGCAGGCTTCCATGACACAGCCCGGCGTATTGTCTTTCGGGTAGAAGTACAGCACCAGCCACTGCCCGTAATAATCCGAAAGGTGATGAGGCACCCTGTTCTCATCGGGCAACGTGAAGCCGGGAGCCGGCATGCCCACTTCGAGGACTTCGGGAGTCGGCGGCGTGCTCAACCCCAGCATCGTCAGGCTCCGGCGGAACCCCGACAGGAAATCGCTCACCGAAGCACCTCCCCCGCCCGTCTTGGTATACGGCAATGCGGTTGCCGGAAATTTCCAGGTCGGAAGCGGGAAATCACGATGCGGCAATGTCCCCACCGGTCTGGAACCAGCGGAGCTGTTCGCGCAGGCGGACGACCTCGCCGATCACGATGAGGGTCGGCGGTGCCACATCCTGCGATTGGACGAGTTGCGGAAGATCCTCCAGGGTGCCGGTGAGCACCCGTTGCTCCGGGGTGGTACCCCGGGTAATCAGCGCCGCCGGAGTGTTGGCGTCCAAGCCATGCTGCACCAACTGCCTGCAGATTTCCGGGCAGCCGGCCAGCCCCATATAGAACACCAGCGTCTGGCGCGGGTGTGCCAGCATGTCCCAGTTCAGATTGACGCTCCCGTCCTTGAGGTGGCCGGTAACGAAGATGCAGGCCTGCGCATAATCGCGGTGGGTCAGAGGGATGCCTGCATAGCTGGCGCAACCATTGGCGGCCGTGATCCCGGGGACGATCTGGAACGGGATACCTTCCTCCATCAGGGTCGCGATTTCCTCCCCCCCGCGGCCGAACACCAGCGGGTCTCCTCCCTTCAGGCGCAAGACTCGCTTGCCTTCCCGGGCAAGGCGGACCAGCAACGCGTTGATCGATTCCTGCTCGATGGTGTGCTGCGCACGCTCTTTCCCCGCATAGATTTTCTCGATGTCGCCCCGAAGCAGGGCCATGATCGGATCCGACACCAACCGATCGTAGACCACCACGTCGGCCTGATGAATCAGCCGCAATGCCCGGAACGTCAGGAGATCCGGATCACCTGGCCCCGCACCAACCAGATAGACCTCCCCGGTGTCGGGGACCTGCCCGCGCTCCAGTTCCTGCTGCAAGGTACTGTCTGCCTCCGCCTCGCGACCATCCAGCACCTGCTCAGCGACCGGCCCGGTCAGGACCGCCTCCCAGAAGCGGCGGCGCAACCGGCGTTCGGGGAATTTCTCCCGCGCTGCGCCCCGGAATCTCTCGACCAAAGCCGCCAATCTCCCGAATGCGCCTGGAATGCGGCTTTCCAAGTGGTTTCGCAGCAGCCGCCCGAGCACCGGTGAAGCGCCGTCGGTGCAGATTGCGACCTGAATCGGATCCCGCCGGATTACCGAGGGCAGCAACACGTCCCCCGCATCGGCCTTATGGGCGGCATTGACCAAGAGGCCCCGCCCCCGTGCTTCCTCTGCAATCCTGTCGTTCAGCGCCGCATCGCTGCTAGCAGTTACGACCAGGAAGACCCCCTCCAGATCCTCTTCCTGGAAGTCCCGAGCCTGATAGTCGATGCGGCCTGCCTCGGCATGGTCTCGCACCGAATCGACGGCTTCAGGGGCGACTACGCGAACCGGCGCACCCGCGCGCACCAGTGCCTCGATCTTCCGTGCGGCAACCGGTCCAGCACCGACCACCAGGCAACGGCGATCCGCAACATTGGCAAACAGGGCGAGCGAGGCCATATTTCCCCAAAATGGAGTTAGAGTAAAATCATCTTATTATCAACCTAAAAGGTTTTTTGAATCCATGTTTCGACTGATTGCGATCCTGATTGGCCTCGCCATCCTTGGCTCGGCCATCTACTTTGCGCTGGTTGGCTGAAGGCCGAAACAGCAGAACATGCAAAGTAGGCGGACATCACCTACTCAAGGTGATGTCCGTTTAAACATCTGACAGCGCATGCTTGGACGGATGTCTTTATTCTCTCGGTTCAGGGCCTTGAGTTTGAACCCTAAAATAATTCTTATGAAGAATGGGGCAAGACTTTCCCGTGGTTGCTGTCGTGTCCATGCTATTCTTGAATGCGGGGGGAAGGCATGACTAAACGAAAAGTGCGGAAAGCAGAAACGTCGCACGTTTCAACAGAAGAAGCCGGAACATCCGGGAGCCTTGAAATGGAGCCCGAACTGATGCGGGACCTTGCGCACAAGGCGGCAGAGCTTGTAGTGGAATGGTCCGAGGGCCTGTCCGAGAAAGACGCTTGGGAAGGAGAGTTCAAAAAGGAGCTTGAGGAGCAGTTCATGGAGGATGCTCCTGAGAACGGGAGGTCCGCGACGGAGGTTCTTGAGCAGGCCGCGCGGGAGATTCTTCCAATTGCGACACGGCTATCGCATCCTCGCACTTTTGCTTTTATCCCATCGTCTCCCACATGGCCCGGAGTGCTGGCCGACTTCATGGCGGCGGGATACAACATCAATTCGGCTACCTGGCTGACTGCAAGCGGACCCAGCCAGATCGAACTGACGGTCATCGACTGGTTCCGGCGATGGCTGGGTTACCCAAGTGGTGCCGGCGGTCTCCTCACAAGCGGGGGATCGGCGGCCAGCCTAAATGCCCTCGTTGCAGCACGGGAAGCCGCGGGCAACCCTGAGCAGGGAACCGTGTATATGAGCGATCAGAGTCATACCGTACAGGTCCGGGCGGCAAAGATTGTAGGTGTTCGGTCGGAACATATACGCATGATTCCATGCGATCAATGCTTCCGCATCGACATGAAAGCCCTAGCTCATGCCGTAGATGAAGACCTTGCTGCAGGGCTCAATCCTATCGCCGTGTGCGCCAATGCGGGAACCTCCAGTACCGGGGCGATCGATCCGCTTGAGGCAATGGCAGATTTCTGCGAGAAACGGGGCATCTGGCTGCATGTGGATGCTGCTTACGGAGGGTTTGCAGTCGTAACCGAGAAAGGAAAGACGTTGTTGCGCGGAATCGAACATGCTGATTCGGTTGTGCTAGATGCCCACAAGTGGTTTTTCCAGCCATACGAAGCCGGTGGCCTCATGGTCAAGGACATACGTACCCTCGAGCGTACGTTCACAATCCACCATGATGTTCTCCAAGATACGCTTTGGGGCGCGGATCATCCGAATTTTTCTGACCACGGCTTGCAACTGAGTCGTTCGTTCAGGGCTTTAAAAATCTGGATGTCCGTCCAGACCTTCGGGATGGCAGCATTTCGAAAGGCTGTAGCAAAAGGAATGGAATTGGCCAACCGGGCGGGCGAATATGTTGAAGAACACAAAAATTTCGAACTCCTGAGCCCAGTAACCTTGAGTGTTGTATGTTTTCGGATTAATCCCGCTGAGGCTCATCTCGACGAGAAGGCTTTAGAAGAAATCAACCGAGCCGTGCTGGCTCGCGTCTTTTGGGACGACCGGGCGCTCATGTCGTCGACGACGCTTGGAAAAACTTTTTCGCTCAGGCTTTGCATCCTGAACCACATGACCACCTGGAATGATGTGTACGAAACCTTAGAAACAATTGAACGGTTCGGGAAAGAAGCGCTGGAAGATCAAAAATGACTCCGGGTATCCGGGATCGTCTTGCGTCCTGTTCAAGTATTGGTCGAGTAGCCTGTAACCGCCTTTGCCTCAAGAAACTCCTCAAGGCCGTATCGTCCCCACTCGCGGCCATTGCCGGACTGCTTATATCCACCGAACGGTGTTTTGCTGTCTGGTGGCGTTCCATTGAGATACACATTTCCTGCCCGGATACGGCGCGCTACGGCCCGCGCATGTTCGAGATCGCCCGAGGAGATATAGCCTGACAACCCGTATACCGTATCGTTTGCAATCCGCACGGCGTCCTCCTCGTCCGCATAACCAATCAGAGAGAGCACCGGACCGAAAATTTCCTGCCGGGCGATCTTCATTTCATTGTTTACACGGGAGAACACTGTCGGCTTCACATAATAACCAACATTCAGGCCTTCCGGGCGACCAACACCACCCGTCACCAACTCGGCGCTTTCGTCTATGCCAGCCTGGATCAGGTCCTGAACCCGGTTGAATTGCGATTCGGAGACAACCGGACCCATCGTTGTGTCCGTGGCATTGGGATTCCCTATCTTCACTCCTTCTGCCGTTTCTCTGGCAATCGCCGCCGCTTCCTCCATTCGCGATTCAGGCACCAACATCCGCGACGGAGCAATGCAGGACTGGCCCGAGTTCGTGCACAACCAAGAGACATCGCGCGGGATCGCTTCTTGGAAATCCGCGTCGTCGAGCAAAATATTGGCGGACTGGCCGCCCAACTCTTGTGCGACCCGCTTGACGGTCGGCGCCGCATTGCGCGCAACCTCAATGCCTGCTCGTGTCGAGCCGGTGAATGAAACCATGTCGATGTCGGGGTGCGAAGCAAGAGCCGCACCGACCGTAGGGCCTTCGCCGTTCACAAGGTTGAACACTCCCGGCGGGACACCTGCGGCATCCAGAATTTCGGCGAATAGAATTGCGTTGAACGGGGCAATTTCGGAGGGTTTCAAGATCATCGTGCAGCCCGCTGCCAATGCCGGCGCGACTTTGCAGGTAATCTGGTTCATGGGCCAATTCCACGGAGTGATAAACCCGCAGACCCCCACGGGTTCGCGCATGACGCGGGAAGAGCCCAAGTCTTCCTCGAACTTGAATTCACGCAAAACGTCGAGCGTCGTGATCAGGTGATCCAGTCCCATGGGGACTTGTGCCGAATGCGCGAGATTGATTGGCGCACCCATCTCTTCGCTGATCGTTGCCGCAATCTCACCGGAACGAGCCTTGTAGTGATCGATGATGTTTTCCAACAATTCAATCCGCTCTTCCCGCGAGGTTCGCGAATAGGAATCAAAGGCGGATCTTGCTACAGCGACGGCTTTATCGACATCTTCTTGGTTCCCTGCCGCCACGGAGCCGATAATTTTCTCTGTCGCAGGATTAATGACTTCCAGAGCCTGGTTTGCCAGGGGCTCGACCCATTCGCCATTAATGTAAAACCGAGTTTGGTTCTTCATCGCTATTCTCTAGATTTATGCGGGGAACCTTAAGAGATGCGCGGAGTTAGCATTTATTTTACGGTGAAATCTGCACTAGTGGACCAGACTCTGGAGGACGCGAAGCTTCTAGGAGGAGCTTGCACAGTTCGGTATTAACATAATAGTCGCCCCGGCCTACTCGGCGTTTTTCGACAAGCCCGATGTTCGCAAGCTGGCCCAACCAGCGGGTGGCCGTTGCTCGCGAAACCTCAAGTTCGTGCTGGACATGCTGCACACGTGTATAGGGATGCCGGAAAAGGTTGTTGAGAAGATCCTGAGAGTACAACTTGGGCAAAGCCTCACGCATCCGCGACTTGTGCGCCGTCATAAGTTCACGAATTCCGGTGACTAGTTGCAGACTCCCTCTGGAGGTGTCTTCTACCACCGCAAGCATATAAAGCACCCAGTCCTCCCAAGCACCTTCTTCTTGTACGGACCGAAACAGTTGATAGTATCTTTCTTTAGTGTGGAGAATCATCCGGCTCAAGTACAAGATTGGAGAGTCAAGCAAGTTCATTTTCGTGAGATAGAGAACATTCAGAATTCGACCCACACGCCCATTGCCATCGGAAAAAGGATGAATACTCTCAAACTGCAAATGGAAGAGGGCCATCCGGACTAGGGGGTCGAGCGATCCCGGGGAATCATCGTTGACATAGTGCAAAAGTGAGCGCATGAATATTGCGACCTCGGTAGGATCTTTCGGCGGGGTATACACGACTCTCTGTTCAGCCCGATTGCCAACGTAGACGGGTTTCTTCCGAAAACCATCCTGACAGTCCATGATTTCGCGGTAGATTTCTATGAGCATATCTTCAGTTACCTGCTGCCCCGATTCGATCAAGCGGCGATAACCCTTCTTCAGAGCCCGACGATACCGCATCACCTCTTTGGCAGGAGCAGGCACTCCTGATCCCTCCGGGAGGCTGTCCGCCTGAAACAGTTCATCTTGTGTGGTGACGATGTTCTCGATTGCAGAACTTGCGTAAGCCTCTTGCAAAGTAAGTGTGTCGACGAGAATTTCCTGATTGGGTATAGCGGATGCACGCCCCACAAGTTCTCCTAAGACCCGATTCGCACTGGCAAGTGCTTTCAAGACTGGCACTGTATTTAGGTCAATACCGCCGGGAGGCAATGGCTGAAGGTAATGTTTCATCTTTTGCAATCATCTACTCAAAATAATGGATTTATTGTATATGTATATATAGAAGTAATCAATTATAGTATTTTTTGAGAAGAAATAGGCAGTAGTTTCTCAATATTGAGCATATTTAATCGCCTAGGCCCCAATGGCCGTGTCTTCTAGAGATCAATAGAGTATGTTTTAGCGTTTATGCTGAGTGCAACGAAAACTCAGCAAAATAAGAAAAACGACCCCTATGGAAATAGCCGCACCCCAAAATCAGTGCAAGCGGCCGGATCAGCCCCCGTTCACTTGAGCAGCCAGGCGTTGAATCGTTCGTTCAGTTCGTCGATTCGGTCCGCCCAGAACTCCTTGTCGTTCCAGACTGCGTTGCGAATGTTGTCCGGTGCGGTCGGCATGAGCGGGCGCATGTCCAGTGCCGGGTCAGCATGATAGGCACCGATCATCGCAGACGCGGAGCGGCGCACCGGCGCGTAGGAGATCCACGAAGCCTGGACCGCCATGTTCTCCGGTGTGGAGACGAACGCCAGGAAATCCAAGGCCAGTTCCATGTCCGGCGTATCTTTCACGATCGCCCAACTGTTGACCGTCAACACCTGCGCGTCCCAGACCACTTCCAGCGACTGTCCTTCCGCTACGGCTGCGTTGAAGATGCGCCCGTTATAGGCAGTACTCATCACGACCTCGCCATCCACCAGCAGTTGCGGAGGCTGCGCCCCGGATTCCCACCATACGACGTGCTCCTTGATGGTGTCCAGTTTGGCAAAGGCGCGGTCCACCCCCTCCGAAGTCTGCAACACCTCGTAGACTTTCTCTGGCGAGACACCATCGGCAACCAACGCCATCTCCAGGTTGGCCTTGGGAACCTTGCGCATGCCGCGTCGACCGGGGAATTTCTCCAGATCGAAAAAGTCATTGATCGTGGCTGGCGCAGGCGATAGCTGTTCCCGGTCATAGGCGAACACCGTCGACCACGCGATGGTGCCGACCGCGCAATCGCTGATCGTGCCTTCGTAGAAGTCCTCCACGGCCGGAGTGCCATCTGGCGCCGGAGGCAGGATGGAGGGGTCGATCTCCTCGTGCAGCCCTTCGTCACAACCCAGCAACACTTCGGCGGCCTGCGAATCCACGACGTCCCAAGTCACCTGACCAGCCTGAACCTGCGCCTTGATTTCGGCAAGTCCACCGTTGTAGTCCTCGGACAGGATGCGGTGTCCGGTCTTGGCCATCCACGGCTTGTGGTAGGCCTCGATCTGGCTCTGGGTGTAGGCACCC
Organism: Candidatus Porisulfidus sp. TsSOB; assembly: GCA_002631715.1. Lineage (GTDB taxonomy): Bacteria > Pseudomonadota > Gammaproteobacteria > Poriferisulfidales > Poriferisulfidaceae > Poriferisulfidus. The sequence goes on from MRSX01000003.1 coordinate 191,096, forward strand.
CCGAAGGAAACCACGGTCAGTTCGCCCGCTGACGCAACGCTCGCTGCGAGACCCAAGGCCGCAGCGTAAGGAAACAAGTGAAATTTCATAATGGCATCCCAAAAATGTCTCAGATGAATGGCATTTCTATGGCGCCACATTCTGGGACGGCAGTCTCAGGCATTTCGGCTAGCCAGCGCCTCGACGGTGAAGTCGTCGTGCCTCGGGACACCCATGCGACAACAGATTGAAGTATACGACACCGCGCCGGAAAAATCATGGCGCTGCACGTGCCATTCGAATTTGTATGCGCATGTCGATGCAACGGTGTTTCCTCCCACAATCCAGGGCAGGATAAGCGTTTTACAGCCTTAGGAAGAAGTTCGGCGAAAGCTCACCAAGATCAAAATAACGACACCCACCGAAATCGCGGCATCGGCCAAGTTGAAGGTCGGCCAGTGCCAGCCGCGGTAATGCAGCACGATAAAGTCCGTTACCGCGCCCGTGGACAGACGGTCGACCAAGTTGCCGGCCGCACCACCCAGGATTAACGCAAGCGGCCACAGCAACCGCCGTTCCGCGGAGGTCAGGCGGTGAATCCACACGCCCAGCCAGATCATGACCGCAATGCTGACCGCCGACAGGAATCCACGTTGCCAGCCTCCGGCATCGTGCAAAAGGCTGAACGCGGCCCCTGTGTTGTAGGTCAGCTGAAAAGATAGGAAAGGAAGCAGTACCAGTTCCTGATGTAGCGCAAAAGCACGTTCAATCAAGAACTTGCTCAACTGATCCAATGCCAGCACTCCGCCCGCCACCGGAAGTGCCGCGCGCCACGAATCAGACATATTGCCGTTCCTCGCCTTCTCCCTCTACGTTGGTGTGGCAACGTGCGCACAGTTCCGGGTGCGCATCAATGCTGCCGACTGTCGGGTCATGGTGCCAGCAGCGGATGCACTTGGAGTGCGTGCTGGAAACGGCCGCAACATGAAGCGTGCCGGCCCGGGGCATTTGATAGGTTTGCGCATCGGGCGCAGGGGTATCGCTGAGCCGCGCGTCGGAAGTGATGAACAGAAAATGTAATTCAGGCCCGAGCCGTTCCAGCAACCGGGCCGTGTCGGATTCCACGGTCAACGTCACCTCGGCATCCAGAGCCGCCCCGATCACTTCCGCCTGGCGCAGGGGTTCCAGCGTCTGGCTGACCGCCTGCCGGACTTCCAGGAGGATCTCCCAGTCATCGTCGGAAAACGCGGAAGACACGTTTCGCCATGCTTCCAGGTCAAACCATTCAGTCAGGTGGACCGAATCCTCGCGTGGCCCCGGAATATGCTCGTAAATCTCGTCGGCGGTGAACGGGCAGATCGGTGCAAGCCAGCGGCACATCGCTTCAGCCAGAAGGAACATGGCGCTCTGCGCACTGCGGCGGGCCGGGTGATTGGCCGGGAGCGTGTAGGTGCGGTCCTTGGTCACGTCGAGGTACAGGCTGCCGAGCTCAATAACGCAGAACGTGTGCAAACGCTGGCAGATCGTGTGGAACCGGTAGCGCTGGAAATCCTCGCGAATCTCCGCATCATGGACGGCGGCCTTCTTCAGGATCCACTGATCCAAGGCCAACATGTCCTCCGGTGCGCACATGTCAACGGCGGGATCAAAATCGTGCAGGCTCGCCAGCAGGTAGCGTGCGGTATTGCGAATCCGGCGATAAGTTTCTGCAGTATGTCCGAGGATTTCTTCCGATACCGCCAATTCGCCGCTGGTATCGGTTGATGCCACCCACAGGCGCAGGATGTCTGCGCCCAAACTATCCACGATTTTCTGGGGTTCAACGATATTGCCGCGAGACTTGGACATCTTGTGTCCATGCGCATCAACCACGAAACCGTGCGTCAAAACCTGCCGGTACGGCGGCGCATCGTTCAGCGCCACGCCGGTCAGCAGCGAGGACTGGAACCAGCCGCGGTGCTGATCCGAACCTTCCAGGTAAAGATCGACTTGCGTGCCCTCGCCATATTCTTCAGCCATCACGGTGCGATGGGTGACTCCCGAATCGAACCAGACGTCCAAAGTGTCTTGCGATTTCGCATATTCGGATGCCTGATCGCCCAGTAATTCCTCAGGTTCCAGATCAAACCACGCATCGATGCCGTCCTGCTCGATGCGGCGGGCCACCTCTTCGAGCAGCGCCGGCGTGTCCGGATGCAGTTCTTCGTTGTCGTGACGCCAGAACAACGGAATGGGCGAGCCCCAGTTTCGTTGCCGACTGATGCACCAGTCCGGTCGTCCCGTCAGCATTCCGCGGATGCGCTCCCGGCCCCAGGCCGGGTACCAGGTCACCTGATCCGTGGCGTCAAGGGCATGATCGCGCAAATCGTTCGTTTCCATATCGATGAACCACTGCGCAGCAGCGCGAAACAGCAAGGGAGTGTGATGCCGCCAGCAGTGCGGATAACTGTGCGGGTGTGAAGCCTCCGCCAGCAACCGCCCAGATTGTCTTAATGCTTCAAGGATGCGCGGGTTGGCCTCGGCTACACCAAGGCCGCCAACTATCGGCGTATCGGCACGGAAGCGTCCATCCTCTTCCACCGGGCAGTCCACCGGCAGACCGAACCGGAGTCCGACCGCATGGTCTTCCGGCCCGTGCGCCGGTGCCGTATGCACGCAACCGGTGCCTTCTTCGGCGGTGACGTGCTCCCCGGTGATGATCGGCACAGTCTTGTCCAGAAACGGATGCCGAAGGGAAATGCCTTCCAGCCGGTCTCCACGAACTGAAGCCCCCTCGACTGCATGGGCGCCGACGCGTTCGCAGAAAGCTTCGCGAAGGGCTGCGGCCACCAGCAACTGGCAGCCTTCCCGCTCGACCAGCACATACTCAAGCCCCGGATGCAGGCAGACGGCTTCGTTGGCCAGAAGAGTCCAGGGAGTGGTCGTCCAGATCACCACTGAAGCCTTGGAATCTCCTGCTATATCAAAGGTCTGTGCCAGTGCCGAATCGGCTGCATCGAAACCGACATCGATCGATGGGGAAACATGATCTTCGTATTCGACTTCGGCCTCGGCCAGGGCCGAACGGCAATCGGCACACCAGTACACCGGCTTGTAGCCTCGTGTCAGATAACCGGACTCCAACAGCGTGCCCAGTGCCCGCACGATGCCGGCCTCGGTCTTGGGGGCCATGGTCAGGTACGGGTCGTCCCACTGCCCCAGCACGCCCAAGCGGACGAAATCCTCGCGCTGCTCATCGACCTGCTGAGCGGCATAGTCGCGGCAGGCGGCACGGAAGGCCCGACCGTCTGCGCAAACTTCATCTGGCAGGGTCTTTTCAATCTGCAACTCGATTGGCAGACCGTGGCAATCCCAGCCTGGGCGGTACGGGGCATCGAAACCGTCCAGGCTCCGCGAACGCACCACGATGTCCTTCAAGGTCTTGTTCACCGCGTGTCCCATGTGGAGCTTGCCGTTGGCGTACGGCGGGCCATCATGCAGGACGAAGCGGTCCCGATCCCGCCGGGCGTCTCTCAGGCGGCCGTAGAGATCCAGTTCCTGCCACCGTTGCAGTCGTTCGGGTTCGCGCTTCGCGAGATTCCCGCGCATCGGGAAGTCGGTGCGCGGCAGGTTCAGCGTATCGCGGTACGGGTTAGGCGGAGCCATCAGCAAAAAATTCCCGGGCGGCATCAATATCGCGGCCGATCTGTTCGCGCAGGCGGTCGACCGAGTCGAAACGCTGCTCGGCGCGCAGACGCTGGTGAAAGCGCACGGTCATACGCTGACCGTACAGATCGTCGGCAAAGTCTAACAGGTGGACCTCGATCAGCAAGCGCGTGCCGTCCACGGTCGGCCGGGTCCCCACGTTGGCGACGCCTTGGCAAAGACGGTCGCCCAGTCGGCAGGTCACCGTGAAGACGCCCCGCATTGGTGGATTGTGCGGAAAATCGAGGTTGGCGGTTGGGAAACCGAGTTCGCGACCGTGTCGATCTCCTTCGATCACTTCGGCATCGATCTCGAACGGGTGCCCGAGCAGACGTTCCGCAGCCGGGACATCGCCGTCGGCCAAGACCATGCGAATCCGGGTGCTGCTCACCCGGCTCCCGTCCAGTTCGAAGACGGGCGCGGCCTCAAGGTCGAAGCCGCAGGCCGAGGACTCGGCCTCGAGTAGTGCGAAATCCCCGGCACGGTCGCGACCGAAGCGGAAATCCTCGCCCACCGTGAGATAGCGCATGCCAAGACGGTCGATCAGCAGGTCCCGCACGAATTCCTGTGCTCCGATGGCAGCGGTCTGCGCGTTGAACGGAAGCGTCACGAAATGGTCGAGCCTGGGAAACAACTGTTCGGTGAACCGCTTCTTGTCGACCAGCGAACCAATCCGTGGCGCGTTTTCCATACCCCTGAAGAACTCCTGCGGTAAAGGCTCCAAGGTCAGCAGAACAGATTCCAGCCCGCGGGTGGCAGCGGCATCCAAGAGCCGCTCCAGCACCGACTGGTGCCCCCGGTGCAATCCGTCATAGCTGCCGATCGTGACCGCGCAGGGGCGGTGGGTCGGCAATACGCTTTCCAATTCCGGCATCCATGCCTGCGCATCGGCAGGAGGTTCGGCAGAGGCGTTCACGCAGCAGCTTTCCCGGTCAGGGATTGAATGCGGAAGTCGCGGATGCGGGTGCCCAAGACCCACAGCACGGCTGCGTAGACGACTGCACCCAGAATGACCAGTTCGACCAGTTGAAGCAGGCGACCGGCAAATTCGAGGCGGGTCCACTCAAGAGTCTCCGGGATGAGCGGCCACAGCACGGCCGCCATGGCCGCACAGGACAGGCTGACCCGGACCAGCAGCAGCATCGTTGCCCGGCTGCCAGAGTAAAAGCTTTGGACACGCAGTTTTCGGTACAGGAGTCCGGCGTTCAGGTAGGCCGCGATGGCGGTTGCAAGTGCCAAGGCAACGTGCGGGCCCTCCAGGTCCGCAGTGAACCAGACCAGCAGGCCAATACCAGTCAATGCCATGTTGGCCAGCATCGCGATCACGCCGATTCGCACCGGGGTGCGGGTGTCCTGGTGGGCGAAAAATCCGGGTGCGAACACCTTGACCAAGATGAACGCGGGCAGGCCCAGTGCGAACGCGGTCAATGCGAGCCCGGCCATGCGGGTGTCGAACATCGAGAATTCCCGGTACTGCAACAGCGTCGCCAGAATCGGCTCGGCCAGCAGCGCCAACCCAACTGCGGACGGCAACGCGACGGCCAGCCCGACCCGGACCCCCCACTCGAGCCCGGCCTGAAACCCTTCCCCGTCACTGCGGGCGCTGCACTCGGACAGCCGGGGCAGCAAGACCGTGGCCGTGGAAATCCCGAACAGCGCCAGCGGCAACTCCACGAACCGGTCCGACAGATACAGCCAACTGATGCTGCCAACTGCCAGGAAGGAAGCCACCAGAGTGTCGAACAGCAGGTTGATCTGAACCACCGAGGAGCCGAACAGAGCCGGCAACATCAGCTTGGCGATACGCCGGAAACCAGGGTGATGCCAATCCAGCCGGGGCCGCGGCAACAGCCCCTGCCGATGCAGCCAGGGCAACTGAATCGCCAACTGCAGGACGCCGGCCCCGAAGACCCCCCAGGCCAACGCGTACACCGGCTGCTCGAGTCTCGGCGCAAGCCACAGCACGGCCGCGATCAGCGACAGGTTGAGCAGCGCCGGCGTGATCGCGGGCAAGGCGAAGCGCCCGAGCGCATTGAACATGCTTCCCGCCATGGCGGTCAGCGAAATAAACAGGACGTAAGGAAAAGTGATGCGAAGCAGGTCGCCGGCAACGTCGGCGCGCGGGTCGCCATCCATCGCGAAACCCGGCGCGAAAATCATAATCAGCAAGGGCGCCGCCAGGATGCCGAGCGCGGTGATCAGGATCAGTACCGTCGCCAGCGCACCAGCCGTAGCATCTATAAGAGAATTGAGCTGCTGAGGTTTCTGTTCGCGGTATTCCACAAACACCGGCACGAACGCCTGCGAAAACGCACCTTCGGCGGACAGGCGACGCAGGAAATTCGGGATACGGAACGCGACGAAAAACGCATCCAACGCACCGTGCGCATTGCTGATGAAGATGAACACCACCGCATCGCGGGCATAGCCCAACAAGCGGGAAAGCGAAGTCATAAACGCCGTGGTGGCCAAGGAGCGAAAGAGCCGGATCATGGGAAAGGCGGCCAAACGGCGCAAATGGAGAATCCGCCTATCATTTTATAGGGAGCATGCGCGCCGAAATCGGACTAGGGTTGATTCCCGGACTGAACAGCAGCATAGCAACAAATCGACAGGCCAACTCCAAAGGTCTGGCGGTCACTTTATTCGCCAGCAGATGAGAATGCTTTTGCAGTGTCCTACGGCACGATCCAGACGGTACCGTGGCCGAGGCCTTTCAGTTCCGCTTGCACATCCTCCACGCTCTGCCCCGAAGCCAACCGCATCTTCAGGCGGTGCCACAACGTGCCATCGTGGTGAAATTCCTCCAAGAACACGTCATGACCGAGCTCCCGAAGCCGGGCAAGCTCCTTCTCAGCCTTTCCCTTGTCCTTGGTGGACAGGATTTGGAGTACGGGTCTGGAAAGGGCCGGACTGGAAGCCGTCTCAGGGGCCGTCTCCTGTTTCTCGGCCGGCACAACACGATCTTGGGGGTCTGCCGAGGCTTCGGAAGATTCCGGATCTTGGCCGTCCTGAGCTTCCTGCTCCGAAGAAAGCTCGATGCTAGGAGTCTGCTGCTCGGCGGCATCCTCCGGCTTGGGTGCCACCGGCTCGGCTCCCTCGCCTTCCCACGTCTGGGGAAGATCAAGCATCCGCACTGTTTTCTTTTTACCTTCGAATGGCGGAGGCTCGGGCGGAGTCGTCGACTCCAAGTCCGGCTCGAAGTCCAATTCCGTGGACCACCGCAGACCTTCTTCGCCCCCGGAATCCAGTGCACCTGCCTCCGGGGCTCCCGGATCCGCGGCCTTGACGTGCACCACCTTCTTCTCCTGATCAAAGGCCGTCGAGAATGTCCCTTCGTATGGGGCAAAGATTTTCGACAGAGCCGCATCCAGCGACGGATTGGCCATATCGAAGGAACGAATAATGATGCGGTCCTCTTCGGTGGCCCATTCAAGGGACCATCCGTAGGAATGGGCCAGCGCCCGTACGTTCTCGGAAAGATGCCCGATCTTGACTTTAAATGTCGCGTCACCCTCGTTCGCCATCGCGCTCACGCCGACAAGCAAATTCCCGGCCAGCACAAGGCCCGGCAGAAGGCCAACTGCCTGTTGCCACATCCTCCGGGATTTCGGGGCTTTCATTGGACTGTGGGCATTGTACAGACTAAGTTCCGGGGCTTCGGGAAAATCATTCCGGCGAAATCACGATATCCGGCGGCTTCAGGCTTGAAGAATGTGCCTGAAACCCCTTTCCCGTCATGTCCGATTCCGGGCGCAACGGCACATGCCTATGCTAAAATTTAAAAGTCCGACATCTAGGTGTCGCAGACAAGGGTGCTGATCTGTGATGGCGGCATTGCCGGTCGGCCGGATCCTTGCCGCGCAGTTGCTGATAACCCTGCTCTGTATGGCAGGGGTTTTTTATGACTGGAACCTCGGTCTTTCGGCAGCAGCAGGGGGAGCGCTGTGTCTGTTTCCCAATGCGTTGGCGGCCTGGAGCCTGTTTCGGAAGGACCGGGCGCGGGGGATTCGGGAAGAACAACGACGGATGCATCGCGCCTGGGCAATCCGCTGGCTTGGCACGTTGCTCGGCCTGGGATTGATCTTCGGGTTCTACCGCGAGGTTCAGCCTTTGGCCCTGTTTGCAGCATATGCGGCAACCCAGGCGGCACACCTGATCGGGCATTTGTCATTTAAAAACTGACGTACGAACAAACCGCTACAGACCCGGATCATGGCCACCGAATACGCATCGGGCGCGGAATACATCAAGCACCACCTGACCAATCTGACGTTCGGTCAGCATCCGGACGGCAGTTGGGGCTTCGCGCACACCCGCGAACAGGTCGATGCGATGGGCTTCTGGGCGATTCACGTCGACTCCATGGCCTGGGCCATCGGTCTCGGCCTCGTGTTCGTGGGGCTGTTCGGCTATGCGGCGCGGCGCGCCACCGAAGACGTGCCCGGCGGGTTCCAGAACGCGATCGAACAACTCGTCGAATTCATCGACGGCACGGTACGCGATTCCTTCAGTCACCGCAACCGGATGGTCGCCCCGCTCGCGCTGTGCTCGTTCATCTGGATCTTCCTGATGAACCTCATGGACCTGGTGCCGGTGGACTGGGTGCCGTGGGCTTTTTCCCTGATCGGCGTCCACTACATGAAGATCGTGCCGACCACCGACCCGAACGTCACCATGGGCATGTCGCTGTCGATTTTCGCCCTGGTGCTCTACTACAGCCTGCGCTGCAAGGGCATCGGCGGCTTCCTCGGCGAATTGACCCTGCACCCGTTCTCCGCGAAAAACCCGTTCCTCAAGATCCTGCTGATCCCGATCAACCTTTTCCTGGAGGGCGTGGCCCTGCTCGCCAAGCCCGTCTCCCACGGCCTGCGCCTGTTCGGCAACCTGTACGCCGGCGAGATGATCTTCATCCTGATCGCGCTCCTGCCGCTGTATGCGCAATGGACCCTGTCCGTGCCCTGGGCGATCTTCCACGTCCTGGTGATTCTGCTGCAGGCATTCATCTTCATGGTGCTGACCGTGGTCTACCTGAACATGGCGCACGACACCGGCGAGCACTAACCTGATTCTTTTTCACCCACTTTCTACACTGGAGTAATTTCATGGAACTCGTATCTGGCCTGATTTACATCGCAGGCGGCCTGATGATGGGGCTCGGTGCCTTGGGCGCCGCCATCGGCATCGGCAACCTGGGCGGCAAATACATGGAAGGCATTGCGCGGCAACCGGAACTGATCCCGATGCTGCGGACCCAGATGTTCATCGTACTGGGCCTGGTTGATGCCGTGCCGATGATTGCCGTCGGTATCGCTTTCTACCTGTTGTTCGCGGTCGCCTGATCCGCGGGGAGACCTCCCGATGAACATCAACCTTACGCTGATCGGACAGGCGATTTCGTTCACGATCTTCGTCTGGTTCTGCATGCGGTTCATCTGGCCGCCCGTAATCAACGCGCTGGAGGCCCGCAAGAAACGCATCGCCGACGGGCTGGCGGACGCGGACGCGGCCAAGACCGAGCGCGAGCGAGCCGAGCAGGAAGCGCAACAGACCACCGGGCAGGCCCGGGAAGAAGCGTCCCGAATCCTCGCCCAGGCGGAACGCCGGGCCGGCGAGATCGTGGCGGAAGCCCGGACTACGGCCAAGACCGAAGGCGAGCGCATCCTCACCCAGGCCCAAGAGGAAATCGACAAGAACACCCAGCAGGTGCGGGAGCAACTGCGCGGTGAGGTCGCGACCCTGGCCGTCGCCGGTGCTGAAGCAGTGCTGCGGCGTGAAGTCGATGCCAAGGCCCACGCTGAGGCCCTGGATCAGTTGGCGGAGCGCCTGTGAGCAACGTCACTGCCGCACGTCCCTATGCCCGCGCCGCGTTCGGCTACGCGCGCGAAAGCGGTGTGCTGGACGCGTTTTCGGACATGCTGGAGACGGCTGCAGCGCTGGTCGAAAGCCCGCGTTTGCGTGCCCTGCTGGGGGATCCCCGTCTGAGCCGTGCGCGTCGCGCCGAAATGCTGGAAACGATCGGCGGAGACCGCTTCGATGAATCGATGCGGCAGCTCCTCCGGGTGCTCGGAGAACGCGATCGGCTTCCGATCCTGCCCGAAGTCCGGGAGCAATTCGAGGAATTGCGGGCCGAACATGAACAACGCCTGACCGCCGAGGTGGTCAGCGCCCGGGAGCTCGACTCGACCCAGCAGGAACGCATCCGTGCGGCCCTGGCTGAGCGGACCGGGCAAACCGTGGAACTGGTTTCGAAAATTGATGAACAACTGCTAGGCGGTGCGGTGGTCCGCGCCGGCGACCGGGTGCTGGACGCCTCGCTCCAGAGGCGCCTACAGCAACTTGCGCAAAGCCTGGCCTGACCCCCTGACTGGAGTAGAACCGAATGTCTGCCTTGAATCCGACTGAAATCTCAGACCTGATCAAACAACGAATCGCCGAATTCGATGTCGCGCCGCAGGCGGCCAGCGAAGGCACCGTGGTCATGGTGACCGACGGCATCGTACGCATCCACGGCCTCCGCGACGTGATGTCCGGCGAAATGATCGCGCTGCCCGGCGACAGTTACGCCATCGCGCTCAACCTGGAACGCGACTCGGTCGGCGCGGTGGTGCTCGGCGACTACCGCCACATCCGCGAGGGCGACACGGCCCGATGCACCGGACGTATCCTGGAAGTCCCGGTCGGCAAAGGCCTGCTCGGGCGAGTGGTCAACTCGCTCGGCGAACCGATCGACGGCAAGGGAGACTTGAACCTGGAGACCCGCTCCCCCATCGAGAAGATCGCCCCCGGCGTGATCGAACGCCAGTCCGTCAGCCAGCCCGTGCAGACCGGCCTGAAGTCCATCGACGCAATGGTTCCGGTCGGCCGCGGCCAGCGCGAGCTGATCATCGGCGACCGCCAGACCGGGAAGACCGCGCTGGCCATCGATACGATCATCAACCAGAAAGGGGCCGATCTTATCTGCATCTACGTCGCGATCGGCCAGAAGGCCTCTTCGATCGCAGGCGTCGTGCGCAAGCTCGAAGAACACGGGGCCATGGAGCACACCATCGTGGTGGCGGCCTCGGCCTCGGAATCGGCCGCGATGCAGTACATTGCGCCTTACGCCGGCTGCGCGATGGGCGAATACTTCCGCGACCGCGGCGAAGACGCGCTGATCATCTACGACGACCTGACCAAGCAGGCCTGGGCCTACCGCCAGGTCTCGCTGCTGCTTCGCCGTCCGCCGGGCCGCGAAGCGTATCCCGGCGACGTGTTCTACCTGCACTCGCGCCTGCTGGAACGGGCCTCCCGCGTCAACGCCGACTACGTGGAGCAGGTGACCAACGGGGAAGTCAAGGGCCGCACCGGCAGCCTGACCGCCCTTCCAATCATCGAAACCCAAGCCGGGGACGTCTCGGCGTTCGTGCCCACCAACGTGATCTCCATCACCGACGGCCAGATCTTCCTGGAGACGGATTTGTTCAACGCCGGTTTCCGCCCGGCGATCAACGCCGGCCTGTCGGTATCCCGGGTCGGCGGCGCCGCCCAGACCCAGCTGGTCAAGAAACTCGGCGGAGGCGTACGTCTGGCCCTCGCGCAGTACCGCGAACTGGCCGCATTCTCGCAGTTTGCCTCGGACCTCGACGAGCAGACCCGCAAGCAGCTGGAGCGTGGCGAGCGCGTGATGGAACTGATGAAGCAGCCCCAGTACAAGCCGCTGACCATCGCCGAGATGGCTCTGTCGCTGTACGCGGTCAACGAGGGCTGGCTGGACGAGGTGGAGGTCGGCCAAGTCCGGGCCTTCGAAGCGGCCCTTCACGGCTACGCCAAGTCCGAACATGGCGATTTCCTGGATCAGCTGAACGAGACCGGCGACTACAACGAGGAAATCCAGGGCCGGTTCAAGGACCTCCTCGAGACTTTCGTCAAAACCCAGAGCTGGTAATACGCAAATGGCAGGCGAGAAGGAAATTCGCAGCAAGATCGCGAGTATTCGCAATACTCAGAAGATCACCAAGGCGATGGAGATGGTCGCGGCCAGCAAGATGCGCAAGGCCCAGGACCGCATGGCCGCCACCCGCCCGTATGCGATGAAGATTCGCGAAGTGATCGGCCACCTGGCCCACGCCAGCGCCGAATACCGCCATCCGTTCCTCGAGGGCCGTGAAGAAGTGCGCGGCGTGGGCTTTATCGTGGTCTCCACGGACCGTGGCCTGTGCGGCGGCCTCAACATCAACTTGTTCAAGACCGTCCTGCGGGCGATGCACGAATGGCGGCAGCAGCAAGTGCCGGTGCGGCTTTGCCTGTTCGGCGCCAAGGGAACCGCGTTCTTCAAGCGCATCGGCGGCATCGAAATCGTCGCGCAGACTTCACACCTGGGCGACGCGCCGAGGCTTGAGGAAGTCATCGGGCAAGTCAAGATCATGCTGGACGACTACATTGAGGGGCGCATCGACCGGGTCTACCTGGCCGAGAACGAGTTCGTCAACACCATGACGCAGAAGCCGAACATCTCAACACTGCTTCCGACCCCCCCGGCCGAACTGGAAACGCTCGAACACCATTGGGATTACATCTACGAGCCCGGCGCACCCGAAGTGCTGGACGGGCTGCTGATGCGCTACATCGAATCGCTGGTGTACCGCGGCGTGATGGAGAACATCGCCTGCGAGATGGCCGCGCGCATGGTCGCGATGAAGAGCGCCTCGGACAATGCCGGAAACCTGATCGACGAGTTGCAGCTGATCTACAACAAGGCGCGACAGGCGTCGATCACCCAGGAAATCTCGGAAATCGTCGGCGGAGCCGCTGCCGTATAACCGAAATCGATCAATCAACAGGAGACCGAACGACTCATGAGCTCGGGACAAATCGTAGAAATCATCGGCGCGGTCGTGGACGTGGAATTCGAACCGTCTGCCGTGCCGCAGGTCTATGACGCACTGACGGTGGCAGAGGCCGACCTGACGCTGGAGGTCCAGCAGCAGCTCGGCGACGGCGTGGTGCGGACTATCGCCATGGGGCCGTCCGACGGACTGCGCCGCGGGCTGGAAGTGGAGGATACCGGCGCACCGATCTCGGTGCCGGTCGGCCAGAAGACCCTGGGCCGCATCATGGACGTGCTCGGCAACCCGGTCGACCATGCCGGTCCGGTCGAGAGCGAACAGCGCATGCCGATCCACCGCCCGGCCCCTTCCTTCCAGGAACAGGCAGGCGGCAGTGAACTGCTGGAAACCGGGATCAAGGTCATCGACCTGCTTTGCCCGTTCGCCAAAGGCGGCAAGATCGGCCTGTTCGGCGGCGCCGGCGTCGGCAAGACCGTCAACATGATGGAACTGATCCGCAACATCGCGATCGAGCACAGCGGCTACTCGGTGTTTGCCGGAGTCGGCGAGCGTACCCGCGAGGGCAACGACTTCTACCACGAGATGCGCGAATCCGACGTGCTCGACAAGGTGGCGTTGGTGTACGGCCAGATGAACGAGCCTCCGGGCAACCGCCTGCGGGTCGGCCTGACCGGCTTGACCATGGCCGAATACTTTCGCGACGAAGGCCGGGACGTTCTGATGTTCATCGACAACATCTACCGTTACACCCTGGCCGGCACCGAGGTGTCGGCACTGCTCGGCCGGATGCCTTCGGCGGTCGGCTACCAGCCGACACTCGCCGAAGAGATGGGCATCCTCCAGGAGCGCATCACGTCCACTTCGACCGGATCGATTACGTCCATCCAGGCGGTGTACGTGCCGGCCGACGACCTGACCGACCCGTCGCCCGCCACTACCTTCGCGCACCTCGACGCTACGGTCGTGCTGTCGCGGCAGGTTGCGGAGCTTGGCATTTACCCGGCGGTAGACCCGCTGGACTCCACCTCCCGCCAGCTGGATCCGCTGATCATCGGCAACGACCACTACGAGACTGCCCGTGCGGTCCAGAACACGCTGCAGCGCTACAAGGAGCTCAAGGACATCATCGCCATCCTGGGCATGGACGAACTGTCCGAGGAGGACAAGCTGGTGGTGGCCCGGGCACGCAAAATCCAGCGTTTCCTGTCCCAGCCGTTCTTCGTGGCGGAAGTGTTCACCGGGACAGCCGGGAAATACGTCTCGCTGAAGGACACCATTGCAGGCTTCCGCGGAATCGTCGAAGGCGAACACGACCAACTTCCGGAACAGGCGTTCTACATGGTCGGTTCCATAGAAGAAGCCGTGGAGAAGGCGAAGACCCTTTGAATCGGACATGAGAACCCTGCGAGTCGAGATCGTCAGCGCCGAGCACGAAATCTATTCGGGCGAGGCCCATTGGGTGGTGGCGCCTGCCGCCATGGGCGAAGTCGGCATCTATCCCCAGCACACGCCGCTCATCACCCACCTCAAGCCCGGCGAAGTGCGAGTCAGCGCGGTGGAGGAAAACGAGGAACTCCTGTTCTTCGTCTCCGGCGGCATGCTGGAAGTGCAGCCGCACCAAGTCACCGTGCTGTCCGATACCGCCATGCGGGGGGCGGACCTGGACGAGGCGAAGGCCGAAGAAGCCAAGAAGCGGGCCGAGCAGGCGCTGTCCGACCGCAAGGCTGATTTCGACGAGGCCCGGGCCTTGGCGGAGTTGGCCGAAGCCGCGGCACAGCTGCGAATGATCCAGAAACTGCGCAAGACCGGTCGCAGCTGATTCCCGGGGGCGTAAAATGCCCCCGTTACTGCAAATATCGGTTATCTCATGGGAACCGAAGCCGTCATTCTCGCCGGAGGCATCGGCAAACGCCTAGCGCAGGCCACGCCGAAACCCCTGCTCGACCTGTGTGGGAAGCCCCTGCTTGGGCACGTCATGGAAACGGCTGCAGCCGTGGCGGACAAGATTCATGTCGTGTACGGTCCTCCGTTAGCGGAGCCGCTCGCCGGACTGGAAGAGACATCTTCGATTTCTTTTGCCTCTCACCTGCAGCCTGAGCCCCGCGGCACGGCCGACGCGCTCGGTTGCGCCCTCCCGGCGATAGAAGACTCCGCCACCGTGATCGTGCTGTGCGCGGATGTCCCGCTGCTGCAGCCCGACACCCTCGCCCAACTGCTATCCACCCGCCCCGAGACCGGCCTCGCGCTTCTAACCATGCGCCAAAACGACAGTCAACTTGGGCGGATCGTGCGCGGCGATGACGGGCAGGTCCTCGCTATCCGGGAACACGCAGACGCCACGGAAGAGGAGCGCCGCATCGACGAGTGCAACACCGGCGTGATGGCGGCAAGCGCGGGACAGTTCCGCGAATGGTGTGCGCGTACCACCGACCGCAACGCCCAGGGAGAGTTCTACCTGACCGACTGCATCGCCGAGGCGGTGCAAGACGGAATCCCTATCGAAACCCGGGAATGCAACCCGATCGAGGGCCTCGGCGTCAACACGATGCAGGAATTCGCCGTGGTGGCAGAGCATTGGCAACAGCAGGCGCGTGAGCGGCTAATGGCGCAAGGCGCCCTGATGGAAGCACCCGATACGGTGTGGCTGTCGGCGGGAGTGGCACTGGAAGAAGGCGCGGTAGTTCGCATCGGGCCACATATCGTATTCCGGGAGTCGGTCCAACTGGCCGATGGGGCCGATATCGGACCGTACACGCTACTGAGAAACTGCAAAATCGGTGCCGACACCGAGATCGAGCCCTTTACCGTCATAGAAGCGGCCCGAATCGGAGCCCGTTGCCGCATCGGACCCTATGCGCGAATCCGCCCGGAAACCGAGCTGGCCGAAGGCGTGCAGATCGGGAACTTCGTCGAAGTCAAGAAGTCCAGAATCGGGGAACGCACCAAGGTCAATCATCTGTCGTACGTCGGCGACAGCGAGGTCGGCCGCGGCGTCAACCTCGGGGCGGGCACCATCACCTGCAACTACGATGGAGCGCACAAGCATACAACCGTGATCGGGGATGATGTCTTCGTGGGGTCCGGCACCCAGTTGATTGCCCCCGTCAGCATTGGCGCCGGCGCGACCATTGGAGCCGGCTCGACCATCACCCGGGACACCCCACCCGGAGAATTGACCCTGTCTCGCAGCGAGCAGAAGACACACCAAGGCTGGAAGCGGCCGCGGAAAGACTGATGTGCGGAATCGTCGGTGCAGCGGCTAGTCAGGACGTGACATCCGCATTGCTGGAAAGCTTGAAACGTCTGGAATACCGGGGTTATGACTCTGCCGGGATCGCAGTGCTCAACGACCACGGCCTGCAGCGTCTGCGCTGCAACGGCAAGGTCGCTGAACTGGTGCAGGAAACTGAATCGACCGGCCTGAGCGGGCAGGTCGGTATCGCGCATACCCGCTGGGCCACCCATGGCGCACCCTCAGACCGAAACGCGCACCCCCATGTGGCTGGCACGGACGGGCGTATTGCCGTCGTACACAACGGGATCATCGAAAACCATGCTGCCCTGAGAAAGCAGCAGCAAGACCGGGGAATCACGCACGATTCGGACACCGATTCCGAAATTCTGGCTTGCCAGATTGCTGGGCATCTAAGCGCGCAGAATGGCCTGCTTGATGCGGTTCGGGCGGCTGTGGACGAAGTGGAAGGAAGTTTCGCGTTTGGCGTGATCGACCGTGAGGACCCGCAACGAATCATCGGCGCCCGCCGCGGTAGTCCATTGGTCGTGGGGCATGGCGACAGCGGTTACTACCTGGCTTCCGACCCGCTGGCGTTGGCGGAAGTTTCATCCCAGTATTGCCTGCTGCAGAACGGCGACATCGTGATGATCAACAAAGGGGAAGCCGTGGTCTGGAACGGGAGCGAGACGGTGGTCCGCGAGTGGAAGGAATTCCAGGACACGGAAGTGCAAAGTGGGCTCGGCGACTATGAGCATCACATGCAGAAGGAGATCTTCGAGCAGCCGGATGCCGTGGCGCAGACGCTGGAAGGGAGAATCGAAACCGGGCGGGTCGACGACGGGATTCTTGGCCCGGACGCCGGCGCCATCCTCGATGCAACCCGCGCCGTGCAGATCGCCGCCTGCGGAACCAGTTACCATGCCGCACTGGTGGCGCGCCATTGGCTTGAACGGCATGCGGGAATCCACTGCCGAGTTGAGATCGCCAGCGAATTTCGCTACCGCCAGCATGCCCAAGATCCCGACACCCTGTTCATCGCCATCTCCCAGTCTGGAGAAACGGCGGACACCCTGGCGGCACTGGAGATGGCGAATCAGGACCCGAACTACCATGCAACCCTGGCGATCTGCAACGTCGCACACAGTTCCATGGTCCAGGAATCCGACCTGACCCTGCTGACCCATGCCGGACCCGAGATTGGAGTAGCCTCCACCAAGGCGTTCGTCACGCAGTTAACTGCGCTGATGCTGGTGGTGATCCTGCTTGGCCGACGCCGGGCGCTGACTCCCGAGGCGGAATCGGACTTGGTCGCGCAGCTGGCCAACCTGCCAACCCGGATCGGCCGGGCGCTCGAACTGGATGCGGGGATCGCGGCCTTGTCGAAACAATTCGCGAACCGACATCACGCGCTGTTCCTGGGTCGAGGTTCGCACTATCCGATCGCGATGGAAGGCGCCCTGAAACTGAAGGAGATCTCGTACATCCACGCCGAAGCCTATGCCGCCGGTGAACTCAAGCACGGTCCGCTGGCACTGGTGGACGAAGACATGCCCGTGGTGGCCGTCGCACCGAACAACCGCCTGCTGGAGAAGCTCAAGAGCAACCTGGAAGAAGTGCGCGCGCGCGGCGGGCGCCTGTACGTTTTCGCGGACCGGCGTTCGGGATTCCAGAGTGACGACCTGATGACCGTGTTCGAACTGGACGCGCCGGAAAATGCGGTGGCACCAATACTGTTTACGGTCCCGCTGCAGTTGCTGGCGTACCACTGCGCCAAAATCAAAGGGACCGATATCGACCAGCCTCGCAACCTCGCAAAATCGGTCACGGTTGAATAGTCGGTGGGGAAATGCTGGACACCAAAATCCCGCCACCGATCATCGCCATATTAATTGGCGTCTGCATCTACTTTTCACGGGGCTGGCTGCCGCAGTTTGACTCCGACTACCTTTTCTATGCGGGACTAGGCTTTGAACTTCTAGCCGTCGTGATCAACCTCACGGCCATTTTGTCCTTCATCAAGAACAAAACCACGATCAATCCGGTAAAACCCCATACCGCGACCTCGTTGGTGACTTCCGGAGTGTTTGCATTTTCCCGAAACCCCATGTACCTGGGGCTGCTGCTATTTCTTTTCGGTTTTGCGCTTCAAGTCAACGTCATCGGGGGGGTCCCCCTGTTGGTTCTTTTCGTCCTCTACCTGAACGCGTTTCAAATCCTCCCCGAGGAGCGTGCCATGCTGGAGGTCTTTGGAGATGAATACCGGGAATATATGGAAAAAGTTAGAAGGTGGATATAGGGTAAAAAACCTTTTAGGGCGACGGCACGTACTCCCAACTCTCGGACTGTTCTGCCGCAGCAGCTCTCTCCTCGTCGGTCATCTCTTCTTCTATGCCCCGAATCAAATCTCTGATCTCCTTCCGCGTAATCGCACACTGTGCATGGCTCGTTTCGCGATAAAGCGTCCGGGAATCCGTATCACATGCCTCGATCATCTTGAATTCCGAGAGTTTCCGCACATTGTCGGCGAGCAGCCAAGCGCGAATGATGTCGTAGCGTACGCCGCTGCCTTTCCAGTAGTGGCGGGCAAGAAAATAGCGGGCAGCCAAAGCATCGTCCCATTGCCGGAAGAACCCGCGCCGGTCTGACAATCCAACCAGAATCGCAAGACCCATGCCGTCCCGTTCGGCAAATTGGGCCGCTGCCTTCCGGTACCAGTCGACCGCCACCACATCATCCTGCGCCACGCCTTCTCCTAACTCGTGGAACATGCCCATCCGCAACTGTGCCCACGGGAACCCCTTATCCGCGGCCTCCCGGGCGATCGCCAGAGCCGACTCCATTTCGTCCTCGCGCCACAGGATATCGACCTCCGCCTCGCCGGGATTGGCTTCCAGCGCCCGCGCAGGCGCCTCCATGACTCCGGCGGTACAACCAGCCGCCAGTGACGCCCAAAGCATCAGGAGGATTGTTCGGGATCCTAGAGACGCGGACATGATTGTTCGGGCAGGAAATGCCCGGGGCCGGATGGAGGGCTAGCTCCGGTAAGCCTGTTCGATGGCTTCTTGCCGGTTCTTCTCTTCTGCACTGAATGCGGCAGTGGGGCGAAGCAGCAGACGTTCGATCCCAATCGGCGCGCCGGTCGCCTCGCAATAACCGTAAGAGCCGTCTTCGATCCGGCGAAGTGCTTCTTCAATCTTCGGCAACAACTTCGAGTCCCTGTTGAGCGCGCGCACCTTCAGGTTGATGTCTTCCTCAACCGAAGCACGGTCCAGCTCGTCGCATTCCCGGTGCTCTTCGGACAGCTCCGCCTTGGCGCGTTCCAGCCGAACGCCCAATTCCTTGCGCAGATCAAGCAAGCGCTGCCGGAAGAATTCCAGCTGTTCGCCGTTCATGTAATCCTTTCGCGGCGCACGAAGCAGTTGCTTTTCGGTAAGCATTTTCAAGACTCTTCCTGTGCTCATGAACTCAGTAATTTTCTAGCCGGTGCCTATTTTACTTCTTGCCGCAGTCCGCGCAAAACTCCTCCTAGCGGAAAAGCCTCTCAGGCTACCGCCTCTGCTCCCTGAGGCCGCAGCAGCGCAGCTTCCACTTCCACGCGCACCTCGGACCCCTTGAGCCTTTCGATCAGGGCCAGCGCGAAGTCCATGGCCGTACCGGGGCCGCGCGAGGTGATGACCGGGCCGTCGACTTCCACCGGCGAGCCGGTGAACACGACTTCGCCGTAATCTTCCGCATTGATGCAACCCGGGTAGCAAGTCGCCTTGCGTCCGTCCAGCAGGCGGCTGCTTGCCAGGACTTTCGGAGCCGCGCAGATTGCCGCCACGGTGCGGTCCTGGTCGACTTGGCTTCGAAGCAATTCATGAATGCGGGGGTCCGCGTTCAAATGATCAGCCCCGGGCAGACCGCCGGGGAGCACCACCATATCGAAGGTCCCGCCCATTGCCTCGTCCAGCGTCGTGTCCGGGACGAGCCTTGTCCCGCGCGAGGCAGTTACCGCACCATCGCTCAGACCGGCGGTGACGACTTCGATCTCCGCACGGCGGAGAAGGTCGATCAGGGTGACCGCTTCAAGTTCTTCGCAACCATCCGCCAGCGGAATCAGGACCCGGCTCATTGGGAGCGGGCCTCCTGCTGGCTTTGCCTCAATTTGCCGTACTTGAGCAACTCGAGCGCAGCCTGCACCTGGTTATCCTCAAGAATCGTCTCTTTAATCGACTGGTTTGAATCTTCCGATTCGTCTTTCTTCGGCACGACGAATTCCACCTCGTAGTCCGGCTCGATCCCTTTCTCATGGATCGTCTGTCCGGACGGCGTGTAGTAGCGCGCCGTGGTCAACTTGAGTGCAGCATTCTGATTGTTCAGCGGCACCAGGGTCTGCACCGATCCCTTGCCGAACGTGCGCGTGCCGAGCAACTTCGCTCGCCCGTTGTCCCGCAAGGCGCCAGCCACGATTTCGGAGGCCGAGGCCGACCCCCCGTTGATCAGCACGACGACCGGTACACCGCCCGTCTGATCGCCGCTGCCAGCGTGTTCCTGGACATTCGACTTCTCCGTGCGTCCTCGGGTGGAAACGATCAATTGCTTATGACTCAAGAAGGCATCCGAAATCTCGATTGCCGCAGTGAACAACCCTCCCGGGTTATTGCGGAGGTCGAGAACGATCCCTTGCAGTTCATGATCCGATTCGTCCTGCAGTTGCTCCAAGTGATCCATGAAATCAGCGCTGGTGCGGAGCTGGAAGTTGCTGATTCGGAGGTACGCATAACCGGGTTCCAAGGCCTGCCCACGCACGCTCTGTACTTTAATGATGGCCCGCGTGATCTCCACTTCGAAGGGCTCCTCGGCATCCTCGCGGGAAACGGTCAGGGTAATGGTGGTTCCGGGTTTTCCGCGCATGATCTGCACGGCATCATGCAGGGTCAGGTCGTGCACCGGCTCCCCGTCCAGTTCCAGAATCATGTCGCCGCTGAGGATTCCCGCGCGCTGGGCCGGCGTGTCGTCAATCGGCGAGACGACCTTGACCGCGCTGTCGTCCTTGTCCTTGGTGACCACGATGCCGAGGCCGCCGAACTCCCCGGAAGTCGTGACTTCCCAATCGTCCAGTTCTTCGCGATCCAGGTAAGTCGTGTAAGGGTCGAGCTTGGAGGCCATGCCGCGCATGGCGTTTCGCATCAGGGTGCTGTCGTCGACTTCATCGACGTACTGGCGCTTGATCAGCGCGAAAGCCTCGGAAAAGTTGCGCAGTTCCTGCAATGAGACGGATGCCTGGCTGTCCGGCTTCGCGATAACTGCATGACCCAATATGCCTGCAACCACCAACAGCAGGGCCGGAATTAGCAGTCCAGAGGGGGGAATTTTGGGCATAAATCCTGAAAAAATGGCGGAAAAGGCATTGTAGAGCAATACTTGAATGCGTCAAACCTCCACTTATCGACCTCAAGCGATGGAGAAAGCCGGTTACAGGCCGGAATGACGGCCTGTAGCCAAGATAAAACTAATGGTATGTGCGAATTTTCTAATGTTAGAATGTTTCGGCTATGGCTGCCCGGATCCCCGTGCCCGAATCCCTGCATGCGCTTGACGACGATATCGAACGCGCTTGCCACGCGGTCAAGGGGCTTTCGCATCCGATCCGACTCAAAGTCCTCTGCGTGCTGGGCGACAATGAAATGTCGGTCAACGACCTGGCGGCCGCCTGCGAAACCTCGCAAAGCAATATCTCGCAGCACCTGAGCATCCTCCGACAATGCGGCATCTTGGCCACCCGCAAGGAAGCCAACTTTGTGCACTACCGAATCAACGATCCGCGCATGATCCAACTGATGAACCTGATGCGTGACATGTTCTGTTCGCAGGCACACTGAATATTGACTTAATGCAGGAGTACATAGACTTCGCGATGCGCCACCCGTTCCTGATGGGAGCGGTCACGGCATTGGTCGTCATGATCGTGGTGACCGAAATGCGCCGCTTGACGCGTCGATACAAGGAGATCACCGCCGCGCAGGCCGTGCAACTGATGAACCGGGAGTCGGCATGGCTACTGGACGTGCGGGAAGAGCAGGAAGTCAAGGGCAGCGTCATTCCGAATTCCCAGCACATCGCGCTCAGTGAACTGCCGAAGCGTATCGGGGAGCTGAAAAGACAGGAAGGACCGGTGATCGCCTACTGCCGGACCGGGATGCAGGCGCATCGAGCCTGCAAGATGCTGGTGCGAGAGGGATTGGACCCCGTCTACAACCTGAAAGGTGGGATTGGCGGCTGGCAGGAAGCTGGAATGCCGCTGGAGGCCAGTCCGTGACTTCGCCCGAAGTCGTGCTCTACACGGGTCCCGCCTGCCCGTACTGCGAACGCGCCAAGATGCTGCTGGAACGCAAGGGGGTTTCCTATCAGGAAATCCGCGTGGATCGGGACCCCGGGGAATTCTCCACTATGCTGGAGCGTAGCGGCGGGCGTCGGTCCGTGCCGCAAATTTTCATCGGGGACTACCATGTGGGCGGTTTCGACGACATGTCCGCACTCAACTTGGAAGGCAAGTTGGATCCGCTGCTGGCGGGAGAGCCGGCGTGACGAAGAAATCTGCCTCCCTCTCCGGCAAAGGCGCAACCCGGGCGAGACGCATGCAATTTGTGGAACACCATGGCAACTCGACGTTCGCGGTCGAGCACATCTGCCTGCGCCACGCCGAATTCAAGACGGTGCACGAACCCGGGGAGCTTGTTGAGGGCCAGTTCGAAACCAAGGCGCGGATCAGCAACGAAACGGTCTCGCTGGATGACGACCGCCATTCGGTCTCCCTAATCGTCAACGTGACGCGGCTGGAGGATGAGACAGAGGTATTCAGCTGCGAGGTCTGCTATGCCGGTGTTTTCCTGATCCAAGGCCTGTCCGAGGAGAAGGGTCATGAACTACTGATGACCCGGTGCCTGGACATGCTCTACCCGTACATCAGTTCGACGATCGCGCAACTGGCAAGCCAGGCCGGTTTCCAGGGCCTGCAACTCGTTCCCATCAGTTTCGGGGCGTTGTACCGGAGCGAGCAGCGCGAAAAACAGCAGTGGGAAGACATCCAGGACAAGGTGGTTCGCCACTGACATCCCCGGCATGAAAATTGCGATTCTGGGGCAGGGCGCATGGGGCACGGCGCTCGCTTTTCACGTATCCCAGGCCCATGCGGTGCACTGGTGGGGTCGCGACCCGGCCCGATGCCAGACACTGGCAAGCACTCGATTAAACGAGGCTGCCCTCCCAGGTTGCGTTATTCCAGACTCCATCCAGATCACGGAGGACATTCAGGCCTGCGTGGAGGGCTGCGACTGGGTTGCCATGGCCGTACCGGTTGCGGCAATGGCCGAAGTCGCCACACAACTGGAACCGGCCTCCCGGTTCGGGCTGATCTGGACCTGCAAAGGAATGGATCCGGACAGCGGCCGGCTGCCCGGTGAGATCCTGGATGACGTCTTGGGGCCGGGAACGCGGCGCGCCGTCCTGTCAGGACCTTCTTTCGCGGACGACCTTGCAGCAGGGCTGCCAGCGGCCGCGGTCATGGCGGCGACAGACCCAGAGGTTGCCGAGGCAGCAGCCACGGTGTTTCATCATGGTCCGTTTCGAATCTATCCGGGAACGGATCCGGTCGGTGTTCAACTCGGCGGCGCGGTGAAAAACGTCCTGGCGATCGCTGCCGGCATTGCGCACGGGCTGCGGCTCGGCGACAGTGCCCGCGCTGCGTTGATCACCCGCGGCATCAACGAAATGATGGTGCTAGGCAAGGCACTGGGAGCGAATCAGTCCACCTTGTCCGGCCTGTCCGGCCTAGGTGATCTTGTGTTGACCTGCTCCAGCGCCCATTCGCGCAATTTTCGCCTGGGCCAACTGATCGGCGAAGGTCAATCGGTTGAACAGGCCAGCGCCACGATCGGGCAGGTCACCGAGGGACGGTACACCGCCCTCGCGTTGTCCCGGCTAAGTCAGGATCATAGGCTGGAACTGCCCATCTGCGAACAGGTTCGACAGGTACTGGCGGAGGCTATCCGCCCAGCCCAAGCGGTCGAGGCCTTGCTGACACGCCCGGCCAAGTTCGAGGTTCTGCATGCCTGACAAAGACCTGCTTTCCATCGATTTTTCCGGCCTGTCCCTGAAGACCCCTCTGGTCCTGCTCTCGGGCTGCGTCGGTTTCGGCGACGAATACACCCGGGTCGAAGGCTTTTCGCACGATGAGATTGGAGCGATTTGTCTCAAGGGAACCACTCTCGAACCGCGACTGGGCAACCGGCCGCACCGGCTGGCGGAAACCCCGGACGGCCTATTGAACTCGATTGGTCTGCAGAACCCCGGCGTGGATGCGGTCATCCGCGATGTACTGCCGACCCTAGACTTCTCCGCCACCCGCTTCCTCGCTAATGTATCCGGAGCCACCGTTGAGGAATACACCGAGGTCACGCGGCGCTTCGACGACTCTCCGATCGACGGCATCGAGATCAACATTTCATGCCCCAACGTCAAGGCCGGCGGCATGGAATTCGGCAATGACCCGAAAATGTCGGCAGTCGTGGTCGATGCCTGCCGAAAGGTGACCTCCAAGCCGTTGATTATCAAAATGTCACCGAATCAGACCGACATCCGTGCCAATACACGTGCTTGCCTGGAAGCAGGGGCTGATGCATTCGCGGTCATCAACACAGTCTCCGGCATGGCCATCGACGCCGAGTCCCGTTCCGCCGTGCTGGGCGCAAAACGGGGAGGACTATCTGGGCCTGCCATCAAACCCATCGCCCTCCTCAAGGTGCATGAGGTCTATCAGGAAACCGCAGCCCATGGCATTCCGATCATCGGCCAAGGGGGCGTGGTTTCGACAACGGACGCGCTGGAATTCCTGATTGCCGGTGCTTCGGCGGTGGGAGTCGGCACCGGGCTGTTCTACGACCCGCTCGCCTGCCGTTCGATCAACGAGGGTATCCGCGACTACCTGTTGCGCCACGACCTGGGTTCGGTCGCGGAACTGACCGGCACCTTGGATTTTAGCGACGCTCAGTCCTCCGAGTAGCCGAGCCGCTCAAGCAGGCCCTGCAACGAATCGTCGCTGCTGTAATGCAGCACCAGATTGCCGCCTTTTCTCCCGGGACGGAGGGTGACCGGGCATCCCAGATGATCTGACAGCCGTTGCTGGAGACGTGCCAAATCCGGGTCCGGCTCCGAAGTGCTGGGAGATTTGGTTTTCTTGGTTTTCTGCGCCCGGCGCTCCGTCGCCCGAACCGACAAGTCCTCGTCCTGAATGGTTTGCGCCAGTTTTTTCTGGCGATTGGCCGGCAAAGTCACCAGAACCCGGGCATGCCCCATGCTGATCTTGCCGTCCCGGACCAACTGCTGGACTTCCGGGCAAAGTTCGAGCAAGCGAATCAGGTTGGTAACGGTGGCGCGCGCCCGGCCGACCTGCTCGGCAACTTGCTCATGAGTTTGATTCAGACGTTCGGCCAACCCGCGTAATGCCTGGGCCTCATCGATGGGGTTGAGGTCTTCCCGTTGGATGTTTTCGATCAGGGTAATCGTCGCGGCCTCATCGTCAGACAAGTCACGGACAACCGCCGGCAGGAATTCGAGTCCAGCGGCACGGGCAGCGCGTAGCCTCCGTTCCCCCGCCACCAGTTCGTATTGCCCCCCGACCCGGCGCACCACCACCGGTTGGATCGCGCCACGTTCCTTCAGCGAGGCAGCCAAAGACTCGATCGCTTGATCGTCGAATTGAGTTCGCGGCTGGTACGGACTCGTACGCAACCGATTCAGCGGGATCTCCTGAAGTTCCGAATCGTCGTGTTCATCGGCCGGTTCGGGTCGAGAGCTCAGCAGGGCGTCGACCCCTGCTCCCAAGCGGCGTTTGGGAGGATTGCTCATAGGGTGAAACCGGATTCGGAGCGCTCACGGCGCAGGATTTCGCCCGCCAACATCAGATATGCAACAGCGCCCCGGCTCGACGGGTCGTAGGACGAGACCGGCCGCCCGTGACTGGGAGCTTCGGCCAACGTGACATTGCGAGGGATCATGGTGCGATAAACCTGTTCGCCAAAATGTTCTATAAGCGCTTCGGAAACTTCGTGGGATAGTTTATTGCGTGGGTCGTACATGGTACGCAGGATTCCCGCGATGGCAAGTTTCTGGTTCGCTTGGCGGGAAATCTGGGTGATGGTGTCGAGCAAGGCGCTCAACCCCTCCAAAGCGTAGAACTCGCACTGGGTCGGTACGATCACACGGTCGGCAACCACCAGGGCGTTGATCGTCAGAATGTTCAGCGACGGGGGACAATCGACAAGAATGTAGTCGTCCGTGCAATCAACCAGCGCCTCACGCAACCGATACTCGCGCTGGTCTTCCGCCACGAGGCGCACTTCGGCTTCGGTCAGGTCGGGCCCGGCCGGCACTAGGTCGAATCCCCCGTGGGGTGCAGCTATGCGCACTTCGGCAATCGGAGCGCCTTCCAGCAGAACATCCGCGCAGCTTTGCGCCAAGTCATTCTTGTTCAAGCCGCAACCGGTCGTGGCATTGCCCTGAGGATCCAGGTCGACCAGCAAGACCTTTTTGCCGGCAGAGGTCAGCGAAGCCGCCAAGTTGATGGCAGTGGTGGTTTTACCGACTCCGCCCTTCTGGTTGCAGATGGCGAATACCTGGGTCATGAGCCCTCCGCGACAGCATTCGAGGGGCGAAGCACAACCACCGTTCGGGTCGAAGAGTCGGCAGTCGATTTCTCCAGCTTCATGACCGAAGCATTCCACTCTTGCGGAAGCTCATGCAATTCCCGTTCAATGTCCAGACCCTTCGGAAACAAGTAGACTCCCTCTGTACCGATCAGGTGTTCGCTGCTTCGGACAAGTTCCCCCAGCGAATCCACCGCCCGAGCCATAATGCACTCGAATGGGCCGTCTTGGTAATGCCCGACTTCGCTCGTGACGACCTCAACATTAGGCAGATCCAGTTCCAACTTCGCCTGCCGGACGAAGCGGGTTTTCTTGCGGCTGCGGTCGAGCAGCACGAATTGACGTTCGGGATGGACCACAGCCAGTGGCAAGCCCGGCAGCCCGGCACCAGTGCCAAAATCCAGAATCCGGCGTGCATCGGGAGGAAGGAAACTGGAAAGTACAAGGGAATCCAAGAGATGCCGCGGCACGATTTCCGGCAGGGTACGGGCACCGATCAGGTTGTACGCCCGGTTCCACTGCGCGACAAGCCTACAGTAAGTCGACAGGGTCTTGATTTGCGCAGAGGAGAGATCCAAGCCGGAAATCCCCCGAATACCTGCCTTCAACTGGCGTTCCAACACGCTTTCCGACGGTAAGCCGGAAGTCGCGGAAACGGTCCGAGAACGGCGCGTTTGGCGAGAAGTCTCCCGGGCACGGGAAGGAAGGGCCCTGCCTTCCCCCATGTCAGAGAACCTGTTGCCGGGTGCCGTCGGCTTTCAAGTGGATCTTCAGGATCGCGACGGCGGCAGGCGTCACTCCGGGAATGCGTGCGGCTTGCCCCAGCGTGGCGGGCTGGCAATGGCTCAACTTTTCTCGCGCCTCGTGGGACAAGGCGGTGATCGACCGATAGTCGATTCCTTCCGGCAAGCGACGAGTTTCGTCCTGCTTAAGCCGTTCGATCTCGTGTTGATGCCGGCGGATATATCCTTCATAACGAAGTTCGATCTCCGCCTGGCGACCGATCTCGGGACTGGCCGGCTCGTACGCCGGAAGCATCGAGACGGCTTCCGCATAGTTCGTTTCGGGACGCCGCAGAACATCGGCCAAACTGGTTTCGCCCAGCCGAGTGGCCCGCAATCGCCCCAATTCCTGTTCCAGTGCATCGCGCCGCTTGCAGAAAAGATCCCAATGTGCATCGCAGACCAAGCCCAACTCGCGTCCGGTCTCGGTCAGGCGCAGGTCGGCATTGTCTTCCCGTAGGGTCAGACGGTATTCGGCACGGCTAGTAAACATGCGGTACGGCTCATCCACGCCCCGGGTAATCAGGTCATCGACCAGAACACCAGCATAGGCCTCGTCGCGGCGTGGCCACCAAGCTTCACGGCCTAGACTTTGGGCCGCCGCGTTATAACCTGCAAGCAATCCCTGCGCCGCTGCTTCTTCGTAACCGGTCGTGCCATTGATTTGTCCCGCCAGATACAGGCCGGGCAGAGCCTTGCACTGCAAAGTCGGACGCAATTGCCGTGGGTCGAAGAAATCGTATTCGATAGCATAGCCGTAACGTGTCAGCCGCACTTCCTCAAACCCCGGAATGGTCCGAACGAACCGTTCCTGCACTTCGGCCGGCAGGCTGGTGGAAATTCCATTGGGATAAATCACGTCGGTATCCAGACCTTCGGGCTCAATGAACACTTGGTGAGACGGTCGCTCGGCAAAACGGACCACCTTGTCCTCGACTGAGGGACAGTATCGCGGCCCACGGCTGTCAATGGCCCCCGTATGCATCGGCGACTGGTGCAAATGTGCGCGAATCACTTCGTGGGTAGCCTCTGTCGTCCGGGTCAGATGACAGGACACCTGCCGTGGGTGCACATCCGGTGGGCTGAGCCGAGACAACGGCGGCGGCGGGGTTTCGCCCGGCTGAACAGAAGTCTTAGTCCAATCAATGGTTTGGCCGTCCAGACGGGGAGGGGTTCCGGTCTTGAGGCGCCCGACATCGGGCAATAGTTCACGCAACCGGTGCGCGAGAAGCAGAGATGGAGGGTCTCCGGCCCGACCTCCCTGAGTCTGTTCAGCCCCGATATGAATTGCGCCATCCAGGAATGTGCCAGTGGACAGCACCACCGCAGACGCCTCGATGCGGTCACCTTCCTCGGTGAGAATGCCGCCTACCTTGCCATCCCGCACGATCAGGTCGCCAACCGCAATCGATCGAACCTCCAGGTTTTGGGCTTCGGTGATGAAGCCCTGGATCGCTTCACGGTAGAGCTTGCGATCAGTCTGAGCGCGGGTGGCGTGAACCGCGGGTCCTTTTCTCCGGTTAAGCACTCGGACATGGATGCCGGCACGATCCGCTGCCTGCGCCATCACTCCGCCCAGCGCATCAATTTCGCGCACCAAGTGGCTTTTCCCGATACCGCCAATCGCCGGGTTGCAACTCATTTGTCCGATTCCGTCGAAACGGTGAGTCAAAAGCAGGGTGCGCGCGCCGGTGCGTGCAGACGCAAGCGCCGCCTCCACGCCGGCGTGGCCGCCGCCGATGACCAGAACGTCCCAAATGCGATTTGTGGCTGTCATTGCGCCGCTTAATATACTGCCAATCCCGAAAGGGAAATTCTCTCAATCCGGCTTGCTTCGGAGGATCGACGAGAAGCTTTTACCAAATCACCAAGCATTCTGGAAGAAAAATTGATAGATAACTGTCAATAATTATCAATTTCTTCATTTCCGATAGATATTGATAGATAACTGTCAATAATTATCAATTTTATGGAAATTGATAATTATGTTATGGTGTCACCTATCACTGCAAATTGCTGCCACCTTAGCCCATGAAAATACCCGAAAAGGCCCCCTCAATAGAAAGCATCACGAATAAAGTTCAGCCTGCGGATTGGATTAGATTGTTTTCGCCATCAGGGGCCGCGATCCTTCCTACGGTTCATGGAAAGTACCTGCACTGGTCCGAATTAAAACATAGAACACCACCCGAAGGGTTGAGCCACGATCTTTGGTGGTTAGGGATAAAGAGGGCGCGCGGCCAATCAAGAAAGAAAGTACCCCTGAAAGACACAGGAGGAACACCTTTCAGTTTTTGCATGCCTGATCTGGTGTTAGAAATGCTGCATAAAATTGATGGTAAAGCCACGGGCCGAGTTGCTATATCGGACCAAGTGACCAACTCGGAAGCAAGAGATCGTTATATCGTGAGTTCTCTTATTGAGGAAGCAATTAATTCGAGCCAGTTGGAGGGAGCCTCAACTTCAAAAAAAATTGCGTCACATATGCTGAGATCCGGACGCAGGCCCAAAAATCATGATGAGCGAATGATCCTCAACAACTATACGGCTATGAATTTTGTCAGGGAAATTAAAAATGAGCCTTTTACGCCTGAACTCATCCTAGAGTTGCATAGGGTTGTCACTGATCAAACGCTAGAAAATCCAGACGCCGCTGGAAAACTGCAAACGAGCGATGATGTAAGAGTGCGGGTACGCGACACTATGAGCGGAAGGCGATTGCATACACCCCCTCCTGCGAATCAACTGCAAAATCGGTTGGAGGAACTATGCAAATTCGCAAATGAAGAACACACAGATTCAAATTTCATACACCCAATTGTTAAGGCTATCATCCTGCATTTCTGGATCGGTTTCGACCATCCCTTTGAAGATGGAAATGGGAGATTGGCACGTGTATTGTTCTATTGGTCGATGCTTAAGCAGAATTACTGGTTGTTCGAATTCATCTCTATATCAAGAAATATAAAACAAGCTTCTGCAAAATATGGAAACGCTTATTTATACTCGGAAAATGATGAAAATGATTTGACATATTTTGTTGTCAATCAATTGAAAGTTATCATTTTGTCTATCGCGGATTTAGAGAAATATCTGAACAAAAAAATTGAGCAGGTAAGGGCCTTGGAAAAACAATTGAAAGGCGTTAGACAGTTCAACCATCGACAACTAGCGTTACTCAGCCACGCGATTCGAGGAAATAATGATGGATATACTTTCAGGTCCCATCAAACGAGTCATAACATCGCGTATGCCACAGCACGGGCGGATTTACTTTACCTGGTAGACCACGGGTTGCTCTTCACGGGGGGCAAAAGCGGCAAAGCGATTGTGTTTTACCCGGCAGAAGATATAGAGAAAAGAATCGGTAATTTGTCGAGTTGAAACTTTCGCAAGTTTCCGCATGCCGTATTTTGTAGAATTCCCAACATCTCGATAGATCTTGGAGTCTCAACTAGCAGCCAAGAGAATGTCCGATATAATAATTTATAAATTACCTTCTTTTCGGACATTTATCGGACAAATAAAATGCGCCAGGAACGGCATAAGTTATTATCTAGATTGGAAAAACTAGGGCAGCCCGCGCTGATTTCAGAACTGCGCGAAGGATTCCACGTCAATGATCGAACTCTGCGCCGTTGGTTGCTCGCGCTATGCGACGAAGGAGAGGTCGAGGCGACCGGATCCAACAAGGGAAGGCGGTACCGACTCGCGGCACCGCCGAAGACGGACCCGCAAATCGAGGACGGAACTCTTGACGAACTGCAACAGGAACTGCTGCGCGAAGCAATCCGCGACACCGTCTACGGGCGCACCCTGACAATCCTCCTCACGGAGCGTATTCGGACCCTTCTTCCGGCCCCGGTCCGCCCGGGCTTCATCGATAACACTCTGCAACGCCTTCAATCGGTGACAAGCCAGGAAGCAGAATCACTGGGAATCTCCCCGGAGACATTCGAACGCTGGCGCCATCTACAATGCTCTATCGAATCCGGGCAACAAGCCTCAGATTGACCCAAATCCCACCATGACTCTCCGCTTTCTTTCTATCGAGCACGTGCCACAGGAGGGAGTAGGCATAATTTCTTCGTATATTCAAGAGCTGGGTGGAAATCTGGCCCGGCACAGACAATACCAGCAACAATCCCTGTCCACTTCCCACGACGACTACGACGTGCTGGTGGCAATGGGAGGACCGATGGGTGTATACGACTCCGGCCAGTATCCCTGGCTCGAAGGCGAACTGCACTTCATCCGCGAAGCGATTGACCAAGGCAAACATGTCCTGGGGGTCTGTCTCGGCGCCCAGATGATCGCCAGAGCCCTAGACGCGGAGGTTCGAAAAAATCCCTGCACGGAAATCGGCTGGTTCCCGGTTCATTTCGAGGACGCATTCCTGAAAACCCGGCTCGGGCAGGGACTTGACCGGCAAATGGATGTCTTGCACTGGCACGGAGACACATTCTCCATCCCTCCGAACTCAGTGCCTGTCGCGAACAGCGGGGCCTGCGCCAACCAAGGGTTCCTGTACGAGGGGAGAGTGCTGGGACTTCAGTTCCACCTGGAGATGGGGGCGGAAGAAGTGGGCGTGATGACCGAACATTTCAAGGATGAATTGGTGCCTGACAAATTCGTCCAGAGCGGTGAAGAGATCCGGGCACGGACCGAGGAATGCGCCGCGCCAGCACGGCAGGTCTTATTCTCTATCTTGGATGGCTGGCTGGAACGTTAAACCGAGAAGTCTTTGAAAAAGCCTTTTCCATCAATAAGTTAACTATCTTTCCCGTACCTCCTTTTCTCTGCACGGGATCCAAGAAAAACGCCCAGCCGAAGCTGGGCGTTTAATTTTTGAGGCTAGTTTTATGTTCGACTGAATTACTCCGATGACAGCATTCCACCGACTTTACCGGAGATCATGCCAAAGACGGCGCCAACGACAACAGATATCGCGACGACGACCAAGGCGTTTGAAGTACCAGCAGAGCTCAAGGCTTCCATAGTGAACGCGCCCTCAGTCTGCAGCGCATAGGCTGCAACACTTGCATAGCCCAAAACACTTGCCGGGATTGAGGAGAAGTACTCGACATGCGCCAACAGGCACATGACTAAGACACTTCCGGCCACTACGACTCCTGCCCAGATGGGAACAGTCAATGTTTCGCCTAGTGGGATCGATAGGATAACGAGTAACGCTACCCAAGCGACTACTGCACCAAGAATACCGCACACAATTGTGTTTTGCAGTGCTTTTTGGTCCCCCCCTATTGCGAAATAACAGGCCCAAGCAATGAAAGCTACCCAAATGAGGACGATTCCGGATAATGGACCCAAACTTAGTGCCGTTGCGACACCACCTAGAACACCGATGCTAACCGATAATGCGACAAGACTTGACATGGTCATACCTCCTGTCAAATTGTTTTACCGATCGCTTTCGGCTAGATCCAGCGTCCAACCGAACGACGATCTACCCCGTATTGTACATGGTATGGGTTTCTGCAAGTACCACTTTCGGGAGAGTCAATTCGGACGTCGACCGTGCCGGGAAAATCCTAAGCGCAACTCCCTGATTTTTCCGTTTCGCAATACCGGTTACAGACCAAAACCTGTCAACATCCCCATCTCTGCAGGTATCGGAAAAAGCGTGTGGTTGACATTGACGGCAGTTGACCTATGATGCGCACCCGGTTGCAATTCCGACCATGAAACGAACCTTTCAGCCCAACAATTTGCGCCGCAAGCGGACTCACGGATTCCGTGCCCGCATGCGGACTCGTGCCGGGCGCGCCATTCTTAATGCCCGGCGCCGCCGCGGTCGTGCGCGACTCATCCCCTGAACCGGAAGAAGCCCCCGGGCGATTCTCTTTCCCGCGCAGCCGTAGGCTGGTTCATTCGCAGCAGTTCCAGAATGTCTACCGGAACCGGAAGGCGAAGCGTGCGCATGGCCGCATCGTTTCTTGCGTGTGGGTGCCGAACGGACAACCGACAGCGCGCCTGGGGCTCGCTGTCTCGAAACGCGCGCTGCGACGCAGTTCTGCCCGCAACACGTTCAAGCGCCTGGTGCGGGAGCATTTCCGGCTCCACCCCTTGTCCGGGATGGACTTGATCGTCAGCTGCCGCCGAGACGTTCGCCCCCCGCTTGACCGACGGGCGATCCGTCTTGAACTTGCCGACCTTTGGGGCAGAATCGGATCATGACTCGTCTTCTCATCGGCCTGTTGCGCGCCTACCAGTACCTGCTCAGTCCGTTTTTCGGACAGCACTGCAGATTTACGCCAACCTGTTCACAATACGCCATCGACGCTCTGCGCGAACACGGCCCTTGGCGCGGCAGCATGCTCGCGGCAAGGCGCGTGCTGCGTTGCCATCCCTGGCACCCGGGAGGATTGGATCCAGTGCCTGAACGGAGGCGCACCCATGGGTGGTGATCCCCGACTGTTCCTGTACGGCGCCCTCGCCATCATGCTGTTCCTGGTCTGGCAGACCTGGGAACTGGAGAAGGCTCCTCCTTCCGTACCCCCGCAAACTTCACAGCAGCAGCTGGCTCCGGCGGAAGGGGCTTCGGACATGCCGGCACCCCGAGCGGAGGACATGCCCGAGGCCCGGCAGGCCGAGCCTGCCGCCGATCTTCCAAACGAAGCATTGCCCGAGCGTCGTGATTGGATCAAGGTGCGTACGGATGTGCTGGACCTGCGAATCGATACCGTAGGCGGAAACGTCATGCAGGCAGATCTTCCCCAGTATCCGGTCTCCCTCGAAAAACCGGACGTCCCCACGCGGCTCTTGTATGTCGGCAATGAAAAATACGTGGTGCAGAGCGGGCTGACGCACGACACGAGCGGCGATCTGGATCTCAGTCACCGGGCACCCAGCCATCATTCGCCCTACCAGGCCGATCGTCTGCAATACGATTTTTCCGAGGCGACCGAACCGGAAACCGTCACCCTGCGTTGGGACGGGCCGGACGGCATCCAGGTGCTCAAGCATTTCCGCTTCACGCCGGGTCATTATCTAGTCGACGTCACACACGAAGTACGAAACCAGGGAGCGGAAGACTGGGTCGGGCGGCAATACCGCCAATTGCGACGCAGCGCCGGTCGCGCGCCGGACCGAACCTCGCTCCTGTTCGGCAACACCGAGGCCATTTCCTTCATTGGTGCGGCTTATCACGATTCCGAGACCTATCACAAGTTGTCGTTCGAGGACATGGACGAGGAGCCGTTCAGCGCAAACCTGATGGACGGATGGGTGGCCATGCTGCAGCACTATTTCGTCTCCGCCTGGGTGCCTCCGCGCGGGGATGTCGAACGGTACTACACCCGGGTCGTGCGTGGAGGGCGTTATCCCGAATACATCATCGGCATGCATTCGCCCGCCCAGCGCATCGCGCCCGGAGCCAGCACCCGGTTTTCCTCGCAGCTGTACGTCGGACCGAAAGAGCAAAACAAACTCAAGGAGATTGCCGACGGCCTAGAGTTGACCGTCGACTATGGCATCCTCACGATCCTGTCAAAACCCCTGTTCTGGGTTCTAGACAATATCTACTGGCTGACCGGCAACTGGGGCTGGTCGATTGTGCTGTTGACGGTCTTGATCAAACTAGTGTTCTACAAACTGTCCGAGACCAGTTACCGATCAATGGCAAAGATGCGCAAGTTCGCACCGCGGGTACAGCAATTGCGCGAACGCTACGGTGGCGACCGCGTGAAGATGAACGAGGCGATGATGAAGATGTACCGGGAGGAGAAGGTCAACCCGCTGGGCGGCTGCTGGCCGATCCTCGTGCAGATCCCCGTCTTCATCGCACTGTACTGGGTGCTTCTGGAAAGCGTGGAGTTGCGGCAGGCCCCGTTTATCGCCTGGATTCATGACTTGTCGGTGCGCGATCCGTACTATGTGCTCCCGGTACTCATGGGTGCCAGCATGGTCGTGCAGACCAAGCTCAACCCGACCCCTCCGGACCCGTTCCAGGCCAAGTTGATGATGGCGTTGCCGATCGTGTTCACGGTCTTCTTCCTGTTCTTCCCGGCCGGGCTGGTCCTGTACTGGCTGGTCAACAACCTGCTCTCGATCGCCCAACAGTGGTTCATCATCCGGCGCATGGACGCGTAGTGCCGCAACCGGCATGAATTCCGGCGACACGATCGTCGCTTTGTCCACCCCGCCCGGGCGCGGCGCACTCGCCCTGATTCGTGCGAGTGGTCCTCAGGTTCCAGACCTGACCCGCCAATTCAATGGCGGGGTGCTTCCCGCACCTCGCACCGCTTCTCTTCGGGTGCTTCACGACGCCGAGGGCCGAACGCTGGATCAGGGCGTGCTGACCTTCTACCCGGCCCCCGCTTCGGCCACCGGCGAAGACGTGCTGGAAATCTCCTGCCATGGTGCACCCGCAGTAATCGAGGCTTTGCTGTTTCGTTTGCGTTCGCTGGGTGTACGCCCAGCCGAACCCGGCGAATTCAGCCGCCGGGCATTCGAGGCCGGAAAGATGGACCTGGCTCAGGCCCAGGCAGTTGCCGACCTTATCGCCGCAACCACGGGACGGGCGGCTCGATGTGCCGCGAGAGTGCTAAAAGGCGATATTTCACGCGAAATATCATCTATCTTGCAGGAAATTGTCGATATCAGGGTCTATATTGAAGGAGCTCTGGACTTTCCTGACGAAGATGTGGACTGGTTGGCGGAATCCGATTTTGGGGATCAATTATCGGGGTTGGCAGAGCGGGTGGAGCAATTGGTCTGTAGGGCGCGGCAGGGGCGGACAGTCACCACGGGAATCCGCCTGGCGCTGCTCGGCCCGCCCAATGTCGGCAAATCCAGCCTGCTCAACCACTTCACGGGCACCGACACGGCGATCGTGACCGCGCAACCGGGTACCACCCGGGATGTACTGACCGCGTCGTTTCAGATTAATGGTATTCCGTTGATCCTGGCTGACACTGCCGGCATTCGTCCGACGCAGGCAGAGGCGGAGGTCGAAGGCATCCGGCGCAGCTGGCGCGCTGCCGAAGAAGCCGACCTGATCCTGCAAGTGTTCGACGCGCACGCCGGCTGGAGCGAAGCGGATGAGGAAATTAAAAGTCGCCTGCCGGAGTGCCCTGTCCTGATGCTGGCCAACAAGTGCGACTTGCTATCCGACAACGTTCCGGAATCCGGACCAGAAGACGCCATTCGCCTTTCGGCGAAGTTCGGCCATGGAATCGAGGAGCTCAAGGAACGGATCATCCAGTTGCTGGAGCTTGAAAGTGCACTGGAAGAAGACGAATTCATGGCACACCAGCGGCAGATCGACGCCCTGCTTGAGACTGGCGGGGCACTGAAACGATCCGCACAAGCCCAGGGCGGCGAATTGATCGCGGAGGAGCTTCGGCTCGCGCAGGAAGCCTTGGGGTCCCTGACCGGCGAATTTACTGCCGACGACTTACTCGGAGAAATCTTCAGTCGGTTCTGTATCGGGAAATGACAGGCCGGGGCATCCTGTCATAAACCGGTAACAGCCACTGCCCATACTTCCCGACACCGCAGTCGCGGTCTGCTGATCCCCCACCATGCGAACGACTCTTGCCCGGCGCCTGACCGCCGAATTTCTCGGCACGCTCTTTCTGCTGGCCGCCGTGGTGGGATCCGGCATCATGGGCGAAACTCTGGCCGGCGGCAATGACGCCATCGCGCTTCTCGGCAACACGCTTGCAACCGGCGCCATCCTCGCCGTGTTGATTCTGATCTACGGTCCGGTCTCGGGGGGGCACTTCAATCCTGCGGTCACTCTGGGGTTTCTTCTTCGCCGGGAAATCACCCCCGGCGTCTCGCTCGCTTATGTCGTCGTGCAGTTGACCGGAGGGCTGTGCGGAGTCTGGCTCGCCCATGTCATGTTCGGCGAACCCGCATTCACGGCTTCGCTCAACGCGCGTACGGGCATCGGTGTTTGGGTCGGGGAGTTCGTGGCGACATTCGGACTTTTGGCCACCATATTGGGATGCCTGCGCTACTGCGCCGCTGCGGTGCCGTACGCAGTCGGGTTGTTTATCTCCGCCGGCTACTGGTTCACTTCGTCAACTTCATTCGCGAATCCGGCCGTGACGGTTGCCCGTTCTTTCACCGACACGTTCTCCGGGATACGGCCCGAGGATGCTCCGCTGTTCATTCTCATGCAGTTGACCGGAGCCATCGTCGCCACCTTGGTGATAGGCTGGTTGCTTCGCGACCCTGCCAAGAAGTAAAATTCGGTTCGGGTATTAGCGTCTCCGCCAGCGCTGGCGGTGTTTCGTTTTTTCGATGGTCGTCGGCTCTTTCATTTTCTTCCTGGCCTTGTTCCTGGGCATCGGGCTGTACGCACACCTGCACTCGCGCCACAGCCACCGCGACTACCTGCTGGCCAGCCAAGAGACCCCGCCCTGGCTCGCGGGTCTTTCGGCCGGCGCGACCGCCAACAGCGGCTACATGTTCACCGGCTTGATTGGTTATGCCTATCTGGTCGGCTTACCTTCCATTTGGCTTGGACTTGGAATGATCATCGGCGACATTGTCGCCTCGTCCTTCATCCACCGCCGCCTGCGCTCGGTCACGAACATGGGACAAGCCGAGACCTATGCCGGCATCCTGAGCCACTGGAACGGAACGGACTTTCGGATGTACCGCCATCTGGCCGGATTCGTGTCCCTGATTTTCCTGTCCACGTATGCGGCGGCACAGTTCGTGGCCGGCAGCAAGGCGCTGCACGTCTTGTTCGGCTGGGAGGAATTCGTTGGAGCCCTGATCGGCGCAGCCATCGTGGCGAGCTACAGTTGGGCCGGAGGGATCCGGGCTTCCATCTGGACGGATGCCCTGCAAGCCATCGTCATGATGGTGGCGATGATCGTGCTGCTTGTGATTGCACTTGACTTCGTGGGTGGGATATCCGCAGCTTGGGTTGCGTTGGATGCAGTCTCTCCGACACACATGGATTGGATTCCTCCAGATCTGCAGTTCGGCGCATTGGGACCGTTGCTGTTCGGCCTGGGTTGGGTCGTCGCGGGATTCTGCGTTGTTGGGCAACCCCATATCATGGTGCGCTTCATGACGCTGGACCGCCCGGAAAACACCAATCGGGCACGCGTCTACTACTATGCCTGGACATTCCTGTTCGGCTTGGTCGCCACTGCCATGGGGCTCTTGACCCGGATCCTTCTTCCTCCCGATGTCGTGTTCGATGCCGAATTGGCGCTACCGACCGTCGCGCTGGATTTGCTTCCGGGAATCCTGGTGGGGGTCGTGATAGCAGGAATGTTCGCTGCCACCCTTTCTACGGCCGACTCCCTGATCCTGAGTTGCGCAGCAAACCTGACCGATGATTTCGCCCCGGAAGACCGCCTGCCTTTGGTCATCGTCAGGGGCGGGACGCTCCTGATGACGCTGGTGGCATTGGCTATCGCCCTGTCCGGGGATCAGAGCGTCTTTACGCTGGTGATCCTTGCCTGGTCCATGATGGGGGCGGTGTTTGCCCCCCTGATTACCGTGTATGCGCTAGGCGGACGACCGAACCAGCCACTGGCGATCGCCATGCTGGTCTCTGCTGTTGCCTGTGTCGTGCTCTGGCAGATGACCCCGGAGCTCGCACTCTACTACAAGGGGTTCCTCGGCTTCATTGTCGGCTTTGTGGTGTATTTGATCGGAAGCCGCCTCGGCCTGGTCCTCGGAAAGTCCGACACGGCCAGGGATTCCTTCCTGCACCATGCCGAAACCGAGAGGCATTGAGCCGAAAGTACAACTCTTATCTCACAAAACTGACGGCCCGTTCTCTTCCAAGTACGTGCGCAGGGCGTCGCGAGCCGCCTCAAGCCCAAGGCCAGTGCGGGCCGACACCAAACTGACCGGCAGTTCATTCCAATCCTGAAGTGCTTTCCGCAAATCGATCAGGGTGCGCTGTGCCTTGGAACGTGACAACTTGTCTGCTTTGTTCAACAAGATATGCACGGGTAAACCTACGGCGCTGCACCATTCCAGCAACTGCTGATCGCTGTCGCGCAACGGATGGCGAACATCCATGAGCAGCATCAGGCGGACCAGGCTTTGCCGGCCTCGAAGATATCCTTCCACCATGCGTTGCCAACCTGCACGCTCGGCTTTGGACGCACGCGCGAAACCATAGCCTGGCAGATCCACCAGGCGGCGTGTTTCGTCCACGGCAAAAAAATGGAGCAGTCGGGTTCGGCCCGGAGCCGCACTGGTCCGCGCCAGCGCGCGCCGTTCGCAAAGAGCATTAATCACGCTTGATTTGCCGACATTGGAGCGTCCGGCAAAGGCTACCTCCACTCCCTGGTCCGGCGGGCAATCTCCCACCCGGGGATGCCCGGAGATGTAGGCAGTCTGGCGCAAATCCAAAATCCGCGGGGAATCCTTAGCCAACCTGTCACCGCCTTGCAATTCGACCGAATTTCACGACTCTGAATCGTGAAGGAATTGTACGATTCTGTCCACCGCCTCGTCGGGGGACAGTTCTACCGTGTTGATGTGCAACTCTGGATCCTCCGGGGGCTCATAGGGGGAGTCAATGCCGGTGAAATGCGGCAGTTCGCCCCTTCGGGCCTTTGCGTAGTGGCCCTTGACGTCGCGCGCCTCGCAAACATTAATCGGCGCATCAACGAAAATCTCGACAAACTCCGCACTTTCCATCAAGGCGCGAGCTTTTGCACGCTCTAAGCGAAACGGAGAAATGATGGCGACAATGGCGACCAGGCCGGCGTCCACCATCAGCTTGGCAACTTCGGAGATCCGGCGGATGTTCTCCACCCGGTCGGCAAGCGTAAAGTCAAGATCCTTGCTCAGTCCGAGGCGGATATTGTCCCCGTCCAGAAGGTACGTATGTCGGCCCAGGGCTTCGAGCTTTTTCTCCAGCAGGCTCGCGATCGTCGACTTGCCGGCGCATGGCAGGCCCGTAAGCCAGAGGACGCGAGGCTGTTGGTTCAAGGCGTGCGCCCGCGTGGCTTTGTTGATGCTCATTCGAAGCCTTGTCCCCGATCACAGAAAACCCATTCTAGCGATAAACCCGGGCCATGTTTCGGTTTGGGACAGAACTATTTTGATACAATGGCGCGCCTGTACGGAACACCTTTCCCGCATACTCAATGATTCGGCACTGGCTCTGGGCGGCACTTGCGCCTGGCATCGTTTTCATGGCATCCCCGGCTTTTGCCGAAGGCGATCCCGTCGCCGGACAAGCCCGTGCGACCGTTTGCGCAGCCTGCCATGGCGTCGACGGAAACAGCATCAACCCGGAATGGCCCAGTCTGGCCGGACAGGGCGCCGCCTACATGGTGACCCAGTTGAAACGGTTCCAGTCCGGCGAGCGCGAAAACGCATTGATGCAACCGCAGGCTGCCCTGCTGTCCGAACAGGACATTCTGGACGTGTCCGCCTATTACGCGGCGCAGACTCCCAAGATCGGTGTTGCCCAGGCCGACGCTAAAACCCTGGAGTTGGGTGAACTGGTTTATCGCGGCGGCATTCTCGACCGGAACATACCGGCCTGCATCTCCTGCCACGGTCCGAGCGGTACCGGCAATGACCCCGCCGAGTTCCCGCATCTGGCCGGCCAACACGCGACCTATACCATCCTGCAGCTGAAATCCTTCCGCGAGGGGTTCGAGGCACATAAGCTTCACACTCGACAGAATCCCATGATGAACGAAGTGGCGGCCAAAATGACCGATGAGGAAATCGAGGCTGTTGCGCACTACATTTCCGGCTTGTATTGATGGCTCCCTTGCGACTCGCCACGCTCGGTCTGGCGAGCCTGTTGACGGCCACTGCACCCGCCCACGAAACCGCAGATCACCCCGACCATAACTTCGAAGAGGGCCAGCACTACACCGTGCTGGAAAATATCCCGCCCGCCGAAGTGCCGGAGGGGAAAACCGAACTAATCGAATTCTTCTGGTACGGCTGCCCGCACTGCTACAGGTTGGAGCCGTTGCTCAAACCTTGGCTTGAAGAGCGAACCGACACGGTTCACGTGCGGCTCGTTCCGGCCGTCTTCAGTGCACGATGGGTGGTCGGCGCCCGGGTGTACTACACCCTAGAACTGATGGACCGATTGGACTTGCACCCCGTCGTCTTTAATCTCGTGCATGAGCAAGACCGCCCGCTGCAGAGCGGCGAGGGGATCGGGCGCATGCTGGAAGTCTTCGAAATCGACCCGGAGGCTTTCGCGGAGACGTTCCGCTCGCAGGCGGTCACCGATCGACTGGAAGAAGCGCGGGAATTGCCTAAAACCTACGGTATTGATGGTGTGCCGGCCTTAGCAGTGGACGGACGATACCGGATCACGACCCGAAACGCGACCAATTACCAGATGCTTCTGGACATCGCGGATTTTCTGATTCACGAAAAGCCCTGAGCCTCCGGCTCACCGACTTCTGAAAAGCAAACGACCGACCTAGGCGGCATATTGGCTTTTAAAGGGGGAGGTGGCTCCGGCGCAAACAGAGGGCTTTGAACCGGAGCCGAACCGCACCCGACAGGGGATCCCGGATACGGTGATAACTATTGAGAGTAGACTCGAACCGAAAGGTTCCGCCCTCTCAACTCGTAGTGTACCGCATACTCCACTTTCCCCAAAATACTTGCCCGTACTGCGGTCAATGTGCTTGTTCCCAGTTATCGCCGGAGCAAATATCGACCACCATTGGCACGTCCAATTCGCCAACTCCTTCCATTTTCTCCCTGAGACCGTCGGCGATCTCCTCAATTTTCTCGCTCGGGACTTCTGCAACCAGTTCATCGTGCACCTGAAGGATGAGAGCGCAGTCCGGGTGCTCTGCCTTTAACCATCCGTGCACGTCGATCATGGCCTGCTTGATGATATCCGCTGCAGTCCCCTGCATGGGAGCATTGATCGCGGTGCGTTCCGCATACATGCGTTGGTTGTAGTTGCGTGAAGAGATGCCGTCGACATGCAATCGTCGACCGAGCACCGTCTCCACGTAGCCCCGTTCGCGCGCTTGTTCGCGCGTCCGGTTCATGTAGTTGAGGACTTCCGGGTAGCGCTCAAAATAGGTTTTCACGTAATCTTCCGCCTGGTTCCGACCGATGCGCAACTGCCGGGCAAGGCCGAACCCACTCATGCCGTACATCAATCCGAAATT
This sequence comes from Candidatus Porisulfidus sp. TsSOB, assembly GCA_002631715.1. Classification (GTDB taxonomy): domain Bacteria; phylum Pseudomonadota; class Gammaproteobacteria; order Poriferisulfidales; family Poriferisulfidaceae; genus Poriferisulfidus. Next base: position 233,408 of record MRSX01000003.1, read on the forward strand.
GATGGCCTTCGCTGTACGTCGCTGATCCGACGTGACCGCATCATGTGCGACCCCAAATATTTCCGCGGCCGTGGCCCGGTGTACGTCACCTTTTTCCCGGAAGGCCTGGCACAAGGTCGGGTCCTTCGAGATGTGGGCCATGATGCGAAGCTCGATCTGCGAATAGTCGGCCGCAATCAGGGCACATCCCGGGCGTGCGACGAAGGCTTGGCGAACCCGCCGGCCCTGCTCCGTTCGGATTGGGATGTTCTGCAGGTTCGGGTCGGACGAAGACAGCCGCCCGGTCGCCGTGACCGCCTGGTGGAACGAGGTATGCAAGCGCCCGGTTTCGGGATTGATCATCTGCGGCAGTTTGCCGACATAAGTCGATAGCAGCTTGGTTTGCTGCCGGTAATTCAGAATCATATCCGGCAAAACGTCGAGCGCCGCCAGTTCCTCCAGCACATCCTCGGCCGTGGACGGCGCGCCCTTGGGAGTCTTCCGCAATGGCTTCAGGCCGCGTTCTTCGAACAGCACCTTCTGCAATTCCTGGGTCGAGTTCAGATTCAGCTCGCGCCCGCACTCGCGGGTTATCTCCTCCTTCAGCGCCTCCAAATCTTCTTTTAATTCTTCCGACTGCTTTTGCAAGGCTTCCGTGTCGATCAACACGCCGACCCGTTCCATGTCTTCCAACACCCTGATCAAGGGCAACTCCAACTGCTCATAGACTGTCTGGAGGGTCGGGGCCTTCTGCAGACGGGGCCATAAAGCCCGGTGCAGGCGCAGCGTCATGTCCGCATCTTCGGCGGCATACTGGCTGGCCTGATCGATCGGCACCTCATCGAAGCCGATCTGCTTCTTCCCCGTTCCCGTGACCTCGCTGTAGCGAATGGTTTCCTCGTTCAGATACATTCGGGACAGATTGTCCAGACTGTGTCGACTGGCCGTCGAGTTGTACACGTACGATTCAAGCATGCTGTCGTGCATCGGGCCGCCGACAGCGGCGCCATGACGCCGCAGGACTGCCAGATCGTATTTGAAGTGATGCCCGATCTTGGCCAGTTTCGGGTCGGTCAGCAACGGCTGCAACCGCTCCAGCACTTGCTCCTGGTCCAGTTGCGTCGGAGAGCCCAGCGCCGTATGGCGAAGCGGAATATAGGCAGCCTCTCCCGGTGCAGTCGCAAGAGAGATCCCGACCAACGCGGCACGTTGGGGATCCAGGCTGGTGGTTTCGGTATCCAGTGCAAAAGTGCCGGCTTTCCGTGCGGCAGCCACCCATCGGTCCAGATCCTCCATGGTCAGGATCGTGGAGTAGTTTTTTCCGCGGGCTCCTTGCGATGCCCCACCGGAATCTTCGGCACCGGCATCCCTCGATGCGTGCAGGTCTCGAAGGAACGAGCGTAGATCATGCTCTTTGTACAGGGTCTCAAGCCGTGAGAAATCGAGAGGGCGACGCTCTAGGTCGCGGGGTGATCGGTCCAGTTCGAGATCGACCCGGATTGTGACCAGTTCGCGGTATAACGGCAAATCATCCAGACTGGCCCGCAAGTTCTCCCCGGCTTTTCCCTTGATCGAGTCCGCGTTTTTAATGAGATCCTCCAGCGAACCGTATTGCTGCAGCCATTTGGCGGACGTTTTCGGGCCGACTTTCTCAACGCCCGGGACGTTGTCCACCGCATCGCCAGCCAGTGTCTGGTAGTCGATGAATTGATCGGGGCGCACTTCGAATTTCTCCATCACCCGGGCCGCATCCATGGGCGGGCGATCAATGTCGATCAGGGTCACGTGTTCCGTGACCAATTGCGCCATGTCCTTGTCGCTGGAAAGGATAAGCACGTCCAAACCATCAGCCTCACCCTTATGTGCCAAGGTGCCAATGACGTCGTCAGCTTCGACATCCGGCACGACCAGCAGGGGCAGACCCAGTGCCTCGATAATCTGCTGCAGCGGCTCGATTTGCGCTCTCAGTTCGGGTTCCATCGGTTTCCGGTTGGCTTTGTACTCCGGATATAGATCGTGACGGAAGTTTTTCCCCGGAGCATCCATGACCACCGCCACATACGTCGGCGCAGTCAGGCGCAGCTGTCTTTGCAGGGTGTTGACCACGCCAAAGATAGCGCCGGTTGGCCGTCCCCGGTGATCCGTCAGGCTGGTGTGGACGTGGTAGGAACGGTGCAGGTAGGCAGAACCGTCGACCAGCAACAGATTGGGCCGCGATTGGGGATCAGCCATGTGGCGCTTCAGGATTGTGTGTGGAAATCGGGGGGCGAGCCCCGGTAGTTCCACGACATCGTTGACGGATCACTGGCGGTCTCCACTAAGCACTCCATGAAGAATGCCCCCGCTTCGTTGTCCTCTCCCCGTCCCGTCACCGGAGCGCCTCCGGCCAAGAGCTTTTCCAAGCCCAGATTCAAGATGTTCCGTGCGGCATTCGCGTCCGCGTTGTCCGTGTGTCCGCAGGCTAGGCATCGGAAATACGCCTGCTCCTTTCGGTTGTCCTCGTCCACGTGCCCGCACTCCGCGCAGGTGCGACTGGTGTTCCGCGCCGGCACCCGAATCAGGTCCCACGCTTTGTACTGAAGAAAGCGCTCCACCATCCCCATGCAGGAGAACTGCGCCATCTTCCGGTTCAGTGCCGCCTTCGCGCCCACGCGCCGCCCCGGTTTCTCCCTCGTCCCCCGCGCCGAACGCCGCATCGCCTGCACGTCCAGCTCCTCCAGCACGATGTGCCCGAACAGCCGCGCCAGGTTCGCCGAGGACTGGTGGCTGAAGTCCTTGCGGATCTCCGCCGCCTTGCGCTTCGCCTTCGCCGCGCGCTGCTGCAGCAGCCGCCTGCGGTTCGAGGCCACCTTGACCGCCTTGCCCGACTTCGTTCGCACCGGTTCCCCGGCAGCGTCCTTCAGTTCGATCCGCTCCCGATGGCTCGCCCGCCACTGGTAGTGCCGGGCCCGCGCCTCGTACTTCCCGATCCGGTCATACGGGATCTCGATGAGCCTCCGCCCCCCGATCCAGCCCGCCGCAAAATTCTCCGAGTTGCGGTCGATCCCGCAGACTCCGCCGTGCCAGCGCCACTCCGGAGCTTCCACCTCCCACAGCACCGATACGTACCACTTGTCCAGTTCCCGGTACACCACCGCGACCCTCGCCTCGCCGCCGTCCCAGGGGTCGGCCCCCCGCGTGCGCGACTGCGCCTTGCGGTTCATCCGTATCCAGCCGACCTTCGGCACCCAAAGCCGCTTGGCCTGAATCTTCACCGCCTCCGGGATCGTGAACGACTCCCGGCTTCTTCCTTTGACCTTGAAACGGGGGAACCCGGCCTCCTTTCCTTTCTTACCCTCCCGGACCCGTCGGGAAAAATGCGCGAATGCCGCTCCCAGAGGAAAGGCACCTGTACCGCGAACGACGGTGGCCGATAATCCCCCCAGCCACGCGTTGCCTTCCTTTGCCTTCAGGCGCGCAAACCGCTTTCCGAACTCAAACGGGGAAGCCCCTGGCTTCTCCCGCTCACCGGCCTCGAAACGCGCGTATTCCCGCTTCTGCTCGGCCAGCAACTCGTTGTAGACGAACCGCCCGGCCCCGCATAACTGGACGAACTGCCGCTCCTGCGTCTGGTTTGGATACAGACGGTAACGGGAGGCTCGGTGCATGATGGGCATACTCTAGTATGGGGATTTCCACACGAAACCTTGAAGCGACTATATCTACAACTAGGCCCGGATTTTCTCCCCTCTCCGGGTTTTTCGGTCTATGGCCATGAGTAATGCGGGAAGGAGGAAAAAATCGGCAAGAAGCGCAAAGCTAATTGTGATGGTCATCAGGATGCCGAGTACCCAACTGCTCTCGAATCCTGAGAGAGTGAACATCAAGAAACCAGCCGACAATATTCCAGTCGTCGTCCACAATGCCCGACCGACCTTGCGGAAAGTAGACTGCACAGCCTCTGGGGCGGAGAGGCCTTCGCTACGAGCTTGTCGATATCGGGTAAGAAAGTGGATGGTGTCGTCCACGATGACACCAAAGGCGACTGCGGTGACAACCGAAGCGGCGAGGCTGACATGGCCGACGAGATAGCCCCATAGTCCAAAACTCATGGCAGCCGGTATGAAGTTGGGCACCAAGCTGATAAGCCCGATGCGGATGCTCCTGAAGACCCAGATCAAGATGAATGAGATCAAGGTCATGGCGATCAGTGTGCCGGACAGCATGCTGTTGATGTTCCGCTCGGAAAGATGAGCAAACACCATGGTGAGTCCTGATGCCTCGGTTACCAAGTCAGGTGCATTGGCACGGAGCCATCCTTGTGCGCGCGCATCCAGTTTGCGCTGCTCCATAGAGGATAGGCCTCGTAACGCGATGGTCATTCGAGTCGCCGATTTTGAGATGTCAATGCGATCATTGAGATCGCGGCCGAACGGGAGAGACAGTTCGTAGAGCAACAGGTACTGCGCGGCAAGTTCCTGGTCATCGGGCAGGCGGTAGTACACCGGATCGTCGCCATGCATGTTCTTGTTCAAGCGCTTCATGATGTCCGGAAACGCTTGTACATATGACACGTTGGGTTGCGCCCGGAACCATTCGGCAAAGGCATCAACTGAGCGCAGATATTCGGGATTAGTGATGCCGCCTTCGTAGCCCGCCTCTAGCGAGTACTCCAAACTGTCCAAACCGGTTAAGTTTTCGAGAACAAAATCGGTGTTTATTCGGAATTCGTAACTTTCATCGAAGTATTTCATCCAGTTGTCACCCGGTTCATTGCGGGGGATGCCAGTGATCAGGACAACCGTGAGAAGAAGAAGAGACCAAAGCAAAAACTTGCGGTACGTCACAACAAAAACTCCCAGATGGTCGAAAAAACCAACCCGCTCAGCGGGAATGGCGCGTGCACGCAGTGGCACAATCGAGAGCATGGCGGGGAGGAAAGTCATGGCATATATAAAGGTGAAAAGCGAGCCCGCCGCCACAAGGTTTCCGACGACACGAAAGGGTGGCGATTCCGAGGTATTCAGGCTTAGAAAACCGATCATTGTCGTGACGGTAGTCAGAAACACCGGATAAGCATTTTTCCGAATCGCTTCCGTGATCGCCTCGTTTTTGTTTAAACCGTGACTCATGCCTCGCAAGGTGGCGGTCATGATGTGGATCGAATACGCGACCGCAAACGTCATGACGATGATTGGCACAATGGCGCTGGCTGGTGTGAATTGTGTTTCGAACCAGCCCGCTATCCCTAAAGTCGTGTTGGTGACAAATATGATTAGGAAAGCAACCGCCACGGTCCCGTACAGGGAGCGCAGGAGCAGGGCAGTGGCCGCCAAGAGCACCAAAAACGCTAACGGCCCGATGGTCGCGAAAACAACTTCAGTTGCTTCGGCAAAGGCCGGATGCATGATGACGTCGCCAGTGAGGTAGTAATCGATATGAGGATGGTCGGCATGGGCTTGGTCGATGGCTTCTTCTAGGTAATCGGCTATTTCATGCCATGCAAGGCCCGGGTTGTCGTCAGGCAGCGCGAAGTTGACGACCAGTCCACTGACACGTTCGTCATCGGAGATCAGGCGCTTGGTAATGTCGGGCGCATCCAGTGCGACAGACCGGATCTGCATCAGGTCGGCATCGGTCAATGACTGTGCGTCGCCCACAAGCGGCTCGACGACGATATCGTCCTCAAATGCCCTGCTATGAAAATAATTAGTCAGTGAATCCACCCGAACGGAATAGGGTGCATGCCATGCGACCTCGGTGAATTCTTCAATAGCGGTCAGTGTTTGGCGACTGAAAACCGAACCTTCTCGTGGCGCGATGGCGACAAGTGCCGCGTTGGACTCGGAGAAGGTGCTTTCAAGGTTCTCGAGCGCAAGGAGCTGCGGGTTGCCCTCGCCGAACATCGCCTTGTAGTCGTTCGTGACGGTGACAAATCTGGCTCCCGTCGTTATGGCAAGCATTGCCAGCGTGGCCAACATGACGGCCTGCCATCGATGGCTCAGGATGAAGGTGATGTAGCGGTCTAGCGGCACTGGAGTGTCATTTCCGATAGCGCCAAGAGGAGGAAGGGCAACGGATTAATTGCTTTGAAGGCATGCGGGCACCGGGATCATTGGCGAGAATTTCCCTGCAAAGGCGGCTACTGTATTCAATCGGGCATCGTACCATGCTAGCCTGCTTCGACACGTGGTCGTTTCTATAGTCGGCATGGGCAATATTTTTAAGGGAACATTATCTTATTGAATCGTAGTATATTTTTTGTCGAAACAGTTGGCTAAACTGTGAAATCCCCCCTATAAATTGCCGTTTGGCAAACCGTGTTCAATTGTTATAATAGCGGCCTATACCATTTTGGGAGCCGACCATTTCCGACCACCAGTTTGAGCTACAGACTGAAGAACTCCAAGGAGCACTTGTAATCAGCGTGGCGGGCCGCATCGACGGCGTGAACGCACAAGAGTTCCAGGAAAATCTGGATCAGAAAGCCGAGAGTTCTAGCGACAGTCAAGCCATTGTTTTGGATCTCGAGAACCTGTCCTACATCAGTAGTGCCGGGTTGCGCTCGATTTTGCTCATCGCCAAGACGCTCAAGAGCAAACAAATAAAGTTTGCCATGTGTGCGTTGCCCGACCCCATTATGGAAATTATCCAAATTACCGGCTTCGACAAGATTATCGACATACACGAGTCTCGCTCCGTGGCGGTCACGGCGACGACCGGTTGAATAAGCCCAGGAATCTTGTTTGCCGACTGGCCGCTGGGGCTGGACGGGGGGTTCAGGCGTGCTTGTGAAACCACTCTGCACTGAAGCATGACAGATCCAGAGACTCAATTCGATTTGCAGACCGAAGAATTTGAGCACACGCTCGTGATCAATATAGTGGGCCGTGTGGATGGTATGAATACGCGTGAGTTTCAAAGCGGATTGGAACAAACAACGCGAAGCTACGACGGTCCTGCCATCGTCCTGGATTTTGAGGGCCTGTCCTACATCAGTAGTGCCGGGCTGCGCGCGATTCTGCTGATTGCCGAGGCGATGAATCGTCGGAGCAAAAAGTTGGCACTCTGCTCTTTACCAAGTGCCATCTTAGAGATCATCCAGACGACGGGTTTTGACAATATTATCGATGTCTACATGTCCCGTTCCTCGGCTATTGAAGCGGTGACACGGTGATCGTCGTGCCGCAAATTTTCATCCCACACTTAGCCGGCAATCTTTGCCGTATTCGCGGTTGCCCTGTGCTATGATGCGGAACAAGTCATTTAGGGAGAAGGATCATTTCTGATCATCAGTTCGGATTTCAGGTTCGCGAGACTGAAAGCGCACTCATGGTAGACGTGGCAGGTCATATCGACGGCTTGAATGCAGAAGAGTTTCAGGCCGGGCTTAATGAAAAAGTCAGGGCTTACGAGGGCAGCGCTGTCATCTTGGATCTAGCGACCTTGACTTATATCAGCAGTGCTGGATTGCGTGCAATTCTGGTGACTGCGAAGATACTTCACGCCAAGGGCAAGAAATTCGCAATATGTTCTTTGTCGGAAACCGTTGGTTCTATGGTTAAGACTGCGGGTTTCGACAAAGTCATTGATGTCTACGGATCCTCTTCAGAGGCAGTCTCCGCAGTGACCTGCTGAGACGCCTTCCTAAGCAGTTTCTCCATCCTGAGTGTCCGCCGGGTCTCCCGGCGCGTCCGGTGCCGGTGCGTCTGGTGCCGGTGCGTCCGGAGCGCTTTCCTCTTCGTCTGTCTCTGGAGCAGCGGTCATCAACTCTTCCGGGGTTTTGAGTGGCAGGGAGACGATCATGTCGGTGTATTCGCCTTCTTTCGTATCCACACGGAATTCGCCACCGTGTTCTCGGACAATATCGCTGGACAGTGACAGCCCCAGACCCGTACCCTTGTCGGGTGGTTTCGTCGTGAAGAATGGATTGAAGATCTGTTTCAAAGCGGATTCGGGAATGCCATTCCCATTGTCGCGGACATGCACTTCAAGGAATTCTCCCGCCAACTGTGTGCTTAAGTTGAGTGTCGGTTGATACGTTGTCGTGCCATTGCCGCTCTCTGCCATCAAGGCTTTCCGCTTTTCATCCGTTGCGTAGCACGCATTGGTTACCAGGTTTAGGAACACCCGGCCGAGATCCTGGGGTTTCACCATGATCTTGTCGACATCCGGCACGTAGTCCTCCTGAATGTCGAGCTGGAAGTCAGGATCGGTGGCACGGGCACTGTGGAACGCGAGCATGGCATGCTGGTTCAGCAGTACGCCCATATCGGCCGGCTGCCAGTCTCCAGAGTCGTGTCGGCCCATCTTGAGCATGTCCATCACGATTCGATTGGCGCGAGTGCCGTGCTCGCGGATGCGCTCCAGATTCCCGGTCAGGTCTTCGGCAATTTCATCGACCAGTTCCGGATCGTATTCTTCTTCGACTTCTGCGCCCGGCTTGGTTTTGGCCACTTCTTCCAACAGTTCTTCCAGCAAGTCTTTCGAGACTTGGGCAAAGTTCATGATGAAATTCATGGGGTTCTTGATCTCGTGTGCGACTCCTGCCGTTAGTTGGCCGAGAGCGGCGAGTTTTTCCTGCATCACGATCTGATCTTGCGCACTCTTCAGTTTTTCGTTCGCCTTCTCCAAATCCTGGTACATTTCTTTCAATTCGTCGGCAAGTTGCTCGACGAGGCTGAGGCGTTGCACTTCCAGTGCATTTTGCCGGAACACCTCAAGCGCCTTAGCCAGCTCTCCAATCTCATCATTACCGGACACTTCGATGGGAATTTCCAGGTTGCCACCGGCGATGCGCTGTATTTGCTGGGAAACAATACCCAAGCGCCGGATCAGGCGCCGTTCCACGAAGAGCCATCCAATCAGAACCGCGCCGGTGATGCTGATAATGTTGATGATGAGCAACAGCGTTGAACTCGTCTTGGTGACCTCGGTAGCTTCCGCTGTCATCTGCAGCGCAGCCAGAGTGTATTGGCCAACAATCTCCTCCACCAACGCCACAATCTCCGCTCCCAAAGTTTGACTGTGTTGGAGCCGGAAGGACAATTCCGCATCGACGGCGAGTTCTTGACCATGCAGGTCGAAACCGTTATCTTGCCGGCGGCCAAGCGAAAAAAGATTCGAGAAGGCCCGGGACAAATCCTCATGTATCGGACGGTCTTCGAGATACTCAAGGGATCGGTTGGCAAGCCCGGTCGTCGCTTCGAATTCTTCTCGTAACGGTTGCAGCAGCGCAGCATCGCTGACCGTAAATGCGGTTGCGAGCAACTGGGTGGTCACTGTTGCGGCTTCGCGAAGTTCGACCAGGCGGCGGTAAGTCAGGAATTCTTCCTCGGAGAAATGATCCGGGCGTGGCGATTGCGTACTGTCAAGGGACCAGTAGCCCGTGATCGTGTAGAACATCTGGTTGTCGATTTCACTGATCAAAACCGTCATCAACGCATCATGAACCGCACGAAGTTCCTCCTTGAGAAGATAGCTGCGCTGACGAAGATCGAATCGTTCCTGGACAAGCACTTTGATGCGTTCGATGTCCTCGATGATGCCTATCCCGTCTTCTCGGATCTGTTGTGCATGTTCACTGTCTTCCTGCCGCCTCAACATGGCCGCCAATTCGGCCTCGAAGGCCTTTTCTTGCATGCCCACCGACACAACAACTTCCTCAAATTGTTCTAATGTCGTCGCAGTCGCGAGCTGCGGGGCAGCCGCAACGAGTGTAGACGTTTGCTGTGCAACGGAGAATGCGGCCTGCATGTCCGGCATGCTTTCCTCGCTGATGCTGTACTGGATGGTCTTGATATGATCAAGCACGAAAATGGTGAGAAGGCTGATAGCAACGATCAGCAAGACGGCACCTCCAAAACTAGTGTGGAGCTGCGTCGAGATCTGGTTCCAGACTTTGGGGAATTTGCCGAACACAGGTAATTTCTCTCTATTGTCGAGAGGGCAAAGTGGTGAGCGGCATGTATTGGCCGTCAGAGCCGATCGCCGTCAGGAACACGCGGTCTGAACCCTGGTTATCGTATTTGCCGAACCGCAGGAGGAATCCGTCCAGATCAATGTCGCTGCCGCTTCGCAGCGCGGAATGAATACAGTCCCTGTCCACCTTTGCACCACATTGTTGCAGGGCATAAATAGCGAGGCGTCCTCCCAGATAGCCCTCGAACGAAATGAACCCGGGGGTTATCGAGGGGTCGTAGGCTTTCAGTGCGGCGCGGTACAACGCGGAAATCGGCACCGTGTCGCCTGTCGGGAAGGGAACAACTTGCGTGACGACGACCCCGTTTCCTTCGGCGCCCAACTCCTTCGCCAGGGCGTTGCTGCCGACAAAGGAAAGCGTCATAAAGACGGCAGACTCCATGCCGAGGCGGTGAGCCCATTTGATGAACGTCGCAGTCGGCTGGTATGGGCCAATGATGATGACGGCTTCCGGTTCGACCGCCTTCAAATCCAGAAGCGCCGTCTTGACTGCAACGGTGTTTCGGGAAAACACTCCCGTGCCGATAGCAAAAAGCTTGCGTTTCTCAAGGGCGCGAAGGACCCCCCGCAAGCCGGCACGGCCAAATGAATCGTCCTGGTACAGAATGGCAATACGCTTGATTTTCCGGTCAACCGTCAATCGCTTGACCATTTCTTCGGTTTCTTGGTAGTACGAGGCCCGAAGGTTGATGACGGTATGGTGTGCGTTGTCCCGCAAGAATTCTGCACCGGTCATCGGAGCCAGGTAGGGAATGGGGTTCTCTTCGGTGACGGGCACCACGGCTTTGGAAGTGGGGGTGCCGACTGCGCCGATCAGTGCAAAGACGCCTTCCTTGATCAACTGTCGGGTGTTGGCGATGGCCTTGTCCGGTTCATAGGAATCATTCAGAGATTTCAGTTCGAGGCGACGCCCATGGACGCCCCCTTGGTCATTGATTTCCTTGAATGCAGCCAGAATGCCGGCCTGCATGCTCCGGCCGAGTTCCTGAGCCGGGCCTTCGAAGGCAGCGGACTGCCCGAACAGGATGTGATCCTCGAACACCCCGGGCGCGGCGGACGATCCTTGGTGGTCTTGGCTGAGAGCCGTACCAGCCAGTGTCGCCGCCACAAAAGCCGCGAATATGTTTTTTGGGATCTGCTTCCGCAATGTCCGCACGTTGCTAGAGATCCTTCACCATGATCAGGTGATTTCGGCCGTCGTCCCGGTGATAGCGCAAATCAGTCATCATGGTTTTCGTCAATGCAATTCCCGCGCCGCCAACCCGACGCTCTTCGAGCGCGCTTTCGGCATCCATTTCCGGCGCATCCTGCAACGGGTCGAAGGGACGGCCGTCATCTGCGATCTCGATGGTTATGGCTCCTCCGTTTTTGGAAAGCACGATCTCGATGTCGTGTTCCGTGTCGTCGTCGTACCCGTAGCTGACAACATTGGTGAAAATCTCTTCCAGTGAAAGCTGAATCTGGAACACCGCGTCAGGCGGGAAGTCATGCTGTTCGGAGAATTCGGTCAAAAACTTCTCGATCGTCCGGATTTCCTCGATGCGATTGGAAACAATCAAGGTGCGCGAGGATTCCATTTTCTCGACCGTGTCAGTTATTCCGGGATCTTCAGAACCAGGCAGGTGATGTCGTCGGACTGCGGGCTGTCGCCAACGAAATCATGAACGGCATCGAATACCGCCTCCGTGGCTTGCTGGGCATTCTCGTAGGAATTGTCTTTGAAAATCTGGCCGAATCGTTCCATCTCGAACATTTCACCATCCTCCCTTTCCGCCTCCGATACCCCATCGGTATACAGCACGATCATCGAGCCTGGCTCAAGAGTCGTGGTTTCTTCCTGGAACGGGAATTCTCCCTCGATGCCAAGGGCAATGCCGCCAGTCGACTCCAGCAGTTCCACCTTGGGCCCCGGGCGGACGACGATGGGGAAGTTGTGACCGGCATTCGAGTAGGTGAAACTCCTTGCTTCGGGGTCGTAAATGCCGTACAGCAGGGTCACGAAGGTCATGGCGTCGTTGTTTTCGGACAACATCTCATTTACCTGTCCCAGAACCTGGGAGGGAGAAACGGAGCAAAACGCACAGGCTTTCAGCAGCGTCCGGCTGGCCATCATGAACATGGCTGCCGGCACGCCTTTGTCTGATACGTCGGCGATGACGACGCCCAGCCGGCCGTTGCCAAGATCGTAGACATCATAAAAATCGCCGCCGACGGAGCGGGCCGCGACCATATGGGCGTAGACGTCGAAATTTTCAGTCGTCGGGAAAGTTTGGGGAAGGATGTTCTGCTGCATCGACTGTGCCACGCCCAGTTCATGCTGGACCGCGACGAGCTTGTCGCGCGAAGCTAGCGCCTCGCGCCACAGCATCAGGTTTTCAACCGTGCGTTCTACCGTCACCTTGAGGTCCCCGAAGTCGATCGGCTTGGTTACGAAGTCGAACGCTCCGCGATTCATCGCGGTACGGATGTTTTCCATATCGCCGTAGGCGGAAACCATCACGGCGCGGATGTTGGGATTGACGTCCGGAATCTGCTCCAGCATCGTCAATCCGTCCATCACGGGCATGTTGATGTCGGATAGTACGATGTCGAAGTCGGGCTCTTCGCGCAAGCGCTCCAAGGCTTCCGCACCGTTGTGCGCGAATTCGAAAGTGTAATGTCCGCGCCGGATCTCCCTGCGCATCTGTTGCAACATGAGTTGCTCCAGATCTACCTCGTCGTCGACGACCAGGATTTTAACTTTAGCGTCTTTGATTGCGTCGTCGTCCATTCAGCACCTCATCTCCCAGATGCTTCATATGTAAGAAGGAATCTCGGGTTTCGCCCGTGTCGGGATTGGCCGGTTTTGGAAGTTCACTAGTATAACCCCCATAAGCCCCGAAAAACGGCGGCAATGACCTCTCAGTCATTGATATTCAGCATCTCGATTTTCGCAGACCCGAGGCCCCGGGGATCGGATGCGGCATCCAGCCGGGCTTCGTGGGTATCCCACACGACCACCTGCATGTTGCCCCAAGGTTCCGCAACCTCGAAAACGTGTCCCTTTGCTTCGAGCCGCTCTTGATCCACCACCGTGTCGGGTTCGATAAAGACCTTGTCCGGCAGGGCCTGATGATGCAGTCGCGGACTGGAGACAAGGGATTTGGCGTCGGCACCTTGCAGGAACTGCAGGATTCCCTGCATCACCATCGTGGTAATCCGGCTGCCGCCGGGGGTTCCGAGCAGGGCCAGCGTATTGGCGCGGTGTACGGCAGTTGGTGCCATCGAAGACAGCATGCGTTTTCCGGGCGCGATAGCGTTGGCCTCGCTGCCGACTAGGCCATACAGGTTCGGGCTGCCGGGCTTGGCGGAGAAATCGTCCATCTCGTTATTCAGCAGGATTCCGGTACCGGGCGCGATGAACCCGGAGCCAAACAGGCCGTTGATGGACAAAGTGGCGCTGACCCAGTTGCCGTCCCGGTCCAGAATGCTGAAGTGCGTGGTGTTCCCGGCCTCCGGTTCGGCCGTGTAGAGGTTTTGGGAAGAAGTGGCACGCTCGGGATCGAAATCCGCCATCAGTTCTCGGGCATAGTCCGCGCTGATCAGCTGCTCGACCGGAACGTCTACGTGGTCGGGATCGCCCAAGTGTTCGGCGCGTTCCAGATAGGCCCGGCGCAAGGCCTCGATCAGGCGATGAATGCGAACGTCGCCCCTGTTTTCGTCGAGCCAGTCCTCGCCCAACATGTTGAAGACCTGCGCCAGTATGACGCCGGTTGCGGAGGGCAGTGCTGCTGTCACGATTTCGGCGTCGCGCCAGTGGATCGTGATCGGTTCGCGCTCTACCACTCGGTATTGTTCGAGATCTTCAAGCGACCAGATGCCGCCAGCGTCGCGGACTTCCGCAACCAGGGTTTCTGCCAGTGGGCCGCGATAAAAGGCCTGTGCTCCCTTTTCGGCCAACAGGGCCATAGTTGATGCCAGGCCGTCTTGGATAACCCGCGTATCGGGTGGCGGATTGGGAGAGTCCAGTACGAAGACCGAGGAACCCGGGTAGCGCAGAAAGGTTTCTGCCCGCGCGGCCATGGCCCGTTGCAGTTTGGGGTTGAGCGGCACGCCGTCCCGGGCGTGATGGATGGCGGACTTGAGCGAACGGGCGAGCGGCAGTTGTGCATAGTGTTCCGCCAGGTGTCCCCAAGCGGCGGCGATTCCGGGAATGCCGGCGGCCAGGGGACCGTTCAGCGCCCGGTCGCGGTCCACGTTTCCGTCCGCATCCAGGTACAAGTCGCGGTGGGCAGCCAGCGGGGCGCGTTCGCGGGCATCCAGCATCGTGGTGTGGTTTTGGGCACTGTCGTGCAAGAGGAAGAACCCGCCGCCTCCGATTCCCGAACTGTAGGGTTCTACGATGCCCAGAACCGCCGAAACTGCAATTGCCGCATCGAAGGCATTGCCGCCGGCATTGAGGATTTCGAGACCAGCCTCGGTTGCGGCTGGATGCGCGGTCGCCAAGGCATGTCCGGGTGGATTAGCCGAGGCCGTCGACAGGCCGCCAGACAGGAGGAACAGGCAGAGCAGCAGGGCCGGCCGTTTCACCAAGAACATCCTTCAGGAGTCAGGGTTTTTCAGGAAAGACTACGCTTCGCGAAGTTTCGAGATCAGCATCTGTTCGACTTCCTTGGGCACAAAATGTGAAACATCGCCGCCCAGCATGGCCACTTCCTTGACCAGCGACGATGAAACGAAAGCATATTCCTTGCCGGGCGTCAGAAAGATGGATTCCAGGTCTGGAGCCAACTCTCGGTTCATGCTGGCGAGTTGAAACTCGTACTCGAAATCCGATACGGCCCGCAAGCCCCGAATGATGGCTTGAGCCCCCATGTCCCGCGCAAAATCGACGAGCAGGCCGTCGAAGGAAGAGACTTCTATCTTGTCGCCTTCGTCGGCGAAGGCCAGTCGCGCCATTTCGACGCGTTCCTCCGCAGTAAAAGTGGGCTGTTTGCCGACATCGGTCGCGATAGCGACGATCAGCCGGTCGAACAGGCGCAATGCGCGTTGGGCCAGGTCGATGTGGCCAAACGTGAGGGGGTCGAAAGTCCCCGGGTAGATTGCGCAACGATTCATGGTTCTTCGCACATTGTAACTATGAGGAGGGTGTCGTCGGGTCGGATGGAACGTAGGGGCGTGCCGCGAACAGGTGGTAGCCGACCTGCCCGGCCTGCTTGGATTTCAGCGAAGTCCAGCGGGAAGGAATCCGCACGGCCCAATCGGCGGGGGATTCGACGTAGACGAGGCTGGATTCTTTCAAGGCCCGGGATGCGGCGAGGTGTGCACAGGTTTTTTCGAGCAGTTCGGTGCCCAGCGCAAATGGCGGATCAATGAACAGGATGTCAAGTGGTTCGCGCAGGCAGTCAATATAGGCCAGCGCACGGGCATGTATGACTTCGATCTGCGTGGCGGAGAATTTTTGCGTTTCCTGTCGCAGGCATTGCACTACGGTGCGGTTGCGGTCGACCAGCGTGACCCGCCGGGCTCCGCGCGAAGCGGCTTCGAACCCTAATGCTCCGCTGCCCGCGTACAGATCAACGCATTCGGCATTTTCGACGTTTCCGGCCAGCCAGTTGAACACGGTCTCGCGCACCCGCGCGGGAGTCGGCCGTACCGAGGGGACGGAGGGAACCTGGAGATAACGGCCGCGCCAGAGGCCGGCGATGATGCGGACTCGTTGTGGCGGTTGGTTCTTAGGGCTGGTCTTGGCCACCGACGATCACCGTGATCATTTGGTCGGGATCCAGCCGGTCTTGGAACGCCGCGACGATCTGTTCATGGCTGATGGCGCTGATTCGCGCCGTCCAGGTGTCCAAGTAGTCTAGGGGCAGGCGGTAGTAGCCGATCATCGACAGGTAGTCGATCATGCTGGCGTTGTCCGCGATCCGCAACGGGAATCCCAACACCAGGCTGTTGCGGCTGTGTTCCAGTTCCTCTTCGGTCGGCCCGTCGGCCACAAAACGCCGCACTTCCGCATAGGCCGCGTCCAGAGCTTGATCGACTTGATCCTTCCGTGTCTGGAACCCCAGCCGGAAAGGCCCGCGATGCCTCATGGGAAAGAAATAACTGTACACGGAATAGGCGAGGCCCTGATTGTTGCGGATTTCCTGCATCAGGCGCGAAGAGAATCCGCCGCCGCCCAGGGTGTAGTTGCCGAGATACAGCGGGAAGTGAGATGCTTCTCCGCGGGCAACGCCCTGCTGGCCGACCAGGACGTGCGCCTGCTCGGACGGATGCGGGATGGTCACGGTTTTCGCTTCGGTCACCGCGGAGGGAGGCGGCAGCGGTTCCGGCGCTGGCCCTTGCGGGAGGACTTGGGTGATGCGGTTTGCGATTGTTTCGGCTTCAGCCCGGTCTATGGCGCCTACCACCGTGACGACGGCACCGGCGGCGGAAAAGAAAGTCTGGTAGAACGCCTCAACATCGCTTCGGGTGATGGCGGCGAGGGAATCACTGGTCCCCGCGGTAGGCGAAGAGTAAGGGTGATCCGGATAGACGGCTTGGTAGAAGGCCCGTTTCGCGATGGAGCCGGGGTCCTCCTCGATCTTCTTGAGCGCAACCTGCATCTGTTTCCGGCGGCGCTCCAGTTCCGATTCCGGAAATCCGGGCTGGCCGATCACCGTCACGAAAGTCTGCAAAGCCTGTTCCCGCCATTCGGGATTCACCAGGGTGCGCAGGGAAAGCATGGAGCGGTCCAGCCAGACTTCGGCGTTGTAGGCTGCGCCGACGTCCTCGAATTGCTGGGCAATGGCATCCGCGTCCAGATCTCCCGCACCGGTGTTGAGCAGGGCATGGGTGATTTGCGACAATCCCGGAAGCGTGCTGTCGCGGCTGTTGCCGGCATCCAGAACGACCTGGACATCCAGCATAGGAATCTGCGGAGCGGCGATGAAGTACACCGGGGTGCCGCTGTCGCTGGTCCAGTGTTCGATGCGCGGGCCGGCTTGCGCCTGTGCGCTGATGGCGAGTGCCAGAAGACTGGCAGTTAGGATCCGGGTCATGGTCAGGGAGTCGGGATTGCGGTTACGTCGATAGGATGGACCGTGACCGTGGTGCGGGCGTAGTCGGTCAAATAGCGCTGGGCGACCTCCTGCAACTGCGCGGCGGTGACCGCTTGGTAGCCGGCAACCAGTTGCTGCTCGATTTCCCAGCCCAGCCCGTTTGTTTCAAGCATTCCGATCATGTAGGCGCGATGGCGTATGGAATCCTGGGCGTAGACCATGTGCGCGATCACCTGCGCACGGGCGCGCTGCAGTTCGGCTTCGCTGACCGGGTTGGCCTGAAGATCGGCAATTTCTGCGAGCAGGGCCTGTTCCATCTCTTCCGCGGTGTGCCCCGGGTTGGGCGTGGCATCTAGGACGAGCAGGCTGTTGAGGGCACTGTACAGGGAATAGGAAGCGCTGGCGCTGGCGGCGATCTTCCGGTCTCGGACCAATCGCTTGGCCAGTCGCGAGGCATTGCCTCCGTCCAGGATGGAGGTCAGCATGGACAGGGCGTAGGCTTCCCAGCGTTGCTTTTTGGGCAACTGTGCCATGACCGGGGTCTTGTAGCCGATGAGCAGGTACTCGGTCTGGGCCGGAATGTGCAGGGAGACGCTGCGCGCACCTCGCTGCACCGGTTCTTGGCGCCTTGGTACGGGTGTAATTTCATGGTTCGGGATCGCCCCGAAGTGCTCTTCGGCCATCTCGAAGATCTGCTCCGGATCCACATCGCCGACAACCACCAAGCGCGCGTTGCCGGGGGTGTACCAGCGCCGTTGCCAGTCGCGCAGTTGCTGCTGGTCCAATTGCGCGAAGTCGCTCATCCACCCGATTACCGGCTGACCGTACGGATGGTTCTGGAACGCAGTCGCCTGCAGTTGTTCGAATGCCAAGGACTCGGGCCGGTCTTCGGTCCGTAGCCGGCGTTCCTCTTTCACGACTTCCAGTTCCTTTTCAAGGTCTGCCTCAGCCAGAAGCAGGTTCTGCATGCGGTCGGCCTCCATCTCCATCGCGATCGCAAGCTGGTCGCTGCTGAGAATCTGGTAGTAGGCCGTGTAGTCGCGGCCGGTGAAGGCATTGTCGCGGCCGCCGCGAGAGGCGATGGTGTGGCTGAACGACTCCCCGGGATAGCGTTCGGTGCCCCGGAACATCATGTGTTCCAGCACATGGCTGATGCCGGTCTGGCCTGGGGACTCATGGGCGGCGCCGACGCCGTACCAAAGCTGCTGGACGGCGACCGGAGCCCGCGTATCAGGTTGTACTAGCACTTTCAGGCCGTTGTCCAGGGTTCGGGTGAACACCGGAGGCGGTTCCGCCAGCGCTGCATGAGGCAGCGCAAGTGCCAGCAGAAGGGAAAAACAGGGGGATAGGCGACCAATCATGTGGCGCATTATAGGTAATGGCGCAAACCACGATATGGCTGAAAATAGTGTGCTGGAACCGTGAACCGAGGGAATTTTCGGTAAAATAATTAGTCAAATCAAATGCCTCGACTAAAGGGGCGGCAAAAGGCACAGGGCTTGAAATGTGGACAAAAATACCCCAATTTGCTAAAATAGGGTGTTGCGGACAGGGGAAATTTCCCTGTTCCGGGAGAAAATGAATGGCACAAGCGGTTTCGGATTACGCCCATAACCTGCCGGTCGCGGCGGGCAGTCTGGATCAATATATCCAGCTGGCCTACAGTTTGCCGGTGTTGAGCCCTGAAGAGGAGCGCGCGCTGGCGTTGCGCCTGCGCGATGAGGGCGATGTCGAGGCGGCGCGTCAGTTGGTGCTGCACAACCTCCGTTTCGTGATCCACGTGGCCCGTGGCTATACCGGCTATGGACTGCCGCTGGCGGACCTGATCCAGGAAGGCAGCATCGGCCTGATGAAGGCGGTAAAACGCTTCGATCCCGAGGTCGGAGTACGGCTGGTTTCTTTCGCCGTGCACTGGATCCGTGCCGAAATCCATGAATATGTCCTGCGCAACTGGCGCATCGTCAAGATGGCTACGACCAAGGCGCAGCGCAAACTGTTCTTCAACCTACGCAAGGCCAAGAAGCGGTTGGGTTGGATGAACGAGGAAGAAGTCAACGCGGTAGCGGAGGACTTGGGCGTGACCGCCCGAGAGGTTCGGGACATGGAATCCCGCCTCAACCAGCCGGACATGCCGATGGAGATGGATTCAGACGACGAGGAAGCCCCACTTTCCCCGATGGCGTACTTGTCGGCACCCGGTGCCGACCCGGCTCCGCAACTGGAGGCGGAAGACTACGCGCAGGTTCGCGATGCACGTCTACAGGAAGCACTCGCCGATCTGGATGAGCGCAGCCGTTCGATCTTGCAGCAGCGTTGGTTCGCCGAACCCAAGCGGACCTTGCAGGAATTGGCGGAAGAGTTTGGTGTTTCAGGTGAGCGGATCCGGCAGATCGAAGCCGCCGCAATGAAAAAGCTACGCGTCGCGCTGGCTTAGTTATCCATTTTGACCTGAAAAGGTCAACAAGTTTTGCCCACCACTCAAGGGGGGCTTTTCTACCATTCTTCAGCGCCTTGAGCAGGACCGGTATCCCACTCGGGATGACGGTTTTCGGACGTAATCTGGGTCAGCATGTCGTCAAGATGATAGGTCTTCCTATGCGTTATGACATCGACGCGTTCCAATTTGGAGTTGGGTTTGGAAATACGGCCTTGCAAACTGTTGTCCCGTTTGGTGGGAGGTGATGTTGTTCCCATTGAAAAATCCGTTCTAGAGGCATTTGGATTCTACAATAGGTCTGATATGCCAGTTTGGATGGCACCGGTCAACTGCATCAATTCCGCCTCCTGAATGATAAAGGGCGGCATCAGGTACACAAAATTCTGAAACGGCCGCAGCCAGACCCCACGCTGGATGGCCAAAGCCTGCCAAGCTGAGGCATTTACCGGTTCGGAAGTCTCGACAACGGCAAATGCGCCAAGCACGCGTACCCTTGCGACACCTTTGGCCGATTGCAGCGGCAGCAACTCGCGCCGCAGGATTTTCTCGATTGCCGCAACCTCAGCCATCCAATCCCGGGATTCCAGGAGATCCAGGCTCGCCAGGGCGACCCGGCAGGCTGCAGGATTCGCCATGAACGTGGGACCGTGCAGGAACGGCCCCGCTTCGCTGACCACCTTTGCAATTTCCTCGCGAGTCAACGTGGCTGCCAAGCTCAGCATGCCGCCTGTCAACGCCTTGCCGAGGCACAGGATGTCCGGGACAACATCGGCCTGTTCGCAGGCGAACAGGGTCCCGGTCCTTCCGAACCCGGTGGCAATTTCGTCGGCGATCAGAAGCACTTCATGCCGGGCGCACAGGGCGGCGACCTGTGTCAGGAATGCGGGCGGGTAGGGGTGGAATCCTCCGGCCCCCTGAAGCACGGGCTCCAACACGACTCCGGCGAGCGCGTACTGGTGGGCAACGAGATCAGCTTCGAACCGCGCACAGG
The DNA here is from genome assembly GCA_002631715.1 of Candidatus Porisulfidus sp. TsSOB. Taxonomy (GTDB): domain Bacteria; phylum Pseudomonadota; class Gammaproteobacteria; order Poriferisulfidales; family Poriferisulfidaceae; genus Poriferisulfidus. Next base: position 253,797 of record MRSX01000003.1, read on the forward strand.
CGTCTTCCAGTTCGGATGCGGTGCAATCTGCGTCGGGGGGTTGTGGGGTGAAGTACTGCCGCGGCAGCAGGCTGCGGAAGCGGTCATGCAGGCTGTTATCCGGGTCGCTGATTGACATGGTGGCGAAAGTGTCGCCGTGATAGCCTCCGCGAAGGGCGAGGAAGCAACATTTCTCCGGGCACTCGCGTGCCTGCCAGTACTGCACGGCCAGTTTTAGGGCGACCTCGACCGAAACAGAGCCGGAATCGCAGAAAAAAACCCGATTGAGATCCCCAGGAGAGAGTCGGGCCAGCCGCTCGGCCAGTCGTGCGGCGGGTTCATGGGTCAGTCCGCCGAACATGACATGCGGCAGGACATCGACCTGTTCCTGCAGGGTCCGCACCATGTCCGGATGCCGGTAACCGTGGATGGCGCACCACCAGGAGGCCATCCCGTCGACCAATTTGCGCCCGTCGGCCAATATCAGGTGGACGCCCTCGCTGCCGACGACGGGATATGCCGGAAGAGGATCAGGAGCAGGTGCGTACGGATGCCACAGGTGGCGAGGATCCAGGGCGGTCCATTCGGGCGGAGTGCCCATCAGTCTTCGATCAGTTCGAGATCGTAGGTGATTTCGGCGGTTTCTCCGAGCATCAGGGAGGCGGAACAGTATTTGGTGACCGAGAGATCGATGGCACGGCGCACCTGAGCCTCCGACAAGCCGCTGCCGAATGCCCGGTAGATCACGTGAATGCGGGTGAATACTTGGGGAATGTCCTCGGCCCGGTCAGCCTCGATTTCCAGTTCCAGCCGATCCAGAGGCTGGCGGGCACGTTCCAGCATGCCGACTATGTCGAATGCACTGCATCCGCCCATGCCCAGCAACAGCATTTCCATCGGACGCGCGGCAAGGTTGCGCCCGCCGTGTTCGGGTGCGCCATCCATGACGACCGTGTGCCCGCTGCCGGATTCTCCGACGAACGTGCGGTGCTCCTGCCAGGTAACGCGCGCTTTCATGCTTCCTGCAACAGTTCGGCCAAGCGGTCACCGGGATTGTCCGCTCGCATCAGGCTCTCGCCGATCAGGAAAGCCTGCACACCGCAGGCACGGATCTTGGCGATGTCCTCCGGGGTGTGAATGCCGCTTTCCGCAACTACGACGGCATTTTCAGGTGCTTGCGGGGCAAGTTGGACGGTTGTGTCCAGGCTCACGTCGAAGGTCTGCAGGTCGCGGTTGTTGATGCCAATCAAATCCGCACCGATCAATGCCGCGCGATCCAGTTCTTCGGCATCATGCACTTCCACCAGCACATCCAGCCCGAAGGTTCGGGCCAGTTGGTGGAGTTCCTTGAGCTCATCGTCTGACAGGGCCGCGACGATCAGCAAGATGGCGGCGGCTCCCATGGCGCAGCTTTCGTAGACCTGGTAGGGGTCGAGTATGAAATCCTTGCGCAGGATGGGCAGGGTGGAGCCCCGCCGCGCCAACTCCAGGACGACTCCGGAGCCTTTGAAATACTTTGCATCGGTCAGCACCGACAGGGCGGTAGCACCGCCGCGCTGGTAACTGCTGGCTATGGCAGTCGGATCGAAGTCCTCGCGGATGACGCCCCGGCTCGGAGAGGCCCTTTTGAGCTCGGCGATGACAGCCGGGCAGTCCTGTACGATCGCGGCCTTGAGGGCGTCGCGGAAGCCGCCGGGCGACGGATTTTCATGCGCCATATCCCGGAATCCCGCTTCCGAAACCTTGCCTTTTTTCCGTACGATTTCATCGCGCTTGTGCGCCAGAATCTCATCCAGCATCTGCATTAGCTTCCTCCTGCTTCAGACGTTGGGTGATTTGTGCGAGTTGATCCAGTTCGGCGGCAGCGGAGCCGTCTTCAAGGATGACACGAGTTTGGTGGATGCCGTCGCTCACGTCCTCGACGTTTCCGACGGTATGCAGTGCTACGCCAGCATTCAGGCAGATCAGGTCTGCTGCGGGTGAAGGCTTGCCGGCAAATGCCTCGCGAATCATAGCGAGGCTGTCCTCGGCGGAATCAGCCTGCAGTGAAACCGGGTCCACGGGTTCGAATCCGTGCGCTTTAGGGTCCAGCGTACCGGTGGAGACTTCCCCCTCATCCAAGAGGGCGAAATCGGTTGGCGCATTCAGCGAGAGTTCGTCCATGCCGTCCCGCGAATGCACCACCATGGCGCGCGTGCTGCCCAGTTCCGCCAGGGTTTCGGCGTAGGGGCGCAGCCAGCGGGCGTCGAACAGCCCGATCAACTGATGGGTGGCGCCAGCCGGATTGGTCAGGGGACCCAGCAGGTTGAACAGTGTCCGGGTTCCAATCTCCTTGCGGACCGGGGCGGCGTGCCGCATCGCCGGGTGGTGGGAGGGGGCGAACAGGAAACCGATTCCGGCTTCTTCGATACAGTGGCGCACCGACTCTGGATGAAGGTCGATCGCAAGGCCGGCCGCGGCGAGTACATCGGCGCTGCCGCTGCTGGAACTGACCGCGCGATTGCCGTGTTTCGCTACGGTAACGCCCGCTGCCGCAGCAACGATTGCCACGGCGGTGGACACATTGAAAGTCCTCAAGCCGTCGCCGCCGGTGCCGCAGGTGTCGAGAATTCGCGGCGCATTGACGTTGATGCGTACGGAACAGGCGCGCATAGCCCTTGCGGCCCCGACGATTTCCGAAACCGCTTCGCCTTTGTCGCGCCAGGCGATCAGCAGGGCCTTGAGCTTGTCGGGCTCCACTTCGCCTGCCATGATCAAGCGCATCAATGCCTCCATCTGTGCGGCGTCGAGGTCGGAGCCGGCTTGAGCGATCTCGAGGGCGTTGTCCGGGGTCATGTCTGGTCGAGGAAGTTCTGCAGCAGCGCATGGCCGCTTTCGGTCAGGATAGATTCCGGATGGAACTGGACGCCGAACACCGGGTAGGTTTCATGTTGCAGCCCCATGATTTCGTTGTCTTCGTCGTCGGTCCAGGCGGTAACTTTGAGGCACGAGGGGATATCATCTTGGCGCACCACCAGCGAATGGTAGCGGGTGGCCGTCAGTGGTTGTGGCAGATTCTCGAACAATGCTTCTCCTTGGTGTCGGATGGAGGAAGTCTTCCCGTGCATGATGTGGGTTGCACGGACGATCGTGCCACCAAATGCCTGCGCGATGCTCTGGTGTCCCAGGCACACGCCGAGCAAGGGAATTTGGCCTGAAAATTCCTGAACTGCCGCGACCGAGATGCCGGCCTCGTTCGGGGTGCAGGGGCCAGGCGAGATTACCAGGTGTCGTGGCGCCATGGCGCGAATCGTCTGCAGGCTGATCTGGTCGTTGCGCGCCACCTTGACCTCGACGCCGAGCTCGCCGAAATACTGCACCAGGTTGTAGGTGAACGAGTCGTAATTGTCGATCAGGAGCAACATGATGGCAATCCGTGTTCAGCAGTACCGGTCCGCGACCTGGAGCAGGGCTTGCGCCTTGTGCATGGTTTCATGCCATTCTCGCTCCGGAATTGAATCGTAAACGATTCCGGCTCCGGCCTGCACATGAATCTGCCCATTGTGAACGATTGCGGTTCGGATGGCGATAGCGGTGTCGAGGTTCCGGTCCCACCCGAAGTAGCCGATGGCTCCGGAATAAATGCCCCGGCTTGACGGTTCCAGTTCGTCGATGATCTCCATGGCCCGAATCTTGGGGGCGCCGCTGACCGTTCCGGCCGGGAAAGTCGCCCGCAGTACGTCTTGGGTCGAGATGCCCGGCGACAGCTTTCCTTCCACGTTCGAGACCATGTGCATGACATGGGAATAGCGCTCGACCACCATCTGTTCGGTCAGTCGGACCGTGCCCGGCTGGCAGACCCGGCCGATATCGTTGCGGCCGAGGTCGATCAGCATCAGGTGTTCGGCGCATTCTTTCGGGTCGGCCAGAAGTTCCGCCTCCAGCTTCCGGTCTTCTTCTTCCGTCTCGCCGCGCCAGCGGGTCCCGGCGATCGGGCGCACCGTGACGTCATCGTCCTCGCGGCGCACCAGGATTTCCGGGCTGGAGCCGACCACCTGGACCGGGCCGAGATTCAGGAAATACATGTAGGGAGAAGGGTTGAGTTCGTGCAGGCCGCGGTACATGTGAAACGGATCGCCCTGGTAGGGCCGGCTGAGTCGCTGCGAGAGCACGACCTGCATCAGATCGCCTGCGATGATGTATTCGCGGGCCGTCTGAACTGCTTCGCAGAACCCGGCCTCGGTAAATCCCGATGTGAACGAGGATTCCCGGTCTGGCGCTTCCACCAGTGGTTCCGGTTCTGGGGTCTCTTCGACTTGAGCGCGCAATTCCTGCAGCCGTCGGCATCCTGCCGCATAGGCTTCCGGAACATCTACCGGTTGGTTGACGATCAGCAGGATTTGCCCTGTCTGGTTGTCCAGCATGATCAATTCGGTCGAGCGAAGCAACCACAGGTCCGGCAGGCCGAGCAGGTCGTCCGGCCGACTTCCGGCGAGAACCGGCTCGATGGTTCGGATCAGGTCGTAGCCGAAATAGCCGACCAGGCCGCCTCCGAAGCGCAGGTCTTCCGTCAGGGGGGCGACTTTGTGACTGTGCAGGTAGTCTTCCACGCAGGACAACGGGTCGTCGGTCTCTTGGGAGCTTCGGGTCTCGCCGCCTTCCATGATGCGAAACCGGCCGTCCTGGTAGATCAGTTCGACCGCGGTGGGCATGCCGATGATCGAGTACCGCCCGGCGTGCGTATCAATTTCTCCGGATTCCAGCAAGTAGCTGCCCGGCTGGTCCGCTATCGGCGCGTACAGGGTCGAGGCCTTGCGCTGGCCTGCCGGCAGCATGGTCACCAGCGGGACATGCGTGCAGCCTTCGGAACGGTAGCGCTCGAATTGAGCCTCACTCAGGGTAGGGTGATCGTCCATACCAGTTTCCAGAAACTGTAGTCAATGCGGCGTAGTGCCGCCGGAGCCGGGAAATCAGCTGTCCGAAGAACTTTTCTTGGATTCGGTGGAATCGTCGGTATCGGACTTCTCAGTCTGTGATGCAGACTGCATGGACTGCTTGAAACCCTTGATGGCCTCGCCCAGATCGCCGCCTATGTTGCGCAAGCGCTTGGTGCCAAACAACAGCAGCACGATGGCCAGAATGATAAGAATCTGCCAGATGCTGATGCCGCCCATAAGCCTATTTCGTCAGCCAATGTGAATGTCGGCATTGTACCCCATTTTGCAGGGGAACCGCCTTTTGTCAGGTCTTTTCTGGCAGCTTTCAGACTCGGGCGAGTTCTGCGCGCATCGCGGCCATTGTGGCCGTGTAATCGTCGCTGCCGAAGACGGCAGAACCACAAACAAACGTATCTGCGCCAGCCTCTTTCACGCTGGCGATGTTGTCTACCTTAATGCCGCCATCGACTTCCAGGCGCACTGGTTGGTCGCAGGTGTCGAGCCGGGCGCGGACCTGGCGAATCTTTTCCAGAGTTTGCGGGATAAAGGACTGCCCCCCGAACCCGGGATTGACGGACATCAGCAGGACCATGTCGATCTTGTCCAGAACATGATCCAGGGCGCTCAAAGGCGTGGCCGGGTTGAGCACCAGCCCGTTCTTGCAGCCGAGGTCGCGGGTCAGTTGCAGGCTGCGGTCTACATGCTGGGTCGCTTCCGGGTGAAACGTAATGGAACTGGCCCCTGCCTTGGCGAAGTCGTTAATCAGCCCGTCCACCGGGGTCACCATCAAATGAACGTCTATGGGCACAGTGACGCCGTGCGTGCGCAGGGCCTCGCAGACCAGCGGTCCGATGGTGAGGTTGGGAACGTAATGGTAGTCCATTACGTCAAAGTGGATCATGTCAGCCCCGGCCTCGACAACCGCATCCACTTCCGCACCGAGGCGTGCGAAATCCGCGGACAGGATGGACGGGGCGATCTGGTCGGGAAGAGGCATGACAAATCCTCAGAAGGCGCGCATATTCTACGGCATTCGCGTCCGGAGTGCCGGGGGTGGACGGGTACAATGACCTGTAATTTTGATGCCCGAAAGAAAATCGAGTGTTCCTTCCGTTAGCCGGAGATTCCCGCGACGTGGAATCGACGGAATTTCCTAAGTTCATTCGCATGCTTCGGGCTGTCTTTCGCAGTGAGCTGGACTTCTTGCCGTGACTTCGCGTAAACCTGAAGAATTGCCCTGCTGGGGCTATTGTGGGAATGAAGGCCCGGACCATTGGGGACAGTTGCATTCGGATTGGAAAGCATGTGCTGAGGGCCAGGAACAGTCCCCGATTGCCCTGTCAGGAGAAGAAATGGAGCCGACGGTCGAACGTCTTGCGCTCCACTATCAGCCGACGACCGGACGACTGAGCGATAACGCGTACGCCGTCCGGGTAGATATGGAGCCGGGTTCCCGGTTGCTACTCGGGGATCGGACTTTTTCCTTGAGGCAATTCCACTTCCATACTCCGGGTGAACACTTGTGGTCGGATAGTGCAGAGGCGGGAGAACTTCACCTGGTGCATGTAGCCGATTCGGGAGAGATCGCCGTGCTGGGGGTCCCGTTGCGCCCCGATGCGGCGCAGGCTTTTCCAGACTCTTTCTGGGATTGGCTGCAGTCTGCCAAGACTGGCGAGCCACTGACCCTTGATCCGACCGGACTGATTCCCCGGCAGAGCCGTTTCGTGGGTTATCGAGGGTCCTTGACGATGCCGCCGTGCACCGAAGGGGTGAATTGGCTATTGGCGATGGAGCCGATGGCCCTGGGATCGGCAGAGCAGCGTTGGCTGGAACAACAAAGAGGGCAGAATGCCCGGCCTGTGCAACCGCTTGGCGGCCGAACTGTGTATGCCGTCTTGCAGGAAGGATCTTGAGTACGCGAACTTTCGGTCTAGACGATACGCTGCACCAGTACCTGCTGGATGTTTCGGTCGATGAGGATCCGGTGGCTCGCGCCCTGCGCGCCCAAACGGCCACGTTGGGAGAGCACTACATGCAGATCAGTCCCGAGCAGGGACAATTCTTCAAGCTGTTGCTCAAACTGATGAATGCGCAGCAGGTCATCGAGGTCGGTACCTATACCGGTTACAGCGCTTTGTGCATGGCGCAGGCAGTCGGAGCCCGCGGACGAGTCATATGCTGCGACATCAGCGAGGAATGGACCGCGATCGGGCGGGAGTTCTGGGAGCAGGCCAAAGTGGCGGAGCGCATTGACTTGCGGCTGGCCCCGGCGCTTGAAACCCTGGCCGGGATGCGGGAGGCCGGAGAGGCCGGGTGCTTCGATTTCGCCTTCATCGATGCCGACAAGGGAAATTATCAGGCTTACTACGAACACCTGCTGAATTTGATTCGGCCCGGTGGGCTGATCGCGGTGGACAACACCTTGTGGTCCGGGCGGGTGGCGGATCCTGCCGAACAGGAATCCGACACGGTTGCCATCCGGGAATTCAACCGGATGCTGGCGAAAGATTCCCGGGTCATGGTCAGCCTGGTGCCGATCGGCGACGGTTTGACTTTGGCACGCAAGTATTGAGTCTAAAATGGGTGGGCAAACCCTTCAGTAATGAAAGCATCTGACCTGTTTGTCCGTTGCCTTGAGGCCGAGGGCATCGAGTACGTATTCGGCGTTCCCGGGGAAGAGAACGCGGACTTCGTCATGTCCCTGTCGAAGTCGGACAAGATTGAATTCATCCTGACCCGGCACGAACAGGGGGCGGCATTCATGGCCGATGTGTACGGCCGGTTGACCGGGCAGCCGGCAGGCTGCCTGGGCACCCTGGGTCCGGGCGCCACCAACCTGGTGACAGGCGTGGCGAACGCCAACATGGACCGGTCGCCGATGCTGGTCTTGACTGGCCAAGGCTCTACCGCCCGCCAACACAAGGAATCCCACCAGATCATGGATGCCGTGAGCATGTTCCAGGCGGTGACGAAATGGTCGACCAGCATCATCCAGCCGGACAGCCTTCCGGAGATTGTGCGCAAGGCGGTTCGCATTGCGCGCAGCGAAAAGCCTGGCGCCGTCCACCTCGAATTGCCGGAGGACATTGCAAAACGAGACACTGACGTGGAACCGATCTCCCCGATCCGCTTCCGCAGACCGATCCCGGCCGGAGAACAGGTCGATCGGGCTTTCGACATGCTGTGCCGGGCACGGCGTCCGGTAATCCTTGCCGGGAACGGTTGCATCCGGATCCGGGCCAGCCAGCAACTGCGCATGTTCTGCGAGCAGAACAACATCGGTGTGATCAGCACGTTCATGGCGAAAGGCTGTGTCGACATGGACGAAGACTACTGCCTGTTCACCATTGGCCTTGGCGCTAAGGATATGGTGGCTTGCGCGATCGACGCGGCGGATGTGGTGCTGGCGTTGGGCTACGACATGGTCGAGTACCACCCGCACCTTTGGAACCCGGACGGGACTAAGACCATCATCCATGTGGATTTCCAGCCGGCCGAGATCGACTTTCACTACCATCCCGAGGTGGAGCTGGTGGGTGACTTGGCTCAGACCTTGGCCATGCTCAACGAGCGGGCGCGGGCGCACGGGAAGATGGATTGGGACTTGTCCCGGGAGAAAAGGGTCCGGGAAGAGATGCTGGGCGAGTTCGCCGCCTACAAGGATGACGATACGGAAGGCAGATTACGTCCCCAGAAGGTGCTTTGGGATGTTCGTGAGGTTATGGGCCCATCGGACATCCTGCTGTCCGACGTGGGCGCGCACAAGATGTGGATCGCCCGCCACTATCACTGCCATGAACCCAATACCTGTTTGATTCCTAACGGATTTTGTTCGATGGGGTTTGCGTTGCCCGGGGCGATTGCGGCGAGTCTCGTGCATCCGACCCGCAGAATCCTGGCGATCTGTGGCGACGGTGGATTCCTGATGAACGTGCAGGAGATGGAGACAGCCCGCCGCCTGAACGTGCCCATTGTCGCGATGGTGTGGGAGGATGGCGGTTACGGGCTGATTTCCTGGAAACAGGAACAGCAATTCAACCGTCACACGGAACTGGAGTTCACGAATCCGGATTGGCTGGATCTGGCCCGGGCGTTTGGCTGGCACGGGCACGTGGTGACGGCCAGCCGGGATCTTGAGGCGACGCTAGAGGCCGCGTTCGAAGAAGAAGGACCGTCCCTGATCGTGGTGCCGATCGACTACGAGGAGAACATGCGCCTCATCAAGCACCTCGGCGAGATCGTCTGCCCAATCTGAGGGGGTGGCGCCCCCAGGTGGATTCGAACCACCAGTCCGGGATTAGGAATCCCGTGGTTTATCCGCTTAACCGATGGGGGCGGAACACATTGAATTCTAGCAGGCGACGACTCGTTTCGAGTCGCTAGAGTGGGGTGTGATCGGAAGTGGTGGGCGATGCTGGGATTGAACCAGCGACCTCTGCCGTGTGAAGGCAGCGCTCTCCCCCTGAGCTAATCGCCCATCCGCAAACAGTCTATCAGCAGCGGTGATTTTCGCCAATATTCTAAAGCCTTTTTCGTAAGATTTTGTCAAAAAACCCTTATTTTCTTTAGGTATAATGTCGCGCCGTTGCGGATTTCAAGACATCAAACGTGAAATTCTCTAGCTTGTCGTTGCTGTTGGTCGTCGCATGCGTAGGCTTCGCGCCATTGGCGCAGGCGGACGACGCAATGATCGAAGAGGGCCGGCAAATCGCCTTCGACAGGAAAAAGGGAAACTGCCTTTCGTGCCACTCGATCGCAGGGGGCGAGGTTCCGGGCACCATCTCGGTGCCGCTGATCGCGATGCAGGCGCGTTTCCCCGACAAGGAAGTCTTGCGGCAGAACGTCTGGGATCAGACCCAGTTCCGACCGCACGCCATGATGCCGCCGTTCGGCAAGCACCAGATTCTGACGGAAGAGGAAATCGACAAGATTGTCGAATTCATACACACTCTGTAGCCGGGAGAGAACAAAACCATGGATCGAAGAACTTTTCTAACAGCGGGTCTGGGCCTGGGGACGCTATGCGTAGCGGGTTCCGTGCAGGCCGCTTGGCCCAAAGAGGCGTTCGAGGCTCAAGAGTCCAACGCACTGATCGACATGCTGGCAAGCAGCAAACCGGCGCCCAGCGATGCGATCACCATTACCGCCCCCGACATTGCGGAAAACGGCGCAGTGGTCCCGATTTCGGTTTCCACGACGCTGGAAGACGTGACCCGGATCAGTATCGTGGTCGAGCAGAATCCTCTGCCGTTGACGTCCACGTACGATCTGACCGCCGATTCGGTTCCGTATGTCTCGACCCGCGTGAAGATGCTCAAGACGTCCAACGTCGTGGCACTGGTCGAAGCGGGCGGCAAGTCGTATTCCGGTGTACGGGAAGTCAAAGTAACCATTGGCGGCTGCGGCGGCTGATCGAGGAGGCAAAATCATGGCAGGAAGCATGCGTGTACGGGCTAAGGAAAAAAACGGTATCGTGACCGTAAAGGCCCTGATTACTCATCCGATGGAAACGGGTCTGCGCAAGGACAGTGACGGGAATATCATTCCGGCGCACTTTATTCAGGAAGTCACTGCGACGGTCGGCGACAAGGTCGTCTTTACCGCGAACTGGGGGACGGGTGTCTCCAAGAACCCGTATCTGTCGTTCAAATACAAAGGCTCCAAGGGTGACATCGTGACCCTGAACTGGACGGACAACGATGGCCATTCGGATTCGCTGGAAGCCGAGGTCAAATGATCTCTAGAAAGGTTTTGGCTTGGTCGGCTTCCCTGTTGTTGGCGGGGCTGGCGGCCAATGCAGGCGCGGAAAGCCTGGACGCCGATGTGAGCCCAAAGAAGGATCTGGAGGCGATCCAGAAATTCTTCACGGAAAAGTTTCCCGAGATTGCATGGGAAGATTTCGCCAATGGCACATACGCTTTGAACGAGGCCTGGTATGAAAACTGGCTGTTGATCGAAGAATTTCCGCCCTATGAAATCGCGATTGCCAATGGCGAAGAAATGTGGAACACCCCGTTTGCCAACGGGAAGTCTTACGCGGACTGCTTCGGCGAGCCGGGCGTTCAGCACCACTACCCGCGGTGGGACAAGGAGCAGGGGCAGGTCGTGACCCTGGCGCTTGCGATCAACCAATGCCGCGAGGCCAACGGCGAAGAACCGCTGAAGTACAAGAAGGGCCCGATCGTGGACATTCTGGCCTACATGGCGTACGAGTCGCGGGGCCAGATTATCAATGTGGTGGTGCCCGAGGACGAGCCCGGCGCACTGGAGGCTTACAAGAAAGGGCGCGAGTTCTATTTCACGCGCCGCGGCCAATTGAACTTCGCTTGCGCGCATTGCCATTTCAGCATGGCGGGGCGCACGCTTCGGACCGAACCCCTGAGCCCGGCGCTGGGCCAGGCGACCGGCTGGCCGGTCTACCGGTCGAAGTGGGGCGCGATTGGAACCCTGCACCGCCGCTACACCGGCTGCAACAAGCAGGTCCGCGCCAAGCCGTTCGAGGCCCAGGGCGAGGAATACCGGAACCTGGAATATTTCCATACCCATATGAGCAACGGCTTGCCCCTGAACGGGCCGGCAGCGCGGAAGTGAGGACATCGTGAAATCGAAGATGCCGGTTTTTGTGGTTTTGGCCTTGTGCCTGGGTTCGACGGTTGCGTTGGCAGCCGATCAGGCAGGCTTCGACAAGGCATACGAGGCGGCGGTCGCTGCGCAGCAGAAAGCGGCTTCGGTCAGTGGCGAATGGCGCGATACCGAAAAGATGCTGAAGGAAGCCAAGAAGAAAGCCGAGGAAGGCGATTTCGAAGGGGCCATCAAGTTGGCGAAGCAAGCGGAGCACCAAGGACACCGGGGCTACGAACAGATGACTTCGCAGGCCGGCAACGTCGGGCTCGATCCTTTCCTGCAATAAAATCCCGATGCACCTGAACCGACGCGAATTTCTGTCGGTGATGGTGGCGGCTTCGGCGGCAGGGATCCTGCCGTACCGCGGTGCACGGGCTGCAGATGCCCTGTACGATCTTCCATCTTTCGGCAACGTCCGAATCCTGCATTTCACCGACTGTCACGCGCAGTTGCTGCCAGTCTACTTTCGCGAGCCGGACACCAATCTGGGGTTTGGGCCGGCACAGGGCCGGCCACCTCACTTGGTCGGGCAAGCTTTCCTGGATCACTTTGGTCTGAATGCAGGCAGCGCGGAAGCGCATGCGCTGACTTATCTCGATTTTCCGTCTTTGGCGGAAAAATACGGCAAGGTGGGGGGCTTTGCCCATCTATCCACCTTGATTTCGCGTCTGAGGGAGGCTGCAGGCGCAAATCGCACCTTGCTGCTGGATGGCGGAGATACCTGGCAAGGGTCGGCAACGGCCATGTGGAGCCAGGGCGCGGACATGGTGGAAGCGTGCAACCGCTTGGGCGTGGACGTGATGACGGGACACTGGGAATTCACGTACGGAGAAGAAGCGCTGCGCGCCAACCTGGCGCAGTCGGAAGCTGAATTCGTTGCCCAGAACGTTTTCCTGACGGAAGAGGCCCTGTTCGATGAACGCCCGGCATTCGACGAAGAGACCGGGCACGCCTTTCAGCCTTATACCCTGCGCGATGTCGGGGGCGTGCAGGTGGCTGTGATCGGGCAGGCGTTCCCGTACACGCCGGTTGCGAATCCCAGGCGATTCGTCCCTGACTGGAATTACGGCATCCAGGAGGCCGCCCTGCAGACATTGGTCGGTGAGATCCGGGCACGCCATAACCCGAGCCTTGTCTTGCTGTTATCGCACAACGGCATGGACGTGGACCTCAAGCTCGCTTCCCGGGTGTCGGGACTGGATGCGATTTTCGGTGGGCATACCCACGACGGGGTGCCGGCAGCGATCAAGGTCAAGAATCCAGGAGGAATGACGCTGGCGACCAATGCGGGGTCGAATGGAAAATTCCTGGGCGTCATGGATTTTCAAGTGAAGCAGGGCCGCATGGCCGATGCTCGTTATCGCTTGCTTCCGGTATTCTCCTCGATGCTTCCGCCGGATCCTGAAATGCAGAATTGGATCGATCAGGCACGGTTCCCGCACTTGGAAACCCTGAACCAGCCGCTTGCGGTGGCGGGGCAGACCCTGTACCGCCGGGGCAATTTCAACGGGACTTTCGACCAGGTCATCTGCGAGGCGCTTCTGGAGCACTACGATGCCGAAGTCGCCCTGTCTCCGGGCTTCCGCTGGGGGACGAGCGTGTTGCCGGGCGAGACCCTGACCATGGAGCACGTCTTGGCCCAGACGGCCATCACGTATCCGGAAACGTACATGAACGAGATGAGCGGAGAGCAGATCAAACTGATCCTGGAAGATGTGGCAGACAACCTCTTCAACCTGGATCCCTACCGGCAGCAGGGAGGGGACATGGTGCGGGTGGCCGGGATCGAATACAGTCTGGACCCGACGGCCCCGATCGGGGACAGGCTCCGGGACTTGCGCACTCGTGACGGCAAAGCGCTGGATCCGAAGCGTCGCTACAAGGTGACGGGCTGGGGGGTCGTCGGCTCGGTGGCGCCGGGGCCGCCGGTTTGGGATATAGTGAAGAATTGGCTTCTCTCACAGAAGGAAGTCAATCTTTCTACGCTCAACCAGCCGCGCTTGCTGAACGTTGGAAACAACCCAGGGATTGGGCTATGAAATCTGAAGAGGAGGCATTCATGAAACGAATCACTACAGGTTTGCTACTGTTTTGCCTTGCGGCACCTGCCGTTGCAGGCAATACGGTCACGGTTAAGCTGATTACCGCGGACGTTGCCCAGCGGATCGTGGTGACCGCCTTGGAGCATTGCGCCAAGGAAGGCTATCAGGTCACTGCTGCAGTGGTGGCACGCGATGGACGGATCCAGGCGTTGTTGCGCCATGCGTTGGCTTCGCCGGTCACGGTCAAAATCGCCAAGAAAAAGGCAAAGACTTCAGCAAACATGCGCCTGCCAAGCATGGAAGTTCCAAAGCCCTTGGTACGTGCCAGCAAGAAGTTGACTCGTTTGCGCGGCGGACTGCCGATCGAGGCGGGAGGCCAGTTCTACGGGGGCGTCGGGGTTTCCGGCGCGACCGGGGAAATTGATGAGGCCTGCGCCCAGGCTGGCATTGATGAGGTCATGAGCGACCTGGAATTTGAAGAATAATTTGGAGTCATGCGCAGGCTGTTTGCCGCTCTTTTGATCTGGACGCTGACTTGGCCCGCAGTTTGGGCTGAGTCTGACCCCGCGTTGGATTCGGACATGACGAATCCGGGTTACGTGCCCCACCCGGAGTGGTTCAAACAGTCGTTTCTGGACTTGAACGAGGACATCGAAGAGGCTTCCGCGGAAGGCCGCCACCTGATGTTGTATTTCTATCAGGACGGTTGTCCGTACTGCAAGATGTTCATTGAGAACGGCTTGGGCCAGCACGATATTGCCGAATATGCGCAGCAGAATTTCGATATCGTTGCCATCAACATTTTTGGTGCGCTGGAAGTGACAGACGTGGATGGGGAAGCCTTGCCCGAAAGGGAGTACGCGATGAAGACCAAGGTGATGTTCACTCCGACCCTTTTGGTTTTTGGAGAGGAGGGCTCGGTCATCTTTCGCATGAACGGCTACTACACGCCGCCCCGGTTCCGGGCCGTGATGCGCTTCATCTCGGAACGGCGCTATACGAGCGAGCGGTTCGTCGAATATTACGGGAGCCAGGACAAGCAGGCCGAAAACGGTGTTCTGTACGTTGAGTCTTCGACCTTGTCCGGGCCGCCGTTTGACTTGACGGATCGCGATCGCGACAAGCCTCTATTAGTCATGTTCGAACAAAAAGAATGCTTGGGTTGCGACGAGTTGCATCAGGATATTTTTCGTCGACCGGAAACGCAGGACATTCTTGAGAAATTCGAGATTGCGGTATTGAATATCCGCGAGAAGGAACCACTGACAACCCCCTTAGGGAAAGAGATGGACTCCCTGAACTGGGCGATGCATTTGGGGGTTAAGGTTGTTCCTACGCAAGTAATGTTTGATTCGGAGGGTAAGGAAGTCTTCCGGAACGAAGGCTATGTCAAGGCCTTTCATGTGCAGTCCATCCTGGACTATGTCGCTTCGGGGGCGTATTTGGAATACGACGAATTCCAGCGTTATATTCAGGTGCGGGCGGATCGTCTGCAGGAAAAAGGAGTGGCGGTTAACCTGATGGAGTAGAGGTTTTACTTTCAGGTCTGATTCTATATGTCGGCATGCTTTCTAACGAATCCTAGAAAACACCGAATCCACTCGAAACGCTCCGTGTGACGCAGGTGGCAATAGCTGGCAAACAGATTGCCTAGGATCAGCCCGTCCATTTCCTCGGCCGTGCCGGTGCCGCGCTGGACTCGCCAGCCCCAGCGAAGGTCGCTATCCAGATTTTCAAGACGCGAGTAGTGAAATTCATGCGCAGACACCTGCAGTCCCGATGGCACCTCGGGCCATGGGAAGTCGCTCGTTGCTTCCAGTTCCACCAGTCCTCGCCCTTGCGGGCGCGAGTCCATCACGCAATCACCGGGGACAATGCCGACCATCTCGTGAGTCTGCTCTTCCCAGGAAATCTGTCTGGACAGGTACATAAGACCCCCGCACTCGGCGTAGGTCGGCAATCCGGCCGCGATGCGGTCGCGCAAAGCTTCCTTCATCGGGACATTGGCCGACAGGGCTTCGGCCTGGGTTTCCGGGAATCCACCGCCAAGCCACAGACCGTCCACCTCGGGGAGTTCGGTGTCGTGCAGCGCGTCAAACGGCACCAATTCCGCACCCAATTGAGCAAACTTCTCCAGGTCATCCGCGTAGTAGAACCCGAATGCGGCATCCCGGGGATAGCCGATGCGTAGGTCCGGCACGGGCGGAGATGCTGGCGTTTCAGTTTCCGGATCTGCAGCCGGGCTGCTTGCCAAGTCGATCAATCGATCAACATCAACACTCCCGGCCACGGCCTGACCCATTTTTTCGATGCGTTGATCCGCGTCGGCCTGTTCCGTATGGGTGATAAGTCCGAGGTGACGCTCGGTCAATTGCATGTCCGAGGATCTTCCAACGGCACCCAATACCGGCAGGTCGGTGTGCTGTTCCAAAGCATGGATGAGCTTGGATTCATGCCGGCTGCCGCCGGTCCGGTTGAGAATCACGCCAGCCCACTGTAGTTCGGAGTCGAACTCTTGGTAGCCAAGGACCAATGGCGCGATGCCGCGGGTCATTCCTTCGCAGTCCAGCACGAGCGCGACGGATGCTTGGAGAAGTTTGGCGAGGGCCGCATTGCTGTCGGAGCCATCTTCCGCCATGCCGTCGAACAGCCCCAAGTTGCCCTCGATCAGGGAACAGTCTGCGGTTGCGCCACGAGTCGCGGTCTCAAGGATTTCGCGGTCGGTCTGCGTGTTGTAGTCCAGGTTGTAGCAGGGCCGCCTGGCGGCGCGGGACAGCCACATCGGGTCAATGTAGTCGGGCCCTTTCTTGAAAGGCTGGATTGTGACCTCTCGCTGGCCGAGCGTGTGCAGGAGGCCGATGGAGAGACAGGTCTTGCCGCTGGACTTCCGGCTTGCCGACAGGTAGATCCGGCGGTTCTGGCCGGGCATGGGTAAAGCCTAGCTGGCCGGCTTGGGATCCGACAGGTCCTCGGGGAGGATGCCCAATGCGCCTAAGCCTGCGACCACAACAATCAAACCGATGGCGACACCGGTGAAGCCCAGCAGGAATTCCCAGATGCTCGGGACATAGGAAGCAATCACGCCGTCATAGAACGAACTGCTTTCCTCCATGCCGGGGAACAGAACCAGCGGATACGCTTGCCCGCCGATGATGATGACGTACATCTGGATCAGGCCACCGAGAATGACCAGCCCTGCGCCGACATGCGTGCTGATGCGGCAGGTCCGAGTCCTCGGGGCGTAGAACAGGGCAAGCGGCACAAGAGAACCGAAGCCAACCTGTCCGATCCAGAAAAGCTTTGAGTACAGGCTCTCGAAATTCAGGATGAATGCCTCATAGCCATGGTGCTCGGTGGCATAGAGGTTGGTGATGTGATACGCCAGGACGAAGTAAAGCACCGCAGAGACGAATATGGCGAGCAGGTTCT
The DNA here is from genome assembly GCA_002631715.1 of Candidatus Porisulfidus sp. TsSOB. Taxonomy (GTDB): domain Bacteria; phylum Pseudomonadota; class Gammaproteobacteria; order Poriferisulfidales; family Poriferisulfidaceae; genus Poriferisulfidus. The sequence continues at coordinate 270,787 of MRSX01000003.1, forward strand.
TCAGGCGGAACAGCAAGGCGTCACCGAGCACTCGCCCGGAACCGCGACCTGCCGCGGTCAGGACCAGCATGAACACGGCCGTGCCGAACGAGAACGACATGATGATGAACAGGGGTGCCATGATGGCCGCGTCGTATCCTTGGCGGGCGACCAGAAAGCCGAAGATGGCGCCGGTACCCGTGGTCAGGACGAGACGCCACAGCAAGGCCAAGATGCCGGCAGCCCGGGTCCAGCGGGCGAATGCAGGCTGGAACAACACGAACATATAAAGGGCGATCACGGCCAGCAGCCCGGTGTACAGGAAGATGTTCCAGGCGAAGATGGACTTGAAGTTGTAGTAGGTCATGGCCACGATCAGCCGGTCCGGCCGGCCGAGATCCAGCACCAGAATGGCCAAACCACCGATCAGAAGGCCTGCGGCCAGCAGCCCGGACAGACGGGCCAGCGGCTTGTAGGTGACTTGTCCGAATACGGAGGCGATGGACGCGACATTCAGCGCGCCGGATGCGGCGACGATCAGGAACACGGCGAAGACGTGCGGGATGCCCCACACGACCTGGTTATTCATGCCGGTGATCCAATGCCCCTCGTGCTCCAGGTGGAGGAATCCGGCCAATCCGACCAGCGTCATGCCCGCCAGCACAGCGAGCAGGCCCCAGTAACTGCGACCGGCGTCCAGGGTGGCGTAGCGGACCGAGGCGATGCTCATAGGTTCTGGTAGCGTACGCCGGTGTTGAGCCCGAGGTCGGCCCGGATTTGGGTCGCGCCGAACTCCCGGATGCGCTTGGAGATTTCGCTGTCCGGATCGTTCAGGTCTCCGAACAGGATGGCTTGATGTCCATCTTTATGGCAGGCTTCCGCGCAGGCGGTGGTGTTTTCCCCGGCATCGACCTTGTGTACGCACATCGTGCAGCTTTCGACGCAGCCCTTGCCTCGCGGAGCGTGGGGCAGTTGTTCGGTCAGGTTTTCATGGATGAACGAGCGCGCCTTGTAGGGGCAGGCCATCATGCAGTAGCGGCAGCCGATGCAGGTGTGTTTGTCGACCAGCACGATACCGTCTATGCGACGGAACGAGGCACCTGTCGGGCAGACATCCACGCAGGGGGGATTTTCGCAGTGCTGACACATCATCGGCAGCGAGATTGTCCGCCCTCCGAGCGGGTCGCGGACGGTCAATTTCCGAATCCATTGAGCATCAGTTTCGGGACGGCCGAGATCCTCCAGGTTGTGTTCTTCGTTGCAGGCCTCCACGCAGGCATCGCAGTCTTCCTGGCACAGCCGGGTGTCGACCAGCAGTCCCCAGCGCACGGCATCGGTCACCGGGACTTCGGGGTCCTTGGCGTACAGGAACACGCCGGGGGCGAGGGTCAGGGCACCGGCCGCGCCGGCTCCCTGCAGAAATTCGCGCCGGGTGAGATCCAGGCTCATTGGATGGGCCTCCTGCGGAACAGGTCATTCAGGCTCAGTCGGGAGTGGCGAGGGATTGCGCCGTAGGCCTCATGCGGACGGTCGGCATGGCATTCGAAGCAGTCGACGCGGATGCCAGCGAAGACATGGCAGCTGGTGCAGAAGTGGGTCGTTTCGGAACTCCGCGGAAAGCGTCCTTCCTCGTCCGGCTGCACGTGGCACTCCAAGCAGTTCTTCAGGGAGTGGCGGGTGGTGCGGATGCCCTTGTACATGGTCTCGTCGCGCTGGTGCAGGATGAATTCCCAGTGGCGCTCGCGCATCACCTGGGTGGGCTCCACGCACTGTTCACCCTTGGCTTTGGGAACAAACGGCTCCAACCCTTCAGCTGAAGCGTTCGAGAACGCTGTCAGTGCGACAACTGACAGCATGAGCAAAGTTGCTCGCATGGCGTGCAGATCACCCCAGAATCAATGCTCTCCCAGAGCCATGTCGATGTAGCCGGTCGGGCAGACGTCAGCACAGATATGGCAGCCGATGCAACGGTCGTAATCAGTGTCGACGTAGCGTCCGGTCGTATGTTCGTCCTTCTTGACCCGGAACACGGCATCCTGCGGACAGAACACGACGCAGTTGTCGCATTCGAAGCACATGCCGCAACTCATGCAGCGTCCGGCTTCGGCGACCGCCTCCTCTTCGTTCAGGCCGATTACGCGTTCCTCGAAATGACCCAGCACGGCCTCGCTGTCGGGCCCGGATTCGCCCCGGAGGGTGCGGGCCTGGTAAGGGAAGTGGGCGAGGAACAGTTTTTCGTGGGTGATGATCTCCTGGCTGGAGCGGTCCTCGTAGTTGTGAACCGAGAAGTCGCTGTCGCAGGTGCCCCGAGTCTCGCCGATTTCGTAGGGGGAGGGGTCCAGTCCCGCCTCGCTCAGTTTTGCCAGGAGGTCAAAGTGATGTACATCCACCTTCGGGCGCTTGCGCAGTTCGGCCTCTTTCAGATACTGGTCGATGCCCTCGGCGGCGATGGATGCCTGCCCGATGGCAGTCGTCAGCAGGTGCGGGCGGATGATGTCACCTGCCACGAAGTGCCCGGGTCGGCCTTCGACCTCGAAAAACTTGCTGGCATCGATCAAGCCGCGGCCGTTGTCGAGTGCTTCCAGGCCAGCACTGAGGTCGCCGCCCTGGCCGATCGCGGACACGATCAGGTCGGCCTCGATCTCGAACTCCGTGCCTTCCACGGGGCTCGGACGGCCTTCTTCTATGGTGCATTCCGCCATTCTCAGGGCACGGGCGCGGCCGGTGTCGTCCAGCAGCACCTCGACCGGCATAACGCCGTCGCGAATATCGACGCCCTCGCGCAGGGCATCGTGTACTTCGTGTTCGGCTGCGGTCATCTCCTCCTTGGGGAACAGGGAGGTCAGCGTCACATTGGCTCCTTCACGGGCTGCGGCCATTGCGGCATCGTGTGCCACGTAACCGCCGACGACGTGTTCGGGGCGCAGTTTTTCGTCCATGCTCGGGATATTGCCGAGGCGCCGTGCCACGGAAACCACGTCAATGGAGGTGTCGCCGCCGCCGACGCAGATGACGCGGTTGGCGGTCACCTGCAGGTGGCCCTTGTTGAAGGCTTCGAGGAAGGCAACGCCGGAGATGCAGTTCGGGGCATCGCTGTTGGGGACCGGCAGCTTGCGTCCGGTCTGGCAGCCGACCGCCCATAGGATGGCATCGAATTCCTTCTCCAGTTCTTCAATACTGACATCGGTTCCGACCTTGGTGTTGTTGCGCACCTCGATGTCGCCCATCTCCAGAATGCGCTCGATCTCGCGGTCCAGGTAAGAGCGGGGCGTGCGGTAGCCGGGGATGCCGTAGCGCATCATGCCGCCGAGTTCTTCCTGGCTCTCGAAGACGGTGCTGGCATGGCCGCGGCGGCGCAACTGGTAGGCACCCGCCAGGCCTGCCGGACCGCCGCCGATGACGGCGACCCGCTTGCCGCTGGTCTGTTCGGGGCGTTCGAACTTGAAGCCCTCGTCGTAGGCCGAATCGCCGATGTACTGCTCGACTGAATTAATGCCGACGAAGTCCTCGACGTGATTGCGGTTGCAGCCGTCCTGGCACGGGGCCGGGCACACCCGGCCCATCATGGATGGGAACGGGTTGGCGTCGGTCGAGCGGCGGAAAGCGTATTCCTGCATGCTCATGCCTTCCGGCGGGGTCTCGATGCCGCGCACGATGTCCAGCCAGCCGCGGATGTCCTCGCCGGACGGGCAACTGCCCTGGCACGGCGGCGTGCGGTGCACGTAAGTGGGGCACTTGTGCGAATGATCCGCCTCGAAGATCGAGTCTCCCGGCCTGGACCACTGGTAGTCGTCGTCTTCGAAACGACGGAAGGTGAGTTTCTGTTCCATTGGGGACTCGTTTGAACTGCTCATAGGGTTCTCCTGGGAGTGGTCTTCAGGCGGCTTCGCTCAGCTCGGCCTCCTTCTCTTGTTCGCTTCCGGTCAGGATGATGGCATTGCTCACCAACTGGTGAACGCTGACGATCTGGTCCATCTGGAATCCGTAATAGGTCAGGACCTTGGCGAACTGGCTCTTGCAGATGGCGCAGATGGCGGCCATATGGGTGACGCCGTGGTCCTCGACAACCTGCTGGAGGGCCTCCATGCGAGGCAGGGCGCCCTTGACGCGCAGCTCGATCAGGTCGTCGGTCAGAAGCCCGCCGCCGCCGCCGCAACAGTATGTCGCTTCGCGGACGGTGTCGGCCGGCATGTCATAGAAATGGTTGCAACTGGCGCGGATGATCGCGCGCGGGATCTCGAACTGGCCGCCCGGGATGTCCCCCATGCGCGAGGCGCGGGCCACGTTGCAGGAATCGTGGTAGGTCAGCACCATGTCGTCGTTTTCTGATTTGTTCAGGCGGAGTTTCCCGTCTTGAATCAGGCCGTGGGTGACTTCGCAGATGTGCTGGGGAACCGGGTATTGGGGATCCAGGAAGTCGAAGGGGCCGGCCAGCGTGTTGAGGAAGCTGTACGCGACCCGCCAGGCGTGGCCGCATTCGCCGAACACGATGCGCTTCACGCCGAGGTCCAGCGCCGCCTCCCGGATGCGCAGGGCGACCTTGCGCATGTTTTCGTAACTGCCGATGAACATGCCGAAGTTGGCCGCCTCCGAAGCGTGCGAACTCAGGGTCCAGGACAATCCGGCCTCATGCAGGACCTTGGCGTATCCGATCAGGCCGTCGACATGGGGTTCGGCAAAAAAGTCGGCCGAGGGGGTCACCAGCAGGATGTCGGCGCCTTTCTGGTCCAGCGGGAACTTGACCGCAACGCCGGTGTCTTCCTCGATTTCTTCTTCCAGGCCTTCCAGGGTGTCCAGCAAGGCCGGTTCCGGCAGGCCCAGGTTGTTGCCGATGGTGTGCACCTTGCCGATGATCTCGTTGCAGTACTTCTGGCCCTTGCCGATCGAGTCCATGACCTCGCGCGCCGCCATCGAGATCTCCGCGGTGTCGATGCCGTAGGGGCAGTACACCGAGCAGCGGCGGCACTGCGAGCACTGGTGGAAATACTTGTACCAGTCGTCGAGCACCTCTTCGGTCAGGTCCTCGGCGCCGACCAGCCACGGCATATGCTTGCCGGCGAACGTGTAGTAGCGCCGGTACACCTTGCGGAACAGGTCCTGGCGGGCGACCGGCATGTTCTTGGGGTCGGTGGTGCCGAGATAGTAGTGGCACTTGTCGGTGCAGGCGCCGCACTTGACGCAGGAATCGAGGAACACCTGCAGCGAGCGGTAGCGGTCCGTCAGCTCGCCCATCTTCTTGATCGCGACGTCCTGCCAGTCGTCGACCAGTTCGCCCGGGAAGCCGAGCGGCTCCTGGAAGTCGGATTTGGCGACGAACGGCTGGCTGTGCGCCATCGTATCCTCGACCAGTTTCGGGATGACCGGATACGGCTTGAGTTCCGGGACGTCGAAGGCGGGTTGCTCAGCCATTTCCTTTCTCGAGTTTCAACGCCCAGGCGGAGATGTGGCGGTGCTCCCTGGGGTTGTCGGCCTGGTTGCGGGTGGGGCTGAAGAACACGCCGGGGGCGTGCAGCAGCTTGCTGAACGGGAAGACCAGCATCAGCAGGGCGACGAGTATCAGGTGCGAGTAGAGGAGCGGGTCGGACGGCAGAGTCTGCCAGTCGAACCACATCAGCCCGAGGAAGAACGCCTTGACGGCCACCACGTCCGTGCCGACGGCGAAGGTCATGGCGATGCCGGTGGCGCCGATGGCAATCAGCAGGGCCAGCATCAGGTGGTCGGACAGTGCGGAGATGTAGCGCACCCGGTCAACCGCCAAGCGTCGGAACCAGAGCCCCAGCAATCCGATTACCATCATCAGGGAGGCATACTTCCCGTACGGTTGCAGGAACGCCACCCAGCCCCAGACGGGATCGGTGAAGTAGCGCAGGTGGCGAAGCAGAACCAGCAGCAGGCCGAAGTGGAACATCCAGCCGAACAGCCAGATCCACTTGTTCGACTTGAACAGGCTCTCGAACAGGGTCAGTTCCCGGATCATGCGCAGGACGACGCCGGTGCGACTGGTCGGGGCTGGCGTGGTCGGGATCTTGAGTGGGGCCGGAACCGTGGCGTACCGGCGGATGCGCAGGGCGAGGCCCAGCACCAGCACCAGGGCGGCGCCGTAATAGAGGAAAGTCAGGGCCAGGCTTGCTGCATCCATGTCAACGTGCGTCGGAGCCGCCGGCAGGCGGCCGCGCGCCGGTCAGACGCAACCGGTCGGTTTCGGCAGACCTGCGTATTTACAGGCTTGTTTGGCCGGGCCGTAAGGGAAAAGCTCGTACAGGTACTTGCTGTTGCCCTTGTCCTTGCCCAGTTTCTTGCCAATCGCCTTGGTCAAGACGCGGACCGCCGGAGCGATCTGGTATTCCTCGTAGTATTCGCGAAGAAAGTTGATGACTTCCCAGTGGTTGTCGCCCAGGCTGGTGCCATCCGCCTCGGCCATGGCATCCGCCAGTCCGGGCTCCCATTCGTTGATGTTGGCCAGGTAGCCTTCTTCGTCAGTTTCGTAACTTTTGCCGTTCACTTCAAGGGGCATGATGTGACTCCCGTCTCGTTGAGACTGTTTTAGTTATAACCAGGATTGGACGCTGTCGTGCTCGCACGTGAGCGTCACAAATCGGTCGTAATCGACGATTTCAATACCGTCGATGACGCGGTCTCTCGAAAGACCGCGCGCGTCAAGGTCGGGGCCCAGCACGTACATGGACAGGCGCCCGGTTGCGTTCTTGATCGTTTCCGTGTGTGCGGTGCCGTTCAGGGCTGCCACTGCGGCGTCCTCGATTAGCAGTACCGCGTGGCCGTCTTCAGCCAGTCGCAGGCAGGACTCCAGAGAGTTGCGCTCGAACGGAGACTTGTTGACGGTGTGCAGCAGGCTCATGGTCAGAAACTCAGCACCACGTCTTGTTCGCCCATCAGCGTGGCCAGTTCGCTGCTGTCGACGACGCGCAGCGATTCCTTTTCCGCCCAGTCGTCGTCTTCGTCCTCGTAGGTGAGCGGCATCAGGTCCTCGACGGTCAGCCCGCGCGCCTCCAGCGACTCGCGTTCCACGTAGATGTGGCGGACGTCGTAGTCGCCGAGCGCGGCGTAGGTCGGCGAGAAGTTCTTCATGCCGATGCCGTCGGTGTTTTGGCTCCGGGTCAACTGGTACACGCCGTCGTCGACGAAGGCCAGGCTGACCTGCTGGTCGAATGCCGCGCCGATCAGGACGACTTCCAGGGATTCCAGCGCATAGATGGTGCCGTACGGCGCCTTGCGGTTGACGTACATGAGTTTCTTGACGATGCCTTCTTCGCTCATACTCAGTCTCCGAAAGTCACCAGCCGGTCCGACTGGATGGCGGCTTCGATCAACTGCCCCAGTCCCGAGATGCGGAAGCCCGGGGCGATGTTGTCGGCATCCTTGCCATGGCGCTGGGCCTCGTCGGCATCCAGCAAGCCGCGGCGTTGCGCGGCGGCCACGCAGAGGACCAGGTCCAGGTCGTGTTTCTCGGCCAATTCCGACCAGCGGTCCACGACGTTGCGGTCGTCCTGCGGCGGTACGGTCAGCCGGGTGCCGTTGTTGACCCCGTCGTGATAGAAGAACACGCGGTATATCTCGTGCCCGGCGGTCAGTGCCGCCTGGGCGAACTGGTAGGCACTATCGGAGGCTTGGTGCTGGTAAGGACCCTCGTTGACCAGGATTCCGAATTTCACGGCGGCACTTCCCAGGAGTCAAGGCTCAGAAGCGGATGTGCGCCGAAGCGTTCAAGCTGGCTCGGGAACCGCGCCAGTTGTTGATATGGAACTTGGTGAACGGCAGGCCGGTGCGTTCGAAGAATTGAGGCCAGCCGATTCGATCGATCCAGTCGTTCATGCGCTCCCAGTCCCGGGCATCGTCGCGATAGGCGCGCAGGATGCGCTTGACCACGGCGGTGGCCTCCGGCCAGCGCGGCGGATTGTTCGGGATGCCGGCCGCAACCAGTTTCTGGAAGGTTGGCTTGCCGCGGGCGTTGGAATGGTTGCCGCCGACCCAGATGGCGAGCTTGGTGTGCTCCGGGTCGTTGATCTGCATGGGCGGGCAGGGTGGATAGCAGGCACCGCAACAGATGCACTTCTTCTCGTCGACTTCAAGCGAGGGCTTGTTGTTGACCAGGGCCGGGCGGATGGCCGCTACCGGGCAGCGTGCCACCACGGACGGGCGCTCGCAGACGTTGGAGACCAGGTCGTGGTTGATCTTGGGCGGCTTGGTGTGCTGGACATTAATTGCGATGTCGCCCTGGCCGCCGCAGTTGATTTGGCAGCAGGACGTGGTCATGTGTACCCGGTTGGGCATGTTCCAGCCGCGGAACTCGTCGATCAGTTCGTCCATCATCGCCTTGACCACGCCGGAGGCGTCGGTGCCGGGGATGTCGCAGTGCAGCCAGCCTTGGGTGTGCGAGATCATCGCCACTGAGTTCTTGGTGCCGCCGACGATGAAGCCGGAGTCTTCCAGAGCGTCGATCAGCGGTTCGACCTTCTCCTGGTCTGCCACCATGTACTCGATGTTGCTGCGGATGGTGAATCGGACGTAGCCGTCGCCGAACTCGTCTCCGATGTCGCACAACTTGCGAAGGGTGAATACATCCAGGATGCGCTGCGTGCCGGCGCGCACGGTCCAGATGGACTCTCCGTTATGCGCGACATGGCGCAGGACGCCGGGACGGGGATCTTCGTGATAGGCCCAGTTCCCGTAATGCTTGCGCATCAGCGGGTGCAGGTACTGGAAGCCGTCCGGGCAACCGGATTCGACCGGCGAGCGATGTTCAGTGGCCATGAATCAGTTCCTCCGCGCTCAGGCCGCAGCCTGGGACTCTTCCGCCTTGCGGTGGAACCACTTCTCGGCTTCTTCCTCCCAGTCGTCCATGCGGACGTAGGAGCTCGTGCGCGGTTCGTTGATCATGTTGGGATCCACCTCCACGCCGATGCCTTCCAAGAAGTTGACCAGGCCGATGCGCTCGATCATCTCACCGCAGCGCTCGTGCTCCAGCCCGTTCTCGGCCCAGAAGTCGATGGTTTCCTCGGCGAGTTCGACCAGACGCTCGTAGTCCTCCTCGGTTTCGAGCTTCATGAACGGCACGATCATGGTGCCCATCAGGTCGCCGATCTTCAGCGTGCGCTTGCCGCCGATCAGGATCGACACGCCCTTGTCGTCTCCCGGAGACAGGGCCTTGGGCAGCACGTTCAGGCAATGCATGCAGCGCACGCAGTTGCGGTTGTCGACCAACAACTCGTCGTCGTCCGACAGGGACAGGGCATTGGTCGGACAGCGTGCAACCACGTTGTCGATCAGGTACTGGCGACCCTTGGTCTCGAGGTAGCCAGCGATGGCTTCCTGGTCGACCTTCATGTCGTCGCGCCAGGTTCCGATGATGGAGAAATCGGAACGTTCGATCGAATTCATGCAGTCGTTGCCGCAACCGGACACCTTGAACTTGAACTTGTACGGCAGGGCCGGGCGGTGCACGTCGTCGGTGAAGTTGTTGAGCAGGACGCGGTGGACGCGCATCTCGTCGGTATTGGACTGCTCGCAACGGGCTGCGCCGACACAGGACATGCCGGTTCGTACGCAAGGGCCGGCTCCGCCAAGATCAAACCCGTAATCATTGATTTCGTCGAAAAAGTGCTGGGTGTTCTCCGTGCTGGCACCGATGAACATGATGTTGCCAGTCTGGCCGTGGAAGGTCACCAGGCCGGAACCCCAGCGTTCCCAGCTGGAGCCGAGTTGGCGGAGAATGTCGGTGGTGTAGTAGTTGCCGGCGGGCGGCTGTACGCGGAGGGTGTGGAATTCTTTGGAGGCGGGGAAAGAGGCGCCGACTTCGGAGAAACGCGGGATGATGCCGCTGCCGTAACCGTAAACGCTGACCGTGCCTCCTTTCCAGTAACCCTTGCGGGTTTCGTAGGAATGTTCTAATTGACCGAGAAGGTCGTTCGCGACACCGTTGACCCGTTTATCGGGATGTTGGTCGCGGAGTCGTTTGATGCCGGAGATGAAGCTGGGCCAGGGCCCTTGCTCCAGATCGTCCAGCATCGGCGTTTTATGCTGTTCGTCTGTCATGGTTCACGGTCCTCCTGTCAAACACGTGGCCAGTGCGTAGGATAAATGATTTTGAAGCAGATATAAATTTCACTATGGGGTAAGCCGGGAACTAATTATTATATCCCCTAAGAGGTAGTCGGACGTTGCCGGTTTTTGTCGCACCTTCACCTAACTGCCCCCGTCATTTTGCTGAGGGGCCGCAGGGCCTTAATTGAAGAACTTCCCAGGGTCCCTTGTTTTACCTGGCTGGCGGCATTCAAACTGAATCTTCGCAGCACTCGTTATAATTTATAGGCTATTTTTCGATCCTTTTTCGAAAGTTCACGGAGGACTGCATGAGCATCGAATTTGACGGAAAGACAATTGAGACCACGCCAAACGGCTACCTGGTCAATGCGGACGACTGGAGCGAGGGCCTAGCCGAACAGATCGCGAATTCCGAAGACCTGGAATTGACACAGCGACACTGGGATGTCATCAAGCATCTTCGGGAAGAGTTTTTCCAGAACGCCGGAAACCAACCGAATACCCGCAACCTGGTGAAATACTTGGGTGCGCTCTGGAACGAGAAGATCAACGCCAAAACCCTCTACGACCTGTTTCCCGGGGACCCGAGCAAGCAGGGAGGGCGTATCTCTGGATTGCCCGAGAGCCGCCGCAAGGGAGGCTACTGAGTCTCGAGATTAGTGCGGCGAGTATCCAGAAACGGCTGATTCAGTCAGCCACATCCGTTACTGCACCTTCCGAGGCGGAGCGCACGCTACGCGCATATTTTGCAAGCACGCCAGTGCGATAGCGCGGACGGCGCGGCTTCAAAGCCTTCTGACGCCGAGCAAGTTCCCTCTTCGGCACTTTCAGGGTAATTTCCCGGCGCGTGGCATCGATGGCGATGCGGTCGCCATTTTTAACCAGAGCCAGCGGGCCGCCGACGGCGGCTTCCGGGGTAATGTGCCCGATCACAAATCCGTGCGAACCGCCGGAGAAGCGTCCGTCGGTAATCAGGGCCACATCGTTGCCGAGCCCTTGACCCATGATGGCGGAAGTCGGGGCGAGCATCTCGCGCATGCCAGGTCCGCCGCGGGGACCTTCGTAACGGATTACCACCACGTCGCCGGCACGGACGGAGCCGTCAAGGATGGCGCGCAGGGCCCGTTCCTCGGAGTCGAACACACGGGCTCGTCCGGCAAAGGTGGAACCTTCCTTGCCGGTGATCTTGGCCACGGCGCCCTCGGGTGCCAGGTTTCCGCGCAGGATGACCAAATGGCCGTCCGGCTTGATCGGATCGGAAAGCGGGAGGATGATCTTCTGGTTTTCCGGGTAGTCCGGCGTTTTGTCTAGATCTTCGGCCATGGTGCGCCCGGTGACCGTCCGACAGTCTCCGTGCAGGAGCCCGGCATCCAGCAGGCGCTTCATCAGGGGACGAATCCCTCCGATCCGGACCAGTTCCGACATCATGTGGCGGCCGGACGGACGCAGGTCCGCGACCACGGGAACCTTGCGGCCGACCCGCGTGAAATCGTCCAGTGAAAGTCGCACGCCCATGGAGCGGGCCATGGCCAGCAGATGCAGGACGACATTGGTGGAGCCGCCCAGGGCGGTCGCTACGGCGATGGCATTAAGAAAGGCCTTGCGCGTCATGATGTCGCGTGGGGTAATGCCGAGCTTCAGCAACTGGACTGCCATTTCGCCGGCTTGGCGGCAGTCTTCCCGCTTGGCCTTGGAGGTTGCCATCTGTGCCGAGCTGCCGGGCAGGCTCATGCCCAGCGCTTCGATTGCCGAGGCCATGGTGTTGGCGGTGTACATGCCGCCGCACGAACCAGCCCCGGGGATGGCACAAGATTCAATCGCGGTCAATTCTTTCCCGGAAATCTGACCCTTGGCGCGTTCTCCAACCGCTTCGAATACCGAGACGATGTCGATATTTTTTCCGCGGTGCCGTCCGGGTGCGATGGTGCCGCCGTAAACGAACACGGCCGGACGATTAAGCCGCGCGATTGCCATCAGGCAGCCCGGCATGTTCTTGTCGCAGCCGCCGATCGCCACCAGTGCGTCGAAACCTTCTCCGGCGGTTACCGCTTCAATGGTGTCGGCGATCAGTTCTCGGGAGACCAGGGAATATTTCATGCCCTCGGTGCCCATGGAGATGCCATCGGATATGGTGATGGTGTTGAAGGTGACGGATTTGCCGCCAGCCTGGTTGGCGCCTGTGGCTGCCTGACGGGCCAGCCGGTCGATGTGCATGTTGCAAGGCGTCACTTCGCTCCAGGTGGAGGCGATGCCGATCTGGGGGCGACGGAAATCGCCGTCGTCGAAACCAACGGCACGCAGCATGGAGCGGGCGGGTGCCCGTTCCAGTCCGTCGACAATCACGCTGGAATGCGGGCGGGGCAGGCGGGGCATGCTGAATCTAGGGTGACGGCTTTGTTGCGGTGCTGATTATAAAGATGAATACTTCAGAAAACAGGTAAAATGCGGAGCCCAAATTTTAATTTATTCCAATTTAGGCTATATGTTTGATTTTCAAGACAATATTAGGAAGCCTAAACCGTTGGTGCCAAATGCGGAGACTGTCGCTGCCATGCGGGCCGCTCAGCGTGGTGACGTTAAATCTTTTAAAAGTATCGACGCGCTTATGAAGGACCTAGGAGAAAGAGTTGGCGAGATGCCTGATCTGAAAGAACTTCGATCCAAGGATTTCTGAGAGCAGAACTAGCCTGCCCGGATACTGCAGGGCTGGTGTGAGGGCTATGCGGCTTTTGCGGTAGTCAGTGCCTGTTGGTGCATTTCCAGCAGTACGCCTTCCCGCATTGCCCCTCGGGCCGGCTTCAGGTCGCGGACGTCCAGTAGTTCGAAAATGGCGTGCAGGATTGCGAGCCCACCGAGAAAGACCTGTACCCGGTAACGGTCCAGGTGTTTGAAGCGAGACCCAATCCGGATGTTCAGCAGGCTTTGAACCAACTCTTCTACCGCCTTGGCGTCAATGGTCCCGGTATCGTTGACGCCCAGTTTGATCATGGTGTTGCTGATGGCGCGGATGGCTCCGGAAGCACCATACATCGTTTCAATGCCAGGCAGGTGAATTCGGCCTTTGCCGGCCAGCGTCATGGTTTCATCCGCGTAATCGACTGCGGCCTGCCAGTTGGTGGGGCGCAGTGTATGGGTGTCGAAAAAGCGTTCAGTCAGAATGGCACTGCCGAGCTGCCAGCTCAGGATGCAGCTGGCACGGGCACCGCTGCCGAGGATGAACTCGGTGCTGCTGCCTCCAATGTCGAGGATGCAGTGGTCTTGACCGGATAGGGGGGTGGTCTGTACCACGCCTCGGTAGATGTAGTCGCCTTCCTCCTCGCTGCTCAGGACGCGGATCGGATGTCCCAGTGCGCGCTCGCACAGATTCTTGAAATAGTCATCTTTCTGGCAGCGGAAGGCATTGGTGGCGACTGCGGAGAAATAGTCGGGCTGTTGCCGACGGATTACCCTTGAGGCTTCCCGGAGGCAGTTGATGGCGGCATGCTGGTAACGCTCCCGGATTTCGCCGTTTTGCTTGAGGCCGGCCCCGAGCGAGACGTACTGCTTGAACTTGTCGAGAACGGTGATTTTTCCGTCCTCCCCCACGCGGGCGTAGATCATGTGGAAACTGTTGGATCCGAGATCCAAGACGCTATACGTAGGACTCATCAATCTCTCCGTGCATGGCCATCAGCGCTTCCTGCGCGGCGAACCGCTTGTGCCCGCGGCCGATGGGGATCTTGGTGTAGGTGCCGTCGGGTTCCATCTGCCAACTCTGGCAATTGTCCGCAAAGTAAGTCTCGAAAATCTCCCGCATGACTCGCTTCTTGATGCTCTCGTCCAGTACCGGGAACATGGTTTCCACGCGGCGGTGGATGTTCCGGGTCATCCAGTCGGCGCTGGAGAGGTACATTTCCTCGTCCTCGCCGGTGCGGAAGTAGAACACCCGGGTGTGCTCCAGGAAGCGTCCGACGATGGAGCGGACGCGGATGTTGTCCGAGAGACCCTTGACGCCGGGGCGCAGCCGGCATTCGCCGCGCACCAGGAGGTCAATGGTGACTCCGGCCTGGGAAGCTTCGTAGAGGGCGTCGATGATGCCGTATTCGGTCAGCGCGTTCATCTTGGCGTAGATGATCGCCGTCTCTCCCTTGCCGGCCTGCTCGGCGGCTGCCAGGATCTTCTTGATGAGTCCCTGGCCCAAGGTCAGCGGAGACTGGTACATCAGGCTGAGTTTGGGTGCGCGTCCGAGGCTTGCCACCTGGAGGAAGATCTTGTGCACGTCCTCGCACAGGTCCTGGTTGGATGTCAACAAGGCGTAGTCGGTATACAGGCGGGTCGTAACCGGATGGTAGTTGCCCGTGCCGAGATGCGCATAGCGGCGCAGGCCATCGTCGCTTTGGCGGACCACCAGCATCATCTTGGCATGGGTCTTGTGGCCGACCACGCCGTACAGCACCTGTGCCCCGGCCTGTTCCAGCCGCTGGGCCAATTGGATGTTGGCTTCCTCGTCGAAACGTGCGCTCAGTTCGATGATGACGGTAACTTCCTTGCCCGACCGGGCTGCCGACTCCAGGATATCCGTCAGATCGGACTCCAGCCCGGTCCGATAGATTGTCTGCTTGATGGCGACCACCTTGGAATCCGCTGCGGCTTCGCGCAGGAACCGGATCGTCCACTTGAACGAATTGAACGGATGATGCAACAGGACATCCTGCCGGTCGAGGAGGTCGAACAGGCTTCCCGAGGAGGGCAGGAGCTTGAATGTCTGGGGCGTCTTCGGGCGGTAGGGCGGATAGCGCAGGTCCGGGCGGTCGATCAGCTCCGGGAAGTTCATCAAGCGGTACAGGTTGACCGGCCCGTTGACTTCGTAGACGCTGTCGGCATCAAGCTGGTACTGCTCGCGCAGGAAGCGGATGATATCGCGCGGGCAGTCGTTGACCACCTCAAGCCGCACCGCTTCGCCGTACTGGCGTTCCGGCAGCATGCCGGCCAAGACATCGCGCAGGCTTTCCACCTCCTCCTCGTCGTAGAATAGGTTGCTGTCCATGGTGACCCGGAACTGGTGGCAGCCCTTGAGCTTGAGGCCGGGGAACAGGTCCTCGAGGTTGTCGTGGATGATCGAGGAGAGGAAGACGTAGCTGTCGCGTTTGTTGCAGACCTCGTCCGGCAGGCGCACGATGCGGGGGAGGGAGCGCGGCGCGGTGACGACCGCGTATTCGGTGCTTCGGCCGTAGGCATCCTTGCCGGCGAGCTTGACCATGAAGTTGAGGCTCTTGTTCTGCACGCGCGGGAACGGGTGGCGGCTGTCCAGCCCGAGCGGGGAGAGGATGGGCAGGATGTTCCGCCGGAAGTATTGGCGGATCCATTGCCGCTGGGCCTTGTCCCATTCGTGGCGGCGCAGAAAATAGATGTCGCGTTTACGCAGTGCAGTCAATACGCTTTTCTGCAGCAGGCGGTACTGGAGCTTGACGATGGAGTGGGCCTGCTTGGAGATTTCGGCGAGGATCTCCTGGGCGGTCAGGCCTTCGCCGCTTTGCGCCTCGGTGCCGTACTTGACCAGCTGGTGCAGGGCGGCGACCCGCACCTCGAAGAATTCGTCCAGGTTGCGGCTCGCGATGCACAGGAAGCGCAGGCGTTCCAGTACCGGGGTGCTTTTGTCCGCTCCCTGCATGACGACCCGCAGGTTGAACTGCAATTGCGAGATTTCGCGGCAGTTATAGCGCTGGATTAAGTCTTTTTTATCGGCCATGCTGCCTACTCTAGCAACAAATCAGTATCTTGCCTGAAGATAAAGAAATTGTGAAATGTGACAGAGGTGGTGGCTTGGGGAACGACCCCGGAAGGTCGTCGAAAAACAGACAGAAGCTCTATTAAATTTGAATTTATACCTGTGTAGCATTTGCTTTGTTTTATGGATTTTGGAAAACAAGGGGATTCAGGCTTGCGATACTCAATCAAATAGACTAAACTAACTAAACCAAGTTTGAGGATATGCCATGCGCACGGTCAACATGCACGAGGCCAAGACCCATCTTTCGCGCCTTGTCAAGGACGCGGCCGGTGGTGAGCCTTTCATTATTGCAATTTCGGGCAAACCCATGGTTCGGGTCACCGCGGTGACGGTACCGGAGGCCAAGGCAAAGCGGCGCCTTGGTTTTATGGAAGGTCAGATTACTGTCCCGGAAGACTTCGACCGGATGTATTCCGATGAGATTGTCGCCCTGTTTGAAGGTGAGGACGCTGACGAGTGAAATTGCTTCTGGATACCCACGTCCTGCTCTGGGCTGCAGCGGAAGAAACAGGGAGACTCCCGACTTCAATACGCGCACTGGTCAGAGATCAAGACAATCAATTGTTCTTCAGCGCGATATCCATTTGGGAAGTTGCCATTAAGAGCGGGAAAGGCGGTTCAGACTTTACTGTTGACCCCTTTTTGCTACGTCGAAATTTACTGGAAAATGATTATTGGGAATTGGCTGTGATGGGCAATCATGCAGCAGCGGTGAGTGTGTTGCCACCCATTCACAGGGATCCATTTGACCGTATTTTAATCGCGCAGGCTCAAGTTGAAGGACTCACTCTTCTGACCGCAGACAAAACCGTTGCGCGTTATCCCGGGCCGATACAGAGAATTCGTTTTACCCAACATTAAGGGGAATACACGGTGGGGGTGTACGGACCCAATCAAATCTTGCCTAATACCTTCGGGAGACTGAAAATTCGGTTACCTCTTCCAGTGCGTCCCGCCATGAAGAGGCATTCAGGACATTCAAGTGGCTTTGGGCTCGTTGCGCAAACTCCCGGGCTCGTTTCCAGGCGTAGTCGATCGCTCCGGAACGATGCATGATCGCGCAGACTTCCCCGATGTGCTCGCGTTGTCCAGACTGGATTGCGTGGTGGAGGAACTCCCGGTCCTCTTTCGGAGCTTCGCGAAGAGCGTAGATGTACGGTAGGGTCAAGCGGCCGCCGGCAAGGTCGTCGCCGACGCTCTTGTCTGCTTCCGGGTTGTCTTCCAGATAGTCGATCGCGTCGTCCGCGATCTGGAACGCTGCTCCAAGCAGCCGGCCGAAGTGGGCCAGTTCCTGAGTGTGCTCATCGTTCGCTCCCTCGATGCGGGCGGTGGCTTCGCAGGAAGCCTCGAATAGCTTGGCCGTCTTGCCTTCAATGATCGTCAGGTACTGGTCTTCATCCAGCTCAATCTGTCTGGCGTGCATGAGCTCCAGTAATTCGCCTTCCACAATTGCGTTGGCCGCGTTGGCGAGGATTCGAGTGACTTCGGACTGGTCGATTTCGGCGATCATGCTGAATGCGCGCGAATAGAAGAAGTCCCCGCCAAGCACGCTGGCCTCGTTGCCCCAGACTTTGTTCGCGGTTGCCCGGCCACGCCGGATCTCCGAGTCGTCGATCACATCGTCGTGCAGCAGGGTGGCGGTGTGAATGAATTCAATGACTGCGGCCAGCATGAAAGAGGCATCCGGATGGCGCAGGCCGCCCAGTGCACGTCCGCACAGAAGCACCAACACGGCGCGGATACGCTTGCCGCCTGCTTCCACGATATAGCGGGCAACCTGGTTCGCCAGGTCGACCTCGGAGCGCGATTGTTCGGACAACAAACGGTCCACCGTGGCGAGGTCGTCAGCGACCAGCGCACGAATCTGGTTCAGGGTCACGCGGGGCAAGGCCGGCCGGATTGCGACCGGATTGGGTTGAGAAAACGGAATGTCATGGCAGTGCAGAAATTATAAGACATGGGTGGAGAGAGCAGAAGGCGAAACAGAGTGATGGGGAGGCTTGGCTGGAAGGCTGGAGTACAAAAAAACAGGCGCCCCGAAGGGCGCCTGCTTGTTTGGTGTGCTCAGTCAGACTGAATCAGTCAAACCAGTGCACGATACCCACTGCGAACATCTCGATTTCCCCACCGGAACCCAGTCCGGTACCGGAGATGCCCTGACCGTAGGTTCCGTTTTCGTCGTTGTCGACTTCGGAGTAGGTCAGACGCAGTTCGGTGCCGCCCGGCATGGTGTAGAACAGGCCTACGTTCCAAGCCTCGGCTGCGGTTTCGTCCCAGTCGCCAGAGCAAGCCGAGCAAGAAACCTCAAGGTCATCCGCATCCATGTAGGAGAAGCGGAAGTCCACGGGGCCGCCGAACTTAACCTTACCGGAAACCATCCAGGCATCCCGCTCGATCTTGACGTTGCCAGCCTTTTCTGCACGAGCAGCCGAAGTGGCCGCATCGACCAGCATGTCGTACTGAAGTTTCGCATTGTTAGTAGCTGCATCATCAGTAGTAGCCATGGCAGCAGTCTGCAATGCCATCACAGCAGCTTCAAGGGTGCTGTTCGTCAGAACATTGTCGTCGAGATTCCCGCCTGTGCCTTCATTAGTTTCATCCTCTGCCGTCAGGGGGTCGTCTTCCACAACGCCGGTCGGTGCAGTATATGCAGGAGGGGCGGTGGTGGTTAGAGTAGCGACGGCAGCGTCAATCTGCTGGCCGTCTTGGTCTGGATCGTCAAACAACTCATATATCAAGCGGACGGTCTTCTGCGCCTTGATGTCATCATCGCTGAGCATCAGGTTGCCGGAAGAGGCCCAGTTGCTATATCCGAAAGCTGCCATCGCTTCATCAACACTGGTCACGTTGTTGAATTCGTACTCCAGGTCTTCCCACATGGCCGAGATCTGAACACTCACGCCATCACCCATGTCGTGGATGTAGCGGGCAGCAAGACGGAGGCTTTCCGCATCCGAACTTTCCATGACGTGTCCACCTTTCGACGCTTTGTGGTTACCAACG
The DNA here is from genome assembly GCA_002631715.1 of Candidatus Porisulfidus sp. TsSOB. Lineage (GTDB taxonomy): Bacteria > Pseudomonadota > Gammaproteobacteria > Poriferisulfidales > Poriferisulfidaceae > Poriferisulfidus. The sequence continues at coordinate 289,598 of MRSX01000003.1, forward strand.
GAAACCGCGGTCCAGTCCTCGTGATCCTGCCAGGTCACCGCGCCCCAGAATGGGCCGTTGGTGTAGGCCAGGCTGGAAGAACGGATCACCGGGTCCGCCTCGTGGCCATTCAGCGTCACGCTCTCGTCACGATTGCCGACGGTCCACGCGAAACGGAACACAAAGCCGTTCCAGTTCGGGGACCAGTACTGGATGATGTTCTCCTGACGACGGTTGAAGCCTGTGTCGTAGCCTCCAACAGCGTAGTTGAACTCACCACTGGTACTGCTACTGAGCACTTCACCACCGTCGGTGTCTACACCTCCACCATCAGATCCGTGTAGCGGCCCTGAACCGGAAGCCTGAACGTCGAAGTCACCGGTGTTGTAGAAGATTGTGTGAGCGCCGACCGAGCCCATGATGCTGGTATGCGAGTCCGCGCCAGCGTCATAGAACGGGTCCACCCACTGTGCTACGCCCTCGTTGTAGGGGAGCAGCCAGGTGGCAAACATGATCTCACCCATCTGCGGATGAGACAAGCCAATCTTGGAGTTACGGTTGCACCATCCGGTGCCGCCGCCAAAGTGGTTGTAGTAGGTGAACTGCTCGCATTGCACGTTGACCGAAATGTCATTACCGGCGTCCATACTGGCCGCGAAGCCAATGTTGCCGGCATTCGATTGAATGCGGTCGCTGTCCGACCCATTATTGTCCACAAACTCCCAAGAATGATTCTGCCAACCATAAATATTCCATGTCTCTGCTTGCGCTGCAAACGGGGCAACGGCCAGAGCCATGGCGATTAGAAATGGTATTTTTTACTTTTTGCAACCCTGAAAAGCCTGCGGCAAGGCTCGGATAATCCCGTAAACTGTGGCTCCAGCCGGGATGGTCTGCTGTCGCTCTATGTCTGACTCCACGCATTTCATTAAGTTTAGCCGCGCCCGGTTAAACGGACGTCAGGTCTCGGAATTGTTGGGTTTGTGCCGCGGCTTGATCGCCGATGGGAAGATCGTCCAAAGCGAAGCGGAGTCGCTTCATGCTTGGCTGATAGGCCAAGAAGAAGCAAGCTGCCCTCTTGTGGGAACCACTCGGGCGCAAGTCGGGCGAATGCTTGAAGACGGAGTGCTGGATGCGGATGAAAGTGCGGAATTAATGCGGTTGGTACGGGGTCTGCTCGATAACCACGTGGAAATGGAAATCCCCCTGAATCGCGATGGCGCGGCCGCCAACAAACTGGACGATTACCAGATTTCTGCGCTGCTGGGACTATGCCGTGGATTGATCGCCGACGGAAAAGTCGACCAGAGTGAAGCGGACACGCTTTACACTTGGCTAATGGCTCATGAAGGGACTGTCGACAATCCCGTGATGGCGGCGTTTCAAGAGAAATTGAAGCCTTTTATAGAAGGGCAGGTAGAAGATACGGGCAGTAGTACGCAATTATTGCAACTACTCAATGGGCTGGTTGGCGGAGAAATAGAAGTCGGGGAATGCCTTCGTGCGACAACGTTGTGGCTGGATGATCCTCCACCGGAAATTGTCTTCGAAGGCCGAAAATTCTGCCTGACGGGAAAATTCTGCCATGGCACACGCGCTCAGTGCGAGGACAAAGTCAGGACCCACAAAGGAATCTGTCAGTCATCCCCTACGAAATCGACGGACTATCTGGTTATTGGATCCTACGCGGAAGGAACCTGGATACAGTCCGCTTACGGGCGCAAGATCGAGAAAGCCGTAACGATGCGTGCTAGCGGATTGCCCATCCGGATCATCTCAGAGGAACATTGGCTTGCAAGTATGGTCTAGAGGTAGGTAAACGAGTGCCGGTCGCAGAGACCAGGATACCTCAACCCTTTGCAACAGCAGGCTATCGAAACTTGGGTTGGTTACCAACTCAGCCTGTGATATGTCGCGGAGCCTAGCCTTTGTCTAATTGCATGGATCACGGTGTCGAACATGCCGGCTCGGGCATGAGAGACCTCGCGCCGATGTAGAAATGCCAAGGGTTCTCCGACAGACTGAAGTATCCTGGTCTCTGCGGCCGGACTCTTTGATCAGGAAACCGTGCTGCTTTGGCCTACACGAGCAACACGGTGTTTTTCGTGGCAAACAATATCCCACACGAACCCTACCAGCTCACGTGCAATCGCCACACAAACCACCTTCTGGTTTTTGCCCTCCTTGATTAATTTCCGGTACCGCCCACACAACCGTTTCTGTGCCTTCCAGGCCACGGCCTGAGCGTAAGCGGAAGCATCTTCCGCCTTCCGGTTCATGTAAGCGGTCTGACGAGCCGGGAAGCGATAGCACCAAGCCGATTCGACCAGCACTTGCCGAGCGTGACGGTTTCCCGCTTGAGTGACGCCACCGGTTCGGCGGTGTGCCCCCGAACTGTAGACACAGGGTACCAGTCCCAGATAACCCATCAGTTGATTTGGTGACCCGAACCGGCTGATGTCGCCGAGTTCAGACAACAGCGTGACAGCGGATAGACGATCAAACCCGCGCAGCGCCATCAAACTATTGGCCAGCGGGGCCCAAGACCAATCCTGCAGGGTTTGATCCAGCTTTTGATCCAGATCGACCATCCGTGTGGATGACATGCGTACGGCTGCAATATATTCGTCGCGAACCCCCGCTTGATACTCATAGGGAAACTCAAGACTTTCCAGCCACTCAAGATGCTTCTGGGTCCAGCGTTTCCGGTTGGTCGGCCAATGATGCCCATGCCGCAGCACAAAAGCATTGAGCTGCTGCCGCAACTTCTGCTGCTGTGCCTTGAAGTCAGCCCGGCAACGGCACAGGTCCCGAACCGCCTCCTGCTCTTGGTTTGGTACCCAGACCTCAACTAATTCTCCGGCACGTAAAAGCCGAGCTAAGCGCAACGCGTCTCTACGGTCCGTCTTGATCTTTTCGTTGCGCGGAGGTGCCACAACTTGGCAATCCATGCCCATGGCGGTCAAGTTCTGGTATAGGGTATACCCGCAAGGCCCGGCTTCGTAGCAAAGCAGGATAGCCTTCTTCTCCGCGTACAAGCGGTCCACGAGTTTGGCGATCGCCTTTTTCGTATTGGGTATGGTGCCCCAGGACTCCGGGGCTTCCCGACCTGCGTAGGCTATGGCAACGGCAATAGTGTCCTTATGGACATCCAATCCCACATAGCCTGCATAGAGTTTGGGTTGAGTTGAGTGGTCGGTTTCAACATTCTGTCCTGCTTCGGAGACTTGTTGTTTCATTTTTATAGCTCCTTAAAATTTTATGAGAAGGGAGAATACACCGTGCCAAACTCCAGCGCAGTGACCACAAGACGCAACAAGGAAAGGTTTTCATTGGGAACTTTTTTTCAACTTGTATGTCGAATTGAGGCGGAATTAGACAATTTTGATAGAGATCAGTTCAGTGCAGGATACTGGGCTGAGGCTTAATGTTACGAGTTTTCGGTTTTCTGGATTTGTTTCTACACCACATAAGGTCAGGTCAAAGCCTGTTCGGGCCAGTCAAGCTAATAGGCAAAGGCACGCTTTTATGTGAAGCCACACTCAAGAATCGGGATACAGGAGACCACAGCCCGGCGCCAACATTTAAGTAGATGTAGGTCTTCAATTGTCAAAAGTCGAGACTTGTGGAAAACTGTGGATACAGATGTAGCAGTCCGTTGTTTTTTGGAAACGAGAGAATATGGCCTGCTGATTTTCGCTAGATTTTCCATAGTTGTAAAAAAACAACAATAAGGTTATTTGACAATTCTGCGAAGGCGGGGACAATTCGCAATTGAATATGGCAGTTTTGCCACATTCCCGTGGGGAATGATCACCCTGCGGTTTTAGTAATATTTTTAGGAGTCCTAAAAAATGAAAAAACCATTTCTAATTGCTTTGGCGCTGGCGGCGGCTCCGTTCGCAGCCCAGGCCGAAACATGGAATATTTATGGTTGGCAGAATCATTCTTGGGAGTTCGTGGATATCGATGGTGGACGCAGTTTTGACCGCATCCAATCGAATGCAGGAAACATCGGCTTCACCGCCAGTATGGACGCCGGCAACGGCATCTCGGTCAATGTCCGATGTGAACAGTTCACCTACTTCAACCACTTCGCGGGCGGCACCGGATGGTGCAACCGTAACTCCAAGATTGGTTTATCCCATGCAGACATGGGTGAGATCATGTTTGCCACTTGGCTGCTGCCCTACAACGAGGGCGTAGCACAGTGGGTTGACCCGTTCTATGACGCTGGCGCGGACTCGCATACCAGCATCATGGGTTCGGTCGGTGCCAACACCATCTTCTACAACACCGGTGATTTCGACTTCCAGGCATCTGCTTCTGGACCGGGTACCGGCTTCAGCGGTGCTGAGTTCAACTACGCGGGAGCAGGGTACGACACCGGCTTCAACCGTCGTCAGGAGAACATCATTCAGTACTGGTCCCCGAACTGGAACGGCTTCGTGTTCCGCTTCGCATGGACTGCCGGCAATCGTGACGAGACCGCTGCGCCCAATGGAAGCGGCGAGATCGATCCGATCATCCGTTCTTCCAGTCTGGCCTACACCAATGGCCCGTTCTGGGGCGCGGTGACCTGGCAGGATCATGAAGACTGGACTGCGGCTTCCGTCGGCCAGATGGCATCTTCGGATGCAGAAAGCATCCGGGTTGCTGCTCGCTACATCCACGACATGGGTGACGGCGTGAGCGTTCAGATCTCGGCCATGTGGGAAGACCTCGAATACGAGTTCAATAATGTAACTAGCGTGACCGCTGCAATGGGCGCATTCGGATTCGGCGGATTCGATGGTTCCGGCAATATGGCGGCACCTAGTGACGACGCAATCAAGGGTCAGAAGACCATCAATCTCCTGAGGGAATTGTTCCCCTCTTGTTGGGGTGACGATAATACTGCTGTAACGGGTGACGACAACAACGGATGTCCGGCCGCCCTTACCAGCCTCCCCGCCTATGTGCCACCCACCGAGGACAACCCCGCCACCCCAGATGACGAGAGTGAAGATGCTCCTGGGAATGGAGGCTTGAGTATCAATGATGCTACTCCTGACGACACCAGTGATACTAATCCTGCTGATGCGTTGATGGCCGCCGTGATGAACTTGCAAACTGAAGCTATGGCTGATGATGCTACTGACAATGAGAAGCATCAGTACGAAACGCTGGTCAACGCTGCGACTGCCGCCGCCCGTGCCGAGCAAGGCGCTGGCGACAACGTCAAGGTCGAGCGGGATGCCTGGATGGTTTCCGGTAAGATCAAGTTCGGCGGTCCCGTGGATCTCCGCTTCTCCTACATGGATGCGGATGACCTCGAAGTCTCCTGCTCAGCTTGCTCCGGTGACTGGAACGAAACCGCTGCTGACGCATGGAACGTAGGCCTGTTCTACACCATGCCGGGCGGCACCGAACTGCGTCTGACATACTCCGAAGTCGACAACGACGACAACGGAAGCTACGGTCAGGGCATCTCCGGTACCGGACTGGGTTCGCCTGGTGCGGAAATCGAGATGTTCGCAGTGGGTATCGTGCACTGGTTTGACTGATTCAGTCTGACTAAGCACACCAAACAAGCAGGCGCCCTTCGGGGCGCCTGTTTTTTTAACTCCAGCAGAGGTTTCTGAATCTAAAACAGTCTAGCGAATAAACTTTCGCCTATCACCCATAGAGTAAAATGGCCTCATAAGCAAACCTTTGCCATTTGGATACCATAAGCCTAAGCGTCTCACTTTGGATACTGACAACTTTTCCTACCTATTGCCGATGACAGCTCACACTTCCGGCGAATCCATCCGCCAGAACAAACTAGTCGAATTTACCTACCGCATCATGGATGAAGGCGGGCAGGTTCTGGAGCAGATTGACCTCCCCGTTTCTTATGTTCATGGAAGCGAATTCGGTCTGTGGCAACGAATAGAAGCGGCAATGGAAAATCGGCGGGCGGGTGATACCGTTGAAGTTCTGGTTGAACCCGATGATGCTTTCGGCGATCTGGACCCGGACTTACAGTTGACGCAGAGCCTGTCCGATGTTCCCGAACAGTTCCACCATATTGGCGCTGAAGCAGATTTCGAGAACGAGATAGGGGAAATTCACCGATTCCGTGTGACTTCCATCGAGGGGGACAAACTGATTTTGGACGGCAACCACCCTCTCGCGGGCAAGACCCTGAAGTTTTTCCTCAACATCCTGAAAGTGCGGGACGCGACCGAGGAAGAAATCCACAATCCAGAAATATTGGATTCTCCCGCCCTGCACTGATGGTAAGACGAAAGCGGCTACGCGTGGCATTGTGGTCCGCGTTGGTCGTTGTCATTCTCTTTGTTTCAGTCGTCGCGACGGTTCTTTACCTGAGCCGGCCGCAGATTTCCGGCACGATCACGCTCTCGGGTCTGGACTTTCCTGTCTCCGTCTCCCGTGACGCCATCGGACACACCACGGTCCAAGCCCAATCTCGACTGGATCTTGCCCGAGCGACGGGATTCATTCACGCCCAAGAACGCTTTTTCTCCATGGATACTCGTCGTCGGTTGGCCGCGGGCGAGTTGGCCGCCTTGCTGGGACCCTTCGTACTGGAACAGGATCGTGAAAGCCGGCCACACCGTTTCCGCGAACGGGCGCGAAAAATCGTCGCCGGGCTTTCCGACACCGAGCATGCCATCCTGCGTACCTACACAGAAGGGGTCAATCAGGGACTGGAAGCTCTTCCCGTCTCACCATTTCCCTACGTCCTGTTTTTGACCCAACCTGAGCCATGGAAACCGGAAGACAGCATCCTGTCCCTTTTCGCCATGCATCTGGTTCTTCAGGGCGGGCATTGGAAATACGACTCTGTGGTAGGTTTTCTGCACGAAACCTTCGGGGCCGATGTCGCGAATTTCCTAGCACCAGTTGGCACCCACTACGATGCTCCGCTGGATGACACCCCAATCCCGCTTTATGTCCCGCGAGTGCCCGAAGCACATGAAATAGACCTGCGGGATACCTTCCTGAACCCAGAAGACCTCAAAAACGTTCGAATGTCATGGGAAAACCCTGGCAGCAATGCCTTTGCTGTCAGTGGCAACTTGACTTCCCATGGCGGTGCCTTGGTGGCCAACGACATGCATCTGGTTCTGCTGGTACCGAACATCTGGTACCGGATGCATTGGGAATGGGACGATACTGGAAAGGATCACATGGCTAGTGGTCTTACTCTCCCGGGGATGCCTTGGTTGATTGCTGGCAGCAACGGGCAAATCGCTTGGGGGTTTACCAACAGTAACATTGATAGCCAAGACCTGATTGTGCTGGATGAGGCGGAGCCTTCGCTGACTATGGTCGAAGAAGTGCTGGAAGTTCGCCTAGGGTCGGATCAGAAACTTGTATATGAAAACTCCTCTTGGGGGCCAGTTATCGGCAAAGACTCCCAAAACCGGAAGCGTGCTCTGCGCTGGGCCTCTCACTGGTTGGCAGGAACCCATATCAATTTCAGCCAACTGGAGACATCCGAAGATATACGCTCTGCAATGATCTTGTTTCAGCAATCCGCGATTCCATGGCAAAATGTGCTTCTTGCCGATCAAGAGGGAAATATCGGTTGGACCATTGCCGGGCCCCTGCCCGAGCGAAAAGGCTATAGCGGCCGAATTCCAATCAAAAGTTCCATGCTTGAGAGTCATGCTGTCCAGTGGTTACAGCTGGCCGAATATCCTGTGATCCTAAACCCTCCCGGCCAGCGTCTCTGGTCTGCCAACAGTCGACACATCGGTGGCAAACAATACGCTTTGCTAGGCGATGGCCGCTACACATCTGGGATGCGTGCCCAGCAAATACGGAACCGCTTGAGAGAAAAAACCATATTCACCGAATCCGATCTGTTGGCCGTGCAGCTCGATAATCGGGCTGACTATTTGGATGAATGGCGACCTCGGCTGGAGCGGGCAATGAATGTAGCCAGCATCGCCCCTCTGATGGAACGCCACCGTGTCCGCGAGTGGCTTGCCCAATGGGATGGGCACAGCAACTCAGACAGTGTTGGTTATCGGATTATTCGCACGTTCCGGAAGCGCGCTCACGAACTCTTCCTGCTGGCGCTTCAGGCTCGAATGGGGCTATATCCAGATCGACATGCTCGGCATCTCCGCTGGCAACTGGATGGCCCTCTGACCCGCATCCTGGACAGTGAGGCTGAGCACTTCCTGCCCAAAGGAATGCAAAGCTGGAATGAATTTCTGGCCCTTGCGCTAAAACTGACCATCGAAGGCATGACAATGGGAGGGCGAGACATGGCTGATGCGACTTGGGGAGCGCACAACTACGCCCGGATTCGTCATCCGTTATCCCATGCTCTGCCGTTTCTGGGAAGGATACTGGACGTGCCGCCATCTCCTCTGTCGGGTGACCTCAACTTACCCCGTGTCGAACATCGGGCGTTCGGAGCCTCGCATCGCACGGCTGTCTCTCCTGGTTGGGAAGAAAACGGCATCTTGAATATGCCCACCGGGCAGTCAGGCCATCCTTTATCGCCGTTCTACAACGCTGGACACAACGACTGGCTGGAGGGAAATCCCACCCCGTTCCTGCCGGGCCCCACTTTTACTTCGATGACGCTTACGCCATCAGAACACTGACGATCCCAGTTCGTTGACGGCCTGAAGCATCTCCGGGTCATCCGTCAGTGCCTGCGATACCGCACTGGTGCAGGCTGCTACCGGATCCACTCCCGACTGAATGAGCTTCCCCGCGTGGACCAGGAGCCGCGTGCTGGCGCCTTCGTCCAGGCCGTTGCCCTTGAGGTTTCGGGTCATTTCAGCGAATTTGACCAGGAGCCTTGCTGTTTCGGCATCTACGGATGTCTCCCGGATTACGATCTTCTGCTCGATTTCCGCCTGCGGGTAGTCGAATTCCAGCGCCACAAACCGCTGGCGGGTGCTCTGCTTGAGATCCTTGAGGACACTCTGGTAGCCTGGGTTGTAGGAAATTGCCATGCAAAATTCGTCAGGGGCTTCCAGCAATTCCCCATGCTTTTCCATCGGGAGAACCCGGCGGTCGTCGCACAGGGGATGAATGACAACCGTCGTATCCTTGCGCGCTTCCACCACCTCGTCGAGATAGCAGATGCTGCCGGAGCGCACGGCCCGGGCAAGCGGTCCATCTACCCATACCGTCTCGCCACCTGCAATCAGGTAGCGTCCGACCAGGTCGGAAGAAGTCAGATCATCGTGGCATGACACCGTAATCAGGGGACGTTTGAGCTTCCATGCCATGTATTCCATGAAACGGGTTTTCCCGCAACCGGTCGGGCCTTTTAGAAGAACCGGCAGCTGGTTTCTCCAAGCGGCCTCGAATACCTCGATTTCCGAGCCAATAGGCTCGTAGTAGGGTTCTGTATCGACCGTATATTCTTCCGGCTTCAGGGTGCGTGCCTGACTCATTGCGAATCCACACTAGCTGACGCGCCCATTGTGAAAGCGGCGACGCATACTGTCAACCAGAACCAAGCTGCAATCTCACGAGTGATTGATGCGCCTAATAAAAAACAGGCGCCCCGAAGGGCGCCTGCTTGTTTGGTGTGCTAGTCAGACTGAATCAGTCAAACCAGTGCACGATACCTACTGCGAACATCTCGACTTTTCCACCGGGTGTACCCAGTCCAGTACCGGAGATGCCCTGACCATAGGTTCCGTTTTCGTCGTTGTCGACTTCGGAGTAGGTCAGACGCAGTTCCGTACCGGCTGGCATGGTGTAGAACAGGCCTACGTTCCATGCGTCGGCTGCGGTCTCGTCCCAGTCGCCCGAGCAAGCTCCGCAGGAGACCTCGAGGTCATCCGCATCCATGTAGGAGAAGCGGAGGTCCACGGGGCCGCCGAACTTGATCTTACCGGAAACCATCCAGGCATCCCGCTCGATCTTGACGTTGCCGGCTTTCTGTCCCCTGGCATTGGTCGTTGCGCTGTCTACCAGCATGCCGTACTGAAGCTTGGCGTCGGCGACGACTGCGGCAGTAACATCCGAGGCATTAACTGTTGCTGTATTACCATCCGCACCCGTGTACGTCACGTCATTCCCCGCAGTCCCCTTGCTGAGGGCCTCCAGCCGCCTGACAGCATTGATCAACGCATCGCGGGCGGTATCGGTTTCCGTCGCGTCAGCGGTTAAGATGTTGATGCCTGTATTGCCCATGGTGGCCTCATCGGCATCGGTGAGCGGATTATCCTCCATTGCCGTACTTAGCAAATTGGTGTCTTGCTCAGCGATTCCGACGAAATCATCGTCTATTCCATCAGTCTCAGCAGTGGTTACATCCGTACCGAACAGTTCATGGAGCAGCCCGATGGATTTCTGGGACATGATTTCCATGGGAGTGACCGACAGGTTGCCAGAATTGACCCAGTCGCTGTATCCGAATGCTGCCATTGCAGCGTCAACACTGGACACGCCGTTGAACTCGTACTCCAGGTCTTCCCACATAGCCGAGATCTGGACGCTCATGCCATCGCCCATATCCATGATATAGCGACCAGCGACACGTATGCCCTCGGCATCGGAAGACTCCATCTCGCCTCGACTATGAGCTGTCCAGTCCTCATGATCCTGCCAGGTCACCGCGCCCCAGAACGGGCCGTTGGTGTAGGCCAGGCTGGCGGAACGAATGATTGGGTCAATCTCGCCGTCTCCCACGGGAGCAGGACTTTCATCGTTGTTACCCATGGTCCAGGCGAAGCGGAACACGAAACCGTTCCAGTTCGGGGACCAGTACTGCATGATGTTTTCTTGGCGGCGGTTGAAGCTCAAGTCGCGGCCAAAGATCGGGTTGTCGAAAGCATGTCCGCCGTCACCACCGACCGCACCCATGATGCTGGTATGGGAATCCGCGCCAGCGTCATAGAACGGGTCGACCCACTGAGCTACGCCCTCGTTGTAGGGCAGCAGCCAGGTGGCGAGCATGATTTCACCCATCTGAGGATGGGCCAGACCAATCTTGGAATTACGGTTGCACCAGGTTCCTACCGGGGCATCCGCGAAGTTGTTATAGAAGGTGAATTGTTCGCACTGCAGGTTGACATGAATGCCATCCATGCCGGTGTCAACACTGGCGCTGAAGCCGATGTTACCTGCATTTGAACTCATCCGATCATAGTTACGACCGTTCTCATCTACAAACTCCCAAGAATGATTCTGCCATCCGTAAAGATTAATTGTTTCGGCCTGCGCGGCAAACGGAGCCGCCGCCAGCGCCAAAGCAATTAGAAATAATATTGCGGGAGGGGTAAATCTAAAAAAGCCCTTGTAGCCGTCGGTCAAGGACAATGACTTGCCTAGGGTCAAGTCAAAAAATACGAGATCCAATCACAGGCGCAAGGATGCAATTCCTACGCCCTATGGCACCCTAGCCCAAGCTTGAAATCTTCATACGCAGGTAAGCGCTTGCCGGAACGCGCAATTATGTACAATGGCAGGGCAATAACAACATGAGGGTCAACCTCAATGAGCGCACCCACGGATTCCGTTCTGAAACGCCACCACGAACAAATGATGAGTCGGGGTGGTGGGGACAGCGCGCCTGCCGCATCCACCGCATCCAGTTCCAGCTCCAGTTCTGACTCAAGCAGTCAGGGCGGCGGCGGGTTCTGCGGCTGGCTGAAAAGACTGTTCGGCGGCTGAGCCGCAGCAAAACTTTCTGATGTGACGCCTGCCCGGCAGGGCAGGTTTTTATTCTTCGATTTCGTAGGCGTCGGTGACCGCGCCGTCGCTTACTTCAAACTGGCGTTGATCCAGATAGGCGTTTCGCACCAAGGTGTATTCGTCCTCAGTGATGCCTTCCACGGCCTCCTCGGTGTCCAACAGGTCAGCCCGATAATCAATCGCTTGAGTCCCCATGACGGCCGCCCTGAATTCACCATCACCCGCCCAGGTGAAAGGATTCAGAGCAAAGTCGAACGGCTTGGCGACCGTATCGCGCACCGTGCTCGGCCCCAAGAAAGGAATAACGAAATAGGGTCCGGGCTCGGCCCCTCTGGCACCCATAGTCTGACCAAAATCTTCTTCCGATTTTTTGATTCCGATTTCCGTGGCGACGTCAACGAATCCCAGCAGCCCCACCGTGCTGTTGATGACTAGGCGGGCGAGGGAGCTTGCAGCCTCATCCGGCTTGCCCTGCAGAAAGTTGTTGAAGCAGTTCCGAATGTCGCCGATATTGGAGAAGAAGTTGGTGACGCCTTGGTCCACTGCTTCTGGAGCGATCGCGTCGTAGGCTTCAGCGGCCGGTTTCAAGAATATCGCATCGAAGCCCTTGTTGAATCCATACGCCGCCCGGTTGTAACCCTCCCAGGGATCGCGCGGATCGCTAGCCCCGTGGTTGTCCGCCAATGCGGAGCCGGAAAAGGCCAGCAAACAAACGAGGGCACACGCAAAAGAGCGGCGAGAGGACGGCATGGATTTTTGGGCTATGAGATGTGTCAAAAGCGCGACCATTATACCCTTATCACCAAGGGGGGTATTCGGCGCCCGCCCGCCTGCTGGGAATCTCTTTCCAGAGCGCTCATCCTTTACCTTACGGTCGCAGGCGCAGGCCGGACAGCCGGATGAATCCAGCGGCATCGGCTTGGTTGAACCGGCCCTGATCGTCTTCAAAAGTCGCTTGGGCCGGGTCGTACCGGCTGTTTGGAGATTGCCGGCCTTCCACGGAGACCGAGCCCTTGTACAGGCGCAGCCGGGCCTCTCCGCAGACCTCGCTCTGGGAGTGATCGATCAATTGCTGCAGCGCCTCGCGTTCCGGGCTGAACCAGTAGCCGTTGTAGACCAGGGTCGCGTACTGCGGCATCAGCGCCTCCTTGAGATGCGCGACTTCGCGGTCCAGGGTCAGCGACTCGACCGCCCGGTGCGCAGCCATCAACACGGTCCCGCCCGGGGTTTCGTAGCATCCCCGCGACTTGAGGCCCAGGTACCGGTTCTCGACCATGTCGACCCGGCCGATGCCGTGTCGCGCAGCGGTCGCATTGACCGTTTCCATCAGTGTGGCGGGTCCCAACGCCTCGCCGTCGATGGCAACCGGATCGCCATTCTCGAACGCGATCCGCAGGGTCTGGGGTTCGTCCGGAGCCTGTTGCGGATCCGTGGTCCAGCGCCACATGCCAGCGGGTGGGGCAGCGTCCGGGTCTTCCAGTACGCCTCCCTCGTAGGAGATGTGCAGCAGGTTGGCGTCCATCGAGTAGGGGCTGCTGCCGTCCGGATTCTGCTCCACTTCGATTTCGTGCTGCTGGGCGTACGCAAGCAGGTCGGCCCGGGAATTAAGATCCCATTCCCGCCAAGGTGCGATGACCGCAAGATCCGGGTTTAATGCCCGTGCGGACAATTCGAAACGCACTTGGTCGTTTCCCTTCCCGGTTGCGCCATGAGCAATTGCGTCGGCACCCGATTCCTGTGCAGCCTTCACCATTCCAGCCGTAATCAAGGGCCGGGCAATGGCAGTGCCGAGCAGGTACTGTCCCTCGTACAAGGGATTGGCACGCAGCATCGGGAAGATGTAGTCGCGGGCGAAAGTCTCGCGCAGGTCCTCAATCCGGATATCCTGGACACCCAGCGCCTGGGCTCGCTGCCGGGCCGGCTCAAGGTCTTCCTGCTGGCCAAGGTCGGCGGTATACGTCACGACCTCGCAGTCGTACCGCTCCTGAAGCCATTTCAGGATAATCGAAGTGTCCAGCCCGCCCGAATAAGCGAGCACGACTTTGTTGTATTGAGGCATGGTGGCGGAATCCGCAAGGCGCCAAAACCTATATTATAGAGGTCACGCCTTTATGCGAGGGGGCCAAAATGACTGGAATCAGCCTGGAGAACCGGTTTCGCGGATTTCTTCCGGTTGCAGTGGACGTGGAGACCGGAGGCCTGGTCCCGGAGACCGATGCTTTGCTGGAGATCTCGGTCGTGCTGTTGCGCATGGATGCCGAGGGCAACCTGTTTCCGGAGGAACCGCTTGCCTTGGCAGTTCGCCCGTTCGAAGGGGCACGCATCGATCCGGCCTCGCTCAAGCTGATCGGCATCGACCCGCATGACCCGGAACGCGAGGCAGTGTCCGAGAAGGAAGCGCTGGAGGCCGTGTTTCAGGCGGTTCGCCTAGCTGTTCGCGAACATCACTGCCAGCGCGCCGTACTGCTCGGCCACAACGCGGCCTTCGACCTGGCAGTCGTGAACGCGGCCTGTGAGCGCTGCCGAATCAAACGGAATCCGTTCCACCCGTTCAGTACGCTGGATACGGTCAGCTTGGGAGCCGTGGCATTCGGACAGACGGTGCTGTCACGGATTTCGGAACAGGCAGGTCTGGGCTGGGACGAGGATCAGGCGCACAGCGCCCGCTACGATGCCTACATGACGGCACGCGTGTTCTGCAGCATCGTCAACCGCTGGCAGGACGAATACCAGAGGCTGGCCGACGAGGCCCGCCGCATGCAGGCAGAAGAGAAATCAGCTGATTGACTAGGCGCTGCCGCCGCGCGCTTCGTGCACCATCTGCTGGAGTTCGCCTTTCTCGTGCAGCTCCAGCGTGATGTCGCAGCCGCCGACCAATTCGCCCTTGATGTACAACTGTGGAAAGGTCGGCCAGTCGGCGAACTTCGGCAGGTCCTGGAAGACTTCCGGGTCCATCAGGACATTGACGTAGGCGAATTCCTCGCCGCATTCCATCAGCGCCTGCGCGGCGCGGCTGGAGAAGCCGCACTGCGGCATCTGTGGCGTGCCCTTCATGTACAGGATCACCGGGTTACCGGTGACCTGCTCTCGAATTCGATCCAATGCGCTCATTTCGGCTCTGTCACTTGTCGCCGGTCGTGGGATCGATGACCGCCCGCACTTCGGAGATACGGTTGGCCGGGAATCCGCCCTGTTCGGCGTGCTCGCGGATGGCCGCCTCGTTGGGGGCGATGTAGGTGCAGTAGACCTTGTCGTCGGTCACGTAGCTTTCGACCCACTGGATCTGCGGGCCCATGGAGTCGAGGATGCTGCAGGACTTTTGGGAAATGCCGTGCAGGTCTTCGGCCGACAGGTTGCCGGCGCCGGGAATCTCGCGTTCGATAATGTATTTAGGCATGGTGTTTGACCAGAAGTTTTTGTTGGAAAACCCGCCGGGCGGGTTGGGACGCCGATTTTGCCACAGCAAGGCGTTCTGCCGCAAGCCCTACACACTTCCATACCCATGATTTGATTGCCAACTCGATTCCTTTCAGTGGCTTGACACGCCGGGCGCATTCTCCACGAAGGGAACTTGAAACTCCCCGGCAGAGGCCCAATTTGATAAACTGAGTCTTATGTTTTCCAGGAGGATATTCGAATGAGCCAGCCTCGCATGATTTCCGCTACGGTGCCGACCCTCGCCATGAACCGGGTTCTGCGCAATACCTATGCGTTGCTTTCCCTGACGCTGCTGTTCAGCGCGTTCACGGCGGGACTCTCGATGGTCTTCAACTGGCCGCATCCAGGCTTGATCCTGACCCTGGTCGGCTACTTCGGGTTGCTGTTCCTGACCAGCCGGTTCCGCGACAGCGGCTGGGGTCTGCTGTGCGTGTTCGCCCTGACCGGCTTCATGGGGATTACCCTGGGCCCGATCCTTAATTACTACCTGGCCGTCGTCCACAACGGCTCGCAGTTGGTGGCCACGGCCCTCGGCATGACGGGCGGCATCTTCCTGCTGCTGTCCGGCTACGTGCTGACCACGCGCCGCAACTTCAGCTTCATGGGCGGCATGCTGATGGTCGGCATCCTGGTCGCTTTCCTGTCCGGCCTGGGCCTGGTGGTTGCCTCGATGTTCGGCATGGAGGTGTCCGGCGCGATGCTCGGCATCTCGGCCCTGTTCGTCCTGCTGATGTGCGGTCTGATCCTGTACCAGACCAGCGAGATCATCCACGGTGGCGAAACCAACTACATCATGGCGACCGTGACCCTGTACGTGGCGCTGTACAACCTGTTCACCAGTCTGCTTCATCTGCTGGCCGCATTCGGCGGAGACGACTGAGTCTGCAGGACCTACCGGATTCACCGCACATGCGGATGGCCATGACCGGGGAGGACTGCGGTAGTTTCGATACGCCCGGCTTCGGCCGGGCGTATCTTTTCCCCTTCTCTCAATGAGCACGTCTTCCTCCGACGCTTCGCAACACGGCCTCTGGTCGAAACGCACCGCGTTCATGTTCGCCGCCATCGGTTCGGCGGTGGGATTGGGCAACATCTGGAAGTTCCCCTACATGACGGGGGAGAACGGGGGAGCCGCATTCGTCTTGGTGTATCTCGCCTGCGTAGTTCTGATCGGCCTGCCGATCATGATGGCGGAGATCGTGTTGGGCCGGCGGGGCCGCCACAGCCCGGTTCATACTATGCGCCGCTTGGCGGAGCAGGATGGTCATTCGACCAACTGGCAGGCCATCGGCTGGCTCGGCATGCTGGCCGGGGTGATGATCCTGTCGTTCTACGTGGTGATCTCGGGCTGGACTGCAGCCTACCTGATGGACAGCCTGTTCAACACCTTCCAAGGGTTTGATCAGGCTTCTGCCGAAGGCCACTTCAACCGGTTGGTAGACAGCCCTTGGCGGTTGCTCGCCTGGCATACCCTGATGGTCGTGCTGGTTGCTTGGGTCATCCTGCGCGGCGTCAACCGGGGCATCGAACAGGCCACGACCGTCCTCATCCCCTCGCTCTTCGCGTTGTTGCTGCTGCTAGTTGGCTACGCGGCACTTTACGGGGACTTCGGAAGAGGGCTCACTTACATGTTTGCGTTCGATTATGCGCAAATCACGCCGGAGGTCGCACTCAAGGCGATGGGCCAGGCGTTTTTCTCTCTGAGCATCGGCATGGGCGCGATCATGGTCTACGGTGCCTACCTGCCGCGCCAGTTCTCCATCCCGGAAGCGGCCGGCGTCGTCGTGACCGCGGACGTGCTGGTCGCGATTCTAATGGGCGTCGCCCTGTTCCCGATCGTGTTTGCGAGCAGCATGGAACCGGGTGCCGGGCCGGGACTCATTTTCCAGACCCTCGTAATCGCGTTCGGGCAGATGCCCGGCGGTTGGTTGGTCGGCATCCTGTTTTTCGCACTCACTCTGATTGCGGCCTGGACCTCGGCAATTTCGCTTCTGGAACCGACCGTCTCCTGGCTTGTGGATTCGCGCGGGATGCGCCGGCGTACCGCGACCCTGGGCAGTTCGGCAGTGATCTGGGTCGTGGGATTGGGCACGGTGGTTTCGTTCAACGTCGGCAGCGATTGGACGCTATACGGGCGGAATTTCTTCGAGTGGATGGACTACCTGACCTCGAATGTCATGCTGCCGATTGGTGGCATCCTGATTGCAATCTACGCGGGCTGGATGGTCAAGCGTTCCGTACTTGAGGAACAGGCGGATCTGGGGAACGGGTTGCTGTTCAAGAGCTGGCTGTGGCTGGTGCGGTTGCTCGTCCCGACAGCGGTCTTCCTGATCCTGCTGCACGGCTTCGGGTGGGTCTGACCGGCTAACCCCGTGCACATACATCGCGAAGCCCGGGTGCCGTATCCAGCGTCCCGGATGTACGATCTGGTCAACGACGTCGAATCCTATCCGAAATTCCTTCCGTGGTGCCCCCAGGCGGATGTGCTGAGCCGCGGAGAAGACGAAGTAACAGCTAAGCTGACTCTGGCCCGAAGCGGCCTGCACACGTCGTTCACCACGCGGAACGCGCTGGTTCCGAACGAACGCGTCGACATGCATTTGCAGGACGGCCCGTTCCAGCACCTGCACGGAGTCTGGACGTTCACCGAGCAGCCGCACGGCTGCCGGGTCGCGCTGGACATGGAGTTCGAGGTCAAGGGGTCGCTCCGCTTCCTGCTGCTGCCGGTCGTCTTCGCCGAGGTGTGCAACCGGCTGGTGCAGTCGTTTGTCGCTGAAGCGCACAGACGTGCGCGGAGCGGGGATGAAGATTGAGGTCGTTGATGCGAGCGTGCCGCGTCCGGAGGCACAAACCCTGACGCTGCCGGAAGGGACGTGCGTGTCGGAGGCGTTGATTCGCTTCGGCTGGGCGGAGCCGGAAGAGGAAAAGGGCAAGTGGGGGTTCGGCGTGTTTGGACGCGAGGTTTCTGCTGACTACGTACTGCAGGAAGGCGATCGGCTCGAGATTTGCCCGCCGTTGGAGATGTCGCCTCAGGAGGCGCGTCGCCGTCGGGCGGCAGCGGAGAAAGGACGAAAGGCGACGCGATAAAATCAACCGCGTTCGGCTCTGTTGCTAGCTATGGTTAGTTTCGCGGAGTCTGTTCGGGTTCCGCAACGGCTTCATCCTCAAGCATCTCGGGGACTGGTGCATCAGGGCTCGGAACCTCGGCCTCACCTGTCTCTTCCACGGCAAGGGCATCGCCGGGTTCGAACCACTCGGCCTCGACGTCAATCTCACCGCCAGGTTCGATGCTTGCCACCTCGGGGTCGATTCGCACCAACCTGCGGACCTCCTTGAGCCGACCGCCCTTGAAATACAGGCTGACTACGTCCAATCGGGATTTCTCGCCGGTTTCTGTCGCTTCCACGTAAAGTGGATAGTCCCAGCGGTTGGGATGAAATGCGTCCATGACCATGGGGGTTCCGAGCAGGAACAGCACCTGCTTGGCATCCATGTCGACGCGCAGGTTCCGGATGGATTCTTCCGTTAGGGTGTTGCCTTGTTGTATGGCAACTCGGTGCTGGCCCAGTTCGATGCCTTCCGGCAGCATGTATTCGCAACCTGCCGCCATCATGCAACTGCACAGCAACGTCAGGCGGGCGAGGCCCGTCCGGGCCGTAAAGATTTCCATGGCTGAATTCTAACAGTCAGGCACTGCCGTGACTGTGCTGAAGCAGCGCTTCGGCATGTTCGCGTGCCGTGCGGGTTTTCTCGACTCCTGAGAGCATGCGGGCGAGTTCTTCCACTCGGCCTTCCCGGTCGAGCAACGCGACTTCGGTTCGCACGCCGCCGTGCTTGCGCACGCAGTACTGGTGATGGGCCTGCACGGCGACCTGTGGCAGGTGCGTCACGCACAGCACTTGCAGGCGTTCAGCGAGTTGGGCCAATAACTGTCCAACGATCTCCGCGGCTCCGCCGCCGATGCCCGCGTCCACTTCGTCGAAGATCATGACCGGCGGCTCGTCGCCACTGGTCAGCGATTGCTGGATGGCGAGCGACAGGCGTGACAGTTCGCCACCCGAGGCAATTGCGCTGATCGGGCCCGGGTTCTGTCCGGGGCCGGTGGCCAGGCGATAGTCGATCTCATCCAGCCCGTTCGGTCCGAAAGTGCGTTGCGGATCATGACTTACTTCGATCCAGAATTCGCTGTGCGGCATGCCGAGTTGCTGCAGGATCTCGGTGACTTGCCCGGAGACGCGTTTGGCTGTTTTCGCACGGGCTTGATGCACCTTTTGAGCCAAGCCGAGATAGTCTTGTTCCAGTCGGGCGACCTCTTCGGCCAGCGCTTCGGCATCGTATTCCGGCGATTGCCATTGCTCCAGTTTTTCGTTCAGGCCCTGGGCTTGCTGCCACAGTTCCCTTGGCGCGACCTGGTGCTTGCGGGCCAGATCGTGGATGGCACCCAGGCGTTGCTCGACTTCGGCCAGGCTTTCGGGGTCCAGGTCTATTCGGTCCAGCGCCGCACGCAGCAGCCCGACGGCTTCTTCCACACAGTTCATCGCCTGCGGCAGCAATTCCCGGGCCGGCTCCAGCTTCGGGTCGATTTGCGCCGCTTGCTCCAGCCGGTCCGCAGCGGCAGCCAGACGCGCGTATTCGGCATGTTCGTCGTGTTCGTACAAGGTGTTGATCAGCTCTTCGCAGAGCGCTTTCAGTTCG
The DNA here is from genome assembly GCA_002631715.1 of Candidatus Porisulfidus sp. TsSOB. Classification (GTDB taxonomy): domain Bacteria; phylum Pseudomonadota; class Gammaproteobacteria; order Poriferisulfidales; family Poriferisulfidaceae; genus Poriferisulfidus. The sequence goes on from MRSX01000003.1 coordinate 309,377, forward strand.
TCTGCACCGGCAAGCGTATGCTGCCGTGCATCCAGATCCTCGTACGTTCCGTCCTCGAGTCCCAGGGCGTTGAGTTCCTCGACTTGGAACTTCAGCAGGGACAAGGCTTGGGCATGGCGTTCGGCATCGCCGCTGAGCGCATCCAGCCGCGTCCGCATCTCGCTCCAGCGTTGGTAGCAATCGGCCAGTGCCGCCAGCGACTTGCCATGCTTGCAAGCGGCATCCAGGATGATTCGCTGCTGATCCCGGCGCAACAGGCGCTGGTGTTCCTGCTGGCCGTGGATTTCGATCAGTTGCTGACCGATCTCGCGCAGTGTCCCGGCCGAGGCGGGCGTATCGTTGATGTAGGCGCGAGAAGAGCCGCTTCGAGAAATAACGCGCCGCAACAGCAGTCCGTCGTCGAGATCGAATTCATGCTGCTCCAGCCATGCGCGGGCTTCGGGCCGCGCGGTGGGGTCGCATTCCAGAGTGATTTCCGCCCGCTCGGCATCGCGGCGGATCAGGTTTTGGGTCGCGCGGTTGCCGAGCACGAGGCCGATGGCACCGACCAGGATAGACTTGCCGGCTCCAGTCTCTCCGCTGAAGACGCTCAAGCCCGGATGAAACTCCAGGTCCAGCTTCTCAATGACGGCCAGACCGCGGATCGTCAGGGCGCGCAGCATCGGCGGCTACAGGTTCCAGGATAGCTTGCGCCGCAGAATTTCGTAGTAGTCGTGACCCTTGGGCTGGATCAGGTTCAACGGATAATCCTGCCGACGGATTCGAATGCGGTCGCCGACCGTCAATTCCTGGTTGGCCGCGCCGTCGAACGACACCACCCCGCGACTTTCCGGGCGTCCGATCACTTCCAGTTCGATCTCGCTGTCCAGATCGACCACGATCGGACGGCTGCTCAGCATGTGCGGGCAGATCGGTACCATCACCAGCACTTGCAGCGACGGATGCAGGATCGGACCGCCGCCGGACATGGCGTAGGCGGTGGAGCCGGTCGGCGTGGAGATGATCAGCCCGTCCGCGCGGAGTGCACTCAGCGGGCGTCCGCTTATCAAAGTCTGCAGCTCAATCATGTGCAGATCCCGGTAGCTGTGGATCACCACGTCGTTGAGCGCGTCCGAGACGCACAACTGCTCGTCGCCGCGCAGCACCTCGCCGACCAGTATCGAACGCTGGTCGATGTCGTATTCGCCATCCAGGATCGCACCCAGGACGCTTGGGATCTGTTCCGGGTAGATGTCCGCCAGGAAGCCCAGCCGGCCGCGGTTGACGCCACAGACTGGGACATTGCGCGGTGCCAAGTGGCGGACTGCTCGCAGCAACGTGCCGTCCCCCCCGACGACCACGCCGAGGTCGGCCTGTTCGGCCAGTTCTGGCAACTCCAGTCCCTCCGATGTTTCGAGCACGCGGGCGGTCTCTTCGTCCACCAGCAACTCGCACTTTTTCTTCTTGACCAGCCGGGCAACCCGCCGGATGGATTCCGCGGTGGTTTTTCGGCTGGGGCGGGAGATGATGCCGATGCGCCTGAATTCGGCCATCAGAAATTATCCGGTGATCGGTCGGAACGGTATTGTAAGCCCTGGATCAGAGATGTTTTGCAGAAAGATAGAGGAAAAGACCTTGGGCGAGATGCCTTACAAGGATGTTGCCCAAAAAATCTGCACCTTCCTTTTATTGCATTTCCGGTTTCGGGTAGCGGGAACAGCGTGGAGAGGTTTTGTCGTCAGTTGTAGTTTGTGGCAGAAGTTCTTTGGCTAAGGCAGAGAAATGGCGATGCAACGACTCAAGCGTGTCGAAGTCTTGGAAACGTCCTGCCTCAATGTCGGCGATGCCGGCCTCTGCAGCCTTGTACAGGGTTTGCGGGTAAGCCCGATGTCTTTTCTCTAGAGAAAAGCTCACTTGCTTTACTTTTGGCACAACGTTAACCCGGTTTTTTTCCAGCGCTCCCTTGGTTCGGCGGGTTGGTTGGCGGACGTGTGACCGGATTTGTCTCAATAGGCTGATAGCCTCTTTGGAAATCTGGATACGGCGTGGGTGCGTTAGGCTTGCTTTCTTGGGCCATTTGTGTCTTCCTCCGGGTTGAATGGCCAGAACTCAATCGTTTTAATCTTACCAGAGGTAATAAGAACTCCTGATCGGCCGCGTGGGGTCCAATTGTTTTTGTTGTCGATGTCGTAGAGGTATTGGATGTACATATCCCGCTCACCGGGGCTAGTGGATATGAACGAGTTGGATCCGAAAAAGCCTGCGAACTGTGTACCATCATTGAGGGTTACAAGCACCCATTGCGCTTTTCTGTCACCGAATTTCCAATCCCAGGCGGTAGGTATCGCGTGAACGAGGTTAATCCGAAGCAGCCGAAGGGCACTACGGAGAAGGTTTCTCTGTACGTTAAAGCCAAGGAAGAAACCTACTAGGGCAGGAACAACAAAAACGATCAACAACCAGTGTAGTGGTGAGCGGTCGCCAGATTCCTGTGACAGAACTGAATAGATCGCTGTCGTGGTTTTGCCAGATTGCTCAGGAAGAAGCAGATCGACTAATGGCGTTATCAGGGCGTAATAAGCAATCGAAATGACTAGATAGAGTAATAGGGCCTCTGAACTAGGTCGATGTCGTCCGGTCATAAACTGCGATCGGATATACAGCATGATAAGGCCTGGCACAACGAGACCCAGAGCCAGATATGGATTTTCAAGAAATTTCGTCATTGAGAATACTTACTAATATGCTAAAGAGCCACGTATCGCTATGCGAAACTGCTCGCTTGACACCTTAACTGACCGGAGTCGCATCAGGTGATTGGATGTTCTTTTCGGTTTCACCTGTAAAACATTAGGGCGTAAATTTCTTTTTCAAGACCAAACCACTCGTTTACTATGTGTGACAATCATTCGGCGGCAGCGGCCCCTTGAATCCGCGCGATTGCTCACCCATAATTAACGGCAATTCGCCGCTTCCAGCCTCATGACACCCACCAAATCGAAAAAACCTTCGCCGAAGAAGGCGGCCAAGCCCGAGGAGCCGAAGTCCGAGGAGACTTCCCCGGATCAGCCCGAAGAAGAGTCGGAGGTCGAGAGCCTGCGCGAGGAAGTGCAGCAGCTCCAGGACACGCTGGCCCGGACGCAGGCGGAACTGGTGAACCTGCAGAAACGCCACGAGCGTGAACGCGAGGCGGCGGCGCGCTACCGCGTCGAGCCGTTGGCGCGTGAACTGCTGGAAATCCTGGATGCGATGGAGGAAGCCCAGGACGCGATGACGCGGGACGAGGGCGTCCCGGAGGCCGTGCGGGAAGGGCAGGCGTTGACCCTGCGGCACATGGCTAACATATTTGACAAGTTTTCAATAGAAGTGATTGATCCATCAGGAGAAATATTCGACCCAAATCTGCATGAAGCAGTGGCGATGCAGCCCTCCGGGGAATTCGCCCCCGGGAGCGTGATGGAAGTGTTCCGCAAGGGCTACCGGCTGCAGGATCGGCTGCTGCGCCCGGCCCGGGTGGTGGTGGCGTCGGAAGAACCGGGCGAAGCAAGTGAAGAGACCGGTTCCGGATCCGCGGACGAAACCGCAGATCCAACTTGATTTTTCACCTATTAATCCGCATTTATGAACTAACCGGCCGTGTCGGCCGATCTGGGAGAACAGAACCTCATGGGAAAGATAATCGGTATTGATCTGGGAACCACGAACTCCTGCGTCGCAGTGATGGAGGGTTCGGGTGCGCGCGTCATCGAGAACAGCGAAGGCGATCGGACCACGCCATCGATCGTGGCGTTCACCGAGGACGGTGGCGAGGTGCTGGTTGGACAGACTGCCAAGCGCCAGGCGGTGACCAACCCGGAACACACGGTGTTCGCGGTCAAGCGGCTGATCGGCCGGCGCTTCGACGAGGGCGAAGTCCAGAAGGACATCAAGCTGGTGCCGTTCTCCATCGTCAAGGCCGACAACGGCGATGCCTGGGTCGAGGCACATGGAAAGAAGATGGCACCGCCGGAAATTTCCGCGCGGGTGCTCGGCAAGATGAAACAGACGGCCGAGGAGTACTTGGGCGAAGAGGTGACCGAGGCGGTCATCACGGTGCCGGCGTATTTCAACGACTCGCAGCGTCAGGCGACCAAGGACGCCGGGCGCATCGCCGGGCTTGAGGTCCGGCGCATCATCAACGAGCCGACTGCGGCGGCGTTGGCCTACGGCATGGACAAGAAGCACGGCGACACCAAGATCGCGGTATACGATCTCGGTGGCGGGACCTTCGACATCTCGATCATCGAGATTGCCGAGGTCGACGGCGAACACCAGTTCGAAGTGCTGGCGACCAATGGCAACACCTTCCTGGGCGGCGAAGACTTCGACCTGCGCCTGATCGATTTCCTGGCGGACGGCTTCCAGAAAGAGTACGGGGTCGACCTGCACAATGACCCGATTGCCCTCCAGCGCCTGAAAGAGGCTGCCGAGAAGGCCAAGGTGGAGTTGTCCACCGCACAGCAGACCGAGGTGAACCTGCCGTACATCACGGCGGACTCCAGTGGGCCGAAGCACTTGAACGCGAAGATCACGCGTGCCAAGTTCGAATCCCTGGTCGAAGACCTGGTCGAGGGCACCCTGGAACCGTGCCGGATCGCGATGAAGGACGCCGGAGTATCGGCCGGAGACATTTCCGGAGTGATCTTGGTTGGCGGCCAGACCCGAATGCCGAAGGTTCAGGAAGCGGTCCAGGGTCTGTTTGGCAAGGCGCCGCGCAAGGACGTCAACCCCGACGAGGCGGTGGCGATCGGTGCGGCCATCCAGGGCGGCGTGCTCGGCGGCGACGTCAAGGACGTCCTGTTACTAGACGTGACCCCGCTGTCGCTTGGCATCGAAACCCTGGGCGGGGTGATGACCAAGCTAATCGAGAAGAACACGACCATTCCGACCACCCAGACCCAGGTGTTCTCGACGGCGGCGGACAACCAGCCGGCGGTCACGGTGCATGTGCTGCAGGGCGAACGGGAGCGTGCTGATGCCAACAAGTCACTGGGCCGTTTCGACCTGACCGACTTGCCGCCTGCTCCGCGCGGCGTGCCGCAGATCGAGGTGTCCTTCGACATCGACGCCAACGGAATTCTCAGCGTTTCAGCCAAGGACAAGGCTACCGGCAAGGAGCAGTCGATTGTCATCAAGGCGTCCAGCGGACTGTCAGATGATGAGATCGATCAGATGGTCAAAGACGCCGAGGCGCATGCCGAGGAAGACCGCAAGTTCCAGGAACTGGTGCAGGCGCGCAACACCGCGGATGCCTTGATCCATGCCACGACCAGGGCGATGGAAGACTTGGGCGACAAGGTCTCGGGTGAAGAGCGTGCGCAGGTGGAAAGTGCTGCGAATGACCTGAAAGAAGCGTTGAAAGGCGACGACTTGGCGGTCATCGAGGCGAAGACGAAAGCCTTGTCCGATGCCAGCGGCGACATTGCCCAGCGTGCCTATCAGGAGGCGCAGCAGAAGGCAAGCGCCGGTGAGCAGGCTCCGCCCGATTCCGAAAAAAGCGATGATGACGTAGTAGATGCCGACTTCGACGAAGTCGACGAATCGGGCAACGGCAAGTCTTCCTGATCCTGGAGGGGGCTCGATGCCGCATGCCCGATGGCCAAACGCGACTACTATGAAGTACTAGGCGTCGACCGAAAGGTCAGCGAGGCGGACCTCAAGAAGGCGTACCGCCGGCTGGCCATGAAGTACCACCCGGACCGCAACAAGGACGACGCCGACGCCGACCGCAAGTTCCGGGAGATCCAGGAAGCCTACGGCGTCCTTTCCGATTCCGAGAAACGTTCCCTGTACGACCGCTTCGGGCACGATGCGGTTGGGGCCGCGGGCGCGTCCGGTGCCGCGGGGGCAGCTAGTGGGTTCGAAGATATATTCGGTGACATGTTCGGCGACATGTTCGGCCGGGCGAGCCGAGGCCGCACGGAAGTACGCGGCGCGGACCTAGCCTACCGGGCCGAGCTGGACCTGGAAGAAGCGGTGTTCGGGGTCACCCGCGAAATCGATGTCGAGATGGCGATGCAGTGCGACACCTGCGATGGCACTGGTTGCGCGCCCGGAACCCAGCCGGAAACCTGCCCGACTTGCCAAGGTCGTGGTGAGGTGGTGGTTCAGCAGGGCTTCTTCACCCTGCGCCAGACCTGCCCGAAATGCCACGGCGAGGGCCGCATCATTCGCGTGCCCTGCCACGATTGCCATGGTGCGGGACGCGTGCGCAAGACACGCACGCTGCGAGTCAAGATCCCGGCGGGTGTGGATCAGGGAGACCGGGTCCGTCTGGCCGGAGAAGGCGAGGCCGGCATGCGTGGCGGTGCGCCGGGAGATCTGTACGTAGAGGTGAGGGTGCGAAAGCACCGCCTGTTCCGCCGCAAGGGAAACGACCTGCATTGCGATGTGCCGATTAGCTTCGCCATGGCAGCATTAGGTGGGACCGTCGAGATTCCGACACTGGACGGCCACGTGAACCTGAAGATCCCTCCAGAGACGCAGACGGGTGTGCCGCTGCGTCTGCGTGGCAAGGGGGTTCGTTCGGTCCGCGACTCGTCCCTGGGCGACATGATCTGTACCATGGTTGTTGAGACTCCAGTAAATTTGAATGCGGAACAGCGCAGGCTTCTGGAGGAGTTGGAAGAGTCCCTGACCGGAAATGAGGTACACTCCCCCCGTGCCGATTCCTGGCTAAAGCGGGGACGGCATTTCGTGGACAATCTGAAGTCTTGGCTGCACTAGAAAAAAGGGATTTTCAAATGGAAAAAGTTCGAGTAGGGATCGCTGGCGTTACCGGTCGGATGGGCAGCACCCTGGTCCGGGTGGCGCTGGAGACTCCCGGCATTGCGCTGGGCGCGGCCAGCTCGCACAGCCAAGATGAACTGGTGGTCGGTCGGGATGCCGGACTGTTCTCGGGAGGGGAAGAGTCGGGCGTGGCGATTTCCGGGTCGCTCGAATACTGCCATGGAGATTTCGACGTTGCGATCGACTTCACGTGCCCCGAATACACGGTGGAACTGGCCCGGTTCTGCGTGGAACAGGAAAAGGGCCTAGTGATCGGCACGACTGCGCATAGCGAAGAGCAGTTGGAAGCCATTACCGAGGCGGCGAAAAAGATCCCGATCGTGATGGCGCCGAACATGAGCATTGGCGTCAACCTGATGTTGAACCTGATCACCGAGGCTGCCAAGTCGCTTGGCGACGAGACGGACACGGACATCGTGGAATTGCATCATCGTAAGAAGCACGACGCCCCGTCTGGTACTGCACTGGCTTTGGGCAAGGCGGTGGCGAAAGGAAGGAAACAACCATTCCCGGACTGCGCTTCGTTCAGGGCCCTGTCGACTGGTGACGAACGAGATGCGGACAAGATCCAATATCACATCATGCGGATGGCGAACGTTGTCGGCGAGCACCGGGTGGTTTTCGCTTGGAACAACGAACGGTTGGAGCTAGTGCATCGGGCGGGCAGCCGGGAGATTTTCGCTGGCGGTGCCTTGCGCGCGGCGGCTTGGGTTGCGGGTCGATCACCCGGGCTGTATTCGATGCAAGACGTACTCGCGATGTTAGACTAACTCGCTACGGCTGCTAGCCGCCGGGACGTCATGCGGAGAGGTGGCAGAGTGGTCGAATGCGGCGGTCTTGAAAACCGTTGAACCGAAAGGTTCCGGGGGTTCGAATCCCTCCCTCTCCGCCACACGGACGTTGATGGACTACTCGCATGGGGTTTTGGGAACTCGTCGGCGGCCTGTCGGAAAACCTGTTCTACGCATGGGGCTGGCCTTGGCTCGGCCTGCCAGGCGGAATCCTCCTTGTTCTCGGTCTGCTGTGGGCTCCGCGGGTGCTCGGCCTGCTGATGCTGATGCTGTCCGCCGCGACCGTGCTGGTGGTCTTGGCCCCGCACGTGACGGGGGCGGGCCGTCCAGACTGGCATGTCTTGCTGTTCGTCGGGGAATTCCTGTTTGGAGCAGCGGTGGCCGCCTTCGCGGCACGCGGGACGACCAGCCTGCTTGAACGTTGGCGGGGGCGTTGGATGCAGCGCAGCCCGCTCACTCGCGACGCGCGGACCGACATCCGCACGGTCGGAGACTTGCTGCCGAAGGCTCGTGACGCTTACGATCCGCTGCCTCATTTCGGATCGTCGGAGCAGATCTTCCTGGGTCTGGACCCGGACGGCGGTGCCGTTCATGTCGATCAAGCCTTGTGGCGAAGTTCCCATGTCGATATCGTCGGCATGACTGGCAGTGGCAAAGGCATTCTGGCTGGAGTATTGCTGACCCAAGCCGTGCGGCAGGGTGAGGCGGTAGTAGTAGTCGATCCTAAGGACGACGAATACGCACCGCGTGTGATGGCCCGCGCCGCCCGAGAGGCAGGCGTGCCGTTCTACCGCTTGGATCTCATGGCCGAGACAGCACAGTGGAATCCTCTTCGGGGCAAGACGGCGGACGAGATCGAGGAACTCCTGGTGGCAAGCCTGGGTTTAGGAGAGCGGGGCACCGAGGCAGATTTCTATCGCCTCAACGACCGTCGTGCCGCACGGGAATTCGCTCAACTGTACGACGATGAACCTTTACCGATCCTGCTGGAGACGTTCCGCGGCCAGCCTGCAGCGCGCAAGGCGACGAAATTCATCGACGATATGGAGGAAATTGTCGCGACTCCTTCAGCGCGAGCCGAGGAAGGATTGGATATTGCTGGGGCGATTTCCGAAGGCGCGGTGATTTACGTGCGCGGTTCCGTGCGCCACTCCCGCATCCTCAAGCTGCAGAAGATGTTCGTTCTGTCGGTGATTCAGTACTGTGAACGGCGTGCTCGCGAGGAGGCCCGTCAGGTCTGCCTGTTCCTGGATGAATTCCGATATTTGGTCAGCGCGCCCGTGCTGGAAGCGCTCGCCTCCATCCGCGACAAGCGAGCGCACCTGGTTATAGCGCACCAGACGGTGAACGACCTGCGGAATGTCCCCGGCGATTTGGACCCAGAGCAAGTGGTGTCCTCGGTGACTGAAAACTGTGGCCTGAAATTCTCCTACCGGGTCAACGATCCGGATACCGCGTTATGGTTGGCCCGCATGAGCGGGAACATCTTGGTTGATGACGAGGTGCGAAGCCTTGAAGCTAATACGGTGCTCGCCGAACGGGAGCGAGACATTCGCAGTTTGCGCCAGTCGGAACGCTACTTGGTAGATACCAACATGCTGCAATCCCTGCCGCCGCGTTGTGCAGTCAGCTATGGCAACGGGTTGGCCCGATTTGTGTTTACGTCTCCGGTGTCGGTTGAGTAGGGTGTAACAGGTGCCGTCAGGTTGCAGGTGAAAGTCGCTTAGTGAGTTGGCTTGCTTTTTTCATAGCTTGAGCCAAGTCGTACGACGCCTGAATCCGATACCAGGTTTCCGCGCCGCCCCCGAACACCTTGTCGAGACGGATAGCCATCTCAGGGGAGATTTTTGAGCGGCAGTTCACTATATTCGACAGTCGCTTGCGGCTAACGCCAAGCTTTTGGGCAGCTTCCGTCACGCTCAGACCCAAGGGCTCCAGACAATCATGGTGCACGGATAGTCCCGGATGGGGTAGGTTTTTCGCGGGCACGTTTCAGACTTCTTTTGCACGGTTAGGAAAGTTTACAGTTTAAATCTGTCCTTAAATATTTGTGGTAGAGGCATTACGGCTCAATGCCTTCTCGCTATTTTTAGAGATTAGGTTCGCGCCATGTGGCCATGTCAGCAAGATCTTTAGCATGTTGCTTCTGTTCTTCCCGGTCTTGGTCTGCCGGGGAAGGTAAGACGATGTCCGCATGGTAGGGATTACCTTCCCGTGGAGTCGCGTCTACTATCCGTCCGTTTGTGCGAACTAGCTCTGTAACGACGACAGCCCATCCATAGAATTCGGCATTTCGGGCCGCAGCCACGTCATTTGCGATCTCGATTGCTTTAATTTCGGGAGCATGATCCAGTCGGTCCACCGATATTTCTCGTTTGCCCAAGCGTTCTAGAAAAGTGTGGAAAGGAATGTTTCCACGCCGTGCTCGGTTTCGGCGAGAACTAGAAAAAACGCCTCGCCCAAGGCTTTCTTCTTCCCCAACCTTATTCGGGATAGTCACTTGATCGCGTCGTCAGTCTGCTCTAATTCAACGAGAGCTTCACGGATAAACCCGTCAGGTAGTTTGTCCGTATCGGAATAGTGGGCGCGGCGAAATTCCCCATTTATGTTGACTAGGCACAATGCACCACCATCGGAATCACATAGGAGCAATATTGACCGCCTGAATCCTCCGGGTGCATCAATGGCGACCTCGCCATCTGGAGTCGGGTATACTTCGAAACGCCTAGAGGAAATTGAATACATACCGATTAACATCCGACGTGAATTCTCAAGCGCCATATCCGTTGGTACAGGAAATCCTTCTTCAACCGCCTCATGTTTCACTCTATTCCAGTCATGCAGAGCTTCCAATAGTTGCGTGTCAGGCATGTTAGCAATGGCGGTCTTTAGAAGATCAGAGAATGCATCTGGATTCCAACGAATGGTTGCGTTGGCGACAGTGAATGCGGAGGGCTTTTTCTCAGTTATTTCAGGGTTGACTTCCCACCAGCCACGCACAGCATCTAGCAGATGTATATCTGATATGCCAGCAACAATCTCTTTGAGAGAAGAGGGTAATGTAACTAGACCCCAAGGAGTTGGCGCCTTAGGGGATTCAGCAGCATGACGCACGTTCTTCGTCGCCCACATGGCAAAAGGTTCATAATCACTAGTTAGCTCGCTGTCCTGATCCCAATAGCCTTGGACCCAGTGGCGATAGCCTAGAAAAATATTTTCTTGGGAACTGGCATTTTCACGCTCTTTCACAATGTCGTACGTATGAACGATACGAGAAATATCGCTAGCGTCGTAGATATGGACGTCTCCAAAATCGCTTTCCCTACGATAACCCCCTATAAGATTGGATGTGGTCGTATTGGAGGGGACCACATTGAAACCCCGAGGCTCCTCAAACGGACGAGAAATTAGCTGCGTGCTCATAGGGGGGTTCCATTAGGAGGAAACTTTGAAGCGAGTGTGCAAAAGTCTGATACATCCTGCTCCCAGTCAGAAAGTATTTCTGAAAGTCGTTCAATGCGCTTCGATTGTTTAGGAATTTCTGAAACACTGCGATGGATGTTTGCTTCAAAAAACAATCCTGATGCGGCATCGCTTCTCTCTTCCTCTTTTGTAGCAAAACTCACATCCATGTTGATTGTTCTGCCTTCATATCGATACAAGATTTTCAAGCCAATTTCTGGCGATTCGTCTTTGAAAGACAACCAATCTCCCTTCCCATGTAAAACATTTAGCATGCTGCTAGATGTGCCGCCCTCTAACAGCATGAATCCCTTGGGATTGATCCCGATAGATTTATAACCCAAGTGCGACGCCTTTTCCAAGAAGCATTTCGCAATCCCGGGGGCCATACACTCATTCCTATCTAGCGGCTCGCCATGTTGCACCACAAAGAAACGACGAGGTTCCGCGACTACTGCAACATTATTTTCGTAGATTATTTGAGAGTGTGCTGGCGTAGAAAAAGGTGATTCCTTTATTTCCAAATCGGAAGGCACGATTCCAGCATGGCGTAGCATGTCCGGGTTGATTGCTGAGGGATCAATTCCATCCGCAACCAAAACAACAGAGAGGCCAACAAGCGCAACGTCAGCCACGCGGCCGCTAGTTGCCGCATCTTCACCTGACCCCATGTTCTCTAGAGACTCCGCTTTTTCATGCAGTTGCTTGGACAAACCGCATGAGTAAATTTCATTTTATTCTATCATTTGCTACAGCTTGCGGGTCTCCCCTAGACTATTGAGGGAAAAAGACACATTGATATCTCGGTCGCTTGTGTCCCACTAAAAATCGTAAAGAGCGACAGCATTTTCGCTATTTGACCCCTCTGCTGTAAAATAGTCTCCCGGCATAATTTTCACGGCTCGCCAAGCCCAAAGCCGGACTTTCAGGAGACATTCTTGGCCAAACGCGCGTTGCTCGCTCTCGAAAACGGCGCGTTGTTTTTCGGAGATTCTATTGGGGCGGACGCCACCTCCGTCGGCGAAGTCGTTTTCAATACCGCCATCACCGGCTACCAGGAAATCCTGACTGACCCGTCGTATTGCCGGCAGTTGATTACGCTGACGCACCCGCACATCGGGAATGTCGGCACCAATGACGAGGACAACGAATCAAGCCCTCAAGTGCATGCCGCCGGGCTGATCGTCCGCGACGTGCCCGCGCGCATGAGCAACTGGCGCGGGGAACGGCCTCTAGGTGATTTTCTTGAAAGCCACGGGCTACCCGGCATTGCTGGGATCGACACCCGCCGCCTCACCCGGATTTTGCGCGATCAAGGCGCCCAGTCGGGTTGCCTCACGACGGATGTCTCTGACCCGGACCAGGCGATTGAGCAGGCCCGTGCGTTTGCCGGGCTTGCAGGGATGGACCTAGCGCGGGAAGTCACCACGGAAACGGCCTACGACTGGGACGAGGGAGCTTGGGAAACAGAGTCCGGCGAGCTGCCGTCCGTGCAATACCGGGTGGTGGCCTACGACTACGGAATCAAGCAAAACATCCTTCGCCTGCTGCGCGAGCGGGGTTGCGCGGTCACGGTGGTGCCGGCCATGACTCCGGCCTCCGAAGTGCGCGCCCAGGATCCGGACGGCGTCTTCCTGTCCAACGGACCGGGAGATCCCGAGCCGTGCACCTACGCCCAAGAGGCGATCCAGGAACTGCTCGACGCCAAAATCCCGATGTTCGGCATTTGCCTGGGCTGTCAGTTGCTCGGCCTGGCCAGCGGCGCGCGTACGGTCAAGATGAAGACCGGCCATCATGGCGCCAACCACCCGGTGCTGGAACTGGATACGGGGCGGGTTTTGATCAGTAGCCAGAACCACGGGTTCGCAGTGGACGAGGAATCACTGCCGGATCATTTGCGCCTCACTCACCGCTCGTTGTTCGACGGCACCGTGCAAGGAATCAGTCACACCGAAGCCCCGGCATTTGCTTTCCAAGGGCACCCGGAAGCCAGCCCCGGGCCGCATGACGTGGCCAGCTTGTTCGATCATTTCACCGAGCTGATGCAGCAGCATCGCGCTGGGCAGTCCGGCTGAGTACCATGCCTAAGCGGACCGACATCGAAAGCATCCTCGTGATCGGGGCCGGACCGATCGTGATCGGCCAAGCCTGTGAGTTCGACTACTCTGGGGCGCAGGCCTGCAAGGCGCTGCGCGAGGAGGGCTACCGTGTCATCCTGGTCAACTCCAATCCCGCCACCATCATGACCGACCCGCAGATGGCGCAGTCCATCTACATCGAGCCGGTCGAATGGCAGACCCTGTCGCGCATCATCGAGCGCGAGAAGCCGGACGTGCTGCTGCCAACCATGGGTGGGCAGACTGCATTGAACTGTGCACTGGACCTGCACCGCGAAGGGGTGCTGGAGGCTCATGGCGTGGAATTGATCGGCGCGTCACTGGAGGCCATTGCCATGGCCGAGGACCGGCAACTATTCCGCGAGGCCATGGGAGAGATCGGGCTGGAGCAGGCCCGGTCCCAAGTGGTGCGCAGCGTGGAGGAGGCGCTGGATTTCCAGCCACAGATCGGTTATCCCGTGATTGTGCGGCCTTCGTTCACCTTGGGCGGAACCGGGGGAGGCATAGCCCGGGACGAGGAGGAATTACGGCGCGTCGTCACACATGGTTTGGACCTGTCACCCGCCCACGAGGTTCTGCTGGAGGAGTCGCTTCTGGGTTGGAAGGAATTCGAGATGGAGGTGGTGCGCGACGCCAATGACAACTGCATCATCGTCTGTTCGATCGAGAACCTCGATCCGATGGGGGTGCACACCGGGGACTCGATCACGGTGGCGCCAGCGCAGACCCTGACGGACAAGGAATACCAGCGGATGCGCGATGCTTCCATCGCGGTGTTGCGCAAGATCGGTGTGGATACCGGGGGCTCCAACGTGCAGTTCGCGGTCCATCCGGACAATGGACGGCTGGTGATCATCGAGATGAACCCGCGTGTTTCGCGTTCCTCGGCACTTGCCTCCAAGGCCACCGGCTTTCCGATCGCCAAGGTGGCGGCCCGGCTGGCCATCGGCTACACGCTGGACGAACTCCGCAACGACATCACGGACGGCGCGACGCCGTGCTCGTTCGAGCCGACCCTCGACTACATCGTGACCAAGATTCCCCGCTTCACGTTCGAGAAATTCCCGCAGGCCGAGCCGCTCCTGACCACCCAGATGAAGTCGGTCGGAGAGGCGATGGCGATTGGGCGCACCTTCCAGGAATCCTTGCAGAAGGCGTTGCGCAGCTTGGAGACCGGGCAGTGCGGGCTGGATCCGGTCGGACCGATGGATCGGGAGGAGCGGAAGCATCGGTTGATGTATCCGGATCCGCATCGGCTAAGGCATGCCGCCGACGCCTTGCGCGAGGGTTGGAGCCCGGAAGAGATCTACGAATTGACGGGCATCGACCCGTGGTTTGTCGCGGAGATTGCGGACTTGGTGGCACAGGAGCAAGCGCTGTCGGGCCGGACTCTGGAGGAATTGTCGAAAGACGAGATGTTTGCTCTCAAGCGTGCCGGTTTTTCGGACCAGCGCTTGGGGCAACTGCTTGAGACGACCGAAGAAGCGGTGCGCGCGCATCGCCATGAGCAGGGGCTGCGCCCGGTGTACAAGCGGGTCGACACCTGTGCGGCGGAATTCCCGACTTCCACGGCCTACCTTTATTCGACCTACGAAGAGGAATGCGAGGCGCGGCCGACGCAGAAGCGTAAGGTGGTGGTGCTCGGTGGCGGCCCAAACCGAATCGGGCAGGGGATTGAATTCGACTACTGCTGCGTGCACGCCGCTCAGGGTGCGCGCGAGTTAGGGTTCGAGACTCTCATGATTAATTGCAATCCCGAGACGGTCTCCACCGACTACGACACTTCCGATCGCCTGTATTTCGAGCCGTTGGTGCTGGAGGACGTGCTGGAAATCCTGCATGTCGAGCAACCGTACGGCGTAATCGTCCAGTTCGGGGGGCAGACGCCGCTGAAACTCGCCCAGGGACTGGCCCGCGCAGGGATTCCGATACTGGGCACTTCTCCAGACGCGATTGACGCATCCGAGGACCGGGAGCGTTTCACCGGGGTGCTGAAGGGCTTGGGGCTGCACCAGCCGCCGGGAGGCACGGCCCGTGATCGCGACGGGGCGTTGAACCTGGCGCGCCGGCTGGGCTACCCCTTGGTGGTGCGGCCATCTTACGTACTGGGCGGACGGGCCATGGAAATCGTATTCGACGAAGCGGAACTCGAACAGTACATCGAGGATGCGGTGCAGGTGTCCGACCAGACTCCGGTATTGCTTGACCGCTACCTGGAAGACGCGGTGGAGGTAGATGTCGACGTCGTGTGCGATGGCGTAGACGTGCTGATTGGCGGCATCATGCAACATATCGAGCAGGCGGGCATCCATTCCGGGGATTCGGCCTGTTCGTTGCCAGCCTACTCGATCGGAGAGCCGGTGATCGCGGCCCTGCGCAGCCAGACCGAGGCGCTGGCGCGTGCGCTTGAGGTGGTGGGTCTGATGAATGTCCAGTTTGCAGTGCAGGGGGAGGCGATCTACGTGATCGAGGCCAACCCCCGCGCATCGCGAACAGTGCCGTTTGTCTCCAAGGTGACCGGCCGGTCGCTGGCACGAATCGCGACCGCATGCATGCTGGGCCGGTCTCTGCGTGACCAAGGTTGCGAGCAAGAAGTGCAACTGGAATATTTCTCGGTCAAGGAGGCGGTGTTTCCCTTCATCAAGTTCCCGGGTGTCGATCCGATCTTGGGTCCGGAAATGAAGTCGACTGGCGAAGTCATGGGCGTGGGAGCTCGCTTCGAGGAAGCGTTTGCCAAGTCGCAGCGCGCCGCCGGGGTGAACATCCCGACCGGTGGGTGTGCTCTGATCAGTGTGCGGGACCCGGACAAGTCCCGAAGCGTCGAATTGGCACGTGAACTGATCGAAGCCGGGTTTGAACTGGTGGCAACCCACGGCACGGCGGAATATCTAAGAGAGGCAGGTCTGGCCTGCAAGGGAATCAACAAGGTGGCGCAAGGCTCGCCTCACGTGGTCGACATGATCCAGGACGGGCAGATCGACCTGATTATCAACACGACCCAGGACAAGCAGGCTATCCGCGATTCGCTGACCATTCGCCGGGAAGCACTGCAGCATCAGGTCTGCTATACCACCACTTTGACGGGTGCCAGCGCCCTGGTGCGCGTGTTAAAATGCGGCACGCCTGAAGAGGTTTATCGACTACAGACTTTGCACAGCGAGCGTGTGCACTGAGCATGCGCGGCAGGGTGCGTTTTCCAGTTCGATTGGGTGACCGATGAGCAAAGTGCCAATGACCGTGCGGGGAGCCACTCTGCTGCGCGAAGAACTTGACCGTCTCAAGCGGGTAGAACGCCCGGCCGTGATCCAGGCGATCGCCGAGGCACGTGCGCATGGAGACCTGCGCGAGAACTTCGAGTACAAGGCGGCGCGGGATCAGCAGGGGTTCGTGGAAGGGCGCATCAAGGAAATCGAGTCCAAGCTGTCGCACGCGCAGGTTATCGATGTCTCCGAACTTCAGATCAACGGCAAGGTGGTGTTTGGCACCACGGTGGAACTGGTGGACATGGAGTCTGGCGAACACGTGTGCTACCAGATCGTCGGCGAGGACGAGGCGGATCTCGAGACGAGTCGAATTTCGGTCCATTCGCCTATCGCCCGAGCCCTGATCGGCCAATTGGAGGGCGACGAGGTGTCGGTTGAAACCCCTGGCGGAAAACGGATGTTCGAGATCATGGCGGTGCGTGGCGAATAGCGGATTTCGTCACAAAGCAAATTCACGGTGCCGTCTGGTGCCGAAGCCCGCATTAGTCCAGTTGAGAATAGCGCAGGATCAGATTTTTTATAATTGCTGACAGCGGCGATGCCCGGGATGCCGCTTTGTTATGTCTCAAAAAACTGCGACCCCGGCTTTTTGTGTCCCTCGATCGGGACGTTTGCTCCTTGTTGCATTGGCGCTGGTTCTGGCCGTTTCTGGAGCGCTGGCCGAAGAGGTTCCGGAACCGTCCGAGGAGCTTGAGCAAGTAACGGTGACCGGCTCCCGCATCAAGCGGACACAGCAGCAGGACGTTGCCACGCCGCTGACCAGCTACAACCTTGAAGAACTTCAGAACTTGGGTGTCAGTGATGCCCGGGACCTGATACAGCTGTTGCCCAGTAATGCCGGTGCCCAGAATAACGCCGATTCCCTGTCGCAGAACTACACGGTTGGCACCTCCAACATCAATCTTCGCGGGCTGGGCGTCTCCTCGACCTTAGTCTTGCTCAACGGTCGTCGGCAAGTGGTCTCGGCTCTTCCCACCATCGACGGCTCCAGTTTCGTGGACTTGTCTGCGCTGGTGCCTACGCTCGCGTTGGAGCAAGTCGAAATCCTGGAAGACGGTGCGGCCGCAGTCTACGGTTCGGATGCCATCGCCGGCGTCGCCAATTTCGTCACCCGCTCCGACTATCAAGGCTTCGAAGTGTCCGTGGAGCACCGTGAACGCACCGATGAGGGCTCCCAGTCGGACGACCGCGTGGATCTCGTATACGGCCGTGACTTTCTGGAGTCCGGCAATCTGCTGCTTGCGCTGAGTTATCTGGATCGGACCCAGTTGGTGATGGGTGAGGTCGATTGGAAAACCCCGTCGTGGAGCTCCGCAGCCAACCCCGGCAATTTCATCGCGCCGGCCGGCACGGTGCTGGCGGATGGCACTGAACTGGCCGCCCCCACGACAACAGCCGCACCTCATTGCACCCAGCACGCCCCGCCTGCCAGTTACATTCCGCCACAGGCACTTGCAGACAACCCCAGTACGCACAGCGTCTGCCGATTCGACTTCGGCCCGCAGATCACGGTCGGTCCGGAAGAAGAACGCCTCCAGGCCTTCGCCCAGCTCGGCTTCGACCTTGGTGAGCAGACTCGCTTGACGGCAGAGTTGGGCTATACGCACAACAATATCCGCCGCACCATCTCTCCCAGTCTTCCAGCTATTAGTCCCAAGTTGGCCTATATTCCGGCGGCGCATCCAGGCAATCCGTTCCGAGACATAGACAACAACCCGGTGGCATTGCGCTACATTGGCCGCGTCTACGGCGTTGATGAACCTTCCGAGACCAACTACTTCGATAGCGAAACGAGGCGCATGGCACTGATCGCCGAAGGCGACGTGACCGACCACCTTTCATGGGAAATGTCGTTCCTTCATGCTCGCAGCGAGATCGATACGCGAGTTCCCGATACCCTGTATCGCCACCTGCAGAACGCCATGGGTATCCACGAGGATGATCTGCAAGACGCCATAGCCATGGAAACCAACTTGAATGATATCGACCTGCTCGGTGTTGGTCCGGACTGCCCTGATGATCATGACAACCTCCAGAATGGCGATGTCTGCCTGTTCTACAACCCGTTCAGTGTCGCCAACAAGGTGCTGGCCATGACTTGGGACGGCAGCGCATTTGGCGGCACACGCTCCGGTACGACTGCCGAGCAAGCCTTTATGCGCAACTATCTGTTTGCGGATTCCATTGCTGCGACCGAATCCGAACTGGATGTTTTCGAAGCGGTCGTGACCGGCGACGGTCTGTCCCTGCCGGATGGCAGCCCGATTGGCTATGCACTCGGCGTCCAGTACCGTGACGAATCCATTCGCGGCGACTTCAACCAGTTGTCCAACGATTTCGAATTCTCATTTATCGGCGGCAACCCCGATTATTCCGGTTCGCGGGATGTGATTGCCGTTTTCGGCGAAGTATTGCTGCCCCTGACACCGGATTTTGAGGCGACACTCGGCGTGCGCCACGAGGACTACGGGGGTAGCATTGGCAGCACCACCGACCCGAAACTGTCCTTGCTCTGGACGCCGACGGATCTCCTCTCGCTACGCGCCTCGGGCAGCAGTTCATTCCGCGCTCCCTCGTTGCACCAGACGCAGGGCGTGCAGGCGTCTTACTCCGACGTCCGGGAAGGCGAGCGCCAATTTTTCGTGCCCAACCTGACTTACGGCAACAGAAACCTGAGGCCGGAGACTGCCACCTCGCTGAACCTGGGCGGCTCCGTGGCCCTGGAGAATTGGGAACTGAATCTGGACTACTGGAGTTTCCGTTTCGAGGATGCCCTTGCTCGCGAGAATCATCAGGAAGTCGTTGATACCGATAAGGACCGCGTCGCTGCTGGCGGCGAAAGCCGCGTGGTTCGTACTGCCGGTGGCACTATCGCCCGCGTCAACACCCGCTACATCAACACCGACGAGATTCGAACCTCCGGCCTCGACTTCTCGGTCCAGGGACAATTTCAGACGGATAGCGGCCGCTTCCTTTCCCGCCTGCACGCGACACGCGTCCTCGAATACGACATCACCCGCCCGGATGGACGGAAGATCGACGGTGCCGGCCACCTGAACTTTGCCAATATCGGCAGCCCCATGCCGAAATGGCGAGGCACCCTGAATTTGACTTGGCAGAGCGGCAACCACCAGACGGTCCTGATATTCAACTACACGAGCGATTACCGATATCGCCGCACCGCCACGGTCACCGACCGCATCGACTCCTTCGCCACCTTTGATCTACAGTACCGTCTGGAACTCGCCGGGCTCCTCGGCCCGGATGCCGACACCTCCCTGACGGCTGGAGTCCTCAACATTACGAATGAAGATCCGCCCTACGTGAACATCGGCGGCGGCTACGATCCGCGTACTGCCGACCCGCGTGGACGCCGGGCGTACGTATTGCTCAGTTCCCGCTTCGAATAAGGTAGCGAGAGGCGGACAAAGGAATCTTCATCTCGCAGGACAAAATGGATGCTTGGGTCTCTTCTTGGGGCACGGACTCGGAGTGCCCACTTCCTGAACCGGACATATTTCCCGACCCCAAGTAACAATTGGAAAATACGCCAAATATCCGGCTCAATACCGGGTAAATACGCCTGAACCGTGTATAATTAGGCGCAGGACACAATCCGGGTTCCCCCAGAAGCCCCCGAAAGGGGGTTTCTGTTAGGTTCAGGAGGAATGCTGATGAGGGCCGATGGCACGACTCAGACATTAAAGTCCCTGATCGCACCCCAAATCGAAAGAATGGGCTACGAGCTGTGGGGGCTGGTATGCCAGTTGGGCGTGCGCCAAGGCCGGGTGTGCGTGTACATCGACCACCCGGACGGCATCAGCCACGCCGACTGCGCGGCCGTCAGCGACCAGGTGAGCGGACTGCTGGACGTGGCAGACCAGATCCGGACCGCCTACCGGCTGGAAGTATCCTCGCCGGGGCTGGACCGGTTGCTGCTGTGCCCGGAGCATTTCCAGCGCTACCGGGATTCGCAGGTGTCCATACGCCTGCGCTGGCCGCTGGAAGGACGCCGCCGCCTGTTCGGAACGATCGAGGCGGCGAACGGCAATGCCGTGGAAATCCGGGAAGACAAACAGACGTTCGTGGTTCCCTACAACGTAATCGCCCAGGCGCGATTGCACTATGAGGAGGAATGACTGGCGATGAGTGATGCCGGTATAGACATTCTGGCCGTGGTCGAGACCGTCTCTACGGAGAAGGGCATCGAGCGCGAAATTATTTTCGAGGCGCTGGAAGTGGCTCTGGCGGCGGCGACCCGCAAGAACCTGGGCGGTGATGCCGACGTGCGCATTGCCATCGACCGGGAGACGGGCGCTTACGACACATTCCGGCGTTGGCTGGTGATGGCCGATGACGACCCCGAGTTCCAGTCGCCCGACGGGCAGATCCTGCTGAGCACCGCACAGCAGCGGGACCCGAAGCTTGAAATCGGCGACTACATCGAGGAACCGATCGATTCCGTGGACATTGGGCGGATTTCCGCACACACCGCCAAGCAGGTCATCGTGCAGAAAGTGCGCGAAGCGGAACGGGCGCAGATCGCGGAAGCCTACGAAGACAAGGTTGGCGACCTGCTGATCGGCATCGTCAAGCGGGTCGAACATGCCGGCGCTTACATCGACCTGGGCGGGAACACGGAAGGATTCATTCCGCGCGAGGACACCATCCAGCGCGAAATCATCCGCACCGGCGACCGGCTCCGCGCCTACCTGCGCGAAGTACGTCAGGAAACCCGCGGCCCGCAGTTGATTCTGTCCCGGACCGTGCCGGAGTTCCTGATCCAGTTGTTTCACTTGGAAGTCCCGGAGATCGAACAGGGGCTGATCGAGATCGTGGGCGCCGCGCGTGATCCCGGAATTCGCGCCAAGATCGCGGTTCGTACCAACGATTCCCGGCTGGATCCGGTGGGTGCTTGCGTAGGCATGCGTGGTTCCCGGGTGCAGGCGGTCTCCAACGAACTGTCCGGCGAACGCATCGACATCATCACCTGGCATGAGAATTCAGCGCAGTACGTGATCAACGCCATGTCGCTCCCTTCGGTCGACGAGATCGTTCAGGACGAAGAGAACAAGATCATGGATATTGCGGTCGAGGAGGACCGCCTGTCGCAGGCGATCGGCCGGAATGGGCAGAACGTTCGCTTGGCGAGCCAGTTGACCGGCTGGACGCTGAACGTCATGACGGCGCAGGAACTGCGTGAGAAGAGTGACCAGGAGCAACGGGTGCTCGAAGAAAAATTCCAGGAAGAGCTGGATGTCGACGAGCATATTGCGGGAATCCTGGTGGAAAACGGTTTCCGCGAAGTCCAGGAGCTTGCGTACGTGCCGGATCAAGACCTGCTGCTGATCGACGAGTTCAACGAGCAGGTGGTGGCCGAGTTGAAGGAACGGGCGCAGGACAGCCTGGCGCAGAGTGCAGAGATGGCGGAGGATGAGGACATCCTCAACGTGGAGGGAATGGATCCCGACCTGGCCATGCAGTTGGCCCTGCATGGCATTACCACGAGGCGGCAATTGGCGGAACTGGCCCTGGACGAGTTGCCCGAGATCGAGTCGCTGGACGAAGAGCGGGCAGGCACCCTGATTATGAAGGCGCGCGAAAACCTGGTAATGCAGTTGCCGGAGGCCTGATCGGGATTAATCAAGATGGCCACGATCGCTGAATACGCTCCTTCCCTGCGCATGTCGCCTGAGCAGTTGCTCGCGATGTGCCAGCATGCCGGGTTGGAGAAGAAGGACGAGCAGGACACGCTCAGCGACGACGACAAGAAGCAGCTGGTGCGCTACATGCGCAATGGCGGGCCCACGGGCGCAACCCTGGTGCAGTCCCGGCCGTCGGCGGGCCAGGTAGAGATTCCGCGGACCGGCGGGCCTGGGCGCAATCGGGTCAAGGTCAAGGTCAAGGGCAAATATCGCTTGGTGCGACCCAAGATCGAGGCTCCCGAGAAGGCGCCGGAGCCGGAACCGGCTCCCGAGTCTCCGCCGGACGCTCCGGCCGAGGCCCCGGCCGAGGCCAAACAGGCGGAACCGAAAGAGAAGAAGGCGAAGCCCGAAGCCAAGGCTGGAGAAGAGAAGCGCAAGCCTGCAGCCAGCGCCGCACCTCGTGGCGGACGAAAGGCGAAGCCGCGTGCCAAGCCTCGGGAAGACCGGGAACCCCGTGGCAAGCCGGGCCCGAGCCGGGAACGGCACCGCGGCCAACTACACATTGACGACCAGCGCCGGACGCGCAAGCCGCGCGCGAAGAAACAAGCCCGGGTGGTGGTCGACAACAAGCATCAATTCACGGAACCGACGGCACAGATCGTCCGGGAAGTCGCTTTGGCCGGACCGATGACGGTGGCGGAACTGGCGATGGCAATGGCGGTCAAGGCCTCGGCGGTAATCAAGACGCTGATGGATCTAGGCGAGACGGCGACCATCAACGATTCACTGGACCCCGACACCGCAGAGCTGGTGGTCGAGAACATGGGCCACAAAGTACAGCGGGTGCATGTCGAGGATGTGGAAGCCGACCTGCTGGTGGACTGCGCGCCAACCGGCGACCCCGTGCCGCGACCACCTGTGGTAACGGTCATGGGCCATGTCGACCACGGCAAGACCTCGTTGCTGGACTATCTGAGAAAAACCCGCGTTGCTGCCGGCGAAGCGGGTGGGATTACCCAGCATATCGGGGCCTACCAGTTGGAGACTCCGAACGGCAAGATCACGTTCCTGGACACGCCGGGCCACGCTGCGTTTACCGCCATGCGTGGACGGGGCGCGCGGTGCACGGACCTCATCGTATTGGTAGTGGCCGCCGACGATGGCGTGAAGCCGCAGACCGAAGAGGCGATCCAGCACGCCCGCGACGCGGAAGTCCCGATCATCGTGGCGATCAACAAAATTGATCGCGACAATGCGGATCCTGAAAAAGTGCGGACCGGACTTTCGGCACTCGGGGTGCAGCCCGAAGACTGGGGAGGCGACACCATGTTCGTCCAGGTTTCGGCCAAGACTGGGGAAGGGATGGATTCGCTGCTGGAAGCGATCACCCTGCAGGCGGAAGTGCTGGATCTGAAGGCGCCAGCCGAGGGAATGGCTCGCGGCGTGGTCATCGAGTCCAGTCTGGATCGTGGCCGTGGCGCGACCGTGACGGTCTTGGTCCAGGAAGGTTGCCTGAACCAGCGCGACTTGTTGCTGTGCGGCCAGGAATACGGACGCGTCAAGGGAATGTTCGACGATAGCGGCCAGAAGGTTGAACACGCGGGACCGGCGTTTCCGGTCTTGGTACTGGGCCTGTCGGGCGTGCCCCAGGCGGGCGACCCGATGCACGTGGTGGTCGACGAGCAGAAGGCGCGGGAAATTGTGGATCATCGCAAGGAATCTGTGCGACACCTGCAGACGGATGAGCCCCGCGAGGCTGGCTTGGCTTGGGTGGCACAGATGGGTGAGGAGCAGAAGGCGGCCCTCAACCTGATTATCAAGACGGATGTGCGGGGCAGTGGCGAGGCCTTGCGCGAATCGCTAGAAAAACTCTCCACCGAAGAGGCGCAGATCAAGATCGTGCTCTCGGGAATCGGTGGAATCAACGAATCGGACGCCCTGTTGGCGGATGCTTCCGGGTCCATTCTGTTAGGCTTCAATGTCCGCGCCGACAGTGCGGCGCGACGCACCATCGCGGATCGAAACCTCGATTTGCGCTACTACAACGTAATCTACGAATTGATCGACGACGTCAAGGCGTTGCTTGAGAAGCAGTTGGCGCCGGAGGTTCGCGAAGAGATCATGGGCTTGGCCGAAGTGCTGGAAGTGTTCCGTTCCAGCAAGATGGGACCGGTGGCTGGGTGCCGGGTCTCCGAAGGCATGGTCCAGCGCGGCTACCCGATCCGGGTGCTGCGCGAGAACGTGGTCATTTACGAAGGGGAGCTCGAGTCTCTGCGTCGCCACAAGGAGGATGTCGCGGAAGTCCAGGTCGGAACCGAGTGCGGCATCGCCGTGGCAAACTACAACGATGTCCAAGTGGGCGACCAGATCGAGGTCTACCGGCGCGTGGAGACCGCTCGTACGCTCTAGGAGAACGCGGTGATCCCCGGACAGCGCCCGGTGGCGGTGGGCGAACAGGTTCGCAGGCTTCTCGGCCCGGCCTTGCTGCATGAAATCAACGATCCACGCCTGCGGCGACTGACGGTTTCCGAGGTCGTCATGAGCCGGGATCTGAAGCATGCCACCGTGTACGTAATCAGCGCGGAAACGCCGGATTCGAACCGGCGCGCGGAAATCGAAGCCGGGTTCGAACGCAGCACATCGTTTTTTCGCCGGCTAATCGGCGACCGCGGCGGCCTGCGCTATGTACCGAAGCTGCGCTTCGTGCTGGACGATACCGAGGACCGGGCGGAGCGGATCGAAAGCCTTCTGGAGACGTCCACCCGCGCCAAAACGGCTCCGTGACTCCACCTGTGCCCTGCGGCTGGTTGCTGCTGGACAAGCCGGTCGGACTGAGTTCGACCCGTGCCGTATCCCGAATCAAACGCCTCTTTCAGGCGAAGCGTGCCGGACATGCGGGCACTCTCGACCCGTTGGCGAGCGGGCTTCTCGCCATCGCCCTAGGCCCGGCCACCCGCTGGTGCGCCTACCTTCTGGATGCCCCGAAATCCTACCGCTTCACGATCCAACTGGGTCGGGAGACGGACAGTCATGATGCGGAAAGCCTGGAGGCGGCTCCGCCTCGCGCCGAGATTCCCTCATTGGAGCGCGCCGAGATCGACGACTTGCTGTCCCGCTTCACCGGGACGATCCAACAGGTCCCGCCCATGTATTCCGCGCTCCACAGCGAAGGGCGACGCCTGTACGAACTGGCTCGCGAGGGCAAGGTGGTCGATCGGCCTCCCCGGGAAGTGCAGATCGACCGGCTGGAGCTGCTTGAAAACCGCCGGGAGGAATGGGAGCTTGAGGTTTCCTGCGGCAAGGGCACGTATGTGCGCTCGCTGGGACACGATATCGGCCAGGCGTTGGGTTGCGGAGCATATGTGAGCCAGTTGCGGCGTACGGAGCTCGGGGTTTTTGACGAAGCCCAGGCAGTCAGCCTGGAGCAGGTCGAGGCCGATTCCGAGGAAGCGCGTTTGGCACGACTGCTCCCTGCGGATGCGGTGCTGCCCGAATGGCCGGTTCATTCCTGCACGGCGAGTGAGGAGGCCGCGTTGCGCAAGGGGCAGCAGATCGTTCACGAGGGATCTGCTGGATTCTGGAAATTGCAGGATGCGCAGGGTCAGTTTTTCGGTGTAGCCGAAGTGCTGGAGACGGGACAGCTCCAACCACGACGCCTGATGGTCGATCCCGAAAATTCAGTACAATCCGAGTCCTAGAGGAAAGTTGCTATGGATGAAAAAGAATCCGCTCTCGTCGTCGCGGTCCGAGAACTGACCGCCGAGACCCGCCGTGCCCGGCGCTGGCGAACCGCGTTCGCCACGATTCCGTTTCTTATCCTGCTGTTGATCCTGCTCGCGATGCTCGGAGGAGAGTCCTCGTTGCCGAGACAGGATGCGCATACTGCCCGAATCGACGTGTTCGGTCCAATCGTGCCCCAGGCTCCGGCAAGCGCGGAATTCATCAACCAATCGCTACGCGAGGCATTTGAGGAAGAGCAGGCGAAAGGAGTGGTGTTGCGCATCAACAGCCCCGGCGGATCGCCCGTCCAGGCAGATCGCATTAGCGCGGAGATCCAGAGGCTGAAGGCGGAATACCCGGAAAAGAAAATCTATGCGGTGGTCGAGGACCTGTGCGCGTCTGCCGCGTACTACATTGCCGTCGAGGCAGACGAGATCTACGTCAACGGTTCTAGCCTGGTCGGTTCTATTGGCGTGATCGCCAGCGGGTTTGGCTTCACCGAACTGATCGAGGAGTGGGGCATCGAGCGGCGCGTGACAGCTTCTGGGCGGCACAAGGCGATGCTCGATCCGTTCCTGCCGCAGGATCCGGAGGCCGAGGCGCACCTTCAGGATCTGGTGGACCGAATCCACCAACAGTTCGAGAACGCGGTCAAGGAGGCCCGGGGAGACCGTTTGACGGCCTTGGACGAAGAAGTGTTCGACGGGCGGATCTGGACCGGCAACCAGGCACAGAAGATGGGGTTGGTGGACGGATTTTCGGATGTCGCGCAGGTTGCGCGTGATCAGGTCGGGGCCGAAACAGTGGTGAATTACACCTATGAACCGGATTTCTTGGAGCGCGTGGCGGACCGGGTTGGCGCCCGGCTGGCTCAGATGGCGGAATCCTGGTTGCGCAGCCCGGTGCGGTTCTAGTCCGCGCCCGGGATATCAAGACCCGCTTCCCGCAGCATTTCAATTAAACGGATCATCGGCAGGCCGATCAGGGCTGTCGGGTCGTCACCGCTGACGTGGTGCACCAGGCTGATGCCGAGCCCTTCGGATTTGAAGCTCGCCGTGCAGTTGTAAGGCTGTTCGCTCTGCAGATAGTGCTCGATCACATCCTCGCTCAACTCTTTGTAGTACACCGTGTGGGGGGATTCGGAGTAGTGGCACGTGCCGTTTCCGGTGTCGAGCAGGCACAGCCCGGTCAGGAAGGTCGCTTCCTGTCCGCTCAACTGGCGTAACTGCTCCACGGCCACGTCGTGCGTGCCGGGTTTGCCGAGCAGTTGCCCATTCAGTTCCGCGCACTGGTCGCTGCTGATGATCAGGGCGTCCTGATGCCGGCTTCCGACTTCCTCGGCCTTCTCGTGAGCAAGCCGTCGCACGTAGTCCGATGCGATTTCGCCGGGATGGGGTGTTTCGTCGATGTCCGGGGCGTCCACCGTGAAGTCCA
Source organism: Candidatus Porisulfidus sp. TsSOB (assembly GCA_002631715.1). Taxonomy (GTDB): domain Bacteria; phylum Pseudomonadota; class Gammaproteobacteria; order Poriferisulfidales; family Poriferisulfidaceae; genus Poriferisulfidus. The sequence continues at coordinate 336,616 of MRSX01000003.1, forward strand.
GATGCAAGCGTTCGAGGAGTTCCCGGCGATAAGGAGAACTGCTGCCGAGAATGAGGGGACGCATTTAGTCGAAAGGTTTGGGTTGGAAGGCTCGGCTACGGCGCCAAAGCCGTTTAATCATTATATAAAGATGATTGCCGATACAAGATACCATTTTCCCGTGTCTACAAATGTAGAATGATGGAAGTCCTGTTCTGGTTTCGGACGGGAAAGTTGTGAATAGGCTCCAGAAGTTGTTCTTGCGGCGGACGTTCAATGCGCTCCGGGGTACGGTGTGCCGTTTTCTGGTGTTAGTTCTCTGCGCTCTCGTGTTGTTCTCGTCCATCCCTCAAGAAGCGGTCGCAATTCCGACGTACAGTCAGGTTGACCGGCTTGAGGCGTCACTTGTGCAATATGACCGCTTCGGCGAAAAGCGCATTGTTAATTCGGGCGCCGAGGTTCCTCCACAGCGAACTGAAAAATCGATGGCAATCAAACCTTGGTTTCTCGGTACAGGAGAGAGTCAGTCGGAAGTGGAGAGCCAAACACCGTTTGACAGTTATGCGGCTGCTGGGGAATCCCAAAAACCTTTGCTGGAGTTTTTCGTGCCGTCAAGGAAATACCGTCTTAAGGATTGCATGGTGAAGCTGAATTTTTTAGGGGATTCGGAAAAGGACCGAGAACTTCAGGCAAAAGTCCTTGAAGAAATACACTCTCCAATTTTGGAGGCAATGATGTCGGATGAATACCCTTATTTTTCTGGACATACGACATCTGCCCAAAAATACTACGTTTTTTATTTTATGCACCAGTGTGAAAAGCGGCGGGAATATATCCAGAAGTTGGTGGAAGAGAAGCTCCTACCTTATTTTCGGGAGTTTCCAGAATACGAGATTCAACACGAGGGTATTGAGCCCGGTTTCGATGGGACCACCCCAATGGGTCACTGGCTGGATTATTGACCGGAAGCGCAAGTAAATGGCACCATCCCTGCCGGGCTTGCAAATGTAGAATGTAAAAATCCTGTTCTCAGACTGCTCAGGTCGGGAAAATTATGAATCAACTGCTGAATCTGTTCTCGAGACAAACGCTGAGTTTGCTCTGGGATACGGTGTGCCGCTTCCCGGTGCCGGTCTTCTGCGCCACCGCCTGCACCTTCTGGATCATCTTGGATATCTACGGGGTTGGGCTTTTTGGTATTCGCAACCCGCTGTGGCCGTTGGTGCATATTTGCGGCCTTGGCGTGCTAACGAGTGCTGCCGTGGTCTTTTTCATCGAGAGTAGAAACTGGCCCCGTCTGGCCAGTATTGCCGCCGGTGCCTTGATTGTCGGGCTGATTGCACTGAACTTGATTGATGCGGGTAGGGCTGGTTGGGTGGAGCCTCGAGTATATGGATTTTTAGGGTTTTTCTGGGCGGGGGCGATCTTGTTGGGCATGGTGGCCCCGTTTACTCGCCGCGATTGGTCGGATGACGCAGCTTGGATATTCGGTTACAGATTCTGGCAGGCTGTGGGCTTAGGGTTGGCCATCGGACTGATATTCAGTGTCGGAGTGTGGGCCTTTGGCCATGCATTCGAAGAATTGTTTCGCATAACTTTGGCAGACGAGCTTTACATCACTGCATGGACTCTCGGGCTAATCCTGTTCTGGCCGCTGGCGGCACTGATGCTGGCACCGCGGACATTCTCGGACGAACCCCCCGATGGGCCGCCGGCTTGGTTGCGCCTCATTGTCGTGTGGCTACTGGTTCCGCTCGCCATCTCTTACCTCGTTTTGATAAATCTCTACGCGGTATCCGTCTTGTTTGGCTGGAAATTTCTTATCGGCCAGGTGGGATCGGCGGTGAGTTGGTTGGCCGGGTTCTCGGTGGCGACGTTTTTGGCCTCCTATCCTTGGAGAAATGCGGGGATTTGGTGGTTGAATTTCTTTCGACGTGTGCTGTTCCCTGCACTCATTGCGCCCTCACTATTGCTCGCGGTTGAGGCAGAAAAGGACATTGCCATAAATGGCATTACCGAATCAGGGTATTTGCTGATGGTGGTGATCGCGTGGTTACTGATTTCCATACCGATCTTCACCTTTGGGTTGAAGCGGCTTGTGGTGCTTCCGGGCCTGCTCGGGGCCATGTTTGTATTGTCTGCCTTCGGACCTTGGGGGGCAGTGGCAGTTTCAACGCGAAGCCAAGTCGACCGCCTTGAGGTGTTGCTTACGAAGTACGGTTACTTCAGCGAAGGCCGCCTCGTTGCTGAAGGCACCGAGGTGCCGTATGGCGTGGGAAGAAAGATCGACGACATTCTTGTATACCTTGAAATGACCGGAAAGCTGGTTGCAATCGACCCTTGGTTCTCAGGTCTCAAGGAGGATCCGCCACCAGCAGATTTGCGAGACGAGATAATTTCCAACCTGATCTCGAGAATGTCCAAAGATGCGCCTTTTTACATCAAGACCTCCTTTTTCCAGGATCCGATAGCTGGGTGGCGCGGATTTCCAGTGACGGGGTTCGATTGGGTGAGTTTTCATGACTTCGTGGGAGAAGAAGGTTTTAATCGCCAAGGCTTAGTTCCCAAGTACAAGTCTGATGATGTTCTTCCCTATGCCGTCACATCGGACCCGAATTCATACGAACTGACCCTCACGATGGAGGATGGAAGGGAAATCGTATTCGATCTCGAGCCTATGCTGGAAGCTGCTCTAGAGGCTGGATACGACGGGGAGGCCGGACCGGATGAACAATTGGATGCCATCATGTCCTCGGAAATCCACGCTGGCACGTTGCGCGGCCACCTTGTTGTGCAGTCGATCAGCGGGCGTAAAGTCGGTTTTGGCCATTCGAACCTCAAGGAGGGTGAATTATCGGTATGGGAAGTGGATGTCGTAATCATGGTTGCCGAGCAGGAGCCTTGATTTACTTTGTGGAAGATTGTCGGAAAGGTAATCACCTAGATAATGAGGTGCCGATTGCTATAATTACAAAGTAATCCGCTGTGAGATCGATAGTGACGAACATTGCATCGCTGCGTTTGTCCGGGGGCGTATTTGCGCTTTCCGTCCTATTGCTGTGGGCGGGTGCCGGGGCCACGGCGGAATCCCCGCAGGCCCGGCTGCAGAGTGTCAGCGAGGAATTGCTGGAGCAAATCCGCTTGAGAATGGACGAATTCGAGCGCGATGACGAGGCGCTGTACACTTTCGTGGATTCCACGTTGGGCGGCGTGCTGGACTACGACCAGATCCTGAAGATTATCCTCGGCAAGAAGATCTACCAGGAGGCGACGCCGACACAACGCGACGAGTTCATTGTTTCACTCAAGCGGCAGTTGCTCGAACTGTACGCGAAAGTTATCCTCAAGTACGCCGACGGCAAAGTGCAGTACCTGCCGTTCGAGCTCAAGCCCAACAAAGCCTACCAAGTGGTTCGCACGGAATTCCTGATGTCCGGCAAGGCTCCGGTCGACCTGACCTACCTGATGCGCGAAATCGAAGGCGAATGGTACGTGTTCGAGATCCGTGCCGATGGAATTTTCCTGATCAAGAGCCTGAAGGACAGCCTGCGTCCCGAAATCAAACAGAATGGCCTGGATGCCGTGATTGAGCGTCTGCGTGGCGGAACGCCCGGGAAGACTTCCCGGCGATTTACGCCGCACGCGCACGCCTGAGCAGCGTCCAGTTTTCCAATGGACAGGCTGCTGATTCAAGGCGGAACGCCGCTGTGTGGCGAGGTGTCAATCTCCGGCGCCAAGAACTCCGTGTTGCCCGTGCTGGCCGCCTCGCTGATGAGCGAGGAGCCCCTGCTTATCCAGAACGCTCCGCATTTGCATGACGTGGCCTCGACCATGCGGCTGTTGGGCAGCATGGGGGCGACGGTGACATTGGGCGAAGACAACAGCCTGCGCGTCGACACCAGCGGGGTCAACCGCTGCTATGCTTCGTACGACATCGTGCGAACCATGCGGGCGTCCATCCTCGTGCTGGGACCGTTGCTGGCACGCTACGGTCAGGCGGAAGTCTCGTTGCCGGGAGGATGCGCAATCGGGACCCGGCCGATCGACCTGCACCTGCATGGACTGGCCGCGATGGGAGCGGCCATCGACGTGAACAATGGCTATATCCGGGCACGGGTCAAGCGCCTGAAGGGGACTCTCTTGGCCTTGGATCAGATCACGGTGACCGGGACCGAGAACTTGATGATGGCCGCGACGCTGGCCGAAGGCATGACCGTGATTGAGAATGCCGCCCGCGAACCGGAAGTCGAGGACTTGGCGTGTTGCCTGATAGCGATGGGCGCGCGTATTCGCGGGGCCGGGACCAGCCGCATCGAGATCGAAGGCGTTCGCGAATTGAAGGGTGCAACACATCAGGTGCTGCCCGACCGGATCGAGGCCTCGACTTATCTGGCTGCCGCATGCGTGACCGGTGGGAAAGTCCGGGTCAGCCAAGTGCGGCCGGACACGATGGAAGCCGTGCTGGTCAAGCTTGGCGAGTACGGCGCAAGCGTCGAGTTGGGAGAGGATTACGTGGAGATCGACATGCGGGACCGCCGCCCCCGGGCCGCCGATGTCTATACGGCGGCTTACCCGGGGTTTCCGACCGACATGCAGGCGCAGATGACGGCGGTCAGCACGGTGGCGGAGGGAACCAGCACCATCACCGAGACGATTTTCGAGAACCGCTTCATGCACATTCAGGAACTGGTTCGGATGGGTGCGAACATCGAGGTACACGGCAGTGCCGCCGTAATCCAGGGCGTGGAGAAACTGTCCGGCGCGCCGGTGATGGCCACGGACCTGCGGGCCTCGGCCAGCCTGATTCTGGCTGGTCTTGCGGCGGAAGGGGAGTCGGTCGTGGATCGGGTCTATCACATTGATCGAGGCTACGAGTGCGTGGAGGAGAAATTCCAGCGCCTCGGTGCCAGCATTCAGCGCCTGAGCTGAGGAGGATCCCGATGAGAATCGCTGTTTCCAAGGGACGCATCATGAGCGAAGCGCTTGAAGTGTTCGCGCGTGCCGATATCGTGCCGAAAGAGGACCCCGTGAAGAGCCGGCAATTGATCCTGCCGTGCACTGAGCCGGGCCTTGAGTTGGTGGTATTGCGGGCCGCGGATGTGCCGACTTACGTGGCATTGGGTGCGGCGGAACTCGGAATTACCGGGCGAGACGTGCTGATGGAGAGTCAGGTTCCCGGCCTGTATGAGCCGTTGGATCTTGGCATTGCGCGCTGCCGGATGGTGGTAGCCGGGCCGAAGGGTGGCGAAGCCTGCCTGGAACAGCCCCGGGTTCGGGTGGCGACCAAGTACGTACGCCTTGCCCGAGAGTTTTTTGCTGCGCGTGGCAGGCAGGCCGTTACGATAAAATTGTACGGCTCAATGGAGCTGGCACCGCTGGCGGGGCTGTCGGATTGCATCGTGGATTTGGTGGAGACCGGCCGGACCTTGGCCGCCAATGGATTGGAACCGTATGCCACGCTCGCCGAAATCAGTGCACGTGTGGTGGTCAACAAGGGTGCATGGAAGATGCGGCATGATCAGATCATGCCGATTCTGGCACGCCTTCAGGAAGCCGCGGAGGCGGCAGGGATAGACGCATGAAATACCCAACGGACGACTTGCGGATTACGGACTTACAAAACGTCAGTGCTCCGAAAGAGATCTTGGAAGAACTCCCGCTGACGGAAGCGGGCGCGCGTACGGTGTTCGAGGCGCGGGCGCAAATTTGCGAGATCCTGCAGCAATCGGACGATCGCCTGATGGTGATCGTCGGCCCATGCTCCATTCACGACGTGGAGGCGGCGCACGAGTACGCGCAGCGCCTGCAGCCGGTTCGGGACCGGCTGGCGGAAGACCTTCTGATCGTGATGCGGGTGTATTTCGAGAAACCACGTACCACGGTCGGCTGGAAGGGCTTGATCAACGACCCGGATCTGGACGACAGCTACCGCATCAACCAAGGTCTACGCCTGGCTCGCGGGCTGCTCGTATGGCTGGGCGAGCAGGGGCTTCCGACCGGAACCGAGTTCCTGGACCTGATTACGCCGCAGTACATTGCTGACAGCGTCAGCTGGGGGGCGATCGGTGCTCGCACCACTGAAAGCCAGTGCCACCGGGAACTGGCCTCCGGGCTGTCCTGCCCGGTGGGCTTCAAGAACGGGACCAGTGGCGACATCCAGGTGGCAGTGGACGCATTGCGTTCGTCCACCCAGCCGCACTGCTTCCTGTCGCTCACCAAGGAAGGGCGGAGTGCGATTTTTCACACGACCGGCAACCAGGACTCTCACGTCATCATGCGGGGCGGGCAGCAGCCGAACTTCGAGGCCAACGCGGTCGAGGAGGTTTGTGCGCGCCTGGAACAGGCGAAACTGCCGGTCCGCGTCATGATTGACTGCAGCCACGCGAACAGCCGGAAGGTTCCCGAACAGCAGATGCGAGTGGCCGACAATATCGGCGAGCAGATTTGCGCGGGAGACCGGCGGATCGTCGGGGTCATGGTGGAAAGCCACCTGGTCGGCGGCAACCAGAAGCTGGTTCCTGGTGAGCCGTTGCAGTACGGCCAGAGCATTACGGACGCCTGTCTCGGATTCGAGCAGACGGAACAATTGCTCGAAGGTTTGGCCGAGGCGGTTCGGACGCGACGGCAGCGCGCCAGCCGGGCTGCATGAGCACTTCTTTTCCGCGCATTCTGTCGACCGGAACGCCGGAATTTGAGGGTGAATTTCAGGCGCTGATCGACGGCAGGGCACAGGATTCGCGCCCGGAACAAGCCGAAGCAGTCGCGGCCATCATTGAAGAGATCCGCACGCGCGGCGATAACGCCCTGCTCGAATACACCCGGCGATACGACGGACACGAAGCCGATTCGGTGGCGTCACTGCTTTGGCAGGCGGCCGATTTTCAGACCGCGTTCGAGGCGCTGGACGAACCCCTGCGCGACGCGTTGCAGGCCGCGGCCGATCGAATCCGGGATTATGCGCAGCGGCAGAAACTGGAATCGTTCGAGTTTGAGGACGAACACGGCTCTCGGCTCGGGCAGCGGGTCAATGCCCTGCAGCGTGTCGGCGTCTATGTTCCCGGAGGGACCGCAGCGTATCCGTCTTCGGTACTGATGAACGCGATCCCGGCGAGAGTCGCCGGGGTGGAAGAAATCCTGATGGTCAGCCCAACGCCGGACAGGCAGGTCAACCCGGTCGTGTTGGCGGCAGCACATGTAGCTGGCATTGACCGTGGATGGGCGCTGGGAGGCGCTCAGGCCGTTGCCGCGCTGGCGCTGGGGACAGAAACTATTCCGGCAGTCGACAAGATCGTCGGTCCTGGGAACCTCTGGGTGGCCGAGGCCAAGCGGCAGGTGTTCGGCAGGGTCGGGATCGACATGATAGCTGGGCCCTCAGAAGTGGTGGTCGTAAGCGATGGCAGCGCGGACCCGCGATGGCTGGCGGCGGACTTGATGGCTCAGGCGGAGCACGACGAACAGGCGCAAGCGATTCTCCTGAGCCCGGATTTGGAGCACATCAACGCAGTGGCGGATGCGCTGGCCGTGCAATTGGAAGAACTGCCGCGCGCAAAAATCATCCGCGAATCTTTGGCGACCAACGGCGCGCTGATCCAGACCGACAATTTGGGGCAGGCTGCGGAACTGGTTGACCGGCTGGCGCCCGAACACTTGCAGCTGGCCTTGAAGGAGCCGGATGCGGTAATGGATCGTATCCATCACGCCGGTGCGATCTTTCTGGGTGTGCACAGCCCGGAGGTAATGGGTGATTACTGCGCCGGGCCCAACCATGTGCTACCGACCATGCGGGCTTCCCGCTTCACGTCGCCGCTGGGAGTCTACGACTTCCAGAAGCGCAGCAGTACCATTCGCCTGTCGCAGGCTGGCGCTGCAGATCTCGCTGGCTTGGCCGAGTGTTTGGCAAAGGCGGAGGGCTTGGGTGCGCACGCCGCTTCGGCCCGTTGGAGAAACGACTCGAACTAATGGTTGAGCGAACGGAGCTTTCCACTTACCTGGACGAGTTGCTTCAGCCTTCAGAATTCTCGGACTATTGCCCCAACGGGCTGCAGGTCGAGGGCCGGGACCGGATTGAGACGCTGATCTCGGGCGTAACCGCAAGCCAGGCGTTGATTGAAGCTGCTCAGGAACAGGATGCCGATGCTTTACTCGTGCATCACGGGTACTTCTGGCGCAACGAAGATGCGAGGGTCACCGGGATGAAGGCGCGACGGCTTCGCACGCTGCTGGCTTCGGACATCAACCTGTTCGCCTACCACCTGCCGCTGGACGCGCATGAGAAATTCGGAAACAACGTCCAGTTGGCGGAATGCCTGGATCTGGATGTCACCGGTCTTCTGGAGCCCGGCGCCCCGGAGACCGGAAGGGTCGGGCGGCTGAAAGAACCGCAATCAGCGCAGGAATTCTCGGACAGGCTGGAGGAGCGGTTGCAGCACCCGGTGGTGTGGGCCGGCCCCGAGGCGGAAGACCCGATTGCCACGGTTGGATGGTGCACTGGTGCCGGGCAGCAGTTTATTGAACAGGCGGCCCGCCTGGGACTGGACGCCTTCATCAGCGGGGAAATTTCCGAGCAGACCGTGCATACGGCCCGCGAATGCGGAGTGCATTACTTTGCCTGCGGTCATCACGCGACCGAGCGTTACGGCGTACAGGCCGTTGGCCAGCATCTTGAAGAAAAATTCGGGTTGCGTCACCAGTTCATCGATATTTCGAACCCGGCTTGAGAGAGGTGCCGTATTTCGCTATATGTTAAAATTTGCCGCCGCAAAGAAACGGACACGGTCGACACGCAAGATGGGTGACGGCTGTGTTTTTTGATCGCCTAGAAATTCCCGACACATGCCAGACGACACAGTTGATGTGGGCCGCCGCCGGTTTTTAACCGGCAGCACAGCTCTAGTGGGTGGAACGGGTGCCGCAGTGGCCATGTGGCCGTTCATCGCATCCATGGCGCCGAGTGCTCGCGCCCGTACAGCGGGTGCCCCGATTGAAGTGGATATCGGGCAGATGGAATGGGGTCAGAAGATCGACCTGATCTGGCGCAAGCAGCCAATCTGGATCATTCGCCGTACACCCGAGATGGTGGCGGCGCTGGAGGCTGAAGCCGGTTACCTCCGGGATCCGCACTCCGAGCAAGATCAACAGCCGGAATTCGCGCGAAATTCCCACCGCTCGCTGAATCCGGAATTCCTGGTGCTGGTCGGCATCTGCACGCACCTCGGTTGCAACCCGACCTACCGCCCCGATGCTGCTCCGGAAGACCTGGGCCCCGAGTGGCAAGGTGGATTTTTCTGCGCCTGCCATGGTTCCCGGTTCGACTTGTCAGGACGCGTGTACGACCACGTGCCGGCAAACGCCAACCTGCGAGTGCCGCCGTACCGTTTCGTCAGCGATACGCGAATCCTGATCGGCGAGATGCCCGAGGACGCTCCCGCATGAAATCCCTTTTCGAGGGCCTGATCGGCTGGATCGACGCCCGTTTCCCGCTGATGCAGCTGTGGAACGATCATCTGGCCAAATACTACGCGCCCAAGAACTTCAACTTCTGGTACTTTTTCGGTTCGCTGGCGTTGCTGGTGCTGGTCATCCAGATCATCACCGGCATCTTCCTGACCATGCACTACAAGCCGGACGCGGAACTCGCGTTCGCTTCTCTTGAATACATTCGCCGCGATGTTCCTCTTGGCTGGCTGATCCAGTACATGCACTCTACGGGTGCGTCGTTCTTCTTCATCGTGGTGTACCTGCACATGTTCCGAGGAATCATGTACGGTTCCTTCAAGGCGCCCCGCGAGTTGATCTGGCTGCTCGGCATGTTCCTGTACATGACGCTGATGGCGGAAGCTTTCATGGGTTACCTGCTGCCCTGGGGCAACATGTCGTACTGGGGGGCGCAGGTGATCGTCAACCTGTTCAGCACCATTCCCTGGGTCGGACCAGATATCGCCATCTGGTTGCGTGGCGATTTCGCGATATCCGATGCAACCCTGACCCGATTCTTCGCATTGCACGTTTCGGCCATCCCGCTGGCACTATTGGCGCTGGTGGCATTGCACATCATGGCGCTGCATGAAGTGGGATCGAACAATCCCGACGGCATCGAGATCAAGGAACACAAGGACGCGGACGGCAAGCCGCTGGACGGCGTCCCGTTCCATCCGTACTACACCGTCAAGGACATCTGGGGATCGGTTGCGTTCCTGTTCCTGTTCGCGTTGGTGGTGTTTTTCGCCCCCGAAATGGGCGGTTATTTCCTGGAGCCGGACAACTTCACGCCGGCCAATCCGCTGCTGACCCCGGAGCACATCGTCCCGGTGTGGTACTTCACGCCGTTCTATTCGGTTCTCCGAGCGATCCCGGACCCGCAGTTCGGGGCGCTGGCCATGCTGCTGTCCATCCTGGTTCTGTTCTTCCTGCCATGGATCGACCGAAACCCGGTGCGTTCCGTGCGCTATCGCAGCCTGCTGTACAAGATCAATCTGGGCGTATTCGTGGTCACGTTCGCGGCATTGGGTTATTTGGGCTTCAACCCGCCAACCCCGCTGTACAGCGAACTCGCGCTGCGCTTCAGCGAATGGTACTTCCTGTTCTTCATCGCGCTGTGGTTCTTCAGCCGCCCGCGCCGCAACATGGAACGCCTGCTGACCTTGGTGGTGGTTCTCGGCCTGATCAGTCTCTACGATGTTGTGAGGGTAGAACCCGGACACGGAATGCTGGTCTTCCTAGGCTGGCTGATGCCGGCCGTATTCGTGGCCGTCATGGTTTTCGGCAGCGGCATCGAGAAACTGGGACGCGACCTTCCAGTACCGGACCGGTTGACCGAATGAAACGCGCACTTTTCCTGTCGGTCTTGTGCCTGGGTTCGGCCGGGCCCGCATTCGCTGCGGTCGGAGCCGAACTGCCCGGGTACCAAGTAGTAGTCGATCTCACCAATCGAGCCTCCTTGCAGCGGGGTGCCAAGTATTTCGTCAATTACTGCATGGGCTGCCATTCGCTGCAATACAGCCGCTACAGCCGGATCGGAGAGGATCTGGGGCTAGACATGCAGATGGTGGCAGACAACTTGATCTTCAACGGTCGGCGCGTCAGCGAAAGAATGGAAATCTCCATGTCTCAGGACGATGCCGAGCGGTGGTTCGGGGCGAAGCCCCCGGATCTGAGCATGCTTGCCCGGCAAAAGGGTGCCACCTACATCTACCAGTACCTGATGACGTTCTACATCGACGAAGACCGCCCGTGGGGCGTCAACAACTGGCGCTTCCCGTTCACGACCATGCCGCACGTGCTGTGGCGGGAACAGGGCCTGCAGCGCGCGGAATGGGAGGAAGTCGACAATGGAAACGGGAGCAAGCCGGTCATCACGGGATTGACGCTGGAGACCCCGGGGCTGAAGACCCCCGAAGAATATGAACAACTCGTGGTCGATCTCACTTCGTTCTTGGTATATGTTTCAGAACCGGCGCGGCTGACGCGCGAAAGCGTGGGGACGTGGGTGCTGTTGTTCCTCCTGATATTGGGAGGATTCGCCTATTTCCTCAAGCGCGAATACTGGAAGGACGTCCACTAAAACGCCATGCAGTTGTTCTCCTCTCCCCAGTGCCCACAGTGTCACCGGGTCCGCATGGTTCTAGCCGAGAAGGAAACGCAGGCCCGCTACGCATACACGAACGAGCCTCAACACCGCGAAGACTTGGCAACCTTCAATCCCGAAGGCACGACGCCGACCTTCAACGACCGGGGGATGACGCTGACGGAACCCCGAATCATCATGGAGTACCTGGATGATCGGTTCCCGCATCCGCCCCTGATGCCGGTCGACCCGGTCGGCAAGGCGAAAGCACGGGTCTGGCTGCTTGAAATCGAGCGCCGCCTGTACGGCCAGCTGGATGACCTGCACTCGCCGGGCGCGAAAAAATCCGCCACTGCCCGGGAGACCATGCGGAATTTCCTGATCCAGGTGACGGCGGAACTGAAGCAACGGGAAAACAAGAAATTCTTCACCAACGACAGCTTCACCTTGCTGGATGCCTCGCTGGCGCCGATCCTGTGGCGCTTGAAAAGCTACAAGATCGAAATGCCGCGCAGTTCCGGGCCGCTTTGGAAATACGCCCGCGAGGTCTATTCGCGTCCATGCTTCCAGCGCAGCCTGACCGAAGTCGAACGGGACCTGCACCTGTCCTGACGGGCTGATCCCATGCCGATTCGGCGATGACCTCCAATCGCCCCTACCTGATTCGCGCCATCTACGAGTGGGTGGTCGACAATGACCTGACTCCGATGCTGGTGGTCCGGAATGGAGGCACCGAGCTCGGAACGGCATTGGAGGACGACCAACTCACCGTCTACAACATTTCTCCGCGGGCGGTGCGCGACCTCGTGATCGACGAAGAAAGCATCCGCTTCCATGCCCGGTTTCAGGGCGTCTCGAAACACATGGTCCTGGACGTGGAGAAGGTGGCCCGCATCTTTTGCAAGGAGAATAATGAGGGACTGGTATTTCCTTGGGACAATGGGGAATCTTCATCGTCATCGGACGAGGACCCGACCCCGCCGAAAGGACCGCCTCACCTGAAAGTCGTCAAGTGATAGAAGCGAAGCCGGCATGATCGAAGTCGTTGTTGGAGACATTACTGGCTTGGAGGTTGATGCGATCGTCAATGCCGCCAACGCCAGCCTGATGCCGGGCGGAGGCGTGGATGGTGCCATCCACCGTGCGGCAGGTCCGGAACTGGCCCGGTTTACCGCCACCTTGGGGGGATGTGAGACGGGGGAAGCGAAGATCGCGCCCGGTTTCGGCCTGAAAGCCCGCCATGTGATTCTCACGGTGGGGCCGATCTGGAAAGGGGGTCAGGGAGGCGAGGAAGCGTTGCTCGCATCCTGCTATCACAACAGTTGCCGGTTGGCAGAGCAGGAAAAACTCAAATCATTGGCGTTCCCGGCAATCAGCACCGGGGTCTATGGCTATCCGAAAGCCGAGGCGGCGAGAGTCGCGCTGGAAGCGTTGCGCCAGCACGAGGCTGACTTCGATCGCTTGATTTGCTGCTGTTTTTCAGAGCAGGACGCGGAGTTATATCGGCAGCAGCTTTCTGAAACGGGGACCTGAAACTACCTAGTCTTCAGCCAGATCCGGCAGGTTCTTTCCCGGATTGAGGATGCCGTCCGGATCGAAGTCGCGCTTGATCGCGTGCATCATCTTCAGCGAGGCGGAGTCCAGTTCGCGGGCGATGTGCTCCCGTTTCGCTATGCCTACGCCGTGTTCGCCCGACAGGGTGCCGCCGAGGCGCAGGACTGCCCCGAAAACTTCATCCAGGCAGCGATAGGCGATTTCCCGCTGTTCATCCGAGCCGTCCGGCATCAGGTTGACGTGGATATTCCCGGACCCGGCATGCCCAAAGCAGACGATGGGAACGGCATAACGCGCACGAATCCCGTCCAGTTCTTTCAGCAGCTCTGCAAGCCGACTGACCGGAACCACGACGTCCTCGTTGATTTTCTCGGGAGCGATGCGACGCAGTGCGGGCGAGAGCGTGCGCCGTGCCTGCCACAAGGCCTCGCGTTCTTCATCCCCGAAGGCAATCTGGAAATCCAGGCATTTCTCGGTGGAAGCCGCTTGGGCGATGGGTGCGGAAGTTTGTGGGAGTTGGTCGGTATCGCCATCGATGTCGATCAGGAGGAGGGCACGAGCATCTTCAGGAAGCTCTACCTGTCCATCGTCGCGAATCAGGTCCAGACAGGCAGCATCCATGAATTCCAGCGCACACGGCAGGTTGGGTTGGGCGAGGATGGCTTCGATGGCTTCCATCGCATGCTGGGGGTCGGCATAGACGGCACGCGCGGTCGCGAGTGCCTGCGGGCGCGGACGCAGCAGCAGGGTTGCCTCGGTGAAAATTGCCAGCGTTCCTTCCGAGCCGATCAGCAGGCGCATCAAATCGAACCCGACCACACCCTTGCGAGTCAGGGTGCCGGCACTTAGAGGCTCGCCAGCGCCGGTAATGGCTCGGACCTGGAGCGTGTTGTCGCGGGTGGTGCCGTACTTGAGTGCCCTGGGCCCGGCCGCATTGCAGGCCAGGTTGCCGCCGATGGTGCAAAACGGGGAACTGGACGGGTCTGGTGCCCAGAACAATCGGTATTCGCTTGCTGCATCCTGAAGTTGCTGGTTGATGAGCCCAGGTTCAACCCGCGCAGTCTGTTCGCGCGGATCAATGTCCAGGAGCCGGTTCATGCGCTCGGTGGAGAGGACGATGCCATGTTGCAAGGGGACCGCGGCTCCCGTGGTGTTGGTGCCGAGGCCTCGGGTAGTCAGGGCGATGCGATGAGCCCGGCAAAACCGAACCAGGTCCTGGATTTGGCTTGCCTCGCGGGCGAAAACTACGGCTTGCGGGGCACTGTGCTGGCGGCTGTTGTCGTAGCCGTAGGTCCAGCAGTCGGCCGGGTCGTCGAGCAGGTCCTCGGGATCGACCAGGTCGCGAAGCGCGGCCAGCCAGCCCGGATCACTCATGCACGAGCTGATCGGTCAGGTCGCACAGGCAGTGCAGGATCAGGATGTGGACTTCCTGGACCCGGGCCGTGGAATCGGACGGAACGCACAGTTCGATGTCGTTCTCGCGCATCTGGCCGCGAATGGCGCCGCCGTCCCGGCCGGTCAGGGCGATCACCCGCATTTGCCTGGATTGTGCTGCCTCGATGGCTTGCACGACGTTGGGGGAATTGCCGCTGGTGCTGATCGCCACAAGAATGTCGCCTTCCCGCCCGAGTCCTTCGACTTGGCGGCTGAAGACCCGCTCAAATCCGTAGTCGTTGCTGATGGCCGTGAGTGCCGAGGTGTCGGTGGAGAGGGCGACGGCGGGCAGGGCCTCCCGTTCCTTTTCAAAGCGACCGATCAGCTCGGCGGCAAAATGTTGTGCGTCTGCCGCTGAGCCGCCATTGCCGCAGCTCAATACCCGACCGCCGTCTGACAAGGCCTGTGCCAGCAAGGCTCCGGCCCGAGAGATCGGCTCGGCAAGCCGATCTTGGGAATCCCGATGGGTTGCAAGGCTGTCTTCGAACAGCTGCCGGACCCGTTGCTCGCCTGCCGAACTCATGCCGGACCCTGGAAGTGGAGCAGCAGCAGCCAGAACCCTGAACTGGCCAGCAACAAACCGGTTATCGTTCGGAACAATCGCGCAGGGCTTGGAAGGGCTTTCTCGACGATCACGAAAAGCGTGATGGCCGCGACCCACAACATGTTCATCATGCCGACGGCAAACAGGACCAGCATCAGCGCCCAGCAGCATCCGATGCAATACAGGCCGTGTTCAAAAGACATTTGCAGGGCGCCGGCCCGGCCGTCTTTCCAGCGGGCGAGCAGGAACTGCATGGGCGTCCGGCACAGGGTGAGGCAGGCGTCTTTCCATGGCGTCCACTGGTATAGGCCCGCCACGATCAGCAAAATGCCGCTGAACAGCTGGCTTCGGCTGTCCATCATAGGGTCGAGCAGCCCCCATTCGTGCAGGGGCCATTGAACGACCGAGATCACTGCAGAAAACGCGGCCCAGGAGGCGAGATAACCGACTAGAAAGATCATCCAGGGGACGACTTTCAGGGTTTGCCGGCTCCGGTTTCGCTGCACGATCCGGTACATTCGCAGCATCGGCACGGCACTGGGCGTCATCATCGCGACCATCATGATCGCCCACATGGCGAACAGCATCCAGAAGTCGTATCCGCTCCAGCCGCCAACTCCAGCGGGCGGAGGCATCCACGCGATAGAGGATCCGCCCCGCATCATGTCGTGCATCATCCAGTCCATGTACAGCATCCAGCCCCACCCGCTGGCGGTGACGGCGGTGACGGCGCCGATCAGGGTCCAGCGTTCAGCCGTTGGCAGGGGCCCGAATTCAGAAGTGGAGGCGGTGGCAGGCATGAGCGAAGCTCCGCGGGCATTTTAACAGGTGCTCCTTGGCCTTGCGTGGCTGCCGCAAACGGCCTTGGGCCGTGTTATACTCCCCACCCGAACAACGCGCCGCGTACTCTAATAATAAGGAGGAACAGCCATGGCATCAGACAACTGGAGCATCAAAGGTAATTACTTTGAATCCTGCACGTGTGACCTCATTTGCCCGTGCATCACGCTGAAACCCCCCACCACTGGAACCTGTACTGCACTGCTGGGATGGCATATCGACGAAGGCCATCTGGACGACCTGGAAATCAACGATCTCAATGTCGCAATGTTTCTTGAAGCCCCTGGTCTTTTGACCGAAGGCGGCTTCAAGGTAGCCTTGTATGTCGATGAGCGTGCCAGCGAAGCGCAGTTCGATGCCATCACCCAGATGTACTCGGGCCAACTCGGCGGCCATTTAGCGGTCGTGTGCAGCTTGGTTGGCGAGGTAGTCAGCGTCAAGCAGACCTCGATCGAGTACTCCGTGGATGGCAAGACCCGTCGCCTGAAAGTTGGTGACGGCATTGGAGAGAGCGAAGTCGTGGAAGTCGAAGGAGCCGACGGAGGCCCGGTCATCGTTTCCAACCCACCCTTGGCCATTGCCCCAGGCAATGACATCACGATCAGTGATACCGTCAAGGTGGCGTACAGCGATAACGGAGTCACCCATGAACATTCAGGCACCGTAAGTTTGGCTTCGAACTTCACCTATGGCCCGGACTGATCAAGATTTGACCGGCCAGGGTTTCCAGACAACAATAATAACTATTACCTCCAAAACTCAGGCCGCCGCAAGGCGGCCTTGTTTTATGGGGCGACGGCAATGACAGATGCTGGCCTGATGGAAGAGACGAGAGAGTTGCATCTGTTCACGCGCAACCCTCTGACGCCGCCGTATCCGGTGCAGTTGCAGATCGCGGAATTTGCACTGGGATGCTTCTGGGGGGCGGAGCAGCGTTTCTGGCAATTGAAAGGCGTATGGACCACTGCGGTGGGCTATACCGGTGGAAAAACTCTGGATCCTACATACGAAGAGGTGTGCTCCGGGCAGACCGGGCACGCCGAAGTGGTACGTGTCGTCTACGATTCCGACTTGATTACCTATCCGGAGTTGCTAGCCTGTTTCTGGGAAGGTCACGACCCGACTCAGGGAATGCGCCAAGGGAACGACATTGGCACCCAGTACCGTTCCAGTGTGTACTATGCCGACCGAGAGCAAGAGGAACTGGCCAGGCGGAGTCTTGAGCTGTATCAGGCGGCACTTTCCGCAAAGGGGGGTGACCCGATCACAACCGAAATCGTTCCGTCTGAAACGTTCTACTTTGCCGAGTCTTACCACCAGCAATACCTGGGCAAGAACCCGGGAGGCTACTGCGGCCACGGCGGCACCGGTGTGCCGTTTCCGCTGAAAGCGTTATGCAAAGAATGATGGCAGCGGGAACCGGTTCGGTTTTGCGACGAAAAGGGGGCCATTGGATCGTTTGTGGATTGATTGGCATCCTGCTCGGCACCTCAATGACACTGTCGCACGCGCGTGACTTGAATCAGCAGTACAAGGCACAAGGCCTGGGCCTGGATACCTGTACCAGTTTTCTGGATGTCCGGGTCGAGGAACGCGGCCTGTACTACAGCTGGCTGGCCGGTTACCTTACTGCATACAATTACCTCGTACGTGACACGTACAGCATCGCGGAATACTCCGGGCTCACCCGCACCAATGAATGGCTTGAGAAGTATTGCAATGAACATCCCAACCACCTGATGCACGAGGCTGCCCGGAAGTTTGTGACGGAACGCTACCGGATCCGACTCAAGCAGAAACCTGAACGCGAGGACATGCTACGATTTCAGGAACGAATTCCCGGAGGGCCGGGCCAAAACCGGCCACGTTGATCTTACGAGGAACTATGGACAGGGTTGCTGCGGTACAAATGGCTTCCGGCCCCAACTTGGATGCCAATCTGCTGGAGGCCGGGCGTCTGATTAAAACAGCGGTCGAGGACGACGCGCGGCTGGTGGTCCTGCCCGAGAACTTCGCCATGATGGGCCTGCAAGACGAGGATATCCTGCAATATCGGGAACTGCCAGGAGACGGGCCGATCCAGGCATTCATCCGCAAGCAGTGCCGCCGACACCAGGTCTGGATCGTGGGGGGCACCATCCCACTGCATTGCGGGGTCGATAGCAAAACGGCGGCCGCGTGCATGCTGTTCGACGACCAGGGAGAAATCCGGGCACGCTACGACAAGATCCACCTGTTCGATGTGACGCTGGTCGCCAGCGGCGAGAGTTACAACGAGTCCGCGACCATTCGCAGCGGAAACGAACTGGTCGTCGCGGATTCCCCGTTCGGACGTATCGGGTTGACCGTTTGCTACGACCTGCGCTTCCCGGAACTGTTCCGCGCGCTTCTGGATCAGGGGGCGGAAATCATTACGTTGCCCGCCGCGTTCACGGCGCTGACGGGCAAGGCGCACTGGGAGAGCCTGTTGCGCGCCCGCGCGATCGAGAACTTGGTCTACCTGGTTGCCAGCGCACAGGGAGGCTACCACTTGAACGGGCGCGAGACCCACGGGCATTCCATGATCATTGATCCTTGGGGTTCGATCAAGGGGGAACGTGCTCACGGGGCAGGCGTGGTCGTCGCGGACATCGATCGACAGCGGCTCGACGAGATTCGGAAAAACTTTCCCAGCATCCACAACCGGAGGCTGACATGCCAGATGAGCGCGTAACCGACGGTGCGGTCCGGCGCTACCTCCTGGATCCGGGAGAGTTGACGCCGCAAACGCTGGAGCAGACCCTTGCGCATGCCTGGTCGCGGGCCTGCGATTATGCAGACGTGTACCTGCAACATTCGCAGCATGAATCGCTAACGATCGAGAACGGAGTGGTCAAGGATGCGGCTTTTACCCTGGAACAGGGCGCCGGCGTCCGTGCGGCACTGGGTGAGAAGACCGGGTTCGCGTATTCCGAGGAACTGAGCCCCGACCAATTGCTGGAGGCGGCCCGGGCCGCGCGTTCCATCGCGCACGGTGATCGGCAGGCCCGCCTGCCGCAGTCATCTTCGACTCCACCGCCCGCCGTTTGTGCCTACGACAATCCGTTGCAGGACTTGGGTATGGAGCAGAAAATCGCCCTGTTGCGCGAAGTGGACGAAACCGCCCGCGGATTGGCTCCCGAGGTCAAGAAGGTGACGGCCACCCTGGCATCCGCCTACGAGGTAATCCTGATCGCCTCGACGGAAGGCGTATACCAGACCGATATCCGCCCGCTGGTGCGCCTGAGCGTCAGCGTTATTGCCGAACGGGATGGGCGGCGTGAAATCGGTGGACATGGCGGGGGCGGGCGCTATGGATACAGCCGGCTTCTGGAGACTGGGGCGCCGGCCCGATTCGCGCAGGAAGCGGTGCGCGTGGCGTTGCTCAACTTGGAATCCCAGGAAGCCCCGGCCGGCACCATGACCGTGGTGCTCGGGCACGGTTGGCCGGGTGTGCTGTTGCACGAGGCCATTGGGCACGGGCTTGAAGGCGATGCGATTCGCAAAGGCACTTCGGCGTTCACCCACCTGATGGGCCAGCGTGTGGCCAGCCCAGAAGTCACCGTGGTGGATAACGGCACCCTGCCGGATCGTCGCGGCTCCTTGTGCATGGACGATGAGGGCACCCCGACCCAGAACACGGTGCTGATCGAGGATGGCATCATCCGTGGTTTCCTCTACGACCGGCTTAACGCGCGGCTGTGCAAGACCAAATCGACCGGTAACGGTCGCCGCGAATCCTATGCGCACCAGCCGATGCCGCGTATGACCAACACCTACATGCAGGCGGGCGCCCATTCACCGGAAGAAATCCTGGCGTCGGTCGACCATGGGCTGTATGCGGTCGGATTCAATGGCGGACAAGTAGACATCACGTCCGGGAAATTCGTGTTTTCCGCCTCAGAGGCCTATCTGATCAAAAATGGGAAGATTGCTCACCCCGTGAAGGGAGCGACCTTGGTAGGAGACGGCCCCAGCGTGCTGCGGCGCGTCAGCATGGTCGGCGACGATCTGGAGCTCGATGACGGAATTGGCACCTGCGGCAAGGATGGGCAGCAGGTCCCGGTGGGCGTTGGCCAGCCGACGTTGCGGGTCGACGAGTTGACAGTCGGGGGGACCCAGATGCATGACGGCTGAATCTGCCTCGGCGCAAGACCTGCGCACGTGCGTTCAGCAAGCATTGGACCAAGCCCGCCAGCAAGGGGCAACCGCTGCGGCGGTTTCTCTGGAGCGCGGTGAGGGCTTGACGGTTTCGGTGCGGCTTGGCGAGCTTGAAACCATCGAACGCGAGCAGGATCAAGGCCTGTCGATTACCGCCTACTTTGGCCAGCGGCGCGGCCGTGCCTCCAGCACGGACTTGCGTGAAGACTCGATAGAACGCACGGTCGAAGCGGCCTGCCAGATTGCCCGCAGTACCGAAGAAGATCCCTGCCACGGCCTGCCGGATGAAGACCGGCTGGCCTTCGAATACCCGGAACTGGATCTTCATCATCCCTGGGATCTCGATAGCGACGAAGCTGTCCGGCTTGCACTTGAGTGCGAAGATGCCGCGCGTGCCGATGCCCGCATTGCAAACTCGGAAGGGGCGGAGGTCCGCCGCTACGACGGCATTCGGGTGCTTGGCAACAGTTTGGGTTTCATGGGCGCCTATCGGCGCAGCAGCCACGATCTAAGTTGCTGTGTCGTGGCGGCAGATGAAGCCGGGGCACAGGAGCGGGATTACTGGCACAGCACTCACTGCGATTGGCGCAAGATGCAGGATCCTGGGACGGTAGGGCGCATTGCGGCAGAGCGGACCGTACGCCGTTTGGGAGCCCAACCGCTCGCCAGTTGCGTTGCACCGGTATTGTTCGAAGCTCCGGTCGCGCGTTCGCTACTCGGACATTTCGTGGGCGCGGCCAGCGGCCAAGCCCTCTACCATGAGGCGTCTTTCCTGCTAGGCCGGAAGGATGAACAGGTCTGGGCGGAGGAGATCACCTTGACCGAACATCCGCATGAGGCCGGCGGGGCAGCCAGCGCACCATTTGACGCGGAAGGCGTGGCAACGCAGGAGCGGACCGTGGTGGATAACGGCATCCTGCGCGGCTGGTTTCTGAGTAGTTATTCCGCACGCAGGCTCGGACTGGCCTCTACCGGCAACGCCGGCGGGATACGGAATCTCGTACTGGAATCCCGAGAGCCCGCGTTGTCTTGGGATGAATTGTTGCAGCGCCTCGGGCGGGGATTGGTGGTGACGGAGCTGATGGGGCAGGGCGTCAACCAGGTGACTGGCGACTACTCCCGCGGTGCGGCGGGATTCTGGGTAGAGAATGGCGCTGTGGCGCATCCCGTGCATGAAATCACCATCGCCGGTTCCCTGCCGGACATGTACCGCGGGATTGTCGCGGTCGGAGCGGAGCAGGATCGCCGCGGTTCTCTTCAGACTGGAGCGTTACTAGTCGACCGAATGCAAATCGCTGGTGTCTGACTGATCCAGACTGGCCAATTCGAGCCGGATCTTTTCGTCGCCGTCCTCCATGCGCACGGTGCGAACCATCCACTGGCCGCGCTTGGGGTCGTGCCAGGTGATGATGCGCGAGTCCTCGGCACTTCCGCGGATGCGGACCACCTTCCAGACCAGCCGCTCTTGACCTAGCACTTCGAGGGGCTCCAACACCGGAGTCTCGAAACGATACACCTTGAGCTGGCCTTTGGAGAGGACACTGTAGTTGGGCGAGGGACTGGGCAGGTCGCGGAGCAGACGCACGGCCATGGCGGCGGGATCCAGCGTGGTGTCCCCGAGTGGTTCGACGGATTCGTTTTCGTGGGTCGTGATGAGAACTTGGCCGTGAGACCAGTCGTAGACGTATCTGTAGTGACGTTCCCGGCCTGAATCGTGATAGAAGTACTCTTGGGGCTGCAGATCTTCGCTGCTCATGGTGCCGCGTTCGATGATGGTGCCTTGACCGAACAGGCGGGCCAGCCAGTTCGATTTTGCGATGGCCTTGTAGTAGGTGTGGGCTGTTTCTCGCGTGAGAGTGACGGTGACGGTCCCGGTCCGCGTACCTTGGTAGTACAGGTCGTAGGTGGCTTGGGTGGTGTCCGCAGCGGCAGCGGATAAGCCAAAGAGGAGAAGGCCGCAGAGGCTAAGGGCCTGCCTCATAAATCAACGGTTCGTCAAGCCGTTCTCCGCGAAGGTAGACAGCCCCGTCCTGCATGCGCAGGAGGCCGTCGCAGTACCACTGGACTGCCAGGGGCAGGATCAGGTGCTCCTGCTCCAGTACGCGGAGAGCCAGCGCCCTTTCGGTGTCGTCCAGATGCACGGGTACGCTTGCCTGGATGATCAGCGGGCCCTCGTCCAGCTCCACGGTCACGAAGTGCACGCTGCACCCGTGGTGTTTTTCGCCGGCTTCCAAGACCCGGCGGTGAGTATTCGCGCCGCGGTAGGCCGGGAGCAGGGAGGGATGGATGTTGAGGATGCGCCCGAGATAGGGTCCGACTATGATTTCGGACAGGACGCGCATGTAGCCGGCCAGGCAGACCAGTTCGACGCCGCGTTCCTGCAGGGCCGCGAGCGTTTTTTCTTCCCGGGCCGTCCGGTCAGTGTCGCCGATGACCAGCGTCTCGATGCCGGCCGCTCTCGCGCGGTCCAGCCCGTGCGCTTGCGGCTTGTTGCTGATTACGCAGCGAATTTCAGCATAGATGCGGCGCTGATGCACTGCATCAATCAGGGCCTGCAGGTTCGTCCCCTCACCGGAGAACAAGATCGCCATCGGGATCATGGCTGGGTATTATATGCCGTTTGAGCCGGACCTTTTTGGGCAATCACTTCGCCGATGATTCGGGCGCCTAATCCGGTGGATTGGATGTTCTGCGTCACGGTTTCTGCATCTTCCGAGCGGACCAACGCAACCATGCCGATCCCGCAGTTGAAGATGTGCCGCATCTCTTCTTCGTCAACGTTGCCCTCCGACTGTATCCAGTCGAACAACTCCGGGCGCGTCCAGCTTTCGAGGTTGATTTGTGCGGACAGGCCTTCCGGCAGGACGCGCGGAACGTTTTCGGTCAGGCCGCCACCCGTGATGTGGGCCAATGCCAGAATCTTTCCGGAATCGATGGCTTCCCGCAAGTGCGGTTCGTAGATCGTGGTGGGTTGCAGCAGCGCCTCCAGCCGGTCCGGATCTTCCGGTGCTGTCTCCAGCAGGCGGTTGACGAGCGAGAAGCCGTTGGCGTGCACGCCGCTGGAGTCCATCCCGATCAAAACGTCTCCCGACTGGATGTCTGGGCGGGGGAGCAGTCGGTCGCGCTCTGCGAGGCCAACGCAGAATCCAGCGAGGTCGTAGTCGCCGGGACGGTAGAGGCGGGGCATTTCGGCTGTTTCTCCGCCGAGCAGGACACAGCCGGCCTGTTGGCATCCCGCCGCGATTCCGCGGATGACTTCTTCCGCTTCTTCCACGTTTAACGTCCCGCAGGCGTAGTAGTCGAGGAATAGCAAGGCGCGTGCGCCGTGTGTCAGAACGTCGTTCGCGCACATGGCCACGAGGTCAATGCCGATGGTTTCGTGCTGTTGGAGCTTTTGAGCTAGGAGCAGCTTGGTACCGACTCCGTCTGTTCCGCAGACCAGCACGGGTTGCGTGTAGTCCTGTGTCAGCTGGTAAAGCCCGCCAAATCCGCCGAGGTCGGCCAGGACTTGTTCGTTGAAAGTCTGCTGCGCAAGTGGCGCGAGGCGTTTCACCAAGCGGTTGCCGGCGTCGATATCGACCCCGGCCTCCCGGTAGGCGGAAGTAGAAGATTCTTTCTCTGGCACGGAACCGCTCGGTACGGGCGGCATTTTACTCCTGCATTAAAATATTAAGTAGCCATGACTCAGCATATTCCCAACCTGATCAGTGTTCTGCGCCTGCTTTTGGTGCCGTGGTTCGCAATGCTGCTGCTGGAACAGCAGTTCGGTTTGGCACTGATCCTGTTCATCGTGATGGGCATCTCGGATGGCTTGGACGGTTTCCTGGCCCGTTACTTGAAAGCGACGAGCGCTCTGGGGGCCGGATTGGACCCGCTCGCGGACAAGGTGATGCTGGTAGCTGCTTTCGTGATGCTGGGGCATTTGGAACTACTACCGGTGTGGTTGGTGACGTTGGTGGTGGGACGCGATGTCTTGGTCGTTGGGGGAACCCTGATGAACTACCTGCTCCATCCTGGGCAGAAAACCGCAGTCCTGAAAGTCGGAAAAATTAATACTTTCGTGCAGATCGTCACGGTATTCGCCTTCATGGGAAACCAACTGACCGTTTTGCCGCCAATGCTGCTTGACGTCCTGCTGTGGGCAACCGTGATTGTCACACTCATCAGCGGGATCGGGTACATACTGGTCTGGGGCGGAGTGCTGGCAGATCCCGGGGATGCCTCCCAATGAGCCAGTTGATTCTGCCGCTCGGCTCCAATCCGCGGCATACCTTTGCCAATTTCTGTATAGACGGTAACGCAGGAATTCTCGAGGCGCTGGAATCCTTGCCGCGGCAGGGCGGATCCTTGTGGCTGCATGGCCCCCAGGACAGCGGGAAGACGCACCTGCTGCAAGCGGTCTGCCATCAGGCGAAGACCCGGGAGGAGTCTGCAGCCTATCTGCCGCTGAAGCAGATGCGGGAACTGGGTCCGGAAACCCTGGATGGCCTGGAGCAGTGCCTGTGGATTTGCCTGGATGACATGGATGCCGTGCTGGAGCAAGGGGATTGGGAACAGCGGCTGTTCGGCCTGGTCAACCAGGCGATGGATCATGGTGCCAGCCTGCTGATGGCGGCGCGCCAGCCTGCGGAAAATGTGTCGGTGGAATTGCCCGACCTGCGTTCCCGGCTCCGCGGTGCCGTCTCGTTTCCGCTACAGCCTCTGGATGACGAACGGCAATCCGAAGCGTTGCGCCGCCGCGCGCACAGCCAAGGGTACGACCTGCCGGAGGATGCGGTGCGCTACATGCAGCGCCATGTAGTCCGCGGTCTGGGACAACTCTGTCAGTTGCTGGATCAGTTGGAACAGGCCTCGCTAAGCCAGCAGCGGCGAATTACCGTACCGTTTGTGCGCGAGGTGTTGGCTCAGCCGCCGACTTCGGAGAGCCGGCTCTGAATTCAGTCAGACGCCGAACTTATTTTTTGAGCGAACAAGGCAAGACGCCGGCCCAGCGTTCGGCAGATGGCGATCTCGTGCTCGGTTAAAGCTGCGGATTCCTCGCGACCGTCCCAGTGGCTGGGTCCGTAAGGCGTCCCGCCGCTTTGCGTGGCATTCAGCGCCGGTTCGTCGTAGGGCACCCCGACAATCACCGCACCATGGTGCAGCAACGGGGTCATCATGCTGATCAGGGTGGTTTCCTGGCCACCATGCAGACTATTGGTCGAGGTGAATACGCCAGCCGGCTTGTCGATCAGTGCGCCTGAATGCCATTGGCTCCCGGTCTGGTCCCAGAAGTACTTCATTGGCGCGGCCATGTTGCCGAATCGGGTGGGTGAGCCCAACGCCAGGCCGTCGCAGCGTTCCAAGTCCTCCGGCTGGGCGTAGGGCGGGCCGTCTTCCGGGATATCCGGCTCGGTCTTCTCGCAGTTGGCCGAGATTGGCGGCACGGTACGGATCTTTGCACTTGCGCCCTCGACTTCCTCGATGCCGTGCGCTACCCGGTTCGCCATGTCGGCGGTGGCGCCGTACCGGCTGTAGTACAGCACCAGGATCTCGACGTCTTTCACAACAGTCTCAGGACGTTTTCGGGTGGCCGCCCGATGGCTGCCCCGCGTGGTGTCACGACGATCGGGCGTTCGATCAATTTCGGATTCTCGACCAGCAGGCGAAGCATCTGCGCCTCGTCAGGTGAATCCTGATCCAGTCCCAGTTCCTTGTACAGCGACTCCCCGGTTCGGGTCAGTTCATGCGCGGAAATTCCTAACTGTTCCAGAATGCCGGCTAGGGTTGCTTCGTCCGGGGGTGTCTTCAGGTATTCGATGATGTCGGGCTCGACACCCTGTTCCCGGAGCAGTTGCAGTGTCTGCCTGGACTTGCTGCAGCGCGGGTTGTGGTAGATCGTGATACTCGCGTCCATGCGCGTGTGGGACTTAAGGGATGGGCAGCATGATGACGGCACCCATCGTTCTCACTGCGGCCTGGTGGGCGCGATCCCGCCAACCGCTCGTGATGGTCACCAGTACCCGCTGATGTCCGACGAGTTGATCCAGGATCTGTTCGGGGGTCGGCTTGGGAAGTCCGGATTCCAGGAGCTGGGCATCGCCCTCGTGCCGTATGATCGGCTGGCCATCCGATCCGGTCCGACGTTTCAGGCTGACGCGAACGATTTCCAGGTTGTTGGCGAAGTTTTCGAGATTCTCGGAATCCAACCGGTTCAGGGCGAAAAATTCCAGCTTGTCGTTATACGCAATCCGCATCTGGCTGACGATGCCAACCATCAGTGCGAAGACCCGGTCGCCGATGAAGCGGGGCTCGAATGCCAACTGCATCGCCTCGGTGCCGCGGTGGCTGTTCAGCTCCCCGAATCGTAGTTCGTCGTACGTGCGGTCCGGCAGCACCAGGGCGACTCGCTCGTCGACCGTGGCGCCCGGCATTTTCTCCAGTTCTTCAGGATTGAGCCGGTACAACTCCCGCATCAGTTCTTCAAGCCCCTCGGTGGTCGCGTTCAGGTGCGCGTCCAAGGCGTAGTCCACGCTGGTTTTGGCAATTCCCTTGACTTCTTCGGGGATGTCTTGGGTGCTGAAGAGGTCGGTTTTGCAGCCAGCCAGCGCCAGCACCAGTGTCAGCGCCAGGCCAACACGGATTCCATGGGGGTAAATAGTGTTCATAGAGTGATGCGGCGGTAGATGTCGGACACCTTGGTCGGGAGTTTCTCGATGTGGCTGACCACGGCGAAGTTGGAGGCTCCGTACATGTGCGGGAGGTACTCCATGCCCTCTTTGTCTATGGTAATGCAATACGGATGGATTCCCAAATGTCGGGCCTCGTTCAGCGCTTGGCGGGTATCCTCGATGCCGTAAGTGCCCCGGTAGCCGTCCTGGTCGTCCGGCTTGCCGTCGGACAGCGTGATCAGCAAGCGGGTGCGGGCTTCCGTGTCCTTCAGCAGTTGCGTGAGATGGCGGATCATCACGCCCATGCGGGTGTAGTTCCGTGGCGTAATCCCGCTGATGCGACAGCGGACGTCGCCACCATAGGGTTCGTCCAGGTTCTTGATCGGATACAACTCGCAATTGCGATGAGTGCGCCCGGAAAATCCGTAGATCGCATAGCGGTCTCCCAGCGCTTCCAGTGCACCGCACAGCAGCACCAGCGCCTCGCGCATCAGGTCGTTGATCCAGCCGGACGTGGAGCTGCTCATGTCGATCAGGAACATCACGGCGATGTCGCGATCCAGTTTCTTCATGCGGGTGAATAAACGTTCGTCCAGTTCCGAGCCGTTGACATAGTCGCTGTAAGCGTTGATGAAACTGTCCAGGTCTACTTCGTCGCCGTGCATTTCCCGACGGACGCGTTTTTCCTCGTCGCGCAGGGCCTCGAATGTGCGCCGGAGCCCGGCGAGCAGGCGGCGGTGCCGGTCCATCGTGTCCTGTGCGAATTGTTCGCTGGTGCCGGTGATCGGGCGTTCGTACAGCTGGCACCAATCGGGCCGGTACTTCTGGCGGGAATGATCCCATTCCGGGTAGACGTAATCAGCGTCTCCGTTCGCGGGCGAAGAAGCATCCTCCGGCTCTTCCGAAGCCGGGGGATAGGCGCCGGCGCTGGCCAGCTCAAGATACTCGTCGGGGATTTCCCCGAGATCCTGAATGATGGACTCGAGCAGTTGCTGGATATCTTCGGACGGAGTGACGGTTTCGTCGCCGAGTTCCAGGGAAAACGCAAATTCGTCGGTCACCTGATTCTGTTCCCTGCGTACGGTGAAACGTTCGTTTTGTTCCTTCTCGGACTGGAAAGGGGACAGTTCCTTCTTTAGGCTGAGCAGGGCATTCGCCAGTTGATGCTGCTCTTCGTCCACCCGTTTGACCAGGATCTCGGATGCAAGTTCTGGGCGTAGCACGCCTTGGTACGGAACCTCCGGGAGCGTTACTGCAGTCGGGTAGAGCCCTTCAAGCAGGCGCAGGGAGTCTTCGACCGTGGCTTTCGGGTCCGAGATTTCCGCGACAGCGGCCGTCCATGCGTCGGGTAGCTCTGTCCATGCGTCGGGCGGATTGTGGCGCTTGAGGATGCGGCCGATGCCGGGCATGTCGCGTTGGATCCGGGCATCCAAACGGAACATTTCCAGTGCATGGAAGTAGTGGCGGGCGCGGGCGCGGTCCGAATAGCTGGCGAAGGCGTCAGCGGGTGCCCGGTACGTCCCGTATCGGGTTTGCGCCCACAGGTACGCGGCGGTAGCCTTGAGCAGGTCGAAGTTTTCTTCCCGGGTACCACAGGCGTCCATCAGTTCGGGCAGATAGACGGTTTCCGTGTCGGTGTACGGTTCCGCGGCAGTTCCGACTTTGAGCGGCCGTCCACCGAAGCCGACCAATAGTGATTCGACCAGTCGCTCCACGTCGCTGAGACGGACGCTACGGGCACCACCGAGGATTTTCTGCAGGTAACCTTCGACTTCGTGCATGGCTTGCACGGCGGCATCGACCCCGATCTGGTCGTAGCAGGCGCGCAGATGGTCGAGCCAGCCATCCCAGTGCTCTTCGTCGATCAGCCGAAGTGACGGGATGCCGAAGTGGAAGAATTGGTAGGCAAGTTCGACGTCGCGATCGGCTAGGGCTTGACCGGAATCTAGGAAGCGGCGTTGCTCGAAGTGGTTGAAGGGGGCCAGTTGTTTTGCGGGTTCGTGCACGCGGCGCCGAGTGGAAAGGATGCGCTCGATGATCTGCTCCATGCGCAGTTCCAGTTCGCGTTCGCCCATTCCGCCATATTGGGCACTGGCTTGGATGCGGGGACCTTGTTCGATCAGTTCTTCCGGTAGCCGGGCCGAGCCTTGGCGGACGTTTCGGTACAGCTGAATCCACGGTGCGGCAAGCTTGCCGAGAACCAATTTCAGGAATGACTGAGCTGGCATCGCGATCTACCCGCAGGTGCCGGATTCGGCAGAGTCAGTCGTCATCTGCGGGAGAATCCAGTTTCCGCAATTCATAAATCAGGTCTAGAGCCTCCTTCGGCGACAACTGGTCGGGCTTCACCTGTCGGAGACGTTCCAGAGCGGCCGGGACGGATGGGGGATCGGAGGGCGGCACGAACAGATCTTTTTGCGGATTGCTGCGTGCCCAGCGCTGGGTGCTGTCGTCCTCAAGTTCCAGCAGGTATGCTTGGGCCCGTTCCAGCACCGGCGCAGGAATGCCCGCGAGGCGCGCGACCTGCAGGCCGTAGCTCTGGCTGGCGGGCCCTTCCTTGACGGCGTGCAGGAAGACGATCTGTTGGCCATGCATCGTGGCGTCTAGGTGCAGGTTGACGATCCCGGGATGGATCTCGGCCAGCTGGGTCAACTCGAAGTAGTGCGTGGAGAAAAGGGTGAATGCCCGGTTTCGGGTGGCCAGATATTCGGCACAGCCCAGTGCCAGCGCCATCCCGTCGAAAGTGCTGGTGCCGCGACCGATCTCGTCCATCAACACCAAGCTGTATTCAGAGGCGTGGTGCAGGATGTTGGCGGCTTCCGTCATCTCAACCATGAATGTGGAACGGCCAGAAGTCAGGTCATCGGAGGCTCCGATTCGGGTGAAGATGCGATCGATGGGGCCGATCCGGGCCTGCTTGGCTGGCACGTGACTGCCGATGCAGGCCATCAGTACGATCAGTGCGGTCTGCCTCATATAGGTGGATTTGCCGCCCATATTCGGACCGGTGACGAGGAGCAAGCGGCGTTGCTCGGAGAGCAGCGTGTCGTTTGGCACGAATGGTTCGTTCCAAGTCAGTTCGATTACCGGATGGCGACCGGCTTCAATCTCGACGCCAGGTTCGTCGACCAGCTCGGGGCAACAGTAATGGTGCGCTTTGGCCTGCTCGGCGAAGCTACAGAGTACGTCCAGTTCGGACAGCGCGTCTGCGCATTGCTTGAAATGGTTCAGGTGTGGTGTCAGGCTTTCCAGAAGATTCTGGTAAACCTGTTTCTCCCGCTCCAGCGCCCGGCTGCGTGCACTCAGGACGCGGTCCTCGAATTCCTTCAGTTCCGATGTCAGGTAACGCTCGTAGTTCTTGAGCGTCTGCCGCCGCCGGTAGTGATCGGGCACCCGCGCGGCTTGACTGCGCGGGACCTCGATGTAGTAGCCGTGAACCCGGTTGTAGGCGACTTTGAGCTGGGCAATGCCGGTGCTCTCCCGTTCGGTTGCTTCCATCTCCAAAAGAAAATCGTCGGCTCCGCGCGACAGTTCGCGCAATTCATCCAATTCGGAATCGAATCCCGCCGCAATGGCGCCGCCTTCACGAATGGTCGGAGGAGGATTATCCGCGAGTGCTGAGGCCAGATGTACGGCCAGTTCCGGATCCGATTGCAGATGGGCGCGATAGGAATCGAATTCTGCTGCGTCGATGTTCTCCAGCAAGCGGCGCAAGTCCGGCAGGCGCTGCAGGGTCTGAGCCAGGCCGCACAGGTCCCGCGGAGAAGCGGTGTATAGCGCAAGGCGGGCAATGACGCGCTCGATGTCAGAGACTTTCTTTAATTGTTCGCGAATCGGGGCGCGGTGAGTGTTGTCCAGCAGGTGGGAAACGATTTGGTGGCGTGTCGCCAGCATTTCCCGGTTGCGAAGGGGAGACTGGATCCATCGGTTGAGGCAACGACGGCCCATGGCCGTGACGGTTTTGTCCAATACACCGAGCAAGCTGTGGCGGGAATCGCCGGAGATGGTCTGCTCCAACTCGAGATTGCGTCGGCTGGTGGCATCCAGGTAGATATGAGTGTCGCGCCGCTCCCGTTGCAGGCTCGTGATATGCGGCAGGGCCGCTCGTTGCGTCTCTTGAGCGTAGTAGAGCAGGGCTCCGGCAGCTCCGGTGGCGGAGGGTGCGTCTTGGCAGTCGAAGGCGGACAGGTCATGAACCCCGAGTTGTTGGCACAAGAGCCGTGTGGCGGTCTCAACGTCGAAGTGCCAGTCCGAAAGAGGCTGCCAGTGCGTGTCTTCCCAGTCCGGAGGGGTGTTCGATTCCGGGTACAGGATTTCTGCCGGACGGAGACGTTCCAGTTCCGCGTACAGGTCTTCGATGGATGGAAGCTCCATTACATTGAAGCGTCCCGAACTCAAGTTCAGGCTGGCCAGCCCGATCGGATCCCCCGGCCACAGCGCAAGCAGCAACGTGTCGCGTCCGGCGTCCAGCAGTTCATCCTCGATCAGGGTTCCGGGCGTGACGATGCGCGAGATCTGGCGTTCCATCGGCCCCCGGCCGGACGGGCTGTCGCCAACCTGTTCGCAAACCACCGCGGATTCCCCGAGGTCGACGAGTTTTGCGAGATAGGAATCAAGCGAAACGACCGGGATGCCCGCCATCGGGATGGGTTGACCCTTGGAGCGCCCCCGTTCGGTCAGCACGATATCCAGCAATTCGGAGCCGCGTTTGGCGTCCTCGAAGAACAACTCGTAGAAGTCTCCCATTCTGTAGAGCAGCAGGTGCTGAGGATATTGCGCCTTGAACTCAAGGTACTGGCGCATGCTGGGAGTGTGCTGCTGCTGCGGCGTGGGTGAAGTCAACAGTGGAGCCGGTTGCAGTGCCATGATGCTGCTATTGTGACAAATTTTCGATGCTCTCAGGAAAATTTTTAGCGGAACCTGCGGTGAACCTGAAGGAGTTTATTTCGCTGAAGCCAGCCGCACATTTTGTCGCGATGGATTTTGAGTCTCTGGTGTTTCCTCGCCGGAGAACATATCGTACAATGCAAGAAAGGTTCCCCTTTCGCGGTACGCTTTGCGAGGTGTTTGTGTACCATGAATTTTCCAAGTGCTTTGATTACGCTGAAGTTTACGGGACTTCTGATTTTGTCAGGTCCAGTACATTATCCCCAGTTTTTTCCGAAATCCAGCCCGCGTAACTCGTGAAATTTCTCAACAACTTCCTATCCAGAAACCGCGGGCTCGTCATCGCCGGTTTTGTGGTTCCCGCCAGTTTCGTCTACCACAATGTCGAGAATCTTCGAAAACGGATTCATCGGATGTTGAGGAACACCAGCGCTGAACACGACAAAGCCGTCCAGACGATCCAAGCTCATGTGCAGGCTTGCCATGCCACTGGAAAATCAATGTGCACCGCGCGCAAGCCATGGCGAACGATGTCGGTGCGCAGCGCCGAGTTCAAGAAAGACATGCAGCAGGTTTCCATCAACCTTTGCAATGTCCTTGAGGTCGACGAGAAACGTTTAATCGTTCGCACAGAGCCGATGGTCACCGTGGGAGATATTACTTCCTTTCTTGTTCCCAGGGGATTCGCGCTCGCTGTCCAGCCCGAGATGGAAGATCTTACCCTTGGAGGTCTGTGCATGGGCATCGGCATTGCAACAGGCAGTCACCGAGAGGGCTGCCTGTTCGAGTCGGTCGAGGCCTTCGAGATCGTTACCGCTACCGGAGAGTTTGTTCGCGCCACGCGTGACCAGAATGCCGACCTTTTCCACGCTCTGCCCTGTTCCCACGGCACCCTAGGCTTTCTCGTAAGTATTGAGTTTCGCATTGTCCCGATTCAGTCGCACGTCAAACTCGACTACGAACCATTCCACTCGATCGACGCCTTCTGTGCACGCCTTGAGGAGCTTACCGCTTCCTCCGACGCCCCGCGTTTCGTAGAAGGACTCGTCTTCTCCAAGGAATCCGGCGTCATACTCGTTGGCGACTACGCGACACCCCCGCCCGGCGCACGCATCAATCGTATCAATGATTACTATAAGCCATGGTTTTACAGCCATGTTGGCCAGTGTCTGAAGACCGGGGCTGCCAGCGAATACATTCCTGCCCGTCATTATTTCCACCGCCACACGCCTTCCGTGTACTTCCAACTGAAGGACCTCATTCCTTTTGCCAACACATCTTGGTATCGCTATTTGTGGGCTTGGATGGGTGCGCCGAAGGTCTCTCTGTTGAAACTGACGGTAACCCGGGAGCTCCGGCGCCAAGCTTTTGAAAACCGCGTCGTGCAGGACATCATGGTACCGATTGAGAACCTTGCTGAGTCTGTCCGCCTTAGCGACGAACTGTTCGATATCTACCCACTTTGGGTTGGGCCGGTGCGCCTCTTTGACCACGGTGCGAACGAGGGTTTTTTGCGGAATCCGGCCAACGGCGGCAGTAGCCAGATGTACGTCGACCTTGGCATTTTCGGTATCCCGCCGAATGCCAAAGCCGGCAACTACGACCAGGTGCCAACCATGCGCCGCCTAGAGAAGTTCGTCCGTGAGCGTGGCGGTTACCAGATGCTCTATACCGACATCTATATGACTCGCACCGAATTCGAGCACATGTTTGAGCACCGGCTCTACCGGAATATGCGTAACAAGTACGCTGTCGAAAACGCCTTCCCCGAGGTCTACGACAAAGTAATACCGGAGAGTTGGCTCATTGATCTGCGAAGCACATCACCATGACGGAGCTGCAACATTGAACTCGGTTTCCCTGCATTCTCTTCCGCTCAGCTTTCACGCTCGCCTTCTTGTTGCGCTGCGAAGATTTCTTGGCATGCTGCTAGCGTTGAATTTTGTGGCGCTGTGGGCAATACCCATCGTGGCTCAGGGCCGATTGTTTCGCGCCGGGTTACACCGTTTTCTGCGGCCCATCCACCGCCTCCTTGACCATTCGGTTCTGTTGCGACACGTTGCCACAAAATACGTCTACCGGCGATCTGTGCATGCGGACTACTTTGCATCCGCAATATTTCTCATGATTGGTCTTGCGCTATCTCTCGCTGTACTTTTTACCTGGCAAATCTTGTTCGGAGAACTGCCATGGTGGCTCTTAGCGGCATACTATTTTGCATGGGTGGGATTTGGTGGCCGTGGTATGGGGACGGCATACACCTTGGCCCATCGCGAGGGCCATGTTGCAGGAGGCCGCATGTACCGGCCATGGATCGCCAAACACATTGGAAATATTTTTGAGAACCGCATCGGTCTATGGTACGGCCTCGTTCCGCACACGTTTTCGACATCGCATATTCTTCTTCATCACCGGCTGAATGCCGGCAAGGCAGACCCGCTTTACGTGTGGGATCTCGACCGCACCAAATTTAGCGACATGCTTTTGTATCAATGGCGGGCATTCGTGTACGTGACCGGCCTTGGCAGCATTCGAGAATTCCGCAGACAACAAGGCGTAAATCCGGCGATCCGAAAGGCGCATGCCAAGCTGTCGCGCGGCATGCGGATCTATTGGGTGTATGTGCCGGTGGCACTTGTTGCACTACTGGTGGCCACGGGCTCGAGTGTTTTATCGTCGCTCATGTTTCTGTTTTTTGTCTACATCCAACCGCTTTTTGCAATGTCGACGTTCATCGCACTTGTGACTCTATCGCAGCATGGATTTCTTGAACATGACGAAAAAGGACGAAACCTGAAACACGTGGCTGCGATTACTATTTTAGGTGGTCATGACGATTCCTTCGGAGAAGACGATCATTTCTCACACCATTATTCTCCTGCTGTTATGCACGACAAACTGGCAGTGGCGCAATCCCTTGAAGAAAGCGAATGGGCTCGTTGTCACGGTTCCGTCTTCAAGGACACTTCCATAATCGAGATTGCGATTTTTTTGCTGCTTGGGCGGATTGACCGGCTGATTGATCGTCACTACGTAGATTACTCAGGAGCACTGGGGAGAGATCAAATCGTCGAGCTGTTTACCCGCCGTGCAAAACGTAAGGAAATGAGCTATGAGGAATATGAATTTCGGTATCTTCCGGCACTAAGGGACAGCGTTCGCGATCACGTGAAACAAGGCCTCTTCAATAACGAAAACCATGCGTATATTTTCCAGGCCCATCACGAGATTGGTCCCGAGTTCAGGATGAGCCGAACTTGAACGAGCGGCGACTTATTCAGTTCCTCGATTCTCGGGTTTGCGGGCCAGGAAGAAAAATGCCGGGGTAAAGAGACCGGATTCGCCCCCTGCGACCAGTGCGTCCGCCCCCCTGTTCAGCAATGTGCTGACCATGGTGGAGCCTTTCGGAACGACCCGCAGCGTCTCCCCGACCCTTAAGGTCAAATTGGTCAGGGCGCGCCCGATGGGTGTGCGCGGAATGCTCGCGAGACTAAGGTCGCGACCCTGCAGGGCGCGATACCAAGGCATATCCGGATCCGCTTCGGGGGCGAGGTCGCGGGCTTCCAAAAACTCGAACCCAGCCGCGCTCAATGCGGGGCCGATTTCCGATGTGATGGTGATATCCGGTAGCCCATTCCCTTTCTCGATATCTTTCTTGATCCGAAGGTGCCGGGCATTCTCCGGATCGAAGTCCTCGGTGAGGCACCACTCGTAGCCCGCGAAGCAGGCTCCTGGGCGCAGGATGCGGAAGACCTCCCGGAACGCTGCGATCTTGTCCGGCGCGTGGGGCATGGACTCGATCGCGATGGCGGCGTCGTAGGAGTTGTCGTCCTCGGGAATCTGCATGAAATCACCGTGGATGAAGCGGCACAGCGACTGGATGTCTTGGCTTTGTGCTTCGGCACGCTTGATCTGGTAGGCATTATTGTTGAGACCGACGAAACTGGCCCCGGAATAACGGGCCAGCGTGCGCATTGGTCCCCCGATCCCGCAGCCCAGGTCAATGACCTGCATCCCGGGTTTCAGTGACAGCTGATCAGCTAGGAAATGCTCGTGCCTGAGCAGTGACTCCTTGAAGCTTTCGCCTCGAAGCCGGGGCGCGAAGTGAAAGGACTGACCCCAGCCGAATTCGTAAAAGTCGGTCGCCAGGTCGTAGTAGTGATTGACGAGTATCTGGTAGTCCTCTTTCCTGTTCTCCAGGTCGTCATCGTGGAGCCCGGTGTACTGATCGACCGCCTGGGTCACTTCATCCGGAGTGAGATCCGAGAAGGAACGGGAACTCGATTGTTTGGTGGAGGTGCGGCTCATTCGGTTATCCTGCCAGTTCGCGCTCTTCTTCAAGAAGCGGCAGATACGCTGTGCGGCTCTTCCAGGGCCGCTGCCGCCAAAGGCACCGTGTCGCTCTCAATTGCGTCGGTAGCAAGGGAATCGGCAGTTGCCAGTTCCAGCCGGGCCCGGCGCCGTTGCTCATAGAGGCCAAGCGCGCGTAGGGGGAAATACTGCCGATACAGAACGTAGTCCAGCAGGGCCGTACGGAAAAAGACCCCGGCCATGTCTTGCTTGGGCCATGCGCCATCCGCGTTTTGGGTGTCGAGCAGGAACCGGGCACCCCGCGAGATCGCGGCCCAGTTGGGATCGTCCGCCTCAAGGAGCGCAATCAATGCCCATGCGGTCTGGATAATCTGGCTTTCGTCGTGTGCAACGTATTGGCCGGTGAAGCAACCGCTGTAGTGCTCACCCCATCCTCCGTCTCCGCGCTGACGGTCCAGCAGCCATTGGCAGGCCAAGCGTAGTACCGGATCGCCGGGGCGGGCCCCGGCTGCAAGCAGGCCCCTGATTCCGAAGGAAGTACCGTAGATGAACTGAACCCCCCATACGCCGCGCCACGATCCATTGCTTGCCTGAGTCCGGCGAAGCCAGGCGCCGGCTTGCGACATGGCATCCGTCACTGCTTGGTCCGTGGTGTCCGGAAAGTGCTTCTTGCAGGCTGCGAGTGCCGCAAGGCAAGAAGCGGTGCACTCGACATAGGAATGTTCAGTCATCGACTCGCCGAACATCTCGGCCGGATTCAGCCATTCAAGCCCGATTACGGAGCGTTGCGCTTCATAGCTGCCGAAACCGCCATCGCGGTTCTGGCCCCGCAGCATGAACTGGATCGCGTCTTTGAGCATGGTTGTGTTCGTCGCCTCGCGGTGGGCAGCGATAATTCCGAGCACTGCTTCCGCAGTGCAGTCGGTGACCGGCCAGCCATGCCACTGTCCGGCAAAGCACCAGCCACCCTTGGGGTCGTTTCGAAAAGCCTCACGAAATCCTTCGAAACTGGTCTTGATTTGTTGCGTTTCCAGGAAATCGGCCCCGCGTTGGAGGGAATTTCGAACTTCAGGGGCCAGATCGAGTCTGGACATTGTTTCCAATGCTTGCAGGGCGAAGCCGGTATCCCACGAAATGCTTCTCGCCCCGGTGACTCGTGCCCCGTATTCCTCGTCTTCCCAGATCCAGTCGTCCAATTTCTCGAGTGCTTGGCGACTGTCGGGGTCGTTCGGGTTGCGCAGCCATAAGGCCAGGATGTTGAGGAGCCCGCTGACCGGGGAGATGCTCGTGTGATTGGTCGTTCGCAGTTCCCATTGGATTCGCTCGGTGATCGTGTCCATGCATCGAGCGCGCAGGTGTTTACTATGGAATCGTTCAAATAACTGCGAAAACCCATACCCGACCCGGAGCCATACACTGGGCCGCGCATGGAGGTCGGCGCTTCGCAGACGATTGCGGCCCGCGGAAAAGCCGACGTTGGCAAAACCCTCGGGATATAGCTCTTCTCGCAGTGATGCGATCAAAGGCGTGACAGGTGCCTGAAACCGATATGAGTAGACAGCCGACATCGCCATGTAGATGAGCCGGGTATGGCAATACCAGTTGGAGGGGTGCAGCGGAATCCAACGCGGCAGGCTCCACAGTTCCGGCAGGATGGCGTTGATTCCGCGCCAGTCGTAGAGGTTGAGGAGCGCCAGCCAGAATTTTCCCCAACTCGGAATGCCGAGGACTCCTTCGGTCTGCAGGAATTCCTGGGCCGGCTTCAGCAGTGGATCATCCCGCTCGACGCCAAGCAGCCTCGCCGCGACGTAAACCAGCGTGGTGACAAACAAGTTGGGAGGCGGGTGCTCGTGCAGGCCCCATGCGCCTCCTTCTAGGCGAGTCTGTTCGAAAGACCGCAGCACGCGTCGGCGTCGGTCGGGATCGAGCGGCTGCTCCATGATGTAGTGCAGCAGTACGTACTGCGCGGTGAGCATGGGGCACCAAACCATCTCGCCTTCCCAGGCGCCATCCCCATCCTGGAGATCCAGCAGGCGCTCGCTCGCGCTCTTCAATGCCGGGCCGGCATCGGGCGATTCGACCGTCCACGGGCGGGCGGGTTGAGAGTCGTCGGCCTTCGACGGGATGGAGACCAGGAACGTGTGGGACCAAGTGGCCCGGATTTGCTCGTCCTCTCCTTCGCCCGTGTTTCTCGCCCGGTGCAACATCCGAGCACCCCGCAGCAACCATTTGAGACGGCCCGAGAGTGAATTGAAGGTATCCCGGGCACGGCGCCAGGCAAGTTTGTCGAAGGATCGCGGCATTTCTCTGGCAATCGCCCGGACCATCGTCGTGAAAAACGCGGAACTCAGGTGGATAACCGATGTGTCTTCACAGGCGAGTAAACGCATGGTCCGGTCGCGCATCGTAGAATTTGCCCGCCAGCCTCGGTAGGTTGCATGTCGGAGAGCCACCACCTCGGCCCGATGATCGGCAAAGACCTCGTAGAGTCCTATGGCAAGGAACTCCGGAGTACGGATCGCCCGGAAACGCTTCTTGGTGAAGTCGCGAAAGTCCCCGTTCTCGGCGAGTGCAAGCGCATCACCGAAACCGAGGGTGATTCCAACCGCCGACATGGGATGGTAGTGCCCGGCCGCATCGCCGATCAGCACTCGATTCGGACTCCCGTAGCTAACACGCGGCCTCAGCTTATTACTGGCAGTGCGAAACCGCCCCGCCCGCAGCGCTTCAACAAACGCGGGTCGGACTGATTCCGGCAACCAACCGGTGTACGAGTCCAACAGGAACCCAATCCGATCCCGGGGTGTCCAGCGATCCGCCGGAACATCTACGACGATGCGCACGCCGCGCTCTCCGAGGCGGTACATGAGGATCGGCCCGGGTCCACCCCCCAACACGTACCCATAACCCTCCAACGGCAACGTCACGTCATCGACCAAAACTCCTACCATCCACGAGCAAGTTTTATGGTTCGTCGGCAAGCCCAGTGATCGACGCACGACCGAACCCCGACCGTCGGCACCGACGATCCGCGCAGCCGCGACAGACTCATCGGTCCCGTTGCGAGTAAAAGTGATTCGTCCGTCTACGACCTCACGAACCTGTGCATTGAGAATGAAATCAATACTCGATTTGCTCTCGATCGCTTCGTGCAGATGCGAGACGAGCACCGCATGCTCGCAGGCCAACCCGTGAGCGCCGTCCGGATAGGGAAGTATGATCGGTTCCGAGTCGTCTTCCGGGCACACCACGAACCCGTTGCCTGCCCCGATGGGAGGCTGCGTGTCGAGCCCGATCCCGATCTCGCGCAGTATCCGCACGGCGGGGGGGTGCAGCCATTCTCCCGCTAGTCGCTTGGAAGCCTCGGGGCTCGCTTCGAGCAGGACAACCCGGGCGCCTTTTCGCGCGTAGGCGAGCGCACACACACTGCCGACTGGCCCCCCGCCGACAATCGCGACATCGTAATGCCGGGTGGGGGGGATGCTCACTGGAAAATGCTGGCCTGCGGGCGGCGGCGGTAACGGATTCGGCAGGGTTCCCTGGGGCCTGTCACCCAACTGCCGTAATTCGGTTCGGGAAACTCGGTGACGGGCTGAAAATCAAAGCGATCAAACAGCACGGTCCAGATTGCTTTCAGTTGCATGTAAGCAAAATGTTCACCGATGCACCGGTGTTTGCCGCCGCCAAAACTGATCAAGGCATAGTGGTGCTGTTTGCCCTCGGATGCAGGTGGGGCGAAACGGTCTGGGTTGAAGCGGTTCGGATCGGCAAACAGGTGGGGCAACCGTTGGGAGACCGCCGGCGACACCATGGCCAAGGCACCGGCTGGCACGACATGATCCTTGTAGTGCAAGGGCCTGAGTACCTTGCGGATTAGCATGATCAACGGCGGGTGCATCCGCTCGCATTCGCGAATGGCGTGCTCTAGTGTGACTTGGTGCCTGAGGCTCTCGTAGCTCACGGTTCCTGCCTCGCGGTAGGTGTCTTGCACCTCGTCTTTCACCCGCGCCAGGTACGACGGGGCCCTCATGAGTTCCAGAAGGGTCCAGGTTGCGAGCACCGCGCTGGTGTGCTGGCCCGCGAACAGCACCGTCAGCAGGATTCCGGTAATCTCGTCATCGCTTGGGGCGTGGCCATCCTTGTACCGAGCGTTCATGAGGGTCTGCATGAAATCTTCAGGCTGGGCATCGGTTCGCCGACGTTCCGCCATGATCTGGCCGAAGAGCTTGGCGACTTTTCGGCGGGCCCGGTCGCGGCTCCGATGTGCCGGGATTGGGAGATAAGGGAAAAAGAACCCCAGGGTGTTGATGCCGTTTTGCAGTTCGTGGTATGCCTCGGCGAATCCTGCGTCCAGCTGGGCCCGGACTTCCTCTCCAATGAGGCAACGGCTGGCGATCTTGACGGTGAGTTCGTTCATAGCGTGGGGCAGGTCGACTTCCCCATGCTCGCCGAGATCCTCGGCGAACTGCCAAGTCTCCTCGAACATGATGCGGGCGAACCGGCGCATCGCGGCTTCATTGAGCGCCGGATACAGAAATCCCAATTGCTCGAGCATCAGTTCAGGCGTAGTGTCGTAAGCCACGCCACGCCCGAAGATGGGCACCGTGAACTGGTAGACCTCTTTGGCGCTGAGCTGGTCTTCGGGTGCGTGGAAGTAGAAGTCGTGAGCTTCGGGCCCGGTGAAGAGGAAGAATTCGCGCGGGCCGAGCCGGAACCGGATGAGCTCGCCCTGCTCGCGCCAGCCGCGCTGCAGCATCGCGATCGGGTCCTTCTGGAAATCCAGCAGATGGCCGATCAACGGCCACCTGCCCGCGACCTCGGGAATGGCCCGGGACTCCTGCGGCGAAAGTGGGGTGGAACGTACGGTGGTCATGTCGTCAGGTTGCTTCAATAGACGAATGGCAGCATCGCGAAACGCACTCGCTTCGTATACCGCTCCCACAGTTCGCCGTACTTGGCGCGGCAGCGACGGTCGTCGCGTCTTGAGCGATGCGACAACAGACCCACCAACCACGCGGGCAGCAGGTAGGGCACCCAGGATGCGAATCCGGTGGTCAGGGCGAACGAAAAGTAAATGCAGATCTCGCCGGTATAGTTGAGATGCCGCCCGACTCCCCAGAACCCGGAGACCAGCAGGCGCCCGTCCAGGGACTCGGCGGGCTTCCCCCAGATCTTGGCGTGGGAGTCACGCTTGAAACGGTGCTTTTGCCCGTTGGCGCCGCGGAAGAGCCAGAAGCCGAAGACAAACAGCAGGGTGATTGCGACGGCAGCGACGGGGGACAGGGGCTCGGTTGCATGGACCAGCCACCAGCCGGCAAGGCAATAGAAGAACGGCACCAGCACGTAGTCTCCCCAGACCAGCATCCATCCGAAGCGCTCGCTGACGATGTCCCAGGTGTGAACCATTCCGTATTCGAAGTGGAAGTAGTTGAGGACGTACAGGAAGGTGAAGGCCTGGTAAAGCATCATGGCCAAGGTCAGTTCGCCGTAGGTTTCGTATTGCACGGCGGCGAACGAGACGTTGAACAACGCGAGGCCGATGAGGGAAGGGCGGTAACTGAAAAACTTCAGATCCACCCCAAACCAGGTCGGATGGCCTTCCACGCCATAGAAGAAGCCCTCCAGTCCTCTTGGGGAATCGCCCTGGGCTCGGGTGCCTTGGTAGTACAGCAAGGCGGAAAAAGCAAACGCGAATACGTTCGCCACCACGAACAGGGCGAGAAAGTGGGTATACAGCACCGAAAGAGAGAACCAGCCGGAGACTTGGGCAAGCCCTCCCACGACCATGGTCAGCAGGAACAGGGCAAGCCCATTGCTCCTGTAGATCCTTGATTTTCCATCGTAATCTGGACCCGTAATCCGGCGTCCGGGCAACAGCATCGAACCCAGGAACAGAAAGCCGAAGAATGCCAGCATCATGGCTGCCGCGTCGAGCAGGGTGCTGCCGGACAGCGCAATCAGCGAGAAGGGCAGTTCAGGCATAGGTGTTGCCGTTCTCCGCTTTGCGTGCCAGGTATTCCCGCCACTTGCGCACGGTCACGTCCTGGAAAGCCTCGACCACGGGGTTGAACTCGACGGTCGGAGCGTCCCAATGTTTTTCGTAACCTTCCTGTTCTCCTTCGAGCGCGTATTGATCCTGGGTGAGCAACGGGCCGATGAGGATGCGGTTCGAGATCTTTAGAACAAAGGTCATGGCGAAACGGGGAATGTGGACCGGCAGAAAGGGTATCTTCAGCGACTTGAAATAGAACAAAAAGAAGGTCCGGGTGGTCCGCTCGTCGATGGGCAGCACGAAAAGCCAGTGTTTGATCCAGTCATCGGTGTTCGACCATTGGTAAGGGTATTGGAAGCAGAGATCCATGTGATTGGTGTCGAGTTTTTTGTGGTCGACGAATAGCCCGGAGATACGCCCGCGTCCGACCTGAGTCTCGTAGGAGAGGTGCACGTCATCGCCGATGGTCTCGCAGCGGGTGAGGGTGGCGCCGACGAAAGGCCGGTATTCACGGTGCAGATGGGCATGAGAGAAGTCGCTCACGTTGTCGATCACCATAGAGTGGTGGGCCGACCAGGTGAAAGTGAGCGGGACACAGGCCCATCGGCCGCGTCCCTCGAGTTCGGGGATGTCCGGGATCTGCCGCGATTCCGCCTTCTCCGGGTCTCCGGGAAACAACCAGACCAGGCCGTAACGGACTTTTACGGGGTAGGATCGGATCGAGACGTTCTGACAACTTTCCCCGAGGTGCTCGCGAGGCCCTCCGGCACGTTGCCCCTCTCCGTCGTATTGCCAGCCATGGTAGGCGCAGACCAGCCGACAGTCCTCGACATGGCCGAGGGAAAGCTTGAGCTGGCGGTGGGCGCAACGATCCTCGACCGCATGGAACGAGCCGTCCTTCGCCCGGAACAGTGCGATGGCATGCTTCCAGAAAACGACTTCAGTCACGCTTCCCGGCTTGACGCGACGTACTTCTTCGACCGCGTACCAATAATCCGGGTCCATGCCCGCGGCGCGTGCTTTCTGGCGTAAATTGCTGGCTTCATCGAAGCCAGGAGGCGGGCTTGTCATTGAGTCCATTTCAGCCTCCGTCCGAAGTGATGGGTGTGCCTTGATCCGGCATGAGTTCTTCTACTTGTCCCGCGCCGTCCGTGCATGGGGGTTTCGCGTCCGGGTTCGTGATCGCCTTGCGCTGGTGGTAGTGAAAGGCGTAGGCTTCGTGGACCGCGGCGCGGATGCTGGTCGGTCGGTAGCCGAGTTCCTCTTTCGCCTTGCTGTTGTTGGCATGGCGGCACTTTTGCAGCAGGCGGATGGCGCCGGGAGTGAAGCGCTGGGGGAAGCTCGGATGGAACCGGCTCAGGTAAAAACTGGCCACTTCCGAGAAAGCGAGCATCGCGCGGACTGGAATCCGCCGGTGCGGGCGCGGGATGCCGGAGACTTCCTCGTACAGGTCGATGATGTCGGAGATGGTTTTGTACTCGGAACTGAAGATATATTTCTCGCCCGAGCGTCCTCGGTCCATGCACAACCGGTGTCCTTCAACGATGTCCCGTGCCGCGACAAACTCGAAGCCGCCATCGACGTAGGCATGGAGTTTGCCGTTCGTGTAATCGCACAGGGTTCTACCCAATCGCGAGGGGAAGAAATCGCTGCCCCCCACAACCGCGCAGCACGTCGCGACCAAGACGTCCTGTCCGGCTGACGCGGCGCGCCAGCACTCGTGTTCGACGAGTGTCTTGCTGCGCTCGTAGGGCATCGTACGTTCCATGGGATAGAAAAGCATCGTCTCGTCGCTGGGGGCGGAAGGGTCATCCAGGTTGTACCCGACCGCGCTGAAGGAGCCCGTCACGACCACCCGGCCGGCTTCCGTCTCCCGTGCCGCCTGCAGCATGTTGCGGGTGCCGAGAACGTTGCATTCGTATATTTCCCGACGGTGGGCGTGGTTTCCTTCGATGGTCGAAACCTTGGCTGCACAGTGATAGACGCCCTGGCAGCCCTCGACCGCACGCCTGACGGAATTCAAGTCCCGGAGGTCGCCGAACACGCGTTCGACCTCGAGGCCTTCCAGCGCCTCGTTGTTCTCTTCGTGTCTTAGCAGCACCCGGACCCGGGTGCCTTCGTCGAGTAGCCGGCGCACGAGATTGGCGCCCACGTGTCCAGCCGCACCGGTAACGAAAACGGGTGCAGCCGATGAATTGCCGGGTGTGCTCGATCCTGAAGTCATCTTGGCCCTGATTCCGAAACTCTGGTTATTTCCGTCCGTTGTTCGGCGTCATCGAGGGCGCACGCAGGCGAATACGTTTGATGGACAAGCGCGTCACGGAATTAGCCGCTCCACGATATTTTCTTCAAGCCCATCGGGTAGCTGGGCACCGATCTGCCTGCCAGTCATCCCTCGCA
Source organism: Candidatus Porisulfidus sp. TsSOB (assembly GCA_002631715.1). Classification (GTDB taxonomy): domain Bacteria; phylum Pseudomonadota; class Gammaproteobacteria; order Poriferisulfidales; family Poriferisulfidaceae; genus Poriferisulfidus. The sequence continues at coordinate 380,949 of MRSX01000003.1, forward strand.
TATGACTGATGACATAATTCTAACAAACTTATAGTTTGGCACCGAAGTGCGCAGACCTGCAGAATTTTTTGAGAGTGAGGGTGCCTATTTCGCAGGAGCGAAGAGGATTACTAGGGTGAGAATGCCGGTTATGGTTCCGGTTGCCCCGCCCGCGACGGCCAGGATGTGCCAAGAGAGTTTATTGAACCTTGCTTCCATCTCCCCACGCAGTCTAAATTCCATCTCCGCCAAGTCAGCCTTCGTCGCTAACTCGCTTTGCGCATCCTGAAGGGTCTCGACCAAGGTCACGGCCTGTTTGTCTCCGAATTCTGCTTTCTTCAGATTCTTGACAGCCCGCAGTGTATCAAAGTTCGGCGGGGTGACCTTTTTGCGCGCATCGGTTGTGGCTTCGGACCTTTTTGCGCTCGGGTTCATATCGGTTCTCCTTGACGGGGGCGGGATGAATGTGGGGAGACTCTTTCTATTGAGGGTCTCCATGGCTAGGTTCGGGATGATGCCATGAGATCGGTGAAAATCAAGGAAAAATGGTCGGAATTTTTAGACCGTTTTTTCTAAATTAGAATCAAACGGTTAGAGATCAAACTGAATGCCTGTGAGTCGGATTTTCGAGAGTTTTTCGTGTTTTTAGTTTCGTGGGCTCGTCGATTCCTGCAGAGTGCGGATTTTTCGACTCGGCCGGATGGATCAGACCCGGATAACCATACTAAGGGCTTCCGGAGAAGGGATTCACGGAACTGAGAGCCAGCCGCGGATTTCGGCTTGGATGCTTCTTATCTGCCTGAGCGCAGCTTGAATTTCGGAAGGCTCAGGAGGTCTTGGAAATTCGCCTTCGGCATCCGGATAACGCCAGGCGGTTGCTGCCCCGGTGAGGCTGTCGAGTTTGACGAGGCTTTTCCTGAGAGGGTGTTCTTGGGCTAGTTGTTCGGTAATTCGGGTGATGTCGTGGGTACGAAGATCCGGGAGCCCTTCGTGCAGGCACACGGCACGCGCGAGTTTTTCTGCAGCCTGCTGGGCGTGGAATGCCGCCAGGTCCGGGAGGTCTGGAAGGAGAAGATCGACGCCAGCGATATCCCGTTCGGCGGTCTTCAGGAATCCTAGGACAAGCGGAGAGGTCATCGCAGGGGGAATGTCTCGCGATAGCGTTTCCAGAACGGACCATCAACGCGCGCATCCAGCAATTTTCCCTCCCGGTCGACCGCGTAAGGGAGCATGCCGGGCACTTTCCGATTCTTCTCGAACGCAGAATACTGGCAAGGAACTACGTCCACCGGGACACCACACCCGGAAATGGGTTTCCGAGCCGTCAGGTAATCGAGAGGTTGGTCGTCCGGGGTGATCACCATCAGGTCGAAGTCACTGTCCGAGCGCGCGGTGCCGCACGCGCGGCTGCCGAACAGGAAAATGGCATCCGGATTGAATGCGATAGCCAGATTCATGGTCAGAACGGAAAGAGCGACTTCCGCGTTGCGGAATGGGCCAAGACTCTCATCTGCCGCTGCGGCCTCGTGCCTTGGCTGAGGCGCATTGCGAACGTATTCCAGGACTAGGCCAATCAATTCCGGGTCATCTTTGATGGAATTAACCAATTCGCGCACATCGGCTTGCTGATCTTGGCGTACGCGGAAACTGATGATGGGGGTATTCATGGAATCCTCCTGTGTATTACACTCTGTAATACACATTTGAGAAATGTAAAGCATGCGGGAGTGTCTGTCAAACAGGTATGATTGAAGCATGAATGATTCAACGCTATTGGAAGCGACAAAAATGCTGGCCGACCGCTGTCTGACGCAAGGCTTGCGCATGGCGGTAGCCGAATCCTGTACCGGGGGCTGGCTAGCCAAATGCTGCACCGACCTACCGGGCAGTTCTGACTGGTTCGAATGCGGGTGGGTGACCTACAGCAACGAGGCGAAAAGCCAATCGCTGGGTGTAGATCCAGAACTGATCCGCCAAGAGGGCGCAGTTTCCCAAGCCGTGGTCGAGGCGATGGTGGTAGGAGCCCTGGAGCGTGCGCAGTGCGATCTGGCCTGCGCGGTCAGCGGTGTGGCCGGGCCATCCGGTGGGACGGAACGTGCGCCGGTCGGTTGCGTGTGGTTTGCGTTCCTGCGTGCGGGCAGGGAGGTGTGCAGCGAACGGCGGGATTTCTCTGGGGGTCGCGACGCGGCCCGGCGGGCATCCGTGCTGCATGCACTGCGTCGGCTGGCAGAGGAGATTTCCTAGTAGTTTCAGGGCCGTTTGGGTTCGAATTATTTCAGGGTTTCCCCTGTGGAATAATACGCTTGCTGCGTAACCGGACCGCCCAAGAAACAGGGAGGTTGAGATACCCATGGACAAAGAACGGAAAAAGGCTCTGGAGGCAGCGCTCGGGCAGATTGAACGCCAGTACGGCAAGGGCGCGGTCATGCGCTTTGGCGAAGGCGTGGCAGTACCCGAGGTTGAAGTCATTCCTACCGGCTCGCTGGCATTGGACGCCGCACTCGGTATCGGCGGTCTGCCGCGCGGTCGGGTCGTTGAAATCTACGGTTCGGAGGCGTCCGGCAAGACCACGCTGGCATTGCATGTCGTGGCCAACTGTCAGAAGCAAGGCGGCGTGGCCGCTTTCATCGACGCCGAACATGCACTGGACCCGGCTTACGCCACCAATCTGGGGGTGCAGGTCGACGACCTGCTGCTCTCGCAGCCGGATCATGGCGAGCAGGCGATGGAGATCGCCGACACGCTGGTCACGTCCGGGGCAGTCGACGTGATCGTGGTGGATTCGGTTGCGGCGTTGACCCCGCGGGCCGAGCTGGAGGGCGGCATGGGCGACAGCCACATGGGCCTGCACGCGCGGCTCATGTCGCAGGCATTGCGCAAGCTTGCCGGCAACATCAAACGCTCCAACGCGATGCTGATATTCATCAACCAGCTGCGCATGAAGATCGGGGTCATGTTTGGCAACCCGGAGACTACCACCGGTGGCAACGCCCTGAAGTTCTACTCGTCGGTACGGCTGGACATCCGCCGCATCGGGGCGACCAAGAAGGGCGAAGAGGTGATGGGGCACGAAACCCGCGTCAAGGTGGTGAAGAACAAGATGGCGCCGCCGTTCAAGAAGGCGGAATTCGAGATCCGATATGGCGAAGGCATCAGCCGCCTATCCGAGTTGCTCACGCTGGGGGCCGACAACGGACTGATCCAGAAGTCCGGCGCCTGGTATAGCTACGAAGGTGATCGCATCGGCCAAGGCAAGGACAATGCGCGGCTCTACCTGAGCGAACATCCGGAGATCGCCGACGCGTTGGAGAAGAACCTGCGCGAAGCGCTGCTGCCGGATCGCAAGGCGCCACCGGAACCGGAAGCCGCCGAACCGGAGCATGCCGCAACCGAGGCGTGACGCCGTGCAGCAGGCGGTCAGTCTTCTGGCGCGACGCGAACATTCGAGCCGGGAGTTACGAGACAAGCTGCAGGCGCGAAATTTTTCTGCCGAGGCAGTGGAAGCGGCACTCGCAACCTTGCGCGAGCAGGATCTGCAAAGTGACCAGCGTTTTGCGGAAGCCTGCGCCCGTTCCTTGATGGATCGCGGCTACGGCAGCCTTCGCGTGGCAAATGAATTACGCGAGCGCGGCGTGTCGGGCGACATTGCGCAGGAGTTCGAGTCTTTGGCTAGGAAAGGGGAGTTCGAACGCGCCTGCGAAGCCTTGCGCCGAAAGACGGGAACACGGCAGCAACAGTTGCGTTTCCTGAGCCAGCGGGGGTATCCAGGCGAGGTCGCGAGACAGGCGGTTGATACGGCACTTCGGGAGAGTCGAGATGACGAGTAGGCAAAGCGACGAAATTCGCCAAGCTTTCTTGGATTATTTCGCGAATCACGATCATCAGGTCGTGCCTTCCAGTTCATTGGTTCCGGCGAATGACCCAAGCCTGTTGTTCGCCAATGCCGGTATGGTGCAGTTCAAGGACGTATTCCTCGGGCACGAAACCCGCACGCCGCCCCGGGCGGTCAGCGCGCAGCGCTGCGTCCGTGCCGGTGGGAAGCACAATGACTTGGAGAACGTCGGCTATACCGCCCGGCATCACACGTTCTTCGAGATGCTGGGAAATTTCAGTTTCGGCGACTATTTCAAGGAAGAGGCGATCCAGTATTGCTGGGAGTTCCTGACCGATACTCTGGCGTTGCCGCCGGACCGGCTCTGGGTCTCGGTGTATCAGGATGACGCCGATGCGGAGCGGATCTGGCTTGAAGAGGTCGGGGTGAGTCCGGATCGGCTGGCTCGGCTCGGCGAAGAAGAGAACTTCTGGTCGATGGGCGACACCGGGCCGTGCGGGCCCTGTACCGAGGTCTACTACGATCACGGAGAGGGGATTCCCGGAAAGCCGCCGGGGCAGGGCGATGACAGCGACCGTTTCGTGGAGATCTGGAACCTGGTCTTCATGCAGTACCGGCGTGAAGCGGACGGGAGCATGGAGCCGTTGCCGAGCCCGTCGGTGGATACCGGCATGGGACTTGAGCGCATCGCGGCCGTCATGCAGGGCGTACACGACAATTACCAGACGGATCTGTTCATCCCGTTGCGGCAGGCCGTGTCCGAGATGGTGGATTCGGATACGCCGCATTCGGCGTCGCTCAACGTGATCGCAGACCATATCCGGACCAGCGGATTCCTGATCATGGACGGCATGCTGCCGTCCAACGAAAATCGGGGTTATGTGCTGCGTCGGATCATCCGCCGTGCCTTACGTCATGGTAACAAGATTGGCCTGACCGAGCCCTTCTTCCACCGTCTCGTAGATCCGTTGGTCGACGTGATGGGGAAGGCCCACCCGGATCTGGCGGAGGCTCGCGACCGGATCGAGGAGGCCTTGCTGCAGGAGGAGGAGCGCTTCGCGCTGACCCTCCAGACAGGCTTGAAGGTTCTGGACGAGGGGCTGGCTCAGCTTCAGGATAAGACCATTCCTGGAGAACTTGCATTCCTGCTTTACGACACGTACGGTTTCCCGATCGACTTGACGCAGGACATCGCCCGGGAGCGCGACCTGACGGTCGATGTGGAAGATTACGAACGCCGAATGGACGAACAGCGCGATCGTGCCCGGGATACCGCGCAGTTTTCGGTGGATTACTCCCAACTCAAGGATGTGGCGCAGGATGGCCGCTTCAGCGGCTACGAGCGGGTCAGCCAGGACAGCTCAGTGGTCGCGCTCTACGCCGATGGGCGAAGCGTGCAGGCAATAGAGGCGGGCGACGATGCGGTGGTGGTATTGGAGGAGACTCCGTTTTATGCCGAATCAGGCGGGCAGGTGGGTGACACCGGCTGGCTGCGCGGCGAGGATACCCGGTTCGAAGTTCGCGACACGCAAAAACATGGGCAGGCCCATTTGCATCTGGGCCGGCTGCGGGAAGGAAACCTGAACGTTGGCGATTCGGTGGCTGCGGAGATCGATGCGGAGCGTCGTCAGTCGATTGTGCTCAATCATTCCGCCACGCACCTGATGCACGCGGCTCTGCGCGAGGTTCTCGGTTCTCACGTGATGCAGAAAGGTTCGCTGGTCGCACCGGACCGGCTGCGTTTCGATTTCTCGCATCCGCAACCGGTGACGGCGGAAGAATTGCACCAGATCGAAGAGATGGTCAATGCGGCTGTTCGCCAGAACTACGAAACGGAATCGGCGGTCATGCCGTTCAAGGAAGCAATGGATGCGGGCGCGCTTGCGTTCTTCGGCGACAAGTATGGAGATGAAGTGCGGGTGCTGCGGATGGGCGACTTTTCGATGGAGCTGTGCGGTGGCACGCATGTTTCGCGGACTGGAGATATCGGATTTTTCTGCATTGTCAGCGAGACGGGCATCGCATCCGGCGTGCGACGGATCGAAGCCCTCACCGGGGCAGTGGCGAATCGCTGGGCTTGGGAGCAGAAAGAGTTACTGCGCGATACGGCCGAGATGATTCGGGCGGTGCCGGACAACTTCCGCGAGAAGCTCGAACGTCTGGTCGAACAGAACCAAAGCCTTGAGAAGGAACTGGAGCGGCTCAAGAGCCGGCAGGCACACCAGGCAGGCGGAGACTTGGCGCAGCAAGCGGTGGAAGTCGAAGGCATCAAGGTGTTGAGTGCCCAGGTGGACGCTGACGCCAAATCCATGCGCAGCATGCTGGATCAGCTCAAGGACAAACTTGGCAGTGCCGTGATCGTGCTGGCCTCGGTCAAGAACAAAAAAGTGACATTGGTAGCCGGGGTGACCCCGGACCAGACCGAGCGAATCAAGGCCGGGGATCTGGTTAATTCCGTGGCCAGCCAGGTTGGCGGGAAGGGCGGGGGTCGCCCGGATATGGCGCAGGCCGGAGGTGACCATCCGGAGGCGTTGAAGGAGGCATTGGAATCAATCCCGGGATGGGTCCGCGAGCGGCTGCATTGACATGAGCCTGTGGGTACAGAAATACGGCGGGACCTCGGTGGCCAGCACCGAGAAGCTCTTGACTATTGCCGAGCGACTTCACGAGCAGCATAGCCAGGGGCACCGCTTGGTGGTGGTGCTGTCCGCGATGGGCGGGGAAACCGATCATCTGTTGTCGCTGGCACGCCAGGTGAGTTCGCAGCCGGGAGGTCCTGCGCTGGACTTGTTGCTGTCCTCCGGTGAACGGGTCAGCATTGCATTGCTGGCATTGGCGCTGCAGGCGCTCGGGTGTCCGGCCACCGCATTGACCGGGCGGCAGGCGGGAATCCTGACGGAAGGGCAAGCCAACAAGGCCCGGATCAAAAACATCGACAGCGACCGTTTGAATGGCCTTCTCAACGAAGGGCAGGTGGTCGTGGTGGCTGGATTTCAAGGCATGGATGAGTCCGGACGGGTCACGACCTTGGGACGGGGCGGGTCGGACACGACCGCGGTTGCACTGGCAGCCTCGCTGAGTGCGGACGAATGCCATATCTATACCGATGTCGAAGGGGTGTACACGGCGGATCCTCGGCTTGTGCCGGAAGCGCGCAGGCTGGAGCATCTCACCTACGAGGAGATGCTGGAGATGTCCGGGCTGGGCTCCAGGGTGCTGCAACTGCGCTCGGTGTTGTTTGCGGAAAAGTACAATGTTCCGCTACGGGTTCTTTCCGCGTTCGGATCCGGCCCTGGAACGCTGATCTCAGAGGAGGCTGAAAACATGGAACAGGCCACTATCGCGGGCATTGCGCACAACCGCGACGAGGCGCAACTGACTATCTCCGGCGTGAAGGACATGCCGGGTGTTGCGGCGCGTATCCTGGGGCCGATTGCCGAAGCACAGATCGAAGTGGACATGATCGTGCAGAATGTCGGGCAGGACGGCACGGCGGACTTCACTTTCACGGTGCACCGCAACGATTACGCCAAGGCGCTGGAAATTTTGGAGAAGGTCGGCGGCGAACTCGGTGCGCGCGAGACCTGCGGCAACCGGGACATCGTCAAGGTGTCATTGGTCGGAGTCGGGATGCGCTCGCACGCGGGGATTGCGAGCCGCATGTTCCAGGCTCTGGCTGATGCGGGCGTGAACATCTCCATGATCTCTACTTCGGAGATCAAGATCTCGGTGGTAATCGACGAGCCGCTGCTTGAAACCTGCGTTCAAGTGCTGCACAAGGAATTTGATTTAGCGGAAAAAGATTAGTGGTACACTGATTCCGCGTTTTTGCCTGGGCCGGAAGCCCGGGGTGCGAGGGAATGCTAATACTGACGCGGAAAATCGGGGAATCCCTGATTATCGATGACAAAGTCACGGTGACGGTCATGGGGATGAAGGGAAACCAAGTGCGACTTGGCATTGATGCGCCAAGGAATGTTCGTATATATCGCGAAGAGATTTTCCCACGTGATGCGAGCGACAAGGCTCGAGAGCCTGAGAAAGAGTAGTCGTTGATCGGAGAGGTGGCTGAGTGGCTGAAAGCGCTCCCCTGCTAAGGGAGTATGGGCTAATACCCCATCGAGGGTTCGAATCCCTCCCTCTCCGCCAGTTCCAAATTTAAATCGTTCAGCTTTTCTATAGGAAGGCTTGGGCACCATTTCCGCCAGAGAGGCGGAGTTCAAACCGCCCATGCTTCCAATCATTTTTCTCACAACGTACCTACCTACGAATAGGGAAAGCATGGGCGTAAGAATTTCAAAGCTGAGAAAAAATTCCTCCTCCCATGGCGCTATCGTTCTGACGGTATCCAGGACGAGGATACTCGAATCTCTCCTCCAACACTGCTAGTGCATTAATTTGGTCTACCCGAAACAACTTCCAATGCTGAGGTTTGCCAGATGCGCTTGCACCACTGACTTGGAAAGCCCTGAGCAACTCATTTCCGTTAGAGCCAACTCCATAGGCATGTGGTTCTATAAGCCGTTCGCCGGGGCCATAGTCGAGCTTTACAAGCCGACGTTCATTGATTGCTATTCTTATGGATTGATTCATATCAATCTCCCTCTTTCTGAAGGACAGGCGCACTTACCAAATTTTGGAATCGGTATGATTCCTTAATTCAACGATGTTCCGCGTGCCCGTCTTGGTTTTTGCGGAACCGCTATAACACCTAGGCTGAGTTGCTACCCAGCTTCCGTTTGTCTTGCGGCTAGCATCACTCTACACAAAATGAAGTAATTTTTCAAGGTTAAACCACAGGTTCTTGTAGAGCAAGGAAGATTGGGCAATAAAAGAAGAGGAAGTGATGGATTCTAAAGAGTTCAGCCTTTCTTTAGGGAGCGCTGACGCACCATCTTTGCCAAGGCAGCGGAATCCAATTCACCATCACCTTGCTCGACCAGTTGCTCCATCAGGTGTAGTGCGTCTTTCGCACCGGACAGGGTCAGGCCGGTTTCTCGGGCCTCTCGCTCCACAATGCGAAGATCCTTGAGGTGCAACTCGGCCTTGAAGCCAGGCTGGTAGTCTCCGGTCAGCATGCGCTGGCCGTGGACTTCTAGGATCCGGCTGTAGGCGAATCCACCAAGCAAGGCATCGCGTACCTGCTCGCGGCTCACTCCACTGGATTCTGCCAAGAGGAACGCCTCTGCCACTGCCGCCATCGTCTGAGCCACAAGCAACTGGTTGCAGGCTTTGGCTACTTGTCCAGCCCCAGCATCGCCGATCCGGCGTACTTGCTTCCCAAGCACCTCGAGCACTGGGCGGACGCGCTCGAATATTTCTTCCGGTCCACCGACCATGATCGACAGGGTGCCATCGATGGCTCCGGTCTCGCCTCCAGACACCGGGGCGTCCAGCATGGCAATGCCTTTCACCTTCAGTTGTTTGGCTACAGTCCGGGTCTCGGTTGGCGAGACAGTACTCATGTCAACCACGATATGGCCGGGCTGGGCACCTTTGTCAATTCCGTTCTCTCCCGTCACCACTTCCAGCATGTCGGGAGTGTCCGCCACCATGACGATGGTCAGGCCGGTCGCAGCACTGACTTCGGCTGGACTGTCTCCGATCGTCGCCCCGGCTTCGACTAGGGGCTCTAATTGCTCGGGCCGGCGTGCAAATACCTTGACCGGGTAACCTGCGCGCAGCAGGTTGAGAGCCATCGGGCGGCCCATGATGCCGGGGCCGACCCAACCGATGGAAAGATCGCTCATGAGGTCTTGTTCCTTATACAATACGAACGCATCATACCTGTACCGTGAAAGTCTATTTTCGGAAACTCCGCGAGGTCCTGGATGGACCGCTCCTGCCGGTGTACTTGATTACCGGAGATGAACCGGTGCAAATGCGGGATGCGGCGCGGATGATCCGCCAGCGGGCGAAGCAGGAAGGCTTTGATCGTCGAGAATTGCGGATTATCGAGCGGGGTTTTTCTTGGGAGGAATTACCGACGCTGTGCAGCCCGTCCCTGTTCGGGGATCAGGCCATGCTCGACATGCGGGTACTGAGCGGCAAGCCGGACGCGACGGCGAAAGCCCGGCTCAAGGAGTGGTGCGAACAGGCTCCAGAGGGCAGCTTGATTACCCTGCAGGTGCCGCGGTTGGACAACCGGGCCCTGAACGAGGCGTGGGTGCGCGCCATCGACAAGATCGGCTTGATTGTGCGAATCATGCCGATGGACGAAAGGGAGACCCGGCAGTGGCTGCAGGGGGCGCTTCGGAAGCGTGAGTTGGAGATGGGCAGCTTCGAGATGGATTATTTCCTGTCGTGCGTGGAGGGCAACCTGCTGGCGGCCGAGCAGGAGTTGCACAAGCTGCATATCCTGAACGGGCCGGGGTCGGTTTCGATGGAGTCCTTGCAGCAGTTCCTGGGGCAGGACGCCCGCTACGAGGCGATGGATCTGGCCATGGCCATGCTGCAGGGCCGGAGGCGCCGCATCATCAGCGTGGCGCGGAACCTGGAGAGCGAGGGGCACGACCCGGTCACGACGCATGCCATGCTGATGCGTGAAATCCGCCAGTTGCTGGCCTTGAGCCGCCAGCCGTCCGGGCTGGATTCGATTTTCCCGTTCACTCGCCGCGACCTGCTGAAAAGAGCCTTGAATCAGCACTCTCAGGAGCATTTTCGCGCTATACTGAAACGTTTCATCCACCTGGAACGGGTGGTCAAGGGACAGGGGCCGGAAAGCTCGTGGCCCGCCATCCAAAATGCCTGCCTGGCTTTTTCAGGAAAGGATCGATTGCTACCGGTACAGGGAGTCTCCGACCATGCCTGACGAAAATCTGGATGCCCGGATTGCTGAACTAGGTCAAGCCGCGCGAGCGGCCGGGCGGGTCATTGCGGCCTCCAGCACGGAAGCGCGCAACCGGGCCATGAGAACCACGGCCGGCCTGATTCGGGAGCGCGCAGGCGCGATCCTCGAAGCCAACACGGAAGATGTGGAAGCAGCGAGGGCGCACCGGGACGATGCGTTCATCGACCGTCTGGCACTAAACGAATCACGGATTGAGGCGCTAGCGGTAGAACTTGAACATATTGCCGAGTTGCCGGACCTCTTGGGCCGGATCTCGGACATGCAGGATCGATCCAATGGCTTGAAGATCGGACGGATGCGGGTGCCGATCGGCGTCATCGGCATGATTTACGAAGCCCGTCCCGGCGTGACCGTGGAGGCGGGCGGATTGTGCACCAAGTCCGGCAATGCAGTCATTTTGCGCGGCGGCTCCGAGTCGTACCGCTCCAATCAGGCGCTGGCGGACTGCCTGCAGGAAGGCTTGCGTCAGGCTTCACTGCCTCCGGAAGGCGCGCAGTTGCTGCCGACCACGGATCGGGCCGCGATCGACGCGCTGCTTAAGATGGATCAGTGGGTGGATTTGATCATTCCCCGGGGCGGGACGGAGTTGATTGAGCGGGTTCGCAGCCAGACTCACATTCCGATGCTCAAGCATCTGCATGGCGTGTGCCACGTGTACATCGACGATACCGCAGACCGGGATCAGGCGATTCGCATTGCCGTGAACGCCAAGACCCAGCGTTACGGGGTCTGCAATGCAATGGAGACCCTGCTGGTCGCGGAATCCCGGGCCGAAGAGTTGCTTCCGATCCTGGGCGATGCTTACGCCGAGCACGGGGTGGAGATTCGCGGCTGTCCCCGTACTTGCGAATTGCTGGAGCAGGCTGTCCCGGCGGCGGAGGAAGACTGGACCGAAGAGTACTTGTCGCCGGTCCTGTCGGTACGGGTGGTCGCAGGCCTCGATGAGGCAATGGATCACATCGCGAAATACGGTTCGCAACATACCGACGCCATCGTCACTGCGGATGACGAGCGGGCGAAGCGGTTCATGCGCGAGGTGGATTCCAGTTCGGTGATGGTCAATGCTTCGACCCGGTTCGCGGACGGGTTCGAATACGGGCTGGGTGCGGAGATCGGAATCAGCACGGACAAGCTGCATGCCCGCGGGCCAGTGGGCCTGGAAGGGCTGACCAGCCAGAAGTTCGTGGTCTACGGCGACGGACAAATCCGCGTATAATCCGCGACCTACGAGGCCCTGACCATGGAAGAATTCTCTCTGCCGGAACAGTTGCGCGACCTGACACAGCGGGTGGATGCGCTTAGGGGGTATCTTTGACCTCGACGGCAAACGCCGCCAGCTGGACGACATAAAGCAGCAGCTGGAAAACCCCGAAATCTGGAAGGATCCCGACCAGGCGCGCGAGCTGGGCCAAGCGCGTGCCCGCCTGGAGTCCGTCGTGCTGACGCTCGACGATCTCGGAGGCACCCTGCGCGACACCGGGGAGTTGCTGGACATCGCCCTGGAGGAACAGGACGAGGACACGATGGAAGCCTTGGCGTCGGATGTCCGGAATTGCGCGAAGCAGGTGCATGACTTGGAGTTCCAGCGCATGTTCTCCGGGCGTTTCGACGCCAACGACGCTTTTCTCGACATTCAGGCCGGTTCCGGCGGCACCGAGGCGCAGGACTGGGCCGAGATGCTGTTGCGCATGTACCTGCGCTGGGGGGAGAAGCGCGGCTACGGGACTGAGTTGATTGCCGCATCGGCAGGCGAAGTGGCGGGAATCAAGAGCGCGACCATCAAGTACACCGGCGATTACTGTTTTGGCTGGTTGCGTACGGAAACCGGCGTACATCGCCTGGTGCGCAAGTCGCCGTTCGACTCCGGCAATCGCCGGCACACTTCATTCGCGGCGGTGGTGGTCTCGCCGGTGGTCAGCGACGAGATCGAAATCGAGATCGACCCGAGTGACCTGAGAGTCGACGTATACCGGGCCAGCGGGGCCGGCGGACAGCACGTCAACAAGACCGAATCGGCGGTGCGGCTCACGCATCTTCCAAGCGGCGTGGTCACACAATGTCAGAATAGTCGCTCACAGCACAAGAACAAGGAGATGGCGATGCGGCAGTTGCGGGCCAAGCTCTACCAGTTGGAAGAGCAGAAGCGGCGTGAAGCCGAGCAGCAAAGTGCTGGAGAGAAGGCCGACATCGGTTGGGGCAGCCAGATCCGTTCTTACGTGCTGGACCAGTCGCGGATCAAGGATCTGCGCACCCAGGTCGAGACCGGCACGCCGCAGGTCGTATTGGACGGCGATCTCGATGCTTTCCTGGAAGCCAGTCTCAAGGCGGGGTTGTAATGGCGAAGAAGACCGGCGAAGAGCGCCTGCTCGCGCAGCGTCAGGAGAAACTGCAGGAACTGCGGACGTCCGGCTGGGCGTATCCGAACGATTTCCGGCCCACGCATACGGCGCAGGAGCTGCAAGAGGCCTATGCGGAGCAGACGGCGGAGGAATTGGCCGACGGCCAAGTGAGCGTGGCCTTGGGCGGCCGGTTGATGAGCCAGCGCGTGATGGGCAAGTCCGCATTCGCGCATGTACAGGACCGGACGGGGAGAATTCAGTTGCTGGCACGCCGCGACGGGTTGGGCGAATCAGACTATGCGGACTTCAAGACCTGGGACATCGGCGACATCGTCGGGGCGCAGGGCGTCCTGATGAAGACCAAGACTGGGGAGTTGTCGGTGGACGTACAGGAAGTGCGGTTGCTGAGCAAGTCCCTGCGGCCGTTGCCGGAGAAATACCACGGGCTGACGGACATCGAACAACGTTACCGGCAGCGTCACGTTGACCTGATCATGAACAGCGATGCCCGGGGCGTGTTCCAGAAACGCAGCCAGTTGCTCAACTGCCTGCGGCAGCAACTGGAACAGCGAGGCTTTTTGGAGGTCGAGACGCCCATGATGCACTCGATCGCAGGAGGCGCGACGGCGCGCCCCTTCGTGACGCACCACAACGTGTTGCATCAGGACCTGTACCTGCGCGTCGCGCCCGAACTGTATCTCAAGCGCCTGGTGGTGGGTGGATTCGAGAAGGTGTTCGAAATCAACCGCAGCTTCCGAAACGAAGGGGTGTCGTCGCGACACAACCCGGAATTCACCATGATGGAGCTGTATCAGTCGTTCGCCGATTACCAGGATCTGATGAACCTTGCGGAAGCATTGATGCGGGAGATGGCGCAGTCCGTGCTGGGCAGCACGACCGTGTCCTATCAAGGTCAAGAATACGACCTGAAACAGCCTTTCCAGCGAACCACGCTGACCGACGCGGTGCTAGCGCATCATCCGAGCCTGGACCGGTCCGACCTGTCCAATCGGGAACTGCTGGCTGGATTGTGCCGGGACAATGGTGTAGAAGTCGATAAAAACCGGGGCGAGGGAGGGCTGTTGTTCGACCTTTTCGAGTCGTCGGTGGAAGAGAAGCTGGAGCAGCCGACGTTTGTGACCGAGTATCCACTCGAAGTCTCGCCGTTGGCGCGGCGTTGCGACCATAACCCTGATTTCGTGGATCGCTTTGAGTTGTTCGTGGCCGGACGGGAGATCGCGAACGGATTTTCCGAGTTAAACGATCCGAAGGATCAGGCGGAGCGGTTCAAGGCACAGGTGGAGAAGCGGGATGCGGGCGACCAGGAGGCGATGCACTATGACGCCGACTATATCCGTGCCTTGGAATACGGCATGCCGCCGACGGCCGGGATCGGCATCGGCATCGATCGGCTGGTGATGTTCTTCTGCGATGCGCCGTCGATCCGCGACGTGCTGCTGTTCCCGCACATGCGCCCGGAAGCGGGCTGATTCGAACTAGATAATTTCCAGGAAACCGATGATCGCCAGCCCGGCGGCGATCGCGCCGAGAATGTAGAGAAGCATGCCGATGTCGCGCTGGCGGTTGAACAGGATGTAGCCGCCGATCAGCAGCAGGATCGCCACGTACAGAATCAGCATCATCCGGGACATGTCAGTCGCCTCAAGTCAATTGGTAGGGTAGCGGGAGCGGTTCCAGAGACGGGCCGTCTGGACGTTGTGCGCGTAGCGGCTGACTGGCATCCGCTGCGCGGACGGAGGCCAGCATTTGGCACGGCCCACCGTCGGGCGGGACGCGCGCGTCGACTATTCGTCCGCAGGGGCGGGCATCGGGACCCTCGCTTAGGTGAATGGGATCACCTGGAACCGGGATCTCATCGAAGTTGCCGCTCAAGCGGTAGGTGCGGAACTTGACTTGGCCACGGTATTTCATGCGTGCGACGACTTCCTGGCCGGGGTAACATCCCTTGTCGAAACTGATTGCGTCGACCAAGTCGAGGTTCAGGTGCTGTGGGACGAACTGTTCGCGGTTTTCGGCGCGGACGAACGCAATCCCGTCCTCGATGTCCCAGAGACGCCACAGGTCGGAGCCTGAATCGGGAGCTTTGCCGTCTTCCCACAAGGTGGATGCCGCATCTCGGGGACTGATTACCAACCATCGGACGCGCTCCCCGGGCCAGGTGATGGCGGTGTATGGGTCGGTCTCCATTTTGCTGAGGGGGGATCGGGGCAATTCAACCGGGAATTCGGGGTTTTCTTCGAGATAGGGCCCGGTGACGCCGAACAGGGAAAATGATTCCGCCAGAGATTCGATTTCGACGTCGGAGCGCAGTTTGAACAATTGCAAACGTTGCAGCACGGCTTCGTCAAGGCCTGAAGGAAGCACGATCCGGTATTGGTTCTCGCTTCTACGCCAAACTAGGAAGTTGGCGATCATCTGCCCCTTGGGCATGCAATAGGCGGATAGCTGAGCCCGGTTGTCGGGCAGAGCCAGGAGATCATTGGTGAATTGGCCGTGCAGGAAGTCGGAGGCATCGGCGCCGGTGACGCCGAGAATGGTCCAGTCGTCAAGTGCGTAAATGCTTGGGTCGGGTTTCCTGGACATGACTAGGCTCAATTCCAAGTTTTCCATTGTAACGGGCGCAAGCCCGATGATAAACTAACTGCGATCCAATTTTTTGGGGGGGATATGGGGAATCAATCAGGCGACGATCAGGTCTTCCCGTTCGAAGAATCCCTCAAGCAACTTGAGGATTTGGTCGAGCGGCTGGAGGGCGGTGAGGTTTCGCTGGAAGAATCGCTGCAGGATTTCGAGAGTGGCGTCGCCCTAGTGCGCATCTTGCGCGAGCGCCTGGACCAGGCGCAGCAGAGAGTCGACAAGATTGTCGAGCAAGAAGGCGGCGAGACAGCCGCACAACCCATGGACCTCATGGACGATGACGATGAGGACAAGGATGGCTGATCGTGGACGATTTCCCTTTTCTATCGAAGATCGAAAGCCCGGCTGATTTACGCGCGCTGGACCGCGAGAATCTCCCTGCGGTTGCAGATGAACTTCGCGAATTCCTGATTCAGGGCGTGGCCCGCTGCGGGGGGCATTTCGGGGCCAGCCTCGGTGCGGTCGAATTGACCGTGGCCTTGCACTACGCGTTCAACACGCCGGAAGATTGGCTGGTCTGGGACGTGGGGCATCAGAGCTATGGCCACAAGATTCTGACGGGGCGTCGCGACCAGTTGGAGACGATTCGCCGCTGGGGGGGTCTGGCACCATTCCCGGAACGGCATGAGAGCCCTTACGACAGTTTTGGGGTGGGACATTCCAGCACCTCGATTAGCGCAGCCCTGGGCATGGCGTTGGCCAGCCGCAATGCGGGGAAACCGTGCAAGTCAGTAGCAGTGATCGGAGATGGTGGGCTGACGGCCGGCCTGGCCTACGAAGCGCTCAACCACTTGGGGGTCTCCGAGGCAGATGTGCTGGTGATACTCAACGACAACGAAATGTCGATTTCTCCGAATGTGGGTGCCATGTCCCGTTACCTGACCCGCTTGTTGGCGGGGAGCCTGTACTCCTCGGTGCGTGAAACCGGTCAACGTATGCTGAGTTCGGTGCCGAGAGTGAAAAAGTTCGCGATGAGGATGGAGGGACAACTCAAGGGAATAATTTTGCCGGCGGGCATGCTGTTCGAGGAATTGGGCGTACAGTATTTTGGGCCGGTTGGCGGCCATAACGTGTTAGGGCTACTGGATGTCATAGAGCAGATGCGCGACCAGACTGGTCCGCGCCTGTTGCATGTCATCACCCAGAAAGGAAAGGGCTACGAGCCGGCAGAAGGAGACCCCGTGGGCTATCACGCGGTGCCGATCTTCGATCCGGAAATCGGCGTGGAGAAGAAAGGATCAAGTGGAGGGCCGACCTATACGCAAGTGTTCGGCGAGTGGCTGTGTGATCAGGCTGCTGCAGACCCCAGGTTGATGGCGATTACTCCGGCGATGCGAGAGGGCAGCGGCCTCGTTCGCTTTGAGAAAGAGTATCCGGATCGTTATTTCGACGTCGGGATTGCTGAGCAACATTCGGTTGCCGTGGGCGCGGGCATGGCCTGTGCAGGCGCGAAGCCGGTGGTGGCCATCTACTCGACATTCCTGCAGCGTGGATACGACCAGTTGGTCCATGACATCGTGGTCCAGGAACTGGACGTGCTGCTTGCCATCGACCGCGCCGGGATGGTCGGAAACGACGGGAAGACCCATGTCGGTGCTTTCGACCTGTCTTACTTGCGTTGCCTGCCGGGCATGGTGGTTATGGCGCCATCCGATGAAAACGAATGCCGGAAGATGCTGACAACGGGATATCTACATGAAGGTCCGGCGGCGGTGCGCTATCCGCGCGGCAAGGGACCGGGGGCTGAGGTTGAGAAGACTTTGGAGCCGATCCCGATCGGCAAGGCGCGAAAGGTTCGCGAAGGGAAGGAGATTGCATTTCTGGTGTTTGGCAGCTTGTTGGATCAGGTGGCTCCGATTGCGGAGGAACTGGACGCGACGTTGGTTGATATGCGATTCGTCAAACCCCTAGACGTGGAATGCCTGAACGAGGTGGCGGGAGCCCACAGTCTGCTGGTGACTGTCGAGGACAATGTTGTGGCAGGCGGGGCAGGCAGCGCGGTGAGCGAGGCCTTGGATTTAAATGGCTCTGTGCGATTGTTGCAATTGGGCCTCCCGGATCACTATGTTGAACACGGAAGCCGCGAGGAGCAGTTGACAGCGGTGGGTTTGGATACAGAAGGGATCAGGAAGTCGGTTACCGAACATCAGGCATAGAATGACGCATGACGAATTGGTGGCCATATTGGTTGAGGAAGGAGCGAGGAAGTGAAAACCGAATGGCTGAAACTGATTGATGGTGCAAGCGGACGCATCCTGCGGACGCGACAACTTCCGCAAGCAGAGGACTTGGATCCGGAGGCCGAGCGAGAGTCACGCCAGACGAAAATTTGGGGTGGACTGCTTGCCGTGTCCATAATTGGGCTAGTGGCGATGCTCGCGCTGTTCCTCATTGATATTGGCATGGGCGGACTGATCGCGCTGTCGGTTGTTGCGTTCTTCGCTTCGCTTTGGTATGGGCAATTCTGGTTGGCCGTGCTGATCTTCCTGTGGTGGCTCTGGATGAGTTGAAGCATCCGTAATGGTTATTCTGGATCGGCAAGGTGGGAACAGTCACTTCATCTGTCCCTTTACTTTTCACTCCATTTAGGACTTGCCGGTTCAGTCCGGAAAATCGTGCCTAAGCCTCAAAACTTGAGACCTCAGGAGCTTTCGGCGTTAGGGCTTAAGCTTTTAGAAGAAGCGGTCATTCGAGTTTTGCTGGATGCCAGGGAAAATGGAGAACATGCAGTCGGAGCGACCGAGATCGCCAGACGCGCCGGTATTCCGGTTGAACAGGAAGGCCCTGTTTTTTCAGGAGCTATTGGCACGGGGGTTCTATGCCGACTGTTAGAACAAGGTTATGTTGAGCAATTGAAAGAAGGTAAGGGTGGCTGGAAGCTTTGCGACACATTCCAGTAACTAGTCAGACAGGCTGATTCAGGATTATTTCCAGAACCAGCTTAGTGCCGAGAAAACCAAGAATCAAGAAAGCGAGACCCGCTAGCGTCATGCCGGCGGCCAGCCGTCCTCGCCAGCCGAATTGCCAATGTCCCCACAGAAGCGCGACAAGCGTAATCCACGCTAAGGCGGAAAACGTCATCTTGTGCAACATGCCGGGGCTGAATGGCTCGGTCAGTGCGCTGCCGCCGACAGCGAGACCGATTGAAAGCAAGATCAGGCCCAGCGCAATGATTTTGATCAGCAAGGACTCCATCCGGTCCAGCGGAGGCAATCGTCCGGAAATCCGGTCGGCCAGATGGCGAGAGCTAAGTTGATGTTCCTTCAGGAGCAGCATCAGGGCTTGGGCCCCGGCCAGCATCAGCGTGCCGTAGGCCAGAAGCGAAACCATGATGTGCGTATTGACGCTCCACGGAAGGATTGCGGCCTGCGAACCTGTGGCAGGTTCAATCCAGATGGCGGCCAGAGCGCAGGGAAGAGTAATCAGGCCCAAATGCCAAGTCGGCTGAAACACGGCCCAGGCCAGGACCAGTGCGTTGATAAGCAAGGCGGTCAACGCCATGGCATTGAAGAAGCTAAACGTGAAGCTTCCTCCAGCCCCGGTCGGGTCGAACAGGACCCAGGCGTGCAGTGCGCAACCCGCTGCCCAGGCTACGGCCGTGGAATTGCGGCTCAATTTGTCCGACAGGATGCCTGCCAGGGCAACCAGGTATAGGGCAAACGCGATGACGGGCAGCAGCGGGGACATGGAAAAGCCTGAAAAACTCACCTATTCTATATACTGATAGGCTGATTCATGCAGGAGAGGCGGTTTTGGCCAGCATCGAGGATTGACAACATGAAGATGGAAACCTTGGCCGTGCACGGCGGTTACGAACCGGAAGCCACCACCAAAGCGGTGGCCGTGCCGGTCTACCAGACCACGTCGTACGCTTTCGACGATACACAGCACGGGGCAGACCTGTTCGACCTCAAGGTCGAGGGCAACATCTATACCCGCATCATGAACCCGACTACGGCGGTGCTGGAGAAGCGCGTTGCCGAAATGGAAGGTGGGGTCGGGGCGCTGGGGCTGTCCTCCGGAATGGCGGCCATTACCGATGCGATCTTCACCATCGCGGGTAGTGGCGACAACATCATCTCCACGCATACCTTGTACGGTGGTACCTACAACCTGTTTGCGCATGCCTTGCCACGGCTAGGCATCGAAGTTCGCTTCGTCGACCCGGATGATCTGGAGGCCATGGAGGCAAGCATTGATGACCATACGCGGCTAGTTTTTTGCGAGACCATCGGGAATCCGCTTGGCAATGTCGCGGACCTGGCGGCATTGGCCGATTTGTCGCATGCGCACGGGTTGCCTCTGGTAGTGGACAACACTGTCCCGACCCCGGTGCTGTGCCGGCCTGTCGAGTTCGGAGCCGATATCGTGATTCATTCCCTGACCAAGTACATGGGAGGGCACGGCACGTCGATCGGCGGCGTCGTGGTGGATTCTGGGAAATTCCCGTGGCTCGATCACGCGGACCGTTTCCCCATGATGAGCGAGCCGGATGCTTCCTACCATGGCGTGGTCTACACTGATCTGGGTGCGGCAGCCTACATCACACGAGTCCGGCTGATTCCGCTACGCAACATGGGTGCGGCGCTGTCGCCGTTCAATAGCTTCCTGGTTCTGCAAGGAATCGAAAGCCTGCCGTTGCGCATGGAACGGCATTGTGAGAACGCGCAAAAGGTTGCGGAGTTCCTGCAGGGGCACGATCAGGTGGGTTGGGTACAGTTCGCGGGACTAGAGGATCATCCGCATCACGACCGGGTGCAGCGTTACATGGGCGGACGGGCCTCGTCCATCCTGAGTTTCGGAATCAAAGGCGGCACGGAAGCGGGCGGACGGTTCATCGACGCTTTGAACCTGATCGTCCGGCTGGTCAACATCGGGGATGCCAAATCGTTGGCCTGTCATCCGGCGACCACTACTCACCGTCAGTTGGACGAGGCTTCCATGAAGGCGGCCGGGGTAAGTCCGGACATGGTGCGCTTGTCGATCGGCATCGAACACATCGACGACATTCTCGAAGATCTCGACCAAGCCTTGCTAGCAGCAAAAGCCTGATCATAGCCCGCGTACGGGCCGTCAGGGTCGGATCGGTTGGATCTGCGGCCAGATCGGAGAGGTTGGTCGACCTGCCTGCCACTGGTAGATCGCAGCGTATTCCAGAACGATGCGGACGTATTTCCGGGTCTCTTCGAACGGGATGGTGTCGATCCAGATATCCGCATCCGTCTCGAAATTGGGACGCCAGCGGTCGACGGCTCCGGGGCCGGCGTTGTAGGCGGCCAGGGCCATGGCGGGGTTGCCGTTGTAGCGTTTGAGCATGTCGGCAATGTAGCGGCTGCCCAGGCGGATATTCAAGGAAGGCTTTTTGAGGGACTGGGTTCGGGGGGGCTTGAGTTTGAGGGACCGGGCGACCTGCCGTGCAGTTCCCGGCATCAATTGCATCAGGCCGACGGCTCCGGCTCGGGAGCGCGTGTCGGCTGCGAAGGCGCTCTCGCGTCGAGAGATGGCGAACAGCAGGGAAGAGTCGACCTTGTTGCGGAGGGCCTCTTTTTCGAACAGGTCGGCGTGAGCCCGCGGGAAGCGGCGTTTTAGGTCATCGAAGTAGCGGCTTTTCCCGAAGGCACGGATCGTGCCTTCATGCCAACCCCAGTTGCTGGCGGCGATCGCTGCGCGATTGAGTTGCTCCGCGCTGCCTTGATTCATCAGGTCATACCATTCTTCACGCGCATTCATGATGCTCCCTTGGTGGAGGAACTCGCGGGCACGCTTCAGAGCGGGCAGCTCTTCCTCGGAAACTTTGTCCGAAGGAGTGGGGGCGTTGTTCAAGGAGTGCGGCCGGTTGAGCCGTTCAGCCGCGAGGAACCCGTAGTAACTGCGGTGATTAGCGACTTCCTCGAACAGTTTGACGCTTTCGGCGGTACGGCCAAGCCGCTTCAGCGCACGGGCCTGCCAGTACGGGCCCATCTGGTTGTATGGATAGGCGTCCGGCAGTTCTTGAGCAGCTTCCAGGATCTTCTGCCAGTCCCTTTCATGCAGAGCCAGGCGTAGGCGCATGTGCCGGAACGTATCATCACGCAAGTAATTGGGCGTGGCTTCCATCAATGAATGAGCCAACGGCAACCCGTCGCTGGCGGCCTCTAGGGCAATGCGGTAGCGCAGGTCCTGGATCTGCTTGAGGCTGAGCACCTTGGCCTTACGGAATCCTTCATACCATTCGTAGGCGGCTTCGGGGTCTTTTCGTGCGCGGCGCGTGATGCCGTGCGCGACGATCCGGCGTGCGTGGGGGTTGGCGGATTTCAGGCGGCGATCCCTCAGGTAGCGCTTGGGGTTTCGATGAACCTGAATCAAAAGATCAACCCAGGCACGCTCCTTTTTCGGCAGAAAACGCTTGAGATAGCGTGCCAGCCGGGTGTTGCGTTTCTCCATGCTTAGTTGGATGCGTTGCCAGACTAGGTCATCGGTCAGTCCGTTTTTGTTGAACCACTTGAACAGGGGGTCACAGATCTTGGGCCGGGACTTGCCGTGAAGCCAGATGGAATGAATCAGCGGCTCAAGCTCTTTGGTGGATCTTTTGAGGCGGATATGGGAGCGGACGTACAGGCACTGGAGGCTGACATCGCCGTATTCCTGGTAAGAGTTGATTAGCTTGGTGTAATGGCGACGCTTGAACAGGGAGCGCAACCAGGCATTGTGCAGCCGACGGCTTAGATGAGAGTCCTTGTGCTCGACGATGAATTTCGCGATCTGCTTGTCATGTGATCCGCCGCGGCGTACGACCAGATAGCGGTAGTCGAGGTAGGAAACCAGGGGATAGTCGCCGAGTTGCTTGCGCAGGCGGTGAAAGCGTTTAGTTTGGCCTTTCTTCAGAGCTTTCAGGGCCTGGCTGTAGACCGCGCGCTGAGCTGTCAGTTCACTGTCACTGGATTTGGCTGCTGTAGCGAGAGTGGGTAGGGCAGCCAGAAGGCTAAACGCCAGCAGCCAGCACGTATACTGTCGGCGCGAGTGAGGCGTATGGAGCCGCCGAATGTTTGAGTGGGACTGGATCATCAATCTACCGCACTATCGCTACGGCATAACGCTGTTCGGCGTGCTGGCGATTCTTCCAGCACTGGTCAGCGGGAACATGCTGATCCACGAGGTTGGTCGATTCCGGCAGGGAAAGAAGGACGCGGACGGGAAGGCCGTGTTGTTCAATGCGGTAGCCCTGATCGTCAGTGTGGCGTTCATCGTGGGAGCAATTTACCAGTGGCTCTAAGCCTTGCTCAGAACCATGAAGGCGCTTTGATGTGATTCGGTTTGCTGGGCGATTTCTTCCTCGATTCGTTCGGAATAATGATAAATCGGGATGCTGGGGTGAAGGCGTTGCGCGACTGTGTCCGAATAGTATTCCGGTTCCTTGAATCCTGAACCCAGTTCCGGGTTCGATGCAGCACATTCCGGTGTCAGGATGAGTGTGCCTCCTTTAGCAAGTTGACGCGCAGCCGCATTCGAGTCCAAGGTCGCAGAATCGGTGATGCACAGCACATCTCGCAGATTTTCGGTGTCAGAGGGTTCGGAACATTCAAGCGGACCATGCTCTTGAGTCGAGCAGGCTTGATCCAGGGCCTGCAGGGCATCAGGAGATTCCTTGGAACCGTGAGCATCGGCTCGGGTGACACGAGTATAGGGGCTGTAAAGGCATTCAAGCGCGATTAGGCCTGCATCCTCACCGATGGCGGCCAAGCGCACGGGTCGGCGCGGGCCGTATTGGTTGCGGATGATTTGTTCAATGACGGCGTGATAGCGACCGAGACGCCATAAGCGTTGGACTTCGGATTGCCAGAATTTCTGGATCGCTTCGGTATTGTCTTCCAACCCCAAAGCTACCGCATGCCGAGGAGTCTGTTCGAACAGCCACCGGGCCGTACTCGGGATGATAGGCGGCCAGCGTCGACCAACCCGCATCGACATGACGCCGTCGTTTTCCGCCCAGATGTTGCTGATGCCGATGTAGCGTGAACGGCTCCGGAAGACATTTTCAAGAGAACTGCGGCACCACAGACCTTGGTCGCGTGCCTGGATTTCCGGATAGACCGGGAGGATTACAGCCCCTTTGGGTTTTATCAATCCTAGTAGGTGGCGCAGGAACGCCGCCCCCCAATTGTTGGAGAACAGCGGGAAACTGATGCCGATGAAGATTCGATCCAGCGAAAATGGTGCAAAGGGATGGAATACGTTGCCTATCCCGTCTTCGCCGGGGTCTTCCGTGAAATTTGCAGCATCCGTGGTGAAACTCCGGATATCGTCCGACGGGCGAATTTGGTTGTGCTTGTCGCGCTGTTCGCTGAAGTAGTACTCCAGGTCTTCCTCAATATCGGAGGCTGAACGATGCAGGGCAATGTCCATGGATCAGAAATTCAGAGCACCAGGATGTCGGGACGTTCGTAGTTTTTCTGGATGTAGTCGTTCAGGTCGCTCACCCAGTTTGGATCTGGAATTTCCGGCGGCAGTTCTCCGATGCTGGCGCGCGCTCGGGACAGTTCGGACTGGGAATCTTCCAGGAGCTTGTCGCACTGCGTGAGGACGGTGGTTGCTTCGCGACGATAGATTTCTTCGAACACAGTGGCGGTTACACGGTGGACGAGTGCTTGCCGGACGACGCCAAAGTGGGTGCAGACACGTTCGGTCAGACCGATCAAGGCGCCGTTGATGTGGGGGTCCTGCTGCATTGAGACCGGAACGTTTCCAAGGTCATCCTGAACGGGTGTGAGGCAGGGCAGGAGCAGGGCGAGGGTTTTCTGGCGGGCCTTGAGCGTGCGGGGTTTTAGGAACTCCATGGGGATGTGTGGCCGGATAACGCATTTTAGCAAGGATGCGCTGGCGATTCGGGAAACCTATAATCACACATCAGCGCACACGGGCTATTGATTCCTTGAGCGGTGAACCTTGACTTTCATGTCTGAACAGATGGCAGATTTTTTGACTTTACGCGGTCGCGTAATTAGTGGGCGTGGAACCGCCTCAAAGATCAAAAGCTTTTCTGCCGAAATCGTAAATTTTTTCGGAGAGCCCCCAGTTCGCGGATCGCTGAATTTGGCGCTAGACAAGCCAATCCGATTTGATCCAGAACAGGTTGAGCTTGAGGGAGGGAGACGCTCCTTTTTCTGGGCTGGTGAAATTGATGGAATGCGTTGCTTGATTACGCGGGCAAAGGGTCACCCGCTGCATATTATTGAAATCGTTGCCCCGTGCAAGTTGCGAGATAAATTCCAGTTACGCGATGGGGACTGGATGGAATTGAAGGTGTCGCGAGACATCGTTTTGGAAGATTTGCCATGGGGCACCAAAGCAGCCTGGAATTTCTTTTGGCGTTTTCGGGAGTGCTGGTATGTATCCAAAGTCTACCGCGCGCTGATCGGGCCTTTCTGGCTGATTCGCAGGATGGCGACGCAATCTCCCCAGTACCACGCCAAATTGTGGGGCCGAAGGAAACTCCGGAACGATATTTCGGTTTGCCATATCAACTTGGCGCGCAACCCGAAGCTGCGCGGAGGCGAACGACAGACTGAAATCTTGGTCGAAGCACTTGCGGCCGAAGGCGTGTCCAGGCAGCGTGTCATCGTGCTGCGACAAGGCCCTTTGGCACAGCGCTTTCGTAACCGTCCAAATTTGGAAGTCTGCCGGGTGAGAAACCGGTTGTCGGCAGTATTTGTTTGCCGGGGCGCATCCTTGTTGCACGCGCATGAGGCGCATGCGGCGCAGGTGGCTTATGCTGCGAGTCTGTTTGGCAAGCAATATCTGATTACGCGCCGACTGACAAAGCCCGTACGGTCCAATTCCTACAGTTCGGCCGTATACCGGAATGCACAGACTGTCGTGGCTTTGACAGAAGCGGTGGAAAACAGCCTTCAGAACCGTTTCCCGGAGATTTCAATCGACCGCATTCCCGATGCTTGGAACCCGGAGTACCCTGACCCGGATGGGGTGCGGCAGATCAAAGAGGAGTTTTCGGGCAGGTTCATTGTCGGGCATGCTGCTGCGATGGATGGCCCGGAGAAAGGACATTCCGTATTGCTTCAAGCGGCACGGACCCTGCAGCAGGATGCGCCAGATCTCCAGTTTGTTCTGCTGGGGAGTGGCCGCTTGGAGGAAGAATTCCGCCGACAGGCCGAAGGTTTGACCAATGTGTACTTTGCAGGTTGGGTTGAAGATCCCATCACATGGATTGCCGCTTTTGATCTTTTTGCATTTCCTTCTCTGATCGAGCCGCTGGGGTCCACGCTTCTGGATGTCATGCGTGCGGGTGTGCCTGTTGTGGCGAGCCGGGTGGATGGGATCCCGGAAACCATCACTGAAGGGTGCGGAATTCTAGTCCCGCCTGGAGATGCAGGCGCACTGGCGGAGCAATTGCTACTCCTATATCGGTCAGAGGGATTGAGGCGAAGTTTATCGGAGAAGGGACTAGAAAGAGCGAAGGAATACAGTCCGGAATTGATAGCGAGGAGTCATTTGAAAGTATATCGAACTTTAAAGGCTGAATTCACATGAAGCAAGAACTGGATGTCTATCTTCACCGAATCTATGCGGGTCGCTTGACCCGAATGGGTTTTGGCGCAATATCTTTCTCGTATGATCCGAGTTATGTAGAGCGAGATCTTCCCACGCTGTCAATCTCAATGCCTCCACGGGAAAAGCCGTATCGTGAAGGGGTCGTCAAATCGTTCTTTTTTACGCCTCTGCCGGACTTTGTGGTTTGGAAAAAGAGGACCTTTTCCCGTTTACTGCGGAAGTTTCTGTGGAGTTTCGTTCCGGGATCGCTTGCACGCAATCAGAAGGCTAAGTATTTCTATCTGTCCGAGCGAGAGCGGTTCACTTTTTTGAAAAACAAGGGAATATCAGCAGGAGCAGTTGATTTGTGTCCGAGCGGAACTTCGCTAGCCGAATCGGATGTAAACGAAGAACAGAATGAAATTCTGAAGGGTGAACTCATTCGGAAAATAATCGCAGACCCAAAGTCGTCGATAGCCTCCATGGGGGGAAGCAACAAGAAGATTCCCGTATATATCGACAAGGAGAGTGGTGAACTGGTGTGGGTGAAAGGGAGGAAGGCTACTTCCTCGACTCACATTCTCAAAAATCTCGATGAACGAGAAACTGCCATCAATGAGCTATTCTGTATGCGCCTAGCCCAGTCAGTCGGCTTGACTGTCCCCGCGGTAGAGAAACGTTCCATTGATGGTATTCCTTGTTTTTTAGTCGCGCGTTACGACCGGGCACAGTCAGACGACGGACAAATCGAGGTTTTGCATCAGGAAACTTTCTGTCAGGCGTTGGGTGTTCTCCCTGGCGTAGTATCAGAGCGCAGGGGCGGCCCTAGCGTAGAAAAATGTCTTGATTTGCTGGATCAGCATTCTACCGCCCCAGAGCGGGACCAAGCGGAATTTCTGATGCAGATCGTTTTTTGTTACCTGATTGGCCGGAACGATTTCAACGGCAGGAATTTGTCATTGGTATACCGGAATAACCAGCCGGAACTGGCGCCTGCACATGATCTGATGGGGTCTTTTTCTTGGCGTGACAGACTGGACATGACTATAGGCGGGGTAAGGGATCCATGGAAAGTGGGAACACGGGATTGGCGTCGCGCTGTCGGGGAAGCCAGATTCCCTGTATTGCGCGAGCAATTGACTAGGCTTCCTAAGGAGTGCCTAGAGAATTCTCGTACATTGTTGCAAGAGTTTAAACGCGAAGATATGTTTTCTGAAAGGATCGAAATTATCTGCTCCAGGATCACACAGCGTGCTCATATCATTGAACAACAGTTATCGAGCGAATTGTAATTTCCACTAAGTAAAAAATACGATCTACTTTGCGACGAACCAAGCTCTATGGGGGCGTTCTTGTATACTGGCGTCCGTCAGAATTTAGAGTATTTATACCGTCCGCCTGTTTGGTAGCTGGGACTAAAAATGGATATTGGAATCATCGGCTACGGTGTGGTGGGCAAGGCTGTGACCGTTGCATTCGAAGGGCAAACCTCGCTCCATATATATGATCCGGCATATTTAGGGTCTTCAAAAGACGAATTTGAGGACTCGCTGGATGCCGTTTGGGAAAAAGCTGAATTTACCTTTATCTGTGTGCCTACGCCTCAGCAGGTTGAGCCGGGAGTGTTGGGGGGAGCCTTTGATAGCACCATTATCGATTCATGCATGAAGTCGCTGGGAGAGCAATCGCGCGATACGTCCAAGATTGCTGTTTTGAGCAGCACGACACTACCATCGCGCATCACTCATTACCAGAAAAATTGGCCTCACTTGCGTCTAGTTGTCTGCCCCGAATTTCTCAGGGAGAGAACGGCTATCGAAGACTACATTAAGCCGGAGTTCCGCATTTTAGGCGGTGAGGATAGAGACACAAAAGAAGTGCAGGATCTATTTTCTGAATTCAGCATCTGTACCCCCTGTCCGACCGAGTTCTGTGATGCTGCTGGAGCGGCACTCATCAAATATATGAACAACACGTTTTTAGCAACCAAGGTAAGTATATTCAATCAATTCTACGAATTATGGCAGAAGGAGGGCATCCTGACAGACTGGATTAAACTGATGAAAGCACTGCATCTGGATGGGCGCCTAGGCAATTCTCATTACCAAATTCCTGGCCCGGATGGAGATAGAGGCTGGGGCGGGAAGTGCTACCCGAAAGATGCGAATGCGCTCCTGCATGAAGCCAAAGAAATGGGAGTGTCGTTGAGTATTCTGGAGGAGGCATGGAAGTATAATCTATCAGTCCGGAAGGACATTGATTGGATGGATGATTAGCAGGGTGGATATCATTTATCCCTAAACAATTACACCTTATCCCAACCCGAACAAACCATGAAAATTGGCGTCGCCGTGATAACACGGAATAGGCCAAAGTCGCTTCACAGATTGCTAACCTCATACGTGCAACTTGTTCCCCCGGAACATGCATCCCTTCACTTCATCGTAGTGGAAAACAATGATGCGCTGACAATGGGGGGGGTAGTTGAAAAATTCAGACAAGCCTTGAAGGGATCAGCAAACGAGACGGCAAGTATCAGTGTCGACATTGAGCAGACACAAGGCATACCTTTTGCCCGGAACAAAGCCTTGGACATGGCGATTGAACTGGACTGCGACTTCATGTCTTTTACAGACGATGATTGCGAAGTCTCTCCGGATTGGCTGGTTGACCTGATCAAGACCCAGAAAGAAAGTGGGGCAGACCTTGTGACAGGCGCGGTCCAGCCTATTCCTGAGTCATCTCCGAAATCTAACCAGTTCGTCAGAAATGGATTGATACGCTACTTTGATCGACACAGACAAAAGGAGGATCTTCCTGGAACAAACAACTGGCTTGGTCGCTTGGAATTCATCAAAGCCAAATCTCTTCGATTTGACGAATCCTACGGTCTTTCTTCAGGCTCGGACTGGAAATTCAAGAAAGACCTGATTGCTGCTGGAGGATACACAGACTTCACCCGGAATGTCCGTGTACATGAGTTGGTTCCAGTCGACAGGACGACAATCAGATCTCTCTTCGAGAGGAGTCGGGACTTCAAGAAGGCAAACAAAAAAATTTATCAGGCTTCGCCTTTCTATCTGGTTGCCAGCATCGCCAGTAGGATCCTGTTTCACGTTATTCCACGCTTAGTTTTATCTCCCTTCGATAGGGGCTATTCTTTTGTTATGGCGATCAAGCAGGCTGGAAAAGTTGCTGGGCAAATTGATGTATTGTTTGGGCGCCGTAGGAGTTTCTACCGCACTACAACGGGAGAGTAAGTAGTACCTTTCTGCAAATTGTAAGGTGTCCGCAGGTCCATATTGATGGTTGCTTGGTTAGCACGATGGATGCGAAGGCTTCGGAGAGGCCGGCAGCAGATCATGCTTTCTCTGGCACGCTGTCTTCTTAATATTAGAACGGCACCTAGGGAGGTCTACAACCCAAGTGCTGTACGGAAAATCTTGATTCTGTTGCCGGACAGCATTGGGGAGTCCCTGATGGCCACCGTGTTTATAAATTTAGTCAAGGTACAGAGGCCTGATATTGAAATCACTGTGGCCAGTGGCTCAACAACTAGAGCTATGCTTGCCGGGTGCGATGCGGTTGATCAGTTTATTTCCACCGATGAGGCGGCAAGACCGAGACGACGTTTGAAATTGCTGGCAGCTGAGATCAGAAAACAGAAGGAGGAGTTTTGCCTCATCGTCGAGATGCGGATAAAACTGAATCCTAGGATATTGGCTTGTCTTGCCCGCATTGGAGGGCAGCATTACCTTGGATATAACAAGCACGACTACAAAGTTTTTGATTTAAATGTACCGCATAGTCCAACGTTGCATACGTCGGAGCGTTGGCTAGCCGCGGCTGAGATAGCGGTAGGGCAAAGTTTCCAGAAACCGGATCGCCTCCGCCAGGTCTTTTCTCTTCCTGTCGACGAGGATGTCGAGCTTGAGGTCGATGCGTGGCTGGCCGCCAATGCAGGATCTGGCCCACGAATCTTGCTCAATTTCTACGCCAAAGCGAGCAATCGCTCGTTTCGCCATGTGGAAGCGATGAAACTTTTGCGATTATGGCGAACAAAATTTCCGAATCACCTATTGTTACTGCTCCCTGTACCAAGCCACGAATCCGATGTCGAAAAGATGGCTGCGGAGCTAAATGATCCGAAGGTTGTTGTTGCGCCAAGTCCTCTTCTTCTTGCTACTTCAGTCGCTTTGGCTCGCCGCGTTGACCTGATTTTGACGCCTGATACTGGCATGGTTCACATTGCATCGGCTCTAAATACTCCCGTGGTTGCGATATACAGAGATAATCCAGAGAACTTTGAACAATGGAAACCTCTCAGTGACCGGCAGGGTGTGATTTATACGCGCCCGCCAACTTCGCCGCACCATCGTGTCTATGTCCACGAATTTGACAAAGGGGAATTGGTGGCGCATGTGGAGAGGTTATTGCCTGCATGACAGGGCAATTTTGTGCACAAACAGGTCATTATCTGCGCCGGATTGTTTCTTGAGGCGTAAATACTGGAATTGATTTTATCCTCTTGAGGAGATGCCGAGTTCGCGAATAGGAGGGCAACTTTTGTGAAGAAATACGAGATTTAGGCCAAGCCAGTTAACTAGCCCATAGTTTTGGCCAATCATGAAAGCATAGAGATCGCTTCGCATTACGTCCTCGATTCTTGAGTCCCACGTTTCAACACAAACTACCTTAGGACAGTAGCGGTCAAAATCTAACGATTGCAACACTGCCAGGTTATGGCCTTCTACATCTACGCTGAGGAAATCTATGGGACGGTCTCTGTGTGGCGTTTGATCAATCAGGTTCGTTAATGTATCGGTTTTTACTTCAATTTTCCGCCATCCCTTTTCATTCTCTGCTCGTTCGAGTTTTTCAAGGGAATTTAGGCTAGACCATAGCCCCCTTCTCCAGTATTTTGCTACGCCTGTTTGCCGACTTACGGCACAAGCGATATTTGTATCCCGAGGGCGACGCAAATTAAATGCATCAATTTTAATTTGATCAATATCTATGTTGATTCCTCGCCAGCCGTGTTGGTAAAGGACGTAAGTTGTGTTGCCCCGGATTGGGTGGAAGCATCCGACATCAACAAAAAATCCATCTTTGGGAACCACGCCAACATTATTGAGGTGTTTGAGAATTTTCTTGATGTATTCGTCAGTGTACGAGAAATAGTGAGTTTTAGTAGTGTGTGCGATCCTACGCAGCACATACAGTTTTCTGAATAATGGATTGCGCTCAAGCCAAAGGGGTGGGTTAGTGCGTTTGTAATTAGGAAACATCCTCAATGCTCTAGGTGATTTACGAAGCATTCTACTGGATATGACTCATGGTGTATGGCAAAAATCCCCAACAATTTGTTCTTTTCGAGAGGCATAATCTTCTGGAGCAATCCACCTAAAAACTCCCATATGCTAAAGTAATCTCACACTTTTTGGCGGGGTTTAACCACGGAATCACCCACATGAGGAAATTCTGGAAAAAGACCGCCAAAAAAATCCCGAGATACTTAAAAACCCGGTTCCTGCCGTTCCTCGAATGGCTGCCGGAACTGCGTTCTTCTTCCGTCATAAAGGCGGACCTCATCGCCGGCACCACCGTTGCCTTGGTGATCGTCCCACAATCAATGGCTTATGCTCAGTTGGCAGGTTTGCCGACTTATTACGGCCTGTACGCCTCGTTTTTGCCGGTCATCGTCTCGGCCGTGTTCGGATCGTCCCGCCAGTTGGCGACCGGCCCGGTAGCCGTGATTTCGTTGCTGACCGCATCGGCTCTGGAGCCGATCGCTTCGGCGGGATCGGAAGGCTATATCGCCTACGCGATCATGCTGGCGCTGATGGTCGGCGTATTCCAGATTGCTCTGGGGCTTCTGCGTCTCGGAGTGTTGGTGGACTTCCTGTCACACCCGGTGGTTATTGGTTTCACGAATGCGGCGGCACTAATCATCGCCACATCCCAGTTGGGCAAATTACTGGGGGTGGTTGCCGAGAAAAGCGAGCATCACTACGAGACAGTCTGGAACATACTGGTCGCGGCTTCCGAATTCACACACTGGCCGACCGTGGCCATGAGCGTTGCGGCCATCGGCTTGATGTATTTTCTGCCGAAAATTTCGAAAAAAGTACCAGGCATCCTGGTTGCGGCAGTCCTGACCACGGTAGTTTCGTGGCTGATCGGATTTAAAGAAAATTTTGGTGGTGCCATTGTTGGCGCAATTCCAGAGGGCTTGCCGAATCTCGTATTGCCGACTGTTGATTTTGGCTATGTGCTGGATCTGGCCGGCGTTGCAATTGCCATTTCCCTGATTGGCTTCATGGAGGCGTTTTCCGTTGCCAAGTCGATGTCGATGCGGAAAACTCGCCAGCATCTGGATGCCGACCAGGAATTGTTAGGCCAGGGCTTGGGCAATCTGGCGGCCAGCTTCTTCCAGGGCTATGCGGTTTCCGGCTCGTTCTCCCGTTCCGCAGTGAACTTGACCGCTGGGGCAGTCACCGGTTTTTCCTCCGTCGTAACCGGCCTGCTCGTGGCTGCGACTCTGCTGTTCTTGACCCCGATCCTGTACCACATGCCACAGGCCATGCTGGCTTCGGTCATCATCATTGCCGTAGCGGGTCTGATCCGGGTCAAGCCGGTCATCGATGCCTGGAAGGTTCAAAAACACGACGCGGTCGTAGCAGTCATCACATTCGTGTTGACGCTGGCGTTCGCACCGCATCTGGAGAACGGGATCATCATCGGGGTACTTTTGGCGCTCGGGTTGTTCGTCTACCGCATCATGCGTCCGAATATCAGCCTGATTTCACGTGACAGCATGGGCAAGTTTGCCGATGCTCGGCGGCGGATTCTCGAGACTTGCTGCAGCATCTCAATGCTGCGCTTCGACGGACCACTGTTCTTCGCCAACACAGGTTATTTCAGCGACCAGGTCCTGCGAGCCGCTGCTTCGACCGAGGGCTTGCGCTACATCATCGTGGATGCGAGCAGCATCACGGAGATCGACTCTACCGGGGAGCATATGTTGCACAGCCTTGCACGGGAGTTGGTGGATTCCGAGATCACTTTCATCGTGACTCGCGCCAAACCGGAGATCATGGAAATTTTCGAACGTACGGGATTCGCCAGCCCGGAGTGGAGCGAGTATTTCACGGCAACCCGGGAAGAGGCAATGGATTATGCGATGAAGCAGATGAGGATCTGCGGAGACAAGCCCTGTGGTTGCACGCGGGATAAGTGCCCGATGATGGCTAAGCCCAAGCCCGGGACGATATAACCATTGGAATTGCGACTCGCAGCCCATTTTTGGGCACCCATTCGTGCAGTTCGGGGAAGGGCGCGGTGTATAATGGCCGCCAGACGAGCGATTCTTCGCACATATCTTTCTGGGACTGCATAAAACGTCATGCACGGACGCGGATATCTTCTTGCGGCTTCTCTCGTATTGGGATTAACTCCCGCTCTCGCAGCTGCTGACGAAGCGGCAATCGAACGCGGGCGCACTTTGGCAGGAACCTGTCTTGGGTGCCACGGTGTCCCCAGCTACACCAATGTCTATCCGACCTACCATGTGCCGAAACTAGGTGGGCAGCATGCGGAATACATCGTGGCGGCCCTGAAAGCCTATAAATCCGGTGAACGCAGCCATGTCACCATGCGGGCGCATTCGGTGAGGCTTTCGGAAGAGCAGATCCGAGACATTGCGACCTACTTCTCCTCCCTCAAATGAACCGTCTGTCCCGTTCTTTCCTGATTTCAGCCGCGGTCGCGCTGGGCGTCGGCCTTTCAGGTCCCGTGCTGGCGGGTGATCCGGCAGCGGGCAAAGAGAAGTCCGTGACCTGCCAGGCCTGCCATGGCCTAGACGGCAACAGCCCGATCCCGACGTTCCCGATCATTGCGGGGCAGCATAAGGATTACCTGGTGTACAGCATGCTGAGCTACAAGACCGGCGAGCGCACCAATCCGATCATGGTTGCCATCGTGCAACCGCTGTCGGAAGAGGATATTGAAGATCTGGCCGCGTATTACGCGTCCCAGGAAGGCCTGTACCAGATCGACGCGGGTCTGGGCTCCGGCACTCCCTGAATCAACCGGTTTTCTCGCTTTCTTCCGGCGTCAACGGCCGGATCGTCAAGGCATGCAGTGATCCGTCCGCGATCTGTTCCCGGACGGTGGCATAGACCAATTGGTGGCGTTTGACGGGCATCAGGCCCTCGAACGCATTGCTGATTACGGTCGCTTCAAACTTCCCTTCACCGCCGCTGACGGTGACTTTGGCATCAGGCATGCCCGCCTGGATCAGGTTTTCGATTTGCTGTGCGTCCACGGGATGCCCTCAGAAAGGTGCGCATTGTACTTCCATGATACAGAGAACCATGATTTCATGTCTCTCGCATACGCTAAAATGCCCGCACCAGAAATCGAGGAATTCTTTTCGAGGTTCCCTCTCTAAGGTACAGCCCGAGGAATTCACGCAAAGAACGGATTCGCCATGATTTTCAGGCAACTCTTCGAACCGGAATCGTTCACCTACACCTATCTGCTCGGCTGCCCGCAGACCGGCGAGACCGTGCTCATCGACCCGGTGTTGGAGACGGCGAACCGCGACCTTGAAGTCATGCATGAGATGGGTCTGAAACTCACCTACACCTTGGAGACACACGTTCATGCCGATCACGTGAGCGGGGCTTTCAAGCTCAAGGCGATCACCGACTGCAAAATCGCCGGCGCCGCGATGGATGACTTGGCGTGCCGGGACATCGGCGTCCGTGAGGGTGAGACGTTCCGCGTCGGAACCTTGGAGATCCATCCGCTGTTCACGCCGGGGCATACCGACACCCACCATGCTTTCCTGTTCCACTCCCCGAGTGGCGACTGGCTGTTCACTGGCGATGCGCTGCTGATCGACGCCTGTGGGCGGACCGACTTCCAGATGGGGGATGCTGGCATGCTGTACCGCTCGATCCACGACAAATTCTTTTCCCGCCCGAACGACACGCTGGTCTATCCGGCGCACGACTACGAGGGACGTTTCGTCTCTACCATCGGTCAGGAGAAAGCCCGCAACCCACGCCTCAAGGACAACCGGAGCGAAGAGGACTTCGTGAAGCTGATGAGCGAATTGGACCTGCCGTACCCGAAGAAGATCGATTTCTCGGTTCCGGCCAACGAGCTGTGCGGGCGCTGCCCCGAAGACCTGCCGCCGGGGGTTCAGGCCCTGTGCAACGTGCACGATCAGGGTTGAGTCAGCCTACCAGCGGAATTTGTTCCAGAGCTGGGGATTGGCCCAGAAGCGGTTGTTCAGCCAGTTTGGCGTTTTCTTGTAGGTCTTCAGGCTGAAATGGTTCAGCCCCCAGGGCTGTTCGTTTACATTAAAGATTTCTAGGCAGCGCAGCCCCAGCGCGCCCATCCGCCGGGTCTGTTCCATCGAATCGCCGGGGTGCAGGACATACAGTTCCAGGGACAGGAAGTCGCGCAGATGGGCGATGACCGCATCCAGCTGGTTCTCTTCTACCCACGGGGTCAGGATCAATCCACAGGTATGGCGCGATTCCGGACGTGGTGTCGCCAAGGCCTCGGTGCTCGACAGTGTTGTGGCGACCCATTCCGGGACGGAAGAGGGCGGCTGGTCTGCGATCAGCAGAATGTCCTGATCCGGTGAGGTTTCCCGGATCTTTTCCAGGAGAGTATCCGAAGTGATTGCTTCCGATTCAGAGAGCATCGAGGGCTTGAGTCAAGGCCGGGCCAACCATCTTGCCACGCCAGCCTTGAAGCAGGATCGGATCCGGATTCTGCCGCACGAGGTCCTCCAGCATGGAACGGGGCGCGAGCAGTTCCGGCGAGACTTCGATTTCCTCGGCGATTTTGCGGGCAACACCGGCCAGGATCCGGATTTTCCTGCGCATTTCCATGCGCTCGTTCCGATCCATGAGCTTCCGCTGGATGGGAGGGCAGCGATGGGCTTCTTGAAGCGTCTTCCACAGTCGTTCGTGCAGCTTCCAAGAGACCTTGCCGGCCACGATCTGTTCGAAGCCGTCCCGGTCCTCGGGGGTCGCACAGGCGAGAGCCACCAGGATCTCGTCCGAGGCAACCCGACCTCGAGCCTGGTCTTGGCGCCGGGCGACCAGTTCGCGCCAACGCGCCAGCCCTTGCAGCACGTGCAGCCGGTCGTTGGGGATCTCGTTGTTGGGGATCTTGACCCGTTTCCACACATGGTTTGAGTTGGGGACCAGGACGGAAGGAGCTAGGTTTCGTTCCAGTTCTTCCTGGAGCCAGGTCATTCGTCCCTTGGCTTCCAGGTCTTCCGACAGCTGTTGGTAGATGGGGCCGAGATACACGACGTCGTGCAGTGCGTACTGGAGCTGGGCGGGCTTGAGCGGTCGGCGGTCCCACCAACTGCGCACCTGGGATTTGTCCAGCGCGATCCCCAGCGTTTCCTCCACCATGGCAGCATAGCTGACTTGGAAGTCGCGCCCGAGCAAGGCCCAGGCGATCTGGGTGTCGAATAGGTTTTCAGGAATCAGGTCGAAATCGTGGTACATGATCTCGACATCCTGAAGGCAGGCGTGCAGGACGCTGACTCTGTCGGGTTCGCGCAACAACTCGATGAAACCGGACAGATCGAGTCCAACCTGCGCATCGATCAGGGCATGCTGAGTGCCGTCCGAAACCTGTATCAAGCAGAGTTTCGGATAGTAGGTATTGATGCGCAGGAACTCCGTGTCCAGCGCAAGCCACGGCGCTTCCTTGATGGAATCAATGAATTTCAACAGGGTGTCCTGCCGGGCGACCCATGTCCAACTCGGTACCAACATCCTCCCCATGGGGGGACAGTATAATGCGCCCAACTGCGAAATTCTTCCCGATCCTCAAAAAATGCCTATTTTTCAGGCTTTTCTACTGTTTTTCCTGCTCGTTGGCGTGAGCATTCCGGGACAGGTGCAAGCGCAGGACCCGGCCGCAAATGACCCGATTCAAGCGGCATCGAATGACGTGCCGGCATCAGCTGGAGAGGAGGTTTCACCTGAGCCGTCTGTTCCACCGGAAGACGAACCTCTTGCGCCCCCCTCCGACCCCTTGAGCCTGTATTCTCCGGACATCCTGGTCGACATGCCGTATGTCTATCCTTTGTTGCGGATGCGCTTGACCCCGGAAATGAGGCAGGAGGCACCATGAAGTTCCGCTGGAACTCCCGCCTCGCCAGTCATCTGGCCGTCGTCATCATCGTGATCACGCTGCTGCTGCTCGGATGGCGGATGAGCCCGAATGTCACCTGGTTTCCAGACCTGGAGACGGAGCCCTTGTTCGAGCCCGAGGAGTTGCCCTCGCTTCGGGACGTGATCGACCAGCCGGAAGAGGAAAGCGGGCTAAAACCCGTGCCGGCCGCTCCCCAAGAGGAAAAACCGGATGTCCCGTCCGAACCTGTGCAGGAAGCGGAGGCGGAGGCTCCACAGCCGGAAGCGACCCCGACACCGCCCCAGCCTCAACTCCGTGATCTGGAAGCGGAAAGGCTCTACGAATCTTGGAGCCGGGCCCGGCAGTTACTGCGACAGCGGGATTTGGCGGGTGCCGAACAGGCCTACTTGGAATTGACGAACCGCTGGCCGAAGCACCCGGATCTGGTTGGCGAGCTCGGCAACGTCTATGTTTTGCTAGGAGAGAAGAATTCGGCCCGGACCGCATTCCGGCGATCTCAAAAACTACTGGAGCCGATGGGTCCGTCGCTGCAATTGGAAGCGGTGACGCGCTGGCTGGAGCGACACCGGTAACGGGAAGACTTCTCTGACCCCGATCTCAGGGCAGCCCGGGTTCTCCCGCCGGAATCTTCTTCATCAGAAAGTATAAGATCGGCCAGACCACCATGCTGGTCGGCAGGCTGGCCCAGAAAATCAGGCCGGGGTCGACGTTAGAGAGAAAGATCGAGAGCAGGTGAAGGTAACCCAGGTGCAGCGCCAGCAGCAGGCCGACCGGGAGGCTTGTCTCCAGGGAGCCGGAGAAATGCAGCGTCCGGTAGAACCGGGCGCATAGATACACGATGATGGAATAACTGACGATGTGAATGCCAACCCAGTTGCCGACGATGAGGTCGCTGGCTAGGCCTGCCACCCAGGCCATTCCGAAGCCCGCTTTCCCGGTCTGGGTGATGACCCAGAAGATCATCACCATTGCGATCCAGTGTGGCTGCCATGGTGCAAACCATTCCGGAAACGGCCAGGCTGAAAGGGTGGCCGCCGCGATCAGGCTCAAGGCCTGATAGAGTCGCCATCGTTCAATCCGCATCGGCGACTTCCTCGGGAGTCTCTCGGTTCCAGACCAGCAGGACTTCCCGGTTCCGGTGCAGTTGCGCCCCGGCCTGGACATCCGCTTCCAGGAAATCTCGACCGGGCTGGGCGGCGATCTGCGTGACCTTTCCGACCAGGTGTTGCTCGGGGTAGGTCTCGTCGAGGCCCGAGGTCAGCAGGATATCACCGGACTTGAGGTCGTTGTGGC
The DNA here is from genome assembly GCA_002631715.1 of Candidatus Porisulfidus sp. TsSOB. Taxonomy (GTDB): domain Bacteria; phylum Pseudomonadota; class Gammaproteobacteria; order Poriferisulfidales; family Poriferisulfidaceae; genus Poriferisulfidus. The sequence goes on from MRSX01000003.1 coordinate 419,620, forward strand.
GCGGGACGAACTTGAGGGTCAGCCCCTGTCCGTTTCCGTGCGCCAGGTAGCGGTCGTCGGTTCGCGCGTTGCGCACCATCAGGGCGTGGCTGACGTCGGTAACCAGCAAGACGGTGGACTGGAACAGGCTGGTGTTGGAGATCTGACCGACGACGCCGCGTTCATCCAAAACCGGTTGGCCAACATAGGTGCCGTCCCGGGTGCCGCGATTGATGGTGATGGTCTGGCGGAACGCGTTTGTGTTGCTCTTCGTGACGACCGCGACCAGTGCCTGTTTCGAATGTTCTTGGACGTCCAGCTGCGCAAGGGTCCGCAGACGGCGGTTCTCGTCTTCCAGTGCTTCGAGAGTCCGCGACGAGAAGACGTTCTCCAGCAATTGCTGACGGAGTTTCCGATTCTCTTCGGCCAGTGCCTCGACTCCCTGGTAGTGGGTATAGACCGAATCAATGAGCTGCTGGGGCAGGCTCGCGACGACCATGATCGGCTGGATGATCAGGTCGAGCAGGGGGGTGGCACGGTCGACCACCGCATAGCGATAGTCGACGCTGATCAATGCGATTGCCAGGATCAGGCTGCCGGTCAGTTTACGCCAAAGCATCTGGGGTCTGACTCAGGAAAGGCGAAGCCGTTCCAACGAATTTCGGTCGGTTACCCGAAAAAGGCTTGCGAATCCTGCTGAAGTTCGATGTTTTCCTCCAAGACCTTGCCGCCGCCGCGTGCGACGCAGTACAAGGGTTCGTTGGCGATGATCACGGAAACCTTGATCTCCTGCATCAGCAATTCGTCGATGCCCCGCAACATGGCGCCGCCGCCGGTGACAACGATGCCGCGCGCCATGATGTCCGAAGCCAAGTCCGGCGGGGTTTGCTCCAGAACCGAACGAACCTTGTTCAGAACGACCTGCAGGGGCTCCTGCAGGGCGTCGTTGATCTCGTTGCTGTTGACGGTGATGCTGCGCGGCGTGCCGTCAGACAGGTCGCGGCCCCGCACTTCCATTTCTTCCACCGTCTGCGGGCGGTAGGCGCTGCCGATAGTGTGCTTGATCGTTTCCGCGGTGGTTTCCCCGATCAACAGCCCGCAGTTGCGCCGCACGTACTCGATGACGCTCTGGTTGAAATGATCACCACCGGTTCGGGAGGAGTCGGCATAAACGATGTCGTTGAGCGACAGTACCGCGACCTCCGAGGTGCCGCCGCCGATGTCCAGGATGAAGTGGCCACAGGGCTCTTCGATGCTCAGGCCCGCCCCCAGCGCGGCAAGCAATGGTTCCTCGTACAGGTAGACCTTGCGCGCGCCAGCTGCTTCCGCGGCGGCCCGGATCGCCCGGCGTTCTACCTGGGTGGCGCCGCAGGGCACGCAGATCAGGACCCGCGGTCCGATGGAAAACAGCCGCCGCTGGCTCGCTTTCCGAATGAAATACTGCAACATCTTCTCGGCGGTCGCGAAGTCGGCAACCACGCCGTCGCGCAAAGGACGCACCACCTCGATGTTGGCAGGCGTCCGGCCGATCATGCGCTTGGCCTCGATGCCGACGGCTTCGACCTGCGGTTTGTTCAGGTCCGAATACTTGCGGATAGCCACCACCGAAGGCTCATCCAGGACGATTCCTTCACCGGGCACGTAGACGAGGGTATTGGCGGTGCCCAGGTCAATGGACATGTCGTCGCTGAAAAGACGCCGGAACATGAAAAACTTCCAGAAAATATTGAAACGCCAATTTAGCATAAATATAGGCTTGGCGACTATACTAGACTGTTAATCTCAGCTTTTTTCGACCTCCAAGACCCCACTTCGTTCATGGATCTGACCGCCGAGACTGTCCGGGGGATCGCAAAACTCGCCCGACTCCGCCCGAATCCCGATGAAGAGCAGCGCCTAATCCAGGATCTGGGCGCGATTCTCGAATTTTTCGCCCAGCTCAGCGAAGCGGAAGTCGACGGCATCGAACCGATGGCGCATCCGCTCGAGGTTGATCAGCGCATGCGCGAGGACGAGGTGACCGAACCCGACCGTCGGGAAGACTACCAGGAGATCGCCCCGGATGCGCGCGAAGGCCTGTACCGGGTCCCGGCCGTGCTGGATTCTGACTGATGCATGAGCAAACCCTGCTGGAACAGGCGCAGGCGTTGCAGGACGGGGAAGTGTCCAGCGTCGAGCTGACGCAGTTCTATCTCAATCGCATCCAGGCGCACGACGAGTCGCTCAACAGCTTCGTCACCGTGACGGGGGCACAGGCCCTGGCGCAGGCTGAGGCGGCAGATCGCGCCCGGTCTGCCGGAGAAGCCGGGCCGCTGACCGGCGTGCCGCTGGCGCACAAGGATATTTTCTGCACGCGCGGTGTGCGCACCACCTGCGGGTCCCGGATGCTGGATAACTTCGTTTCACCGTACGATGCCACGGTCGTGGAACGGCTGCAGGCGGCCGGCATGGTCATGCTCGGCAAGACGAACATGGACGAATTTGCGATGGGTTCGTCCAACGAAAACAGCTACTATGGCCCGGTTCACAATCCTTGGGATCCGGAGCGGGTCCCGGGCGGCTCCAGCGGCGGTTCTGCTGCTGCCGTGGCGTCTCGCCTTGCCCCAGCGGCCACCGCGACCGACACCGGCGGTTCCATCCGGCAGCCAGCTACGTTCTGCGGCGTGACCGGCCTGAAGCCGACTTACGGCCGGGTCTCTCGGTTTGGCATGGTGGCCTACGCCTCCAGTTTGGACCAGGGCGGGATGCTCGGCGTGAGCGCTGAAGACTGTGCGGCTTTGCTCGGTACGATGGCGGGGTTCGACTCCCGCGATTCGACCAGCGTAGACCACCCCGTGCCGGACTACCAAGAAGAACTGAAGCAGCCGGTTGACGGTCTGCGTCTGGGACTACCTAAAGAGTTTTTCGATGATCGGCTGGATGCGCGGATCCGGGCGTCCGTGGAAGAAGCGGTTGCGGCCTGGGAGGGGCAGGGCGCGCAGTTGGTCGAGATCTCATTGCCGAATCTCCCGCTCGCAACGCCGGCCTACTACGTGATCGCCTCGGCCGAGTGCTCGTCCAATCTGGCCCGCTACGACGGGGTGCGCTACGGACACCGGTGCGCAGACCCGGAAGACTTGGAGGATCTGTTCTGCCGCTCGCGCGAGGAAGGTTTTGGAGCGGAAGTCCGGCGCCGAATCATGATCGGAACGTATGCTTTGTCTGCCGGCTATCGCGAGGCATACTACGACCGGGCGCGGCGAGTGCGGCAATTGATCCGGCGGGATTTTCAGCAGGCATTCGAGAAGGTTGATGCGATCGTAGCCCCGGTCTCTCCGGTGCTGCCGTTTCGGCTCGGCGAAAAGACGCAGGATCCGGTGGCGATGTACCTGATCGACTGCTATACCATCCCGGTCAACTTGGCCGGCCTGCCGGGCCTGTCGCTGCCGGCGCGGCCGGTGGATGGGCTGCCGACCGGCGTGCAACTGATTGGGAATTATTTTGACGAAGCGCGGCTGCTCGGGCTCGGCGCCGCCTGGCAACGGGAGACGGATTGGCACCGGCAGGTGCCGCCGGAGTTCGCATGAGCGAGTGGGAGACCGTGATCGGGCTGGAGATTCATACCCAGCTCTCGACCCAAAGCAAACTGTTCTCCGCTGCCTCGACGCAGTACGGGGCGGAACCAAATCGTCAGGCCTGCGGCATCGACTTGGCGCTGCCGGGCGTGTTGCCAGTGGTTAATCGCGAAGCCATTCGCATGGCGGTCATGTTCGGGCTTGCGGTTGGTGCGAAGATCCGTACGCCCTGCGTGTTTGCGCGCAAGAATTATTTCTACCCGGATCTCCCTCGCGGTTACCAGATCAGCCAATACGAACTGCCGATCGTCGAGGGTGGCTCGGTCGAGATCGAACTGCAGGACGGCAGCCATCGGCAGATCGAACTAACCCGGGCGCATCTGGAGGAGGATGCCGGCAAGTTACTGCACGAGGGCTACGCCGGGGAGAGCGCAGTGGACCTCAACCGCGCTGGCGTGCCGTTGATGGAAATTGTCTCGGAGCCGCAGATGCGAAGCCCCGAGGAAGCTTCCGCCTACATGCGGACTTTGCACGGCATCGTCACCTTCTTGGGGATCTGTGACGGCAACATGGAGCAAGGCTCGTTCCGCTGCGACGCGAACATTTCCATGCGGCAGAAGGGCGAAAAAGAGTTGGGCGTAAAAGTCGAACTGAAAAATATCAACTCGTTCCGCTTCGTGGAGCGTGCCCTGCGCTATGAGCAACAGCGCCAGGTCGATGCGCTGGAGTCCGGCAAACCGATCATCCAGGAGACCCGGCAGTACGATCCAGGAACCGACCGCACCCGCCCGATGCGGATCAAGGAATACGCAGACGATTACCGGTATTTTCCAGATCCCGACCTGTTGCCGGTGGTCGTCGACGAATCCGTTCAGGCGGAACTGGCCGAATCGCTTCCGGAACTGCCGCAAGCGCGTAGGACCCGGCTGATCGAGCAGTACGCGCTGTCCGCCGACCTGGCCGCCGTGCTGGTACAGAGTCGGCAGTGGGCCGATTATTTCGAGGCGACCGTTGAAGCGGGTGCCGGTGCTTCCACCGCGGCGCGCTGGATCACTGGCGAGGTGTTCGCCTGGATGCACAAGGAGTCGACCGAGTTGATCGAGCCGCCGGTATCGGCGAATTCGCTGGCTCAATTGCTGAAGTGCATCGACTCTGGCGTTGTGTCCAACAGTGCGGCGAAGGAAGCGCTGGCCGCGATGTGGAAGGGCGAAGGCGAGGCCGAGGAGATCATCGAAGCGCGGGGCTTGCGCCAAGTCGGCGCGGGAGCCGACCTGGACCAATGGGTCGATCAGGTCATCGAGGCGCACCCGGACGAGGTGGAACAGTACCGTGGCGGCAAGGATCGCCTGCTCGGGTTCTTCGTCGGACAGGTGATGAAGGCATCGGGCGGGAAGGCGGACCCAAAACAGGTTAGCGAACAACTGCGCACAAAACTTCAGTCCGGTTGAGGTTGAGGGCTACAGGGAGGAGATCGATGAAAGCCGCTTTTTCACTGATATTGCTGCTGGCCTGCAGTTCGGTCGCAGCCGAAATCGTCGAGGAGACAGTCGATTTCGAGTACAACGGCGCTCCACACAAGGGATATCTCTACTACGACGACAGTCACTCGGACAAGCGCCCCGGCATCTTGGTAGTGCATGAATGGTGGGGATTGAACACCTACGCCCGTGAGCGCGCAAGACAGATGGCTGCCGACGGCTACGTGGCCTTCGCCATGGACATGTATGGCACGGGCATGGTGACCGAGCACCCCAAGCAGGCTGGCGAATGGATGACGCAGGTCACTAGCAATGTCGCGGACTGGCAGAAGCGTGCGCAGTTGGGAGTCGAGTTACTGCGCGACCACGAAATGACGGATAACGACAAAATCGCCGCGATTGGCTACTGCTTCGGTGGGGCGACCGTCATGCAACTCGCCTACAGCGGTGCGGACGTCAAGGGCGTGGTCAGCCTGCATGGCTCGCTGCCGCCGGCCTCCGGCGAACAGACGAAAGCGATCCAGGCGGCGATACTGGTCGAACATGGCAACGACGACCCCTTCGTGCCGGAGGAGAGAGTCCTCGAGTTTCGCGCGGCGCTGGATGCAGCGGGAATCGAATATACCTTTAATGGCTACGACGGCGTGCGGCATGGCTTCACCAATCCGGACGTCGCCAAGTACGACATCGAGGCCCTGAAATACGACGCCCATGCCGACCAGCAGTCGACCGAGAACATGCGGGCGTTCTTCAAAAAGATCTTCCAGTAGGCGGAGTGCTGTCACGCATCTTAGGAATCGGTTTCACAGTAGGGCCCTGTTGTATTAATCAAGGAGAGCAAAGAGGCTTTTCCCCATATAGTTCCCCTACATAGATATAATAAGATCAACACCGAAATATGTTGTCTACCTGCCGCCGGACGACAGGATTCAAGGATTTGGTGCAACGAAATGATCAAGCCCAGTTTCTCCTCCAAGTGGGAGCAAATCCCAGGATTCGATGATGGGAAATATATTCCCCTTGACGTGGAAGATTGGATAGTGAAGCAGAAAATTAGGGAGAGAGGAAAGGATCAGGGAGAAATGGGTCTACCGAGACCCGAAGACACACAACTTGATGAAACACATGCCCAAATTCTCAATTGGATAAATCAGCGTGTGCTCCAGTGTAAAGATCAGGTCACAGAATATGTAACAGAGACTTTAGGCAACTTGCAGAGTAACTACAGCGAGGAACAAATCACCATATGGCAGGACTCGGTTCATGAGAAAACGCGTGGAACGAACACAAAAATGACCAAACTGGATAATGAGAAAAAACTGGAATTGAGGCACTTGCGGGAAGATTTGGGTAAAGCGAAGAAAGACCTCGACAATTTTCGCGATACAAATGGCCTAGAGCGGTTGCCGGATGAACCATCAAAATTTCTGTCGATTCTCGTTATTGTTGCGTGTGCACTTATCGAAGTTGTATTGAATGCAACCCTTCTCCAAGAGGTGTCTGTATCGGGGTTGGCGGGCTCGATTACACAGATGCTCCTGATTACGGCGGTGAATGTGCTGGTTGGGACGTTCGCACTAGGTCTCGGTGCCTTGCGACTCAGAAACAGCGTTTACTTATCAACGAAAGTGCTTGGCTATTTGACCACTCTGTTGCTGATTGTCATGATTGGTGCCTTTAACATGCTCGTTGGACATTTTCGTGACAGCATGCTCGAGAAGGGCCGTGCCGTATCTGAAAATGTCTATGCTCTATTGGCCGATGACACTTGGTTTCGCTTCCTATCCGACCCTTTCGGCTATGATGCATTCCAATCAACATTGTTGGTAATTGTCGGCCTTATCTTCTTTTTCATTACAGGCTGGAAAGGATATTCACTCGATGATCCTTATCCGGGATACAGCAGGAAATATAAAGCGGTCAACAACGCTAAACTTCACTATGGTAACCAAATTTCAAGTGCTCAGGATGCCATTGAGAAAAATTGCGATCAAAGCATCAGTTTTTTGGATGACATTCTTTTTCAAGCGGAAACCATGAAAGGCGAACACCGAGCCTCAAGCGAAGCTGTGCGGAACATCGTTGAAGCCTTTCCGGAACGCATCCACCAGTACCAGAATGACTGCGACACTATCATTGCGGCTTACCGAGAAGCCAACCTGTCAGCTAGAAATGAACCTGCCCCCCGTTTCTTCCAGACATTTCCAGAAGTCACACTAACTGAATTGCGGGAATTCGAACTGCTACCCGAAAGTTCGCTGGATGAACTCATAGGTGAGATCAAGGAAGCGAAAGAGAAGTTACAAGGTTTGCATAGCAAAATACTACAGAATCTTCAGGCATTTCAGAACTTTGACGAACGTCCAACCGCCGCGGAAACTGGTCGGATAGAAAAGCTAGCGACATGAGTCTTGTTACACGAGACCGGCTTTCTCCCGGAGCCATCGCTGGCATTGTGATTTCATCAATCATAATTGTGGCATTTGCGGGCGTATTGTTATGGGCTTTGTTCGCTGAAGCTCCGGTACCATTGGATGCCAATTTGTGCCCCAAGGAAACCGGCCCGGCTGGAACCACTCTATTGCTTTTGGATACAACTGACCCTTTGGGTCCCAAACATCGCGCCGAACTCGCTAGGCTTGTGCGAGAACTCAAGGGACAGGATGGGGAAAGTGGAATCGCAGTGCGCGAAGGTCATGCTCTTGTAGTCTATGAGCTGGGGGTTTCTGTGAACAATCTGCAACCGAAATTCAAAGTCTGTAATCCAGGTGGCGACCCGACGAAGTGGACCTGGAAAGACGATCTGACGCAGGGCAAAGCATTTGCGCTTTCCCACTGGACAAAATTCGAAAAGCGACTAAGCGAGCTTTTCCCAGAACAAAAACGGGAAAGTGGAGCATTACCTCGGTCTCCGATCTTGGAAACTCTCGCGGCAGTTGTTCCGCACTATGCGGTGCGAACTCGAAGAACTGTACAAACTACAGCACCACCGATTCACCTGATCATTTTCTCTGACCTTCTCCAGCACACTGAGCGACTGTCACATTACGGCAAATTTCCAGATGCCAGGGAGTTTGTGGAACAGAAAGGGGAACTCGTGACGGATCTTTCTGGAGTAGATGTCAGTCTTCTCCGTTTACGTCGCGACGACTATGCAAGGTGGCAGACAGTAGATCACTACTACTGGTGGACTTCGCTTGTGGAAGAGATGAAGGGAACTGTTCACATGCAGGATGATTTGTAACCCATAACCGAAATCTCCTCCTTGTCTGAAGGCCTTAAAACTATCACTCAACCCACCGCTTAGCTGATCCGATGAAAATCATAGATATAGACAGCATCTTGCTTAAATCCATGCCAGGCGAAAGCAAAAACACATTGGCTTTGTTTGGTGCGTTTATCTTCGGTGCGACGGGAATAATTGTCCTCCAAGTCTTATTTGATAGCCGGTTACATGGAGCCATAGCAGCGGCAATGTGGTCCATTCTAATGATTGTGCTATTGGGAACCTACTATTGGGCGAACGAAATCGATGACCGAGAGCAGGAAGGTGACAACCTCTATTATTTAGGCCTATTGTTTACGCTAACAGCACTAATCTGGACGATTATTCACAGTTTCGATATTCTCGGATCAAATATTAATCAAATGCGGTTCAACGAGAGAGTTGGGAGTCTGCTCAGTAATTTCGGCATTGCCCTGATTTCCACCGTGGTAGGAATTCTTGCGCGAATTGTTCTCCACAGCTTCCAGTATGGAAGTCTTGGCGAATCAGAAGATTCGAATCCAGGCGCAGATATGTCCCTAGATATGGCTGCACGGAGATTCCGGATGGAGTTGTCTACGGCTACAGATTCCTTTTCACATTACAACCGACTTGTTTCGGCACGAGCTGAAGCTGTCGAGAGAAAAATAGAGCAAGCGGCATATCGGAGCGTGAGAAACATTGAGCAGACGGGCAAGGATGCGAGCATCAAGATTGAAAAAGCATTCCTGCAGGTCGCAGAAAGTACAGGTGTGGCTCAGAATGCATTCGAACAGGGAGCAGAGCGTATTTGCACTTCCGTGAAGGAGATGCGCGAACAGACAGAAATATTAGTGAAATCCTTTGAAAGTGCTACTGAGGGACGTGAGCATCTCATGCTACAGACGAAACAGTATGGAGAGGATATAGGGCAAGCCACGCAGCAATGTGCGGAAAATCTTGGGAAAATAAACAGCAGAATGAACGACACATCCAAAATAACTCAAAAAACATATTTGGAAATGCACGAACAGACGGGGACTTTAACGAAATCTCTCGAAAATGCTGTTGGGGAAATCGGTCGGCTCATGATGCAGACGGAACAATTCGGGGAGAATATGAAGAAGACTGCTCTTCAATGCGCAAAAATTTTGGAAGAAATTGATGAAAGAATTAGCGATATGATTGAGGAAACAGATTCGAAAAGCCGTGGACATTGGTGGAGCTTTCGAAACTGGTGGCCGTGGTCGAAAAAACGGCATGGAACAGAGGAAATATTGGATAGTAGAACGGGCTCCTAATAAAGCGCAGGACGGAGATGCTATATGGAACGAAGTTACTATCGGGGGTCTATGGTTGGCCTAACACTGGCCGAGGTATTCATTCTCCTAGTTTTCTTGCTGCTGTTGCTTGCCTTAATGCTCTACAAAGAGCCAGCAGAAAAGCAAAGCCAGGACCTTTATGAAGAACTTGTGGTAGAACTGACGAAGGCACATGATGCATTGAATGGAAAAACGAAGGCTAGGCCATTTACACCGAAGGAAATGGTAGAAACCCTGCGCACTGATGCAGAAACTTACCGGAAAAAATATAAAGAAAAAGAAGTCGAATTAGCGTATCTACAGGATCAACTTTCTCAAACATCTCGAGAACGTGATGTGGCAAGAAAGGGCGTCAATCCTCCCTGTTGGTACAAGATTGTCCCAGACGGTAATGGGGGAACGCGGGAAAAGCCCCTCTACCTGTTGAACGTTGCTATTGAAGATCATAGCCTCATTGTGTTACAGCATCAGATACCACGAGGAAGCGCGATTGATGATGGTGGCCGTCCCTACAAGGAAGAGGTGAAAAAGTTGGATCTGGACCGAATCCATTTTGGTCAGCCACTAAAGGACAAGGAGTTCGAACAACAAGTCAAGCACATTTATGATAGCGGTGCACAAAAGAAAATTCGTACCTATCCCTGCGTGTTTGCGGTCCGAGTTTGGGATTTGACATCACGAACTGCGAAAAGCCGATGGAAGCAAGCGCATGACCAAACACTGGAAGCTTTTTTCACAACATACACAATGCGGAATGACCCATGGCCTGGTTGGGATAACAATGCAGATGGTCGGATATCTTGTGCGGAAGCTCGGCAACCTCACGGCAAGGCCTCCTGCGGGGAGATGCCTCTCTCGACAGAAAAACGCCCTCAACTCCGCCGATAAAACTAGATCAATCGTTTTCAGTACGAGATGCGGGTTCGGCTTTGCGCGCAGCATCTGATTAGTGCAATGTCAGACAAGTCCGCGGCAGGTTGGCTAGGTCGACTAACGTTTTTGCTTGGCCCCAGCCTGCCCGCTGAACAATCTTTCGGCAGATGTCACCTTGATCCGCGCTATGTTCCAGCAGTAGCCGGGTGCGCCGGTGCGTGCGGCGTCGCGCTTGCGTGGCCAGGACCCGGATCGCTTGGGTTCCCTGAGCCGGGGCGACCAGCGCGGAGCAGGGCTCTCGGCGGACCCCGGGAGATTGCAGGTGCGGATCGTGCAGGGCCACGTAAGGCGGGTTTCCCAGAATCAGATCGAAGGTTCCGCCGGGCCAAGGGCGACGCCAGTCACCTTGCATAAACCGAATATTCTTCAGCCGCAGCCGCAGGGCATTGCTCTGAGCCAACTTGACCGCAGCACGTGAATGATCCAAGGCCAGGATTTGACAGTCGGGCCGGGCTCGGGCGAGAGCCAGGGCAAGCACACCGCTGCCGGTGCCCCATTCGAGAATGTGTGCTTGGCGCGGAAGCCCGTGCAGTGCCTGTTCCACGAGCAGTTCGGTCTCCGGACGGGGAGCCAAGACCTGAGAGGTGAGTCGGACCGAAAAGTCCAGGAATTCGCATTCGCCGCAAAGATGGGCGACCGAATGGCCATCCTGTCGGCGACAAATCAAGGATTCGCCCCGCGACCGCTCGGCTGGCGTCAGCGGCCATTCCGGATGCGCGAGAAGCCAACTGCGGGAGCGGCGCAGGGCATGGCTCCACAGCCATTCGGCATCGACTGCCGGGCTGTCACTGCAGGAAGCCAGTCGGGTACGGGATTCGAGCAGCGCCTGGCGGAGGGTGAGCGGCTCAGCCGCCACCGTCCTGATCGGCCAGTTGCATGGCCTGGTGTTCTTGCCGCAGGGGGTCGATGACCGGATTGAGGTCGCCTTCGAGCATCTCGTGCAGGGAATGCAGGGTGAGGCCGATCCGGTGGTCGGTGACACGGCTCTGCGGGAAGTTGTAGGTCCGGATTCGCTCGGAACGGTCGCCACTGCCGATCAAGTCGCGGCGGAGGCTGGCTTCTTCCTCGGCACGCCGCTGGCGTTCCCGATCCAGCAGTCGCGCCCGCAGTAAAGACATGGCCTGCTCCCGGTTTCGGTGCTGCGAGCGTTCATCTTGGCATTCGATCACGAGTCCGGTCGGCAAGTGCGTGATGCGCACGGCGGAGTCGGTTTTATTCAGGTGTTGGCCCCCGGCGCCGGAAGCGCGGAACCGGTCGACACGCAGGTCTTCGGGGGGAAGTTCGATCTCGCCGATGTCTTCGGTTTCCGGGAATACCGCGACGGTGGCCGCCGAAGTATGGATCCGGCCTTGGGATTCCGTCTGCGGGACGCGTTGCACCCGGTGCACGCCGGACTCGAACTTGAGGCGGGCGTAGGCGTCTTGCCCGCGCACGCGCGCCACCACTTCGCGGAACCCGCCTTGCTCGCCCTCGTTGTGGTTGAGCGATTCGATCTGCCAGCCGTTTTGCTCGGCATAGCGGCTGTACATCCGGAACAGGTCACCGGCGAACAGGGCGGCTTCGTGGCCTCCAGTGCCGGCCCGAATCTCCAGGAACGCGTTGCACTGATCGTGCGGATCGACTGGGACCAGCAATTCCTCGATTTCCTTCTCGATTTCACCCATCCGTTGCTGCAAACGTACGCGCTCCTCATCGGCCAGGGCACGCAGCGCGGCATCGGGTTCGTCCTTCAGTTCGGAGATCGATTCCAATTCTTGCTGGCAGGCTTGATAGTCTTGGTATCGGTCCACCAGCGGGGCCAGTCTTGCAAACTCGCTGGACAAGTCGCGGTGGCGCGTCCGGTCGGATAGCACCCCGGGGTCTGCGAGTTGTTGTTGAATCCAGGCATGGCGTTCGACCGAGCGGTCGAGCCGGGCCTGAAGCGACTCCCTCATGAGTCCGAGGAACGGGTCTTGAGCAGGGTGCGTGCCGCGTCGAGCAGGGAGTGGTCGTTGTCCTGGCCCGCTTCGTTCAGAGCTTGGGTCGGGTTGTGCGTTAGGCGGTTGCACAGCGTGTGGGCGAGCCACTCCAGCGTTTCGTCAGTGCCGCGGCCGCGCTTCAGTCGCTGTTGCGCCTGCTCCAGCGTCTCGTCCCGCAACTGCTGAGCCTGGTCGCGGTAGTCCCGGATCAGGGCAAATGCGGATTCGCCTTGTGCGCGTCGCGCAAACTCTTCCACTTGCTGGTCGATGATCGCGCTGGCTTCCCGGCGGGCATTCTCTCGGGATTGAAGGTTCTTCTCGATGACTTGGCGTAAATCCTCTTGGGTGTACAGGTAGACGTCGGAGAGATTCGCGATCTGCGGTTCGATGTCGCGCGGCACCGCCAGGTCCACCATGTAAATCGGCCGGTGTTTGCGCCGCCGGACGGCGTCTTCGACCATTCCCTTGCCGAGAACCGGCACCGGGCTCGCGGTACTGCTGATGACGATGTCTGCGTCCTCCATTGCGTGGTCGATGTGAGACATCGGGATGGCGTGTGCCAGCAGTTCCCGGGCCAATTTCTGGGCACGGTCCAGGCTACGGTTGGCGATGGTCAGGTGGCCGATCCCGGCATCGTTCAGGTAGCGCGCCACCAGTCGCGCGGCCTCGCCGGCTCCGATCACCAGCGCCCGGCGTTCCTGTAACTGATCAAAAAACTGCTTGGTGAGCGAGACGGCAACATGGGCGATGGAGACCGGGTTCCGGCTGATTTCGGTCAGCGTGCGGACTTTCTTCGCCGCCGCGAAGGTGTGCTGGATCAGGTGATGCAGTTCTCCGCCCAGCGCGCCAGCTTGCTCCGCATCGCGCGAGGCCTGCTTGAATTGACCAAGAATCTCCGGTTCGCCGGGCACCATGGAGTCCAGTCCGCTGGCGACTTCGATGGCGTGGCGCACCGCGTCGTCGGCCGTGTACCAGTACAGCGCATCCTGCAGGGCCGTTGGGTCCACCTGGTGCCAGTGGCAGAGCCAGTCCCGGGCTTGTGCGAGATCCTCTGCGGTGTCGTGGCTGAGATACAGTTCGGTGCGGTTGCAGGTGGACAGGATGACCGCCGCGCTGATGTTCGGCAACGACACCAATTCCTTGAGGGCGGCATCCAGCGCATCTGGAGTGAACGCGATTTTCTCGCGCAGGTCCAGACTGGCGGTTCGATGATTGATGCCAAGGGTGGCCAATGCCATAATGTTACGGATTCCCAAGCCCGATTGCTGCGACGGCTGTCTTGTTCATTTTACGCCAAAAATCCCTTTTCATAAGGCTACTTGCGGGCCTGAGCCGGAACCATTCCAAGGCTGCGGGGCTGATTTTGCTGTTCGGGTTGGCATCAGGCTGCCAAACTCCGCCCGAGCCGACCGTAACGTCCGGGGTGCCCGAAACGATCGAAAAGGCTGAAGCAGCCGAAACTCCGGTCGCAGACTTGATGTACGAGTTGCTGCAGGGCGAGATGAGCGGGTTCCGCGGAGACCTGCCAGCGGCATTCGAGCATTATTACCAGGCATCCCTGCTGACGGACGACCCCCAGGTCGCCTCGCGGGCAACCGAGATTGCCCTGTGGATGCAGGATCCGGACCGCGTGCTGAAAGCTGCCTTGCGTTGGCGGGAGTTGGTGCCGGAAAACCCGCATCCCTTGCGTGTGCTGGGCTCCCTCCATGCGGCTCGCGGGGAAATTCCAGCTGCACTTGAAGCGTACAAGGAGTCAATCGAAGTGTCGCCGCTCAGCCTGGAGCTGGACCTCCTTGCGGTCTCGAACTCCCTCTCGACGCCGGAGGCGCAGTCGGCCCGGCTCGAAGTCCTCCGGGGGCTTACGAAAATCTATCCGAAAAGCGCACACGCACACCTCCATGTGGCCGGCATTGCGCGCGTAGAAGAGAAGATGGATGAGGCCTTGGCGGCAGTGCGCCAAGCCTCTGAACTCCTCCCGCAATGGCCGGAGGCGATCACTCTGCAGGCCGACATCCTGCGCTCAATGGAGCGCACCGAAGAGGCGGTTGAGTTGCTGCGGGAAGCGTTAGCGGAACCGATTCAGAACGCGCAGCGCCTACGCCAGATGATGGCGGACTTGCTCAATAGCCTGGGACGGCAGGACGAGGCGCGGAAACAATTCGAGAAATTGCTCGAATCCGATCCGGGCAACCCGCACTGGCAGATGACTCTCGGTTCCTTGGCGCTTTTGGAGGGCGACTGGAAGGAGGCCGAGACGCACTTCCTCGCGCTCGCCTCCAACCCCCGGCCACTGGTGTCCGGCCAGCCGCAGGCGCTGAACCGCTCGGTCAGCGCTTACTTTCTTGGGCTCGTCGCCGAAGAGACCGGAGAGGAGAAGAAGGCCATGGACTACTACTACCAGGTCGAAGAGCGGGACTATTTCGGGGTCGACGAGTATTATCAGAAGGCACGGGTGCGGATCGCGCACCTGCTCTTGAACGCGGGGACTCTCGAACAGGCGCGCATGCACTTGAATGTGTCGCGCGGACGCAGCCAGCGCCAGGAAAGCGTGGTGCAACTGTATGTCGCGGAGGGGGATTTGCTGTATGGGTTGAAGCAGTACGATGCCGGGCTTGCCTTGTTGAACAAGGCCTTGCAGGAATACCCGGGGCAGGCGTCGCTGTTGTATAGCCGCGCCTTGCTGGCGGAGCGGTTGGGCCGGATCGATTGGCTGGAGCGGGACCTGCAGGCGGTGCTTGCGGAAGACCCGGACAACCCCCAGGCGCTCAATGCACTCGGCTACACTTGGGCGGATCACAACCTCAACCTTGAACTGGCGCTGGAATACATCGAGCGGGCGTACGCGCAGCTTCCGGACGATGCGGCAGTCACCGACAGCCTGGGCTGGGTCCATTACCGGCTCGGCAATCTTGAGAAGGCGGAGGCGTTGCTGCGGCGGGCGTTTTCGCTGTTGACTGAAGGAGAAATCGCGGCGCACCTGGTCGAGGTGCTCTGGGTGCAGGGGCGGCACGAGGAAGCACGCAAGATATATCGCGAGGCAATCGACCAGCTCCCGGATGACGAATTCCTGGCTCAGGTCGCCCAGCGCTTCTCCTTATGAGGGAAGCAGGACTCGGCCTGTTGGCGGCGCTTCTGCTGACGGGATGCCCACTGTTCGAAATGCCGGGAGAGGCCGGACTGGGAGAGGTCCGGCTCTGGGAGGAGCACCGCCAGAGCGTGGCAAACCTCCAGGACTGGGGGCTGCAAGGCCGCTTCGGCCTGCAATGGAGCGATGGCCAGGTGCAGGGCCGTCTGCAGTGGCGCCAGACGGGCGCGGACTTTGAATTGCAGTTGAGCGGGCCGTTCGGGCTGAACCCGGTGCACGTGACCGGCAATCTGCAGACGGGTCAGGCGACCTTGGACGATGGGGAAGAGACGCTTCAGGGGGAATTCGGAACGATCATGCAGGAGCGTTTGGGTTTTGCACTGCCGCTAGCGGAGCTGGTGAACCTCGTGCGTGGCATCCCGGTTTCCGACGCGAGCGAAGTGATGCTCGACGGAAAAGCCCGGGCGCAGCGCATCCTTCAGGAGGGCTGGGAGATCAACTACCGCGACTACAGTTGCTGCGAGGAACCGACCTTGCCGGGCCGGGTGCGCTTTGCCCAAGAGGCGATGCGAGGCGTGTTGGTTGTTCGCGAATGGAGCCGGAACTAGCTGATGCACCTGTACGCCCCGGCAAAAATCAACCTGTTCCTGCACGTGACCGGCCGCCGCGAGGACGGCTATCACGAGTTGCAGACTCTGTTCCAGTTGATCGACTACACGGATTGCCTGACGATCGAGCCGCGCGAAGACAACCGTTTCGAGTATGCGGACGATGCGGATGGGGCTTTTGAGGGAACCAACCTGTGCTTGCGGGCCGCCGAACTTGCTCGCTCGCAGCATCCCGAGGGGTGTGGTGCCACGATTTTCCTCAACAAGCAGATCGCGGTCGGCGCGGGCTTGGGCGGTGGCAGTTCCGATGCGGCTGCCGTGCTGCATGGGCTTAATCGCCTGTGGGGACAACCATGGGAAACAGAGGAATTGGCCGGGATGGGGCTGAAGCTGGGAGCGGACGTGCCGCTGTTCGTATACGGGCGCACTGCCTGGGCGGAAGGCGTGGGGGAGAGACTCACGCCGGTGGACCGTCCGGAGGGATTTGCGCTGGTATTGCCGACCCCGTCGGAGGTCAGTACGGCCGAGGCGTACCGGTCCCTGCAATTGACACAATGGAGTAGCCCCATCAAAATGGGCGAGGTAGACGCGTATTGGGGGAGCAACGTGTTCGAGGAATTGCTCCGGTCGCGGCTGCCGGAGGTGGGGACACGCTTGGACTGGTTGCGCCGCTATGCGCCGGCAGCAATGACAGGTTCAGGCGGCTCGGTCTTCGCGTGGTTCGACGATCGTGGCGAGGCCGAGTCCGTGCTGGCGCTTTGTCCGCCGGAATGGAACGGACGGATTGCCGCGGGTCTCGCGCGCTCGCCCCTGTTGGCGCAGGAGAGGGCGTGAAGGGTGTTGGGCCGTCGCCAAGTCAGGTTAAGGCACGGGGTTTTGATCCCCGCATTCGCAGGTTCGAATCCTGCCGGCCCAGCCATTTTCAGAATCATGAACGGATGCCAGGATGAGTGACTACGACGACTTGGTGGTGTTCAGCGGGAACGCGAATCCGGCGCTCGCGCAGAAGATTGCCCAGTACCTCAGCGTTCCGCTGGGCAAGGCGGACATTGGCCGCTTCAGCGACGACGAGGTGCGTGTGGAAATCAACGAAAACGTTCGCGGCAAGGACGTGTTCGTCGTGCAGCCGACCTGCCGGCCAACCAACGAAAACCTGATGGAACTGGTGATCATCGTGGATGCGCTGCGCCGCTCCTCGGCTGAGCGAATCACCACGGTGGTGTCGTATTTCGGCTATTCGCGCCAAGACCGTCGGGCACGCTCGGGGCGTGTGCCGATTTCAGCCAAATTGGCGGCGAACATTATCACTGCGGCCGGGGTCGACCGGTTGCTGACCATCGATCTGCACGCCGATCAGGAGCAGGGGTTCTTCGACATTCCAGTTGACAATATCTACGCCTCTCCGATCCTGATCAAGGATATCTGGCACCGGGACGGCGGCGACAAACTGGTGACGGTATCGCCGGACATCGGGGGGGTGGTGCGAGCCCGCGCGTTCGCCAAGCAACTCGGCAGCGAACTCGCCATCATCGACAAGCGGCGCCCGAACCCCAATGAATCGGAAGTCATGAACATCATCGGCGAAGTCGATGGCATGTCCTGCGTGATGGTCGACGACATGGTGGATACCGCAGGAACGCTGTGCCATGCAGCCACGGCCCTGAAAGAGCATGGGGCCACTCGGGTGGTCGCTTACGTCACGCACCCGGTATTGTCGGGACGGGCCATCGAGAACCTGTCCAATTCGACACTGGACGAACTGGTCGTCACGGACACCATCCCGCTGAGCAAGGAGGCCATGGAGTGCGATCGAATTCGAGTGCTCAGCGTGTCCGAATTGCTGGCGGAGTCCATTTCCCGCATTCACCGGAACGAATCGATCAGCACACTATTCATCGAATGAAATAATTTTCGGTCGGGATGAATTCCCGCGCCCCAGGTGCTTGGCGGCACCCTGCGCAGGTGAAGCCGTTTTGCAAAGTTTTGTATAATGCCCAGCCCGACACATAACCAAAAATAACCTGGGATTCAGAAAATATGTTAACCAGCAATCCTTTTGCTGAGCTTTCGGCGTACATCGATGTCGCAGTGATGCAGACTTTCGTTATCGTCATGTTTGCTCTGGTCGTGGTGGGTACGTTGTTTGACGTCATACATAAGAAAAGCGCCAAGTATTTCTTTGAAGATTGGAAGAGATCCAAGACTAAGGGAACCAATCAAGTCGGGGGCGGACAAGTCATGTCCATGGCGGTCCAAACTCTGGCCAGCGAGGTCTTGACGTCATCGGAGTTTTGCTCCACTCAGAGACGAATCGCCCATCTGCTGACGATGTACGGCTTCGTCGGATATGTCGCCGCAACTGCCATCATGGTCTTTGGATGCCCAGCCTTTTTGATTCCAACATCTGAAGCTTGGCCGATGCTGTGGCACATCGGGGCGTTGATGGTTTGTGTCGGCGGCTATTGGTTCTGGTTCTTCATCCGGGCTGATGTCGCAGCCGAAGGCAATTCGCCTTTCAATATTTCACAGGCCGATCTGTTCATCCTCTCGCTGCTTGCGAGCTCGACGCTGGCTCTAGTGTGGTCATGGCTGGGGATGTCGACACTCGGATGGCTGGCTTTCGGGCTGTACGTGTTTTCGAGTGCGGTCCTGTTCGGATCCATCCCTTGGTCCAAGTTCGCGCACATGTTTTTCAAGCCCTCTGCCGCCTTGCAGAAAAGGGTGGCGGAAGCGGCCGGTTCGAGAAGCAACCTGCCAGCGCCGGCGGACAAGCCTGAAACCCTTGGTTCGGCGCGCGGGGCGCCAACGAATTATTAACTCGCCTGGTCTATTTTTGATTAGGTCATTAACCCTCAAGTAAGGAACAATTGTTCACTCAACAATAGGAGAGGACGGAACAGCATGCCTACTTTCGTTTATATGACGCGTTGTGATGGTTGCGGCCACTGCGTCGATATCTGTCCCTCGGACATCATGCACATCGATAAGACCTATCGACGTGCCTACAACATTGAACCCAACATGTGCTGGGAGTGTTACTCCTGCGTGAAAGCGTGTCCGCAAAATGCGATTGATGCGCGCGGCTATGCCGACTTTGCGCCGCTCGGCCACAGCGTTCGAGCGCTTCGCGAAGAAGAAAAGGGCACGATTTCCTGGAAGATTCTGTTCCAAGATGGCCGGGAAAAGAATTTCGAATCGCCCATTCGGACTACCGAATGGGGCACCATTCCGTCACCGGCTGAGCTGGACGCGCCCAGTACGGACGCATTCCAGTCTCAAGAACTCGCTCACGAACCGGATGCGCTCAACATCGACGGCGGGCTACCGACATTGAAGTCGGCGACATAAGCAAGGAGCAAACTAATGGGATTGTTTAATCGAAGAAAAACGGTCGTCGTTGATTCCGACGTCCTCGTCGTCGGCGGCGGGATGGCCGGTTGCGGCGCCACGTACGAATCCAGGTACTGGGGACGCGACCTGAAGGTGGTTTGCGTCGAGAAGGCCAATATCGAACGAAGCGGTGCGGTCGCACAGGGCCTTTACGCGATCAACTGCTACATGGGGATGCAATGGGGTGAGAATCAGCCGGAGGATCACGTCCGCTACGCGCGCAACGACCTCATGGGGCTGGTACGAGAGGATCTGGGCTACGACATTGCCCGGCACGTCGACGCTACCGTGCACAAGTTCGAAGAGTGGGGCCTTCCCATCATGCGGGACCCGGAAACGGGACGCTACCAACGCGAAGGCAAATGGCAGATCATGATTCACGGCGAAAGCTACAAGCCGATTGTCGCCGAAGCTGCCCGCAAGGCCGCCAACGAAGTCTACAACCGGATCATGGTGACTCACCTGCTGATGGACGAGTCGAAACCGAACCGGGTAGCCGGTGCCGTCGGCTTCAATGTCCGGACTGGGGATTTCTATGTGTTCCGCGCCAAGGCCGTGATCGTTTGCGCCGGGGGTGCCTCGCACATTTACAAGCCTCGTTCTGTGGGAGAGGGCATGGGACGCACCTGGTATGCGCCGTGGAGCAGTGCCTCCGCCTATGCGCTGCCGATCCTCGCCGGTGCCAAGATGACACAGATGGAGAACCGGATTGTTCTGGCTCGATTCAAGGATGGATACGGCCCGGTTGGCGCCTATTTCCTGCATCTCAAGACCTATACTCAGAACGGATATGGTGAAGAGTACGAGTCCAAATGGTATGACCACACGAAGGAGATGGTCGGAGATTACATCGATCACCATCCGACCCCGACCTGTCTGCGTAACCACGCTTTTCTCGAAGAAGTGAAGGCAGGCAGAGGCCCCATTCGCATGGTGACCAAGGAGGCCTTCCAAGATCCGCACAAGGAAACCGTGGGCTGGGAGAACTTCCTCGGTATGACCATCGGTCAGGCGGTTGTTTGGGCAGCTCAAAACATTGACCCCAAACACATCAACCCGGAACTGACGACTTCCGAGCCTTACGTCATGGGATCTCATGCCACCTGTTCGGGGGCCTGGGCCAGCGGCCCCGAGGATGTCGCACCTTCTGATTATCAGTGGGGCTACAACCGGATGATGACCGTTGAAGGGCTGTTCGGTGCCGGCGACACGATCGGCGGTAGCGCGCACAAGTTCTCATCGGGTTCCTACACGGAAGGCCGAATCGCAGCCAAGGCAGCGGTTAATTACATCAACGACCTGAAAAATGAAAAGCTTCAAGTCAGCGAAAAACAGTGCCAGGATCTGAAAGAGACGATTTACAAGCCTCTAGAGAACTATGAGGTCGGTCGCAACGAGATCGTGGCGGGAACCGTCTCGCCGAGTTACATCCTGCCGATCCATGGCCTGCAGCGTCTCGAAAAGATAATGGACGAATACGTCGGTGGAATCAGCACGAACTACATGACGAACGAGCCTTTGCTCAACCGGGGTCTGGAGCTGCTGGATATGCTGAAGAAAGATCTCAACAATGTCGGGGCTGAAGACCTCCACCAGTTGCAAAGAACATGGGAGCTTCATCACCGGTTCTTGGCTTCGCAGTCAGTCGCGCATCACACGCTGTTCCGCAAGGAGACGCGTTGGCCCGGTTACTACTACCGGGGCGATTTCCCGAAACTCGACGACCAGGATTGGCATTGCCTCACCCTGTCCCGCTATGATCGGGACTCCGATGAGTGGGAGATGGAGAAGGCGCCCGTTCACCACATAATCGACTAAACATACGGTTCAAGCCCGACAGGGGATACCCCTGCTCGGGCTACGGCCGACTAGGCCAAAACTTCCATTTCTGTCAGTACAAGGGGAGCCGTGAAAGCGGCTGCTTTTGACCCTGCCCGATGACAGGAATGTGAACCCCCTGAAACGAAGTTTTCAGTTTCCCCATGTGCTATAATTCGCCGCCAGTTTTGGCGGGCCAGCATCCGACCACGGACGCTGGCCTGTTTTTATAAATGAACGCCAATTCATTGATGACACGATGGCAACAATTAACCAGTTGGTGCGCAAGCCGCGCAAACGCCCTACGAGCAAAAGCAACGTGCCGGCGCTCGCCCGTTGCCCGCAACGACGCGGGGTGTGTACTCGTGTCTATACCACGACTCCAAAGAAGCCCAATTCCGCACTTCGCAAGGTCGCCCGCGTCCGTCTGACCAACGGCTTTGAAGTCACCAGTTACATCGGTGGCGAAGGGCACAATCTCCAAGAACACTCTGTCGTATTGATCCGCGGCGGTCGCGTCAAGGACCTGCCGGGCGTGCGTTACCACACGGTGCGCGGCAGCCTCGACACCCAAGGAGTGACGGATCGCCGACAAGGCCGTTCCAAGTACGGAACCAAGCGACCCAAAGTCGGCGGCTAAGCCAAATTTTCCAGGAGATCCGTCATGCCACGCCGCCGAGATGTTCCGGAACGCCCGGTTGACCCGGATCCCAAATACGGCAAGAAGCTGCTGACCCGCTTCGTCAACGCCTTGATGCGTGACGGCAAGAAGTCAGTGGCGGAACGCATCCTGTATGACGCCCTGGATGAAATCGGCCGGGTGCGCGGGGGCGAATCGGTCGAAATACTCGAGCAGGCCCTGGAGAATGTCCGTCCACCAGTAGAGGTCAAGTCCCGCCGGGTCGGCGGCGCGACCTATCAGGTGCCGGTGGAAGTACGCCCGCAGCGCCAGGAGGCGCTCGCGATCCGTTGGATCATCGAATCCTCGCGCAAGCGTTCCGAGACCTCCATGATGCGCCGGCTGGCCGGCGAACTGATGGATGCCGCCGACCAGAGGGGCATCGCCATCAAGAAACGTGAAGACACCCTGAGCATGGCGGAATCCAACCGCGCCTTCTCGCACTACCGCTGGTAAGGCCATGGCTCGCAAAACTCCCCTGCAGCGTTATCGGAACATCGGCATCATGGCGCACATCGATGCCGGCAAGACCACGACGACCGAACGCATTCTGTTCTACACCGGCATCTCGCACAAGATCGGCGAGGTGCATGACGGTGCGGCAGTGATGGACTGGATGGAGCAGGAACAGGAGCGGGGCATCACCATCACGTCGGCTGCAACCACCTGCTTCTGGAGTGGCATGGCTGGCGACATGGACATGCACCGCGTCAACATTATCGACACGCCCGGCCACGTCGACTTCACGATTGAGGTCGAACGCTCGCTGCGGGTGCTGGACGGGACCTGCGCGGTATTCTGCGCGGTCGGCGGTGTCGAGCCGCAGTCCGAGACGGTCTGGCGGCAGGCCAACCGTTATGGCGTGCCGCGCTTGGCGTTCGTCAACAAGATGGATCGGGCCGGCGCCGATTTCGGGCGCGTCGTGGACCAGATCCGAGACCGCCTGCGTGCGGTTCCGATTCCGATACAACTGCCGATCGGAGCTTCGGAGGATTTCGTCGGAGTGGTCGACCTAATTGGCCAGAAGGCAATTTACTGGAACGAAAACGACATGGGTGCGACCTTCGAACTGAAGGACATCCCAGAAGACATGACTGCAGCATGCCATGAAGCACGCGAGCACATGATCGAGGCCGCCGCCGAAGGCGACGACGAGTTGATGGAGAAATATCTAGACGCGGGCGAACTATCCCCGGAAGACATCCGCAAGGGACTGAGATTACGCACGCTGCGCAACGAGATTGTGCCGGTGCTGTGCGGTTCCGCTTTCAAGAACAAAGGTGTGCAGGCGATGCTGGACGCGGTGGTGCACTACCTGCCGTCGCCGCTGGAAGTCCCCCCGATCAAAGGACACTTGGATGACGGCGAGGAGGCTGTGCGCGAGTCGGACGACGAGGCACCGTTCTCGGCGTTGGCCTTTAAGGTTGCCACGGATCCGTTCGTCGGCACGTTGACGTTCTTCCGCGTATATTCCGGCGTCCTGAATTCTGGAGATTCCCTGTTCAACCCACGCAAGCATGGGAAGGAGCGCATCGGGCGCATCCTGCAGATGCACTCCAACCACCGCGAAGAAATCAAGGAAGTGTGTGCTGGAGACATCGCGGCAGCGGTCGGCCTCAAGAACGTGGTGACCGGTGACACACTGTGCGCGTTGAATTCCCCGATCACGCTGGAGCGCATGGAGTTTCCGGAGCCGGTAATCTCCGTGGCGGTGGAACCCAAGACCAAGGTCGACCAGGAAAAGATGGGCGTGGCGCTGCAGAAGCTGGCGCAGGAAGATCCGTCGTTCCGAGTGTCGACGGACGAGGAATCCGGGCAAACCATTATCTCGGGAATGGGCGAGTTGCATCTTGAGATCATCGTCGACCGGATGCGCCGGGAATTCAGTGTCGAGGCCAATGTGGGCGCCCCGCAGGTCAACTACCGCGAGACCATCCGCCGGCCGATCGAACAGGAAGGCCGATTCGTCCGCCAGACCGGCGGCCGCGGGCAGTACGGCCACGTTTGGCTGAAGATCGAGCCGCAGGAGCCGGGAAAAGGCTACGTCTTCGAGAGCAAGATTGTCGGCGGCGTCGTGCCCAAGGAATACATCCCGGCAGTGGGCAAGGGTGTCAAGGAACAGATGCAAAATGGCGTCATCGCCGGCTATCCGGTGGTGGATGTCCGGGTGACCCTGTACGACGGGTCCTATCACGAAGTGGATTCTTCCGAGACCGCGTTCAAGGTGGCAGGCTCAATGGCTTTCCGCGAAGGCGCCCAGAATGCCGACCCGGTACTGCTGGAACCGATGATGAAGGTGGAAGTGGTGACGCCGGAAGACTACATGGGCGACGTGGTCGGAGATCTCAACCGTCGCCGCGGCATTGTCGGCGGCATGGAGGATTCGCCAAGCGGCAAGGTGATCCGTGCCGAAGTGCCGCTCAAGGAAATGTTCGGTTATGCGACCGATTTACGTGGCGCGACCCAGGGCCGGGCCACCTACACCATGGAATTTGCGAAATATGCGGAGGTCCCCGGCAATCTCGCCGAGGACGTGATTTCGCGCAGCCAAACCTAAACCAGGAGAGAGACGATGGCGAAGGAGAAATTCGAGCGCACGAAGCCGCACGTGAACGTGGGGACGATCGGGCACGTGGACCATGGCAAGACGACGCTGACGGCGGCGCTGACCAAGGCGATGGCGGAGACGCACGGCGGCGAGGTCCGGGACTATTCCCAGATCGACAACGCGCCGGAGGAGCGGGAGCGTGGGATCACGATCGCGACCGCGCACGTGGAGTACGAGTCTCAGAACCGGCACTACGCGCACGTGGACTGCCCGGGTCACGCGGACTACGTG
>MRSX01000021.1 GCA_002631715.1 Candidatus Porisulfidus sp. TsSOB
GAACGGGCGAAGCGGCCGCCGATCATTTCCTTGTGGAGGGCGGTCTTGAGGTCGTCGCGTTCCTTCAGCCCGGGTTCGTATTGCTGCTTGATCTGGTTTTCGTACTGTTCCTTGGTGGCCTGGATCGCCGCTTCCTTCACCTTGTCGACCTCGCCCGCGTCGACCAACTTCTTGTCGTCGAGGTTCTTGACGGTCGTCAGGGCCTTGCGGGCCGCCTCGGGATCCTCGATGCCGTCGAACGCGCCCAGCTTCTCTTGCGCCTCCCTGAGCTCGCGGCGCCGGGTGGCGCTTTCGCCGTTGAGGCGCGTCACGTGGGCGGCCAGCTCCTCGCCGTCGTACAGGGCCTCGGCGCCGTCGTCGCCCACATAGACGGGCTTGCCGTCCTTCACTTCGGCGTAGGTGGTGCCTTCGACCTCGATCGTTTTGAGTGGCATATCCGTACCTCCATCGTCGGATTAGCGTTGCCCGTCAGCGGGCCGTTACTTGTCGATCAACTCGCCGAGCCTGCCGATTTCCGACAGCACGCGGTCGAATTTCTCGAGTTCCAGCTTGAGCCAGTAGGCGTCCTTCTGGTCTTCCAGGTGGCTGGCGCTCTTGACGGCCTCCCCTATCGCGTCCAGTTCGGCCTGCAGCCGTATCTCGATCCGTTCATACGCCGCCTTGACCTCGCGCCTTGTCGCCGCCGCCTCGCGCTCCACCTCGGCATACAGGTCCTCGCGCGAGCGCCGCTGGTCCTCGAAGTACAGGTAGCCCATGACGGTGTACGACGTGACGAGCACGAAGGCCGTCGCGACGGCGATCCAGAACTGGCCGCGGGCGCTGCCGTAGAGGTCAGCGAGTGTCACGTCTCACGCCCCACCCGTCATGCGATCGATCCGCCCGCTCACGGCCTGCAGCTCGGCCCGGAAGTCCCTGCGGATCTCGTTCGACTCCTGCTCGATCTTCAGGGCCACCGAGCCGTTTTGCTGGATCTGGTATTTCTCGACCGCGACCACCTTGTCGTAAATCTTGTCCAGCATGTCGGCGTTCACGCCGTCCTTTTCGTCCTGGCGGCTCATCCGCGCCTCGATCTTCGTGACCCACATGGCCAACTTGAGCAGCCAGCCGATAACGCCGAGGCCGCCCAGCAGGATGGCCGTCAGGGCGGCGACGAGGAACTCGGGCGACTTCAGGAGCGTGAGCATCAGGTAACCGATACGTTCCCGTCGTGATCCATGGTGAGCGTGTAGACGGGGCTTTCGACCTCATCGCCCTTGAAATACCCCTGGTTGCCGATGGCGTAGCCCACCATCGCGCCCTGCTCGTTCAGGAAGTAGAACTCGGGGTAGGCAACGAGCTTCACCTTGACCTGCGTACCGGGCGTCAAGACGCTCCAGATCCGCTCGCGATCCGCCGGCTTGCTCGTCGCCACGCCGTCGCTCAGCAGCGTATCGGCCTCGCTCAACCGCTCGCTGGTGGCCGCGTCGTACAGGCGGAACTCCACGCTCTGCAAGCACAGCCCCACGGGGTCGGGAACCTTGACCCACCCGGGCCACTCGGTCGGCTCGTACTGCATGCCGGGCTTGCGGTCCCTATCCTCGATGTACTGGTTCGAGACCGGCGTACCGGCCGGCATGTCGCAGCGCAGGTAGAACGGGTAATGGCGGCTCTGGCTGTTCTCGATGCGGACGTTCGACACTGGCCACTGTCCCCACTGGAAGTCGGCGGGGCCGAGGCCGTCCTGTTCGGCCATCTTGCGGCTCACCTGTGGATGCCAAACGGCGTTGTCGCTCACTTTCGCGCCTTTCTGGCTGGCAAGAGATAACAAACGCGCCATCTCATCCTGCGCCGCCTGCCCGGCCTTGATGTACTCAGCAGCACCAGCCCATCGCCGGATGTCGTCGGGCAGCCCGGCCATGCGCTTGAAGGCCTTAAGGCTGGGCATCACTCCACCCCGTGCTTTTCGAGGAACGCATCGATGCGGTCGTACTTGTCGTCGCCGTCCCACTCGGCCGCAATGCCGTTGCCGCTCACCTTGGCCTCGACGGCCAGCGACTCGGGGCCGAAGTCCTTGATGCACGCGACGATCTGCGCGCGTCCCTTCGGCGGCCTGGCGGCCCAGCGGCGGATTTCGGTCAGCTTGGCGGCGGGGTTCGGGATGGTGGCCGCAACCGTCACCTCGCCCTGCACCACCAGCGCCAGCTCGACGCCGAAGATCAGCGTGAAGCGCGTCGGCGCCAGCATCTCGATACAGTCGGCGGCGTTGTCGAGCGCCTCCTTGATGGCGTTCTCGGCAGCTTCGGAGGCGAGTTTCTGCGCCGCGTCCTCGATCAGCTCCGGCAGCTTCTCGGTGACCAGTTCGGGCAGCTTGTCGGTCAGGCCGTCTTCGACCCGGCCCGCCTCGTCCCGCACGCGGTCGATGGCGTCGTCGGCCAGCTCGTCCAGCTTGTTGTCGACCGTGTTGATGACCGCCTTGCCCTTGCGCTCAACGGCGCTGGCCTTCTTCTCGGCCTCGCGGATAGTGGGCTTGAGTACCTTGTCGATGACGCCATTAACGGCGCTCTTGGCCTTCTTCTCGGCCTCGCGAAATGGGTTCCAGCCTATGGCTATGCCCTCCCGTTTTCGTGTCCGTTGGTATGCCGCTCCACCCCCACCGCCAGCATCGCCGCGCTTTCCTCGCCGAAGAAGCGGTTGAGGCCGATCGGCCCGATGGCGACGGCGGCCAGGATGGCCAGCAGTTCGAGCGATGGTTCGTCGCCACCGCCCACCACGCCGATCAGCGCCACGGCGCACAACGTAATGGTGGCCAGCAGGGACGTTGCCCGGCTGACGCTGCGCTTGCCCGAATGGTCGGACAGCATGGAAGATTTTTCAGGCATCGCTACACCTCGTCGTAGCACATGATTTCGCGCATGTTGCGATCAAGGCACCGGCACGTCGTCACGCCGTCGGCGTTCGATACGCAATGCGCGTGCGTTCGCGGGCGAATGTCTGGCGGCGGCGCCGGGTCCCGCCACGCCTCGCTTTCGGGGTTGAGGCTGTAGCGCGGCACCAGGAGGCCCTGCGGCCTGACCCCGCACCCCTGCGCGAGCAGCGCGGCTACGAGCAGAAGGCGGAGCACGGGTTAGGGCTCCTTGTCGGGAACGTCAGGACCGGCGAGCGCCTGATCCACCAGCCGGAACAGTTCGTCTATGGCTCCCGCCTGGTTGAGCGCCCGCGATTCGTGCATATCGAGGCGAGCCTTGAGGTGATCGACGAGCTCATAGAGTTGGTCGATGGCGGCGCCCTGGTTGTGAATCTGCGACTGCAGGATGTCCTGCCGCGCCCGAAGGTCGGCAACTTGCGCCTTCAGGACTTCAACTGCGTGAACCACGTTCACATCGTGCGCCACAGCCGGAACGGCCAGCGCCAGGATGGCCAACGCGAACAGGATACGTCTCATAAAGTGCCTCCAAAATAATCCCATTTTACCACGCAAAAGCCATGGCGCTCATTCCTCGATATCCAGCCCCACGATGCCCTCGATCGCCTGGGCAACGCCGCTGTTTGTCGTGAAGCGGATGCGCACGTCGTACCCCTGTCCGGGATACCCGGCGCTGGCCTTGAAGCTCACGGCCCGGTCGTGCGGCGTGATGTTGCTGAACGCCAGGCTGGCCGACTCACCGGCCGGCTTCCGGAGGATGGCGTCGACGCTCGTGATGGCATCGACGGTATCGTCGTCGCGCATGACGGGGCTGAGGTCGACGTGCATGATGCGCTCATCGTAGGAGCGCTTGTTAAGATTTGCCATGCCGCTAAGCCCCCAAGGATCGAACGGCGGCCGAGTACGTTCCGCCCGCGACGGGAACCAATTCGTT
>MRSX01000004.1 GCA_002631715.1 Candidatus Porisulfidus sp. TsSOB
TTGAGCCGTTTCTGGGATGCCCGTCCATGACACCGTCACTTCCTCCGAATGATTTCGTCAAGGAACTGGGCACCGGAGATTCTAGCATGGCAACGGTGCGGGCCACAAGGCGCAAAGGGCAAAAAAAGGTGGGTTTGTTAAACTGTGCAGGCGCTATCCACCGGCTCTCGCATGACAACTTTTCAAGGCAGCATGGTTGCCATGGCAACCCCCATGAATGCATCAGGGGAGGTGGACTATACGGCACTGTCCGAATTGGTGGACTTCCACTTGGAGCAGGGCAGCGATGCGCTGGTTCCGGTCGGCACGACGGGGGAATCGGCGACCTTGAGCGTGGAGGAGCACCACGAGGTGATCCGCTGCGTGGTGAAGCAGGTGAATGGGAGGATTCCGGTCATCGCGGGCACCGGCGCCAACGCCACCACCGAGGCCATCGAACTGACCCGCTACGCCCACGAGGCCGGAGCCGATGCCTGTCTACTGGTGACCCCGTACTACAACAAGCCGACCCAGGAGGGTTTGTACCGGCATTACCGGGCCATTGCCGGAGCCGTGCCGATTCCGCAAATCCTGTACAACGTTCCGGGCCGAACGGCCTGTGACATGCTGCCGGAGACGGTGGCGCGGTTGTCCGAACTGGGATCGATCATTGGCATCAAGGAGGCGACCGGCGACCTGGAGCGAATCCGGCGTTTGCGCGAACTGTGCGACGATGCCTTCATAATCATCAGCGGAGACGACGAGACATCCATGGAGACGCTGTTCAACGGAGGCCGGGGAGTAATCACGGTGACGGGGAATGTGGCGCCCAAACTGATGCACGAGATGTGCCAGGCGGCACTGGACGGAGACGAAGAAACGGCGCGAGCCTGCAACAGCAAACTGGAGCTCCTCCACCGGGACCTGTTCATCGAATCCAACCCCATCCCGGTCAAATGGTGCCTGAACCGGATGGGACTGATTCCGGAGGGCATCCGGTTGCCGTTGACCCCGCTTTCGGAAGCGCACCACGAGGCCCTGTGCGCCGCCATGCGCGCGGCGGAGGTGTTGGAATGAAGCGCTGGCTGTGGGTGGGCTGCTTGGCGGGCATGCTCGCGGGTTGCGGGGACGAGCCTTTGACCGTCGAGGAACTGCTCGGCGAGGCGGCGGACGTATTCGAGTCGGATTGGTGGGGCGGTGAAGAAGAATATAGCTCCAGCCAGTCGACGGAAGCACTCAGGGTGCCGCCGCAGTTGTCCCTGCCGGACACCAGCAAGCAACTCATCATCCCGGAACTTGGCGGGGTCAGTGCCAAGAAGACCGGCCGGGGCCAGGCTACGGTATTGCCGGGCTTCCTGGACATGAAAGTGCGCCGGGAGGGCAACGTGCGCTGGCTGGAAGTGGGCGCGGACCCGGTCACCTTGTGGCCGCATCTGCGTGCGTTCTGGGAAGATCAGGGGTTCGAGTTGGCCCAGGAGGTGCCGCTGATTGGCTTGCTGGAGACGCGGTGGCGCGAGAAGGAGGATGATCTCCGGAGCGTGGAAGGGGAGGGCGGCAGCCCGTACTACGCGGCGGCCCGCGAGAAGTTTCGACTGCGGATGGAGCGCGAGCCGAATGCCTACGCCAACGTGTACATCACGCGCCAGAAACTGGAAGTGGCAGGCGTGGGCGGTGACAACGCGGTGGTCTGGAGGCCCGGGCGACCGAATCCGGAGCGGGAAGCCGAGATGCTGATCCGCTTGATGGAGTACCTGGGCGCGTCGCGGATGGAGGGCATCGCCACCCTGGAGGAAGAGGAGGTGGAGGACACCGTCGGCCTCGACCTGCAGTATATCGGCGGCATTCCGGTGCTGATGGTGGAGGACGAATACGGCAGCGTATGGCGTCAGGTTGGCGTGGCCCTGGAACGCTCGGGGCTGTACGTGGTCGACTTTGATCGCAGCCAGGGCACCTACGTGTTCCGCTACCGGGGCGGGGATTCCGCTGACGGGAAAGGCGTCCTGCTGGAAGTGCACCTCTTGGCGCGCGAGGAAAATCTGACGCTGCTGACGGTGCACCAGCACAAATCGAAGGAGCCCGTCCGCAAGGAGCTGACCCGCAGCGTGTTGCGCGCGATTTTGGCCGCATACGCGCTGGTGCCCCGCGCCACGGCCGACGCGCAATAGTCCAGTTTCAGGGTCGCGGTCCGGCTGGAAGCCGGGCCGTGGTTAGTCGCCTTTGTCTTGCGGGGTGATGCCGGACTGCATCCGGGACATGGCGAGGTAGGTGATGTTGTCGCGCCGCGAAATGACGTCGCGAGACTTGTCCTTTTCGATGCAGGCGTAAGCCGAGTGGTTGTGGATGGACTCGAAGTTCTCCGACTCCACCTTGTAGGCCCGGACCCGGTCGTCTTCGTTGAGTCGCAGGGCGAGGTCACGGACCATGTCTTCCACGAACTTGGGATTGTCGTAAGCCCGCTCGGTGACGTATTTCTCGTCCGGGCGCTTGAGCAGCCCGTACAGTTCACAGGATGCTTCGCTTTCGGCCATCTCGATCAGGTCTTCGACCCAGATCGGCTTCGCCAGGGTCACGCTGAGCGTGATGCGGGAGCGTTGGTTGTGCGCGCCGTAGTCCGAGATGCTCTTGGAGCAGGGGCACAGGCTGGTGACCGGGATCGCGATGGAGGCGGTCAGGCGCGTGTCGCCGCGGTTGAAGTGTCCGGTCAGGCGGATCTGGTAGTCCAGGTAGCTACGCACGCCGGATACCGGGGCGGCCTTGTTTATGAAGAACGGGAAGGCCATGTCGATGAAGCCTTCCTCCGCGTCGAGCCGGGTCGCCATGTCGCGCAGCAGCCCGTTGAAATTCTCCAGTGAAACCGCTTTCTTGTGGTCCTGCAGGACATGCACGAAGCGGGACATGTGCGTGCCCTTGACCTCCGGCGGCAGGTTGACCGTCATGGTCAGCCGCGCAACCGTGGATTGGGGTTTGCCGCTGCGGTCGACGAACTCGATCGGATGCAGGATGTCCTTGATGCCGACCTGGTTGATCGGGATCGCCCGCGTATCCGCCGAGCTTTGCTCGTCGTGTAAGTGGTCGCCGTGCTGGAGAGGATCGGAGTAAGCCATCCGAATCTACGCTTCCTGTTTGTTCGGTTCGCCCATATTACTCTGGAATAGGTGGTGGGGCAAATGACGCAACGCGCCTTGGTCGGTTACTGCCCAGTTCGTTTCACCCGTCGTCTAGGGAGGTTGCAACCAATTCTCGACGACGAGTTCGGGTACTCGAGAAAACTCGCGCATGTTGTTGGTCACAAGGGGCAATCCCAAAGCGAGGGAGTGCGCAGCGATCCAAGTGTCGTGGGGGCCGATTCTCTGGCCGCTTGCTTCCAGATACGCACGAACTTCGGCATAAGTTTCGACGATATGCTCGTCGATTGGAGCGACGCGTACCGTACTCAGAAAATCGGCCAGAGCCTGTCGATTCCAGCTTCGACGTGATTCGTCCGATTTGGCAACGCCGGTATGCAGTTCGCCTGCAACGATCGCGGAGATCAGGCAATCGCCCATCGGGACTTTAGGTGTGACTAGTGGGGAACCCTTGATGAGGTACACGCAGTGATCCGCATCAAGCATGCACGGCATCAGTCGAAACCCTGACGTTCTTCAACCGGCAGATCGTTGGAGCGAAGCTCCAGCACCGTCTTTGCGAAGTCCTCTGTGGGTCGGGTCGAGTTCGCCCAATAGTCTTCCCAACCGGCGAAGCGGGGGCTCAGGACCAGATGTGGGCCGACCTGGCGTATCGTCACCGTGTCGCATCCCTCTGGGAAACGAAACTTCTTGGGTATGCGCACCGCTTGGGATCGTCCCGACATAAAGACCTTTGCGTAGTTTTGCGGGTCGGATGTGGCCATGGTTGCAATTCCTGAAATCTAGGTCATTCTATCGTAGCATAAAAGATATATCAAAAAGATATATCATAGGGCTTCGCAGCTTTACAAGAGACGGTAATGGGCTTTCCAGAGCATCTGATTCCATTGCACTTGCGCTTTTCAGCCCACTCGGAATTCGGTGGATTGGTAACATGGGAGAATCCAAAATCATTACATGAACTAGTCCCATGACTCTGCCGCGCCCCGAGCAACAGGATGTCGACCCGCTGGAAACCCAGGAATGGCTGGAGGCGCTGGATTCGGTCTTCAAGGAGGAGGGGCCGGCGCGTGCCCACTACCTGATTGAACGCCTGCTGGACCGGGCACGCCGCTCCGGTCTGACCATTCCCTACAGTGCAACGACCGCCTACCTCAACACCATCCCTGCGGCGCAGGAGGAAAGCTGCCCAGGGGATGCCGCCTTGGAATGGCGAATCCGCTCGCTGATCCGCTGGAACGCCATGGCGATGGTGGTGCGGGCCAACCAGGAGCACCCCGGGCTCGGTGGGCATGTGGCCACGTTCGCGTCGGTGGCCACCCTGTACGACATCGGCTTCAACTACTTCTGGCGCGCCCCCAATGAGGAGCACGGCGGGGACCTGGTGTTCTTCCAGGGTCACTCGGCGCCCGGCGTCTACGCCCGCGCCTATCTGGAAGGCCGGCTCGACAAGGAACATTTGCACCGTTTTCGCCGCGAAGCCGAAGGGGGCGGCCTGTCCTCGTATCCCCACCCCTACCTGATGCCGGATTTCTGGCAGTTCCCGACCGTCTCCATGGGTCTGGGGCCGATCCAGGGCATCTACCAGGCGCGCTTCATGAAGTACTTGGATAACCGAGGTCTGCTGGATGCGGGCGACCGCAAGGTCTGGGTGTTCGTCGGCGACGGCGAGATGGACGAGCCGGAATCGCTCGGTGCGCTTTCGGTGGCCGGACGTGAACGGCTCGACAACCTGGTCTTCGTGGTCAACTGCAACTTGCAGCGCCTGGACGGCCCGGTGCGCGGGAACGGCAAGATTATCCAGGAGCTCGAAGGCGTGTTCCGCGGTGCCGGCTGGAACGTCATCAAGTTGATCTGGGGCTCCTACTGGGACCCGCTTTTCGCCCGCGACACTCAAGGCATCCTGCTCAAGCGGATGGAGGAATGCGTGGATGGGGACTTCCAGACCTACAGCGCCCGAGATGGCGCATACATCCGCGAGCACTTCTTCGGCAAGTACCCGGAGCTTGAGGCGATGGTCGCCAACATGGCCGATCAGGACCTGTGGCGCCTGAATCGCGGCGGGCACGATCCGCACAAGGTGTATACCGCCTACTGTGCCGCCGTCGCGCACAAGAATCAGCCGACGGTCATTCTGGCCAAGACCATCAAGGGCTACGGCATGGGGACGGCCGGAGAGGGACTCAACATCACGCACCAGCAGAAAAAACTGGACGACGACGATCTGAAGGCGTTTCGCGACCGCTTCAAGATCCCGATCAGCGACGACGAGATCAAGGACCGGATTCCGTTCTACCGCCCCGCCGAGGACAGCCCGGAGATTCGCTACCTGAAGGCCCGGCGCAAGGCCTTGGGCGGTTATCTCCCGGTGCGGCACGACACCGCGCCTCCGCTGCGCATCCCGGACGGAATTTTCGACAAGATGCGCGCGGGTACGGACGATCACGAAATCTCCACCACCATGGCGCTGGTTCGGGTGCTGGCCGGCCTGCTTCGAGACCCGGAACTGGGCCCGCGGGTGGTGCCGATTGTGCCGGACGAATCCCGGACCTTCGGCATGGAAGGGATGTTCCGCCAACTCGGTATCTATGCGCCGTTCGGGCAGTTGTACGAGCCGGAGGACGCTGGCAAGTTGGCCTACTACCGCGAGGAGAAAACCGGACAGGTGCTGGAAGAGGGCATCAACGAGGCGGGCGCGATGAGTTCGTTCGTGGCGGCCGGCACCTCCTATAGCACGCACGGTCTGCAGATGATCCCGTTCTACATCTTCTATTCAATGTTCGGCTTCCAGCGGGTGGGAGACCTGATCTGGTCGGCGGGCGATCTGCAGGCACGCGGCTTCCTGATTGGCGGCACTGCCGGGCGCACCACGCTGCCCGGAGAAGGGTTGCAGCACCAGGACGGTCACAGTCATCTCGCGGCCGCCGGCGTTCCGAACTGTTATCCGTATGACGCGGCCTACGCCTACGAGGTCGCAGTGATCGTCGAAGACGGCCTGCGACGCATGTACGAACAGCGGGAGAATCGCTTCTACTACCTGACAGTCGAGAACGAAAACTACGCCCATCCCCCCATGCCCGAGTTTGCGCAGGAGGGAATTCTGGCGGGCCTGCACCAGGTTGCGGAGGCGCAGGACCCGGATGCGCCTCGGGTGCAACTGCTGGGTTCCGGCGCCATCCTGCGTGAAGCCCTGACGGCTGCCGAGCGCCTGCGCGCCTATGGAGTGGAATCGGACGTATGGAGCGTGACCAGTTTCGTGCTTCTGGCGCGCGATGGCGCCCGTGTGGAGCGGCACAATCGCCTGCACCCCGAAAGTCCGCAAACCCCCTGGGTCGAGCAATGCCTGGCCGAGCATCCCGGCCCGATCATCGCGGCCAGCGATTACGTGCGCATGCACGCCGAACAGATCCGCTCGTGCCTGCCTGCCGGGCGCGACTACCGGGTGTTGGGCACCGACGGTTTCGGGCGCAGCGACACGCGCGAGAAGTTGCGCGAGTTCTTCGAAGTCAATGCCGACCACATCCTGCACGTCACAGCGCGGGCACTGGAGGCTTCAGGGCAGATTGACCCGGCGACGACGAAGAAGATCGTGGCCGAATGCGCGGTGGATCCCGATCGACCGGACCCGTTCGCCTCATGAGCCAGGAAGTCCGGGTCCCCGACATGGGGGACGTCGAAGAAGCGGAGGTCATCGAAGTCTTCGTACAGGCCGGGCAGTCGGTCTCGGCGGACGAGCCGTTGATTACCCTGGAATCGGACAAGGCCGCGATGGATCTGCCGTCGCCGTTCGGCGGTGTGGTGGAAACCGTGCACGTCAAGGTTGGAGACATGTTGGCGGTGGATGCATTGGTCGTGACCCTGACCGACCGTCCGGACGACTCCGAACCGGAGCCGGAAGCGCCCGAGGCCGAATCCACGCCGCCTCCGGAGCCGGCTGCCGCAGAGCCAGCTGAACCCGTTGCCAGTCCGGCCTCACCGCCGGTCGCCCCGGAGCCTCGCCGTCTGGGCACCTTGCCCCACGCCGGGCCTGCCGTACGCCGTTTTGCGCGTGAACTCGGCGTGGACTTGGAGCAGGTCTCCGGCAGCGGCCGCAAAGGCCGAATCACGTACGAGGATGTCCAGCTCTACGTCAAGGCGATCCTGACGCGGCAACAGGAGCCGGCGGCAGCCGTCCGCCCGTCCGGACCGCCAGTGGATGCCGAACGATTCGGCCCGACCCGAACCGAGCCGCTGACCCGCATCCAACGGCGTTCTGGCGCCAACCTACAGCGCAATTGGCAACTGGCCCCCCATGTGGCCCAGCACCACAAGGCGGACATTACGGAACTGGATCAACGCCGGAAGGAATTGCGCGGGAAGAAAGGGTTCGAATCCCTGACGCTGACCGCCTGCGCGCTTCAGGCCTGCGCCCAGGTGCTGAAGCAGTTTCCTCGCGTCAATGCCTCGCTGAGCGAAGACGGGCGAGACTTGATCGTCCGCGAGTACGTCCATATTGGGTTTGCGGCGAACACCGACGAGGGCTTGGTCGTCCCGGTGATTCGCGATGCCGACCAGAAATCGATTTCCGTTCTTTCCGGAGAGGTTGCGGCCTTGGCCGAACGCGCCCGGGCCCAGCAATTGACTGCCGAGGACATGCAGGGTGGCGGCTTCACCTTGTCCAACCTCGGCGGCATCGGGGGCGGGCATTTCACCCCTGTCATCAATCTGCCCCAGGTGGCGGTGCTAGGTATCTCGCGTGCGGTGCAGGAGCCAGTCTGCATTGAAGACCAGATCGAATCCCGTCTGATGATGCCGCTGTCGCTGTCCTACGATCACCGCGTCGTCGACGGAGTGGAAGGGGCCCAGTTCGTGATGGCGCTGGTTTGGTTGCTGGAACATCCCGACGAGTTGGACTGGGGAGAGGGGTAATCCGTGAAGACAATCGACCTGGTGGTGATTGGTGGTGGCCCCGGCGGCTACAGTGCCGCTTTCCGCGCGGCGGATCTGGGCATGAAGGTGATGCTGGTGGAACGTTTCTCGCGGCTCGGCGGCGTATGCCTGAACGTCGGTTGTATTCCGTCCAAGACTTTGCTGCACGCGGCTGGTTTGATCGAGGATGCGGCTGAATGGCGGGATCGGGGAGTGGTGTTCGACCCCCCGCAGATTGATTTGGACGCATTACGAGACTGGAAGGAGAAAGGGGTGGCACAGTTGGCCGATGGTCTCGGCGCGCTTGCCAAGCGCCGCGAAGTCGAAGTGGTCACCGGCCGGGGAGAGTTCGTGTCCGCACATACGCTAGCGGTCGAGACCGGGCAGGGGAGAGAGGAGGTACGTTTCGCGCAGGCGATCATCGCCACGGGATCCCGACCGATCAAACTTGAGTTGTTTCCGGACGATCCATGCATCCTGGACTCCACGTCGGCCCTGGATCTGAAGGAAATTCCGGAGCGTCTGCTGGTGGTCGGGGGTGGCGTCTTGGGTCTGGAGCTTGCCACGGTGTTCCGCGCCCTGGGGTCGCAGGTGACCGTGGTGGAGGCGTTGGAACAAATGATGGGCGAAGCCGACAAGGACGTGGTGCGGGCTTACCTCAAGCGCAATGCAAAGCGATTCGCTGCATTGCATACGAGCACTCAGGTGCAGAAAGCCGAAGCGAAGGATGACGGAATCCTAGTGCAGTTCGAGGGTGCAGACCGCCAGTGGGAAGAATTATTCGACGCGGTGCTGGTTGCGGTGGGTCGGGCCGCCAACAGCGAGAACCTGGGATTGGAGGATGCCGGGGTTGCGGTCGGCGGGTCGGGAGCGATCCCGGTCAACCACCAGCAGCGAACCAATATTTCCCACATCTTTGCCATCGGCGACGTGACGGGTGGGCCGATGCTGGCGCATCGGGCTTCTTATCAGGGTCGTTTGGCGGCGGAGGTCGCGGCCGGCATGAAATCCGCCTACGAGGCGAGGGTGGTGCCCTCGGTGGCCTACACCGACCCGGAAGTCGCCTGGGTGGGATTAACCGAGCGCGAAGCTAAGGTCCAGGGTATTGCGTATGAGCGTGGCATCTTCCCGTGGGCGGCAAGCGGGCGGGCAGTCGGAACCTCGCGCGTCGAGGGCATGACCAAACTGCTGTTCGATTCGGAGACGAAACGCCTCATCGGGGCGGCCGTAGTAGGCGTGCATGCCGGGGAACTGATTGCAGAGGCGGCACTAGCGATAGAGACCGGCTGTGAAGCGGAAGATATTGCCGGCACGATTCATCCGCATCCGACATTTTCGGAGACCTTGGCGCAGGCCAGCGAGGTGGCCCAGGGGACGGTGACGGAATTGTTTCTGGGGCGTGGCCGGGGCCAGGGCTAGCGGCCTGTAGAGTGATCTCGTTCAATAACAAAATCTTCACCGACAAACGGAGACGAACGGAGAAAGTCCAATAATTCCGCACCGGTTCGCGCTGGCTTTACGCGTGTCGTGGCGGTTGCTTGGGCATGATGCCCAGTAACTCGTCCTTTCGAGTCCTTGCCTGCCGCTTGTTTCGCCATTTTGATGCTCCGAAGATGTCGCAAATTATATGCCGTTCCGTTAGTGCGCTGTTGAACCCGCGCTTAGGGAAAAAACAATAATTATGCTATGATTTATTGTGATAATAGTTGATTTGTGGGTTTCCAATGGAAATACAGGTTTTCATGGAGGACGGGGTCTTCTCCCCGAAATTGATTTCGGATGCGCTTCTGACGACCAAATCTGATATCGCCAAGACTTTGGGCCTTGCCCAAGACGTGTTCTCCCGTGTCGAAAGGCTCCGGGCGAAAAAGACGCAGACCCGGTTGAGGGAAATGCTGGAAATACTCATCCGGGCCAATCAGTTCACGGACTCGCTTCTCGCGGCTTATGCCTGGTATCGCACAGAGCCGATCGTCGGGTTCGGGGGCCATACCGCCAGTAGTCTGGTACGCGAAGGGCACGCCGATTACGTGCATGAGTATTTTGATCGCAAACAGGCTGGCGGATACGCTTGATCAACCTTTGCCCCAGGCTTTCCAGGTTCAACCGTGCGATATCAGGGCATCGCGTACCGTGCACACGATGCCCGGTGGGCTTGGAACGCCACGCCCGGTGAGGGCGCACGCCGCTATGGGGGACGGTTCAATGCCCGCGGCGTCAAGGCTCTGTACTTGTCTTTATCGCCGTTGACGGCGCTGCTCGAAAACGGCCCTCTCGGGCGTTTGCAGCCCACGGTCGTGCTGGCGGTCTATCAGGTAGATGTCGAGCACCTGTTCGACGCTTTGGACCCAGGGAAGTGTGAGGCCGAAGACGTGACCGAGTCTGAATTGAACTGTCCATCCTGGGAAGAGGAAATGCGCAAAAAAAGGCTTTCTGATTCTCAATCTTTAGCCAATCGTTTGATTGCCGCGGGTTACGCGGGAATGCGCGTACGCAGTTACGTGCCTAACGTAACCTCAGACCATGTCAACTTAGTGCTGTGGGATTGGGGTGATCAGGACTCTGGACAACTTGTCTTGCTGGATGACCAGTTGCATTTGCCGAAGTTGGGCTAGCGAATTTTGGATATGCGTGTTTTTTGGCCATCCTGAAGAGAGCAGTTGCTGATCTGGCGTAGATCGGTATGATCGCCGATCTTGTAGTTACAAAGTCGGAAGGCAAACCGAGAATTGGAATGCCAACTATGCGCGCCAAGTGAGTACTAAAGTTGTTTCCACTGGAGATAGTCCAAGGCCATTTGTGAAATGGGCGGGTGGTAAGCGTCAACTGCTAAAGGGGGGGGGGGGGGGGCATTACTCTTTTCAATAGACAAAAACGAAGTATGTCGCAAACTCTATTTGAGCGACAGTAACGAAGAACTGATCAACGCGTATCGCGTGATCAGAGATGACGTCGAAAACCTTATCAAAAGTTTGTCTAAGCACAAAGTTGATAAAGACTACTTTTACCAAATTAGAGCTTGGGATCGTTCGCCAAGTTATTCGCGCCGAACCAAGTTGAATCGGGCCAGCCGATTTATCTACCTCAACAAAACAGCCTACAACGGGCTGTGTCGTGTTAATGCCAAAGGGCAGTTCAACGTTCCTTATGGACAGTATGTCAAACCAAAAATTCTTGATGCAGATAATCTACGAGCCTGTTCTACTTTTCTCAAGGGTGTTCGAATTGAGGTATCCGATTTTGCGCAGACTATAAGGCATGTGTCGCCATTCGATTTTGTGTATATGGATCCCCCATATGCCCCAGTCTCTCCCACAGCAAGCTTTACTTCCTACACCCCATCGGGTTTTGATAAATCGGAGCAGAAGAGACTGAAAGATTTTTGCTTGAACCTACACGAGAAGGGTGCGCTATTTATGCTGTCGAATTCTTCGGTACCATGGGTAACTGATCTATACAAAAAAGAGAAAAATTTTGTAGTCGAAAAAGTTCGTGCACGGCGTTCGGTCAATTGCAAGTCCGAAGGCCGAGGCGAAGTCGAAGAGATTATCGTGAGGAATTACCGGTGAGCACAAGTAAGAACGATCTTGCTTGGGAACAGATCCTGGAAGAGGTGATTTCTGTAGAAAAAGAAATCGACAAGAAAGGATATTGCGATATCGACAGTGAAGTAATTAAAAAATACCGAGAACCACGTTTGGCCTGCAAGATTGACTATAGGCAGAATACCCCTCAGCCTCTTCAGAAAGAAAAGCTTTCCGTTTTGGCAATAAAAAATGGGTGCTATCGGCTTGCCAGAACGGATCCGTTTGTCGATGTCAACGAGAAGCAGTGCAGGGGTTCACGATCTCCAGACTATTTCTTGCTCCCGCCACACATAAAAGCGCTAACCCCGCAAAATATCAGCAGTGAATCCAAGGCATTGGACGCTGCTTTCATTTCTGGAATGCTTGACGATGTGGCAGAGGATCGGTTGTCCCCGGTCTTGAGGGGACGTGAATTTTGCAAGCGCATCACTTTTTCTTTACCAGATAAAGAGATTGATCGTTTTGTGGATTATCAAATTGAAAAAGTTCAAGTAGAGGTAGATGGCGGTTATGAGGGGAAAGCAGGGATTCATTTATTTGAAGCTAAATCGGGTTTGAGCAACAACATGAATCTGAGGCAATTGCTTTACCCGCAACTTCACTATGAAGAACTGTTTAAAAAACAGAAGCATGTCAAAGCGTATGTAATGTTCTACGAACAGGGTCGGGGATATTTTCATTTTTATAGATTCAGATCGGAGCATGGAAATTTTCGTTTTTCTGACTACCGGCGTTGTGCCCTTGAGGAGGAAGCTTCTTTAAATTGTTCTTGGAATGACTTGCGTGTCGTCAGGGTGGACCCTGATAAGACCGGACACGGGGCTCCATTCCCTCAGGCAGATAGGATCGACAAAGTTTTCGCACTCTTTCTAAAGCTTTCCGAAAGAGAGCCTCTCACGAAAGAAGAGTTATTCTCTACCTACAATATTGTGCCGCGCCAATATGACTATTACTTAAATGCGCTTCGCTGGATGGGTTTAGCGGAAGATGTTTCAGACTCTAAAGAGATAAAGTATCGATTGACATCTGAGGGAACGCGTGTTGCGAAGAAAACAGAAAAAGAAATCTTATGCGAAATGGCCAAAATTGTTTTTTCGAACGATCTATGTAACCTTTTTGTGCTGAATTCAGATCCTGAAATCCCGAAAGCGGTCAAAAACCGAAATGGGCTCGGTGGTAGCAACAACACTTTTTGCAGAAGAATGCAGACCATTAGGAGTTGGAGAAAATACTTTCAGGAAGTTTTCCCACGCAAATAAAGTAACTGTGTTCAAAACATATACACTGCATTGCCGGGAAAAGAGTGAGAATTTAATGTAGGGAAGATTTATGAACGTTCTGGTTATTTGGTACACGGTGGACAATTTCTTCGTAGACAGAACACCAAAACTGTGACATTGCCAAACATGGCATAACTTCTACAAGATGCCTTGTCAGGCTACCGTATAATCCCTTGTTGCTGGGCATATGTGGGCAGGAATAGAACATGGAGCAATCTTTTGAGGTTAACTTTGTGGATGGTTTGGCCACGGGGCTATGGGTGGTGGAATCAGAATTTTGTGTGGTCGGTGCGTTGAAGGCCCCACGTCTGCGCCTTAAAGAAGTTTTGCGGCGCGATGAATCATCTGGTCCAGGTGTCTACATCCTTGCTGATGGCGGCAAAGAGCAGGCATACATTGGCGAGACTAATGAACTTGAGAATCGGATTAAAACTCATAACAGGAAACTTGATTGGTGGGAAGAAATGTTGTGGATTACCGCGACGAGTGGGAAATTTCAACTCGGGACAGACCGTAGGCGTTACATAGAATCTCGTCTGGTAAACCAAGTTCCGGACAAGGAGATTCTAAAAAACATTCAGGCGCAGACGCGACGCCTACAGTTAAGTGCACAGGATAAGGAAAGGATAGATAAAGAGGTTGTTGGTCCTATTTGCGACATGTTGCTTCCTATGATGGGTTTCGATTTTATACTGCCGCCAACTCAAACACCCCCCCAATCAAATTGTCCTGAATTTGAGATTAATCCTTTGGCAGAAGGTATTCAAGCCTTTGCAAAGTTTGTGGATGGCAAGTGGATTGTGCAGAAAGGCTCTCAGGCCCGGAAAGATTGGAAGGGGGGAGTGAAAGGGAGTAGGATTATTGAGGGGTCATATTACAAGTTGTATCAAGATTTAATAAAACAGAAGATTTTGATTCTTCACAAAGATGAGAAATACCGCGTTTTCGCCAAAGACTATGAATTTAATAGCTCTAGCGCAGCAGCGGCCGTTATCTATGGACGGCAAGCTAGAGGCCCCCGTAATTGGAAAGTGAAAGGCCAAGACAAAACATACCAGCAATGGGAAGAAGAGAATCTATAGTGGAAGGTTTTTTAGTTGATCTGGAAACCTTTCGGAGATGCAATTAATTTCATGATATCTAGCTTTTCTCTCAATTTTCTTCTCATACGCTATACTTTCCGCGCTTCTTCGACCCCACAATTTTCCAGTGCCTGTCGTTACGCTTCCTGACGGCTCCACCCGCGAATTCGAACACCCCGTTACGGTGATGCAGATCGCCGAGGACATCGGGTCGGGTCTTGCCAAGGTGGCATTGGCCGGCCGAGTCAACGGGCGGCTGGTGGATGCCTGCGTCGAGGTGGACGAGGACGCCGAAGTCTCCATCATCACCAACCGCGACGAAGAGGGCATCGAGATCCTGCGCCATTCACTGGCGCACATGCTGGGACAGGCGGTCAAGCAGTTGTACCCGGACGCCCAGATGGCGGTGGGTCCGGTGATCAAGGATGGGTTTTACTACGACATCGCCCGTGATGAGTCCTTCACCGAGGAAGATCTCGAAAAAATCGAGGCCAAAGTACAAGAGTTAATTGCGCAAGACTACGATGTGCTGCGCGAAGTGGTAACCCGCGAGCGAGCCCGTGAAGTATTTGAGGGGCGTGGCGAGACCTACAAGGTGCAGATCGTCGACGAGATTCCGGAAGGCGAGGAAATTGCGCTGTACCACCACCAGGAATATGTCGACATGTGCCGTGGCCCGCATGTCCCGAACACTCGTCACCTGCGGGCGTTCAAGTTGACCAAGCTGGCGGGTGCCTACTGGCGGGGCGACTCCCGCAACGAGATGTTGCAGCGCATCTATGGCACCGCTTGGCCGGATGCCAAGCAACTTCGAGCCTACCTCCACCAGTTGGAAGAAGCGCAGAAACGCGATCACCGCAAGCTTGGGCGTGCGATGAACCTGTTCCATTTTCAGGAGGAAGCACCGGGCATGGTGTTCTGGCACGCCAACGGCTGGATCCTGTATCGCCAACTGGAAAATTACATTCGCGAACGGCTGGACCAGTCGGGTTACCAGGAAGTGCATACGCCGCAGATCCTGGACCGCAGCCTGTGGGAGCGATCCGGGCACTGGGACAAGTTCGGCGAGATGATCTTCACCACCGAGTCCGAGAACCGCGAGTACGCGGTCAAGCCAATGAACTGCCCGGGACACGTGCAATTGTTCAACCAGGGGCTCAAGAGCTACCGGGACTTGCCGCTGCGCATGGCCGAGTTTGGCACCGTGCACCGCAACGAGCCGTCCGGCACCCTGCACGGGCTGATGCGGGCGCGCCGCTTCGTGCAGGACGATGCGCACATCTTCTGTACCCCGGAGCAGCTGCAGGACGAGATTGCCGAACTGATCGAACTGACGCGCTCGACTTACCGGGACTTCGGATTCGAAGACATCATATTGGGTCTGTCGACTCGCCCGGATCGGAGGATCGGCGAGGATGCCCTGTGGGACCGGGCCGAGAAAGCACTGGACGAGGCGATGACCGCCACCGGTCTGGAATTCACCGTGCATCCGGGCGAGGGCGCGTTCTACGGACCCAAAATCGAATTCACCCTGACCGACTGCATCGGGCGCGAGTGGCAGTGCGGCACGATCCAGCTGGACTTCTCCATGCCGGACCGACTCGGTGCCCGGTACGTGGACGAGAACAGCG
Organism: Candidatus Porisulfidus sp. TsSOB; assembly: GCA_002631715.1. Classification (GTDB taxonomy): domain Bacteria; phylum Pseudomonadota; class Gammaproteobacteria; order Poriferisulfidales; family Poriferisulfidaceae; genus Poriferisulfidus. The sequence goes on from MRSX01000004.1 coordinate 15,593, forward strand.
AGAAGGTGGTTCCGGTCATGATCCACCGCGCCATCTTCGGTTCGCTGGAACGATTCATCGGCATCCTGATCGAACACTACGCCGGGGATCTGCCGCTATGGCTGGCGCCTTGCCAGGCAATGGTACTGAACATCACCGATGCCCAGGCCGACTATGCCGGGGAGGTGGTCGCGCGGCTGGAGGCGGCCGGAGTGCGGGTGCACAGCGACCTGAGGAACGAGAAAATCTCCTTTAAAATACGCGAACACACGCTCGCGCATGTCCCGTACCTGCTGGTGGTGGGCGACCGGGAGCGGGAAAACCAGGAAGTCGCAGTGCGTGCGCGGGATGGCGCGGACCTCGGCCCGATGCCGCTGGATGAACTGGCGGAACGGTTTGCTGTTACAATTCGCGCTCGCCGATTAAATCTGATGGAGGATTGAGTATCAGCGCAGAGAAAGAGATTCGCCTCAACGAGGACATCAACGTATCGCGTGTACGGCTGATTGACGAAGGCGGCATCAACCGAGGAGTCATGGGCCTTCGCGAGGCCCGGCAACTGGCCACCGATGCCGACATGGACCTGGTCGAAATTTCCCCCAACACCGAGCCTCCCGTTTGCAAGGTCATGGATTACGGGAAATTCTGTTTCGAGCGAAAGAAGAAGGCCCAGCAGGCCCGCAAGAAGCAGAAGCAGATCCAGATCAAGGAAGTCAAGTTCCGGCCCGGCACCGAAGAAGGTGACTACCAGGTCAAGCTTCGCAACCTGAAACGGTTCCTAGGTGACGGAGACAAGACCAAGGTGACGATTCGCTTTCGCGGCCGGGAACTGCACCACCGCGAACTGGGGGAGCAGAAGCTGAGCCGAATCGAGGAAGATCTCCAGGAATACGGCGAAATCGAGCAACATCCGAAAATGGAAGGCCGCCAAATGGTCATGGTGGTTGCCCCTCGCCGCCGCTAATCTGCCACAGACTCACAGAACAATCATGCCCAAACTCAAGACCAACCGAGGTGCGGCCAAGCGGTTCCGCAAGACGGCTAGCGGCAAGTTCAAGTGCCGTCAGTCGCATCGCAGCCACATCCTGACCAAGAAGAGCACCAAGCGCAAGCGCGCCTTGCGCTCTCCAGACCACCTCGAATCCTCGGATGCCGCCTTGGCACGGCGGCTGTTGCCCTACATCTGACCAGCCATGCCCCGAGTCAAACGCGGCGTCACCACGCATGCCCGCCACCGCAAGGTGCGGCGGCAGGCGCGCGGCTATTACGGTGCGCGCAGCCGGACGTTCCGTTCCGCCAACCAGGCGGTAATCCGCGCAGGACAGTATGCGTACCGCGACCGCCGCACGCGCAAGCAGGACTTCCGCCGTCTGTGGATCGTGCGCATCAATGCGGCGGCCCGGATGTGCGGCCTGTCGTACAGTCGCTTGATGCACGGCCTGGCCCAGGCGGAGATCGAGATCGATCGCAAGATGCTGGCGGACCTCGCAATGAACGAGTTCGACACGTTTGCGCAGCTGGCGGATCAGGCCAAGGCCCGGTTGTCCGCAAGTTCCTGATACGATTTGCGGACGGATCCGTCCATGCCGCAATTCGAATCCCTTCAGAGTGAAGCCGATGCCGCTATCGCGGCGGCGACCGATACGACTGAACTGGAACGCCTGAGAGTCGCCTACCTAGGCCGCAAAGGCCAAGTCACCGTGGCCCTGCGCGGGCTCAAGGATCTTCCTGCCGACCAACGCCCGGAAGCCGGGGCCGAGATCCAGGCGATTCGCGCCCGCATCGAACAGGCGCTCGCCGAACGTGGCAAAGCACTGGCCGAGACCGAGGTACAAGCCCAAGTCGCAGCCGAACAATTGGACGTCACCCTGCGCGGACGTGCCCTTCCGCCCGGCGCGCGCCATCCCACGATCCTGACCCTGCAACGCATCTGCAACTGGTTTGCGCGTTTCGGCTACGGCGTCAACTATGGTCCGGAGATCGAGGACGACTATCACAACTTCGAGGCGCTCAACATTCCGCCGCAACATCCGGCACGCGCCATGCACGACACGTTCTATTTCGGCGACGGCCGCCTGCTGCGCACGCACACCTCACCGGTACAGGTGCGCACTATGAGCGAAAGCAAGCCACCGATCCGGATCATCGCGCCCGGGCGCGTGTATCGTTGCGATTCGGATCCGACTCACAGCCCCATGTTCCACCAGGTTGAGGGCTTGTGCATTGAAGAGAATGTCAGCATGGCCGACCTGAAGGGCGTGGTCACGGCATTCCTGCGCGACTTTTTCGAGGACAGCGAGATCGAGACCCGTTTCCGGGTTTCCTACTTTCCGTTTACCGAACCGTCGGCGGAAGTGGACGTCCGGCGTGCAGGCGGCGATTGGTTGGAGGTGCTGGGGTGCGGCATGGTGCACCCGGCGGTGTTGAGGGAGGGCGGCATCGATCCGGAACGCTACACCGGTTTTGCGTTCGGCATGGGTGTGGAACGGTTGGCGATGCTGTACTACGGAATCCATGACCTGCGGGTCATGTTTGCCAATGACCTCCGCTTCCTGAGCCAGTTCGGGGGGACCGCGCAATGAAGTGTGACCTGAACTGGTTGGCGGAGTGGGTGGCGGAACTGCCGCCTGCCGAAGAATTGGCGCAGTCGCTGACCATGGCCGGGCTGGAAGTGGACGATCATCGCGACCAGGTCCTGGAACTGGAACTGACGCCGAACCGCGGCGATTGCCTGAGTATGCGCGGCTTGGCCCGCGAGGTGTCGGCGCTGACCGGCGCAGAGTTGCAGGAGCCTTCCGAACCTAAAGTTTCCACCGACGCATCAGCAGACAAGCCGGGCCTCGGCGAGATCGAGGCCGATGCCTGTCCGTACTACAGTCTGCGTTTGATCGAAGGAATCAATCCGGAGGCGGAGACGCCGCAATGGATGCTGGACCGCCTCGAACGCTCCGGTGTCCGGGCACATCACTTGCTGGTCGACGTCACCAATTACGTCATGCTGGAACTGGGTCAGCCGCTGCATGCCTTTGATGCAGACGCGGTATCCGGCGATGTTTCGGTGCGTTGGGCGCAGGCACAGGAAATGATTCGCGCGCTGGACGAGACACAATTAATGCTTGATCCGGACATGCTGGTGATCGCGATCGGGGAGCAGCCGATCGCCGTCGCCGGAATCATCGGCAGCGCCAACTCCGCGGTCGGCGAACAGACCAGCCGAATTCTTCTGGAGTCGGCGCACTTCGCGCCGGAGGCGATCATGGGACGGGCCCGGCGCTTGAAACTCCACACGGAATCTTCGCGGCGTTTTGAACGTGGCGTGGATCCGCGGCTTGCATTGCACGCGACGCAGCGGGCCACCGAACTCATCCTCGAATACGCGGGAGGGCGAGCATCCGAAGTGGCGCATGTGGGGCGATTGGCCCCGGCGTTCCGGTCGGACCGGATCCGCCTGCGGGCTTCGCGCCTGGCCAAGTGCCTGGCGGTCGAGGTGGATGGGGCAGAAGTGAGCCGGATTCTGCGCGCACTCGGCTGTCGGGCCAAGCAGGATGCCGGGCAGTGGGAAGTGTCCGCGCCGAGTTGGCGCTTCGACCTGGAGATCGAAGAGGACTTGGTCGAGGAGATCGCGCGCGTGTACGGCTACGACCGGATCGAACCGGCTCCGGTTCCATTGCCGGCTGGTTGGGAAGTCCCACCGCAGCCGGGGGCGCGGCAACTCGAACACTGCCAGTCGCGGCTGATGGAATGCGGTTACTCGGAAGCCGTGACTTACAGTTTTACCGAAGACGGACTGGAGCAGATCTTCGCGCCCGGTTCCAAGCCGTGGCGGTTGGTCAATCCGATTTCGGAGGATCAGGCGGTCATGCGTTCGACACTGGTCCCGAACCTGCTGCGGGCCGCCCAGTACAACCTCAACCGGCAGCAGCCCAGTGTCCGACTGTTCGAGACGGCCAAGGTTTTTTCCCGGGACGGCAACGAAGTGCGCGAGACTTGGGTGCTCGGTGGCGTGGCCTGCGGGCAGGCGCATCCGCTACAGTGGGGGGCAGTCGCGCGTCCGATTGATTTCTACGACGTCAAGGGCGATCTGGAGAACCTGTTGCAGAGTTGGTCCGGGTCGCTGGAATTCTCGTCGGCGGAGCATCCGGCACTGCACCCGGGGCAGACTGCTTGTGTGAGCCTGGATGGACGGCAGATTGGAATTCTTGGCGCATTGCACCCAAACCTGCATTCCGAGTTTGACCTTGGAAGCCCGGCGTTCGTGTTCGAGTTGGAGCTGGAAGCTTGGAACGAATTCCCGGTGCCGCACTTCTCGGCTTGGTCGGAATACCCGATGGTCGCGCGCGACCTGAACGTGGTGGTGGCCGAAAGCACGCCCGCCTCCGCGGTGGAAGATTGCGTGCGTTCGCTCGATATCGAGCCGCTGCAGGAAGTGTCCGTGTTCGATGTGTATCGCGGCGAAGGTCTGGAACCGGAGCGTAAAAGTCTCGCATTGCGTTTGATATTCCAAAGTTTCTCAGGTACATTAAAGGACGAGGAAGTTGACGGATACCTCGAACAGGTGATCGCGCATCTGGCAGAACTGTGGGGGGCAGAGACCCGGCAATGGGCAAAACCCTGACCAAAACCGACCTGGCTGCCCGTCTGGTCGATCAGATTGGCCTCAACCGGGCAGAGTCCCGCGAGTTGGTGGATACCTTATTGAACGAGATCAGCACAGCACTCTGTGCGGGCGAGGATGTCCGTTTGTGGGGCTTCGGCAATTTCATCCTGCGCGACAAGGCGGCGAGGCCCGGCCGCAACCCGCGTAACGGCGAAGAGACGGTCATCGTTCCTCGGCGCGTGGTGACTTTCCGCCCCGGACAGAAATTGCGCAAGAAAGTGGAAGGCCATGAATGAGAATGGAAGAGAGGATCAGGCCGTCCTACCAAACAAGCGATATTTCACGATAGGAGAAGTCAGCAATTTATGCCAGGTTAAGGATCATGTATTGCGGTACTGGGAAAAGGAGATCCCGGCACTGAATCCAAAACGCCGGCGTGGACGTCGGTACTATCAACGTGAAGACGTATATCTGATTCGGGAGATTCAGGCCTTGATGCAGGAAGGGTACACCCTGGAGGGTGCCCGGCAGAAGCTCCAGGGACGGTCTTCGGTTCCGCAGGACACGCCGCAGACCCAGGCCATCCGGCAGGCAGTGGCGGAACTTGAGAAAGTCGTCGAGATCCTCAAGGAGTAGTGGGTGACAAAAAGGTTGGGCGGGAGAAAGGTCCCGCGGCGTTCGGATACGGGACGGGGTGTGGCGCAGTCTGGTAGCGCACCGCAATGGGGTTGCGGGGGTCGGAGGTTCGAATCCTCTCACCCCGACCAGTCCCGCCGTATAAGCCCGAGTTCAGCCTGACCATGATCTGGGACCTGGAGTTGATCCTGGTGGTGGCCACTGCCGCCACAGGCCTGATCTACTACGGCCATTTCTTCTGGTACCGCCTGCGCCGCCAGGCGCCGCCGATCCACCGGCCCTGGTTCGCCGAGTGGTCGCACGCGCTGTTTCCAGTGCTGTTGCTGGTGCTGGTGCTGCGAACGTTCGCGATTGAACCGTTCCGAATTCCCTCTGGCTCCATGATCCCGACGCTGCTGGTCGGCGACCTGGTCCTGGTCAACAAGTACAGCTATGGCCTCAGGCTTCCGGTGTTGCACACTCGCATCCTGGAAATGGGCAAACCCGAACGGGGCGATGTGGTGGTATTCCGTTATCCGAAGAATCCGAACCAGGACTACATCAAGCGAGTGGTGGGGCTTCCAGGGGACGAAGTGGCCTATGTCGGGAAGCGCCTGATGGTGAACGGGGAGGTCTATCCCCTGACGGATCCGCGCCCGTTCCTGGATGCGATCACCGGTCTCCCGTACCCGTATCGCACGCAGTACACGGAAAGCATCAGCGGGCGCCAGCATGAAATCCTTCACGATGCCCTGTCCAAGAGTGTTCCTGAAAACTTCACGGTGCCGCCGGGCCACTACTTGGTGATGGGCGACAACCGTGACAGCAGCCGCGACAGCCGGGACTGGGGGTATGTGCCGGAGGGCCACTTGGTGGGCCGGGCTTTTCTGATCTGGATGAATTACAAGCTCTTGCTGCCGTCGCTGACCAACCCGGAGGTTTCGCTACTTTCCCGCCTCGGCAAGATCGAGTGAATCCTGAATGGCGCGGATCGAGAACTGGTTGCCGAAGGCGGTTCTGGACAGCCCCGAATACCGGATCGCCCGCACGCACCGCAGCGCCGGCTCGCCGCACAACGAGCGACAGGAATTCCTGGGCGACGCACTGCTCGGCCTGGTGATTTCGGATTTCCTGTGCCAGCGCTTTCCGGATGTTCCGGAAGGAGACCTGAGCCGTCTGCGTGCGCACTTGGTCTGTGGCACCATGCTGGCGAAACTGGCGGAATCGGCCGAAATGGACCAGTTGCTGATCGCGGAGGCGTCGAGTGCGTCCCGGTCGCGCGCCCGCCGCGCCATGGCGGGAAATGCGCTGGAAGCGGTGATCGCGGCGGTTTACCAAGTGTGCGGACTCGAGGAAGTGCGCACTTTCATTCTCCGCCTGTACGATCAGGCCCTGAAGGAGTTGCCGCCCTTGGAGTCTCTGCGCAGCGCCAAGACCGAGTTGCAGGAATTGCTGCAGGCGAGGGGTCGGGAACGTGCCCGCTATACGCTGCTTAAAGAACGACCGAAGCATTCGCCGCGCTTTGAGGTGCTGTGCGAAGTGAAGGATCCGAAGGTGCAGACTCGGGGCACTGGCAACCGCATCCGTGAGGCGGAGCAGAATGCGGCGGCGGCGGCGATCGCCGATATCCAGCGCAAGCGGCCCAAATGGACATCGTGACCCGCTGCGGGTTCGTGGCGCTTTGCGGCAAGCCGAACGTCGGCAAGTCGACGCTGTTCAACCGTCTGTTGGAGAAGCCGCTGTCTGCCGCCACCGGCAAGCCGCAGACCACCCGGCACAACATCAAGGGCATTCTGACCGAGCAGGGCAACCAGTTCGTTTTCGTGGACACGCCCGGCATCCATTCCGGGCGGGTTCGGGCGCTTTCGCAATTGCTCAACGCCAACGCCAGCGAAGCCATGGGCCAGGTGGACGTGGCGGTAATGGTGGTGGAGGTCGGGGTGTGGAACGCACGCGACGAAAAGGTATTGGGTGAACTGCGCGACGCGAAGATCCCGGTCATGCTGTGCGCCAACAAGATCGACCGTATGCCTGACCAGGCATTGATTCTGCCGTATTTTGCCCAGTTGGCCGAGCACGAGTTCCTTGAGTACATCCCGATCAGTGCGCGAACCGGAGAAGGTTGCACGGTTCTCAAGGAGAACTTGGTGAAGTATGTCCCGGAGCGCGAACACTTGTTCGAAGCAGACGCGCTGACGGACCGGCATGAACGTTTCTTCGCGGAGGAATTGATCCGGGAACAACTGCTGATTCAGCTGGACAAGGAATTGCCCTATGTCATGCATGTCCAGGTGACCGACTTCCAAAACCAGGAAGAGCGCGTGCACATCTCTGCGCAGATCCTGGTGGAGCGAGAATCGCAGCGCAAGATCCTGCTTGGTCGAAACGGCACACGCATCAGTGCCATCGGGCGCGCAGCACGGCTGCGCATGGCCGAGCTCTTGGATCAACCGGTGGTCCTGAAACTGCACGTCAAGGTGCAGCCGAACTGGCAGCGGGATCCGAACATTCTGGCCAGTTATCGCGGAGGCGTGTGATGCGGCAGGACGAACTGGTTGAGGCGTATGTGATTCAGGCGCGCCCTTGGCGCGAAACCAGTTTGCTTTACAAGGTGGTCGCACAGGATCATGGGCGGGTCAGCCTGATCCATCGCGGGGCACGCAACAACCGTCGCGACCGGCCGCTGCCGACGCTGACCCCGGTACGGGTGTCCTGGGGCGGGCGCGGCAGCCTGTACACCCTGCGCCATGCCGAGGTTGCCGGCCCGATGACAGTGAAAGACCCGAAGCGGCAGGTCTACGCCCTGTACGTCAACGAGATCGTCAGCTACCTGCTGCCAGACGATCGCTATTCGGACGAGATCTATCCGCTGTACCACGAAGCACTGGCTCATCTGGACACTGCCGCGGATCCTGAATTCGTGCTTCGCGGAATCGAGATGGACTTGCTGCATCTGGCCGGCCATCCGCTGCAACTGGATCGCACCGAGCAGGGGAAGGTCGAACCGGGGCGGCAATATCGTTATCACCCGGGTGCCGGGCCTACGGAACTTCCGGAGGGAGGCGAGGCGGATGGAATCAGCGGTCAGACTCTATTGACTCTTCAAGCCCGGCAGGAAATGGACGAGCGAACGCGGCGCGAGGCGCGCCGCCTGATGCGGCAGGTGTTGGACTACTACACGGCCCCGAACGTGATTCGGTCGCGGGGCATCATGCAAGCCCTGGCGGGCTGATTTCCGAAACTCCGCTGTGCCCGTGCGGTTTCCAGCATCCGTGTTGCCTTGTTCTTGTCCATTTGTCATTGCTGGGCAAGGGCTATTCCAATCAAAGTGCCGTCAAATGTTGTTGGGTTCGGAAGACCATTAGTGGTACAGTGTTAGCAGCAAAAACTATTCCGCAGTAACGTGACGAATGTACGACTAGGCGTGAATATTGACCACATAGCGACCCTGCGCCAGCAGCGCCACACGGACTACCCGGACCTGAGCGAGGCTATCCGCCGAGTAGAAGCGGCCGGGGCGGACGGCATCACCATGCACCTGCGCGAGGACCGGCGGCACATCCAGCTGGAGGACGTGGAACAGGCGCGCCGGGAAGTAACCGGAACCCTGAATTTGGAGATGGCCGCAACCGAGGAGATGCTGGACATCGCGGAGCGTATCCGCCCGGATTACTGCTGCCTGGTGCCCGAGCGGCGCGAGGAGCTCACCACCGAAGGTGGACTGGACGTTGTGGCAGGCGCGGATCGGATTCGGGAGGCGTGCACCCGGCTGAAAGCGGCGGGCATTCAGGTTTCGCTGTTCGTCGAACCGACGCACGAGGTAATGGATGCAGCGGTCGAACTGGGTGCGTCGATCGTGGAGTTGCACACCGGCCCCTACGCCAACGCGACGGAACCGGAAGCCCACGAGGCGGAGCTGGAACGGCTGGTTTCCACCACGCAGTATGCGCGCGAACGGTTGACGGTCAACGCCGGACACGGCTTGCACCGCGACAATGTGGGCCCGGTGGCTTTGATCCCGGGAATGAACGAACTTAACATCGGTCACGCCATCGTTTGCCGGGCGGTGATGGTGGGATTAGAAGCAGCCGTGCGCGAGGTGCGTGAAGCCATGGAGACGTCATGAGAGAGTATCCGACTATCGAATCCAGCATCGGCAACACGTCGCTGGTTCGCCTGCAGCGCATGGCGCCCGAGGGAGTCACGGTATTGGCCAAGCTGGAAGGAGACAATCCGGCCGGTTCGGTCAAGGACCGCCCGGCCATCAATATGATCGAGGCCGCCGAGGAACGCGGAGACATCCGTCCGGGTGACACGCTGGTCGAGGCGACCAGCGGCAACACCGGGATTGCGCTGGCGTTGGCGGCGGCGATCCGCGGCTACCGGATGATCCTGATCATGCCGGAGAACATGAGCCTGGAACGGCGCCAGACCATGGCGGCGTACGGGGCCGAACTGATCCTGGTCACGGCGGAGGAAGGCATGGAGGGGGCCCGCGACCGGGCGCTGTCGATGAACCGTGCGGGCGAAGCGTTCATCCTGAACCAGTTCGACAATCCGGACAACTCGGAATCGCACTATCGGGGCACCGGGCCGGAGTTATGGCGGGATACCGGGGGCGAACTGACGCATTTCATATCTTCCATGGGCACGACCGGGACCGTCAGCGGGGCCGGGCGCTACCTGAAGGAGCAGAACCCCGACATCGAGGTGATCGGCGTGGAGCCGGCGGACGGTTCCGCTATTCCGGGCATCCGCCGCTGGGCGGAGGGGTACGTTCCGAAGATCTTGGAGCGGGACGTGGTCGACCGGGAAATCGACGTTACGCGAGAAGATGCGGAAAACACCATGCGCGAACTGGCGAAGCGGGAGGGGATTTTCGCCGGGATCTCATCGGGTGGCTGCATGCACGTGGCCCTGCAAGTGGCGGCGGAAGTCGCGCCGGGGTCGGTGATTGCCGCTATCGTGTGCGACCGCGGAGATCGCTACCTGTCTTCGGGGGTTTATCCATCATGATCGGAGACGTGCTGGCCTTCGACATCGAGACCATTCCGGATGCGAAGCTGGGCCGGCGTCTTTACGATCTCTCAGACGACCTCCCCGACGAGGATGTGGTGCGCGCCATGGAGCAGTTGCGCATGCAGAAGACCGGCGGACACCTGTTCCAGCCGCTGTACCTGCAGAAAGTGGTCTGCATCTCGGTGGTGTACCACACGGAGTCGGTGCTGGTCGCGAAGTCCTTGGAAGACATCGACGCGGACGAACGCACGATCATCCGCAACTTCTTCGATGGCATCGAGCGGGCCGCCCCTCGGCTGGTGACCTGGAACGGCAACGGGTTCGACCTCGCGGTGCTGAACTACCGTGCCATGTATCACGGGATCTCCGCTGCGCGCTTCTGGGAGACGGGCGACAACGAACGGGAATTCCGCTACAACAACTACATCAGCCGCTACCACGAGCGGCACTTGGACCTGATGGACGTGCTATCACGCTACAACCCGCGCGCCTCGGCCGGGCTCGACGACTTCTCCACCATGCTGGGCTTTCCCGGAAAGCCGGAGGGGATGTCAGGCGGTGAGGTATGGCCGGCCTACCGGGACGGGCGACTGGCCGAGATCCGCGAGTACTGCGAAACCGACGCGATCAGCACCTACCTGGTGTTCCTGCGCTTCGAATTCCTGCGCGGCAACCTGTTGCGGGAGGAGTATGTCGAACTGTGCGACCAGCTGCAGTCCTACTTGGAGGAAGAGGACAAGGCCCACTTCCGTGATTTCCTGACGCGGTGGGATCGCGCGAACGATCCGGTCGGCTAAGCCGTCAGTCCAGCAGTTTCCCGATGATGGCGCGGTAGACCCCGACCAGCCGGTCGAGGTCCTCGACGGCGACATGCTCGTCGATCTTGTGGATGCTGCGGTTGATTGGGCCGAATTCGACCACTTCGGCACCGGTTGGGCGGATAAACCGTCCGTCCGAGGTGCCGCCTTCGGTGCTGAGTTCCGCTTCCGATCCCAACACTTCCGATACAGCGTCCTGGCAGATCCGGGTCAGGGTGCCGGGCGGCGTGCGGTAAGGCAGGTTCGCCTCCCCCCATTCGATTTGGTGCTCGAACCCGGCTTGCCCAAGAATCCCGGCAATTCGCTCTTGCAGTTCTTCGGCGGTGACTTCAGTCGAGTAGCGCAGGTTGAAGTCCGCGGTCAGTTCGCCCGGAACCACATTGGCGGCGCCACATCCGCTGTTGAGGTTGGAAACCTGGAACTGGGTCGGCTGGAAGTCCTCGTTGCCCTCGTCCCAGATGGTTTCGGTCAGTTCCACCAGCGCCGGTGCGAACCGATGAATCGGGTTGTCGCACAGGGCCGGGTAGGCAATGTGACCTTGGACGCCGCGAACCGTCAACCGTCCGGACAATGAGCCGCGGCGGCCGTTCTTGATGACGTCGCCGAGTCGTTCGCGGCAACTGGGTTCGCCGACGATGCACCAGGCAGGGATCTCCTGGCGTGCCTGAAGTTGCTCGATTGCGGCCCGGGTGCCGTTCACGGCCGGGCCTTCCTCGTCGCTGGTCAGCAGCAGGCCGATGGCGCCGGGGTGGTCGGACCGTTGCGCGACGTACTGGGCGCAGGCGACTACCATTGCGGCGACGCCGCCCTTCATGTCAGCCGCGCCGCGGCCGTACAGGAGCCCGTCGCGTATGGTCGGGCTGAAGGGGTCGCTGCTCCACTGCTCGAGCGGGCCGGTTGGCACGACATCGGTGTGTCCGGCGAACATCAGCAACGGTTCGCCTTCGCCGTGGCGCAACCACAGGTTCTGAACCTCGGCGAACGGCATGGATTCGGCGACGAATCCATGAGGTGCAAGGTATTCGGCGATCAGGTCTTGACAGCCCGCGTCTTCCGGCGTGACCGACGGCCGCTCAATCAGCGCGCAGGCGAGGTCCAGGGCTTCCGACATGCTACTGCTCCAGCGCTTGCGCCCAGGCCGTCTCGTCGAAGCCGATGCTCAACGTGCCTTCGGCATCGAGAAGCGGACGCTTCAGCAGGGTAGGGTGTGCAAGGAGCAACTCGACGGCAGTTGCGTCGGTCAGTCCGGCGCGTTCATTCTCCGGCAGTTGACGCCAGGTCGTGGAGCGGCGGTTCAGCAACGTGTCCATCCCCAGCCGGGCGGCCCAGTCTTCCAGCTGGGTGCGCGTCAGCCCATCGGCGCGGGTGTCGTGGAAGCGGTAATCAATAGCTTGGCGTTCCAGCCACTGGCGTGCTGCCCGAACCCGGTCGCAGTTGGGGATGCCATAGACGGTCACCATGATCAACTGTCAGTCGCTTCGCGCAAGAGCGCGTTGATGCCGACTTTGCTGCGAGTCTTCTGGTCGACCTGCTTGACGATCACCGCGCAGGCCAGGCTGTACTTTCCGTCGGAGGCGGGCAGTGAGCCGGGGACGACCACGGCACCGGCCGGGACCCGGCCGTAGGAGACCTCGTCACGTGCGCGATCGTAGATCCGGGTGCTCTGGCCGATGAATACGCCCATGGATATGACCGCGCCGCGCTCGACGATCACGCCTTCTACGATTTCCGAGCGGGCACCGATGAAGCAGTCATCCTCAATGATGGTGGGGGCGGCCTGCAGCGGTTCCAGTACGCCGCCAATGCCAACACCGCCGGAAAGATGGACGTTCTTGCCGATCTGGGCGCAGGAGCCGACCGTCGCCCAAGTGTCCACCATGGTTCCGGAGTCGACGTAAGCCCCGATGTTCACGAAACTCGGCATCAGCACCACGCCGGGCGCGATGAAGCTGCCGAAGCGCGCGGTCGCCGGGGGCACGATGCGCACGCCCCCATGATCCAGTTCCTTTTCACTGCCCGGGGCGAAACGGCCCGCCACCTTGTCGCGGTAGCGGGTGTGCCCGCCGTCGATGATTTTGTTGTCAGTGATGCAGAACGAGAGGAGCACGGCCTTCTTGAGCCACTCGTTGACGATCCAGCCGCCGTCGGCGGGTTCGGCGACCCTCAGGCGGCCGTCGTTGAGGCTCTGCAGGGCTTCCTGCACAGCATCGCGAACGGGCTCAGGGGCGGAGTCCGGGGTCAGTTGCGCGCGTTCTTCGAACGCCTGCTCAATGGTGGACTGGAGGCTCATGGGAAAAATCCGGGCAAAAGCACGCGCGTATGTTAACAAGAAGACGCGAATGAGGCTTCCGGCAGGCAGCCGATCGCCTATTCGCGCAGGGAATCTCCGAGTTCCTTGATGTGCTGGCGCAGGGTGTCGGAGATCTGCGTCTGCATCTTGGGGTCGTGGATCGGGCGGGACTCGGCATCGGTAACGGTGAACACGTCCTGCACCTGCGCGCCCAGGGTCGTGATTCGCGCTTGGGTGATCCGGACCTGGCATGAATCGAGGGCCCGGCTGACGGTCCAGAGCAGGCCCGGGTGGTCGGAAGTCGAGAGGTTGATCCGGGTCTCGGGCGGGGTTTCGCGCTGCACGAACTCGATCTCGGTCGGAAGGTCGAAATGCCGGGTCCGCCGTTTCGGCTGACGCAGCACCGGGCGATCGAAGTCCCCTGGCGCCTGCGCCACGTTTTGCAGGGTCGTGCGCATTTCCTCCAGTGCGTAGCGTTCGCTAATCGGATGACCGTCGACGTCGGTCACTAGGAAGGTCTGCAGGATGTGGTGGTCGCGGGTCTCGGTGATGCGTGCGTACAGCACGTTCGCGCCGAGCCGGGCGAGCGCCGCCGTGAGCGGGACGAACAGGCGGGCATGGCTCTCGTCGTAGACCAGCACTTCCGTGCAGTGGTGTTCGCCCTGGTGGCGTACAAACACCTGGGTTGGAATTCCGGGATCACGGCCGACAATGCACTCGGTCTGCCAGGCCAGTTCGTCGTCGGTGTAGTGCAGGAGGTCGCTGTCGGATAGCGAGTCCCAGAACCGGTGGCAGGCGGCTGGTTCATCGTGAGGGACTTTTGCGAGCGCTGAAATCTTGAGGTCCTCGATCTGCTGTGCCGCGTCGAACGGCTGGTCCAGACCGCGCTGCAACTGCTGATCGGTCGCGACGTAAAGTTGGTACAGCAGCGCTTCGCGCCAAGGTGTCCACAATGCCGGGTTGGTGCCGCGCAGGTCGGCGACTGTTAGCAGGAAGAGGCCGCGTAGGCGAACCCCGTTTCCGACCAGCATCGCAAACTGGCTCACTACGTCCGGATCGCTGATGTCGCGCTTCTGCGATGTTATCGACATCTGCAGGTGATGTTCGACCAGCCAGTGAACCATGCCAGCGTCGTAGGCGCTCAGATGATGATCCAGGCAGAATTCCCGAGCGAGTACGCTGCCGATGCTGGAATGGTCGCCGTCTCGCCCCTTGCCAATATCATGAAACAGGGCCGCGAGATACAGCAGCTCGGGCTTGGGAAATTGCAGGAACAGCTCATGGTAGAGGGGATTTTCGCCTTCGTGGACCGTCTTGGTGATATGCCGAAGTTCGGTCAGCACCCGCAGGGTGTGTTCGTCCACCGGGTGGATGTGAAACAGGTCGTACTGCATCATGCCGACCACCTTCGCGAAGTCCGGCCAGTACCGGCGCAGGACGCCGTAGCGGTTCATGCGGCGCAGTTCGCGGGCGACGTGCTGGGGCTGGCGCAGGATCTCCATGAACAGGCTCTTGGAGGCCAGCCGGGCGCGGAAGGCATCGTCGATGCGATGCAGGTTGGCGCGGACCAACCGAATGGTGCGCGCCCGCACACCCTCGATTTCGGGGTTTTGCTGCAGCAGCAGAAACAGTTCGAGAAGCCCTTGGGGGCGGCGTTTGAAGACCTTCTCGTCTCGGGTCTCCAGGTAGCCGTCCAAGACCTGGAAATAGGCGTTCAGGGGTCTCGGAGCATTGCGGCTGGGCGGTTGCAGGCTCTCGCGGTAATGTTGGCTGAGCACTTCGGCGAGGCGATCAATCTCGCTGGTCGTGCGATAGAAGTCCTGCATGAACGACTCGACGGTATGGTTGACGGTGTCGCCCTGATAGCCGAGCCGCTCGGCGATCGGGCACTGGTAGTTGAACAGCAGGCGCTCTTCAGCTTGGCCGCTGGTCTCGTGCAGGGCGAAACGCACCTGCCACAGGAACCGCTCTCCCTCGTGCAGCAGTTCCAATTCCTCCGGTTCGCAGAAGTCCGACGGGCTCTCGATGTCTTCGTGCCGCTTCAGGATCCAGTGCAGGGTCTGGATGTCGCGCAGCCCGCCGGGCCCCTCCTTGATGTTGGGCTCCAGCCGGTAGTTGCTGCCGCCGAACTGCTGGTGGCGGGATTCCTGCTCCGTGACTTTGCCTTGGAAGAACTGCTCGTGGGTCCACAGGGGTGCCCGGAACAACCCGATCCGGGGTTCCAGGTTGCCTTCCAGGTCGCGAGCCAACTTGGAATTCCCGCACAGGTGCCTCATCTCGAGCCAACTGGTCATCAGGGTGATGTCGTCGCGGGCGTCCTGGCGGCACTGGTGGACGGTGCGCACGCTCTGTGACAACTTCAGCCCGCCGTCCCACAGGGCCTGGAAAAACGGGCCCAGTTCCTCCGGGGCACGCCGCCCCCGGTACAGGGCCAGGACATCGATGTCGGAGTAGGGGTGCAGTTCGCCCCGACCGTAGCCACCGACCGCGAGCAAAGCGAGATCCTCGATCTCATTCAGCCGGTACTCGCGCCACAACACTTGCAGCATCCGGTCGACGAGTTCGGCCCGTGCGTGGATCAGTTCGGCAATGTCGTGGTCCGGGAAGCGTTCCGACAGGAATTGCTGGATCGCCTCGGTCCACTGCTTCCAGCTTGCTGGGCCGGCATCCTGCGGCGAGGGATGCGCGTTGAGGCAGGCCTGGGCCAGGTCGGTTCTCACGGGAACCGTTCGTCGGGCCGGGCGGTCAGCACCTCGAAGCCGTCCTCGGTGACCAGGATGGTGTGTTCCCATTGGGCCGACAGGCTGTGGTCGCAAGTGACCACGGTCCACTGGTCCGGCAACAGTCGCACCTGCGGCATTCCGGCGTTGATCATCGGCTCGATCGTGAAGGTCATCCCGGGCTTCAGCGCCATCCCGGTGCCGGCCTTGCCGTAGTGCAGGACTTGCGGGTCTTCGTGGAATTCGCGCCCGATGCCATGACCGCAGTATTCGCGCACCACGGACAGGTTTTGGCCTTCTGCAAAACTCTGGATGGAGTGGCCGAGGTCACCGAGCCGGAGGCCTGGGCGCACCAGGCAGATGGCCCGGTGCATCGCTTCGTAGGTCAGTTCGACCAGCCGGCGGGCCTGCACGGACGGCTTGCCGAGAAAAAACATGCGGCTGGTGTCGCCGTGGTAGCCGTCCTTGATGACGGTGACGTCGATGTTGAGGATGTCGCCGCGCTTGAGCTTGCGTTCGGAGGGGATGCCGTGGCAGACCTGGTGGTTGAGCGTGGTGCAGACTGATTTCGGGAAGCCGAGGTAGTTCAGCGGGGCCGGGACGGCGTCCTGTTCCTCCGTGATGTAGCGATGGCACACGTCGTTGAGGTAGTCGGTGGTGACGCCGACTTCGACATGTTCGGCGATCATTTCCAGCACGTCCGCGGCGAGGCGCCCGGCCGTGCGCATTTTTTCCACTTCTTCGGCGGTCTTGATGGTGACAGGCATGGCTGGAGGACGCGTCGGGGGCTGGTCTGCAACGATATTATGAGCCATCAAGCCATGTCAGCGGTGTCCCGACAGCCTTATTCCAGCTAATTGATGCAGTTATTCGCATCATTTGATGTATAATTTATGCATCATTCCCAGATGGAGGCTGACATGCGAACGACACTGAACATCGACGAAACCCTGCTGGCGCAGGCGCGGCTGCTCACCGACATCGAGTCGAAATCAAAACTGGTGCGCGAGGCGCTGAGGGCGCTGGTAGAAAGGGAGAGTGCCCGCCGGCTCGCGAAACTGGGCGGCAGCCAGCCCGAACTTCTGGATATTCCGCGCCGCCGTCTCGCCGATGATCCTGGTTGACACCTCCGTCTGGGTCGAGCATTTCCGCGTCGGCAACGAGGCGCTGGCCCGCCTGCTCGACGAACACAAGGTATGGGTTCATCCGTTCGTGATCGGCGAGATCGCTTGCGGCAACCTCGAGGATCGCAAGGAAATCCTGTCGAGGCTTGGGCACCTTCCCGCGGTGCCGATGGCGACGCATCCCGAAGTGCTGTTTTTCATGGAGCGAAACCAGTTGGCAGGACTCGGCATCGGCTATGTCGATCTGCACCTGCTGGCGTCGGCGTCGCTGGCACCGCCGATGCGGCTGTGGACACGCGATCGGCGGCTCGGGACGGTAGCGGACGGCATGGGTTGCGCTTACCGAAAGGAGGCTCACTGACCTCCGCAGCATGTATAATGCGCCCCCGCAGGCTTGCCTGCGAAAATTCGCGTCCGGACCGACACGAGCGGTGGGTGCCCCCAGGGTTACCGTGAGGGGTCCGGGCAAGTTGACAACCCGCAAGGCTTCGGAACTTAACAGCCCGGAGCCGCCATCAGGAGGGCCGCAATGCCGTGTGCCACCTTGCGTGAGATGTTGGAAGCCGGTGTCCATTTCGGACATCAGACCCGGTACTGGAACCCCAGCATGGCGCCGTACATCTTCGGCGAGCGCAACAAAATCCATATCATCAATCTCGAAATCACCCAGCGCATGCTGGATGAGGCCGCCGAACAGGTGCGCCAGTGGGCTGCCGAGGGCAAGACGATCCTGATCGTCGGCACCAAGCGGGCGGCTCAAGACATCGTCAAGGCCAAGGCCGAGGAGTGCGGGATGCCGTACGTCTCGCAGCGCTGGCTGGGCGGGACGCTGACCAACTTCCACACCGTGCGCAACTCCATCAAGCGCCTGCAGGACCTCAAGCGCATGGAGGGTGAGAACCTGATGGCGCGCATCAGCAAGAAGGAAGCATTGCGCCTGACCCGCGAGAAGCTCAAGCTGGAACGCAGCCTGGGCGGCATCGAGGACATGGAGCGGTTGCCGGACGCCCTGTTCGTGATTGATGTCCGCTACGAGAACATCGCGGTGCGCGAGGCCCGCCGCCTGAACATCCCGGTAGTTGCGGTGGTCGACAGCAACAGTTCGATCGAAGGCATCGCCCGGATCATTCCGGGCAACGACGACGCGATCCGCTCGATCCGGCTCTACATGGACGTGATCAGCAATGCAATCCAGGAAGGAAGCAAGCAGGCGAAGGAAGAAGGAGTCGCGGTGGAAGCGCCCGCTCCCCGGGAGCCTGCCGTGAAGCGCAAGGGCCGACGCACCAAACTGCGCGTCGATGCGAAGGAAGATTCGCAACCGGAGGAGGCCGCCGCCGAGGCAGCGCCCGAACCCGAAGCCGCGGCGGTGGAGGATTCGGGGGATTCCGCCGAGTTGGCTGAAGAGGACGTCCAGGCCGAAGCGGCCGGGAATGGAACCGAAGCCGAGGCTGCTGCGGTAGAGGAGCCAGCCGAAGCTCCAGCGGCAACTGAGGCTGAGGCTGAGGCCGAACCT
Organism: Candidatus Porisulfidus sp. TsSOB; assembly: GCA_002631715.1. Lineage (GTDB taxonomy): Bacteria > Pseudomonadota > Gammaproteobacteria > Poriferisulfidales > Poriferisulfidaceae > Poriferisulfidus. The sequence goes on from MRSX01000004.1 coordinate 34,268, forward strand.
GAAGCTGAACCTGAGGGCGAACCCGAGGCCGAAACGGCTGCCAAGTAAGCGGACGGAACCGAGGAGTCATTCATGGAGATTACGGCACAACTCGTCAAGGAACTGCGCACCCGGACCGGGGTGGGCATGATGGAATGCAAGCGTGCGCTCAGCGAGTGCGATGGCGATATCGACGCCGCCATCCAGCACCTGCGCACATCCGGGCAGATGAAGGCGGACAAGAAGTCCGCTCGCACGGCGGCAGAGGGCTCGCTGGCCCTTGCAAAGTCGGGAGACGGCGCCCGGGCGCTGCTCCTGGAACTGAACAGCGAGACGGATTTCGTTGCCAAGGACGAAGGTTTCCTGGCATTTGCCCAGACCTGCGTCGAGGCCGCGCTGTCGTCGGGGACCGACGATGTCGAGACCTTGATGAACCAAACCGTCGACGGCGGCACGCTTGAGGAGACGCGCCGGGAACTGGTGGCTCGCCTAGGCGAGAACATTCAGGCCCGCCGCCTGCAAGGTCTTGATGCTGACGGTGCCTCGATCGCCTGCTACCTGCATGGGCGGCGAATCGGCGTGCTGGTGGCGTTCGATGGGGAACCCGAACTGGGCCGCGACCTGGCCATGCATATCGCGGCGTCCCGCCCGGTGTGCGTGGGCGAAGATGAAGTCCCGGAAGACCTTCTGGAGAAGGAACGCGAGGTGCTGACCGCGCAAGCGCAGGAATCCGGCAAGCCGCCGGAGATCATCGAGAAGATGATTGCTGGCCGCCTGCGCAAGTATCTGTCCGAGATTACGCTGCTGGGCCAGCCTTTCGTCAAGGACCCGGACGTCACGGTCGGCAAGTTGCTCCAGTCGAAGAATGCTTCGGTCCGGGCGTTTACGCGCCTGGAAGTCGGCGAGGGGATCGAGAAGAAGCAGGAAAACTTCGCCGAGGAAGTTCGAGCCCAGGCCGAGAAACACTGACCCCGACGCCGCCATGTCTGCCGCATACCGCCGCATCCTGCTGAAGCTGAGCGGTGAGGCGTTGATGGGGCCCAACCGCTACGGAATCGACCCGGACACGGTACGCCAACTGGCCTCCGCACTGGCCGGGGCGCAGGCGCAGGGCGTGCAGATCGCGGTGGTGGTGGGCGGCGGCAACATCGTGCGGGGCGAAGGCCTGGAAGCAGCCGGAATCGACCGCGTCACCGGTGACCAAATGGGCATGCTGGCCACCCTGATCAACGCGTTGGCTCTCCAGGAATCAGTAGAACAGAACCAGGTCCCATGCCGGGTGATGTCCGCCATCCCGGTGCCGCAGGTGTGCGAGAGCTACATCCGGCGCCGCGCCGTGCGCCACCTTGAGAAAGACCGCCTGGTGGTATTCGCCACCGGAACCGGGAACCCGTTCTTTACGACCGATTCCGCGGCCAGCCTGCGCGCGGTGGAAATCGGTGCCGACATCCTGCTCAAGGCGACCAAGGTGGACGGAGTGTATTCCAGCGATCCCTTTACCGACAAGGATGCGCAGCGTTTCGACGTCATTGACTACGACGAGGCCCTGCACCGCAAGCTGGGCGTCATGGATTCGACCGCGCTGGTGTTGTGCCGGGACAACCGGATCCCGATCCGGGTGTTCGACATGTTCGAGGAAGGGGCCTTGATGCGGTTGCTGGCTGGCGAACCGGTCGGGACTCTGGTGCACGCGGAGGGTGCCCATGCGTGAGGAAATCCTGGCCGATGCCCGAGAGCGCATGCAAAAGAGTCTCGGCGTTCTGGGCGAGGCACTGACCCGCATCCGCACCGGCCGCGCGCATCCGAGCCTGCTGGATCCGGTGAAGGTGGAATATTACGGGACCGAGGTGCTGATCTCCCAAGTCGGCAGCGTGACGGTCGAAGAAGGGCGCACGCTGGTGGTGCAGGTGTGGGAGAAGAACATGGTGGAGGCGGTCGAGAAGGCGTTGCTGAACTCCGATCTGGGAATCACGCCGAACAGCGCTGGGCAGGTGGTGCGCCTGCCGATGCCTCCGCTCACCGAGGAGCGTCGCCGGGTGCAGGTGAAGCAGGTCCGGGAAACCCTGGAGGAAGCGCGTGTCTCGATTCGCAATGTCCGGCGCGACGCCAACCACATGCTCAAGGACCTGTTGAAGGAGAAGGAGATTAGCGAGGATGAGGAGCGCCGCGACCAGGAGGCGGTGCAGAAGCTGACCGACGACTCCATCCACAAGGCGGAGCAGATGGCGTCGGAGAAGGAAAAAGCTCTGCTGGAAATCTGAGGATTTCGGGAGAGCGGTGCGCGAATTCACCCTGCTGCGGTCCGAGCTCCCGGCCCATATCGCGCTGATCCCGGACGGCAACCGCCGCTGGGCGCGCCAGCGCGGAAAACCCCATGAGGACGGCTATCGCGCCGGCATCAAGGCGACCCGCGCCCTGGTCGAGCATGCCGCCCGGCGCGGGATTTCAACCCTGACCCTGTTCGCGTTCAGCAGCGAGAACCGCAGGCGGCCGAAGCCGCAGGTGGAACTGCTGATGAGGTTGCTGGTCGAGACGCTGGATGAACAGGCCCGTGAGCTCATGGAGCAGGGCATCCGGCTGCACTTCATTGGCGAACTGGATCGATTGTCCACCAAGATTCGGTCGCGGATCCGGCAGATCGAGGCGCAGGCTCCGGACAAACCAAACCTGGTCATGTACGTGGCACTGCATTACAGCGGTCGTCAGGACCTGTTGGCCGCATTCCAGCATTGCCAGAAGGCGAATCTCGATGTTGTCGGCGAGGCAGAGGTGTCGAGGGCGCTCGGTACCGGGGAACTGCCGGACCCGGACCTGCTGATCCGCACCGGCGGCGAGTTTCGATTGAGCAATTTCCTGCTGTGGCAGATGGCCTACACGGAGTTGTATTTCACCGACTGCCTGTGGCCTGATTTCGATGAAGCGGCGTTCGACCGGGCGCTGGAATGGTTTGCCGAACGGGATCGGCGTTTCGGGGGCAGCGCCGGATGAACGAACTCGCGAAACGCACCGGTACGGCCGCAGTTCTGCTGGCAGTGGTGGTGGGGGCGCTGGCCCTGAACGAGACCGGCGTAGGTCCCGCGCCCTGGATGCTGTTCGTTGCCGTGGCGTGTGGGGTGGCGGCCTGGGAGTGGGCTGGGCTTCTGGGATTGGGGCGCCTGGGGCAGATCGCCTATCTGGCGGCCAGCGTGTTGCTGGTATCGGCCCTGATGCCGCCGGCCCTCGAAAACGCGGTTTGGCTGGCGTTCGGGCTGTGGATCATCGCACTCTTGCGCATCGCGGGCATTCCATTCCCGCGCACCGCCGAGACCCTGTTTTTTGGTATGCTGGGGTGGGTGGCTGTTCCGGTGGCGGGACTAATCCTGGTAGCTTTTTTGGGACCGTTTGTGTGGGCATTTCTTGTGGTGGTAATCGTGGCGGATACGGCTGCTTACTTCGCAGGCCATCGGTATGGGAAGACCGCATTGGCCCCTGAGATCTCTCCGGGCAAGACGCGTGCCGGGCTTGTTGGCGCCCTGCTGGCGGTGGCGGCGGTTAGCATCCCGATCGCGTGGGGCCTTGGCCTCCCCTTGGCAAGCTGGTTCTATTTTGCTTGCCTGGCGTTGCTCGTGGCCTGCTTCAGCGTAGCCGGCGACCTGAGTGTCAGCCTGCTCAAGCGCCGGGCAGATGTCAAGGACAGCGGTTGCTTCCTGCCTGGGCACGGGGGGGCACTGGATCGGGTCGACGGCCTGCTGGCCGCGGCACCCGTGTATGCTTTGGGCATTCAGGTGTTGCAGGGGGTACTGTTGACATGACTAAGATGCGGCTGACGGTGCTGGGTTCGTCGGGCACGATCGGGATCAACACGCTGGATCTCGCCGCACGTCACTCCGATCACGTCGAGGTATTCGCGCTGGCCGCGAACTCGGACCATTCAACTCTCCTCGAACAATGCCGCCAGCATCGGCCGCGCTATGCCGCCTTGGCCAATGCGGATGCGGCGCAAAGCCTGCAGGAGGCGCTCCGTGCGGAACAACTCGATACCGAAGTGCTGCAGGGAGAAGACGAGTTGCGCGATCTGGCGGGCGATACAACCGCCGATTGCGTGATGGCCGGAATCGTCGGGCTGGCCGGACTGGTGCCGACGCTGGCCGCGGTCCGGTCCGGGCGGAGAGTGCTACTGGCGAACAAGGAATCACTGGTGGCGGGAGGCCGGCTATTCATGGACGAGGTGCGTCAGCACGGTTGCGAACTGGTTCCGGTCGACAGCGAACACAATGCGTTGTTCCAGTGCCTGGCGCAGACCGACCCCGAAGCCATCGAACGTGCGACCCTGACTGCGTCGGGCGGGCCGTTCCGCGAGACCCCGCTGGAGCAACTTGACGCGGTCACCCCGGATCAGGCGTGCGCGCATCCGAACTGGAAGATGGGGCGGAAGATCTCCGTGGATTCCGCGACCATGATGAACAAAGGACTGGAGTTGATGGAGGCGCGCTGGCTGTTCGGTCTCGATGCCGACCGGGTCGACGCGGTGATTCATCCGGAATCGATCGTCCATGCCCTGCTGACCCTGCGCGACGGTTCCACGCTGGCTCACCTGGGGCCGGCCGACATGCGCGTGGCCATCAGTTACGCCCTGTTCGGTCCCCAGCGCCTGCCTTCCGGGGTCGAGTCCCTGAACCTGGCGGAATGCGCGCCATTGAACTGGTATCCGCCGCCGCCCGGGCGCTACCCCTGCCTGGAACTGGCACGCCAGGCCATGCAGATGGGTGGGCCAGCGCCGATCGTACTGAATGCGGCCAACGAGATCGCGGTTGACGGGTTCTTGAACGAGCGCATTCGATTCCCGCAGATCGCGGATGTGGTGGAACAAACGCTGGAAGGGGGGCAATCCGGCGAACCGGGCGGAATCGACGACATTATCGAGACAGATCGCGAGGCGCGTGCCCGAGCCCGGCAGGCCATGGAAGCGCTGTGAGTTTCCTGATCAGCTTGGCGGCGTTCCTGGTGGCCATCGCCTTGCTCGTGACGTTCCACGAATTCGGGCACTACTGGGTGGCGCGCCGGTGCGGCGTGAAGGTGCTCCGGTTTTCGGTCGGCTTCGGCCGCCCCCTGTACTGTTACGTCTCGCCGCGCACCGGGACCGAATGGGTGGTTTCCGTCCTGCCGTTCGGCGGGTACGTGAAGATGCTGGACAAGCGCGAGGGGGTGGACATCCCGGAGGAAGAGCAGGACGTCGAGTTCACCGGAAAACCGCTGTATCAGCGGGCGGCGATTATCGCCGCCGGTCCGGCATTCAACCTGTTGCTGGCCTTCCTGCTGTATTCCCTGGTTTTCATGACGGGCGAGACTGGTCGTCGCCCGCTGGTCGGCCACGTGGCAGAAGGCTCGCCAGCTGCGGTCGCCGGTCTTCAAACCGGCGATGAAATCCTGTCCGTCGGTGGCCAGCCGATCCGCACCTGGCAGGCTTTCATCGTGCCGCTCTTGGACTCCGGGCTTGGCGATGGCGTCATCGCCATGGAGGTGCTCCGCGAGGATGGCGATGTGGCGTATCCGGTCATCGACGTGGGACCGGGGTTGCTGAAGAATGAGAATGTATTCGGTGCGCTCGGCTTGCACCCGCTGCGCTCGACGTCCATGCCCGTGGTTGGCACTGTTTTGGAGGGTGCGCCGGCCGAGGCGGCCGGTTTGCGCGAGGGTGATCGTATCGTGCGTCTCGACGAATCTTCGGTGGCAACCTGGGAGGGGATGTCGGGGTACATCCGTTCACGGCCAGGCCAGACCATGACGGTCGAGCTCGAACGGGACGGGCAGCGCATGTGGCAGGAGATTCGCATCGAGGCGGTTGATGTTTCCGGCACGCCGGTCGGCCGAATCGGGGTGACGCCGTACCGGGATCCGGAACTGGCGGAACACCTGAGCGTCATTGTGCGCCACCCGGTTGGGGAAAGCCTGTTGCTGGGCGCGGAGCGGACCTGGGACTTCAGTGTCTTGACCGTCCGCCTGATCGGGCAGCTGATCGTCGGCGGCGCGTCGGTCAAGAACATCAGCGGGCCGGTCGGCATTGCCGAATTCGCCGGGACGTCGGCCATGATCGGATTTGCGGCCTTCGTGTCCATGCTGGCCTTGCTGAGCGTCAGCCTGGGAATTCTCAACCTCCTTCCGATCCCCATCCTGGATGGCGGGCACCTGCTGTACTGTCTGGCTGAAGCCTTAACCGGTCGGCCGGTGTCGCCGACAGTCGAAGCTGTGGGTCAACGTTTGGGTGTGGCCATGCTGGCGGCACTGATGGGGCTTGCCCTTTACAATGACCTTGCCCGATTGCTGGGATAGCCCATGTTTCGCTCGAGATTCGGTCCGATTCTGCTCGTTATTGCCCTAATGCTGGTGGTGCCGCGCGCATTTGCATTCATTGTGGAGGATATCGAGTTGCAGGGCCTGCAGCGCCTGGAGGCCGCGACCGTGTTCACCTATCTCCCGGTGGAGGTGGGCGAGGATTTCGACGTATCCCGAACCAACGAGGTGGTGCGAGCGCTGTTCAAGTCCCAACTGTTCAGCGACGTGGAGGTGTCACGCCGTGGCAACGTGCTGGTCGTCAGGGTGGTGGAACGTCCGGCCATCACTGAAATTGCCTTCGAGGGTCTCGAGGTTATCGAGGATGAAACCTTGGAGGAAGTGCTGGAAGACGCCGGCATCGCGACCGGACGAATCTTCAACCAGCCGTTGCTGGATCGCCTCAACAACGAGATCCTGCAGCAGTACCACGCGATCGGCTTCTACAACGCGGAAGTCGCGGTCAACGTCCACGATATGGGCGAGAACCGGGTGGCGATCCATATCAATGTGGTGGAGGGTGAGCCGGCGGCCATCCGGCAGGTGCACGTGGTCGGCAATGTCTCGTATACCGAGGAACGGCTGCTGGAGCTGTTCGAATCCTCCGAGCCGGCTTGGTACGACATCATGGGCAAAACCGGCAAGTACTCGAAATTGCAGTTGTCGGGCGACCTGGAGCGGTTGCGTTCGTTCTACTTGAACCGGGGATTCCTGAAGTTTCGGGTGGATTCGGCGCAGATTTCGCTGAGCCCGGATCGCGAGGGCATTTACATCACGGTCCACATCAACGAGGGCCGACGTTTCGTGGTGCGCGAGGTTTCCCTTTCCGGCATCTTCATCGTGCCGCAGGCAGAACTGACCTCGTTGCTGACCATCCAGGCGGGCGAATACTTCTCCAGTTCGCGGGCACAGAATTCCAGTAGCCGGCTGACCGCCCGGCTTGGCGAAGAAGGTTATTCCTTTGCCAAGGTCAACCCGGTCACCGATCTCGATGAGGAAACGGGCGAGGTGACGGTCAACTTCTTCATTGATCCGGGCCAGCGGGTGTACGTGCGTCGGATCGACATCGTGGGCAACTACACAACTCAGGACGAGGTGCTGCGCCGGGAGTTGCGGCAGATGGAAGGAGCCTGGCTGTCGTCTCCGAACTTGGAGCGCTCGCGCCGGCGTCTGCAGCGGCTTCCGTATATCGACACCGTGGAGATTACGCAAATCCGGGTCCCGGGCACCAACGACCAGGTCGACCTCACCATCACCGTCACCGAGCGGCTGGCCGGCAACTTCACGGCCGGCGCGGGGTTCAGCAGCGGAAGCGGCCTATCGCTGGCGGCCGGTGTGGAGCAGGAGAACTTCTTCGGTACCGGCAACCGGGTCGGCATCCACTTTGACAACAGCGAGACCTCCACCCGGTATTCCTTCGACTTCTACAACCCGTACTACACCATCAACGGCGTCAGCCGCAGTTTCGGCTTCAGCACGCGAAAGGTGGATACGTCGGATGCCGACCAGCAGACCCAGTACGAGTCACGCGACTTCGCCGGCTATCTGAGCTACGGGATCCCGATTGCCGATGACAGCACCTTCACTTTCGCCGCCCGCTTCCAGAGGATTAATTTCGACGCGGGCAGGAGTTCGTCCTTCCTGGTGCTGGACTTCCTCGCGAATAACGACGGGGACTGCCTGTATACCGGGGCGATTGCGGACACGCAAGCGAACCTGCTTTACTGCGAGGCCACGTACTACAACCTGTCGCTGATCGGCTCCTTTGCCTACGACACCCGCGACCGCAGCCTGTTCACGCGCGAGGGTTCGCTGCGCCAGGTATCCGCCCGGGCGACGATGCCCGGCAGCGGCCTGGAGTACTACGTCCTGTCCTATGTTCAGGAGGAATACCTGAAGTTGACCGAGGACCTGACGTTCGCGATCAAAGGCGAGGCCGCCTATGGAGACGGCTACAAGGACACCGACGATCTGCCGTTCTCGCAGAAGTTCGTGACTGGCGGCCCGAGGAGCGTACGCGGCTATGAAATCAACACGCTGGCTCCCCGTGATGAATTCGACGAGCCATACGGCGGCAACCTGAAGTTGGGCTATTCGTTCGAACTGTCGTTTCCGATCCCGTTCATCGACGAGGCCAACCTGCGCGGGGCCATGTTCCTGGATTCGGGCTACGTATTCGAAGAGGCAGAGGATTTCGACATCAAAGAAATGCGCGGCTCGCTTGGCATCGGCCTGTCTTGGCTGTCACCGCTCGGGGGGGTGTCGATGAGCCTGTCGCTGCCGATTAACGACCATGAAACGGACAAGACAGAGTCGTTCCAGTTCAATCTAGGGTCGCTCTAAGCAACCGTGTAAAATGAGAGATAACAGGAGCATTCAACTGATGAAGAAATCATCCATTTTCTGGTCGCATGTGGTCGGTTTGGCATTACTTGCCATGGGTGGAACGGCTGCCGCACAAAACGCAAAAGTTGGATTCGTGGATGTCGGGCGCCTTCTGGAGGATTCTCCGCAGGCGGTAGCGGCTCGGCAGAAACTTCAAAACGAATTCGCACCCCGCAACGACGAGTTGGAAAAACTTCACAAAGAAGTTACCGATCTGGCCCAGAAACTGGCGAATGAGAGCGACGTGATGTCGGAAGAACAGCGGCTTGAGCAGGAGCGAGAGGTGCAGCGTCGGCGCCGCGACTTCGAGCGCAAGCGCGACGAGGTGCGCGAGGATCTGGCGATCCGCCGCAACGAGGAACTCGGCAAGCTGCAGGAAGAGGTCAATACGGTGGTCGCCGAGATTGCGAGCGAGGAGGGCTTCGACCTGATCCTCACCCAAGCCGTGTCCCTGTACGCCAGCAAGCGCATCGACATCACGGAGCGGGTGCTCAAGAAGATGAATAATCCGTAACCGGATGTGGTATCACTGACCCTGGGTCAGATCGCGGAAATCGCGGACGCCCGGATTTCCGATCCTCCGCCGGTTCCGGATCTCCTTATCGATCACGCTTCCTCCTTGGGCACTGCCGGGCCCGGTTCCATTTCTTTCTACAGTCACGCCCGCCACCGGGCTGAACTGCAACAGACTCAGGCAAGCGTGGTGCTGCTGCGCGAACCGGACCGGGCCGATTGCCCGGTTCCGGCGCTGTCCTGCAAGGATCCCTACCTCGGCATGGCGCGAGTTCTGCAGGCCCTGTATCCGATTCCCGAGGTAACACATGCCGTCCATCCCGGCGCCCTCGTCGACGACAGCGCGCAGCTGGAGGCGCCGGTGCGAGTGGATTTCGGTTGCGTGGTGGGGGCGAATGCGCGCGTCGGCGCGGGCAGCGTGCTGGGTCCGCACTGTGTGATCGGCGAAGGCGTGACCCTGGGGGAGGGTTGTGTCCTTCATGCCCGGGTTACCTTGTACGAAGGGGTCCGGGTCGGTGACCGGGTGGAGTTCTGGCCCGGCGTGGTGGTCGGATCCGACGGTTTCGGTTATGCCCAACAGGATCAGCAGTGGGTCAAACTGGTACACCGCGGCGGCGTACAGATCGGGGACGACTGCGAGATCGGATCCAACAGCACCATCGACCGCGGCATGCTGGACGACACCGTGATCGGCTGCGGGGTCAAGATCGACAACCAGGTACAAGTTGCGCACAACGTTCACATTGGTGACCATTCCGCCATCGCCGGCAATGCGGGTATCGCGGGAAGCGCGAAGATCGGCCGCTACTGCCAGATCGGAGGGGCAGCCGGAGTGCAAGGCCACGTGGAATTGGCCGATGGGGTTATCATTACCGGTATGTCCAAGGCGAATCAGACGCTGACTCGCGCCGGCGCATACAGCTCCGGCACGTCCATCCAAGAGAATGCGGACTGGTTGCGCAACGTGGCCCGCTTCAAGCAGCTCGACCGGATCGTGCGGGCCTTGAAGCAAGGAGAAAAGCCGTGAGCGAAGGTTTTGACATCCAGGAGATCCAGCGGCTGCTGCCGCATCGCCATCCGTTCCTGCTGGTGGACCGGGTTCTGGAAATTGATCCCGGAGTGTCGATCCGGGCGATCAAGAACATCACGGTCGACGAACCATTCTTCCAGGGGCATTTCCCCGGAATCCCGATCTTCCCGGGCGTCCTGATCCTGGAGGTGATGGCCCAGGCTTCGGGCCTGCTGGTGTTCAAAACGCCGGAATACTGTCCGGAGGACGACAACCTGTACATGTTCGTCGGGGTCGACAAAGCCCGCTTCAAGAAACCGGTCGTACCCGGCGACCAGCTGGAGGTCGGCGTGAAACTGATGTGGATGCGCCGGAACTGCGCCTCGTTCGATGCCACCGCCTCAGTCGATGGCGAAGTCGTGGCCACCGCCGGGATCATGTGCATGTTCAAGGAACTGCCGTCAGAGGCGTAACCGGATTCCGAGACTTGAGTATTCATCCGACGGCCGTGGTGGACGCCGGGGCGGAGATCGACCCCACGGCGGAAATCGGCCCGTACGCGGTCATCGGCCCGCACGTGCGAATCGGTGCTGACACTTGGGTCGGCCCGCACGCCGTGGTCACCGGGCGCACCACCGTGGGCCGAGAGAACCGGATCTTCCAGTTTGCCTCCGTCGGCGAGATTCCGCAGGACAAGAAGTATGCCGGCGAGGACAGCGAGTTGGTCATCGGCGACGGCAACACCATCCGCGAGTTCGTAACCCTCAACTGCGGCACGGCCCAGGGCGAGAACTGTACCCGGATCGGGAACCGGAACTGGATCATGGCGTACGTGCACATTGCGCACGACTGCGTGATCGGAGACGACGTGACGTTTGCGAACGGTGCAACGCTGGCGGGTCATGTCGAGATCGAGGATCATGCGATTCTGGGCGGCTTCACCCTGGTGCACCAGTTCTGCCGCATCGGGCGCCATGCGTTCAGCGGCATGGGCTCCGCTTTGAACAAGGATCTCCCGCCTTTCGTGCTGGCGTCGGGCAACTTGGCCCGCCCTTACGGGCTCAACCGCGAAGGATTGCGCCGGGCCGGCTTCTCCGAGGAGACGATGGAGGCGCTATCGCGGGCCTACAAGCTGCTGGTTCGTGTATCGGGCGGACGGTCTGAAGACGAGATCCAGCAACTGGCCGGCCAATATCCGGAAGTGGAACAGATGCGGGCGTTCATCGCAGAGAGTCGCCGCGGCATCATCCGCGAGAAAAATTCCGACTGAACGAATCCGCCGAGACGCCCGGAATCACCCGGACGTCGAAATCACCTGTTCCGCGCAATCGGCCAGCTGGCGCATGCCGGCAGCCGGCCCTAGCCGCTCCTCGACTTTCTGCAGTCGTACGCGCATCTGATCGAGTTGGATCGGGTCGTCCAGCCATGGCGTAAGGGTGGCCGCAACCCGCTGGGGCGTTGCATCGGTCTGAATCAGCTCGGTGACTAGGTCTTCGCCCGCGACGATGTTCGCGAGACAATATCGCTTGATGCGCACCAGCAGGCGTGCCAGCAGGTAGCTCAGGTTTGCCAAGCGATAGATCATGCAGAACGGGACGCGCATCAGGGCCAACTGCAAAGTGACCGTGCCGGAGGCCGCTGCCGCCATGTCGCACACCTGCATGGCGTCGTAGACTGGTTCCTGCAGGCATTTCACTTCGGGCAGGTCGCCGAGCCACGGGGCGTAGTCGTTCGGGTTCAGCCCGGGCGGCATCACCAGCGCGAACTGCGGCCGGGCGGGATGATTCCTCAGTTCGCGCACCGCCCCGGCGCAGACCGGCATCAGGTGGGCGAGTTCGCTGCGTCGGGAGCCGGGGAAGAGACCGATCACAGGGCGTTGCGCGTCCAGTCCCCAGCGCTCGCGGACGGCATCGGGCGGTCGTGTCGGACTTGTTTGTCCGCGCAGGGGGTGTCCGACGTAGGTGACGGGCACGCGATGTTTCTCGTAGAAATCCCGCTCGAACGGAAAGACCACCGCCATGTGGTCGACACGGCGCCGGATGGCGTGCACCCGCCAGGCCCGCCAAGCCCAGATCTGTGGACTGATGTAGAACAGCACCGGCACGCCGTGCCGATGCGCGAACCGAGCGAGTCGCAAGTTGAATTCCGGATAGTCGATCAATACCAGAAGCTGGGGCTTCCGGGCCAGAACCTGCGCTTTGAGGGTCTTCAGTGCGCCGCGAATCTCCCGATAATGGCGCAAGACCTCCACCAGCCCGACGACGGCAAGCTCGGTGGAATCGACCACCAGTTCGATGCCGACTTCGCGCGAGGCCTCGCCGCCCATGCCGGACCAGGTCCACTCGGGATGCCGGGTACGCAGTTCCTCGACCAGTTCCGCTGCATATCGGTCTCCGGAGGCTTCCCCGGAGACCAGCATCAGGTGGGGAGCCGTTTCAGGATTCGGCACGGGCGAGGCTGGCGCAGATTTGTTCGATCTGGGCGGGCGAAAGCTCCGGGAACATCGGCAGCGACAGGCACTGGTCGCAGACCTGTTCGGCTGCCGGCAGCGAAACCCCGTTCGTCCATGGCGCGTAGGCTTCCTGCCGGTGCAGGGGGATCGGATAGTAGATCCGGCTCTCAATGCCGTCCTTGGCCAGTTGCTCCTGGAGGGCGTCACGTTGCGGGCTCAGCAGGGTGTATTGGTGCCAGACGTGGCCATCTGCGTCCGCGGGAGGCTGGATTCCGTCCAGTTTCTGAAGCCTTTCGGTATAGCGGCCTGCGGCCCGCTGGCGTTTCTCGTTCCATTCGGCGACATGGGGGAGTTTGACGCGCAGAATGGCGGCCTGGAGTTCGTCGAGGCGGCTGTTCAGGCCCAGCGTTTCATGGTGGTAGGGCTGGCTGGAGCCGTGGTTGCGCAAGGCGCGCAGCCGGGCGGCGAGTTCGGGGTCTCCGGTCGCCACGGCACCGCCGTCGCCGCATCCGCCCAGGTTCTTGCTGGGAAAGAAGCTGAAGGAGGCGATCTGCCCGAACGTGCCGGTCGCCTGGCCTGCGGTTCTCGCGCCAAAACTTTGTGCGCAATCCTCGACGATGGCGACATCCGGTCCGATTGCTTCCCGGACGGCGGAAACATCGGCGGGTCGGCCGTACAGGTGCACGACCACGGCCGCGCGGGTGCGAGACGTAATCGCGTTTCGGCACGATTCGGGATCGACCAGAAAAGAGTCGGGGTCGATATCCACGAAAACTGGACGTGCACCGGTCAGGGCGACGGCCTCGGCGGGCGCGGCGAATGTGAAGGCCGGGACCAGGACCTCGTCGCCGGGCCCGATATCAAGTGCACGAAGAGACAGACACAGTGCGTCCGTGCCGGAAGCGCAACTGACCACGTGGCCGATGCCGAGCATCTCGCCGAGTTCTGTTTCCAGGGCTTCGACCTCCGGACCCAGCACGTACCGGCCGCTGCGCAGCACGCGCAGGGCAGCGGCCTCGACATCCTCCTGCAAAGCCGTGTATTGCGTGGTCAGGTCCAGGATGGGGATGGTGGGGCTCATGAGGCGTCCGTCTCCCGCATCCGCTGGGTGACTTCCAGTGCGGTGCGCAAGGCGCGCAGGCCGTCTTCCCCCCGCACCATGGGTTCGGTGCCCTGCCGGATGCAGTCGATGAAGTGGTGGATCTCCTCGCGCAGCGAATCGGTCTCCTGGAAGGCCTCGGTCGTATGCTCGATGCGTTCCGAGGGCGGGGCATCGCCTTCGCGCAGGCAATAGCGGTCCAGTTCCCGCTTGTGCAGGTCGAGAGCGTAGCAGGAATGGTGCTGGAAGACGCGCATCCGACGCTCGCTGCGGCGGCTCAGGCGGCTGGCGGTGACATTGGCGACGCAGCCGCCGGGGAACTCAAGCCGGGCATTGGCGATGTCCAGGGTGTCGCCGATTACGGCGGCGCCGCTGGCGCGGATTTCGTGGGGGTCCTCGCCGACCACGGTCAAAGCCAAGTCGATGTCGTGGATCATCAGGTCCAGGGTTACGTCGATTTCGGCACCGCGCGGAGTCCAGGGCGCCAAGCGGTGAACTTCGATGAAACGGGGGGTCTCAAGCCCCTGCATCAGGGCGCAGAACGCCGAGTTGAACCGCTCCAGCAGGCCGACCTGAACGATGCGTTGCTTCTGGCGGGCGAGTTCGATCAGTTCGGTGGCTTCTTCGACCGAGGAGGTGAAAGGCTTCTCGACCAGCACGTGGCAGCCGGCTTCCAGGCAGGCCCGGGTGATCTCGTAATGTTTCGCGGTCGGTACGACGATGCTGACTGCATCCACCTGGTCGAGGATTTCGCGGTAATCGGTGAAGCCGGGGACGCCGAGTTCTTCGCAAGCGGCGGTAACGCGTTCGGAATCGGTGTCGACCACGCCGACCAGTTCGGAATCACCTAAGTCAGCGTATTTCTGCGCGTGAAACCGCCCCAGGTAACCGACCCCGATGACGGCGGTGCGAAGCGGGGAAGTCACGGGAGAAAAGGCGGTCTAACAGTGCGGCGCGGTTCCCGAAATTATAGCCCGCGGGACTTTTCGAGGCACGGATCCAGGCTTGGGTACAATGCAGTTGTACGCTCGATTTTGCTGTCTGACCTTTCCTGACCCTGCCGATGCCCGTCTCGCTGGAGTTATTGCCGACCCTGCCGGATCTTGGCTGCGTTGCGGGGGTGGACGAGGCGGGGCGGGGCGCGTTGGCCGGCCCGGTTTCCGCTGCCGCCGTGGTGTTGCCGGCGGATTGCAGTATTGAGGGCCTGACCGATTCCAAGAAGCTGACGCCGGCGCAGCGGGCACGCGTGGCGGTGCAGATTCGGGCCTCTGCCCGGGCGTACGCGGTGGCATTCGTGTCGGCGCAGGAGATTGACCAAATCAACATCCTGCAGGCGAGCCTGCGTGCGATGGCGGAAGCAGTGGCCCGGCTGCCGGACGGGATCGAGCACGTTCTGGTGGACGGCCGGCATTGTCCGGAATTGCCGTGTCCGGCGACGGCGGTGATTGGCGGAGATGCCCGGGTGGCCTGCATCAGTGCGGCATCGGTGCTTGCCAAAGAGGCGCGTGACGCCTGGATGCGCTATTGCGACCTGCAGGAGCCGTGCTACCGATTCGCCCGGCATAAGGGCTATCCCTCGGCGGAACACCTACGCGCCCTGTCCGAACATGGGCCCGGGCGGCAGCATCGGCGCAGTTACGCCCCGGTGCGCGCAGTTCTGGAGGAGCAGGCCGCATGAGCTTCGTCCACCTGCACCTACATACCGAGTATTCGCTGGACGATGGGTTGGTGCGCATCGATCCGCTGATGGAGCGGGCGGCTGAATTGGCCATGCCGGCGGTCGCCCTGACCGACCGCAACAACCTGTTCGCAGCCGTCAAGTTCTACAAGACAGCGCTGAACTACGGCATCAAGCCGATCTTGGGCGCGGAGATCGACCTTGAGATCCCGGTCATGCACGACCGGTCTGCCCGGACGGTGCTGCTGTGCCAGAACCAGGAGGGCTACCGGAATCTTTGCCAGTTGCTGAGCGACCGCTATCGAACAGGGCGCGACCAGATCTCGCGCAAGGACCTGGCGAAGTGCAGCGAAGGATTGATTGCCCTTTCCGGAGGCGTCGCCGGGGATCTCGGGCAGGCCATGATTGCTGAGAACCCTCGGGCCGCGAACGCGGCACTGGAATACTGGAAGCGTCATTTTCCCGAGCGGTTCTACCTGGAAGTGACCAAGACCGACCGGGAGCACGAAGAGGATTTCCTGCAATTCGCGCTGGAGTGCGTGAGCGAACACGATCTGCCGATGGTTGCAACCAACGACGTACGGTTCTTGTCCAGCGAAGATTTCGAGGCACACGAGGTTCGCGTATGTATCCGCAGCCAGAAGCGCGTCAACGATCCAGATCGGGTGCGCGAGTACAGCAAGGAACAGCACCTGCGCACGGAAGTCGTGATGCGGGAGGCGTTCGAGAGCTACCCGGAAGCGCTTGAGAACACCGAGCAAATCGCTGTACGCTGCAACTGCCGGCTGGATCTGGGGCGGACGCTGTTGCCTGCCTTCCCGACCCCCGACGGGGAGTCGATGGACGATTACCTGGACCGGTTAGCGCACGAGGGTTTAACCCGTCGCCTGGAGCGCCTTGAGACCAGCGGGCGGATGGTGGGGCCGGAGTCCGACTACCGGGAGCGACTTGAGCATGAACTGGGCGTCATCCACCAGACTGGTTTCAGTGGTTATTTTGTGATCGTCGCGGATTTCGTGGAATGGGCGCGCAACAACGACATCCCGGTCGGCCCTGGGCGCGGCTCCGGCGCGGGATCGCTGGTGGCTTACGCCCTCGGGATCACGGGCCTCGACCCGTTGCGTTACGGACTGCTGTTCGAACGCTTCCTGAACCCTGCCCGTGTCAGCATGCCGGACTTCGACATCGATTTCTGCAACCAGAACCGCGACCGGGTGATCGAATACGTGCGCAAGCGCTACGGAGAGGACAGCGTGGCGCAGATCATCACTTACGGCACGATGGCGGCCAAGGCGGCGATCCGCGATGTCGGCCGTGTGCTCGGCGCACCGTACAACTATTGCGACCGCATCGCGCGCGCGGTACCGAACGAACTGGGAATCACCTTGGCGAAAGCCTACCAGGACTCCCCGGAGTTCCGGGAGTTGGTCAGTCATCCGGAAGACACGACGGGCGCGCACCTGTACGAGGTGGCACTGCAGCTGGAGGGGGTGGTGCGCAATGCCTCGCGGCACGCTGCCGGAGTGGTGATCGCACCGGGTGCGCTTACCGACTTCACACCGCTGTATTTCGAGGCCCGGCAGCCCGATGTGGCGATCACCCAGTTCGACATGAAGGATGTCGAGGCGATCGGCCTGACCAAGTTCGATTTTCTTGGCCTGCGCACGGTGACGCTGCTGGACCAGTGCCTGGGCACGGTCAATGCGTACCGGGAGTCGCGGGGTGAGCCGCAGTTGGACCTGGATACGTTGCCACTTGACGATCCAGACACGTATGAATTGCTGCAGCGGGCACAGACCATGGAGGTCTTCCAGTTGGAATCGGCCGGAATGCGTGATCTGCTGATACGGATGAAGCCGGACTGCTTCGACGACTTGGTGGCGCTGGTCGCGCTGTATCGTCCGGGGCCGCTCAACTCGAAGATGGACATTGAGTATATCCAGTGCAAGCACGACCCGAGCCGGGTCAGCTATCTGCACCCGGATCTGGAGCCGATCCTGGCACCGACCTTCGGCGTGATCCTGTACCAGGAGCAGGTGATGCAGATTGCCCGCGAACTGGCAGGCTATTCGCTCGGCGAAACCGACCTGTTGCGCCGCGCCATGGGCAAGAAGAAGCCGGAGGAAATGGCGGAGCACGCCGAACGCTTCCAGAAGGGGGCCGCCGAGCATGGCTTGGTCCCACTCGTGGCGCAGAAGATCTTCGACCTGATGAAAGAATTCGCGGGGTACGGGTTCAATAAGTCGCATTCGGTCGCGTATGCGCTACTGGCGTACCAGAGCGCCTGGTTCAAGACGCACCATCCGGACGCGTTCATGGCGGCGGCGATGTCCAGCGAGATCGACGACACCGACAAGCTCGCGTTGTTGTGCAAGGAGGCGCGTGAACTCGAGTTGACGCTGAAGGGACCGGACGTGAACGAGTCCGACTACTATTTCACGGTCCCGGCAGAAGGCGAAATCCGTTATGGATTGGGCGCGATCAAGGGGGTCGGGCAGGGTCTGGTGGCGCGCCTAGTGGAGGAACGCGGAGAGACGCCGTTTGCCAGCCTAGAGGACCTGTGCCATCGCTTGGACACCCGCGACTACAGCGAGCGGGACCTGCGTGCGATGATTCATGCAGGCGCGCTGGACGGATTCGATGCGAGCCGTCGAGCCATGGCGGAGGCGGCCGGTCGCTTCAAGACTCAGGCCCAGCGGGTCCAGTCGGACCGGGATGTAGGCCAGGATTCGCTGTTTGCGCAGGAACCGGCCGCAGAGTTTTGTGCACTGCCGCAGGCCGAAGAGGAATATGAGACGTCCGAGCGGTTGGCGTACGAATTCGAAGCCCTGGGGCTCTATCTCAGCGGGCACCCGTTTATGCAGTACCGGCAACAGGTGACGCAGGTGGTGACGCAGTCGTTGTCCCAAGTGCGACAGGCTGCCGAAGAGGCGGTGGAAGCCGGGCGCGGGCGATCGTGGGAGATACGCACTGCTGGCGTGGTGATGAAGATTTCCTATCCGCGCAATGGCGAGGTGGCATTCCTTGATCTTGAGGACGACCAGGAGCGGTTGGAGATCGTCTCCCAGGATACGAGACGTGCGAAGGATTTCGAAGTGGGAGACTTGGTGCTGGTCCAGGGCGAGGCTCGGGTTCAGCCGAAGGCGGAACGTGGTGAACGCCTCCGGATCCGGGCAAAATCGCTTTATTCCCTGGAACAGGTGAACCAGCACTGGGCGAGACGGGTGCACATCGTCCTCAACGGCGACAGCGGCCCGGACACGGTGCGTGCCATCAAGCAGGCACTGGCCGACCACCGGGGTGGCTGCGAGGTTAGCGTCGAATACGTGGGACAGCAGGGCCCCAGCAAGTGGGTGCTGGACGAGGATTGGAGGGTTTCCGCGGACGAAGAGGCGCTGCAGGCGCTGCGGGGCGTAGCGGGCGTGGAATCGGCAAATGTCCTATACTCGCCGATTGATCCTTAGTTTTTCGCCGTCATGAACCCGGACTTTCTCGACTTCGAACAGCCGATCGCCGAACTGGACGCAAAGATCCGCGAACTCCGCCACATGGGGGCGGAGAGCGACCTGGACCTCGACACCGAGATCGAGCGCCTACAGGGCCGCAGGCGGGCGCTGGCCGAGGATATCTTCTCCAACCTGTCAGCCTGGCAGGTCACGCAACTGGCCCGCCATCCGCAGCGTCCCTACACTCGCGACTACCTGCCGCACCTGTTCAGCGAGTTCCACGAACTGCACGGCGATCAGGCATTTGCGGACGACCAGGCCATCCTGGCCGGTATGGCGCGCCTGGACAGCACGCCTGTCATGGTGATCGGGCACCAGAAGGGCCGGGACACCAAGGAGAAACTGGAACACAACTTCGGCATGCCGCGGCCGGAAGGCTACCGCAAGGCACGTCGCCTGATGCAGATGGCGGAGCGTTTCCGGATGCCAATCATCACATTCATCGACACGCCGGGCGCATACCCGGGCATTGGTGCAGAGGAACGCGGGCAGAGCGAGGCGATTGCCCGAAACCTGGAGGTCATGGCCGAACTGAGGGTGCCGATCGTGAGTGTCGTGATTGGCGAGGGCGGTTCCGGCGGCGCGCTGGCGATTGGCGTGGGCGATCACCTGATGATGCTGCAGTACAGCATTTATTCGGTGATTTCCCCGGAAGGCTGTTCGTCCATTCTCTGGAAGAGCGCCGAAAAGGCGCAAGAGGCCGCCGAGGCCCTGGGCCTGACGTCGGAGCGTCTCAAGCAGCTTGAATTGATCGACGAAATCGTGGAGGAACCGCTGGGTGGCGCACACCGCGACCTGGAGGCGATGTCCACTACCCTGAAGCGGGCGTTGGCGAAGAGCCTGGCGGAACTCGGGGCCCTGGATCCGGTGGCACTGGTCGACCGTCGAGAAGACCGGTTGCTGCAGGTCGGGATGTACCAGACATGACGTCGTCCGCTCTTGCCGTCGCGAAGGCCCTGGAGGCGCTGCCGGAAGTTTGTCCCGGCGTGCGGACCTGGGTTGTGGCCTACAGCGGGGGCCGGGACTCGACCGCACTGTTGCATGCCACGCGCGCGTTTGTTGCGCAGCGCGGCGATGTGGTTCGGGCGGTGCACGTCAACCACGGGCTTCAGCCTGCGGCCCAGGACTTCGAACAACATTGCGCGGCAGTCTGTCGTGAATGGGGAATTCCGCTGGAGCGGATGCAACGAGAGGTAGATCCGACCCCCGGACTGGGCCCGGAGGCACAGGCGCGCGAGATCCGCTACCAGGCATTGCGCCGGCATGCGCGTCGCGGGGTTGCGATCCTATTGGCGCACCACCGGGACGACCAGGCGGAAACCCTGCTGTTGCAGTTGCTGCGGGGTGCCGGCGTGGCCGGAACCGCTGCCATGCCATTGTGCCGGGACTGGGGAGAAGGGAAGCTCGTGCGCCCACTGCTGGACGTGTCACGCCAAGAGATCGAAGACTACGTCCGCGGTCACCGTTTGACGTTCATGGAGGATCCAAGCAACTTCGACACCGGGATCGAGCGCAACTTCCTGCGCCGCGAGGTGCTGCCTCTGTTGGAGGAGCGCTGGCCTTCAGCATCGCAAACATTAGCCCGCTCGGCCCGGCATCATGCACACGCCGCGCGCCTGCTGCAAGAGCGCGCCGAGCAGGACCTGGGCGACGCGGACACGATCGAGGTGGAATTCTTGGCCTCGCTTTCGCAGGACCGGCAGATCAACCTGGTGCGCTTCTGGATTGCCCGGCAGGGGTTCCCGGTCCCAAGCGAACGGCGGCTTTTACGGTGGCTGGACACGGTGCACGCCGCCGGTGCCGACCGTGTGCCGACGGAGATCTTCGAGACCTACCGGATGTACCGTTGGCGCGGCCATCTGCATCTTGTACCTCGGCTGCCAGTCGTGCCGGAAGGGCAGTGCTGGCACTGGCGCCGGGGGGAAGCGCTGGTTCTTCCGGAATTGGATCTGGAGTTGCGCTGGGAGTCGCTGCAAGCGCAACTGGGCGAGGAGGTCGAGACGGACCTTGAAGTGCGGCTGCGTACGGGCGGGGAACGCTGCCGACCCGAAGGCCGGCAGCATCGCCATTCATTGAAAAAACTGCTACAGGAAGCGGGGGTTCCGCCGTGGCGCCGCGGTCGGATCCCGCTGGTCTACCAGCACGCGAATCTCCGATTGGTCTGGGATCATTTCGCGTGCCGGCCGTAGCAGCTAGGGACCGGGGCTACTTGCTGGAAATCCCGAATATCTTATAGACTGGGCAGTTACCGACTAGGCCGGTCACCAGCGGGATTAATCCCAGCCATGCCCACCAGGCCGCGTCGTACATCTCCAGTCCGACATACAGGATCACGACTCCGGCAATCACCCGAAGGACGCGTTCCACGATATGCACGTTAACTGTCATGATGTTCCCTCCTCTTGGAGTAATTTTCATGCCCGTCATGCGAGCATAATCTCAGTATACTCCTTAGGCCGATGCTGGTGGGGAAGTTTCCGCCGGGACCTGGCAGAGAATATTTCGTCCCGTTGGGGATGCCAGAGCGCTAGAACTGCAGGTCGAGGCTGAAGGTAGCGCCGTACTCCTCGCCGCCGGAGCCCAGCTCCTCGCGGGCCGACAGGCTGGCATGGATTTCTAGGTCGCCCCGCCGCCAGATGCCGCCTACCCCGAGCAGGAGACTGTCGGTCTCTGACCGGGCCGTCAGCCGTTCTCCCGACACCCGCGCCGTGGTCTGTCCATCGCCCAGCCGGTGCTCAAAATCCAGCGACCCCCAAAGGGATGGTCCGCTTTCCGTTGCAGGGGACGCCGACTCGGCCATCACACCCAAGGCCACTGCAGACCTGCCCTCGTCCGAATACGAGACCCGCGCCTTCGCTGTATCCGTGAAGCGATCCACCGACATGTTTGCATGCGTCAGCCGAATTCGCGGGGTCAGTTGCATATTCCACCGCTGCAGGCGCCGCCCGGCCTCCAGCCGCAGGCCCCAGGCGGTGGCTTTCACGCCTGACTTCAACCGGCCGCGCTCGTCCGAGGACAAATCCAGGTCGTAGCGCGCTAGCGCGAGCCGCCCCGAAGCGTACCAGTCCCCGCTTTCGCAGCCGCGGCACAACTCCAGCGACAGTCCTAGGCCCTGCATGTCGATGTCGCCGCCTTTCATCGGCGAGGATACCTCCGCGGTGCCGTCGAGGTAATACAGGGCCACCCAGGCATCGAGGCCGTTGTCCAGGAGGACATGCTTGCCAGCCTCGATCTCAAAATAGTCCGTGTCATACTCGACCCCCACGGTCGAGCGCTTAAAGTCCTGGGACCCGGTGCGCCCTGTCACCCGGACCCATTGTGAACGCTCAGGCCGCGACAGGGGTGCCCGGACTGCATCCCGCTGCTGCAGGCGCAGCAGCACGTCCGGCAGGGCCTCGTACAGGGCCGAACGCGGGGCATACTCCTCCATGAACATGAGTCGGGCTTCGCCGAAGTCCACGGCCGAGAAGTCCCGGTCGGCAATGACCCCGGCAACCGGATCGCTGACCACCCAGTTCGCCGGGTCCGGATCTGTGCGATCCAGCACCCGGACGCCTTCTTCACGGATCCGTACATCGTTCGCTTGGGCTCGCACCTCGAAAGCCCCGTTCGGGGCCGAGGCTCCGGGGACCACGCCGGTGGTTGCGTCGTGCAGCTTCACGCCATTGACGACGAGGGTGGTCCCGCCGCCGTCGTTGATAATCCAGTTATCCCCGATTACCTGTGACACTTGGCGACCGTCAAGGTCCATGTCCACCCGCAGTTTCGGTGGAATGGCCGCGACAATGTTATTGGAATCGCTACGGTCTTCCGGCACCGTGCCCGTGGCCAGGATCGCGATCCCCGAATCCGAAGCGATGCTGCCCTGCGGCCCGATGACTACCCGGCCACCGTTGACGAGGTAGATTCCCGGGCCTTTGCTCGAGATGCTGCTATCGACCCTCACGGTCTGTCGGCGGTAGCCTTCGTCATCCAGGGCCGCCATGCGTTCCGGGCCGCCACTGCCGACGTTTCCCACCCGCACCCCCTGTGCGCCCGTCCCGCTCACGGTGACCGGGCCGCCGACCGTAATATCGATAGCCCTCGTGTCCGCTGTACCAAAGTGATAGGCCACGATGCCGTGCGAGTTGTGCCCCAATGTCGTGACGGAGGAGCCTTCCCCCAGATTAATGTTGATGTTGCCGGAGTTGTGGTGTCTGGCGTAAATACCGTAGGAGTAAGTGGCGTCGTCGTCTCGTACGCCTACGGCATCTCCCGTGCCTTCCGTCCGGACGGCGTGACGTAGAAGGTCGATGGTGATGTCACCGGTAACGTCATGATCCCCCTGGCTCTCTTGATGCCAAGCGATCACGCCAAAGGCTAGGGTGCCCTTAGTCGTGGTACTGCCGCCCGTAAGATCAATGTCGATGGAGCCATCACCTTCGCTGCCAGCCTTATAGCCATAAATGCCGTATGAATCATCGCCCGTGTGTTCGGTGGTGATTTTGCTGTTGGAAATGGTCATTCTGACATCACCCGGGCCAACTTCGCGCGTGGCCCGGAGGCCGCGGGCAATTTCGCCCCGCGTTGTGACGGTGACTCTATCAGCGGTTAGGATGGCGTGGCTTATGCTCGTACCGGCGTTCTGTTGCTTCACTTCGAGACCTGTTGCACCTCTACCATGCGTATTGATAGTGACATCCGTCAAGTCCGCTTCCACATTGCCGACGGCCCGATTCTGGGCGTCGATGCCCTTTGTGTTGTTACCCGTTGTCTTGATTTCGGTATCCTCCACCGTGATCGTGATGGCTCCGGTCGTGCCTGTATGCAAGGCAGAAATGGCATCGCCAGGAGAGTCGCCTGTCGTAGTGATCGTCGAGGTGGTTGTCGTTCCGGAAATGTCGATATCGATGTTCCCGTTGCCCTGATGAAGAGCCTGCACGCCGGGCTCGCCAGTGTTTTGAATTTGATTCACAACTCCAGTCGTAATGTCGATACCATCGACATCAATGGTGATGGGGTCGGTCGACGAAGCACCTTCCTCGCAATGAATCGGGTCACCTGGCGTGGCGTTGTTGCAATTGGAGTTTTGGGCGATAGCCGGGGAGCCAAAGACCAATGCCGCCACTAGAAGGCAGGCAAGCGCTTTTTGGCCACAGGAAACCCAGACAGGCTCGTCTAGGCACCTAGAAGTAGAGAGATATTGAGAAGGGGGGGGGGGGGGGATTAGCCTAGAAAGGCAGGCTGGCCCGTTTGCGGTACGCCCGTCCATGACACTGTCAATTCCTCCGAATGATTTCGTCAAGGAACTGGGCGCCGGAAATTCTAGCACAGAGCACACTCACGAACACACGCGTGCAGCGAATGCCGCGAGGAAACTCCGGCTCTGATTTGACGCTGAAAAAACGGAGGGTTTCGGTGCTTTTCCTGCCGACCCGCTCCTATGGTATTCTGTATGCCCGTCCGAAGAGCGTCGAGGTTCCGGTTGTGACGCGGTTTGTCTTTATTACGGGCGGGGTTGTTTCTTCTCTTGGAAAGGGGATTTCCGCCGCCTCTCTAGGCGCCTTGCTGGAGGCGCGCGGGCTGGCCGTCTCCATGATCAAGCTGGACCCGTACATCAACGTCGATCCCGGCACGATGAGCCCGTTCCAGCACGGCGAGGTGTTCGTCACCGCCGACGGTGCGGAGACCGACCTGGATCTCGGGCACTACGAACGTTTTGTCGATTTCCGGGCCAGCAAGGCCAGCAACTGGACCACCGGGCAGATCTACGAGCGGGTGATCGCCCGCGAGCGCCGCGGCGAATACCTGGGCGCCACCGTGCAGGTCATTCCGCATATCACCGACGAGATCAAGGAATGCGTGGGCGTGGGGGCGGCCGACGCGGACATTTGCATTGTCGAGATCGGGGGCACGGTCGGCGACATCGAATCCCTGCCGTTCATCGAGGCGATCCGGCAGATGGGCGGGGAGTTGGGGCCATCCAAGACGGCATTCATTCACTTGACCCTGGTGCCGTACATCAAGGTTTCCGGCGAGATCAAGACCAAGCCGACCCAGCACTCGGTTAAAGAGTTGCGCTCAATCGGCATCCAGCCCGATATCCTGCTGTGTCGGACCGACATGCCGATTCCAGAGGACCAGCGCAGGAAGATTGCCTTATTCACGAACGTCGCGGAGACCTCCGTCATCGAGGTGGTCAACCAGGACGACATCCATGCCATCCCACTGGCGCTGCATGAGCAGGACCTCGACGACATCGTGGTCAAGCAGTTTGGTCTGGACGTTCCCGAGGCAGACCTGTCGCAGTGGCAGGGGGTGGTGGCCGCGCGTGAGGCACAGCAGGGCACGGTGGTGGTGGCCATGGTCGGCAAGTACGTGGACCTGACCGAATCGTACAAATCCCTGAACGAAGCCTTGCGGCACGCCGGCCTGCACAACCAGGTACGAGTCGAGATCCGCTACGTGGACTCCGAGCAGCTCGAGCAGGAGGGAACGGGCCTGCTGGAAGGCGCCAACGTGGTGCTGGTGCCCGGGGGATTCGGGGAGCGAGGCATCGAAGGCAAGATCATGGCGGTGCGCTACGCGCGCGAGAATCAGATCCCGTACCTCGGCATTTGCCTCGGGATGCAGGTCGCGGTGATTGAGTACGCGCGCGACTGCCTTGGGCTTGAAGGGGCGCACAGCACCGAATTCGACAGAGAGACCCCCCACCCGGTGGTGGCCCTGATTACTGAGTGGATGGACCGGGAGGGCGAGATGGAGTTGCGCAGCGCACATTCCGACCTGGGCGGCACCATGCGCTTGGGCGAGCAACCCTGCCAGCTTGAGGAGGGGAGCCGGTTGCGCGGGATTTATCAGGCCGACCTGATTCACGAACGTCACCGCCACCGCTACGAGATCAACAACAACTACTTGGACCAGCTGGCCGGAAACGGCATGCAGATAGTGGGCCGATCGCACGACGACCGGCTGGTCGAAGCCGTGGAACTGAGCGACCACCCCTGGTTCATCGGCTGCCAGTTCCATCCTGAGTTCACCTCCACGCCGCGCCGGGGCCACCCGCTGTTCAACAGCCTGATTCGGGCTGCCTGTTCCTGACATGTCAGTGTTCTGCGATTTCCAGGCGGGGGTCCGCCAGCCGTTGTTCCTGATCTCTGGCCCATGCGTGATCGAGAGCGAGACCTTGGCGATGCAGGTGGCCGAACAACTGGTCAAAACGACCCAGCAACTCGGCATGCACTACGTGTTCAAGGCGTCATTCGACAAGGCTAACCGCACCAGCGGCGGCAGTTTCCGCGGCCCGGGCATGGAGAAAGGGTTGCGTATCCTGGAACGGGTGCGCACGCAGTTCGACGTCCCGGTCCTCACGGATGTCCACGAGGACACGCCGGTGGACGAGGTGGCGGCGGTGGTGGATGTGCTGCAGACGCCGGCGTTCCTGTGCCGGCAGACCAACTACATTGCGCGGGTGGCGGCGGCCGGGCGTCCGGTCAACCTCAAGAAGGGCCAGTTCCTTTCCCCTTGGGAGATGAGCCAGGTGGTGGCCAAGGCGCGTGAGGCCGGCGGGGAGGACCTGCTGGTCTGCGAGCGCGGCGCGAGTTTCGGCTACAACAATCTGGTTTCCGACATGCGCGCGCTGACAGTCCTGCGCGA
This sequence comes from Candidatus Porisulfidus sp. TsSOB, assembly GCA_002631715.1. Lineage (GTDB taxonomy): Bacteria > Pseudomonadota > Gammaproteobacteria > Poriferisulfidales > Poriferisulfidaceae > Poriferisulfidus. The sequence goes on from MRSX01000004.1 coordinate 60,833, forward strand.
AACCGGTTGTCCGGTCGTATTCGATGCCACGCATTCGGTGCAACTGCCGGGCGCGGGCGGCGGCGTCTCAGGCGGTCAGCGGGAATTCGTGCCGACCCTGGCGCGGGCGGCAGTTGGCGTCGGCGTGGCTGGGTTGTTTATGGAAACCCACCCCGACCCTGATCAGGCGCTTAGTGACGGGGCGAACGCTTGGCCCCTGTCCGAGATGGAGCCGCTCTTAAAGACCCTTCTGGAACTCGACGAAGTCGCCAAGCGGAACTTGCCGCAGGACTGAAGCCCCTCTACAGTAGCAGTGCGGTTCCCAGGCCGAGGAACGCCACGAACCCGACCACGTCCGTCACGGTCGTCAGAAGCACGCCGCCAGCCAGCGCCGGATCGATGTTCAGGCGCCGCAGGGTTGGCGGCAGCAACACGCCTGTCAGCGCCGCGAACACCATGTTGGCGATCAGTGCCAGCGCGATGACCGCGCCGATCATCCAGGTATCGAACCACAGTCCGGCAACCAGCGCGACCACGCCACACCAGACCAGGCTGTTGACCAGCCCGACGCCGAGTTCCTTGAGCAACAGGGCCCGCACGTTCTGTGAACTGACCTGACCGAGCGCCATGCCCCGGATGACCAAGATCAGGGTCTGGCTGCCGGCGATGCCGCCCATGCTGGCGACGATGGGCATCAGCACGGCCAGCGCCACCACGCGCTCCAGGGTGTCCTGGAACAGCCCGATGGCGGCCGCGGCGATGAAGGCCGTGACCAGGTTGACGCCGAGCCAGACCGCACGCCGCCGCGAGGCGGACAGTACCGAGTCGAACAGGTCTTCATCTTCGCTCAGTCCGACGTAGCTGTGCAGCGTTTCCACGCCTTCGTCGCGGATTACGTCCACCACGTCGTCGACTGTGATCCGGCCAAGTAGCAGGTTGTTCTCGTCTACTACAGCCGCCGACACCAGGTCGCGGTCCTCGAAGATCGCGGCGACCGTGCCGTCCGGCATGTCTGCCGGAATCGGCGGTCGGTCGGATTCCATCACCTCTCCGACCAGGGTGTCCGGGTCGTGCAGCAGCAGGGCGGTGATCGGCAGCACGCCGCGGTAGTGTTCGAACCGGTCCACCACCATCAGCACGTCGGTGTGGCTCGGAATGCTCTCATGCCGGCGCAGGTAGCGCAGTACCACCTCCAGCGTGACGTCTGCGCGAACCGTAATCACGCTGGTGTCCATCAACCCGCCGGCGGTGTCCTCGTCGTAGGTCAGGACCGATTCCAGCCGCGAGCGGTACTGCTGATCCATGTCGTTGAGGATCTGCGAGCTGACGGCCTCCGGGAGGTCGGCCAGCAGGTCCGCCAGATCGTCGATGTCCAAGCCCTCGGTCGCGCTGACCAGGGCGTCCTCGTCCATTTCGCCGATCAGGGAAACGCGAACCTCGTCGCCAACCTCGAGCAAGACTTCGCCGTCGTGCTCGTGGTCAAGCATGCCCCAGACGATGAAGCGCTGGGCGCGCGGCAGGGACTCCAGCAGTTGCGCGACTTCAGCCGGGTGCAGTGCCCGCAGCATCTTGCGGACTGTCTGCATGGTGCCGGAATTCAGGGCCTCAGCCAATGCCGTGACCTGATCGCTCGGCGTTGGCACGGGCGGTTGAACAGGCGGCGGGGTGGGGACGGCGGCAGTCATGTGAGGCGGGGCAAAGAAATGTTCAGGGCCTCGGCAAAGTCCCGGTGCTGGCGGTGGGTCTGGCGCTCAGGCCTTCGCCAGGGCCTCGACCATCCCGTGGATTTTTTCCGGCTGCGGGCAGGCCAGGATCTCCTGGCACTGCTTCTGCAGTATTTCGGACGAAATGTCGTTGATGATCTGCTTGATTTCGAGCAGGGACCCCGGGTGCGTGCTGAACTCACGCAGGCCGAGCCCGACCAACAGCCGGGTCAGGCGCGGGTTGCTGGCCATTTCGCCGCACATGCTGACCGGTGTGCCGGCCTGCTTGCCGGCTTGGATCGTATGGTGAATCAGGAACAGCACAGCCGGGTGCAGCGGATCGAACAGGTAGTGGACCTGATCGTCAACCCGGTCGATGGCCAGCGTGTACTGGATCAGGTCATTGGTCCCGATCGACAGGAAATCCAAATGATGAGCGAAGACGCTGGCGGAGATGGCGGCGGCCGGCACCTCGATCATGCCCCCGATCTTGATTTCCGGGTCGTATGCGGCGCCTTCGGATCCCAGTTCCTCCATGCAGTCGCGAATCAGGGCCAGGCTCTGCGACAGTTCAGAACTGTTGGTGAGCATGGGCAGCATGACGTGGACGGGCCCGTGCGCGGAAGCGCGCAGGATCGCACGCAACTGTGCCATGAAGACGGGCTTGTTCTGCAGGGATCGCCGGATTGCACGCAGGCCGAGGGCAGGGTTCGGCGCGATTGCGCCTTCGTAGTCCGGGTCGAATTCCTTGTCGGCGCCCAGGTCCAGGGTGCGGATGGTCAGCGGTTTTCCGTCCAGTGCGATGACCAGGTCCCGATACACCTCGTACTGTTCGTCGGTGCTGGCGCCTTCGGGGCGGTCGAGGTAGAAGAACTCGGTGCGGTACAGCCCGACGCCTTCCGCCTGGACCTCGTGCACATGGGGAATCTCTTCGATCAGGTCGATGTTGCATTTCAGCGTGACTGATTGTTTGTCGAGCGTGATGGTCGGCTTGTCGCGCAGCGCCATCAACTTTTCTTCGCGTTCCTGCTCCGCGCGCTGGTACTCCCGGTACTGGTCGACCAGCCAGTTCGCGTCGTCGGCGCACAGGATGGTGCCGCCGTGCCCGTCGATCAGCACGAGTTCGCCGTCCTCCAGCAGCATGCCGGCGTCATGCAGGCCGACCACCGCCGGGATCTGCAGGCTGCGGGCCAGGATGGCGGTGTGCGACATGGAACTGCCGAACTGGGTGACAAAGGCGGCGACATTCTGGTGCTGGATCAGCACGGTGTCGGCCGGCGTCAGGTCGTCCGCGACCACGATGCGGCCGGTCAGGTCGCGCTCCTGGACTTCGGCCACACCCTCTTCGGTCTCGCTCAGGTTTTCCTGCACCTTGCGGATGACATGCTGCACGTCGTTCTTGCGCGTGCGCAGGTAGGCGTCTTCCATGCTGTCGAACACGGCGACCAGTTGCTCTAGGGTGTCTTCCAGCGCCCATTCGGCGTTGCAGGACTGGGCACGGATGGTCTCCTTGGGCATATCCACCAGCATGGCGTCGTCCAGCATCAGCAGGTGGGCGTCGAGAAAGCCGGTCACTTCCTGGCGCATTTTTTCGGGCACCATGTCGCGCACTTCGCGCAACTGCTTGCGGGATTCTTCCAGCGCTTCGTTCAGGCGCTCGACCTCGGATTCAACCTGATCCGGCTCCAGGGTGCGCTTCGAGACATGGGTCTCACCACGCTTGAGGACGTGGACCCAGCCTTGGGTAATGCCTCGGGAGACCCCGATGCCATTGATGATCATGGGCATGGTTCAGCGCCTTCTCCAAATCCACTTTCAAACAGGGCAACGAGGGCTTGCATGGCCTCTTCCTCGTCCGGGCCGCTGGTGAACAGCCGCACCGGGGTGCAATGGGTGGCCGCCAGCATCATGATGCTCATGATGCTCTTGGCATTGGCCCGCTTGCCTTCCTTTTCGATTTCCATTTGCGCCTGGTACTGGCTTGCTTCGCTGACCAGCTTGGCGGCGGCCCGTGCGTGCAGCCCGAGCTTATTGACGACGGTAGCGTTTTTTTCGATCATTCGGACTCTCCCGCTTCGATAATGATGCCGATGCGGCCATTGGTGGCCAGGCTTTCGGCAAGTTGACTTCGGCTGCGCTGCTGCAGGTTGAACAGCTTCACGACCATCGGCAGATTGATGCCGGAGACGAGGGTGGTTTCCGGGTATTCGCTCATCAGTCGCTTCGCCAGGTTGTACGGCGTGGCACCGTACAGGTCGGACAGGATCAGCAGACCGTCCTTGCAGTCCAGCGATGCACAGAGCTCCCGGAGTTCGGCGAGGGCGGCGTCCAGGTCGCAGTCCTCGATGACTCCGTAGCAGGCCAGATTTTCCGGGGGGCGCGCGAAAATCCGCGACGCGACATCCACCAGCTGCTGGCCCAGTTGGTGATGCGTGATTGTCAGCATGCCTACGCTCATGGTTGGGCCTCCATGTCCCGGTGCAGCACGGTGATCTGCAGGGTGGTGCTGTCCGAAAGCAATTCGGCCAGTTGTTCCACCAGGTAGACCGAGCGGTGCTGTCCGCCGGTACAGCCGATCGAGATGTTCAGGTAGTGCCGCCCCGCCTCGACGAAGGAGGGGATCCAGTGATCCAGAAACTTCTTCAGGTCTTCGAGCATGGCGGCGGCCTGTGGCTGTTTTGAAAGATAGTCGCGAACCGCGGGATCCGTGCCGTTGAGCGCGCGCAATTCGTCCACCCAGTGCGGGTTTGGCAGGCAGCGCGAGTCGAACACAAAGTCCGAATCGCTCGGCACCCCGCTCCGGTAGGCGAAGGATTGTAGCAATACTGACAATGGGGCGCGATCAAGCTTCAGGCGCTGGCGCAGCAGGGTGCGCAGTTCATGGACGTTGGTACGGGAGGTGTCCAGGCGCAGATCGGCCATATCGGCAATCGCCGCGAGGCATTCCCGTTCCTGCCGGACCGCTTCGCGCAGGGTCGGGACCCGGTCGGCCAGCGGATGCCGGCGGCGCGTGTCGTTGAAGCGCCGGATCAGGGTGTCTTCGTCGGAGTCGAGGAACATCACGGTAATGTCGCAGGGCAATTCCCGGATCTGTTTCAGGATGGACGGGAGCCGGTCCAGGTCTTTCGGCAACGCGCGGGCATCCATGCCGATGGCGGCTTGCTTCGGATAGTGCGAGTCCGGTTGCATCAGCAGTTCCACGTACTCCAGCAGGAGGGTCGGCGGCATGTTGTCGACGCAGTGCGCGCCGAAGTCTTCCAGCGTGTCCAACGCCACCGACTTTCCCGAGCCCGACAGGCCGCTGACGATGACGAGTTGCATGGTTCAGGACTGGGAGAGGGCCGCCAGCAGTGGTTCGGGCTGGCGGGAGGTGCGCAACGTCTTGAGGTGTTCGGGCGAGTCCAGGATCTCGGCCAGTTCCTTCAGGTATTGCAGGTGGATGTCCTCGGCTTCGCTTGGCACTGCCAGCGCCACGAACACGTCGACCGGCTGCCCGTCGACCGCGTCGAAGTCCACCCCCTTGGTCAGAGTCAGGACAGCGGCAGAACTGTGTGTTTCGTCGGGTATCCGGCAATGCGGGATGGCGACGCCACCACCGAGCCCGGTGCTGCCGAGGCGCTCGCGCGCGGTCAGCAGGTCCAGCAGCGTACGGGAACCAGTGGTTTCCAGACCTCCGGCCAGGGCCTTGCTCAGGACTTCGAGCGCACGCTTCTTGCTGCCGATTTGCTGCTGCAGCAGGAGGCTGTCGGGGCGCAGCAAATCCAGGATGCCTCGCATGGCCGCCTCAGTTCAGCTGATGGTGGGTAATCTGGCTCTGATGGTGGTCTTTGCGTTTTTCCTTGTACTTGAGGATCTGTCGATCCAACTTCCCGGTCAGCGTGTCGATTGCTGCATACATGTCGCTGTGTTCGGCGCGCGCGTGCATGTGGTGGCCTCGGACGTGCATGGTGGCTTCCGCGCGGTGCGTGTCGTGTTCGACCGCGAGCGTGATCTGGGTATTGATCACGTCATCGAAGTGACGGGTTAGGCGTTTAAATTTGGTGTGGATGTAATCGCGGAGCGGAGAGGTGATTTCTAGGTGGTGTCCGGTGAGCTTCAAATTCATAACAATACTTCCTCCGTAGCCCATTTATTATATACAGAGGGGAGGGGGTTTGGACACCCAGGCTGGAATCCGTCTGGGGTAGACTATGAGCCGTTTTGGAATGTGTCCAATGCGCGAGGAATTCGTCGTGTCCGCGAAGAAAGCAGGTGCATTCGCTTGGCTCGTGACGGGTCTGACGCTGGTGGCCGCACCTCCGGCGCTGGCCGAATCCGCCCTGCACAAAGCGGCCCGGGCGGGGAATCTCGCGGAAGTGCAGAAACTGCTGGATTCGGGCGCAGACGCCAATTCATTCGAGCAGGGCAAGACCCCGCTGCATCATGCGGCCCTGATTAATCCAAATCCCGAGGTTGTGCAGGCTTTGCTGGATGCCGGGGCTCAGGTAGGCGTGAAAGGGCATAACGACATGACGGCACTGCATTTTGCGGTGGTCAACCCCACCCCGATGTCCGCACATACGCAGTCGAACGCGGAAGCGAGAAACAAATCGGGCGAGACGGCCCGGCGCCTGGAGGTGATCCAACTGTTGCTGGATGCCGGAGCGACGACGTATGCGAAGAACGAGGACGGCCTGACTCCCTTGCATCTGGCGGCAGGCCATTACTGGGATCCGGAGATCGTGGACACACTGCTGCTGGCCGGGGCATTCGTGGATGCGCGGGCCGAGAACGATGCAACCCCCTTGCATTTTGCGGCGGCCTTCAACGGGAATCCGGAGGTGGCGCGATTGCTCCTGGATGCCGGGGCTGATGCGAACGCGCAGGATACCGGGGGCCTGACACCCCTGCATTTAGCGTCGCGTTTCAGGGGGTATGCGACGACCGCACAGATGCTGCTGGATGCGGGCGCGGATGTCAATGCAAAAGACCGGGAAGGCAAGACTCCGCTGGATTATCACGCGGAGAGAGAAAATCCCAGTTGGCCCCAGGTTCTCAAGGACGCTGGCGGGAAGTGCAACAGGAGCTGCTGAGAGCCGGAATTGGTTTTGACCACGATCTTCGACAAAGCCCCACTGAAAAGTGCTACCATCACATTGGAAACAGGGGATGGAGTTCCCTGTCGTTATTTCCCTGAATAATTAAAGACAAGAGGTCATCCAAATGAAATCAAAATGTTTTGCTTTAGTGTCGGCTGTCATGCTGACCGCCGCTGCAAGCCTCGCGGTTGCTGGGCACTATGGAGAGCACAAGGAAGGACATCATGGTGGGCATCATGGCAAGAGTTTCTTTATTCAGCGATACGACCAGAACGACGATGCCCAAGTGACCGCAGATGAATTCGAGCAGGCACGCCGGGCTCGCTACGACCTAACTGACGAAGACGACAATGGCCTGATCGATGTCGACGAGTACGTACAGGGGTACGCTGGCCGCCTGAACAAGAAAATCGAAAGGGAACGCAAGGGGCACATCAAGCAGACCCGCCGTCGCTTTGGTGCCTTGGACAAAAATGACAACGAACAGATAGAGTGGGAGGAATACGAAGCGTCTGGTGAACGCAGTTTCAAGCGGTTTGATGTGGACGAAAATGGCGTCATCAACGCGGATGACCCACGCCCCAAGCGCAGTTGCAAACATAAGTGCAAGGGCTACAAGGGCAAAGGGAAGGGCGACAAGGCAGACGCCGGCCACGATCATGAGCACGGCGAGGACTACAAGCGCCACCACGGCAAGCACAAGGGCATGTGTAAAAAGTATGCGAAGCGGGTCATTCACATGCCGACCACCCACAGAAAGAAAGGGATGATGCGGAAGTACGATACCGATAAGGACGGCTCGATCACGCATGAAGAATTCAGTGCCAAGCGCCGCGCCGACTTTGACAGGACAGACGAGGACGGGGACGGAAGGCTGAACTCGGAGGAGTATGCGCTAGAGTTCGGCAACCGCTTGGACGAGAAAATCGAGAAGACCCGGGAGAAAAAACTGAAGCGGGCGAAGAAGCGTTTCGGTGTGATGGACAAGGACGAGAATGGAGGAATAAGCTTCGAGGAGTATCAGGTTTCAGGGCAGAAGATGTTTTCGCGCCACGACACGAATGAAGATGGCGTCGTGTCCGAAAGCGATAGGCCCAGGCATAAACACGGGAAAGGGCACAAGGATCACTCTGCGAAGTCGAGAAAAAAAGAACGCGACCATTGATGTTGCTGGACGGCGGTCGCGGCCGACCGGTTTCGATACGCCAGATCTCTCATGGCGTTTTCCGGAAATTCCGTCTCAGAGCTGGAATTCTTCTCCCAGGTAAGTCTCGCGCACTTGCGGGTTTTCTAGGATTTCGCCGGGTTCGCCCTCGGCGATGATGGAGCCTTCGGAGAGGATGTAGGCGCGGCGGCAGATACTGAGAGTCTCGCGCACATTGTGGTCGGTGATGATGATGCCGATGCCGCGCTCCTGCAATTGCTGGATGATCGACTTGATGTCGGCCACGTGCAGGGGGTCCACGCCGGCGAACGGTTCGTCCAGCAGGATGAAGGCGGGGTCCATCGCCAGCGCGCGGGCGATCTCGACCCGCCGGCGTTCTCCGCCCGACAGCGAGAATCCGCGGCTGTCACGGATCTCGGCAATAGAGAATTCCTCAAGAAGAAGCTCCAGGCGCGCTTCCCGCTCTTCCTTGGACAGGGACAATTGCTCAAGCACACCCAGGACGTTCTCCTCCACCGTCAGGCGGCGGAACACGGAAGGTTCCTGAGGGAGGTAGCCGATGCCCCGGCGGGCACGCTGGCTCATGGACAGCCCGGTGATGTCTTGGGTGTTCAGAAAGATCTGGCCCCGGTCGCAGGGCACCAGTCCCGTAATCATGTAGAAGCAGGTCGTCTTGCCCGCACCGTTCGGGCCAAGCAGCCCGACCACCTCGTGGTCGCTTGCATGCAACTCGACCTCCGAGACGACCTGTCGGTCACGGTAGGACTTGCACAGGTCCTGCGCTTCGAGCGTGGCCATCAATCAGAGTCGGTTTTCAGGCGGATTCGCACCCGCTCGGAGGGCTTCCGGGTGACGGGAGTCTCCACGCGTTCCTCGTCGATCAGATAGACGATTTCATTTCCCGTGAAATGGTGTGCGTCGACGCGCAGATTGACGTCTTTCTTCAGAGTCGCCTTGCGCTGCGGAATCTGGTAGAAGATGCTGCCGGCATTTGCACGGAGCGGCTTCCCGGAATCGAGGATCTGGGTCCAACGAGCGTTGCCTTCGGCGTGCAGGGCCTGGACCCGGTCGCCTTCGGCGTGCACCGTGAGACGGTCGGCAAGCAGGACCATTTCGCCCTGCGTGGCACGCACGTTCCCATGGTAGACGCTGACTTCTTTCTGGGCGTCCCACTCCATCCGTTCCGCACTCAGGTCAAGCGTTTCCTCCGAATTGTCCGCGGCGTGCGCAGCGCTGAATGTTTCATCCAGGATTTTCTCCAGCAGTGCCTGCGTGGGCTTTTTCGTGGACGGTGGAAACTGGCGGGCCTGCACGTCTTGTTGCAGTTGGCCGCCCGAGCCGTCTAACTGGTAGTCCAGCCCGATGCCGCGCATCACCGCATGGGACTGGCTGAGCACGACCGCTTGCTCGCTGTAGACTCGCCCGTTTTCCGCGTCCAAGGTCAGCGATTCGCCGCGCATCAGGACCGGGGAATAGTCCGGGGGGTCGAGCAAAAGTTCTACGTTTTCATCTAGGGTGACCCGGGTCTCCCGGATTTCCCCGCGCTGTGCCGAGGCCGAGGAATTTTCGAACGCGGGGTCGAGCCAGTGTAAACGGGGGGTGTCGAGATTCAGGATTTCGCTGCCGGGATACTGGTCCAACCGTTCGGCGACGACTTCGTAGAGCAGTTCTCCTTTCAGATCCCGGATCCAGTGTTGTACCTGCAGGTAGCTGTTCTCGGGAACCCCTTTATCAGGAGCCAGGGCGGTTTCCTCCGGGGCTGGGGTTCGGGTCAGGGCCCACAGGCCAACGATGACGACCAGTGCCAGCAGCAGGGCCAGTGGCAGGCGGAGGTTCACTATTTCCTCAAGATCCAGTCGCACACATCCCGTACCGCGCCCATACCGCCCGGATTCGGGGTGATCCAGTCCGCGGCCTGGCGCGCTTCCATGCGGGCGTCCGCGACCGCCACACCGAAGCCGGCAGCCTCGAGCAGGGGCACGTCGGCGATGTCGTCGCCCATGCAGACAACCTCATTCCAGCGAAAGCCGAGCCGCTGGATGAGGGCATTGGCTTCAGCGTACTTGTCGTCGCAACCGAGGATGACTTCCTCGATGCCCAATTCCCGTAACCGCTCCTGGGTTGCCTTGCTTGCCCGGGCGCTGATCACCGCGATCTGTACGCCGATGTCGTACAGCAGAACCAGCCCCTGGCCGTCGTGCACGTGGAAGCATTTACTTTCGGTGCCGTCCTCGGAAAGATATAGGCGACCGTCGGTCAGGACACCGTCGACATCCAGGATCAGCAGTTTGACGTCCCGGGGATTCATCGCAGTCCGGCCGCGACCAGGTCGTGCATGCTCAGGACGCCGATCAGTTGTCCGTTCTGCATGACCGGGGCGGCGTTGAAGCGGCGATCCCGCATCCGGTGCAGCACGTCGCGCGCGAGTTCGTCCGGCGCGGCGGTCTGGAAGTCTCGTGTCATCACCTGATTCACCGCCGTGACGTGGACATCCACCTCGTCGGCCAGGCAACGGCGCAGGTCGCCGTCGGTAAAGACCCCGACGACCTGTCCGTTCTCGTCCAGCACGGTCGTCATGCCGAGCCCTTTCTCGGAGATCTCGGGCAGGGCGTCCCGCAGCAGGGTGCTGACCGAGACTTTCGGGATTTTATCCCCGTCGCGCATCACGTCGCGGACCGTGGTCAGCAACTGACGGCCCAGGCTGCCGCCCGGGTGGGTGTTCGCGAAATCCTCCGGCTTGAAGCCGTGGACGTGCATCAAGGCGACGGCGAGCGCATCGCCCATGGCGAGCGTGGCGGTGGTGCTGGAAGTGGGAGCGAGGTTGAGCGGGCAGGCTTCGCGCGCCACCGGGATTTCCAGGTGCAGGTCAGCCTTGCGGGCCAATGAGGATTCCGGTTGGCCGGTCAGCGCGATGATGGTGGCGCCGATCTGGCGCACCAGCGGCATCAGGTTCAGCAGTTCCTCGGTTTCGCCGGAAAAGGACAGGGTCAATACGACGTCGTTGCGCGTGATCATGCCGAGGTCGCCGTGGCTGGCCTCGGCCGGGTGGACGAAGAACGAGGGGCTTCCGGTGCTGGCGAAGGTGGCGGCAATCTTCTGCCCGATATGGCCGGACTTGCCCATGCCGATGACGATGATGTGCCCGGTGCACTTGCTGAGCACTTGGCAGCATTCGACGAAATCCTCGCCGGTGCGGTCCGCCAGGTTGCGCACCGTATCTGCCTCCTGTCGCAACACATCGCGGGCGACCTCGAGGATATCCGAAGTGTGATCAGAATCGGTCATACAGGCACCATCATGCGCTCGGCATTCCAGCCTAGGTACGCTATATAGCACACCAGCAGCAGGATTGCGCCGGATCGGGTCAGCCGGAAGCTGCCTCGGCGGAACAGGAGGAAGCCGAGCAGGGCAGTGAGCGCCAGCATGATCAGGCCGTCGTACCACAGCATCGGCGAGACTGAGAACGGGCGGATAGCGGCGGGGAGCCCGACCACGCCGAGGGTGTTGAACAGGTTGGAGCCGACCACGTTGCCGAGAATAAGCCCGCTGCCTTCAGCACGTCTTAACGAGGCCAGCGACGCGGCGAGTTCCGGCAGCGACGTGCCGATCGCGACCAGGGTCAGGCCGATCAGCAGTTCGTTTATCTCCAGCATCCGGGCCAGCCCGACGGAGGCCCAGACGAGTGCCCAGGCGCTGCCGAGGAGGAGGACTAATCCGATCAGGACCAGGGCCAGAGCGGTCAAGGCGCCGTGTTCGGTCGACTTGCTGGTGATGGGGGCGGCGGCCTGCCCGCTGCGCACGATCCAGGTGATGATTCCGACTAAAGCGATGATCAGGAGGAGGCCTTCCCAACGTTCCAGTGCTAGGTCTGACAGGATCAGGAACACGCCCGCGGTGCCGAACAGGATCAGGGGGATGTCGCGTTTTACCAGGGTTCGATCGGCGGCGAGCGGGAGGATCAGTGCCGAGATGCCCAGGATCAACGCGATGTTGGCAATGTTCGAGCCGAAGGCGTTGCCGATCGCAATGCCGCCGCTGCCGCGGGCAGCAGCAGTCGCGGAAACGAGCAGTTCCGGCAGGCTGGTGCCGAATCCCAGGATGACCACGCCGATGGCGAAGGTTGAAACGTTCAGTTGGCGGGCCAGAGAGGACGAGCCCTCGACCAGCCGGTCGGCGCTCCAGGCCAAGACCACGAATCCGACTGCGACGACGATCAGGTAGGTTAGGAGCATGGGCGCAATCGGGTTGGTGTTCGGAAAGATACGAGATAGGCAGGGGCCGCCGCTTCCACTGTAAGAGTCGGGAAAGAGTGCCTGCGGATGGGCAATTTTACTCTACGGGCACCCGAGTCCAGAGTGTTGGCAGAAGGCCTGTGGAGCCTGAAGGGAGTTTGGTAGACTAGGCCGATGCGCTGAATCGAGACGCTATTTTGCTCCGGAATCTAGATACTGCCAGCAGCGCATTTTTCTCTTCATGACTGACCGGCTGCGCGCCTTCTACGATCACTTGGTGCTGGACCGCCCGTGGGCGGTGCTCGTGTTCCTGGCCGCGGTGGTGGCCGCCATGGTGACGCAGGCCGGGAATTTCCGGCTGGATGCCTCGTCTGATTCCCTGCTGCTGGAGAACGACGAGGATCTTCGTTACTACCGCAAAGTGCTTGAGCAGTACGGCACCCGGGACTTCCTGTTCGTGACCTACAACCCGGACGCGCCAATGCTCGATCCGGCCATGCTGGAGGGCTTGGAAGCCCTGCGCGAAGACCTTCTGGCAGTGCCGGCGGTCGAGGACGTGGTCACCATTTTGGATGTGCCGCTCCTGAATTCTCCGCCGATCGACTTCACCGAGCTCGGTGACACCAACCGCACCCTGCGCGATGCCGACACCGATCAGGAGTTGGCGCAACGCGAACTGACGACCAGCCCGTTCTACAGCGACATGCTGATGAGCAAGGACGGGGAGACCACCGCGCTGGCGGCCTACCTGAAGGCTGATACGGTCGGCAACGAGTTGCTGCGCGAGCGCACCCGGCTTCGCGACGACCGCCGCGAGGGAACCTTGGACGAAGCGGGCCTGCAGCGTCTGGACGAAGTAACTCGGCAGTATGCCGACCACATGGCCGAAGTTGCGGAGAAACGCGCCGGCACCATCGCCGAGGTCCGGGCGGTGCTCGACCGCCACCGCGACCAGGCGCGCATCTTCCTCGGTGGCGTCGCCATGATCGCGACCGACATGATCGACTTCATCGACAGCGACCTGCGGACCTTCGGCATCAGCGTGTTCGTGTTCCTGATCCTGATGCTGACGGTGATCTTCCGCCGCCTGCGCTGGATCCTGCTGCCGCTGGCCGCTTGTGCGGCCTCGGTGGTGCTTATGATGGGCACCCTAGCGCTGGCGCGCTGGCCGGTGACCGTGATTTCCTCCAATTTCGTTTCGCTGCTGCTGATCATCTGCATGTCGATGACGATCCATCTGGTGGTGCGTTTCCGGGAACTTCAGGCCAAGGAGCCGGCCAGCAGCCCCCGGGACCTGGTCGCCCGAACCGTCCACTTCATGTTCATCCCGATTCTGTATGCGGCCCTGACGACGATGGTGGCGTTCGTGTCGCTGCTGATCAGCGGGATCCGGCCGGTGATCGATTTCGGGCACATGATGACGGCTGGCATCGCGATGGCCTTCGGCGTGATCTTCCTGCTGTTCCCGGCGGTGGTCGCCCTGTTGCCACGCACGCACGGAGAGGAGCGCGACTTCACGCGCGGCGTCACTCTGGCGTTCGCGAAACTGACCGAGCGGCACCGGAAGCCGATTCTCGGCGTCGCGGCGGTGCTGGCGGTGGTCAGCGCGTTCGGCGCGGCTCGCCTGGACGTGGAGAACCGGTTCATCGACTATTTCGACGAGGACACCGAGATATTCCAGGGCATGCTGGAGATTGACCAGCACCTGGGCGGAACCACGCCGCTCGACATCATCCTGGAGGCGGATCCGGAGGCTTTGGTCGAGGAGGAGGATGAATTCGAGGAGGATTTCTACGGCGATCTGGAGGGCGAAGCCGAGGAGTCGCCGCCCGGCTACTGGTTCAACCCGCTGCGCCTGGGCGAATTGCGCCAGCTGCACGAATGGCTTGATGCACAGCCGGAGATTGGCAAGGTGCTGTCGCTGGACACGATGATACGGATGGCCGAGGGCATCAACGACGGCGAGCCCCTGGACGATCTCAAGATCAGCCTGTTGCGGGAAGGACTGTCGCGCCTGCCGGAGGACATGCAGGACGTGCTGTTGCGCCCGTTTCTGTCCGAGGACGGAAACCGCTTGCGCGTGTCACTGCGGGTGATCGATTCCGACACGACTTTGCGTCGCGCCGAACTGATTGAGCGGGTCGACGGGTTTTTGAGCGAGGAGATGGGCTACGAGGATTCCCGCTACCGGCAAAGCGGCCTGCTGGTGCTTTACAACAATGTTTTGCAGAGCCTGTTTGCCTCGCAGATCCAGACCATCGGCTTCGTGTTCCTGAGCATCCTCGCCATGTTCCTGGTGCTGTTCCGCTCGTTGCGCCTGGCCCTGATTGCGATCATGCCGAACATGCTGCCGGCATTGCTGGTGCTCGGCACGATGGGTTGGCTCGGCATCCCGCTGGACTTGATGACCATTACCATCGCCGCGATCAGTGTCGGTATCGCGGTGGACAACACGATTCACTACATCATCCGGTTCCGTCGGGAGTTCCCGGAGGACCGGGACTACCGGGCGACCATGTGGCGCTGCCACGGCAGCATCGGGCGGGCGATGTACTACACCTCGCTGACCATCGTGGTCGGGTTCTCGATCCTGATGCTGTCGAACTTCGTGCCGACGTTCTACTTCGGATTGTTCACCGGTTTGGCCATGCTGACCGCGCTGGTGGCCTCGCTGGCACTGCTTCCGGCACTGCTGCTGACGCTGCGCCCAATGGGGCAGGCGAAAGCGGATTAAGGCAGCGCAGATCCTGCCGATGCGGAGAATAAAGGGTATAAAATCCGCATAATTTGCGGATATTACCATGTATCTTTGGGAACAGGCCCAATGGCCTGACTTTTCTTGGGACGGAGCCCGTCTGAGCAAAAGCCTCGCCCTGGCTCACCGCGAGAAAGGGCGTCTGCTGGGGAGAATGGAGGCGCTGGGATTCGAGTTTCGGGAAGAAGCCCGCCTCCAGATCCTGACTCAGGAAGTGGTGAAATCCAGCGAAATCGAGGGAGAGATCCTGGATCGCGACCAGGTCCGCTCGTCCATCGCAAGGCGCCTGGGCATGGATGTCGGAGGCTTGCTTCCGGCAGACCGGGACATCGAAGGCATCGTCGAGATGGCGTTGGACGCAGTCGGCGACTACGACAAGCCCTTGACCGAAGACCGCCTGTGCGGATGGCATGCGGCTTTGTTCCCGGCCGGGCGCAGCGGCCTGCGGAAAATCATGGCGGGTGCTTGGCGCGACGACCGCAAAGGCCCCATGCAGGTCGTTTCCGGCCCGGTGGGCCGGGAGAAAGTCCACTACCAGGCGCCGCCGGCCGACCGGCTATCCGACGAAATGGCGAAGTTTCTTGCTTGGTTCGGGCAGGCGACGGACGTGGACCTTCTCATCAAGGCCGGGCTCGCCCACCTGTGGCTCGTGACGATCCACCCCTTCGAGGACGGAAACGGGCGCGTTGCACGGGCGGTCGCCGACATGGTCCTTTCGCAATCGGACGGCAGCCCCTGGCGCTTCTACAGCATGTCCGCACGGATCCGCGCGGAACGCAAACAGTACTACGCCATGCTCGAACATACGCAGAAATCAAGCCTGGATGTGACGCCATGGCTCGAATGGTTCCTCGACTGCCTGATCCGGGCAGTCGAGGATTCGCAGGAGACTGTCGGTGCAGTCCTGCAGAAAGCGCGATTCTGGGAACGCTTCTCCCAGGAACCCCTCAACGAGAGGCAGATCAAGGTGCTGAACCGGGTGCTCGATGGCCTTGAGGGAAAGCTCACATCTTCCAAATGGGCGAAGCTCGCCAAGTGCTCGCAGGACACCGCATACCGGGACATTCTCGATTTGATTGAGCGGGGCGCCCTTGAGAAGAATCCCGGCGGCGGACGCAGCACGAGTTACTCTATCGAAGGGACAGGTAGGGAATTTAACTAAAAAGGTCGGACTAGGCTCAGCACATTAGATGCCTAAGTCTTTGAAAAAGTCTTCGGCATTGTTGAAGCGCTTGCCCTTCCCCTCGTCCAGCTCCTTCATTGCTTTGAGGGTAGTGGTGTTCGGCACCCGGACGGCAAACGGTAGCTGCTTCTCGTTTGCAACCCGGATCATCAGCAGGCGAATGGCATCGGACACCGATAATCCCATAGCTTCGAGCGCTTCCGTGGCCTGTATCTTAGTCTCGCTGTCAATCCGTGCGCGTACAACTGCATTGGCACTCATTTGAACCTCCTATAGTAGCCTTATTGTAGCTACATATAACGAGCTTTTCAAGAGGTCAAGGTCGACCCAAATAAATTGTTTAGAAGGCTCCCGGAATCACCGCCTTTCGGTCGGCCGGATAGTCTTCGAATTTCTCCTGGTACCACCGGTGGTGGCTGTAGGCCCTCGGCACCAGGTTGGCGGCGGTGAACACGAAGAAAGCGAAACCCGCCATCGACCAAGTCGCCAGCGCCCAGCCAGCCCATTCCAGTATTTCCCCGAGATGGTTCGGGCAGGAGACGAAACGGAATCCTCCGCCCCGGGGAATAGCGTAGCCGGTCTCGCCGGGCTTGCGCAGGCGCAGCAGGACCGTGTCGGAATGGAGGTTGAGGGCCATGCCGAACAGGAAGACCGCGAGACCGACCAAGAAGCGGGGGTCGCTCAGCCATGAAATGTCGTACGTGGCGAATTCCGAGACGACCCGGGCGTTGATGTAGGCATTGATCACATTGAAGAAGACACCCGATGCGGCGACCGCGATCGGCATTCTCTTGCCTCGTGTGCGCAACCGAAACGGAAAGATCAGCGTTCGGTGCACGTAGTGGGCCTGCCACATGACGAGGAACACCAGCGGCACGACCTCCCAGGCGGATTCTCCGCAGAGATATACGTACAGGAAGACGACCACGGTCGGCAGTTCCATGACGATCCAGGCGGTCCGGTTGGAGATGGACGGCCCCCAGCCTGCGGCCGGGTAGTGCCGGCCGAACGGGGCGGTCTTGTAAAGCAAATACAGGAAAGTCGGGATTGAGATCGCGAGAACTGCCCAGACCAGGATGCCGTGGATTTCCAGTTCAGTCATTCCCGTTCTCTCTTCCGATCATGCTTGCATTTTAGGCGATGAATTCCGGATTTTCAGGGCTTGGGCCTGCAAGCGTGTGGGTTTCACGGGCGGCCACCTGCTCGTGCTACACTTTTCATGCTCAGTTCCCAAATGCCCTTCGAGAATGGAATCTGGCGAGGGATTAATGATAGCTTCAGACCAGTATTAAGGTGGTTGGTCTGCAACGGAAGAAATGAGCGATTTCCAGTTTATGATCCTGTTTGCGGCTATCCTCGGCCAGGGGGTTGTGCTTGGTGGGGTGCTCGGAAAGCTAATCTTGGACTTGCAAGGCCGCATGTCGGTCGTGGAAAGTCGCCTGTCCCATGTGGAAGGACTGTTGGAAGGGTTCCGCGCGTCCGGAATCTTCGCGCCTTCTCAAGTCGGAGGCTCTCGGGCTATCCCTCCGCAAGGCAAATAGTGACACCGGCTGGAGGTCGGCCTGACCTCCAGTCGCCACTCACTCCTCAAACCCGTAAAACCGCTCGTTCAGGAAATCGCGCATGGCCGCGATCTGTTCCGCCGTCCAGTCGAGCCCGGCTCCTTCGCGGCAATGGTCGACGCGTGCGAGCAACTGCTCGGAATTCTCGACGAGGCCCTCCGTTCCGCGGTACAGCAGGTGGCCGTCTCCGCCGGTGATGCGTGCGTGACAGGCGGTGCAATGTTCTTGATGTACACTGCCCGAATCGAACGCTTGCACGCCTCCTATCCCGGGGAAGGTGAGCGCGACGAGCAAAACGCAGATTTGCCACGCCTTCATGTCCAAGAAAAAGAACCTGATCTGGATCGACCTGGAAATGACCGGGCTCAACCCGGACACCGACCGGATCATCGAGATCGCCACCGTGGTCACGGACTCAGACCTCAACGTGCTGGCGACCGGCCCGGTGCGGGCGATCCACCAGTCCGAGTCGTGCTTGGCCGGGATGGACGAATGGAACACCTCCCACCACGGCGCTTCCGGCTTGACCGACGAAGTGCGCCGTTCCGACTGCAGCGAGGCGCAGGCCGAAAAAGAAACAATCCAGTTCCTGGCGGAGCATGTCCCATACAGGGCTTCGCCTATGTGCGGAAACAGCATCTGTCAGGACCGGCGTTTTCTGGCGCGCTGGATGCCGGACCTGGAGAAATTCTTTCATTACCGGAACCTGGACGTCAGCACGCTGAAGGAGTTGGCGCGGCGCTGGTATCCGGAGGTCGAGGAGATTCAGAAGGCCGCTGCGCACCGTGCGCTTGAGGACATTCACGAGTCGATCCGGGAACTGGCGCATTACCGTCAGCAGCTGTTTCAGCGAACGGCTGCTTCCTGAAGCGGGAGGTCGCGACCGGCCTGCGGGTGCAACACGGTGTCGCAACCGTCCATGGCCGGATCCAGTTCCGGGTAATCCAGGGTGTAGTGCAGGCCGCGGCTTTCGCGGCGCATCATTGCGCAGCGGATGACCAGGTCCGCCACCTGGACGAGGTTGCGCAGTTCGATCAGGTCCCGAGAAATGCGGAAATCCCGGTAGTATTCGTTGATTTCCTCGCGCAGCAGGGTGCAGCGGTGCTGGGCCCGCTCCAGCCGCTTGGTGGTGCGCACGATGCCGACGTAGTCCCACATGAAGCGGCGCAGTTCGTCCCAGTTGTGCGAGACCACCACTTCCTCGTCTGAATCCGACACCCGGCTCTCGTCCCAGGGCACCACTTCCGGCACCGACGCGTCTCGGGACAGCGTCTCGTTGATGTGTTCGCTGGCAGCGTGGGCGAACACCAGGCATTCCAGCAGGGAATTGCTGGCCATCCGGTTCGCGCCGTGCAGCCCGGTGTGGGCCACTTCCCCGACGGCGTACAGCCCGGGGAGGTCGGTGCAGCCGGAGAGGTCGGTGGCGATGCCGCCGCAGGTGTAGTGCGCGGCCGGCACGACCGGGATCGGCTGGCGGGTCAGGTCGATGTCGTACTCTAGACAGCGCTCGTAGATGTTCGGGAACGCCTCGCGCAGCTCGGCGGCCTCCTTGTGGCTGATGTCGAGGTGCACGTAGTCCAGTCCGAGACGCTTCATTTCGTGGTCGATGGCCCGCGCGACGATGTCCCGGGGAGCCAGTTCGCCGCGTTCGTCGAAGCGGTGCATGAATTCCGCGTTGCTGCCCGGCAGGCGCAGTTTTGCTCCTTCGCCGCGCAGCGACTCGGTCATCAGGAAGGATCTGGCACGCGGATCGTACAGGCAGGTCGGGTGGAACTGGATGAATTCCATGTTGGCCACGCGGCAGCCGGCCCGCCACGCCATGGCCAGTCCGTCCCCGGACGAGGTGTCGGGGTTGGAGGTGTACAGGTAGGCCTTGCTCGCACCGCCGGTGGCCAGGATCACGCAGCGCGCGCGGTAGGCGTTGACGGCATTGGTCCGGGTGTCCTGGGCGTAGAGCCCGATGCAGCGGGGCTTCCCGGCACTTCGGTCGACGATCAGGTCGACCGCGATGCAATGGCTGTGCAACTCTACGTTGGGACGCTCGCGAACCTGCTCCATGAGCGCTTCCTGGATGGTGCGGCCGGTGTGATCGGCGACGTGCGCGATCCGCCGGCGGCTGTGCCCGCCTTCCTGGGTCAGGTGCAGTTCGCCGGAAGGCGTGTAGGGGGTGAAGTTTACGCCCTGGTCCTGCAGCCACTGGATCATGGCGCCGCCGCGTTCCGCTACGTGCTGGACCACTTCCGGGCGGCACAGCCCACCCCCGGCCGAGATCGTGTCGGAGACATGCAGGGCGACCGAGTCCTTGTCGTCCAGGACCGCCGACACGCCGCCCTGGGCGTAGGTCGTCGAGCTTTCGGTCGGGGCCGCCTTGCACAGCAGCGTGACCTTGAGGCGCGGGTCCGTCTCCAGCGCAGCGCACAGGCCGGCTGCGCCGCTGCCGAGAATCAGGACATCCGTATCGTGCGTGACCGCTGCGCTGTCTGCAACCACAATTGCGCTAATTTGCCATACCAAAGCATGATTATAATGTTCGCCTTATGAATTGCCCTCCCCTGCGTGCTTGACACAGTTCCGCGAGAATCTTCCTTGGCGGATGGTTTGAAGCGCCAAGATGAGCGACAAAAGCGACCGGAATCTGGTTCGCCGCGCCAAGGCGGGGGAGATTGGCGCATTCGATGCGCTGGTCGAGAAATACCAGCACCGCATCCTGAAACTGGCCGGCCGCTACGTGTCCGACCGGACTGCCCGGCAGGACGTGGTCCAGGAAGCCTTCATCAAGGCCTGGCGCAACATCAAGACCTTCCGGGGCGACAGCCAGTTCTACACCTGGCTGTTCCGGATCACGGTCAATACGGCGATGAACTACCTGGCCGCCGCGCGCCGGCGGCCGGAGCATACGCTGCCGCCGGGTGACGAGGAGGACCCGAGCATGGACGACATGCAGGCCGACCTGGACACGCCGGAGGGCGAAGTGGAGGCGGAGGAGGTGTCCGCCATAGTGAACGAAGTGATTTCCGAGTTGTCAGAAGACTTAAGGG
The DNA here is from genome assembly GCA_002631715.1 of Candidatus Porisulfidus sp. TsSOB. Taxonomy (GTDB): domain Bacteria; phylum Pseudomonadota; class Gammaproteobacteria; order Poriferisulfidales; family Poriferisulfidaceae; genus Poriferisulfidus. Next base: position 81,528 of record MRSX01000004.1, read on the forward strand.
TGGCGATCACCCTTCGTGAATTGGAGGGCATGAGTTACGAGCAGATTGCCTATATTATGAATTGTCCTATCGGCACGGTCCGCTCGCGCATTTTTCGGGCACGCGAGGCGATCGATGAGCGACTGCGACCGATATTAGACGACTCGTCAGGGGGGCGCGGATGAGCGATCCGAACCACGAGTGGATTTCCGCTTACCTGGATGACGAGCTCACACCCGCGGAGCGGGCGCGCGGCGGCCGGGATCTGAGCCGGCAGCCGGAGGCGCGCCGTCGCCTGGGCCGCTACCAGTTGATTGGCGACGCGATGCGCGATGACCTTCCGGATCACCTTGAACTGGGGCTCGCAGCGAGGGTTCATCAGAAAATCGTCCAGGAAGTTTCCTCCCCCCCCAAGCACCATACCCTGCAGGAGCTGTGGCACTGGATCCGCCATCCGGCCCCGTTGGCGGTGTCCACCGGCATGCTGGCCACGCTGGCCGCGGTGGGGCTGTGGTTCTACACGCAGGAACCGGAGGTCGTCCCGGTGGTGATCGATGCTCCGATCGACCAGATCGCGGAGGCTCCTGAAACTGAAATCGACGTGAAGGAGCGTCAGCGGATCCTGGGTTACCTGGCGGCTCACGCGGAAGTCGAATCGCGGGTGCTGATGCCTTACGTCCAGCTGGCGGAATATGAAGAATAAAGCGATGCCATACGTTGCCAGGCGGCCGGGCGGCCGCCGCGCTGAACTTTTGCCTTCGGGCGCTGTCTCTCTGCTGGGGGGGCTTTGCCCGAAAGGCTTAAGGAGGCTCTTGCTGGTGACGATCTTGGCGACGCTGACCCCCCAAGTGAACGGCGAGACGGATCCGGCGAGTTGGCTCGTTCGCGTTGATCAAGCGACCGAACGAGCCAATTTTTCCGGCACGATGTCCCTGATCGGCGACGGCGAGATACGCCGCACGATGAAGATCGAGCAGGGTTTCGACGGGCGAAACATGCACCAGCGGCTGGTTTCGGTATCCGGCGGGGAAGAATGCGAGATCCTGCGGCGGGGAGACGAATCCGCCGTGGTGTATCCCGACCGGCGGGTGGTCATCCACGGCTACCGGCGTTCGCGAAGTCCGATCCCGAAGATCCATCACGACCTCGACCAACTGAAGCAGCACTACCGGCTGGAACTCCACGGGCAGGAGAAGGTCGCCGGGCGGGACTGCCAATTGGTCACGGCCGAATCGAAAGACGGCTACCGTTACGGTTGCGAACTCTGCGTGGACATGGCCTCCGGGCTGCCGCTGCGGGTGCGGATGATGATGCCGGGTGGCGAGAAGGTCGAATATTTCACCTTCACGTCCCTGAACGTGAGGGAATCCATACAGGAATTCGACCCGAACAGCTTCTGGCTGGCGACCGACACGCAAGGCTTCAAAACGATCGCCCTGCCGTCCGGTTCCGAGCCGGTTCCGCACACGTGGGAGATCAAGAACCTGCCGCCCGGATTCGAGCAACAGTTCTCGGCCATTCGGAAACTGCCGCTCAACCCGGAGCCGATCTACCACCTCGTGCTGGCGGATGCGCTGTCCCGGATTTCGGTGTTCATCACCCACCCGCCCGAAGGCACGCCTGAGAAAAGCTGGCACTTCTCGCGCAAGGCGCTCAACGGATACGTGACGATACGGGACGGCCACCACGTCGCCGTGATCGGCGGCGTCCCGGCCGAAACCGTCCGCATGATCGGCGATTCGCTCCAATTCGAGCACTAATGTTCTGGATTTAAAAAAAGTAAGGAGACTTTGATGCAACCAACCTGGATTCCCAAGGCACTCACCGTGGCGCTCGGCCTCGTGATGGTGGCCGCGCCGCTTCAGGCGCGCGAGCTGCCGGACTTCACCGACCTGATCGAGAAGAACGCGCCGGTCGTGGTCAACATCACCACGAGCCGCAATGTCGGGGGATCCGCTTCCGGCAAGAACGCCCCGCAGCAGACTCCGGAGGACATGCCGGATTTCTTCCGCCGGTTTTTCGAGCAGATGCCGGAGGGCCAGCAGCAGCGCCCCCCGCAGCAGCGGCGCCACGGCACCGGGTCCGGGATGATCTACTCCTCGGACGGCTACATCGTGACCAACCACCACGTAGTCGACGGGGCGGACGAAATCATCGTGAAGCTCAGCGACAAGCGGGAATTCGTGGCGGAGAAGGTGGGGTCCGACCCGCGCAGCGACCTGGCGCTGCTGAAGATTGATGCGGATGACCTGCCGACCGCGACGCTCGGCAATTCGGAGGAACTGAAAGTCGGGCAGTGGGTGCTGGCCATCGGTTCGCCGTTCGGTTTCGAGCATTCGGTGACCGCCGGCATCGTCAGCGCCAAGGGGCGCAGCCTGCCGAGCGAGAACTACATCCCGTTCATCCAGACCGACGTGGCCATCAACCCCGGCAACTCCGGCGGGCCGCTGTTCGACATGGACGGGCGCGTGGTCGGCATCAACGCGCAGATCTACACCCGCACCGGCGGGTTCATGGGCCTGTCTTTCGCCATTCCGATCGACATGGTGTCGGAAGTGATCGCGCAGATCAAGAAAGACGGTCGCGTCGTGCGCGGCTGGCTTGGCGTGTACATCCAGGAGGTGACCCGGGATTTGGCGGAGTCGTTTGGACTGGATCGCCCGAAGGGCGCGATCATCGCCGAACTCACCGAGGACGGCCCGGCGGACGAGGCCGGACTGGAGGCCGGCGACATCGTCCTGGAATTCGACGGGAAAGAAGTGGAAAGTTCCAGCGCGCTGCCGCCGATGGTCGGGCAGGTGAAGCCCGGCGAGACGGTCGAGGTCGAGATCCTACGCGGCGGCGAGCGCAAGACCGTGAAGGTAACCTTGGGGCAGCTGCCGGACGACGGAGCGCCGATGGCGGTGCCGTCCGGGGGCGAGGGGCCGTCGGAGGAAGAGGAGATTCTGGGCATGCGCCTGGAGGAGATTTCGGAAGAGGTGCGCAAGAAGCGCAATCTTGGAGAAGGCGGCATCCAGGTGAAGGAAGTGACCGGGGATCCGGCGCGTTCCGCGGGCATCCAGAAGGGCGACGTGATCCAGATGTTTGCCGGGGAAAAGATCGAGTCGCTAGAGGACTTCAAGGAAGCGGCGGAGGATCTTGAATCCGGGCAGCCGCAGCCGATCCTGGTGCAGCGTCAGCAGGGTTCGCGATGGTTGGCGCTGACGCCTGAATAGGAGAGACGAGAGCCGTTAGGAGAGTTGGTTTCCGGGCAGATAGGCCCGCACGTTAGCAATAAGGGCAAAAGTTCTATTTGGGAATTAGGGCAACGCCCCCATATTAGTTTCTGATCCCAAATGTGAGGAGCAGAAAAGATGATTACTGCTAATGTGATCCAGCGAGTGTTTCATATAAAAATTGGTTGCAATGCGGGTACGGCCTTTGCCATTGAGCATGAGGAAAAGCAATACCTTGTCACCGCTCGTCATGTCGTGGAAAGGCAGCAGGGCGAGGTAGAGGTTGCTATTTTTTATAGTGGCGAATGGAAGCGAATGACGATGAATATCGTTGGCACCACAGAAGGCGAAATTGATATTGCAGTTCTTGTGCCGCCTACCCAATTAGCCCCAACTTTTCCGCTAGAACCATCGACTAGAAATATGACCCTCGGGCAACAAGCTTTTTTCCTTGGGTTTCCTCTAGGAATGACAGGTGGCTTTGGAGAAATGAATCGAGATTTTCCTCTACCTTTAGTCAAAGCGGGCATAGTCAGTACTCTGCCCTCTCGACCGCAAAGGATATTCTGGATTGATGGCCACAACAATCCAGGATTTAGTGGTGGTCCCCTGGTATTTGTGCCAAACGGCCAGGCAGTAAGTAAAAATACCCCATATAAGGTCGCGGGAGTGATTAGCGCTTATCGAACATCACAAGCATCTGTTTACGATGCACAAGGCAATAAGATTGGAGTGACACGTGAAAATACCGGCATAGTTCTCGTGCATGACATTTCTCATGCCATTGATTTAATTAAAGCAAACCCTATTGGCTGTGAGGTTAGTGTGTGAATCGTGCTCCACGTATGATTGACTTACACTACAACTCTATCGACCACGGCGAGTCTACGCCGGTGAACTACTAACTAACGGATCCTGTCGGCTGTGTCCAACATATTCCCAATGGAGAAGATCCGAAACTTCTCCATCATCGCGCACATTGATCACGGCAAGTCCACGCTGGCGGACCGTTTTATTGAGTTGTGCGGCGCGCTGAGCGACCGAGAGATGAGCGACCAGGTCCTGGACAACATGGATCTGGAGCGGGAGCGCGGCATTACCATCAAGGCGCGCAGCGTAACCTTGCACTATCAGGCGCAAGACGGTGAAACCTATCGCTTGAACCTGATCGACACGCCCGGGCATGTGGATTTTTCTTATGAAGTTTCAAGGTCGCTTGCGGCCTGCGAGGGCGGATTGCTGGTGGTGGATGCGTCGCAAGGAGTCGAAGCGCAGACCGTGGCCAATTGCTACAACGCGATCGAGCAGGACCTGGTGATCCTGCCGGTGTTGAACAAGATGGATTTGCCGCAGGCGGATCCGGTGCGTGCCTGTGAAGAAATCGAGGACATCATCGGGCTGGATGCGACGGATGCGGTGCAGATCAGCGCGAAGACCGGGCTGAACGTGAAAGAAGTGCTGGAGCGGGTGGTGCGAGACGTGCCGCCGCCGGATGGAGATCCCGAAGGGCCGCTGAAGGCGTTGATCGTCGATTCCTGGTTCGACAGTCATGTGGGCGTGGTGTCGCTGGTGCGGGTGTTTTCGGGGAAATTGAAGAAAGGGGACAAGATCCGGGTGATGTCGACCGGCCAGACGCGGCGAGTGGATTCCGTGGGGTGGTATACCCCGAATCCGGAGAGCAGCGAGGAGCTCGGCTGTGGGCAGGTCGGGTTCGTGATGGCAGGTATTCGCGACATCGAGGGTGCTCCAGTGGGGGATACGATCACGCTGGCGAGCGGAGGGGCGGAGGAGGCACTGCCGGGTTTTCGGGAAGTGCAGCCGAAGGTGTTCGCAGGCCTGTTTCCGGTGGATGCCGATGATTACGAGCAATTGCGGGATGCGCTGGCGAAACTCAGGTTGAACGATGCCTCGTTCAGCCATGAGCCGGAGACCTCCAAGGCGCTGGGATTCGGGTTTCGATGCGGGTTCTTGGGGTTGTTGCACATGGAGATCGTGCAGGAGCGGTTGGAAAGAGAGTATCGGTTGAACCTGATTTCCACGGCGCCGACGGTGGCCTGTCAAGTGATGCTGAATTCGGGAGAAACGCTTGAGACCGGCAATCCCAGCATGCTGCCGGAACCGCACGAGATCGAGGAAATCCGCGAGCCCTATATCGAAGCGCACATACTGGTGCCGCAGGAGCATGTTGGCGCGGTGATTACGCTGTGCGAGGAGCGACGTGGGCGGCAGAAGCGCCTGCAGTACTCGCGCAACCAGGTCAACCTGGAATACTTGCTGCCGCTGTCCGAGACGGTGACGGACTTCTACGACAAGCTGAAATCGGTCAGCCGTGGATATGCGTCGTTCGACTACCAGTTGTCGCACTTCGAGGCGGCGCCGCTGGTGAAACTCGATCTATTGATCAATGGGGAACGCGTGGACGCGCTGTCGGTCATCGTGCACCAGTCCCGGTCAATGTCATTGGGGCGGGACCTGACGGTGCGGATGAAGGACCTGATTCCCAGGCAGATGTTCGACGTCGCGATCCAGGCGGCGATCGGCTCGCGCATCATCGCGCGCACCACTACCAAGGCCCTGCGCAAGAACGTGACAGCAAAATGCTATGGTGGGGATGTGACTCGCAAGCGTAAACTGCTGGAGAAGCAGAAAGCAGGGAAGAAGCGCATGAAGCGGGTCGGCAACGTGGATATTCCTCAGGAGGCGTTTATGGCGATCCTGAAGCTGGAGCCGTGAGACGGGCCGGAGTCATTCTTGTCCTGATGCTGCTGGTCTCGCCGGCCGCGGCTCAGATGCTCACTGTAACGTTGTTGGGCACCGGCACGCCGAGGCCGGATATCGAGCGCTTCAGCCAGGCGATCCTGGTCGAGGCGGGCGATCACAAATTGCTGTTCGATGCTGGGCGCGGGGCCGCGATGCGGCTGCACCAGATCGGGGTTTCCAGCGACCAGATTGACCGAGTTTTCCTGACGCACCTGCACTACGATCACATCGTCGGGTTGGACGACGTCTGGTTGACGGCTCGCCTCTGGCAGCGCGTGGAGCCGTTGACGGTGCACGGCCCGAAGGGGGTCAAGGAATTCGTGGATCATTTGCGGCAGGCTTACAAGTTCGACCAGCACGTACGGCACCGCCAGAGCGGGCTAGCGAGGGATCTAGGGGACTTATGGGTGGAGGAGGTCGAGCCTGGCGTGGCTTATTTGGACGGAGACCTGAAAGTGACCGCGATCACGGTGGATCACGGGGCGGTCAAGCCGGCATTCGGTTACCGGGTGGATTACGGCAAGCGCAGCGTAGTGATTTCCGGAGACACGACGTACGAATCTAACCTGGTCACGTGGTCGAAGGGCGCCGACGTGGTGATTCACGAGGTAATGATGGTGAGTGAGAGTCTTCTGAAAAAGAATCCCCGCCTGAAGAAGGTGCAGAAATATCACTCAAGCCCGAAGCAGGCAGGGCAGATCCTGGCGCAGATTCGACCGAAACTGGGTATCTTGGTTCACATGCTGAGGTTCGGCGTGACCGAGGAGCAGGTGTTGGAGGCGCTGAGCGAACACTACAAGGGAGAGGTGAAGTTGGGAGTGGATTTGATGGCGATGGATATTGGTGATTCGGTGTATGTGTATCAGCGGCGCTAACAGACTATACGCCACGAAACATCTGGCTTATCATAATTAAGACTAGAAAAACTTATTCATCTTCTTGGTCAAGCGCAGACTTGTCAACGATCTTTGGTAGATTTTCAGCGAGGGCTAGAACAGTAGAGGCAGCGCCTCGGGCCGCCATTTTCCTAATTTCGTCAGCAAATTCTTCAATTGACCGTTCAGAGCCATTTTCAGTTTTGCTTCCTCGAAAGGCATGCTCGAATCCTAGCATTAGTATCCGCATTCCCAATATGTACTTTTCCGTGACAACGTTTTGAGCCACCCGGCCACGTTGCTGTTTGCGGTAGTTGAGGTGGTACACGTTGTCGTAATTAATTTTATAAATAACTCCGTTTTCGCCGAGGTCAGAAATGATTCCGCCATCGCTTTCACTAAATCCTTCTGGCCATTTCTCAGTAGGATAACCCTCAATTTCACGGCCATCATTCATTAACAAAACACATTTTGGCAATCCACGGGTAGGGGCATTGGGTCCATCACCTTCGTTTTCACCCTCTTCTCCTGAATGTGGGGGGCGTGGTTTAGGTGGTTTAGGTGATGGAGGTTTAAATGTTTCATCACCGATACGAATCAAGATTTCTTGGGTTTCCACCGGGTGTGGCATGGCACCGTCATTAAGCCCTAGTTTCATCCTGATGGTATCGCCGACATTAAGTTCTTCATCGAGAGGATCAAGATATAGAGTCAACCGGCCATTCTGAAGGTGCTGTCTGATGCCAAATTTTGCATGTACTGCTTCAGGCAGAATAACTTTTCCACAGTTGTCGGGTCGATTCAAGTACCCATTTTCTGCATCAGTTCGGGCACCAATAGGCCGGCTTTTGTTAATAGGTATTAGCACGCTATTACTATGAAACCGTTCCTCAAAGCGTACAAATGTCGGGCTGTATTTCCCATCGAAATCACCTCCACCATGATCTGGGCCATTTTTACCGCCGGATGAAGGGAGGCGGATTTCAGGGTCACGATTTGATAGAAGACCAGCTAGATTAGGATCAGCATCGACAAGTTTTTGAAACAGTGAATTACTTTCTGCGCTTGTCGCGCGTTTAAGTTCTTGTTCGGCGATCTTGTGTTGTAGGCTCTTTAACGTTTGGGATTCTTGAATTGTCTTGGTGACAACTTTTTTGTATTGTTCTCCTAGCAAAGTGTTGCTAATGTGTTCTCGGTCGCCTTTCCAAACTTCATTGTGTGCATAAAAATTAAGCTTGCTAGCATCTACGATGATTACCACTCTATCTTTTAAGGCAGGAAGTTTGCAATTCTGCGACAAAAATCCTCTGGTTTGTTTGAATTGGACCTGTCCATTCACTGTGTGAAAAATACGATTTATGCGCTGGCGCTCATCAAGCCAGCCAGGTAAGGCTTTTAGGACGATGGCACTGATGGCGATTTCACCAAGGTTTGGATCTGATACGTTTCCAACGCTGATTCGATCTTCTCCAAAAGCAGTTCCATCTTCACCCTCCGTTAGTTCATCTTCTTGATGCGACCGCAACAGCAAAAATTCCATCCCATAAAATGGGCGTGGATCAATACCTAAAGCGCGTTCACCCCCTCGCTCAGTAACTGCTTTGCGTCCCCTCGCTGTAGTTGGTGTTTGTCGAAAATCAAGCAGGCGAAACGGCAAAATGGTTTCGACAAGATTTTCGTTGAATGCTTCTCTAGCACCTCTGAAAGATATGAACCGAGAGCCTACTTGATAATCGTATAGTTTTACTACCGTTCCAGCCGAAAGATGCACGCCATCATATCGCTTTCCGTTTGTAAGCCCAAAGGGATAAAGAATGCTATCTTCAAAGGATGGAATCATGCTACTAGGAAGGACGAAGTATTCAGCGATCGGCAACTCATCCGGGTCTGATGGACGCCGACGCATCAAGGTCCAACCCCAATTACTCTCGCCATCAAACCTACGAGAAATTATTAATTTGTACCAGTGTCTGCCACAATAGCGCAGTACTCCGGACGACCCCATGTTGTATTTTCCTTGTACAAATGGAATGCTTTTCTTATTTCCAGCACTGAGAGACAGGAATGTTGACTTAAAGTCTTCGGGCTTTTGCCCTTCGCCGTTGTCCACAAATGTATAGCAGGGTAATCCTTGCTTTTTAGTTTTCGCGCCAGTGATTCCCACTACCAAATTTTTCTGAGCAAAGTCCCTGAGCCAAGAGTCGTTGTAGTCCAGGTTGACGAGTCTCCCACCGTGTAGATTTTTAATTAGCTGATCTACTGCCTCATACATTGTTTGTGGTGCATTTTCTCCTTTCGGATTGATGCCTTTAAGAAAAGCGTGTTTCACCAGTACTGCATCGACCATATTTGTCATAAGCTCAGTCAATGCTTTCCCGCCGTCAGAAGCTTGATTCGATGTCACATTGAAGTTTGTTTCGCGGCCATCCAGTGGTTCCCAATTATCTAGATTTGAAAAACTCTTGTCAGAAGCAATGATCTCGCTAACGGCGGCCTCGGATTCGGCAGCAAGCAACTTTAAACATGTTTCTTTGCATGACATTTTTTATCTCGACTTTTAACCTTGATTCGAGATGCGCCGTATAGCGCATACTCTTGAAGTGGATCATAGAAATTTTATTTTTTACAAACCTTTCATGTGAGGCAAATTATAGTGGGTACTCTCTTGGAATGATCTGTAAGTTTGCGGGCTATCGAAACTTAAAGTAGCACAATCCTAATTTTTCTTTTTCTGTTGGAACTGATTGATGGGATTTTCGGGGGCTTCAATTTCAGAAATCCTGACCGAAAAACGAAATACTCTATCCACTATGTATAGCCATAATAAATATACTTAGGTATACTTAGGTATACTTAGGTATACTTATTCCTATGTTTAATGAGAGCATAACTAACGACTATGCCACTCGGGACTACCAATCGGAAAGTTTTTCGGACGGCTGAAGCCGCGAAGAAACTCGGGGTTTCCCGATCAACTTTACTTCGCTGGTTCCATGAGAATCGGATTGACGATGTGCGAAAGGACCACCGTGGTTGGCGCGAGTTCTCCGATAGAGAAATCCGTCGGATTCAAAGACAGATAGAGGGCGAAGGCGCATGAATGATCTTCATACAGATAGTAATATCAAGGAGGAATACGAAATTTTGCTACAGCCAAAATTTCTGGCGGTGGATTTCTTCTGTGGAGCTGGCGGAACAGCAAGAGGTTTGATCGATGCGGGAGGCTATCTAATAGCTGGTGTCGATAAGGATCCTCAATGCGAGAAAACTTTTATTAACAACAACAAAAATATCGTTGGTGATCGTGTTTGTCCCAGTTACCTTAATTTAGATATCCTGCCTAAGTCGAAATCCTATCCGGAGGGCCAACAAAAAACCCTCATCGAAGCCTTAGAGTTGTTAATCGCGCGTTATCAAAAAAAACATCCTAAGCTACCACTGCTTTTCACGATTTGCGCGCCTTGTCAACCGTTCACGCGATTATCGCGAAAGAAATTGACACCCGAAAGAATTGCGGCTCGAGAACGAGACTCGATGCTTCTTAGAGAAGCGGTCAAGTTTGTGCGCAGGTTTCAACCAGAGCTTGTTTTGTCGGAAAATGTTGCTGGCATCAATGATCCTCGCTATGGTGGAATTTGGGAACGGTTTCGTAAGGATCTTGATCGCCTGAGGTATGTGACAGGTACCAAGGTTGTTTGTACTTCCCGATTTGGGATACCTCAGTACCGTAAACGTTCAATCTTAATCGCTGTTCAAAAAAATCTAGTGAATGATCATCGTCTAGCGGATACACTGAATGATGAGTTGTTGGTTCCAGAAAGTGATCCCGAGGCGTCTTTAGTTTCTGTCAGGGAAGCAATTGGACATTTGCCTCCACTTGGGGCTGGAGAAATGCATCCTAAGACAGCAAACCATCGAACTCGCAGCCTCAGTGAGTTAAATCTTCTTCGCTTAAAGTCCGCTAAGCCTGGAGAATCTAATTCCTACTTAGAACATACTGAATACGGCGATCTTTCATTAGACTGCCACAAAAGAGTTAACGAACGTCTCCAGATTCGCTGTTTTTCGGATGTTTATACGCGTATGCACCCTGACCGCCCAGCACCAACTATCACTACCAAATGCCATAGCATCTCAAATGGTCGATTTGGGCACTATGATCTTGAACAGGTACGCGGCATATCTTTACGTGAAGCAGCCATCTTGCAATCATTCCCTGACGACTACGTGTTCTACCCTACAGAACAAATTGGATCAGTTGCTCGTATGATTGGTAATGCTGTCCCGCCCAAGCTTGCTACTTTCTATGCAAATTATTTGATTAATTCGATTCACCATGCTAAACCAGATTTTTTCGCTTCTCCTTAAGCTCTTTCAAAAGCGTTTTCAGCCCATTATCCATCTTGCATGTCCAGAGTACATGAACTGACCACCCGGCATTTTTGAGTGCAGCGATAGATTCACGATCGCGTTCTATATTTCGATTGATTTTGTTGTTCCAGAATTCCTGATTGCTCCTAGGTCGCTTGCCACGAGGACAGTCGTGTCCATGCCAGAAGCAGCCATGGACAAATACTATTACGCGATAACGAGGAAGCACTAAATCAGGTGATCCTGGTAGTTCTTTCACATAAAGTCGATAACGAAATCCTTCAGCGTATATTCGCGAACGAACCATTTTTTCTGGGGAAGTGTCTTTCCCTTTCACGGCCGCCATTATTGACGAACGAATTTCGGTAGAAACTTTGTCAGTCACTCGGACATCGAGATTAATGTAGGGTTTCAGATGCTATCATACGAATTGAGCCTTTATAAAGAACAATAGTTGTGCCGCAACCAACTGACGATTCTCCAACTTAGGAAAAAGATATGACTAAGCAAGCGCCCGACGAGCTTTTTCTTCGCTTTCATGGGCGAATCATAGATTCTCTTGGTATCCAAATGTACCAAAGCCCTGTGGCAGCTATTGCAGAGCTTATCGCTAATGCATGGGACGCAGATGCAAAAAAGGTAGATGTTGTACTACCTGATTCGCTTGGCAATCACGCTGTCATCACTATTGCTGATGACGGAATCGGTATGACACTTGAGCAATGCCAGAATTGCTACCTCGATGTCGGGCGCAATCGTCGAGCAGATGAAGAAACTGATCATTCTCCCGGAGGTCGACCTTTATTGGGTCGAAAGGGTATAGGGAAATTTGCTGGTTTTGGTATCGCCGACATCGTCCACGTAAAAACAATTAGCCAAGAAACAGGCGAATGTACAGAGTTCGAACTCGACCTTAACGAATTAAGAGGCAACAAGTATGTCGAGACTTCTAAGTTCCCAATCCCTATCACAAAAAAAGATGGCCCTGATGAAGAACGTAAACTCGGTCACGGAACAGTTATCACGCTGAAGTCGCTGAAGATGTCACAGGTGCGTAGTCCAGAGGCGTTTGCGAGGTTTATGGGTCGAAGATTTTTAATCAATCAACAATCTGACGACTTTCTGATTAGTATTAACGACACCCCACTATTTTCTGATAGAGATCCTACGCAGTTCGAGTTTGATTTTCCCAATGATTATAGGGATGATGAGAAACCTGATGGGCTTGAGATAAGAGAGGGTTGGGGTATTGAACGCCTTGATGATGGTAGAGAAATATGCTGGCGTATCCGTTTCACGAAAACTCCTATCGAGATAGATGAGTTTCGCGGTGTGTCAGTGTTTTGTGGTGTGAAGATCGCACAGACACCATTCTTTTTCAATCTCTCGGGTGGACTGTCAGGTCAACACGGTCAGCAGTATATGACGGGCATGGTTAAGGCGGATTATCTCGATCAACTCCATGCCGACATTATCACTACTGAACGGCAAAGGATCAATTGGGAACACCCCGAAGCGAGAACGATCTCAAATTGGGGTGAAACACGAGTCAAGAGTCTTTTGGGCATATGGAAAGAGCGGCGCACCGAAGGAAAAATTCGATTGCTAAAAGAAAAAATGGTTCCATTTAAGGACAGGCTTAACAATCTTGCACCAAGTGAACGCAAAACTGTCGAACGTGCAGTACAAAAAATTGCTTCAATCGAAACACTCCAAAACGAACAATTTTTCTCCCTAGGAGAAGCAATTTTGACAGCATGGGAAGCTGGTCGTTTGCACGAACTCATATCAAATGTATCAAATGTCGAACAAATGAATGAAGGGGATTTGCTGGAAGTGCTAGCCGAAGCGCAAGTCTTAAATGCGCTACATGTCGCCGAGGCAGTTCAAGCCAAACTGAATCTTGTCGAAGGCTTGAGTGAGCGAATTAAAAAGCACGAACTTGAAAATGCTGTTCGTGATTACATTTCCGACAACCCTTGGTTGCTTTCTCCAAAATGGGAGACTTTTACCAAAGAGACTAGCGTCAAGAGCCTCGTTGAAAGTGTGGCCAAAGAAGTTGGGCTAGATGATATGAAGGATTGGCGGAAGCGGGTAGATTTGGTTTTATCAAGTGGAGACCAACTGCTAATAATTGAATTTATGCGTCCTGGTTTAACCATAGACCGAGATCACCTAGAGCGATTTCAAGAATATGTGGATATCTTGTGTGAAAGAGTGGAAGCCAATACTGCTCTTGGGTTCAATCGCGTTAGTGGACTTCTCGTCGCAGATAATCTAAATCGTCCGCCTGGTACTCGGGCGTTATATAAGAGGCTCGAAGAATCGGACATGCATTGCTTGGAATGGGGGCAACTTCTAGGTCGCGCTAAAGCTCAATGGGAAGAATTCTTTGACATTTTGACGCAAAGAGTTCCAGACGATGCACGAGTGCAAGCCCTTCGTAGGCAACACAAGGGAAACGGGAATGCGGATGATTAATTTTAGGGGACTATATAATTGGATAACCTCAAGGGCAGTCCCTTGCGGCGCTGTTGTATAACTCAGTTTGTCCGATGTCGTATTTCCTTAATCTATGGACTCCTGAAACTTGGAAAGTTTTTCGTGACCGCGGTACTAGTGTCAGCGGATTCCGAGAGCGGCAATACCATGCGGCTGAAAGGGTTAAGGTGGGAGATATATTTTTGTGTTACCTTGTGAGAGTATCACGTTGGTGCGGGGTGCTCCGGGTCACATCTACCGTATATAGGGACAAACAACCAATATATGAAGACCCAGATCCATTTGTAGTTCGATTCAAGGTAGAACCTATTGTCATTCTCGAACCAGAATATTCGGTGCCGATACGTGATGATTCAATATGGCATGTTCTTTCCCAAACGAAAGATCACCCAAAGGACTCTAATAGATGGACTGGAGCATACCGTAACTCTCTCCGTGAGATTGACGATGCTGATGGTTCATTTCTAGTATCCCGGCTAGAAAAACAGAAACAAGAAAACCAGCTATTCTCTTTTACAGATAAAGACCTCTACAAGTTAAAGCAGGCTCAAAGGGTAAAAACGCCCGCAGGGAAAGTGTCGGTCGAAGTCCCAGACAGTAACGAAGACGAAGATTCTATTAATGTTGAGAGAAACGTTGACATTCGATCTCAAGATGACCGGAAGTCATTGCAGATACAGGCGAAAATTGCGGAAATTGGGGCCCAGATGAATTTTCATGTTTGGGTGCCAAGGAATGATAAAGTCCGAGTCCTTTCTTATGTCAGAGATGATCTAAAACAGTTTTTCTTGGATGAGTTGCCACTTAATTACGATGAAACAACGTTTCGAACTATTGAACAGATAGACGTAATTTGGTTGAAAAGGCGTTCAATAGCTAGAGCCTTTGAAGTTGAGCATACTACGGCGGTGTATTCCGGTTTGCTTCGGATGGCAGATCTTTTGGCGCTTCAACCTAACATGGATATCAAGCTTCATATTGTTGCACCTGACGAACGACGGGATAAAGTTTTGCAGGAAATCAAACGGCCAGTTTTTTCGTTGCTTGAGCGAGGTCCGTTGTATGAAGAATGTACATTTCTTTCTTACGACACAGTAGCGGAAATCGGCAATCTTCCACACCTCCTCCATACAAATGATTCAATCATCGAAAAGTATGGGGAATCTGCCGAGGATTGATTGAAGAGGCCGATGATCTTAGGTTCAGTCGCATTGTCTGTAGCATAGAGCCGATACCACCTATGCTAAACTTGTCCGCCGCCCCGCAGGGTTCGGGGCAAGATTTTTGACAATTCGGTTATCAGATACAAAGCTTGTGTGGACGTTCGTCGGGTCGCGTGTTCAACGTAAAACCTGGCAGAACGCCACGCCTTAGAAAATTTTGTGATTTTCAACGGGCAGGGCGAACTCTGCAAACCTGACAACCACGGATCTCCAAATCCGTGTACGTCTTAATTGAAGAGTTTGATCCTGGCTCAGATTGAACGCTGGCGGCATGCCTAACACATGCAAGTCGAACGAGAAAGTTCCTTCGGGAGCGAGTACAGTGGCGGACGGGTGAGTAACGCATGGGAATCTGCCCAGTAGTGGGGAATAACCCGGGGAAACTCGGGCTAATACCGCATACGTCCTACGGGAGAAAGCGGGGGATCTTCGGACCTCGCGCTACTGGATGAGCCCATGTCAGATTAGCTTGTTGGTGGGGTAATGGCCTACCAAGGCAACGATCTGTAGCTGGTCTGAGAGGACGATCAGCCACACTGGGACTGAGACACGGCCCAGACTCCTACGGGAGGCAGCAGTGGGGAATATTGGACAATGGGCGAAAGCCTGATCCAGCAATGCCGCGTGTGTGAAGAAGGCCTGCGGGTTGTAAAGCACTTTCATCAGGGACGAAAAACCCGGGGCGAATACCCCCGGGCCTTGACTTAACCTGAACAAGAAGCACCGGCTAACTCCGTGCCAGCAGCCGCGGTAATACGGAGGGTGCGAGCGTTAATCGGAATTACTGGGCGTAAAGCGCACGTAGGAGGCGAGATCAGTCAGATGTGAAATCCCCGGGCTCAACCTGGGAATTGCATTTGATACTGTCTGGC
>MRSX01000005.1 GCA_002631715.1 Candidatus Porisulfidus sp. TsSOB
ATCATCCGGTTTCATACGCATGAGTGCCCGGCAGAGCCGGGCATTGAACGGCACGGCGATCAGGTTGGCAATACGGGCAAAGCTGAACAACGTGGCAGCCAGCGCGATCAGCATGAACAGGGGCCATAGCAGCCATTCCAACCACGCCAGCCATCCGGGCAAGAGATCGGAAATCCAGTTGTTGACTTCTATGACCAGAAAATAGAAGGCGACGGAGAAAAGTACGACATTGATGACGATCGGCCACCATGCCAATGCGCGTAGGCGTGGCTGGAACAGGACGCCCAGTCCGCGCCAGGGATACCCAAAGCCGATCAGGAAGTCTTTCAACGCGCCGGGGGGAGGGCGACAGATTCGGGCGACACCCAGCCTTCTTTCCGGTGTTCGACCGTAACCGTGGTGGCAATGCCGCCCCGTACCCGGAATGCTGCGGTCAGCCGCATGAAGCGGGGAGCTAGAAGTTTCACGAGATCATTGAGAATCTGATTGCTGACGGCCTCGTGGAACGCTCCCTCATCCCGGAAGGACCAGATATACAGTTTGAGGGACTTGAGTTCGACGCACAGGGCGTCCGGGACATATTCGAGAGTTAGTGCCGCAAAATCGGGCTGTCCGGTCAACGGACACAGGCAAGTGAACTCCGGAATTTCCAGGCGAATGGTATAATCCCGACTGGGTTCAGGATTATCAAAAGTCTCAAGTGCTTTGGATGGCTGGGCAGTCATGGGGTAACCGCTCTCAGGTCAGTTTTCTGCCCCGAATAATCACGCGGCCATTCTAATACAGAGCTAAGTCTGAGATGCGTCTTACCAGCATCCAGATGTCCGGGTTCAAGTCTTTTGTAGAGCCGACCCGGGTCATCTTTGATTTGCCGTTGACCGGCGTGGTCGGTCCCAACGGCTGCGGCAAGTCCAATATCATTGATGCCATTCGCTGGGTTCTCGGCGAAAGTGCCCGCAACATCCGGGGCGAGACTCTCGACGACATCATCTTCGACGGCTCGGATTCCAGGAAGCGTCTGGATCAGGCTTCGATCGAAGTCGTTATCGATAACAGCCTCGGGCGAATCGGAGGCGAATACGCGAATTTCAGCGAAATCAGGATCCGCCGTGAAGTCTCCCGTGAAACGGAGCATCAGTCCCGCTACTACATCAACGGCACTCATGTCCGCCGCAAGGATGTCTCCGACCTGTTCCAAGGCACCGGACTCGGCCGGGGCAATTACGCCATCATCGCCCAAGGCATGGTGCAGGGGCTGATCGAGGCGAAACCCGATGAGATGCGCAAATACATCGAGGAGGCCGCCGGGATTTCCCTGTACCGAGAACGTCGCCGAGACACCGAGAACCGGATTCGGCGCACCGAAGAGAACCTCAGCCGACTGCAGGACATACTGCAAGAGCACGAGCAACGTTTGCGTCACCTGAAACAGCAAAAAGGGCAGGCGAGCAAGCTTGAATCCCTGCAGAAAGAACATCGTGCACGTGAAAACGAATGGTTCAGCCTGCAACTTCAGGAGCAACGCAAGATCTTGGAAGCCCGGGAGAAGGAATACACAGGTGTCGAGGGGAAACGTATTCAGGAAGAGAACAAACTGAAGGCCCTGAACGAGGATTTCGAGAAAAAACGCAGCGAATGTGATCTGAACCGACGGTCAATGGATGAAGCGGTGGCACTCCACCAGCAACTCTTGGCGGATGCGGGCTCCATAGATCAGCGGATCCGCCTGCAACGCGAGCGGAAAGAGCAGGCAATCCAGGAAATCGAGCGGCTGGATGTGGAGATCGGGGAGTTGGAGGAGAGCGGAGAGAAGGTTCAAGAGGATTTGCAGCGCCTGAAGCAGCAGCATGACCAAAATCGCCAGGACTTGGCCAGAATTCAGGCCGAACAAGAAAAGACAGAAGCCTTGAGAACACAGCAGGTTGAGGCTCTCCGCCAGTGTCAGGAAAAAATCGACACGATTCGCGAACAGATCGGTTCCATTCGTGAAGAACGCACCCGGGAACAGGCGCAATTGCAGCAATACAAGAATGAATTGCAGCATCTGCGGGAGACAGGGGGAGCGGTGGAAGCAAGCGGAGACCCGCGGACCGCGTTGAAGGAGAAATGTGATGCAGCGAGGACTTCTTGGCAGCAGAGCAAGGAACAACTGGAACAGAACTGGGATCAGATTCAGCAGGCTCGTCTAGACCTGAAGCAACACGAGGAAGCATTGTCAGCAGCGCAAGAGCAGAAGACCCAGGCGCAGGGGCGCCTAGCTTCGCTGGAAGCCCTGCAACAAGCAGGCCTGACGAGTGACTCGGAAGCGCATGCGAAGGCCTTGCGGGAAATGCACCTGCAGGGAGAACGCTTGATGAACCACATCGAAGTGGAAAGCGGCTGGGAATTTGCAATAGAAACCGTGTTGGCGGAAAACTTGGAGGCGTTTTGCGTGGAAGGGCTGCCAGAGACGGTCGATGAAACGCGGGTGCCGGGAACCAGCCCGCTGATGTTGCTGGATCGCCGGTCGTCCGGGGCGCGCGAACCTGACCGCATGTCGCTGGCGAGCCGGGTCAAAAGCCCGTTCTCGCTGGAGTCCCAATTGGGCGGTGTGTTGGCTGCAGAGACTCTGGAGGAGGCCTACGCCGTGCGTGATTCATTGCTGCCGCACCAGTCGATCATCACTCAGAGCGGAGTTTGGCTGGGCCCGGACTGGGTGCGTCTACCTGCCGCGGAAGGTCAGGCGGAAGGGGCGCTGGAACGACGGCGTGAAATCGATGCACTGGGAGAAAAACTGAAGCAGCTGGAGTCCGAATCCGGGGAAATTGGGCAACGCAAACAGGCCGCAGAACGGGAATTGAGACAGCAGGAAGAGCGTCGTTCCGCCCTGCAGGCCGAATACGATCAAGCCTTCGAAGAGTTTGCCGCCAGCAAGGCTCAACTGCAGGGGCTCGAAAACCAGGCTCAGCGGCTGGAAAAGTTGCAACAGAATATCCGGCAATCCCAAAACAGGCTGCAGCAGTGCGAGCGGCAAATCAAGGACTTGGATCAGGACAGCGTCCGCGCGGATGCGGCCCATGTCGACGCGCAGGAAGTCCTGCGCAAAAGTGACGAGGAGGTCCGGCGGCAGTCCGAAGAACTGAACCGGTTTCAATTAGAGGTCAATACGGCGCAGATGATGATCGAAACCCGGCAGCAGCAATTATCCCGGGAACAGAACACATTGCAGCGGCATCGCATACGCCGGGACCAACTGTCGCAGGGTCTGGCCGCGGTTCAGGAAGACGAAGACCTGGAACAGCAGCTGAAGGAAAAGCGAGGAAAAGAGCAGGAAGCGGAAGAACACATGCGCCGAGAACGGGCCGCATCCGACCAGTTGAACTCGGAGTTGAGCGAGTTGGATCGCAAGCGTTGGGAGTCCAGCCAAAGGTCCACGGAACTAGGGAAGGACCTGCACGATAAAGATTTGAAGCGGCAGGAAATTCAGAACGCCTGCGAGCAGCTGCTCAGCCAACTGCGTGAGCAGGAATGCGAACCCGAGCAGATTCTGCAGACCCTGCCGGAAGATGCCGGTGCGGATCAATGGGAAGAGAAGGTGTTTCGGGTTATGCGCCGTCTGGAGAGGATGCCGCCGGTCAATATGGCGGCGGCACGGGAATACGATGAGTTGCTGGAACAGAAGAACAAGGAAGAAGAACGGATGAACGACATTCAGGCGGCACTTGAAAAACTGAATCATGCTATGGAGAAAATTGATCGTGAGACACGCGAGCGTTTTCGCCGGACGTTCAGCCAGGTCAATGAAAACCTGAAGCAGATGTTCCCGCGCATCATTGGTGAAGGTGGCGAGGCCAACCTGGTGATGACCGAGCAGAACCTCCTCAGCACCGGCATCGAAGTTCGTGCACGCCCTCCCGGAAAACGCTACCGCAACATGCACATGCTGTCCGGCGGGGAGCAGGCAATGGTCGCCGTGGCGCTGGTGCTATCGCTGTTCATGTTGAACCCGGCACCGTTCTGCATTCTGGACGAGGTGGACGCCCCCTTGTCGGATGACAACCTGATGCGCTTCTGCCAGATTCTGAACGAGATGAGCGAACAGGTTCAGTTCATCATCGTCACGCATAACAAGATCACCATGGAACATGTCGACCAGTTGGTCGGGGTGACGATGAACGAGCCCGGCGTGTCCCGGCTGGTTACCGTGAACGTGGCTCAGGCGATGGAAATGGTTGAGCAGGCAGAGGTGGGCCATGCTTGAATCTTACGGCGTGCTCGTCCTGGCCGGCCTTTGCATTCTCTTGGTGATCTGGATTCACGGTCAGCAGGGGCGGCGACCCTCCCGGCCGGTCTCGGGCGGAAGGGAAAGCGTGGCACCGGTGAAGTCCCTGTACGCGACCCGCACCGGAGACGAGCCGGATTACGTGGAATTGGAACAGATGAGCCGCGAGACCGGTCTGCAGACTTACCGGATCGAAAACGTTGATCTGCCATGCGAGTCATTAACGTTTAGCGAGCCGCAGCAAATGGAGATCTTATTGCGGACGCCGGGCGAAAGCCTGTTGCTGGTCCTGCATGCCGCATTTTCCGAACCCTGTTCGGGGGAAGCGTTGCATGGTCTTCTGAGTCAGGCCGGGCTGCAGATTGCCGAGGATGGGTTGTACAGAAAGACGCAGGAGCGTCAGGGTCACTCCGTTCCCATTTATTTTGTGGCGAGTCACAGCCAGACAGGGAGCTTTACTCAACAGGGGCGGCTGATTGAAGCCTTGCACCACATCACGTTCTTCACACAGTTGCCGTTGCCCGTGAATGGCCTGCACGTGTTCAACGGCATGCTGAGGGTCGCGCGGGAGGTTTGCGATAAGTTCGGAGGAATTCTTCAGGATGAAGAAGAGATTCCCTTGACCAGCGAAGCCGCCGAGGCCATGACACGAAAAGTGGAAGCTTTCGTGGCGAGCCACTCGGACTTGAATCCGGTGCTTGCACATTGATGGGTATGACACCAGCGGAAGCGGCAAAGCGAGTCGAAGACCTGCGTCATCAATTGCGCCACCACGCGCACCGCTACTATGTTCTGGATGCCCCTGAGATCGAAGACGAAGAATACGATCGCCTGTTTCGAGAGTTGCAGGGACTGGAGGCGGAATACGGCCTGACCGCCCTAGATTCTCCGACCCAACGGGTGGGGGCTCCCGTAGAAGGCGGTTTCCCGCCGTCTCGGCATGAACAGGCGATGCTGTCGCTGGCCAACATCATGCCGCCGGAGGAATCTCTGGAAAGCCTTCCCTCCGAGCTGGAAAAATTTCACGAGCGCCTGCTGAAGCGGGCGAGCTTGGAAGAGGATCCGCCGCTGGATTTTCTGGCTGAGCCGAAATTTGATGGGTTGGCCGTCAATTTACGTTACGAAGAAGGCCGCCTGGTGCGGGCGGCAACTCGAGGAGATGGGACGGTGGGTGACGACGTAACCGAGAACGTCCGAACGATCCGCTCCGTTCCCTTACGGATTCTCGACGAGAACCCTCCTCGCCTGTTGGAGGTGCGGGGCGAAGTCTACATTTCGCGGAAAGGGTTTCACCGGCTCAACGAGCAGGCAGAGAAGGTGCTGGCATCGGAGGGCCCATCTTCGGGTTATCGACGGTTCGTCAATCCGCGCAATGCAGCAGCCGGGAGCTTGCGGCAAAAGGATCCACGCATCACCGCCGAACGAGAGCTGGACATCTATTGCTATGCCCTAGGTGCTATGGAAACAGGTCCGAACTTGGAGTTGCAGAGTGATCTCCTCGCACGCTTGCAGGATTGGGGCTTCAGGGTTTGTGATCGGGCGCGAGTGGTGACCGGAATCGGGGGCTGCTGGGATTACTACCGCGAGATTCATGCCGAACGAGCCGACCTCGCCTACGAAACCGACGGGGTTGTTTACAAAGTGAACGATTTGGAACTGCAGGGGCGTCTGGGTCAGGACGCGAGGACACCACATTGGGCAGTCGCGCACAAGTTCCCGGCTGAAACCGCATCGACTGTCTTGGAGACCGTCAGTTTCCAAGTCGGGCGCACCGGAGTCGTGACTCCAGTGGCGCATCTATCTCCCGTACGGGTGGGAGGAGTGACAGTGCGGCGGGCTACCTTGCATAACTTCGGGTTCATTCGGGACAAAGGATTGAACATCGGGGATACCATTGAGGTGCGCCGCGCCGGGGACGTCATTCCAGAAATTGTCTCCGTTCGCGAGCCTGCTGCTGCCGAGGAATCGCAGGCCGTGGCACCGCCTTCCGCCTGCCCGGTTTGCGGCTCGGAAGTCATCCGCGAGGAAGATATTCTGTATTGCACCGGAGGATTGGAATGTCCGGCGCAAATCCGGTCCACGCTGATGCATTTTGTCTCCCGCGATGCCATGGACATAGAGGACTTGGGAGAAGAGCACATTGCGATGTTCGTTGAGGAGGGGAAGTTGCGGCATGTGGATGATTTCTACCAACTGAAAGAATCCGACATCGAAAGTCTTTTCCGGAAAAAGGCGAGAAAGCAACGCAGGAATCTGAGCCGGAAGAAAATCAAGGCTTGGCTCAATGCATGGGAGACCCTCCAACGCGGTGAAACCCCGGAACTGCCCGTGCTGTTGACGGCCTTGGAAATTCCTCACGTTTCAGGTGCGCAAGTCGGCAGGTTGGCGGCCGGGTTTGCCTCGCTCGATGCTCTACAAAAGGCGACTTCCGAGGAACTGAATGCGGCAGGCCTGAACAAGGCGGCCCGGCAGTCGATCGGTACATTTCTGGAAGGTCCTCTAGGTGTGGAGCATTTCCAGCGAACCCTCTTGGAGAACCTGATTAAGCGCATCCCGGGAATCGGCCCGAAAGCGGCAGCGGCATTGGCAGGGAGTTTCCCATCTCTCGAGGCGCTGCGGGATGCAGATCGGGCAGACTTGTCCGCACTTCCTTCCTGCAGTCCGAAAACCGCCGATGCGGTGCAAAAGTTCTTTTCCCAGATGCCTGTGCCTCAAGCCCAGATCAGGATCCTGTTTGCGGGCTTGGCTGAAGGACAGGAAATGGAACTGGAGTTGCCTCGGAAGATTATCGGTAACATCGACCGCAGTCGAAGCGTGGCATTAGACCGCCTGATTCACGCTCTGGGCATCCGGGGGGTGGGCCGTGTCACGGCGGTGGGTCTGGCACGGGCATTCGGTAACATGAAGCAACTCCTGCAGGCAGATACCGAGCAGCTTCTTGAGGTTCCGGATATCGGGCCGGTGATCGCGGAAAACATCGTGGAGTTCTTTGCCCAGCCTGCCAACCGCCGGGTCATCGACCGCCTGCTGGAAGAATTGAAGGTGCGTGCGCCGGATACCGGTGCGGCGACCTTGGAGGGGCGGGTTTACGTGCTGACCGGGACTTTCTCCGGAATCGAACGGGCTCAGGTCAGAAAGGAACTGGAGGCGCGCGGTGCGAAAGTCGGCACCACCGTTAGCGCTAATACAAATGCCGTGATTGCAGGGGAGAAGCCGGGCGGCGCGAAAATCGACCGGGCAACCGCTCTGGGCATCCAAATTATCGAGGAAGCCGAACTTGGAGAACTGCTGAATGAGTGACATCCATCCCACGGCAATCGTGCATCCGGATGCCGAGTTGGGTGCCGACGTTCGGATCGGTCCCTACGCGGTGATTCACGAGCGTACCCGCATCGGGGAACGTTGCCGGATCGGCGCGTTCAGCACGGTACACCCGGGTGTTTCAATGGGCGAGGGCAACCAGGTTTCCGAACATGTCGTGCTGGGCGGGCTGCCGCAGGATCTGGGATTCGATCCGGATTGCCCCAGCGGCGTCGAGATCGGGGCGAATAATCGGTTCCGCGAATTCTTCACAGTGCACCGATCGACCCGAGAAGATGAATCCACGCGAATTGGTTCCGACTGCTTTTTCATGTTCAGTTCGCACGTTGCCCACGACTGCGTGGTGGAAGACCAAGTCACGATAGCCGGCTACACGGCACTGGCCGGCCATGTGCAGGTTGGGGCGCGAGCTTTCCTCAGCGGGCATGTCCTGGTGCATCAGTTCGCCCGGATCGGAAGGCTCAGCATGATTGCGGGACTGACGGCGGTGGAACGGGATGTCTTGCCGTTTTTCCTGTTGGGCCGGAATCCGACCGTGCACTATGGCTTGAACCGGGTTGGCCTGAAGCGGGCGGGGGTCGAAGGGGATCGTTATGACGAATTAGAGGCGGCTTGGCGCGTGCTGCGGGGTGGCGGCAAGGCGGAAGAACTGCAGGGGGTCGGCGAAGAAGTGACCCATCTCAAGGCTTGGTTGTCGGAACCGAGCAAACGAGGATATTGTGCATTCCTGCGCCCCGGAATGCGTCGCGGGTCGGTATAATTCTAAGTTTCGGGCTACCCATCATTCAACCATGCTAGTTGTCCTTTCTCCCTCCAAGACGTTGGATCCCGAAGCGTGCGCAGACGCCGCGATCTGCACGCAACCGGATTACCTGAAAGAATCCCGCCAGTTGATTCGTTGCTTGCGGGAGTTGTCGCCAGACGACATTGCGGAACTGATGCGCGTGAGCATGAAGATCGCCAACCTGAACTTCGACCGCTACCATCAGTGGAAGACCCCGTTTACCTCGGATAACGCTCGTCCAGCTGCATTGACGTTCAAAGGAGATGTCTACACGGGATTGGGCGCGGGGGACTTCACCCGGCAGGACCTGAACTTCGCGCAGAAGCACTTGCGCATCCTCTCCGGTCTCTATGGCCTGTTGCGTCCGCTTGATCTGATTCAGCCGTATCGGCTGGAAATGGGAACCCGGTTGGGGACTTTGCGCGGCGACAACCTGTATCAATTCTGGGGCAACCGGATTACCGAGGGCCTCTGCGAGGCGCTGTCCGGCCAGAAAGGTTCGGTGCTGGTCAATCTGGCTTCCCAGGAGTACTTCAAAGCAGTTCGTCCGGAAGGGCTCGATGTGCCGGTCATCACTCCGGTGTTCAAGGAGCGAAAAGGCCGCCAGTACCGAGTCATCGGATTATTTGCTAAGAAGGCGCGAGGCATGATGACCCGCTATATCATCAAGAATCGCCTGACCAAGGTGGATGCGATTACCGGATTCACCGACGGGGGCTACCGGTATTCTCCGGAGATGTCGACAGAAACGGAGTGGGTGTTCGCCAGATAGGCGGCGCAATCCAGTCGGCGTGCATCTCCATATCTTGGGCGTAGCCGGAAGCTTCATGGCCGGTATTGCCCGGATTGCTTCCGAGTGCGGGCATCGGGTTACCGGGTCTGATGCTGCGCTTTATCCTCCCATGAGCACCCAACTCGAACAGGCCGGGGTGGAATGCCATGTCGGTTACGAGTGGTCGCACCTGGAACCGCCTCCGGATTGCGTGGTCGTGGGCAACGTGATGAGCCGGGGTCATGCAATCGTCGAGCAGTTGCTGAACAGTTCGATCCCGTATGTCTCGGGCCCGCAGTGGCTTCGGGACCACCTGCTGCGCGAGCGCTGGGTGCTGGCGGTTGCAGGCACGCACGGCAAGACCACGACCAGCGCGATGCTGGCGCACATCCTGATCGAAGCGGGCGGGTCTCCGGGATATCTGATCGGAGGGGTGGCCGCGCGGACGCAGAAAAACGCTCAGGCCGGGCAACCACCGCATTTTGTGATCGAAGCCGATGAATACGACACGGCATTTTTCGACAAGCGGTCGAAATTCATCCACTACCGCCCGCGAACGCTAGTCCTGACCAATCTGGAATACGACCATGCGGACATTTTTGATGACCTTGAAGCCATCCAGCGCCAATTTCATCATCTGCTGCGCACGGTTCCGAGCGAAGGTCGCATCCTGTGCCGGGCGGGAGACCCGAATTTGCAGAAAGTCTTGGACATGGGATGCTGGACTCCAGTGGAGACGTTCGGTTTCGAGGAAGACAGTGACTGGTGCTGCCAGTGGCAAGCCGGGCAGGAGTTGACAATTCAGTATGACGGAGCGACCTGCGTGGCGCGAGGCCATCAACCCTTGGGGATGCACAATGCATTGAATGCTACGGCCGCTGTGGCGGCGGCAGTACATGCCGGCATTCCGGTGCAGGCGGCAGCCGATGCGCTGGCGTCTTTCGAAGGCGTTCTGCGTCGACTGATGCAGCGTCCCACCCGAAACGGGGGAGTCTACCTGTATGATGATTTTGCCCATCATCCGACCGAAATACGTGCGAGCATCGAAGCCGTGCGAGAACAACATCCGGATCAGCCGATTCTTGCGGTAGTCGAACCAGCTTCGAACAGTATGCGGCTGGGCGTACACCGGGATTCCCTTGCCGAAGCCTTGAAGGAGGCGGATCGAAACTGGTTGCACGTGTCGCAGGAGATGCAGTGGGATGCCGTGGAATGGGGGCAGGCTCACGGGCAGGTTAGCGTCACGACCGATCTAGCCACTCTAGAGGCGCAGATTCGTGAACAACTCGTATCCGGCGGTGTCATCCTGGTCATGAGCAATCGTGCAGGGTCGGACATTTGTCAACATCTGGAATCGCGTCTGTGATGGCGCTTGGAGCATAGGAGACTCAAATGAGCGTCATTGAACTGACCAAAGAGAATTTCAACGATACCGTCGACAACAACGACATCGTGGTGGTGGATTTCTGGGCCGAATGGTGCGGGCCGTGCAAGAGCTTTGCGCCTGTGTTCGAGACGGTGGCGGGGAACCATCCGGATGCTGTTTTCGGCAAGATCGATACCGAAGAACAGACGGAATTGGCCCAAGCGTTTCAGATCCGCTCGATTCCCACCCTGATGCTGTTCCGTGAGCAGATTCAACTGTTCGCGCAGCCGGGGGCACTGTCCATCGCCCAACTGGAAGACCTGGTGCAGAAAGCGAAAGCACTGGACATGAAGCCAATTCACGACCAGATCAAGGAACGCTCTGCTTCATGACCGCGACGGCGCAGGTTGTCGAAGACAAGCCGCCTGAGGAGTACACCCTTCGCTACCTGGTCTACCTGATCCGGCGCCATCGCCGGCAGTTGATTGACGCGCACCTAGTGGCGGTCGCCGCGACGGCCGCCAGTGTCCCGCTGCCGTTGCTCATGCCCCTGCTGGTGGACGAAGTTCTGCTGGAGCAGCCGGCATTCCTGGTTCCCCTGATTCAGACGTGGTCGCCCGAGTCGTGGCACGGGCCGATCCTGTACGTCGGCGTAATCCTGCTCGTGGCAATCTTTCTGCGGCTCACGTCGATTCTGTTGCATGCGTTCCAGGTGCGGGAACTGGCGACCATCTCCAAGGACATGGTGTACCGGTTGCGTTGCCAGTTGCTGCAACGGCTTGAGCGGACCAGCCTGTCCGAATACGAAACCCTGGGCAGCGGCACGGTCTCGGCCCATCTGGTCACGGATCTACAGACCATTGACGATTTCGTGGCCATCACCGTGGGCAAGTTCGTGGTGGCCGGCCTCACCATTATCGGGACGGCGGCTGTGCTGCTGTGGTTGCACTGGGGTCTGGCACTGTTCATTCTGTGCATGAATCCGTTGGTGATTTATTTCACGATTGTGTTGGGGCGGCGAGTCAAGGAGTTGAAAAAGCGAGAGAACTCTGCGATCGAACACTTTCAGCAGTCTCTGGCCGAAACTCTGGATGGAATTCACCAGATCCGAGCGCACAACCGGGAACGCCATTACATTCTTCGCGTTATGGATGAAGCGCGGGGCGTCCGCGACTGGTCCACGGCCTACTTCTGGAAGAGCGAGATGGCGAATCGGGCCTCGGGTACCGTGTTCTTGCTCGGTTTCGACGTCTTCCGTGCGGTCAGCATGTTGATGGTGGTGTTTTCCGACCTCAGCATCGGGGAGATGATGGCGGTGTTCGGCTATCTGTGGTTCATGATCGCGCCCGTGCAGGAGTTGCTTGGTGTTCAGTACGCCTATTACGCGGCATCTGCCGCGTTGGACCGGGTCAACCGGATTCTGAAATTCCAGGAAGAGCCCCGGTATCCTCACGTTCACGATCCGTTCGATGCCGTCCCCACCACGTCCCTGGAACTTGAAGACGTGCATTTTTCTTTCACTCCCGAGCAGCCGACATTGAATGGCATCACCCTGCGGGTGGCGGCAGGAGAGAAAGTGGCGTTCGTGGGGGCAAGCGGAGCCGGGAAATCGACCCTGATGCAGGTCTTGCTCGGCCTGTATCCAGCCGATTCGGGCGAGATCCGGTTCGGAGGACGATCCGTACGGGAGATCGGCTTCGAGACGGTGAGGGAAAATGTCGCGATCGTGCTCCAGCACCCGACCCTGTTCAACGATACGCTTCGATCGAACCTAACGCTGGGACAATCCCTGTCCGACGATGCGCTGTGGGAAGCCCTGCGGGTTTCCCAGCTCCGGGAATGGGCGCAAGCGTTGCCGCAGAAACTGGAGACTCAACTCGGAGTGGATGGGGTTCGGCTTTCGGGGGGCCAGAGGCAACGCCTCTCAATTGCCCGGACCGTGCTGATGGACCCGGAGATCCTGATCTTGGACGAGGCCACATCCATGCTGGATACCCAGATTGAAGACCGTTTGCATCGTGAGCTGTTTGCCCGCTTCGAGGGACGCACGATGCTGATCGTGGCGCACCGATTAAGCGCTGTGCGGCATGCCGACCACGTTTATGTGATGGAAAACGGGAAGATCATCGAGCAAGGTGGTCCACAGCAGTTGATGGACCAGGACGGCCTGTACTCCAAGCTATACTCAGGACAACGTCACTGATTTTCTTGGCGCATCGCGTCGAATGCGATGCCCGCAGCCTCGACGGTCCGGTCGACGTTTTCATGGGTGTGTGCGCTGGACAAAAATCCTGCTTCGTAACTGGAGGGTGCGAGATAGATGCCCTGTTTCAGCATGAGGTGGAAAAAGCGTCGATAGTTTTCGGTCTGGCAGGCTTGGGCATCGGCAAAGCATCGGACCGGTCCGCCGGATGTGAAGAAAATGCCGAACATGCCAGTCGCTTCGACCGCCTCGAACGAAATTCCGTACGTGTCCGCCTGTTCGCGCAGACCTTGCACCAGACGTGCCGCGCAATCGCCGAGTGCTTCATAGAAGCCTTCCTGCTCTGTCAGTTCCAGTGTCGCCAGGCCTGCCGCCATGGTGACCGGATTCCCGGATAAGGTTCCGGCCTGGTACACCGGTCCGAGCGGGGCCAGTTGATCCATCAGTTCGGTGCGACCCCCGAAAGCCCCGACTGGTAGGCCGCCACCGATGATTTTGCCCAGCACAGTTAGATCAGGCTGGATGCCGAGGCGCTGCTGCGCACCGCCGGGTCCGACCCGGAACCCGGTCATGACCTCGTCAAAAATCAGCAGGCTGCCGTAGCGGTCGCAACAATCGCGCAAGGCTTCGAGGAAGCCTGGTTCCGGCAGTACGCAACCCATATTTCCGGCGATGGGTTCGACAATGATCGCGGCAATCTGATCGCCGCGGTCGGCGAAGATTGCCCGCACTTCCTCGGCATCGTTGTACTGTGCGATTTCGGTGTGCTCGACGGTGCTTGCGGGAACGCCGGGCGAAGAGGGAACGCCATGGGTCAAGGCCCCGGAACCGGCCTGCACCAGCAGGGCGTCGGCGTGGCCGTGGTAGCAGCCCGCGAACTTGATGATTCGGTCGCGGGCAGTGACGCCACGTGCAAGTCGGATGGCGCTCATGGCTGCTTCCGTCCCGGAGTTGACCAGACGCACTTTTTCGAGCGAAGGGACCCGTTGGCACAGTTTTTCCGCCATCTCGGTCTCCAGTGGGTGCGGCGTGCCGAAGCAGGTGCCTTGATTCACCGTGTTTTTGATCCTCTCGAGCACGGCTGGGTGGGCATGTCCCACGATCATCGGCCCCCAAGCGCCGACATAGTCGATGTAGGAACGTCCCTCCACGTCGTAGAGATAAGCTCCTTCGCCGCGCTGCATGAATACCGGGGTCCCGCCGACCGCACCGAAAGCGCGAACTGGGGAGTTGACGCCCCCGGGAATCTTGCGGCAGGCCGCGTCAAACCAACTGGAATCAGCCATTTTCCTGGAACTGATTAGTGATCGCTTGGGCAGCGGAAGTGATGTCCGGTTGCGCGAAGATTCCACTGCAGACCGCCAGCAGGTCGGCGCCGGCTTGGATCAGGGACGCCGCATTATCCGAGTTGATTCCCCCGATGGCGCAGACCGGGACAGACAGTTCGCGACGTGCGCGCATCAGCAGATCGGGTTGGGCGGTTACGGCGTCGGGCCGGGTGAGGCTGGCGTAGAAACTTCCGAAAGCCACGTAGGAAGCGCCTGAGTGAATGGCGGCTCGGGCGCGAGCAAAATCATTGTAGCAAGAGGCACCGATCAATCCGCTTGAAAACCGATCCCGGGCCTCGGCGATGGAACAGTCGTCTTCGCCCAAGTGCACACCATCGGCGCCGATAGCCAACGCCAGATCAAGGTTATCGTTGATAATCAATGGAATGCCTCGCGACTGACACAGCGCGAGTAAAGCCTTTGCGCGCACTTCGCTCTCCTCCGTGCCAGCGGTCTTGTCCCGGTACTGGATCATACGGGCACCGCCCGCGATGGCTGCCTCCACGGCTTCCGCCGGGGAAGAGCAATCGTCCGGAGTCAGCGCGTACAATCCGTGCAGATGGAAAGCCATAAATTCGACGAATTTCGTGGGACAGGTCGGGAAAGGGGTTCCGACGAACACATACAACGTATTGTAGAAGCAGGCGTATCACCCTAGAACCATGAATCTGCTGGCATCGCTTCGAAGCCGCCTGCCAACACGGGAGGATCACTTACACCTGTGGCGGATCGCCGGGCCGATGACGCTGACCGGTTTGGCCACACCCTTGCTGGGAATGGTCGATACGTTCGTGATGGGACATCTGGAGGCGGCGTACTACCTGGGCGCGGTGGCAGTCGGGTCAACATTGATCCAGTTGCTGTTCTGGGGCGTTGGGTTCCTGCGCATGAGCACGACCGCGTTGGCTGCGCAGGCATCCCATGATTCCAACAAGACCCGGTTGGTCTTATTGCGTAGCTTGGTATCCGCCGTATTAATTTCGACGGTGGTAGTGCTTCTGAGAGAACCGCTGCAGCACATCAGCTACACGCTTCTGGCCTTGGATCAGGAAATCAACCTGCACTCCCAGTTGTATTTCGAGATCTGTATCTGGAGTATGCCGGCCGTATTGCTGAACATGGTGATCTGGGGCTGGTGTCTGGGCATGCAGAACGCCCGGGCCCCCCTGTATCTGGCGCTTTGGATCAATGTGATCAACATGGTGCTGGACGTGGTGCTGGTGTTTTACTTCGGCCTGCAGACACGGGGGGTGGCGTATGCCTTCCTGGTGGCGAACTACAGCGGCCTTTTGCTGGGAGCCTGGATTCTGCGGCGCATGCTCCAGCCCATGCCGCGGATGACGATGCATGGATTGTGGGACGCCCTGGCGTGGAAGAACCTGTTCGTGGTTAACCACCATTTGTTCGTGCGCACGATCCTGTTGCTGTTTTCGTTTGCCTTCTTCATGGCGCAGGGCGCGGACTTTGGAGCGGTCGTACTGGCCGCCAATGCCGTGTTGATCAATTTCTTCTACATCACGGCCTATGGCATGGACGGTTTTGCCCACGGTCTGGAAGTGTTGTGTGGACGGGCAGTCGGAGTGCGGGACCGGCAACTATTTGAGCGGGTCGTCGCCTCCGCATTGTTCTGGTGCGTGCTGATCGGAATTTTGCTGATCGCCTTCTTCGCGGGAGCCGGGACCTTCATCATCGGCTGGTTGACCTCGCTGCCCGAGGTCCAGAGCGCGGCATCGGTTTACCTGCCTTGGCTGATCGCATTGCCCGTGTTCTGCCTGCTGCCTTTCCTGATGGACGGGTTGTTCATCGGCACGACCCGTACCCGTGAGATGCGCAACAGCATGGTCTTGTCGATTGGAGCCTACTTGGCAATCTGGTTTGTCACAGGGAGCTTGGAAAACCATGGGCTGTGGCTCGCGCTGACCGGTTTTATGATCGCGCGCAGTCTGACACTTGGATATTACAGTTGGCGGATCGAACGTGGCGGAGGGTTTGTTCCGAGAAGTTTACTGAGTTCCTAAAACCGGGCGTCGCGCCCTGTTTCGAATGTATATCATGCACAAGCGTGGAGTATCATTAGGCGTCAAATCGTTTGCTCGCAGAATGATGATTACATTGAGATATGCGGTTGCCGGCATTGTGGCCATTTTCGTTCTGGCCGCTTGCGCCCCGAGTACGGATTTTCCGGATATCGATGACAAGGCCGCTGCGGAGGAGGCTCGAAAGCAGCGCGTCGCGGTCATGCAGAATGTCCTCAATACCGAAGCACGCATTGCTCGAGTCGCCTATCCCGTCTTGTTCCACAATGCCGCACTATGTGGCACCGATATCACCTATAGCCTCGGCATCAGTGGCTGGACGACGGAACAGATGGATGAGGAATACCGCGACATCGCGAAAGAGGAATTCGGAATCGGAAAGGTCCTGACTGTCGTCAACGTGACGCCGGGTTCTTCGGGCAAACGTGCGGACATCCGAATCGGAGACAAGATCGCTGTGGTAGACGAAGAAACCTTGGACGACGGCGAGGATGCCATGGAAGACTTGGCTGAAATACTGGATGAATCGGGCGGGAAGGAAATCCAGCTGGGCATTATCCGGGATGGTCGGGCACGTACGGTGACCGTGCGGCCGGACCGAGTCTGTGCTTTCCCGGTCCATTGGGGGCCCAGCGACGAAGTCAACGCTTTTGCCGATGGCAGCAGTATCCACGTGACTACGGGGTTCCTGCGTTTTGTTGAGGACGACGATGAGCTGGCTGCCGTGATCGGGCACGAGTTGGCACACAACACCCGCGGACACATCAAATCCAAGCGGGGCAACGAATTCATCGGCATTCTTTTAGGGGCCCTCGTGGGGGCGGCCATTGGGATCGACATGACGGAAACCGGCCGCGCCATCGGAGCTCAGGCATATAGTCAGGATTTTGAGGCTGAAGCGGACTATGTCGGGGTCTATCATGCCGCCCGTGCGGGCTACGATGTCCGGAACGCCATGAAATTCTGGCGTCGCATGGCTATGGAAAATCCCTATGCGATCAATCTAGAAGGCACGACTCATCCTTCGACGGCCAAACGCTTTCTCGCCATGGAGAAAGCCATCGAGGAAGTCGAAGAGAAACAGAAGGCCGGACTGCCGTTGCTGCCCAACGAAAGCTTGCCCGCCTCCAGTGCGGACGAGAACGAAACCGATAAACTATAGGGACATTTCCAAGCTCCTCGAAATTCTCTCTTCCCATGTCGGTACTGATTTGCGGCTCCTTGGCCTACGACGTCATCATGCGGTTCGATGGGCGTTTCAGGGAGAACATCCTTCCGGACGCAGCTGACCATCTGAACGTTTCGTTCCTGGCTTCGCACATGCGCCGGGAATTCGGGGGATGCGCCGGAAACATCGCCTACAACTTAGGCTTACTGGACGTGACCGGGTATCCGATGGCGACGGTCGGCCGCGATTTCCAGGATTATGCCGCGTGGATGGATGAAAAGGGGATTTCGTGTAGCCGGGTCAAGGAACTGGGAGACCGATTCACTTCCCAGGCGTTCATTTCGACCGATCTCGACGACAATCAGATCACGCTCTTCCATCCGGGTGCAATGGACCTCTGCCATGAGCAGGAAGTGGATCCGACTGACGTTCGCCTGGGCCTGATTTCCCCCGAAGGTCGGACCGGCATGATCGAACACGCACAACAGATGGCGGAGGCTGACATTCCGTTCCTGTTCGACCCGGGGCAGGGGATGCCGATGTTCCAGAAAGAGGACTTCCTGCATTTTGTGGAGCAGGCGACCTGGGCGGCATTCAACGGTTTCGAGGCGGAGCTAATGCAGAAAAAGAGCGAACTGACGATTGAGCAGTTGGCGGAACGACTCGAAGCCGTGGTCGTGACGCATTCCGAGCGGGGATCCTGCATCTATCTGAAGGGCCAGCCAATGCTGGAGATTCCGGTGGTGCCGGTGGAGGAGGATGTGGATCCGACCGGGTGCGGCGACGCCTACCGGGCCGGACTTCTGTACGGCATCCTGAATGACATGGACTGGGAGACCTGCGGGCGTTTCGGTTCGCTGATGGGGGCCTGCAAAATCAAGCATCAAGGCGCGCAAAACCACACCACGACCTTGGACGAACTAACGGAACGTTTCAGGGAAGAGTTTGGCTATTCCCCGGAATAGTCCTCGCACAGGCTAATGATTTCCCAGGCCCGTTCCTGCGCATGGGCGCGCAGGGTCGGATCCGGGTCTACCGCCACCGGGTGATCGACGAATTCCAGAAGTGGAATGTCGTTGAACGAGTCGGAATATCCCCAGGTCTCACCGAGCCGTATTCCTTCCTGTTCTGCCCAAGCTTGAATTCGCTTCGGCTTGTCGGCGGCGAAACAGGAGGAATCCAGCAGTTTTCCGGTGTGTCGTCCCGCCTGCATCTCGGGCTGAGGGGCGATTAGGGTCGGGATTCCCAATGCCTGCACGATGGGTTCGGCGATAAAGGCATTGGTCGAGGTTACGACCACCTGCCGCAGCCCGCGTTGCTGGTGTTCTGAGATCAATTGCCGGGCGCGGGGGCGCAGGACTGGGAGGATCCGGGTCTCCAGAAACTGTGCGCGGAGTTCTTCCAGCCTCTGTCCGTCGATTTGCCCAAGAGGAGCCAAAACGAACTCCAGGTATGCTACCGGGTCTAAGGTTCCATGACGGTAGTCGTTATAGAAAGTTTGGTTGCGGGCACGGTAGGCGTCGCCGTCGATGTCCCCCGAGTCCGCCAGGAATTGGCCCCATTCGTAGTCGCTGTCGCAGCCGATCAGCGTATGATCCAGATCGTAGAAAACAGTCGCGTTCATGCGGCAGGTGGCGAGGTGCGATAGTATGAGAGTCGGGAGACTGTGAAAATGATGAGGAGACGATTTCGCACCCAGATAATGTCCGCATTATGCCTGATTGCCGCCGTCTTCTGGACGGGTGGCGCGGCTTTGGCGCTGGATGGCGGAGGCGGAGCTGGAAAAGGCTATATAGCGGGTGCTTTCTGGGGGACGGATCTAGATCGCAACGAGTTCATTTCCGAGGAGGAAGCGAAGGCGCCCACCGCAAAGGGGTTGCATAAAGTCTTTCATCAGGTCGATCAGAATAGTGACGGAAGGATCGGGCTTTACGAATTTTCCCATTTCCTTCGGAACCACCCTTACTACATGAAACTTGCTGGAAAAAGCGGGGAGTGAGCGGATCTAGAACACCTCCGGGCGCAATACAGCCAGGATGACGACAGCGATCAGGATAACGACAGGGGCTTCGTTGAACCACCGGTACCAGACATGCCCGTGGCGGTTATCCCCCCGCGCGAACCGGCGCTGCAGAACGATGCACCATGCGTGGTAGCCGACTAGGACGCCAATCAAGGCCAATTTGAGTTGCATCCAGCCGACGGAGAGCAGGTCGGGTCGATAGGCTAGGAGCCAGAATCCGAAAATAAGAGTCAATACGCCGCCCGGGGTGGCAATACTCCAAAGAAGTTTCCGCTCCATGACGCAAAAACGCTGGAGGCTGACCTCGTCGTCGCTCATCGCGTGATAGACGAACAGGCGGGGCAGATAGAACAGGCCGGCGAACCAGGTCACCATGAAAATCAGGTGCAGGGCCTTGAGCCAGAGCATGCTTCCCAGTATAGAACAGCATGTCAATCAGATATGATGGGCGCTCGCATCATAGAGGCGTACAAATGATTCAGGCAGGCATCGTAGGGGCGACCGGCTATACCGGCGTGGAATTGCTGCGTTTGCTTAGTGGTCACCCCGAAGTCGAGGTGGTCGCGGTCAGTTCGGATTCCGAGGCCGGCCGGCCTGTGGCCGACGTGCACCCGCATCTGCGGGCCGGGGTGGATCTTGCCTACATTCCACACCAACAACTGTACGAAACCGAATGTACGGTGGTGTTCTTCGCAGCGCCGAACGGTACTGCGATGCAGCAGGTTCCGGCGCTCTTGGAGCAGGGTCGGCGGGTGATCGATCTTGCAGCAGATTTTCGGCTTCGGGATCCTCAGGTCTGGGAGTCGTACTATCAGATGCCGCATGCATGCCCGGAACTGCTGGAGGAAGCGGTTTACGGGTTGCCGGAACTGAATCGGGCGCAAGTGAGTCAAGCACGGCTGGTGGCGAACCCGGGTTGTTACCCGACAGCGGTGATTCTGGGGCTCCTGCCTCTGTTGGAATCGGCCGCCGTCGACTTGGGTCATCTGGTTGCGGATGCCAAGTCCGGCATCAGCGGAGCTGGGCGCCAAGCCAGCACGCCCCTGCTGATGAGTGAGGCGATGGAGAACTTCCGGGCTTACGGTGTCCATCGGCATCGGCATGGGCCGGAAATCGCCCAAGCCTTGGGCCAGGCGGCCGGAGAAGCGGTGCAGTTGACGTTTACGCCGCACGTGGCACCAATGATTCGGGGGATCCTGGCGACCCTGTATGCCTGGACCGAACTGTCAGGGGAGGCGATTCAAGAACTGTATGAACAACGCTATGACACCGAGCCTTTTGTGGACGTGATGCCGCCAGAAAGCCTGCCGCAGACCAAGAACGTACGTGGCTCGAATGTTTGCCGGATTGCCCTGCACCCCGGCGAGGGAGAGCCGTTGATCGTTCTTTCCGCTATTGACAACCTGATCAAGGGGGCAGCAGGGCAGGCGCTCCAGAACATGAACCTGATGTTCGGTTTGTCGGAGCAAGCTGGCCTGCCGCAGATTGCGCTACCGGCATGAAGTTTTTCCGTTTGCCGCCAACAGACGCTTGGCCGCTGATCGTTCTCTTGATGGCGGTGTTTGGCGCCTTGACCTATTTCGTTGGTGTCTATGCCTTGGGGACATCCGCGCAAGAACTGGAAATCGTGAATGCACGGCAAGAAACAGAGATCAAGGAATTAATGCGGCGCAACGAGGCGCTGATGGTGGACCGGACCATGGCGGAGCGGCGCCTGAAAGTCAGCAACCAGACGCTGGACTATCTTCGGGACATGCTGCAGACCAGCGAAGCCGAGTTGAGGAAGACGGGCGAAGAACTTGAGTTGTTCCGCAAGATCACAGGGCCGAATCGGGAGGAAAAGCTCTCCATTCATACGCTCAAGATGTTTGTTGTCGGTGAAAATGGGCGCTGGGGCTATCGGTTGGTTCTTTACCAAGGTGATTTTTCCAAAATCGCGGAAGGTCGCTACGACCTTGTCCTGCATGGCCACGTGGAGGGCAGCCCGGGGCAGTACCGGCTCTCGGATCTTGGCGAAAACGGGGAGCCGCAGTCTTTCTCGTTCCGCCACTTCGTGGCCTTGAACGGAGAATTCCAACTGCCTGAGAGGTTTGAAGTCGAACGGGTTGAGGTCAAGGTGTCTCCAAACGACAAAAAATTGGGCGCAATCAACAAAAGCTTTAGCTGGCGCGGGGCAATGTCAGATCCCGGCTGAAAAATGCAGAAAATTCCTAGCAAAGACAATTGGTTATGTTAATTTAGACTGGGTTGAATTCTAGTTTTATGCTATGATTAAAGGTCAACAACGGATTTCGAGGACAGTCGCATGAGCGAAGCAATGCCTGCCACCGAGATGGACTCGGCTGCGCCCTTGATTTTTACCGATTCTGCTGCGCATAAAGTGAAGCAGTTGATCGAGGAAGAGAAAAACGAAGCGCTGAAACTGCGTGTCTTCGTCAGTGGGGGCGGTTGTTCCGGGTTTCAGTATGGATTCACGTTCGATGAGGAAATCCAGGAAGGCGACACCCAGGTCGAGAATGCCGGCGTCACTCTTCTGATTGATCCGATGAGCTTCCAGTACTTGGTCGGGTCTGAGATCGACTACACCGAGGGTCTGGAAGGCGCGCAGTTCGTAATCCGGAACCCCAACGCCACGACCACCTGCGGTTGCGGTTCCTCGTTCTCCCCGTAAAACAGATCCCTAGGCCGGCCAGGCCGCACCCAGCACGGTAGCTTTTCGGCTGCCTGTAATTGCCGTCAGGTCGACGGTCTCCTTGCGATCGTGCAGGCACGCGAGCAGCGCGAACAGAAAACATTCCACCCATTCGGCTTCCAGGCCGTATTCGTCGGTGAGTTCGACGGGCACGGACAATAGGGCCAAGAGGCGTTCCCTGAGGTAGGTGTTTCGCGCACCACCGCCGCATAGCAGGACCCTCTGCGCCGCTGGCGAGTTAGCCTGTAGCGCCATGGCAATACTGCGAGCGGTGAGTTCAGTCAGAGTGGCTTGGACATCTTCGGGGTTGGTCGGATGGTCCGTAATCAGACCTTCAAGCCAAGAACGGCAGAAATACTCGCGGCTCGTGCTCTTGGGCGGAGATTGCGCAAAGTAAGGATCGCGCAACATTGTCTCCAGCAGTTCCTCCTGCACCGTCCCGGTTCTTCCCCACTGGCCGTCCTGGTCGTAGTCTTCGTTCAGGTGCAGCTGGCTCCATTCATCCATCAGGCCGCCTCCCGGTCCGCTGTCATGGCCCTGCGCCGTTCCATCGGTGGGCAGCCAAGTGATGTTGGCGATGCCACCAATGTTGACGACAGCCCGGTTTTCGGTCGCGGAATGAAACAGACGCTGGTGAGCGAGTGGCGCGAGAGGGGCACCTTCTCCGCCTTCGGCTTGGTCACGCCGGCGAAAGTCGCTAATGACCGGGATTCCGCACTGTGCGCTGATCTGGTTTGGATTGAGGAGTTGCAGGGTCAGCAGAGGTTCGCTGCCGGACTGGTGAAGAAGGGTCTGGCCATGGATGCCGGCTGCCGCGATTTGGTTTGGCGTTACGTTGCTGCTTTCGAGCAAGGTCTGGATGCATTGGGCGAAACTCTGGCTGAGTGCATATTCGGCCAACGCGTACTCTTGAAGGGAGTGCGGGCTGAGGATCAGGTGTTGCAGTTTTTCCCGAAGGAGGTCGGGGAAAGGCGCGGCGTGACGGGCGAGAAGTTTTGGCTGTTCGGAGGCGAAGTCAAATAGTGCGGCGTCAATGGAATTCATGCTGGTGCCCGTCAAGGCACCTAGGTACAGCATACTCATCGGGCATTGATGTCGGCCGTCTGGAGATCGTCAGGCATTCTCAGGGCGACCAGCATGGGCCATGTCTGTTGGCGAAAGTCGGCCTGTTCAACGTACCGCAAGGGTCTGAGAGGAGGGAGTTTGACCTTGACGGGGTTCCGGTGAATGCCGTCGACTCGGAATTCATAATGCAGGTGAGGGCCGGTGGCCATGCCGGATCTTCCTACCCGGCCGATGACCTGTCCTTGGGTTACTTTGCTGCCGACCCGAAGGCCGCGGGCATACCTTGAGAGGTGCGCGTAGACGGTGGTGTAGCGGGTGCCGTGCCGAATGAAGATTGCTCGGCCGTAGCCGCCTTTCCAGCCGCGGTGTATGACCGTTCCGTCGCCGGCCGCATAAACGGGAGTACCCGTGGGTGCAGCGTAGTCCACGCCGCGGTGTGGCCGGACTCGTTTGAGCACCGGATGCAATCGGCGCGGATTGAAATGGGAGCTGATGCGGGTGAAGTCCACGGGAGTACGCAAAAACTGCTTGCGCAGGTATTCGCCGTCCGGTGTGTAGTAATCGGCGCGACCGTCTTTTCCGACGTAGCGCAGTGCCTGATACGTTCGGCCTTGGTTGATGAATTCAGCGGCAAGAATCGGGCCGTCCTTAGCATGTTGACCTTCAATCCAGTGCTCGTCCCAGATTAGTTTGAACCGGTCGCTTTTTCGAATTTCCAAGGCGAAATCGATGTCCCAGCCGAAAATGTACGCAAGTTTCAGGATCATGGCGTGGCTGAGTCCTGCATCGTCTCCAGCCTCGAACAGGGTGCGGTCGATCATGCCACTGACTGTTCGGCGCTTGAGCTTTATCGGCAGGCTGGTCTGACCCACGGTATAGGTGCCGCCCAGCATACGCCAATAGTGGGTCTCTTTGCCGAAGGTTGGCTGGTACATCAGATGGCGCAGCCCTTGGTCGTCCCGGTTGATATGCAGGGTCTGCCCAGGGCGCAGCCGGTGCAGTGATTTTCCAGCGTCGCCAAGCCGAAGCAGGGCAGGGACAGAACGGCTTAGGCCCAATCGCCTGAAGATCTTGCTCAGGGTGTCGCCGGAACGGACCGTGATTTCCGCATCCCACTTGCGCAGGGCAGGGAGAGGGTTTGTAGTTTTTGTGTCTAGTTGTAGGGGAGTGGAAGAGAAGGCGGCTGGTTCGGCAGGTGAGGCGGGTTGGGCAACCATTTGAGGAGGAGGTTGCTGCGGCGCAGTCGTGACGGAGGCTTGGGTTGCGTTGGGTTTCGGAACGAAGGATAGAACGACCGCCAGCAGGCCCAGAGAGATGAAGATCGCCCACGCGTGCAGCCAACTTGGCCTCGGCGAAAGACTGGCCCAGAAAAATGACAGTGAAAACATGCCGAAACAGGCAAATATTGGGAAGATTAGCAGGAACTCTACTGAATTAATTGTAATTCGTCAACCTTACGAAACCCGGAATTTCGCATTCGAGCCTGACCGGAAAGTGTTGATATGAAAGCATGGGCATGTCGGGATGGACATTTATATAATAGTGTAAAGTCGTTTGCTGCACGCGAAGCTTTCTTTCGGAAGGTCTTGGAGGCGGCATTCAGGCTAGGCCAGCCGTTCCATTCCACAAATTATCCACCTGTTTTCTCCACTTTTGAACACTGAACTCACCGCACTTCTCCGTGGAACTGAACAGGTTTTCCACAAGGAGGATCTGGCCGAACGCCTGAAAGGCGGACGACCGCTCCGGGTCAAGGTGGGGTTCGATCCCACCACACCGGACCTGCATCTGGGCCACACGGTGCTGATGCATAAAATGCGCCAATTTCAAGATCTTGGACATCAGGTAATTTTCCTGGTCGGGGATTTCACGGGGCGCATCGGGGATCCGTCCGGCCGCAATGCCACTCGCCCGATTCTGACTGCGCAGGAGTTGCAGGACAACCAGAAGACCTATCTGGAACAAGCGTTCAAGGTGCTGGATCGCGAGAAGACCGAAGTGCGTTTCAATTCGGAGTGGATGGACCAGATGACGCCGGACGACCTGATCCGCTTGGCTTCCGAGCAGACGGTGGCGCGCATGTTGGAACGGGACGATTTCTCCAAGCGCTACGGCGAGAACCAGCCGATTTCGATCCACGAGTTCCTGTATCCCTTGATTCAGGGCTACGACTCGGTCATGTTGGAAGCGGATGTGGAGCTAGGCGGGACGGATCAGACGTTCAACCTGCTGGTCGGGAGAGAATTACAGAAACGGCGCGGGCAGCCGCCGCAGATCGTGATGACCCTGCCGCTTCTGGAAGGGACCGACGGGGTGAGGAAGATGTCCAAGACCTACGACAATGCCATCGGAATTCAGGAAGAACCCGAACAGATGTTCGGCAAGTTGATGTCGCTGTCGGATCCGATGATGTGGCGGTATTTCGATCTGCTGAGTTTGCGACCGGATTCGGATCTCGAAGACTTGCGGCAACAGGTCGAGGATGGCGCGAACCCGCGCGATGCAAAA
Organism: Candidatus Porisulfidus sp. TsSOB; assembly: GCA_002631715.1. Taxonomy (GTDB): domain Bacteria; phylum Pseudomonadota; class Gammaproteobacteria; order Poriferisulfidales; family Poriferisulfidaceae; genus Poriferisulfidus. The sequence goes on from MRSX01000005.1 coordinate 25,528, forward strand.
CTGGAACTGGCACGGGAGCTTGTTGCCCGATTCCATGACGAGACGTCGGCCGAACGGGCGCAGGAGGATTTTACAGCGCGCTTCCGCGACCACCAGTTGCCGGAGGACATGGAAGAGATCGAATTGACAGCGGAAGAGGCATTGCCGCTGCCGAACGCTCTTCAACAGGCAGGGTTGTGTCCGTCGACTTCGGATGCGCGGCGGATGATGGAGGCGGGTGCCGTCCGGATGGACGGAGAAAAAATCAACGATCCCAAATGTGAATTGTCTTTCGACAACCCGGTCGTATTACAGGTCGGGCGTCGCCGGGTGGCGCGAGTGCGTCTGATCAAATGTTAGCTTAAGTTTCCTTACTTTTCGCGTAACTTGACATTTCATGAAATAAGAAGATAATCAAGGTGCCGCGCCGAACTTCTAGTACAGATCATGTCGTCTTCCCGCGTCAAGTTTGCAACCCAAATTGATAGCACCTTGCTTGACGAGGTGCGCATTTTAGCGAAAGAAGAAGGGCGTCAGATCCAGGCAATTACTGAAGAAGCCCTAGAAAACCTCCTTGAAGACCGGCGTCATGGGAAAGTGCGATCTCGCGTGATGCGTGCCTACCGGACGAGTCATGCTCGCTTTGGCTCGCTCTACGAGAAACTCGCATCTTGAGCCGAGAATACCTCACGTTGCCTGAAGTTTTGGCCATACACGAAGATCAAATTGATGTGTATGGTGGATCTGAAGGTATTCGCGACCTAGGGCAACTTGAAGCGGCTCTATTCCGGTCTCAATCCGGGTACTATCCAGATATCATTGCAGAGGCTGCGGCACTTTGGGAAAGCCTCTCGCAAAACCATCCATTCGTGGATGGCAATAAGCGTACGGCCTTTGCCTCGATGTACACCTTTTTACTACTCAACGAAATCGAGCTAACAGCGGATTCGGATTCAGCGTGGAATTTCCTATCTAAACTTTACAGGAAAGGGGAGTTTCGATACGAACGCCTAGATGAATGGCTTCGAGAGAATACTCGATCGGCTTGACAAACTCTCAGGCTTTTTTTGCCCTTCTACGTTAGCAATCCGGCTCTGATGAGAAACCACTTATCCACCCGATCTGAATCCAGTCGAACAATGCTTGGACTGTTGCTTGCGAATCACCGGCAGGCAAGGCTTCGAGACACTGGCCTTCGCCCAGCGCTTCCAGCAACTTATGTTCGCTGTCGGATAGCCGGGTAACGGTCACATCGAACGATTTTTGCCTGTGTATGCAGCAGGTGACCGGGGATTGAGGAGGGAAAACCAAGCCGTTTTCTTGGTGGGAATGCCAGAGCGCGTCGACGGGCTGGGAAAACCGCATCAGATGCAGCGCATGGCTCAGAGTGAACTGAACCCGCATCTGCTGGTCCGATTCTAGGGCTTGAAAAGCGACCCAGTCAAAATCTGGATCCGGTGCTTCGAATCGTGCCGAGTGGATTTGCCATTCGAGTTGTGCGAGCTCACTGAGATAACCAAAATTAGCCAACTCCTTGCAACTTTTCTGTGCCCGGTCGAGCAGTTCGGGCAGGAAATCACCGTATTCATGCAGATCAGGGGACCGGGATCCGAATGCCGGAATTTCCTGGGCTAGGAGTTGTCGCCAATACCGGGGGCCTAGGATTTCCCGAGTGACCGGGTAAGCGGCATCAAGTGCTTCTAGGTGCGCTCCTCTGATGTTGCTCCGGTATGCGTCCAACCGCATTTCCGGGCGGATGCCGCGAGCCGGATGAATCAGGGAGTCGAGCCCGGGGTCTGCGCTTCCCGTTCGGGTTACCGCCTCCAGCATCTTGGTTTGGAGTTTCGCAAGATTCATGCGCACACGGCCTGATAGGCCTTGTCAAGCCGCTGGGTTTCCTGCCAGACGACAGGCCATGGAGGCAGCGAAGTGTCCCATTCGAACAGGACCGGAACCTCCGGGATACGTGGCACTACGTCCAGAAAAAGGTTCAGAACCTCATCACAGACGCATCCCCCGTGCGTATCGATCAAAAGCCCATCGCGTTCCTCGTGGTCTGCCAGATGAACCTCACGCACATGCGCCCAGGGCATGGCGTCCAACAGGTCGTGTGGATCGTGGTTGTGGTTAACCGAGTTGACGTAGACGTTGTTGATGTCCAAGAGAAGTTTGCAACCGGTTCGCGTACAGAGTTCCCGCAGGAAATCGCCTTCGCTCAGAGTGGAATGTTCGTATTCCAGATAAGTGGAAATATTCTCGACCAGGATGTTCTGGCCGAGAAAATCCTGGACCTCGGAGATCCGGTCTGCTACGTGTTGCAGAGCCTCCTCGGTCCACGGCAAAGGGAGGAGGTCATGGCTGTGGATGCCGTTGCAGGCCGTGAAAGCAAGATGTTCCGAGACATGGCGGGCTCCGGTATTTTTGGCGAGGGCCCGAACCCGGCCAAGGTATTCGCGATCCAGTGGATCGATGCCGCCGAGGGAAAGGCTGACGCCGTGCAGGGCTACCGGGTATTGTTCGGCAATGGCTTCGGCCTGAAACCTGAGGGCACCTCCGGCACACAAATGGTTGTCGGTCAGAAGCTCGAACCAGGGAACTGCGGGGCTCTGCTGCAGAATGTCCGGGACGTGGGGGCCACGTAAACCGACCCCCATTCCCGTGAGTGAAGTCGCCGTATCTACGGCAGGCATCAAAGGGTTATTTTGCAGGTTTGACCGCGTGCACGGCTCCGCCTACGATCTTCTCGCAGGTGCCTTCTGGAACATAGATCCATTCGGTTTCCATGCCGTCTTCTGGAGCTGCGCCGGCACATCGGTGTGCGCCATCCGTCGCGCCACAGTCATTCATCCCAGCCTTGGAAATACCCGTGCATTTTTCCCAGTTTTTGGGGGCATCGGGGACCGCCAGCGCGGAAGTAGAAGCCAAGCCGGAACCGAGAGCCAGCACGATCAGGCTGGATGCCAGAGAGTGTGATTTTTTCATGTTTGCCTTAGGTTGATTGATAGAGGGGGGGATAAACCCCTTGAGCTATAGACAGCATTGTCATGCTTTTGTTCCCGCATGTCCAGAAAAAGCATCGGCTCTTGGCACGAGCACAAGGCATCGGTGTCACAAATCACAAGTCGTTCAGGCACCATTGCGTATAATCCTCCCGCAACCTATGCCGGGTCTGGTATTGAATTTCACGGGAGGAAATCGCAGACGGTGACCGATAGAAGTCACGTGTGAAGCGGGCACAACCATGCCAAAAAAAATTGCGATTATCGGTGGGGGAGTTTCAGGATTGGGGGCGGCTTGGGCGCTACATCGGCACCCGGGTCAATTCGATTTTCGATTGTTCGAAGCGCAGTCTCAGCTTGGTGGCAACGCCGTCACGGTCGAGATGCCGCAAGATGATGGAACCTCGATCCCATTCGATATTTCCGTCACTGCGTGCATTCCCACGGTCTACCACCATATTCTCCTGATCCTGCAGCAGTACGGGATCGAACTGGTGGACACCCGGTTCAGTTACAGCGTGAAATACCGGGGTGGTGTTTACGCTCACGATTTCGATTCCGACATCAGGAAGCAGTTGCAGCCGGAAATCGAGAAATTCCAAAGAATCCTGAAACGCCTCAAATGGTTTGGTCAACTCAGCCGGTCTAGGTCCAAGTTGCTCAACGCTCTCAACCCGTTTAACTACGTCAGTATGGGTACGGTTCTCAATCTGGGCGGGTTGTCCGGAGATTTCCGGTACAAGATTCTGAAGCCCATGTTCGTCAACTTCCTGATGGCCACGAACGTATTCGACATGCCGGCGGCCTTGTTTGCTCGGTACCTGGAGTTTTTCGACATTGAAACTGCTACGCCGATGCAGACTTGGGATCAGGGCACGCAACGGATCTATCGAGAGTTGTCGGCCGACTTTCAGGACAAGATTTACCTCAACCGACCGGTTCGAAAAGTGTATCGGGGCGACTCCGATGTGGTCGTTGAGGATGAAAACGGACAAACGGAGACATTCGATGAAGTGATTTTTGCGTGCAACGCGAATCAGACGCTAATGATGCTGGATAAGCCAACCTTCCTTGAGAGATGGCTTCTCTCATCGATTCGCTACGAGAGTGAATTGCACAACCATACGATTATTCATTCGGATGCCTCGATTCTCCCGGACACCGACGTCAAAGAACTCGACACCCGAAGCAACCATATCGAACAATACGGGGCCAGGCCCGACAACTACGAAATCACCTACATCATGCACAACCAGCAGCCTTGGGCGAAACGATCGGACAAGCCCTGCTTGGTGACCTACAATCCGATCAGCCGCATTGACGAAGGCAAGATCATCAAGAAGTGGTGGTTCCAGCACATCGTGCACGATGTGCGCCATGTGACCCTTCTCGTTCCCATGTTCCGTTTCGTTCAGGGTAAGAGGCGAACCTGGCACTGTGGTGCCCATACCTTGATCAACAGTCAGGAGACCTGCTTCGTGACCGGCCTCGTTACGGCAAGGCAACTCGGGGCAGACTATCCGTTCCAGGACCCCGAAGCGAGGAAGTGGTTCAACTTTTACGGGCGGGTGATGTACGGCTGGCGCCTAAGAAAGGCGTGAATTAAAATCAGCCCGTTTTCATGCGTCTCGAACCCGCACGGAAGACTGTGTCGGGACGTCCATCTGATAAACTTCGCACGGCGGGGCATGGCGCAGTCTGGTAGCGCACCTGCTTTGGGAGCAGGGGGTCGTGGGTTCAAATCCCGCTGCCCCGACCAGCAGACAGTGTCCGGAGTCTCGACTCATGGATGAATCGCGCCCGTAGCTCAGTGGATTAGAGCATCGGTCTTCTAAACCGAGGGTCGCAGGTTCGAGTCCTGCCGGGCGCGCCAGTCGATCGGCGGTGAGCGTAGCTCAGTCGGTAGAGCACAGGATTGTGGCTCCTGAGGTCGCGGGTTCAAATCCCGTCGCTCACCCCATCCCAGGATGGGCCATTAGCTCAATTGGTAGAGCAACTGACTCTTAATCAGCAGGTTCGGGGTTCGAGTCCCTGATGGCCCACCACCGCCCGACCGGAAAAGCAGGGGATCAACAATATCGCGTGAGCACTACGGGCATATGCCTTCAGTGCATGATTGTCGTGGGGTGTTTTCGGGCGATGTAGTAGGCGGGGACGGAGGGTACCGATTTAGGGAGGATAAAACTCGGACACGCAACCGCCCCCGCGAAAACAATCAGCCTACTTGCTCACAATAGCACAAAATGAACCCGCTGTGAGGGCGCGAACGTTGCTGGCGGAACAGTGACGGAATCCGTATCAACGAACGTTGACAGCCCTTGTTCGCCTAAGCCACAAGTGATTAGCGATTCACAGAGGATTGTGACCCTGGACAGCCTCTCGGATTCTGTCACCAGGCGGTCGACGATTCTCCCTCACTCGGATTCTTTGGCTTTTTCGAGAGCGGCTTTTTCCTTTTCTGCAACAGCTTTCTCTGCTTCTATGTTTCCGCAACGCAGAGGATTCGCGATGATGGCTTCATAGTCGAATCCTGCATCCTGCCAGTCGATTACGGCTCCGATGATCCCGCCAAAAATCAAATTTCCCCACATGGCGGCATTGGCCGAAGACTCGAATGTCTCAGCGTGGGAGTGTCCGTCTTTCGAGCATGAAACCATTAGATCCTCAGAGGATTTGTGAATCGTGACTGTCTCCGGAGTGCTCTTGACGATGAACTTGCCGTTATCGTTCTCCAGAATACATTCAGCACCGGGGCAGTACGGAGTGTCCACGTTTACGATTTGCGTCTCCTCGTCAATGATGCTTGCGCATCCTGTCAGTGAGATGCATCCAACAACTCCGAACAGATAAGCCGGAAATTTCTTCGAGATTGTCATGAGTATAAAGTCCTTCCTCTGGAAATCGCTTATTGAGCGGCGCAAAATGTACCACAATGGCGTACTTGATGGAATCCGGGGATTTCTTAGGCGACTTTTCGACGGGAGAATCAAGCAGGATTGCTGCCCACAATGGCGAGCGGGTCATGAGTCCTGATGACAGGGAATAGTGGGATGCTTTACGATACGAATTTGCGGCAGACAGAAAAAACCACACCGTGACATCAGAAAGCTTTTTCCAGACCCCCCGAATCATGGGGATTCTCAACGTAACGCCGGATAGTTTCTCCGATGGTGGGACCTATCCTTCCACCGATCGGGCCTTGGCCCGGGCACTGGAGATGGTGGAGGAAGGTGCGACGCTGATTGATATCGGCGGCGAGTCTACGCGACCGGGCGCGGATCGAGTGGATGCGGCGGAACAGAAGCGACGCATTCTGGATGTCGTGGAACAAGTGAGTCGGACGGTTCCTGGGGAAGTGCTCGTCAGCGTGGATACTACGCTGAGTGAAGTTGCCCGCGCGGCGCTTGATGCGGGGGCCGGCATGGTCAACGATGTCTCCGCCGGACGCGACGACCCGGAAATACTTTCGCTGGTGGCCGAGCGGGGCGTGCCGTGTTGCCTGATGCACATGCAGGGGACGCCCAAGACGATGCAGGATGATCCCCAGTACTCCGATGTCGTCGAGGAAGTGCGGGAATTTTTGGCGGAACGAGCAGAAGTAGCGCAACAGGCGGGCGTGGAGCCCGGAAATATCATCGTCGACCCGGGCATTGGGTTCGGGAAGCAAACGGTGCACAACCTGCAGCTGATCGCGCAACTGAACAAAATTGTCGAATTGGGTTACCCAGTGCTGCTCGGGACTTCACGCAAGCGATTCATGGGTGAAATTTCCGGTGCTTCCGATCCGGGTCAGAGGGTACCGGCGACCGTGGTGACGACGGGCTGGGGGCTCTGCGCGGGGGCGCGCATCTTCCGGGTGCACGACGTGTGGCAGAACCGGCAGGCTTTGGACCTGACGCAGGCCTTGTTGGCAGAAGAGGGTGACTGACCGACGCGTGGATTTGCTGTAGTGGCTCAATCCAGAGCCGCGGTGAAGAATTCCACAGATTCCGGCGAATCCCATTCCCGCTCTCCGAGCGCCCAGTAGCGGGCATGTCCTTCTGCGTCAATCAGAAAGGTTGCAGGTAGCACCGGAACGTTCCAGTCCTCCAAGGCTAGGTCCGCATCAATCAGGATCTGGAAACTGACGGGAGTTTCTTCGAGAAAACGGTCGATTTCCTTGCTGGGACCGACATGGATGCCGACGACCTGGAAGTCTTTGCCGGCCATGGTCTCATGGAGTCGGCTCAACGCGGGCATTTCGCGTCGGCATGGTTCACACCAGGTGGCCCAGAAGTTGATTAGCAGGACTTGGCCACGAGCCTGGCTCAATTGCCAGGATTGGTCGTCCAGATCTGGAAGCACAAAATCAGGGGCTAGCTTCCCGGATGCTTGCTCCATCAATTCAGGTTCATCGCTGCAACTGATCGTGCCTAGGGCAAGTGCGCTGCCGAGCAGCAGGGCAAAAAAGCGGTTCATATCAGTACCCCAGCGTCTCTTCGTGTGCCCAGTTGGGATCTTCCAGACTCAGGTCTCCGATCGGTGCGGCAAAAGCATCGGCCACGATTTCCGGGACGGTGTTGCCGGTCAGGGAGAGTAGGAATGCTTCTAGGTCCTGTTTTTCCTGCTCGCTGAGATTGAGCGGAGAGATGAAGGGGGACAACAACTCATTTGGAATGCCACCTTGGTCGTAGAAGTCGATAACTTCGCGAAGGGTGTCAAACTTGCCGTTGTGCATGTAGGGCGCGGTCAACTCAACATTGCGCAGGCTTTGGGTCCGGAACCGCCAGCGGTCGTTCGGGTTTTCGGTGACCCGGTAGAGACCGAGATCGTTCGGCAGTTTCTGTTGCGAAACCGCTTCGATTTTCTCGTTCGAGACGTCTACGAACACGCCGGGTGCGAGTTGGACGCGGGTGGTCTTGGGCGCGTCCTTGGAGCCCTTGCTGAACGAGATCATGTAGCCCAGTCCCGTATTGTGAAATTTTTCGTCGGTAAACAGGGCATGTTCTTTCTGCATGGTGTGGCACACGATGCATTGACCCTTTCCGGAAAAGACCCCGAAGCCCCGTTTGACGGACTCATCAACTGCATCGGTCTGATTCCCGAAATACCATCGGTCGAACGGTGAGTTGGCCGCCAGCAGGGTGCGTTGATAGCTGGCCAGTGCCTGGCCGACCGTGAGAATATTCGGGCCTTCGCCGTCGAAGGCCTTTTCGAACAACCCGTCGTAGTCGCGCATGCGGCGAATCTTGTTGATGACCCAGCCGATCGAGGGTGCCGCCATCTCGTTATGGGAAGTCATCGGTTGCCAGATCTGGTTTTCCAGACTGATTTCGCGCCCGTCCAGGAACAGTCGTGCCAGGTAGGCAACGTTGTAGAGGGTGGGAGAGTTGCGCAGTACCGAACGGCCTTCCACGCCGACCGCGGTGCGCATTTCGTTGTTGGTAAAGCCCTGTTCCGGAATGTGGCAGGTCGCGCAGGCAAAGGTATCGTTGATCGACAGGCGACGGTCGAAGAACAGTTTTCGGCCGAGGTCGATCTTGGCGCGGGTCAGCGGATTTTCAGCCGGGATGGGCACGGGCGGCAAGCCCAAAGGAGGGTTTTGCGCGAAACGGATCAGATCTTTCTTGACGCCACGCCGCTTCAGCAAGCTTCGCGAGCGAGTCTCGTAGTCCTTGCTTTCATAGCCTTCCTTGAAGTCCCCGGGTCCTTGCGTATGGCTGGTGTCGAACTCTTCCGGGGTGTTCAGTTCGCCGCTGGTCTCGGCAAAGGCCGCAACGCAAAAACCCGTAACGGCAAGGGCCATGGCAAGGGTGCGAAAACGCATCCGTGCCAGGTGGTGCATGGCGGGTTTCAGCTAGAAGGAGACTCCAGGAGGAGAGTCTCCAGGTCGTTGATCAGGATGTCGGCATGCAAAAATGCGACGCTGTAGATGTTGCGGACGCGCAACTCGCGGTCGATCAGGAAAACCCGCAACATATGGGCGAAATCCCCGGTGTATTCTCCGCTTTCATCGAATTCGCGTATGGTGTACTGGCCGTAATCGTCGAGGATCGGTTTCAGGGCCTCGCGGTTTTGTGCGGTGAGGAACTGCCAGTCCACGCCGTCTCCGCCCAGCCCTTGTCCGAATTCTCGCATGACTTCCGGAGTGTCGCGTTCCGGGTCGAACGACATCGACAAAAGTCGCGTGGCCTGGGCCACGTCCGGGCGCTCCTGCAGTTTCGCCTGGAGCTTGTGAAAGACGGCATTGGCGAGAGGGCAGCCGTTGATGTCGTTGCATCGAGTGTAGATGAAACTGAACAGTACGAGACGGTCACCCATCAGGTCGAACAAGCGTGATTCCTGACCGTCTTCAAGGAGCACGGCTCCGTCGGAGGCGTTGGTGATGGGAGGCAGTTGGTAACTGCCCACAGCGGGCGGTTCGTAGCTCAGGTTTTTCCACCCAGGCGCGAGGATTTCATCTTCTGCGACAGCCTCGAACCCTCCTGAGATMAGACTCAGGGCGGCTAGCCCAATCAGGGCGCGGATATGGCTCAAACGATTCATAATCGTATTCTATATTAGCGTGTTCTCAAGTTCAAAAATTTAGCTTCCTTGCTAAAAAAGCCGCCCTGACAGGCAGGGCGGCTTCCACTTGCGCTTGGCCCGAAGGCCGTGACAGGTTATTCGGCCATCGCGACCTTGGTATCGGCATCCGGGCGCTTGCCGTACAGGGCATAGGCGCCGAAACGCATCTGGTGCGAACGGCCCAACTGCTCGGCATAGAAATCAACCGTCCACTGGTGTGCGAGTTTCTCGCCGTCCCAGTGGTAGAGCTTGACATACTGCTCGTCCGCGTCACCCGTCTTGTCCCAGTTGTTCAGCAGGGAACTGGAGAAGTACACGCGGTCGCCGTCCCAACTTTGGGAGACCATGTTGACCTGGCTTCCGATCACTTCCTCGAAGACCTGCTTGGGCGCATGCGGGTCAGAAATGTCGAAGAAGCGGGTCTTGCCGTCCATGAACGTGTTGATCCACAATCCGGTGTCGTCGGCCGTGATGGAAATGTCCACCGGCAGGGGGATCTCGGAAGGAACACCAACATCGGCAACGGCTTTGCCGTGCCATTCGCCAGCCTCATCCTCGTACAGGAGCCAGACCTGAGAGGTCAGCGCCGTCGTGGTGAAGCAGTAGCGGTTATCCTCTCCCCAGGCGCAGCGGATCTCCAGCGGAGCTCCTGGCACGTCCAGTACCTTGAGCGGCTTGCGGGCATGCATGTCCCACACCACCATGGTGTTGCCAAAGCGTTGCATGGCAGTACTGTCCTGCAGCATCTGGCCGAAGTCCATCATGTAGTTGGACCAGCCGGTGAAAGACGAGGTCAGCATCACGTTGCTTTCGGCCTTGACCCGAAGGTCGTAGCCGTAGCCGTCAGCGTGCTGGCCGGTCTTGACCGCGCCGCGCAGGTCTTCGTCCGTCGGCATCCAATGGGAGGCCACGAATTCGCCATCGTTGTTGTATTCAGCCACGCCGGTGCGTCCGCCGTGATCGACATTGTTGGACAGCGCCGTAATCATCATCCGCCCGGGTAGAGCATAGAAGGTATGCGGGCCGACCATGCCACCGGTCTTCTCGACGAAGTCGGTGATGACCTTGTGCAGTTGAGGCTGCCGCGGGTTACTGTGGATGTCGAACACAAAGATCTTGCTCGAGTCCAGTCCGCCAGCCCACAGGTAATGGCGGTCGTCAGACAGTCCGGAATGGTGCGCTTCGTTGCGCCCACCGACGGATAGTACGCTGACTACTTGGCCATAGGTTTTGGATTCGGGGTTGGTGTCGATGGTGACCAGCTTGTCCTGCTCGTCTCCCATGCCTTCGACGCCTAGGGTCCAGACATAGACGTAATCTTCTATACCTTGGATCTTGGCAATGTACGGCGACATGCAGGTTTCATCCGCAAGTGCCGGAACGGTCCACGCCATCGCAGCTGCCATTGCCAGCCCCGTGCAAAAAGTAGTTTTTCTCATAAGTTTCCTCATGGATTTTTAGTTATATTCGCTGGCCATCAGGACCACGCCGCCACACTAAACCAGCGGCCGCCTCAATCGCCGACTCCAATTATGGACGAATACCGCCGTGCGTCAAGTTTGGACGGGTCAACTCCCCGAATTGCCCGTTGTCCAGGTACTGGAAACAAGTCGTGACACGATGCGGTTGGATTAGGAAAGCGATTCCCTTGTATCATGAAGGCTCTATATAGGTGCTGGAGAGCGAAGTGGCCAACTTTTTGACCCTGACGGAACAGGCGGCAGACCAAATCCGGGAGCAACTGCCGGAAGACGAGGAAGGCGTAGCCCTGCGTTTGGCCGTGCGCGAGCTTGAAGACGGCAGTTTCCAATATGCGATGGGGTTTGATGTGGAGAGCCACGAAGGCGACCAGAGATTCAGCCTGTGCAAGGTCCCGGTGGTGGTCGGGGCCGACAGCTTGGCCCTGGCGCGAGGCATGACCGTGGATTTCGTGGAGCTTGAGCCGGGTCAGAAGCAGTTTATTTTTCTCAACCCGAACGATCCCGCTTACGTGCCACCGAAAGAGTAATGCTTGGATTGGACGCACCAAGGTTTATCACATTCGGGTTGCTTCTGGGAGCCGCTGCCGCATTCTTGATTTGGGTGTACCGGCAAAGGCTGGCTCCCTACGAAGCCATCCGGCAATGGGTCTTCCGCATGCGCGGGGGTGAATTATCGGCGAGAGTACCGGTGCCGCCGAAAGGCGATTTCGCAGAACTTGCAGCCGATTTGAACGTGCTTGCCGAAATGGTCCAGACCTTGTCACGGGATACGGAAGAGCAGTTGCAGGAATTCAGCGACTATACCGCTATGAAAGAACGGACCCGGCTGTCCGGGGAGTTGCATGATTCCTTAGCGCAGACCTTGGCCGGAATCAAGATGCAAGTGCGGGTGCTGGACGAAACCCTGCACCAAGGGGACGAAGAACGAACCTGGGAGGAACTCGAAAGGATCGAAGAGAGCCTGGAGGAAGCCAACATCGAATTACGGGAATTAATCGCGCATTTCCGTGTGCCGATCAGCGAAGCAGGCCTGCTGCCGGCCATTGAGCGGACGGTGGAGCGCTTCCGACGGGATTGCCCGGATGTTCGCGTAATGTTGCAGACTCAGTGGGGGGACCTGAAGCTGCCGGCCGAGCACGAATTGCAAATCGTGCGTATTGTGCAGGAAGCTTTGGCTAATGCGCGCAAGCATGCTCAAGCTAGTACGGTGCGTGTGTTGGTTTCAGGCGATGCGGAGAGCGGCAATTGCCGGGTCTTGGTGGAAGACGACGGAGTGGGTTTTGCGAATCCACCGGAGGAAGGAGGAGGAGGCATCCATATTGGATTGAGCCTGTTGCAGGACCGGGCGATGCGCTTGGGAGGACGGTTGCGGGTGGAGAGCGAGCCGGAGGAGGGCGTGCGGATATTGCTTGAGTTCAAGGCCATGCCGGAGAGGGCAAAGGCGGCATGACACTGACAGTCACCGTCATCGATGACCATACCCTGTTTCGAGAGGGTCTGCAGGGCTTGTTGGAACGCCATGGATTGAAAGTATTGGATTCGGTGGGGGATGCCGAGTCCGGCTACGCGGCGATTGCCAAGCGCCGTCCGGAAGTCGTGCTGCTGGACTTGCGTCTGCCACAAACTGATGGACTCGAAATACTCAGAAGGTTGCGCGAAAACGAAAAATGCCCGCCGGTGGTGATGCTGACCACAAGTGACGATGAGCAGGACCTGGTGGAGGCGCTGCGCTCTGGAGCCAGCGGCTATTTGCTGAAAGATATGGAGCCGGATGCCTTGGTGATGGCGCTGCGTTCCATTGTTGCGGGTGAGACGGTGGTGGCGCCAAGCTTGGCTCCGGCATTGGCTCGAGCTGTTCAGGGCCATGAGCCGGAACCTTCAGAGAGCGACGAGGGTCCGTTCGATGTGTTGACTCCGCGCGAAAGTGAAATTCTGGCCCTGCTTGCCGAAGGTTTGAGCAACCGTGGGATCGGAAACAACCTGGGCATTTCCGAGGGCACGGTCAAGGTTCACGTCAAGGCGATTTTGCGAAAACTGGAAGTGACTTCCCGGGTCGCGGCAGCGGTGCTCGCGGTCGAGCATGGCTGGGGAAGCCGGACATCGGCGACGGATCAGGACGGCGACGATCCGGAGTGAATATATAGATATTTGGTTTATTAGTTTTGCACCAGTCTTTGACACTGAACTTTTGCAGTGACGGATGTCGCGGCCATGAGCGAAGACAGGGGTCGCTTTGGTAAGAAAAGAACAACAGGCTGTAGGTTTTTCGCCAATATTTTTGTCATATTTTTTGCCTAGAGTACGCACCAGCGTAACCGTTAGGTTTTCCCTCAACCTCTAACATTTTTAAGGAGGTCCCCACGTTATGTGGAAATCAAAATTCGCAGTTCCTGCTGTGCTAACGCTAGCCATTGCATTGCCGGCATCTGTTTTGGCATCGGGCGAGGAAATCGACCACCTCAAACGCGAGAATGCAGAAATGAAACAGATGCTGATGCAAATGCAGGAGCAGTTGCAGGACATCATGATGAAGACCAATGCCATGGAACAGCAGGCCAAGAAGGCGGCTGAAGGCACCGACAAGAAAGGCGGCATGGTCAAATCCAAGAAGGAAGACATCACTATTTCCACGACCGGTGGGGGCATCAAGGTCAAGTCCAACAAGGGCAACGAGTTCAAGATCGGTGGACGGTTGATGTTTGACCTCGATTCCTACGACGACTTCTGGGCGTCTGAGGACGGAGAAGAAAACGAGATTCGTCGATCACGCATAACTTTGAGTGGTAAATCCGGCAAGAATTGGTCCTACAAGTTCACGGCCAACATTGACCATGAGGATTCTCAGGCGTCAGTTGATACTGGCTACTTGAAGTACTCCAGCAGGCCGATGTACGCAGTACTGGGTAAGCACAAGCGCCCAGGAATGTTGGAAGAGCGCACCAGTTCCAAGTGGGTATCAACGATTGAGCGGTCCATCATTAATGAAATGTCGGGTGCGGTTCTTGGCAAACCTGATTTCGGCGGCATCTCGGTCGGTTTTGCGACCAAGGGCGATATGCCGATGAGTGGTGCGGTCGGTATCTACGATGACGAGGTTGATGAAGATGATGGCAGTGATGTCTACGGTGTCGGTGCCCGTTTCTCCATCATGCCGAAATTCGGCGACAATTCTTTCCTGCATGCAGGCGCTTCGTTCTACACCGTAGACTACAAGGGCAACAGCCACCGCATGCGCACCCGCATGGGCGTGCATACCACGGGGCAACCGTTCGATACCGGTAGCCACGAGTCTGACGACGTCGACCAGTTCGGTGTTGAGCTCGCGTACGTCAACGGCCCATTCTCGCTTCAGGGCGAATTCATGAACGTGGAGTCTGACGGTACGAACAATAATGCCTGTGGTGCTGCTGGAACGTATACGGCTGCTGTGATAGATACAAATGCTGATCCCGCCTATCTGGAAGACGCGAATGGAAATAGGGTACAAGCGCTCCAGATTTTGGCAACGTCAGAACTTACTGGCCCTGATCCAGCCAATCCTGGGTCGGAACTTACTGGCCAACCTTATCTAAATACGCTGGAAGATGGTGACGACGAAACATTCCCGGGATACGTCGTCAAAAACCCACAAAACATACCAGAAAAATTCGCCCCCAAACACGAAAACACCTGTGATTTGGAAATGGATGGCTTCTACGTGCAGGCTGCATATACCCTTACGGGTGAAACTCGCGGATACAAGGCGGGTTCTGGCGCGTTTGCCGCGATCAACCCGAAAGGTGACGGCGGTGCCTGGGAAGTGGTTGCGCGTTACGAAGATGCGGAAGTGGACCTTCCTGGCAGAAGCCTGAGCGCTGACCTGGAACGCATGGTTCTGGGTGTGAACTGGTACGTCAACAAGAACGTCAAGTTCATGCTGAACTATGTTGATTCGGAAATGGAGGGATGCTCTGGAGGCACTCGGACATTTACGAACACTGCTGAGGGGGGAGATGATCCTGTCTCTGAGGACACGTTTGGCTTCAGTAACTGTAGCGACGACGATGGTCAGGCATTCTCGCTGCGAGGCCAGTACGTGTTCTGATCGGTCTCCAATGTCAGGAACGTTTGCATCCTGACGGGACTCTTTGAAAATCCGCCGCTTTGGGAAACCGGGCGGCGGATTTTTTATTGACTCTCTTCAATACCAGTTGCGGTTCCGTTCGGGTCGCCTCATCAGACTTATGTGATAAACTCAAATTCATCGCAGGAGCATCCGTTTTCAACGGATTCCAGGTCAGGAGGTGGGATTCTGGACAAGTTGCGCTCACTAACCTCACCGGCTTTCCTGGCCAGGAAAGGCCGTTCATTCTCTTCCCTCTTGCCTCGCTTTGCCTTTCAGTTTGCTTGCGTGGGCCTAGCCTTGTTATTGGCTGCTCCAGCCCAAGCGCTATCGGAGAATGAAATCGACAGCCTAGTGGACGAAGGGGCGCGCATGAAGGAATTGATGATGCGCATGCAGAGCCAGTTGAATCAGTCTGGATTGCCTGAGAGTGGCACATCACAAATTTCGAGTAGTGGCAGTGATTCGGGCAATGCCTCCCCATGGGCCTCAGCCTCGGCCATGCTGGATGGCTCGTTACGCGAGCGCTGGTTCCGGACCATCGAGCAAGGCGTGTTGGGCCGCTTCGCCACACCTCCGGGTGGAGAAGACCAAGATGCCCAAGTGCCCGTCGTGGTCGGATTCGTGCATGGGGAGGAAATCCCCTGGTACGGTTCGTTTCAGGTCCGGGGATACGACGAAAATTCGGCCTTGGCGGATTCTGCGGAAGTGCAGGCGCAGTTGATGGTGGCGCCGCGTTTTGAGGATGGCAGCTTTTTGCACGTTGGGCTGTCATTCCAGTCATTCAGTTATTGGGGAGAAGATGCGGCCCTCGATATGTTGGCGAACGAGGAGATGGAATCTCAGGGATCTGGCCGATTTCTGGCCCTTGACATCGGTTATTCTCAGGAGTCCTATGCGATTCAGGCTCAATACCTGAAATCCAGGGAACGGTCGGAAGGGTTGCCATATCGCGATCACGCTAAAGAGAACGCGGATGGCTTTCATATTCGGGGAGCTTGGAGAATTACGGGCGAACATACGCAAAGTCGCTACGCACCCGGCCTGCTGGCGCATATCGAGCCGCGCGATGAGGAAGGAATCTGGGAGCTGGTGGTGCGTTACGCGAACCTTGACGACAGGGGGACGAGCATGGAAAGAAACTCAGATTCCATGCTGCTTGGAATCCACTGGCGTGCAGACTCCAAGTTGGCCTTGGAGTTGGACTATGTCGAGGGCAATGGAGAAGATTTCCGTGCGCTCAATGACGGTGGTTTGACTCTTCGCGGCACTCTCTCGTTCTAGCAGGCAAAAGTCAAACGTCACATCCCGAGTAGTGGTGCCAGACGATCTGTTGCACCGAGAGAAAACGGATTAAGAAATTCGACTCCTCACTCCCAGATCATGGCGTCGTGGCGATTGAGTCCTGAAAAAGGACCCGGCCACGAAGGAGGGGTGTGGCCGGGTATGGAGTGTGAGCGGTCGACGTCCATGTCGACCTTTGGGCCGGACATCCAGTCCGGCACTAGCCTCACTGGAGGAGATCTTTAGTCCAGGTAACCCAGGCGAGCTACGATGAAGACCGCAGTCCAAACCGCCAGGGCAGCGATGAGATCAAGAGCGATAATATCCATGAATATCTCCGGTAATGTTTTCGACGGCCAAATCCAGCCATTCAGTAATTCATAATATAAGGATATTTTTATATAAGTCAAGCCCCAGATTCAGGATCCATCTATACTGTTGATAAATAAGGAAATATTATTTAACGCCCCATGCAATGAAAATGCAGTGGGCGACAACGGGACGACAAAATCCGGTTTTTCGCCTTGCGAAGGTTAGTCTTTCAACCGGGGTGCGAGGTAGATTCCCTGAGCCAGCAGGAATAGAACAGGCAGTCCCAAGGCAAGGCCGAACAGTTTGAACTGCACCCAGAACTCTTCCGAAAATCCATATGCTACGTAGAGATTAAGTGCGCCACAAATCAGGAAAAATCCGACCCACGCAATGTTCAACTGACGCCATAGCCGCGCATCATTCAGGGAGAAGGCTTTGCTGAACATCCGTTCCACCAGCGTACGGGAGCCAATCAGGCTGGATCCCAAAAACGCTATCGCCAACGCCCAGTAAAACACGGTCGGCTTCCATTTGATGAACAAGGGATCTTTCAGGAGCAGGGTCAGCCCGCCGGCAACTAGGACTACGGCTAGTGCGGCAAGATGTGTGCCACCTAGTTCCCGTATCGCCCACAGGATCCCGCACTGAATCACCATGGCCACAATCAGTACGAATGTGGCAAAGTAGATTCGGTCTCCAGACTCCCCCGCGGTCAATTCCAGATAACTCGCGTCGGAGAACGCATCGATCCATGCAGCGGGCAGATCGGGGTAGAAAAAATACGCCACCACAAAGATCGTGATGGGCAACAGTTCAATGAACAGTTTCATGCGGTTATTATAAAAAGCCATGACCCAGCGCTTCTCGATCCATCCGGACAACCCCCAGCCGCGCCTGATCCGCCAAGCTGCGGAAATGCTCCACGCCGGCGGTCTGCTCGTTTACCCGACCGACTCTTGCTATGCCTTTGGTTGCGCGGTTGGAGACAAGGCGTCGATGGAACAGATCAGGCGCTTGCGCAACTTGGATGAAAAGCATCCGTTCACTTTAGTGTGCCGGGATCTCTCGGAGTTGGCTTTGTATGCGCGGATCGATAATACGGCGTACCGGATCCTGAAGGCTCACACTCCAGGACCCTACACGTTTCTCTTGGAGGCAACCCGCGAAGTCCCGCGACGCCTGATGGAGCCGAAACGCCGTACCATTGGATTACGGATCCCCGACCACCGAGTCGTCCAAGCGCTTCTCGACATATACAACGCTCCGCTGATGAGTTGCACTCTGATGCTGCCGAATCTGGAGGATCCGCCGGTGGAACCGGGCAACCTTTATGACCACCTGAAAGGCCGAGTTTCGCTGATCATTGACAGTGGGTTTTGCCCCAGCATCCCGACCACCGTGGTCGACCTGATGGGCGAGGTGCCGGAGGTAGTTCGCCAAGGCGGTGGAAGCTTCCCCTTGCTATAATTCGGACATCGTGTCCAACCTTCTGATTCCCGCCGGTTGGCGCCTGTTCTGCCTACCATGTCATTAGCGCAGACGTTAGCAATCTGGGCGGTTCCCGTCCTGCTGGCCATCACCGTGCATGAAGTTGCGCACGGTTGGGTCGCGTATCGCTTTGGAGACCCGACAGCCGCCGAAGCCGGTCGCCTGACGCTCAATCCTTTCCCGCATGTCGATTGGCTGGGGACGCTTGTGCTGCCCTTGGCCATGGTCGCCTCTCTCGGCGTGGCAATGGGCTGGGCCAAGCCGGTCCCGGTTGATGCTTCCCGGTTGCGCCGGCCTCGCGAGCAAATGGCTTGGGTGGCGGCAGCCGGCCCTGCCGCCAACGCGCTGATGCTGGTCGCTTGGGCCTTGATCGCTCGGCTGGGTGTGGCGCTTGATTCTGAATTTGGCGTCATCCTGTTTGCTGTGGGACAGGCCGGAATTGTGATCAATTCAGTCCTGATGTTGCTCAACTTGATTCCCATTCCGCCTTTGGACGGCTCGGTCGTGGTTGCCCGATGGATGCCGCCGGAATTAACCCGGAAATGGATGGAGTTCGGACGCTACGGCCTGATTCTGGTCTTGGCCCTGTTCCTGCTCGGGTCCATGTATGGAGTAATCGGAACGCCGCTGCTTGCATTTATCGGTGCCGCGCATCAATTCTTCGGGCTTCCTTGGATGATCTCTTAATGGAAAGCGACGTACCCGCCGGTCAACGGGTGGTATCCGGTATGCGCCCGACCGGGCGGTTGCATC
This sequence comes from Candidatus Porisulfidus sp. TsSOB, assembly GCA_002631715.1. Taxonomy (GTDB): domain Bacteria; phylum Pseudomonadota; class Gammaproteobacteria; order Poriferisulfidales; family Poriferisulfidaceae; genus Poriferisulfidus. Next base: position 44,472 of record MRSX01000005.1, read on the forward strand.
TGGGCCACTACCACGGCGTCATCAAGAACTGGGTGAAGCTCCAGCATAGCCAGGAATGCTTCTTTTTCGTAGCGGATTGGCATGCGCTGACGACCCACTACAGCGAGACGGACGGACTGGAAGACCACGTCTGGGAAATGGTGGTGGATTGGCTGGCCTGTGGCGTCAGCCCGGGAGCCTCGACCTTGTTCGTGCAGTCGCAGGTTCCGGAACATGCGGAATTGCACCTGTTGCTGTCCATGTTCACGCCGTTGAGTTGGCTTGAGCGGGTGCCAAGTTACAAGGAGATGCAGGAGCAGACGGACCGCGACTTGGCAACGTACGGTTTTCTAGGCTATCCCTTGTTGCAGGCTGCCGACATCCTGATGTACAAGGCACAGCTGGTTCCGGTGGGCGAGGATCAGGCGGCGCACGTCGAATTTACACGGGAGGTCGCCCGCCGCTTCAATCACCTGTATGGACAAGAGGAAGGCTTCGCAGAACGGGCAGAGAGCCTGATCGACCGTTTAGGGCGAAACGAGGCACGCCTGTACCGGGAATACCGCCGCCGTTTTCAGGAGAAAGGCGATTCTCAGGCCCTGGAAGTGGCACGCGAGATGCTTCGCGGGCAACAGAGCATTTCGGTGGGTGACTTGCAGCGTTTGGACGGTTACCTGGAAGGGGAATGGCGCATGATCCTCCCGGAACCGGCGGAATACCTGACGACTGCACCCAAGGTGCCGGGCGTGGACGGACGCAAGATGTCCAAGTCCTACAACAACACCCTGGGTTTACGCGAAGAGCCGGACGCCATCCAGAAAAAGCTGATGGGCATGATGACGGATCCGGCGCGCAAGCGGCGCAGCGATCCGGGCGACCCGGAAAAATGCCCGGTCTGGGACTTGCACAAGATCTACTCCGACCCTCAGACGCTCGAATGGGTGGAGGAAGGCTGCCGGAGCGCCGGCATCGGCTGCACGGACTGCAAACGCCGGCTTCTGGATGCCATGATGGCGGAACTGGATCCGATCCGTGCCAGTGCGGCCGACTACCTGTCGGATCGGGCGGGAGTGAACGCCCTGATTCACGAGGGCTGCGAAGCCGCCCGCGATGTGGCCCGAGACACGCTGGAAGATATCAGCGAGGCCATGGGGCTCGACTATGCCTGACCCAAGACGCGGCAGCCCGCCGGTACAGCGTGAAATGCCGCTGGCCATGCTGCATGGCGAGCCGATGGTCGATCTGCCGGAGGACCTGTACATCCCTCCCGAGGCCCTGGAAATCTACCTGGATGCCTTTGAAGGTCCCTTGGACCTGCTGCTCTACCTGATCCGCCGACAAAACCTCGATATCCTCGACCTGCCTCTGGTGGAGATCACCAACCAGTATCTGCATCACATTTCCCTGATGGAGGAGTTGAAGCTGGAACTGGCTTCCGAATACCTGGTGATGGCGGCGATGCTGGCCGAGATCAAGTCCCGCCTGCTCCTGCCCGCCCAAGAGGAAGAGGGCGATGAGGAGGATCCGCGCGCCGAACTGGTCCGACGCTTGCAGGAATACGAACGTTTCAAGGTTGCTGCGGAAGATCTCAACGGCCTGCCGAGGCTGGAGCGGGATGTGTTCGAATTCACTTTGGACACCCGGAACCTGTCGGTGCCCCGCCCGCTGCCCAAGGTCGGCATGCAGGATCTCATGATGGCCTTGGAGGCCATGCTGCTGCGGGCTCAATACAATGTGGCGCACGAGATTGAGACCGAGTCGCTGTCGGTGCAGGATCGAATGTCCGAGATCCTGGACCGGATTGATTCCAATAAAAGTTGCCTGTTCACTGACTTGTTTACGTCACAGGAAGGGCGCCAGGGCATGGCGGTTTCCATGCTGGCCATTCTGGAACTGCTCAAGCTCGGCATGATCGACTGCCGCCAGGAAGAATTTGCCGGCCCGATCACGATTTTCCGGCAAGTCTACGGAACAGGCGAGGAGCCGGCTCATGCCTGAAAACACGATCCGGGACACGGTGCAAGCCGCATTGATGGCTGCGGATGATCCGTTGTCCGTGGATGCGCTGTTGAAATTGTTTGGTACCAGTGACCGTCCATCGCGCAAGGAAGTGTCGGAGATCTTGAAGGAACTTGCGGAAGAATGCGAAGAACGGAGTTTCTCGCTGATTCAGGTTGCCAGCGGCTGGCGCTACCAGATCGATCAAGACTATGCTGCGGTAATCGGACGCCTCTGGGAGCAGCGTCCCCCACGTTACTCTCAGGCTTTGCTGGAGACGTTGGCGCTAATCGTCTATCGCCAGCCGATCACACGGGGTGAGATCGAACAGGTGCGTGGTGTTGCACCCAGCACCAGCATCATGCAGACACTAACCGAGCGCAACTGGGTGCGTGTGCTGGGCTACAAGCAGGTCCCGGGCCGCCCGGCACTGTACGGAACGACGAAGGAATTCCTGGATTATTTCGGGTTGAAGAACCTGAAGGAATTGCCGCCGCTTCCCGAACCGCGTGCCCAGGAAGAAGTGGATCCGCAGTTGAAGATCCAAGGCATGTCCGAACCCGAGGCGCTTGCAGAGCCGGCCACCGATGCTGAAATTCCCGAGCCTCCAGAAGAAGAGATGCCGCCCGACTTGCCGGAAGAAGCAGCCTGAATGGCGGGCGACACGCCGCAACGCCTCCAGAAACTGATCGCCCAAGCGGGTCTTGCTTCGCGCCGTCAGGCCGAGACATGGATCGAGGCCGGACGGGTTCAGGTTAATGGCCAGCCCGCCAAGCTTGGAGACCGGGCCGCTTTGGATGATGTCGTCACGGTTGATGGGCGACCCCTCCCGGAAGGCGCGGAAACCTGCCAGGTCGTGGCCTATCACAAGCCTGCGGGGCAGATTACCAGCCGTTCAGACGAACAGGGACGCCCGACGGTTTTCGAGAACCTGCCGGAACTCTCACACGGGCGCTGGATCGCGGTCGGACGGCTGGACTTTCAGACTTCGGGCTTGTTGCTGCTGACCACGGACGGGCAGTTGGCGAACCGCCTGATGCATCCGAGCGGACAGGTACAGCGTCGCTATCTGGCCCGGGTTCACGGCACACCGAGCCGGGAGCAGTTAGAGTGCTTGACAGCGGGGGTGGATTTAGAGGATGGGGTGGCGAAATTCGAGTATGTGCGCGAGAAACGAGGCAAAGGGAGCAATCGCTGGTACGAAGTCGCGTTGCGCGAGGGACGCAATCGCGAAGTGCGGAGGATGTGGCAGGCTGTCGGCTTGGAAGTCAGCCGGCTGATTCGGATCGGTTACGGGCCGGTTTCATTGGATCGGAACCATCCAGCGGGAGAAGTGCGCTGGCTATCCAGGAAAGAGATAGAGGCACTGAAGAGAGCCTGATCAAGAGTTCTCCAAAACCCGCTTGTGACAGGGCCGGGGGTCTTCATCAGCCTGATCCGGATCCTGGATCAGGGAACACAATTGCTTCACCGTTTCTTCAAAGTCGTCATTGATCACACAATGTTCGAAATCTTCACAGTGCAGAATGTCTGACCGAGCCTGATCCAGTCGTTGCGAGACCACGCCGTCGTCGTCCGTACCGCGGTTTCTCAGCCGCGCTTCCAGAACTGCGAGCGAAGGCGGAAGGATGAAAATCCCGACCGCTTCCGGCATTTTCTGTCGGACCAGCTGTGCGCCCTGCCAGTCAATCTCCAGGATCACGTCGAGTCCTTCGTTCTGCAATCGCTGCACTTCCGCACGCGAAGTTCCATACAGGTTGCCGAACACCTCCGCATGTTCCAAAAAGCCATCCTGCCCATTAATTCGATCAAATTCTTCAAGAGAAACAAAGTAATAGTCCACGCCGTCTTCTTCCCCCTCGCGCATCGGCCGCGTCGTATGCGAGATGCTGACCGCAAGGCGCTCCTCCCGGTTCAGGAGCTCCCGAAGCAGGGAAGTTTTGCCGGCTCCGGATGGCGCCGTCACGATGAACAGCCGACCCTCACTCATCGGTCTTCTTGTCGGGAGAAGCCGGCTCCGGGGTTTCGGTGGACTCCATCACGTCGAGTTCGGCGTCCATCTCCTCTTCGCTCATGGGACGGAACCGGGTTTCTTCCTCTTCTTCTTCGTCCTGTTTCGGGGCTACCATCTTGGAGAAAAGAATGCCGATCTCGTACAGTAGCCAGACTGGAACGGCGAGCAGGGTCTGGGAAATGACATCCGGCGGTGTCAGCAGCATGCCGACAACGAATGCGGCCACGATCACGTAGGGACGGATTTCGCGCAGGCGCGCGGGCGTCGTGATTCCCATGGAGACCATGGCAACCGTGACGATCGGGACCTCGAACGCCACCCCAAAAGCCAGGAAGATCTTCACCACGAAGTCCAGGAAACGGTTGATATCGGTCATGACCGCTACGCCTTCCGGCGCCGTACTGACGAAGAACCCGAATACCAGCGGAAACACCACGAAATAGGCGAACACCATTCCGAGATAAAACAGAATCACGCTGGACAGGAGAACCGGACCGGCCAAGCGTTTTTCGTGCCCGTATAGTCCCGGTGCGGCGAAAGACCAAGCCTGGTACAGGGTATATGGCACCGTGATCGTCAGTGCCAGAAGCAGGGTCAGCTTGAACGGAGCCAGAAAAGGCGAAGCCACGTCGATGGCGACCATCGAGTGGCCTTCCGGAAGGCTGTTGAGCAGGGGGGTGGCCAGTAAGGTGTAGAGCGTATTGGCGAACGGCAGAAGCGCGACCAGGACGATGCCGACGACGATAAGAACACGCAACAACCGGTCGCGCAACTCGACCAGATGACTGAGGAACGGACGTTCCGGGTCAACTTTGTTCACGTTCTTTGGTGGGTTCGCCAGTGGGAGTGTCCGGTTCGGCGTCCGGGCGTTCTTCAAGCTGTTTTTCTATGGCTTCGACGAGGGGGGCGTCGGGATCGGCTTGGTTCTGGACGATGTCGCGCAGTTCCTGGATCTCGTTTTGCTGCTGGTTCAGGATGTCCTTGAGTTCTTCGGCCTGCAACTCCTGTTGGACGCTTTGACGAAACTGATGGACCAGGTGGCGCATGTGCCCTACCCATCCGCCGACTTGGGCGGCAACTTTCGGCAGCCGCTTCGGCCCGATCACGACCAAGCCGACGATCATGACCAGAATCAGTTCCCAGAATCCAAAATCAAACATGGCCGAGGGCCCGGAATTACGGAATCAGCGACCCAGATCGCTTCGCGCCTATTATCGCAGGCTCCGCGGTCGTGGAAGACCGATACGATGCAGCAAATTACCGAGCAAACGCGTCCGGTTAATCGGGGATGGTTCGCAGCAGCGCCTTGACGACTTCAGCCGCATTGTCCGCCGCGAGGGCATAGAAGATGTCCGTCTCGTTCTTGCCCTTGCCGCCGCCCGCCAGATCGGACAAGCTCCGGATGGCGATGAACGGGACATCGTTTGCGTAAGCGACATGCGCGACGGCCGCGCTTTCCATGTCCAGAACGCGTGCGCCGAAGGTCTGAAAGGTATAGTCACGAAATTCCGCGTTGTCGATAAAAGCGCCGCCTGACACCCCGGGTCCGCCAATGACGATTTTCGGTGCCTGCTCCAGGCAGGTGTTTTCCGCCGTGCAGTGTTTGAGTGACACATCCGCGATCGCTTGGCGGGCGTAAGCGAGCAGGGATTCATCGACCTCGAACCAAAACCGAGTCTCCGGTGCATCGGCCCCGGCTCGCTGCACGGTGACGGATCTCGGGAAGATCATGCCGAAGTTCGGATACGGGTATTCGAAAAATTCCGGTTTGTCCCATCCGTCTTCAGTTTTCCGGGCATAAAGCGATTCCAGGTACTGCCCCCAACGGTCGGCGATCACGACATCGCCAAGATTCAGTTCTGGATCGACCCCGCCGGCAATGCCGGAGAACACGATCTGCTCGATATTGAAGTGATCCAAGGCGAGTTGCACGGTCATTGCCGCATTGACGATGCTGATGCCGCTCAGAAACAGTACAACTTCATGCCCTTGCAGCTGTCCGGTGGAGAAATCGACGCCGTTCAACGAGCGTACGGCGGTATTTTCAAGTTCGCCTTTCAGAACCACCATTTCCGGTGTGTAGGCGGACACGACGGCAATGCGGGGAACATCGTCTTGGGCTACAGCTGTGGGCAGCACCGTGCTGGCCAATCCCAGAACCATGGCGGCAAGGCCGCCGGCCAGATTCCGCAGCGCGGATGGCGTCATGATTTTCGGTTAGCTTTTTCTTCCAGTCCCGAAGTCCCGAATCGGCGCTGCAACTCTTCGAGAACGTCACGAGCATCGAGGTCGCGCAGGGCCAGCAGGATCAGGCTGTGGAACCACAGGTCCGCGACTTCGTGCACCAGGCGTTCCGGATCGTCCTCTGCCGCTTCCACCGTTTCGGCCGCTTCTTCGGTAATCTTGGCCGTAATGGCGGGAATCCCGTCGCGGTATAGCGAGGCGACGTAGGAACTGTCCGGATCGGCGTCCCGGCGTTGCCGGAGCACGTCCATCAGTTGTTCAAGGATGCGTGTGTTTTCGTCCATGGAGTTATAAGCGGACCTCGATCCCGTTCTGCTGCATGTATTGCTTGGCTTCGCCAATCGTGTATTCCTGGAAGTGAAAGATGCTGGCCGCGAGCACCGCGTCGGCCCCGCCTTCGGTCACGCCGTCCACCAGGTGCTGCAGGTTCCCGACTCCACCCGATGCGATAACAGGGATGCCGACCGCATCACTCATGGCCCGGGTCAGTTCCAGATCGAACCCTTCGCGGGTCCCGTCCCGGTCCATGCTGGTGAGGAGAATTTCGCCGGCTCCGTAGGCTTCCATCTTTTGTGCCCATTCTAGAGCGTCGATACCCGTGTCCTTGCGCCCGCCGTGGGTGAAGATGTCCCAGCGCGGCGGTTCGTCCAGCGCACCGACCTGCTTGGCGTCGATGGCGACGACGATGCACTGGTTGCCGACCGTGTCGCTGGCTTCCCGTACGAATTCCGGGTTGGTGACGGCGGCCGTGTTGATGCCGACCTTGTCGGCACCGGCACACAGCAGGGTTCGGATGTTCTCGACAGTCCGGATGCCTCCGCCGACAGTCAAGGGAATGAAAACCTGCTCTGCCACGGCTTCCACCATGTGGACCGTGGTATCGCGGTCGTGGTGGCTTGCCGTGATGTCTAGGAACGTGATTTCGTCCGCACCCTCCTGATCATAACGACGGGCGATTTCGACCGGATCTCCGGCGTCCCGGATATCAACGAACTTCACACCCTTGACCACCCGGCCTCCGTCAACATCCAGGCACGGGATGATACGTTTGGCGAGGCCCATCAGTCGGAAGTCAGCGCCAAGGCTTGCGGGAGGTCGATACTGCCTTCATACAGGGCCCGCCCGATGATGGCGCCGCTGATGCCTTCATCGGCAACGGCTTGAAGGGCCTTGATGTCTTCCAGCGTGCTGACGCCGCCGGAGGCGATGATCGGGATGGGCAATGCCTGAGCCAACTCAACCGTCGAGTCCACGTTGACGCCCTGCATCATGCCATCGCGGCTGATGTCGGTAAAGATGATGGAGGCGACCCCTTCCTGGACAAAGTGTTGAGCCAGGTCGATGGCGTCGTGGTGGGACAGCTTGGACCAGCCGTCGGTAGCCACCTTGCCGTCCTTGGCATCCAGGCCGACGATGATGTGGCCGGGGAATTCCAAGCACAGTTCTTCTACGAAGTGCGGTTCGCGCACGGCACGGGTGCCGATGACGGTATAACGCACGCCGACATCCAGGTAGGTCTGGATGGTTTCCTCGCTTCGGATGCCGCCGCCGACCTGGATCGGAATTTTTGGATGGTTTTGTGCGATCTGTTCAACAATCGAAAGGTTGGCTGGTTCGCCCGCGCGGGCACCATCCAGATCCACGATGTGCAGCCGTTGCGCACCTTGGTCGACCCAGCGCTGGGCCACGCTGACCGGATCGTCCGAAAAGACGGTTTCGTCGTCCATTCGGCCTTGGCGCAGGCGCACGCACTGCCCGTCCTTGATGTCGATAGCAGGAATAATCAGCATGATGTGGTGGGCTCCCGGTTTAGCACTGTCCGTCCCAGTTCAGGAAATTCCGCAATAACGTCAATCCGTGCTCCCCGCTCTTCTCGGGATGGCTCTGCATGGCGAATACCCGGTCTTTCGCAATGACCGAAGCGAAAGGCAGGACGTAATCGGTGCGTCCGGCGATGGCCTCCTCGTCGCGAGGGGCCGTGTAGTAACTGTGCACGAAATAAAAGCGACTTTGATCCGGGATATTCTCCCACAATGGATGGGGCGTCTGTTCGATGCGGCTCCAGCCCATGTGCGGGATCTTGAATCCGCTGCCGCGCTCGACATGTGGCGCGAAGGCTTGGACTCTCCCGGAGAATAGCCCGAGGCAATCAACCCCGTCGTTTTCCTCGCTGTATTCCATCAGGACCTGCATGCCCATGCAGATTCCGAGGAAGGGTCGGTTTTGGGCTGCATTCAGGACCGCGTCGGCCAGCCTTTTTTGGCGCAGGGCGAGCATGCAGTGGCGTGCCGCGCCTTGGCCCGGAAATACGATCCGGTCCGCCTGCTCTATGTCCGCAGGCTCGGTTGCAATCCGAATATCGGTCCCGGGTTCCGCCAGGCTGCGCAAAGCATTGTGCACGGAACGCAGGTTGCCGAAACTGAAGTCAACAATGGCGACGGTCTGCATCGCAAAGCAGAATGGAATGGAGCTATAGAACGCCTTTAGTCGAAGGGGTACCGGTCTCCCGCGGGTCCTGCTCCACGGCCATGCGAACGGCACGGCCGAAAGCCTTGAACACCGTCTCGGCGATATGGTGGGCGTTGTTTCCGCGCAGGCCGTCAATGTGCAGCGTGGCCATGGCGTGATTGACAAAGCCCTGGAAGAATTCGTTCACCAGGTCCACGTCGAAATCCTGTATCCGGGCACGCGGGTACTCGACCTGGTAGTCCAGACCGGGGCGGCCGGAGAAGTCGATGACGACTCGCGATAGTGCCTCGTCCAGCGGGACATAGGCGTGCCCGTAACGGCGGATCGCCTTCTTGTCACCCAGCGCTTGGCGTATGGCCTGGCCCAGAACGATGCCGATATCCTCGACGGTGTGATGCGCGTCGACGGAAAGGTCTCCCGTGGCTTTCACGCGGAGGTCCAGCATGCCGTGCCGCGCGACTTGGTCCAGCATGTGCTCCAGAAAGGGCAGGCCGGTCTCGAGTTCCGCACAGCCCTTGCCGTCGAGGTCGACTTCGACTTCGATCTGGGTCTCACGGGTATCACGCTGGATACAGGCGGTGCGGGCGCTCATGGGAGGAAAAGGGCTGGAGCCATTGCTGGCCCGGTCATTTTACTATGTTCGATACGGGTTTGAAATCAGCGAAAGGCAACAAATTGGCGCGCCCGGCAGGATTCGAACCTGCGACCCCTGGCTCCGGAGGCCAGTGCTCTATCCACTGAGCCACGGGCGCGTAAAATTGGATTATACCTTTCACCATGACTCGCCCCAATTAGTCGTCCATGATCGCCCTGCTCCAACGTGCAATCGAGGCTCGCGTCGACATCGACGGGCGTACCGTGGCGGCCATTGGCCCCGGAATCCTGGCTTTGGTCGGCTTTCACAAGGATGACGCGCCGGAACAGACTGGGCGCATGGCGGAGCGGATCCTGGGTTATCGCCTGTTTGCCGATGAAGAAGGAAAAATGAATCGTTCTCTAGTCGATACGGACGGTGCACTGCTGCTGGTGCCGCAATTCACCCTTGCGGCCGAGACCGACCGGGGAATGCGCGCAAGCTTCAGTTCTGCCGCACCGCCGGAGACCGGACGCATGCTTTTTGAAAAACTGTGCGCAGAATGCCGGGAACGGCATGGCTCGGTGAAAGCCGGGGAATTCGGGGCCCATATGCAGGTTCACCTAGTGAACGACGGCCCGGTCACTTTTTCCTTGACCCTCTAATCAGGCTCAAAAGGCCGGGTCAGTCTTTCGCCAAGATCTCCCGCATGATTGGCTCCAGATGGGTAGGGCAGGGATCTGCATCGGGGCATACGCTGTCGACCTGCAGGCTGTAGTAATTGTCCATGGTGATGGGTTTGCCGGGTACGTGCCCCAAGATACGCGCCTGCATCCGGAACAGGAATGGAGACAGGCGGGCGATTCGGCGTTTCAAGCCGGCCGTTTTCGCAATCAGTTCCACTAGTTCCTGCAAGGTATAGATGTCCGGGCCGCACAGGTTGATGGATTGCGAATAGGTCTGCCGATCATTCAGGGAATCGCACATCCGGGTGACGACATCGCCGACATAAACCGGGGCGAAGCGGGTGTCGGGGCAGCCGAGAGGGAAGAAATACGGCGCAAGGCGCAGCAGCGTGGTAAAACGGCCAATGAGATGGTCGCCGGGGCCGAAGATCAAGGAAGGGCGAAAACACGTGACCTGGGTCACCCCGCTGAACTGAAGCAATGCCGCTTCCGCCTCGGCCTTGCTTCGCAGGTATTGGCTGCGCGTATTGCGGCTGGCGCCGAGTGCGCTCATCTGCAGCAATCTCGGAACCTTGTGCGTGTGGCAGGCAGACACCAGTTTTTGTGCCAGCCGGACATGCGTTTTCTTGAAGGACAGCCCGCGCATGCGCGATTCGTTGAGGATGCCGATCAGGTTGATGATGACGTCCATGCCTTCGGTATGGCGCATCAGCGACTCCTCTTTGTGGACGTTCGCCTGCACCAGGTCCAGTGTGGGGAGAACCAGCAGGGAGCGATGGCGAAAGCGCTGCCGGGTCAGCACTCGGACTTCGTGGCCTTGCGCCACCAGGCGGCTGACCAGCGCCTGACCGACAAATCCGGTCCCCCCTAAGACGCATATTCGTGCCATCGCCTCATTATAATGAGGGAAGCCGGATTTCCCCGCCATGCTGCTCCATCTTCCCGAAGTTCTGACTCCCGAGGAACTCGAAAAAATCCGCACGGGCCTGCGCCAGGGCACTTTTGCGGACGGCCGTGCCAGCGCGGGCCGATTGGCGGGCGAAGTCAAGCAGAACGAAGAATTTCAAGCATCCCGCTCCGAGCGCGAGCCTTTGGAACTCTGTGTCGCGCAGGCGCTGCAGCGCCACCCTCTGGTGCAGCGTTACGCATTGCCGTTGCGGATCAGCCATCCGATTTTTTCCCGCTACCGGCCTGGAATGCACTATGGCTGGCATACGGATGATGCCGTCATGGGCGAGGGCGGCTACCGCTCGGATCTCGCGGTCACCGTATTTCTGAGCGATCCTTCGGAGTATGAAGGCGGCGCACTGATCGTGGAAACTCCGTATGGCGAGCAGACTGCGCGATATCCGGCTGGGGATGCGGTCCTGTATCCCGCGGGTCGCCTGCACCGGGTCGAGGAAGTGGATTCGGGCGAGCGATGGGTGGCGGTGCTGTGGATCCAGAGCCAAGTGCGGGACGAACAGCAACGTGAAGTTTTGCAGGCCTTGGATGCCGTGAGATCACGAAAGATGGAGCAGGATCCAGCAGACGAGGATCTGAAAAGGCTGGACTGGGTTTATTCGCGGCTGTTGCGGATGTGGGCCGATGTCTGAACCGAAGCTGATTGATGACCAGGGCTATGAACAGGAGTTGCTGCGCCTGCAATCCGAACTAATCAAGCTTCAATACTGGATTCAATCCCAGGACCTGCGCGTGGTCGTGTTGTTCGAGGGGCGCGACGCGGCTGGGAAAGGCGGGGTAATCCGCCGCATCATGCAGTACACGAATCCACGCATCGTGCGCCTGGTGGCGTTGCCGAAGCCGACCGAACGCGAGCGGGGGCAGTGGTACTTCCAGCGCTATGTCGCGCACCTACCCCGGGTGGGCGAGATGGTGCTGTTCGACCGCAGCTGGTACAACCGGGCGGGAGTGGAATCGGTGATGGGGTTCTGCTCGGAAGCCGAAGTGCAGGAATTCTTTATCAGTTGCCCGAAATTCGAGGAAATGCTGATCAACTCCGGGATCAAGTTGATCAAGTACTGGTTCACGATCAGCCACGAGGAGCAGGAGCGTCGTTTCCAGGCACGCCGGGACGATTTTCGAAAACGCTGGAAGCTCAGCGCGATAGACTTGGAAGCTCGGTCGCGTTGGACGGATTACACGCGGGCGCGGGACCGAATGTTTGCGCACTGCCACACCGAGCAGGCACCCTGGACCGTGATTGACGGAAACAACAAGAAGCAGGCGCGTCTGAACTGCATCCACCACCTGCTGTCGGAGTTTGACTACAAGGATCTGACGCCCCCGGCGGGGGAGTTGCCGCCCGGCTCCGAACCGAACGACTATCAAGGCCCGCCGTTGCCGCCGGGCCCGCCGCCAGCCTATCAGTTCAAGGAGAAAAAGGAGAAGCCGTAGTCGCTACGGAGGTTCAGTTCTTGGAACCTTTTTCCTCGTGCGCGAGTTTCACGACGTCCATGGCGTGCTCCATGTAGTCCTGCCGGTAATTGTGCAGGTCCGAATCTTCGTCCGGCACAAAATACTCGTCCATGTTGACACCCCTTTCGCGGTCAAGGGCGATAAAACGGCGTTGCATCTCCAGCAACTTTTCGATTTTTTCCTGTTTCGTGCTCATGGCATGAAGTTGCGGTTAGGTGGCATGCTATTGTAGCAATGATCAGGGCGGGAGCACAGAATATGGCGATGCAGAGAAATCACTGGCGGATCGTATTCGTGGCGTTGGTGCTGGCATGGTGCACCACGATCGGACTGTTCCTGTCCGGTGTGCTCGCCTATCCGGTGGGCTGGCTGGTGCTCATGGCGCTGGCCGGGTGGGCGTGGTACAAGATGCGCGAGAGTCGTTGAATTTTCCCGACTAGATTTCAATCCTGCCCGGCATCGGGGGATCTGAGTTCCAGAACGCGTTCCCAGACCTCATGCCCCAGCTGTAAACCCCGCTGCTCGAAATGCGTTTTGGGTCGGTCTGGCACATCGGGTCGAGAGTGCCAGCAAGCAGCGTTTGCCACGACCTGCTCGATCTGTTTCGCGTAGTCTGACCAATCGGTCGCCAGGTGAAGGAGGCCACCCGGCACGAGGCAGCGGGCGCATTCGGCGACGAATCGATCCTGAAGCAGGCGGCGCTTCCAGTGGCGGCGCTTGGGCCAGGGGTCTGGAAACAGGATCCGGATCCGTTGCAGGCAGTGGTCCGGAAACCTCGGCAGCAACAGGGCCGCATCTCCAGAGAGCACCCGCACATTGTCGATCCCGAGTTGTTCGGCTTCGCGCAGGACGGAAAACAGCACCGGCCGGTACACTTCGATGCCGAGTACATTGTGTTGCGAGAATGTTTGAGCTTCGTGCAGCAGCACTTCGCCGTGCCCGAAGCCGATCTCAAGCGTGATCGGTCCGGTTCGGGAGAATAGGGCCTCCGGCTGGAATCCCTGCTCTGGAACAGTCCGCCCGTAGCGCTCCCACAGGACTTTGAATTCCTGCTTCCGGGCCTTCGTGAGGCTGCGGGCGCGGTGAACGAAGGAGCGGATCGGACGCCGCAATTCGGCGGCCGCCCGGCTCACGTCAGAGTACCCTCGGTGGGGCTGGAACTTGAGGCGAAACGACGTTCCGGCATGCGTCCGGCCTGCCAGGCGGCTCGGCCTGCTTCCACGGCCAGGCGCATCGCCCGGGCCATCCGCACGGGATCTCCGGCTTCGGCAATCGCCGTATTCATCAGCACGCCGTCGCACCCGAGTTCCATCGCGATGGCCGCATCGGAGGCAATGCCGACGCCGGCATCCACCAGTATCGGCGTCGTGGCCTCCTCGAGGATGATCTTCAGGTTGCCCGGGTTGCGGATGCCTTGCCCCGACCCGATCGGTGCCGCCAAAGGCATCACGGCAACGCAGCCGACTTCCGCCAGGCGGCGTGCGACGACGGGGTCGTCGTTGGTGTAGACCATTACCTCGAAGCCTTCCACGACCAGCGTCTCGGCTGCAACGATGGTTTGCGCGACATCCGGATACAAAGTGCGCGGATCGCCCAGCACCTCCAGTTTGACCAGCCGGTGGTCACCCAGCAGTTCGCGGGCCAGGCGGCAAGTACGAATGGCGTCCTTGGCGGTGTAGCAGCCCGCGGTATTCGGCAGGATGGTGTATTCGTCCGGCGGCAACACGTCCAGAAGGTTTGGCGCGTCCGGGTCTTGGCCGATGTTGGTGCGGCGCAGGGCCACGGTCACGATTTCTGCCCCGGAGGCGGCGACCGCATCGCGGGTCTGCTCCAGATCCCGGTATTTCCCGGTACCGACCAGCAGGCGGGACGTGTAGGATCGCCCCGCGATGACCAGCGGATCGTCGTCGGACATGTCAGCCCCCTCCGATAGCCCGGACGATTTCAACGGTGTCGCCTTCGCGCAAGGCATGGCCGTTCCAGCGGGAACGCGGAACGACTTCGTGGTTGATTTCCAGCGCGATACGGCCCTCTACATGCAGATGCCGGGTCAAGTCCTCGACTGTCGCCTCATCGGGGAGGGTATGGTCTTCTCCGTTGACGGTAATCTGCATGAATCAGGACAATTGCTCTATCAATTCCTGAAGGCTGAACGTGCCGTAAACGGTCTTCAGTTTGCCGTCCTCGACCACGATATAGTCGCAGCCCCGGATCGCTATGGATTTTCCAGTCGCCTCCATCTCGCCGAGCGGTCCCTGGTGCGTGCCGAACAGCAGCCAGGGTACGGCAATCTGGCCGATGCTGGTATCCGCCTGGGAGATCAGTTCCAACTTCAAGTCGGGGAAGGCCGCGAACAAGGCCTCGGCATAGTCGCCGATCGCTTGTCCCGAAAGCGGGCCTTCGGTGGCAGGATCCTGGTACGTGCCGTCTTCGGCGTACAGGTCGATCACGGCCTGCCCGTCATGCGCGTCCCAGGCCGCGAAATAAGCTTCGATGACTTCATTCGGATTCATTTTTATTCTCCAACTGCGATTTCCAATGCCTGGTCCAGGTCGGCGATGATGTCGTCGGCATCCTCGATCCCGATGGACAGGCGAATGACTTCCGGACCAGCACTAGCGGCGGCTTTCTGTTCGTCGCTGAGCTGGCGGTGTGTGGTGGAAGCGGGATGCACGATCAGCGAACGAGTATCGCCGATGTTGGCCAGGTGCGAGAACAGTTTCACGCTCTCGACTACTTTCACGCCGCTTTCGTAGCCGCCCCGCACTCCAAAGGTGAAGACCGAGCCTGCTCCCTCGGGGCAATAGCGCTGAGCCAATTCGTAGTAGGGGCTGGACGGCAGGCCCGCGTAGGACACCCATTCGACTTTCGGGTTCTGCTCCAGCCATTGGGCGACAGCCAGGGAGTTGTCACAGTGCTGGCGCATCCGAAGCGGCAGGGTCTCGATTCCGTTCAGCGTGAGATAGGCATTCATCGGCGACATGGTGGGGCCAAGATCGCGCAGGCTGACGGCGATGGAATACACCGTATAGGCGAGATCCCCGAATTTGTCGACGAACGACATCCCGTGATAGGCCGGGTTGGGGTCCGTCAGGTGGGAGTAGTGATCGTTGGTGGACCAGTCGAACTTGCCGGAATCAATGACCACACCGCCGATCGCATTGCCGTGGCCGGACAGGAACTTGGTGGTGGAGTGCACTACTAGGTCGGCACCGTACTCGATCGGGCTGCACAGCACGGGCGTGGCCAGCGTGTTGTCGATAATGAGCGGAACGCCGTTCTCATGCGCGGCATCGGCAAGCCCCTGTACATCACACATCGTGCCGCCGGGGTTGGCCAGGCTTTCGCTGAACACGGCGCGGGTACGTTCGTTGCAGGCCCGGCGCACGTTGTCCGGATCATCCGGGTCGACGAACACGACTTTCCAGCCGAAGCGGGTGAAGGCATGCCCGAACTGGGTGATGGAACCGCCGTACAGTTTGTTGGAGGCAACGAATTCGTCGCCGGCCTTCATCAGGCCGAACAAGGCCAGCATCTGCGCCGCATGGCCGGAAGCCGTGCAGACCGCACCCACTCCGCCTTCCAAATCGGCCATGCGGTCCTGCAGGGCATTGACCGTCGGATTGGTCAGGCGTGAATAAATGAACCCGGCCTCGTCCAGATTGAACAGGTTGGCCGCATGCTCGACATCCCGGAAGACGAAGGCGACGGACTGGTGGATCGGGGTGACCCGGGCACCGGTGGTCGGGTCCGGCGAGGCGCCGGCGTGAATGGCCCGGGTGTGCAGGCCTTGAGGCTTGGTTTCGCTCATGTTTCAGGTCCTTAGGAGCAATCAGCTTTGTGGCGGTTCTTGTTGTCGACGTAGTGAGCCGCGGAATATCGCAGGAATTCAAGTTCTTCGGGGCTCAACTCGCGAAGTTTCCGGGCCGGGCTGCCGATCCAGAGGCAACCGCCTTCGAGGCGTTTCCCGGGGGGCACCAAGCAGCCGGCTCCGATCATACTGTCGGGTTCGATGATGGCGCCATCCAGGATCACGGAGCCCATCCCGATCAGGCAGCGATCACCGATTTCACAAGCATGGACAATCACCCGATGGCCTACTGTCACGTCATCTCCAATGGTGACGGCATAGCCCCCAGGGGAATATTCGCAGTCATGCGTGACATGCACGACGCTGCCGTCCTGGATGTTGGTACGTGCTCCGATTCGGATCGAATTGACGTCACCACGAACGACCGACATCGGCCAGACCGAGCTGTCCTCGCCCAGATGCACGTCGCCGATTACCAGCGCGTGTTCATCCACGTAGGCAGAGTCGGCGATGCGGGGCGTGTGGCCCTCGAAAATTCGGACGCTCATGAAAGGGTAGGCAATACGTGCTCAGTTTCCAAGATCATACGGATGTGTATCTCTTTTCCACGTAATCGAGAAGCATCTCCTGGAATTCTTCTGCGATGTGATCTCCACTTAGGGTGCAAACCCGCTCGCCGTCGATGTAGACGGGCGCACTGGGGTTTTCGTTGGAGCCGGGCAGGCTGATCCCGATGTCGGCATGACGGCTTTCGCCAGGACCGTTGACGACACAACCCATTACCGCCACATTCAGGTTTTCGACTCCCGGATACTGTTTCTTCCATACGGGCATCTGTTCGGAGATATAGTGTTCGATGTCTTGAGCCAACCGCTGGAAATAGTCGCTGCTGGTCCGACCGCAACCTGGGCAGGCCGTCACAGCCGGCATGAAGTGGCGCAAGTTCATGCTCTGCAGCAGGTCACAGGCGACTCGGACTTCTGCGGTTCTCTCTCCGCCCGGTTCCGGTGTCAACGATACCCGCAGCGTGTCCCCGATTCCGCGTTGCAGGAGCAGGGCCAGTGCTGCGCTGGTCGAGACGACCGCGCGAGTGCCCATGCCGGCTTCGGTCAATCCCAAGTGCAACGGATAGTCACAGCGCTGGGCGAGTTCGGTGTACACCTGGACCACCAAGGGGACCCGGCTCATCTTGCAGGACAGCACAATCGCATCGTGTGGCAAGCCGATCTCCTCGGCCCGGGCGGCACTTCGCAGCGCCGACTGAACCATCGCCTCGCGCTGGACCGCTTCGGCATCCAGGGGGGATTCGAGCTTGGCATTCTCATCCATCAACTCGGTTAGCAACGCCGCGTCGAGGCTTCCCCAATTGACCCCGATCCGCACGGGTTTCTGGTGGCGGCAGGCGAGTTCGATGAATTGCGTGAAGTGCGGGTCGCGTGAACTGCCGCGCCCGACATTTCCTGGATTTACGCGGTACTTGTCCAGTGTTTCAGCGCATTCCGGGAATTCTGCCAGGAGCTTGTGTCCGTTGTAGTGGAAATCCCCGATCAGAGGGACGGCAACCCCACGCTTGTCCAGTTGTTCACGAACCTGGGGCACGGCTGCCGCCGCATCACGGTCATTGACCGTCAACCGGACCAGCTCGGAACCTGCACGCGTCAAGGCCTCGACTTGCGCCACCGTCGCTGCGACATCGGCGGTAGGAGTGTCGGTCATGGATTGCACGGCGATGGGATGGCCGGCACCGAGCGTGACCGAACCGATCCGTACCGCGACGGATTTCCGGCGAGGGGAGAACATGGAATCCGGGCTACTCATGAGGACAGGCGTAAAATTGCTTGAGTTGCAGGTCAAACCGAAATTATATGTGATGCGTTCCGATTTGCGCGGTATTTTCGTGACGGGAACCGATACCGGTGTGGGGAAAACCTGGGCTGCGGCTCATTTGATCCGGGATTTGCGCGGGCAAGTACCGGAGGTTCGCCCCCTGAAGCCCGTGGAGTCCGGGTGCGTGGCAATTGATGGAGCCTCGGACGAGGAATTGCGGGCGGAGGATGCGGAGGCCTTGCGCGAGGCAGCGCAATTGGCGAAGACGGAGCCGGTGGTGCGCTACAAGTTGCGCACCCCGATTGCACCGATGTTGGCGGCACGGCAGGAGGGAGTGGAGTATCGGTTGCAGGACTTGGTCGACTTCTGTCGCCGGGAAGAACTGCTGGTCGTCGAGGGGGCAGGGGGATGGAGGACGCCCTTGGCGGAGGACGGAGACGTTCAGGCGCTCGCTTCGGAGCTGGGGTTGCCGGTTCTGGTCGTGGCCGAGGATCGGTTGGGTGCAATTAATCAGGCTTTATTGACCTGTGAAGCGGTGCAAAAGTCGCACTGCCAGCTAGCGGGCGTCATTCTCAACCAATTAAGGCCGGGCACCGGAGATTTCGGGAATTTCCCCGTCCTCGAAAGCCGTCTTGACGAGGTGCCGGTCTGGCAGACCCGGCACGAACAATGGCTCGATGAGAAGCAGGCACGCCACTTGATGGCCACCTTCGTGACGACTCCGGTGGGCTGCTGATGCCGGAACTGCCGGAAGTCGAAACGGTGCGCTGCGGAATTGCGCCGCACCTGGTTGGAGAAGTCATCGATCGGATGGTCATCCGGCAACGGCAGTTACGCTGGCCGATCAGCCGGACGCTTCCGGGCGCAGCGATAAACCAGCGCGTTCATGCAGTCGATCGCCGGGCCAAGTATTTGTTGATTGAACTAGACGACGGACACCTGATCTGGCACTTGGGAATGTCGGGCTCGTTCCGGGTCCTCGAGAATCCTCCGACGCCGGGAACGCACGACCATGTCGATGTCTGTCTGAAGAAAGGCGCCACGTTGCGGTTCAGGGATCCGCGGCGGTTTGGCAGCCTGCATTGGACCCGTGTCGACCCGCTGCGGCATCGATTGTTGAAAAACCTCGGCCCGGAACCCTTGGGAGAAGAGTTCAGCGGGGAATGGCTGTATGCCCGGTCGCGGGGACGCTCCGGTGCCGTCAAGAATTTCCTGATGGATTCGAAAATCGTGGTGGGTTTGGGCAACATCTATGCCAGCGAGGCATTGTTCGAAGCAGGAATCTCGCCGATTCGCGCCGCCGGACGAGTTGGCCTGAACCGCTACCGGCGATTGGCCGAGGCCGCAAAGGCAGTCCTGAATCAGGCGATAAAAGCGGGCGGGACGACGTTGAGGGATTTTACGAAGGCGGAAGGGGAACCGGGTTATTTTGCGCAGGAGCTTCAGGTATACGGGCGGGTTGGCGAAGCATGCCCTCGGTGCGGGGAGCCGGTGCGCAGCCGAGTAATCGGGCAACGCTCAAGTTTTTATTGCCAGCAGTGTCAGCGGTGATCCGCGTTTCCAGTTGATGGGGAGCGCGCCATCAGGTATTCGGCAATTCGCAGGATGACATCCCGGAAAGACGGCTGGATGTCAGTGTCTATATCATCCAGGGCGCCCATCATCATGAGGTTGTCCGGCATGTCGAAATCCTCGATCATCAGTCCGTCGATGTCCGCGTGTGCATTGGCTGGATCGACTTTGTAGTGTTCCGCGACCCGATCGGGATACCGTCCAGGGATCTCGTGTTTGCCGTAGAACGGTTTTGCGTCGTAGTAGGCAAAGACCGGTTTGCCGAGGCCGCGCATATAGCCCATCTCGTAAGCGGTCCCGACATCCATGCTGGGCCCCCGAAAGCGCACCATGTTCGCCGCGACAACGTGCGCCTTGTCCATAAGCGCAACATTGGCCCGGTAAATGCGCAGGCCGGTGTCCCGGTCCGGCTTGAAGTCTGAGATTTCATTGTCTAGGGGGTAGAGCCCGACCAGGCGGAAGGGCCAGTTATGCTGCTCATTGAGCCTGTCGATAAGCGATTTCTTTTGTTCGCCCGCTTCTACCGGCTGGGGTAGAAAGACCTCGGGGCCGGCCAGGTAGATGTAATATACGGGCGGAGTGTCGGCATATGCAGCCGTACAGGCGAAAAACAGGGCGATGATCGTCGCACGTGTACGGTGGATCATGCGTTTCTCCCACGCAGGTCGAAGGAGAGTTTGGAAATGTGCCAGCGGATCTCCCGCCTTATGCCACTTTTCCGGTCGAACTGGCTTTTCTCTTGGTTGCCTGATGCAAAGAAGGGGGGAGAGGGAAACGTACGTTCTCCTCGATTCCGTCCATTGTGGAGACTTCCAGTTCAGCGTGTTTTCGCAACGCTTCAATGACGTCTTGCACCAGTTCCTCGGGGGTCGAGGCTCCGGCGGTAATCCCAACAGCCTCTTTTCCGCGCAGCCATTCAGGATCAATCGCCGAGGGGTCTTCGATCAGGTAACTGGATACGCCGCTGTCGGATGCGACTTCGCACAAGCGATTGGAATTGGAACTGTTCTTCGCGCCGACCACGAGAATCAGCTCCACTTGCTCGGCAAGTGCGCGCACGGCAGCTTGGCGATTCTGGGTGGCGTAACAAATGTCCTTGACGTCCGGTCCGGCAATATTCGGGAAACGTTTGCGCAACGCCTCGATAATCTCCCGCGTATCGTCAACCGATAAGGTGGTTTGGGTGATATAGGCGACTTTCTCCGGGTTTTGCACTTCAAGAGTTTCGACGTCTTCTACGGTACTAACTAAGAAAACCGGTCCCGAGATCCGACCGAGAGTCCCCTCTACTTCGGGGTGGTTTTCATGACCGATCAGGATGATGTCGTAGCCCTGCGCAGCATAGCGTTGCCCTTCTTTGTGAACTTTCGAAACCAGGGGGCACGTGGCGTCGATAGATTGAAGACTCCGCTCCGAGGCATCCTGCTCCACTTTCTGCGATACGCCATGGGCACTGAACACGGCAACCGCCTCATCCGGGATTTGTTCGATTTCATCCACGAATTCGACGCCTTTCGCCTCCAGATTCTCTACAACCCTACGGTTATGGACAATTTCATGCCGCACGTAAATGGGAGAGGCATGAAGTTTCAGCGCCTTCTCAACGATCGTGATGGCGCGATCGACACCGGCGCAAAAACCGCGTGGCTGAGCCAGGATTACTTTCATCATGTTTTGGTGGGCCCCGCTTTCAGAGTTACATTGTGCCAGATTTATGCAAATACGGTGGGCTCGTCACGGTTGCGCTTGCGGGAGGCAATCCACCTGAGTGCGTGGAAGTTTGGAGGCCAGTATCCCGAAGAGCGACTTTAAAGCCAGGTTGGAGCGGACCGATGCGTTGGTAACGGTGACAACGGCTCGCACGCTGCGGCGCGAGATTTTCACCTCTTGCCCGCTATGGAAAGCGGGAGCTGCATGAATGCGGCGCAGGGTCAGAACTGCCATTCCCAATGCCCACAGGCAGTGCAGGCGAATGCCGGTTTCGTGGCGAGGGATAAGGATAATGAATCGGAGCGCATTTTCCAAGTGGCAGCGGGCGATCGCCACGAGTTCAGACAATCCCTTGGCGAAAGCGGGATTGGTTTCTCCAGAAGACATGTTGCTCAAGTCATAGCCCGCAGCTTGGAAAACGTCGCGCGGCAGCCAACAGGCTCCGCGGCGTCGGTCCTCCCACATGTCCTTGAGGATGTTTGTCATCTGCAACCCTTGCCCGAACGAAACCGACAACGCGAGAAGCTCCTCGCGCCGTTCATTTATTTCCGCAGAGTAGTCACAAAAGAGTTCCGTCAGCATCTCGCCAACGACCCCGGCGACATAGTAGCAATAGCGATCGAGGTGGGACAGGTTTTCCAGGCCGTCGGAAGTTGCGTTCCGTTGGAATTCGGACATTCCCCGTGCCATGATTTCCACGCAACGCTCAAGAATCTTTCGCTGGTTGGGACGGAATCCATGAGTAATCCGGATAACCCGGTCGGTATTGGCGATCAGATCATGTTCGTCCTCGGTGGTCGATGCGGACAGCGAGGAACCGAGTTCACGTGCGAAAGGTTCTACGCTTTCGCGGCCGGCAACGACATTAATGAAGCGCTCCGAGAATATTTGTTTTTGTTCCGAGGGCAGGCTTGGTTCATCTTCGATGGTATCTGTAATCCGGCATAGGAGATAGGCATTGCCCACCACGTCACGCAATGCATCGGGAAGCCGGGGGATCGTGAGGGCAAAAGTGCGGGAAACACCTTGCAAAATAGCATCCTGATAGGCGAGGTCGCTGTCACAGTCTCGCAGACTCTTCGAGATTGAAGTAGGCATGTGAACCAGAACCCCGCTCGTTATGTGCCGCCGTCCGGTTTACGGCATCTTAATCCAACTGTTCATCCGCAGAGCCTGAGGTCAGCCATCGTCCAAGCGAACGCAGCAAGTCGGCCTGGTCCCCGAACATGTCGAGTGCTGCCAGTGCCTCCGTGCCGAGGTTGGAGAGCCGCTTGCGGCTTTCCTCGACGCCCAAAAGGACCGGATAAGTCGGGCGCGTTCCATCGCCGGCAAGCTGGGCATCCTGCTCCATATCCTCAAGATCGTCGCGCACTTGAAAGGCCAAGCCAATTTTTCTCGCATACGTGTCCAGCGCGTCTCTTTGCTCTGGGCTGGGCTGCACCAGTTCCGTCGGCAGCATGACCGAGGCATGGAACAGGCATCCGGTTTTGAGTCGATACACTTCATTCAGCGAGTCGATTTGATGCTCTTCGGCGTTCTCCAGTTCTATATCTAGTTGCTGCCCCCCCACCATGCCAAGCGAACCGGCTGCTTGGCACAACCGATCGATACTCGCACTGCGTTGTTCTCCTGACGACTCCCTATCGCCTGACACTTCGGCAATGGCACACAGCAGCAGGGCGTTGCCCGCCAACAGGGCCGTTGCTTCACCATAAGCTGCGTGGCAGGAGGGGCGCCCCCGCCGGATATCGTCGTCATCCATGCACGGCAGATCATCGTGCACTAAAGAGTAGGCATGGACCAGTTCCAGGGCACAGGCAAAACGGTCGAGACGCTCGACTTCTATTCCTAAGGCCCGTCCGGAAGCATAAACAAGGCACCCCCGTACACACTTGCCCGGAACCAGCGCTCCATGCCGCATGGCCGCATGCAGATGCTCGGGCGCGACTTCAGATTTTGGCAGGACCTCCTCCAACCGATCGATGATCCGTTGTCGCAATGGGGCAAGTTCTGTAGCCAGATTCACTTTAGAACGTTGGAGTGGTTTCGGGGAGGGGGAAGCTAAAAATTATAGTTTAGCCGCAGCTCCAGAAAGCTGTCGCGGCGTATCGGGTCGGCTTGTAGATCTTTTTCATCCGAATTGAGCAGATGAAACCCCTCGATATTCATCGACCATTGGTCGGTCAGCCTCCGATCGAATTCGAGGAATAAAACGTTTGTCGAATGTTCCCTGTCCTGCATCATGCTGAAGAAGAAGGCCGTATCGTGAAGATCGTTGAGCGCGTAACGGATCGCAAAAAACAGGTCATCGTCGAATATGTTGGTCGCATTCTCGCCGCGTTCGTCGTAATTCCATTCCCAGACTAGGCTGAAGTCCGCGGGAGAATCGAATACGGAATAAAACGTGTATTCCACTCCCATGACGAGCGCGGCATAGTCATCTTCCTCGCAACTGAGGTTTTGCGCGCCGGAACGATGTATGGCTTCCAGTTTCCATATCCAGTCTTCCAACGTCATTTGCGCATCCAGACCAAATTGACGGATCTGCTCATAGTGTGGGACGAGACTTTCTGCCCTGCTAGCCGAAACAAGGTCCTCTACTGCGACGTCTGGTCCAAAGCATGGCCGAAGGAGTGGTTCCCGGCTGGTGCCGTCGAACATGCTGATGCCGATATCAAAGGGCCCGAAATTATGGCTGTATCGGAGCGCGAAGTCCGTATGCCACTGTTCAGCCGAACTTTCGTAAGTCGGGTGGTCTTCATCCACAATCAGCCCGCTGCGCAGACGGCCATCTCGACCGGGGAACGTGCGCTCCCGGTGATGCGGCAGGACGAAAAACTCCGCGATACCCCATTCCCCCGACAGGGTGAGGTGGGCCATCAACTGCCCCAATTCGACTTCTTGGTCGGGGTGCTCGATGACATCGACTTGATTGATGATATCGACCAGATGATTCGATTCGATGACACCCCAAAATATCCGGTCGACGCCGACGCGCAACTCCCATTCGTCCTCCCCGAGTTCGCCGTACAACAGAAAGTAGGCTTCCCGCAGGTCGCCGTGGGTACGGCGCGAATCGGCGCTGTCGTAGCGAAAGAAGGGGACTAGGGTGAAACTCCAGCCTTCGGCGCCTTCGAAATAAAGCTCTGGCTCAAAGACAAATCCGCTCGAATGGCGGGATTGGTGCGGGTAGAGGTTCGTTTGCGGGAACCACCGGTTTTCGATGCTGATTTTTCCTGAAAAATCAAAGTAGATATCGGATTCTGCACGGACTCCGCTACCAAGGACGATACCTGCAATCAGAACCGCAACAGGCGCGATGCGGGGAAGCACGTTGCGGTGCAGCATCAACGCACTCGTTTCAATCCTGTCTTAGTGAAATCGCGATCGCTCAGTTTGGTTTGGAATTGAAAATCTTTCCACATCATGGTTGTGCTTTTCCCGGTGACGTGATTGACCATCGTCATCAGGCCGGAGCGCCAAAACTTGTCTAGATACTGAGCGTATTCTTCAAAAGTAAGCGTCTTCATATGCGTGTCTTTTCGGTCATAAAAATGTATTTGCTGGGCACGTAATTCGTCTTGGTCAAACCAAACCAGTTGCCGCCGATAGCCCGAATCCTTGTCGGTGGGGACGCGTTCCACCACGAAGCATGTCAGGTCGCCGCATGGTTCATCGCGAAGATACTGATAGGTGAATTTGTCGACGTCTTGGGCGGTCATGTCTTCATAGGCGAATTCACTCCCCATGAAGGAGCCGGAGCGATTGGATGAACTGATGCGCTTGACTCGCTTCAGGGCGGGCAGATAGAGCCACTGGTCATCGGCGCCCTCTTTGTGGGAATGAACCAGAAAAGCGGTTCCCTGGACATCTCGCGGATTGTCGAAGACAAACAGGCTCTTGTCGCCGTCTTCCGGCACTTCCAGAATCTTCACCCGGAGTTTCCGATGGCTTTCTTGCCCATGCTTGTTGCGCAACACCATGGTTTGCTGGGCAGTGTAGTTGCCGAAGCCGTGATCCCTCGCATCGGCATCACGCGCAATCCTCAGCCCTTTTTCTTCGGCGGATTCTGCATAAACGGGCATCGAGAGACTCCAGCCGAGCAAGAGGCTCATACAGAACGCGAACGGCAACGAAAAAATGCGTCGCCCGAGGGAGTGGTCAATCGTTTTCATAAGAAAGTGAAGGTTGATGGTGTTGCACGCTTGAAAAGTAATAACCAGGTGGCCGGAGAGGGATTTTACAGCGTTGGCGTGTTCTGCGTGACTGAGCTGGAACGGGGAATAAGGGCGAGGCGCGGAGAACCCTTACCAGTCGTGGGATTTTGACTGAAGGACATGGTCGGGCATTCGGTAACTTACTCCGCCTCTATCGTACATTGAAATTTGCAGAAGTTGAGTGAAGTTGTTGAGCCTGACCAGCTGCGAACCTTTCAGCCTTCTCTGGAGGTGCTGCTTCAGCCTGAAAGCGAACAATGTCCCCGTGGTGGAGGACTTTGGATATTCGAACTGATCCGCGAGCTTGTTGCCGATGAGTGCGCGTGAAATCCGGTAGGCCAAGGTGGTGGTTTTTTTCCGTTCGGATGGTTTTTCTATTCCCGCGACTTCGGGAATGGACTGAATCAAGGTGTTCGCCATATGAACCGAATCGGCATCCGGGGGTGGTTCGCACAGGTGGGCGATCTGGTAGATGGCTTCCGCCTCCTCCCGGTTGCGGTAGAGAATGGTTTCGGGGATGCCCATCAGGTAGCCGGCGTATCTCCACACGTCGATCACGCTTGTCTTTTCCTCCTCGGTAAATTCCGCACCGACTAGTGCTGCGTGATCCAGCAGGCGCTTGGAAAAGACGGAGATGGCAAAGCCCAGGTTTGCAGCGCTCAACGGTGTCCCCCACGCTTCGTGATCCCACTGTTCGGAATGAGCCAACAGGCATCTGACGCGGGCATGGACAAAACGGATTCGAACCGACAGTTTCCACCCATCGTTGTCCCTCTGCAAGCCATCGGGGAAGAATATTTCCATCAGGTGGCGGTTGTTTTGTTGCAGGCGTCTTGTGGTGGTGGCCACCCGACCGGTGATGTTGAAGGATTTGGCAATTAATGTTGCGAAGCCTTCCACAAGCACTCCGGCAACGAATGCAGCAAGCATGAGATCCACATTGACGTTAAAGCTGCGGACCCCGGCGTGAAAAGCGTCGTAGTCAAGCCACGGGGGAGGAACCTCGATCTTGTCGAAAAAATCACGCAAGGTCTGTGGCGCCTTACGCAAGTCGTCTCCCTCACCTTCTATGCCGTTCCTGATGAATCGATGCAAGTCTTCAGGCGATATTGAGGCAGTTAATTCTTCCATTATCGGATCCAACTCGGGATCCCCCAGAACCGTGTGCCTGATGTAGTTGTCGACCCCTTCCGCGTCATGTTTTCGCGCGTCCGCATACTGGGGAATGTATGCAGAGGGCATGGAAAGGTTCACGACTTCTTCCATCCTTGCGTCATGCGGCCGTATTTTTGCAAGAAGCACATTTCAGATAATTTGTGTCCATAATAAGGACATATTAACTGAAAAACTGGGCCGTAATTTCAATATTATATCTAGGCGCTTCAGGATTGTGTGTGGAAATCGGGGGGCGAACCCCGGTAGTTCCACGACATCGTTGACGGATCATTGACGGTGTCCACTAGACATTCCATAAAGAATGCCCCCGCTTCGTTGTCCTCTCCCCGTCCCGTCACCGGAGCGCCTCCGGCCAGGAGCCTGTTCAATCCCAGGTCCAGGATGTTTCTCGCGGCATTGATGTCCGCGTTGTCCGTGTGCCCGCAGGCCAGGCACTTGAAGTGTGCTTGCTCCTTTCGGTTGTCTTTGTCCACGTGCCCGCATTCCGCGCAGGTGCGGCTGGTGTTCCGCGCCGGCACCCGAATCAGGTCCCACGCTTTGTACTGAAGAAAGCGCTCCACCATCCCCATGCAGGAGAACTGCGCCATCTTCCGGTTC
>MRSX01000006.1 GCA_002631715.1 Candidatus Porisulfidus sp. TsSOB
GTTGTTGCCAGGGTCGTGGTCGAGGTGCGCAATCGTCAGGACAACCTTCGACCGCGTGACCGGATGCAGTCTGCCGTTTTCGGCCCCACACGGCATGCAGCGGTTGTGGGCACGGAACAGCGCCCACTCGCGGATTGCCAGCCATTCGGGGCTGCGGAGGCTACCGCCGGGGTAGCGGGCTTCGTTTTCAGGGCTGATGGGCATCGTCGGGCTCCTTCTCCGTCAGCGTTTCGACAGCGAACATCATGCCGGTAAGCATGACGGCCGATAGACATTCGTCGAACGGCAGATTACGGTTTGCTGCGTCCAAAAAGACACTTCTGCTAACGCGGCTCATCATGCCTGCCTGCTCTGGCGTTACCTCCATTTTGGCAAGTGGCGTCTTTCGCGGCCTGCCTATACGCCTACCCATTACGCCTCCCTCCTCATTCAGCGTAGCGGCACCGATAGGGTGGTTTGGGACCGCAGCCGCTCGGCGACGTACGTTTTCAGCCCCCGCAGCTCGCCCGGGAACATCAGGGCCGCGAACCCCGCCAGGACGGCCAGGAGCAGCCAGGTGGGGGTGCGGCGGATGAGGGTGGGGGTTTTCACTTTACCGCCTTTTCCCGCGCCCTTTTCCGTGCGTCCCGAACATCAGACAAAATTTCGTGGGACAGATTGCACGTCGCGCTGTTTACCGCACTTTCAACCAGCTTGTCGCACTCGCACTCATATTGGCCTTCCAATTTCTCCGTCAGCCAGCGGTCCACGTCGGCCTGGAATAGTGCATCATCGTCGAACTTGGCCAGAATGCGCCGAACCATAATCCTGTCGTCTACGTCGCTCACTTCGCCTCCCCTCTACAAATACCGCAGCGCCGCCCCGGCCGCTTCGTTGCGTGTATAGCGCCCCACCATCCCCGGCGTCATCCACCGGCCTTGCAGCATCACGGCCTGCATGGGCGCCCCGTTCTGCGTCATCCTTCTGGCGAGCCCGACCCGCCCCGAGTGCCCGCCGAAGCCGTCGCCCAGCCCGGCCTGTATCGCCGCCGCCCTGATGCGGTCGTGTATCGGGCGCTCGGCCAGGCCGAATACCGGCGCGGCGTCGGGGGCATCGCCGCGGATCGCCGCCAGATCCCGCATGGCGCGTTTCGTCACCGCCACCACTGCGCCCCGCCCTTCGGCGTCGGTTTTCGAGTGGAGAATCGAAAGCCGCCCCGAGCCGTCGCGTTCGCGGTCAACACGCGCCCACGTCAGCGCCGCCGCTTCGGAGCGCCTGAGGCCGCCGTCGGCCATCGTCTGGCACAGCGCAATGTCGACCAGCCCTCGGCGCCGGGCGGTCTCGGCTGTCTCCATGTGCCCGCCGCGCCCTACGCGGGGCTTGCACGCCGTGGCACGGATGGCCTTGAGTGCGTCGTCCGTCAGCGCCCCGGCCTGCCGCTGTCCCGCCCGGCCCGATTGTGCGGCTTGACGGCCCAGGCCCTGCAGGGTGTTGCGGACCAGCGTCGACGCCACAGGGTTGGTGCTGCCTATCTGGCGGTGGGCTTCGGCAATCGCCGCCGCGCCCATCCGGACCGTCGCCATGCTGCGCGTCTCGGCGCGTTCGCTCAGGTAGGCCGCCACGGCTGCGGGTTCGGCCGGCAGGGGGTCGGCGTCGTTGCGGTCGGCCCACTCCTGCCAGGCGCGCCAGGCGGCCCGGTAGGTACGCAGCGTGTTGGCGCTGTAGCGCTGCCCCAGGGCCGCGAAGACGCGGGCGGCGTGGGCTGGGGGGAGGGCGGTGGTGGGGGCAAGGTCGGGCATCAGTTGTCCCGCAACTCCATCAACAGCACGCCCAGCATATTCTTGCCCTTGCCGTTTACCTCGCCCCAAAACCGGTTGACAGCGTTGTTCACCGACCCGGCCTCTACCAGCCTTGAATCGCCAGTAGACACCAGTAGGCGGTGCAAATGCGGGTGTTGAGAAAACTTGGCACGCAAGACGCGACGCATCCTGTCCACCTTTCCCTGCGACCACCCCGGCGACACGTCCCACCGGTTAAGCCCATGGGCGGCCATCGCCAGAAGTGACGGCGAAGGCGCTCTCATGAGCCATTCCCTGACCTCTTGCTTGCGCGGCTTCCCGTATTGATAGGCATGTTCCGCCGTGGGAAACAGTCTGCCTTCAAACTCCACCACGCAACGATATAGGTTGCTGAACGCGCCATACGGCCTTTCGTTCGCCCGGTAAAACCGAATCTCATCTACTGCCACGCAGGCGCTCCTCCGCGTGGGAACGCCTTGTTCCGTCGGCAGTGCCCGCACGTCGTCTTGGCCGGGTCAACACTGCCGTTTGTTTGCGAGTCAACCCAATATGCTTGGCAAAGCGGCTCATTCGGCTTTTGCCCTGCGAACCGCACCCGACGCGGCACAAGGAGATGCACCTTTGGCTTGCTCATTCGTTGCCACTTTCGCGTTCGGAAATCATGGCGTCGGCATACCGATATGCCTCTTGCGCCACACCAGAAACGGTCGATGGACACATATCGGGATGAGATACCATGCCGGATAGCGCTACCCCCGCGAACCAGTCGCGCAGACTCATGCCGACCTCCGTCCCTCCCTCGCCAAATATGGGAAACGCCGGCCCTCCGTCCGGTTTGCTCATTCAGCACCTCCCCTCGCCTTCGCAATCGCATCCAGCGCCCGCTGGCACTCCCGCGAATGAAGCCCGCTGCGCTCGGAACAGAAACACGGCATGCCGAACGGTCGCAGCCCCTCAAGCGCCGCCAGCATGTCGTGCGCCGCCTCCCGCACCCGGTGGTCGCGCTGGGCCTCGTCGGCCCGTTCGAGGCAGGGCTGGCACAGGTACAGAGCAGGCGGGATGCCGTCGATCAGGCGTAGACAATCGATGCATCCATAGACGGGCAGGCTATTGGTCGCAATTACGTTTCGCTCCA
Source organism: Candidatus Porisulfidus sp. TsSOB (assembly GCA_002631715.1). Classification (GTDB taxonomy): domain Bacteria; phylum Pseudomonadota; class Gammaproteobacteria; order Poriferisulfidales; family Poriferisulfidaceae; genus Poriferisulfidus. Next base: position 2,914 of record MRSX01000006.1, read on the forward strand.
GGAGTTTATCGAGGGGGGTCCGGTAGGGCTCGTGCGTCTCCGTCATCCCCGCACCCCCTCGCCCACCTGGGCCGCAATCCACCCGGGCGTCCCCACCGTCACCACGCCCGCCGGGTACGACGGCCATTCGCCGCGCGCCATGCACCGCGCCCAATAGTGCGCGGCATAGTCGGCCAGCCCCATTCCGTACTCCTCGCCCGTCAGGCTGAAGCGGAATTGCCTGACACCGTACGGCGGCTTCGTTTCCTGCACGACGAACACGAACCGCGCCATGCGGCCCGTCAGCTCCTCGTAGCCCCTCGTGTACCAGGCGGCCTGCAGGGCGTAGTCCCATATGGCCGAGCGGCCCCAGCCGTCCGGGGTGGCGTCGATGGCCGTGGTTTTGAGGTCGTACAGCGTATCGGGCTCGCCGTCTTCGCCGCGGTAGATGCAGTCGACGCGGCAGCGGTGCCAGCTCGGGCCCTCCCGCCAACACAACGTCGCCTCGAACTGCGACAGCTCGCGCATGGCGGTATCGAACAGGCCGGCGTTGTGGATGGCCAGCACCATGTCGTCGACGGTGGCGCGGTCCCGTTCGAGCAGCGGCAGCAGGCCGGCCGCCAGGGCTTCGTCGCGCTTCAGGCGGGCATCCTTGGTCGTGAAGTTGGGCGCATCGACGAACACGATAGGCTCCCACGATTGCTCGAGGATGACCGAGTGGGCGGCGGAGCCGAGGGTCATTTGGCGGGTTTCGCGCATGGCCGTTCCGCCGCCGAGACGCGGATGGGCAGCGTAGGCGTGGGCGGGCGACTGGTGCACGAGGCGCTTGGCGACGGAGTTGTTGAGCGAGGGTTCGGGGCAAGGATCTGCATGATATTCGGCTGCGGGCATGGTGTAGATGCCGGGTTGGGTAATCGTCATTTCGGGGTCTCCCTTTGGCGTTCAGCTAACATAGCGTCGGCAACTTCGTAGGCTGTCATGGCAGTAAACACGGCCAGACTTTCGTGGATGGACATTGGCAATTGCCCTTCCCTGTCTTCGTCATGGCTATTAGCCATCATCCCCTGCATCGCCTGCCCTGCGAATTGATCGCGCCTCTCGCTCTCAAGCATCCGGCAGAATTCACCAATCGGCGTCTTGATGCGTATGTGGGGCACGAATTGGTTGGTGATCACGGTGGTTGGGAAATCCGACTTGCCAAGTGCAGACGGCCTCACTTGAGCAATCATGTCTGTGTTTAGAATTACGATGCCGTCCTCTGATTCCAGTCGCATAAACATTCCGCTTCCCTCCTTTCGGTTGGCGGGAGCCGCAGCCCCCGCCGGGTTCGTTTATCTGACGCCTACGTCCGGCCTCTCGCCGCCGAACAGAACTTCCGACGCCTGGGCGGCGCCGACCGTCTCCGCGTCGCCGGATTCGTCAACAAATTCGACCTCGGGGATATCGTCGGCCTCGCTGCCCGCGTAGCCCAGCATCAGCTCGGGGTAGTAGCGGCGCATCCCCCGGCGCATGCAGAAGGCGTACAGCATATCCTCGCCCCACGACCGGTAGTTCCACTTGTCGCCCAGCGTGGCCCTGCCGTTCTGGTTCTTGTCGTGGATGGCGATCTTCTTCAGCTCGCTCAACTCGGTACCGACTTGCCCGACCTTCTTCAGGCCCTCGCCGGGAATCCGCCGGAAAAAGTGAACCATGCACTGCGTGGGGCTGAGGACGGGGATCTCGAAGTTGTGCCCGGCGCGGCGAATCTGGGCGGCCTGCCAGTGAACCGAGATGACCGGCTTGCCCTGTGCGCCGAATTCGACGTTCATCATGGCTTCGGCATGGCCCATGCCCAGGTCGCGCCCGATCAGGATGGCGGCATAGGCCTTGAAGGCATCCTTGGCCGCCGGGAACACCTGGGCCTTTGCCAGCGCCGTGGCAATCTGCATGTCCTTGTCGTACGTATCGAGGGACAACGTGGGGGCGGCGTGGCGGCCCATCGGCGCTGGGGCCGCCTGGGACCGCACGGCAACGGCGGTGCCGGGTTGGGGCTCGGCAGCTGCTTCCGTGACCTCGCCGGTCTGGGTATCGACCAGCTGCGCATCGCCGGCCGGGGCGTCTTGCCGCCCCGCCTCTTCGGCCTCAAGTTGTGCGTGCTGCTGGGCGATCTCTTCTTCGCTCGGCCAGTCGCGGCCGTCCGGTACCAGTTGGGGCTGCTTCATCGTCATGCTCCTTTTGTTACGTTCCGCGCCCGGTCGGCCCGCAGCCGCTGGACGGCAATACTGGCCGCCGTCGGCACCAGCGGCACGAGGGTCGCTTCGCACCAGCGGCACAGGACGCCGGGGTAGCGGCACCGGCACTGCGCCCGCTGGTAGGCCTGGCGCTCGGCACGGCGGGCGGCTTCGAGTTTGGCGGCGCTGCGGGCGTGGGCGGCGCGGTCGGCAGCGGTGATGCAGGGTTTGACACGAAATAGATTGCGCAGTAGCTTTTGCATCGCACGACCTTTCTGCGAGAGAAATGGTTTCGGGCACTTGCCCCGCTGCTGGCTCCACCCGGCGCGGGGCATTTTTATTTCTACAGCCGCTCCTTGAGCCGCTTGGCCGGTTTGAAGCCGACGGTCTTGCTGGCGGCGATGGTGATTTCCTTGCCGGTCTGGGGGTTGCGGCCTGGGCGTTCGGCGCGCTCCTTGACGGCGAAGGTGCCGAAGCCTGCCAGCTGCACCGCATGGCCACCGGCCAGGTCGTTCGCAACGGTGTCGAATACCGTATCGACGATGGCGTTGAATACCGGGTTGGTGATGTCGATGCCTTGCACGGCGTCGCTATCCTTCAGTGCCTGAATGATTCGCTGCTTGCTCATATCCCCACCTTTCGTGTGGGGCCGGGAGAAAGGGCGCAACCCCCGGCCCCGTGCTCATTCCTACCGTGTCGAAATACCAAAGGGCTTACCAACTCACACCATCGGCACCTCCTTGGTTCGGGCCGCGATTGCCTTGGCGGCATGCCTGCCGATGTATTCGGCGTAGGCGGGCGGGATGGCTTCGCGTATTTCGTCTTTGACCATCCAGTCAATGCCCATGGCGGCGCGCCAGCCCGCGATGCTGTTTCGAGTCGACAGCTTGCGTTTCAATTCACTTGGCAACTTGTTTCGACCGCCATACTTGCGCGCCAAGTGCCACGGTGTTTGCCACCCATTCCCGCACACGCACGCCAATTCCCCGGTATCGACCTTTCGGCGATCCTCTCTTGCCAATGAAAAAGGCGGCTGAAAACCCTCACACTCAAAGTGCCGACGGCGAACGACATCCAGGTCAAACGACGGGCCAACTAGCACAACGTCCGCCCGCAATGGGGCTTGTGGCACGTTTTCGATTACGAATGGCAGCTCAGACGCCATCAGCATGTTTCGTGTTGCCGCTACCAAGTCGGGATATCGGTCAGCCATATGTGCATACCTGCCACTCCATTGAGCGAGGTATCGCTGGCACGGCGGGCTTGCCCACGCGAAGTCGAAGTCGGCCAGCCGCACCGGCGGGTTGAGCGCGTCGGCGCAAACGAACGTCGCCGGGTAGCGCCGGCCGCGTTTCGGGTTCGAGTCGACCCCCACCACGTCGAAACCGGCGCGCATCAGGCCCATGGTGGCGCCACCGGCACCGCAGAACAGGTCGAGTGCGCGGAGTTTCACATCACGCCCCTTGGCACATCGTGCGGGTCATCGTGGTCAGCATGATGGCTCCTTCCCTGTCGTGATTCTTTCGTTCCGATAAGCGTCATTATCAGCACTTTAAAAACGTTAGTCAAGAAAAAAAGGATGACTTTTTTTCATCCCAAATGTCTGCTTGAAAGGATGGCAAGAAGTCGGCAAAATTTACCCCCACAGACACCTTTCAGCGGGAGAATCGAATGGCCGACGACAGGCCCCGGAAGCGGGGTGGAGGGAAATTTCGCGTTAAACGGTCGGTGAGCCTGTCGGAGGAGCTGGCCGACAAGATCGACAAGGGCTCGGATCGCTACGGCGTGACGGCCGGGACGCTGACGCGCGAGGCCGTGGAGCGCGGCATCGACGCGGTGTTGGAGTCGTACCGGAAACAGGGCCGGACAACGGGGCGGAAAAAGGCCCGGAAGTGAGGGGGTCCGAAAGGGGCGCTGGGCGTTGCGGGGCGCGGGGAAGGTAGTGGCTTCCATCAAGCAATTCGCAGGTCGGGAAAAACAGGCGTTTCCGTCTTGATTCGCGCCTCGGCTGAAGGGTTAATCCAAAGAACCTCAATGCGGGGTCGTGCGCCATCTGCGAGGGCGGCCTTTTCGACTTTCATCCAGCCCGACAGCCGACCCTCATAGAGCATGCTGGGGTAGCCGGAAAGCACCACCATGCCGCACAAGCCTGCGAGGGTATCCAGCAACTCGCAGTGATCTTCCGCTGTCATTTCGTGTTTGTAAGCATGGTAGCGCAGGGCGCCCTTTCTCGATTTCTGCGACCGTGTGTCGGGCATGTAGGGCGGGTCGACGTAATGCAAGGTTTCTGGCGAATCATGAACTTGCATGACCTGAACAGCTGGCCTGCACTCAATGACAACACCGCGAAGCCGTTCCGCAAAGCCCATGATGGCATCAGGATAGTTGCGCCAGTCGTGCGCCGGCATCGTTCCGCTCCGGTTGCTGTTTGACCGGAACCCCGTCGTGATGGCGGCGTTGTGCCCGTCCGAGCCGAAGCCCATAAAAGAGCGGACAATCAAGCGTCGGGGTTTTTCCACCGGATCGTCGGCGGGTTCGTAGGCCGCCGCAAATTCGGCGCGCGCGAAGGGCGTGCGCTCAAGTTGAAACCGAAGGCGGTCGGCGAGATCCGGCTCGCGCAGCACCCGAAATAGCGTCACCACTTCATCGTCAAGGTCGTTATAGACCTCGCTGTAGGCGCGTGGCTTGCGAAGCAACACTGATGCGGCCCCACCGTAGGGTTCAACGTACCGCCTATGCGGCGGGAGATGCTCGATTATCCAAGGGGCCAGCATCCATTTACCGCCGTGCCAACGCAGAACTGGTCTTGACCCGCCTTTCATCAGCCCCCTACCTCCCGCCGCCCGTCCAAGGGGTGCCACCCCTTATATGCCAGCATCCGCGTGTCAACCCCACGGCTGCGCAGCTTCTTGATTTTGCGCCGCCGTTTCTGGTTGCGCTGAATTTTGATCCGCCTTAACTCGGCCGTCAGCGGCTGCGTCATTCCGCATATCAGCACGTCCCCACTCCCTCCATACCCAAGCCCGCCCCGCATCACCCTCGCGCCCACCAGGGGATTGCGCGGTGCCTTTGGCAGGCCGGACGCCACAAGCGCCCAGCGCTGACCCCGGCGTCCTCTCGGGAAACGCCAGGGAACCGCAACGCGGCGGGCTGTTCGGCCAAGTGTTACCGCGCCCCGGCGACGCGGGATTTCATGGTGCGCGCCTGACGCCTGGCCTCGCGGTGGTGGCGCTTGCGGTCGCTGCTATTGCGGCGGCGCTTCAGCACGCGGTGCTTTTGCTTCGTCGTCATGATGCAGCCCTCCCCTTCTTGACGATCCGGTAGCCCTGCATCGTCGATATCCCGAAATCCATCACGACAGCTTTCACAGGCTCACCCGCACCCACACGCCTGCATATTTCGGCATTACGGCTCACTCGGTTCATGGTCTTTTCGCCGGCCGCCGCCATTTTCTTTTGCTCCGCACCCACAGAACACCCGATGCACTGAAACTGCCCGCCGCCCGGGCCCAGCAGCACCGACACCTCCCCCACGCCGAACCAGCCGCCGCAGCCGCCGCACTGGTATTTCCCATGCGGCCTGAGCATCGGGTCCTGGCCGAACTTCTGCGCGAATTGGTTCAGCACCTCGGTCGTCGTCATGCCGTCACCCCCTGCGGCTTGCGTTTCCCCTTCGGCTTCTCGGGCGGCGCGCACTGCTGCCCGATCGCCTGCGCCTCGGCCGGCGACATCAGCCCCTCGAACGCCGGGCGCATCACGTACGTTTCGGACGTAGTGGTCAAGCGCTCGCGTACCCGCCGCCGCACCGCCTCCTCATCGTCCGCCGCCGCCAGCATGCCGCGGATAAACTCGATACTGCGGCGCTTCAAACCCAGCGCCTCGAGCTCCAGATCCGACTTCGCCAGCAGCGCGTCGGCGTCGAGCAGGCGTTCTTCGTCGGGCAGCGACGGGTTCAGGGCCGCCACGCGCGGCAGCTCCCAGCGCTCGCCGCTCGTCAGCTCGAGCCGTTCACTCGTTACCGCCGCCGGCTCGGGCCTGCGGTTGTAGACATGGCGGCGGATATCGCCCGCAATAGGCATGTGCATGCAGCGGTCCGGGTCTTTCGAGTGCTCGACAATGCCCATTTCGACTTGGCGGAAACTCAGGTCCCGAAGGCCCATCCAGTAGAAATCGACTTCATTCGCATGCAGCTTTCGGCCTCGCCGCGTCGCCTCCGTCAGAATCAATTCGTCGAACCGGCCTCGCTCGCTCTGGTCCATAACCCTCCCTCCGTTCTTCCAGCGCCTTAAGCGTTTCGTAGTTGTAGCCGGCCGTTTCCTCCAGCCGCGTGTTCCCATGGTGCTCGTGGCCCGTCATGAACTCCGTGTAAATGGCCTCGGCGTGTTTAACGAGCAGCCCAACGTTGTGGCGTTGGCGCACGTAGAGCGGGTTATTGGACCGCACGTAGTAACGAATGACGTCCGGTGCCAGCTCCACCCCAACCCTCCCCACGAACTCCTTGATTTGGGAATTCACCTTCACATTGCGCAGCGGCAGCTTGTTGTCGTAGCGCTCCCGAAAAACGTCGCAGTACGCTTCCCAGGTCGGCTGTGTCTCGGGCGCTTTCCTTTCCGCTTGTTTTCTTCGCTGGGCTGGCTTCGCTGCGTGCGATTCTTCGCGCGCAATCTTTTTTCCCTCTCGCTCTGTCTCTGTCTTTGTCTCTCTCTCTGCCTCTGTCTCTAGGCTACGCAGGGCTGTGTCGCTGCGTAGCAACTTGCTACGCAGACCGGTTGAAGTCCGCTTTCGCCTGTTACATGAACGACATAGGACCTGGAGGTTGCCTTCGACCGACTCGCCTCCCTTGCTGACTGGCACGATATGGTCGATCTCGAGGTTTTCGGACTCCTCGCCGCATGCTGTACAGACCCCTGCAGCACTGCGTAGCAACTTGCTACGCAGCTTTTCGCTGATGTGGCGACTCGGCCACCTGACCCGTTCGGTGTCTTCTTCCGCCGCCTCGCAAATGAATCCCGCCTCCGCCAGGAGCTCCAGGTCGACCGGCTCATTCGCGCTGATCTGCTTGCCTATCCAGTCGGCATCCAACGGGATGCGGTTGTTCAGGCGGCTCGCCAGAAGCCATATCAACATCAAGTGAGCCTTGGCGGCGTCGGGAAGCAGTGACAATTCGTAACTCTCGAGAATCTTCGTGTGCAGCTTGATCCACGGCGGATCGCGGTCTTTGTAGTGCTGGTATTCCTCCCAGTTCGGGATCGAAAAGAACCGTGTGGGCTCGCCCTCGCCCTTCATGACGCCGCCCCTGCGGCCCGTCCTGTCTGGTCCATACGGTTGCTCCTTCCGTGGTCTAAGAATCATATGGCGATCAAGACGATGCAGGCATATGCAACAAATTCGACCTTGTCAACCTAATGATTCCTTTCGCGGCGCAAAAAAGGGCAGGCGTGGCCGCCCACCTTCG
>MRSX01000007.1 GCA_002631715.1 Candidatus Porisulfidus sp. TsSOB
TGCTTCTTTGCGGCTCGGGGGCGGAAGCGCCGTTGCCGCTTTCGTTCTGGGCCTCGCAATGTCTGGATTCGGAAGCGAGGCACAGGCTGACAACCATATTCAGGTTTCCGGGTGTGCCGGCACCGAGGGAACACACTACTTTGCGGAAGACCACCTGGTCTATTGTTCTTCGGCCGCTACCGATACCGACATCGGTATCGACCTGAAAGACGCCACTATCTCGCTGCCGACGAATTTTGCGGGCTGGCACGGTGTTTGGGGCTACCACACCGGCACTGGTGACATCAACATCAAGGCCGAAGGCGGCTCGGTCACAACCTTGATCGACACTGCCAGCGGCATTTTTGGCTACCATACTGGCACCGGCGACATCAGCATCAAGGTCCAGGATGGCACCTTTTCGACCTCGGGTGCCAATGCCTACAACATTTACGGCCTGCATCATGGCGCCGGCGGTATCAGCATTAATGTCCGAGGCAGCACCCTCAAGACCTCGGGCACCAACGCTTACGGCATTACAGGCTGGCACGCGGGCACCGGTGACATCAGCATCGATGTCCAAGACAGCATCCTCAAGACCTCGAGCGACGGTATTTATACCCTACACCAAGGCACTGAGGGCAACATTCGCATTGATGCTCAAAACAACACCATCACAACCTCGGGCTACGAGGGCCACGGCATTTCAACTTGGCACCAGAACGCCGGTGATATCAGCATTGATGCTCAAAACAACACCATCACGACCTCGGGCGACAGGGCTTACGGCATTTTAGGTCGGCACCAGGGCACCGGTGACATCAGCATCAACATTCGAGACAGCACCTTCCGGACCTCGGGCACCGACGCCTATGGCATTTACGGCCTGCACCAGGGTACTGGCAGTGTCAACGTCCAGATGCAGGGTGGGTCCATTCATGCTTCCGGTCTGGATTCGTATGGAATCGCAGTTGGCAGCCGTGCTGCCAATGGCGTCGTGCGGGGCTCCGTCGGGTTTGACGCAGAGGGCTACCGCCGGCAGAGCGTGACGGTCAACGGCGTGGTGCGCGGCGGTTCGGGCAAGGGGGCAGGGGTATTCTTGGCTGGAGGCGGTCGGGTGGTGGTCGGCCCGAACGGGCGCCTCGGCGCGGCTTCCGGGATTGCGATCCGGGCGGCTGGGCTTGGACCGCAGGGCGAACTCGGTCCCCTGAGCGTGGACTTCCGGCTCGACGGACGTTCTATACGGGGGGCGATGGGCAGCGGACGGATCGTGAACCAAGACGGGTCCATCCGGCTGATGGTCAACGGAGTGGTGGTGTCTGACGGCGCGATGGGCGCAGCCAGAGACTGGGTGCCGAACGGAGCCTGGGACGTGAGAGCGCGGACGGCAGCAAAGGGCGACACCAGGATAGAAGAGACCTACGCGCCACGCGCAGCATTGTACGAGAGTCTGCCGGGGCTGCTGCTGCGACTGGACGCTGGGACGCCCGTGCGACGACCGGAGGAGCCAGCATGGGCGCGGTTCGAGTACGGCACGGGCAGCGACGACCCGAAGCACTCGCAGGTCGGGGCGAGTTACGACTTTAACCGCATGGACATGACGGCGGGGGTCAGCCGGAACTGGGGGAACGGCCTAGGCGGCTCGCTATGGCTACGCCGCGTGCACGGCGAGATGAAAGCGGACGTACCGGCCGGACCGGGCGAGATGGAACTGCACGGCGTAGGAGCCGGAATAGCAGCGCACTGGCGCGAGGTCGACGGTCTAGAGATCTCCGGGGAGCTGTCGCTGACCGACTTCGACGTGGATGCGACATCGTCGCGACACGGCGGGCTGGCGGAAGACACCGGGGCAGATCTGTGGCAGGTGCGGCTGGCGGCGGAGTACCGGCTGGAGCAGGCAGAAGGCCTGGCGCTGTTCCCACGCGTGTGGGCGTGGCATGCGAAGGCAGAGATCGACGGCTTCACCGACGCGGTGGGGGCGCGGGTGAGCGCGGACGAGTCGCGCACGGCGGTCGGGCTGGGGCTGCGGGCGGAAATGACGCAAACGGAGTCCTTGCTGTACGGCTCGCTGGACGTGGAGAGTCTGATCGGAGGCGAAGAGACGGTGACGGCGGTGTCGCTGGGTCAGCTGGCCTCGGAGTCGGAACGCACGCGGGTGCTGGTCGGCGCGGGCGGGCGCTGGCAGGGTCAGCGGGTAACGTTGCAGGGCGGATTGCGGCTGGCCGATCCGGGCGGCAAAAACCAAGAGGTCTCCATCTCGTTCTCGCTCGGCGGAAGCTTCTAGACCCGCATCGGCACAAAGCGCGTCAAGAAGCTAGACGGGAGGACATCCACGGTCGGGTTCGACCGCATAAAAATTTCGGGCAAAACCAGTGTGCCCCAAACCCGCGCAACTCTGCGGGAATGGTAGACAGGTGTGATATGCTTGAAACCCCTTTTTCTGAAGTCATACACAGAAGATGACGCGGAAACCGGTTGCGGAAGGCAACAAGGCTCCAGACTTCGAACTGACGGCGACGGGCGGCAAATCCATACGCCTGTCCGAACTCCGGGGCCGCCCCGTGGTGGTGTATTTCTATCCCAAGGACAACACGCCCGGCTGCACCGCCGAGGGCCAGGACTTCCGCGACCTGTACCCGCGCTTCCGGCGACGCCGGACCGTCATCTTCGGCATTTCCCGCGACACGCTCAAGATGCACGAGAACTTCAAGGCCAAACACAAGTTCCCGTTCCAGCTCCTGTCCGACCCGGACGAAGTCGCCTGCAAGCGCTACGACGTCATCAAGATGAAGAACATGTACGGGCGGAAAGTCCGCGGCATCGAGCGCAGCACCTTCCTGATCGACCCGGAGGGCGTCGTGCGCCGCGTCTGGCGCAAGGTCCGGGTGCCCGAGCACGCGGCGGAAGTGCTGGCGGCAGTCGCCGACCTGCCGAAAGCCTGATTTTCCCCTAGTCCGGCGCGGCGCGCGGCCAACTGCGCAACACCACGTCGATCAGCGAGGCCAAGGGGATAGCGAACAGCACGCCCCACACGCCCCAGAACCCGCCGAACACCAGGATCGCGGTCAGGATGGCGGCCGGATGGAGGTTGACAGCCTCCGAGAACAACAGCGGCACCAGCAGGTTTCCGTCCAGGAACTGGATTACGAGATAAGCCAGCATCAGGTAGGCGAACTCCGGGCTCAGGCCCCACTGGAAGGCGGCAACCAGCATAACCGGGACCGTCACCACCACCGCGCCCACGTACGGGATGATGACCGACAGTCCGACCAGGAACGACAGCAGCAGCGCATACTGCAGGCCGAACAGCGCGAACGCGAAGAACGTCGCGACCCAGACCACCCCGATCTCGATCAGTTTGCCGCGGAGATACTGCGACACCTTCAGATCCATTTCGCCCCAGACCTGGGAACTGAGCGACTGCGGCGCCGGCAGGTAGGTCTTGGCCCAATCCAGAATCCGCCGCTTGTCCTTGAGCAGGAAGAACACCAGGATCGGCACGACAACCGTGTACACCACGATCGACAGCACGTCCACCACCGTGTCCAGGGAAAAGCGGATGATCTCGTCCGCGAACGCCAGCACCTCCACCCGAACCGCCGTCAGGATCTGTTCCACCTGAATCGGGCTGACCAACTCCGGATAAAGGTCTGGAAGCGACTCGACCCAACGCTGCCCTGCCGCGACCATGCTCGGCAGCCGCGCCGCGAGATCCACGATCTGTTCCGACAGCAGCGGTACCAAGCGCAACAGCAACAGCAGCAGGGTCGCCACGAACAGGACGTAGACCAGAAGGAAAGAAAACAACCGCGGCATCCGAGTTTCTTCCAGCGCGCGGATCAACCCTTCGAGGATGTAGGCCAGAAGGACGCTGACCAGAAGCGGCGCCAGGATATCGCCGATAAACAGGGCCAGGGCCAGCCCCAGGCCGATCAGCAGCAGCAAAGTGAGCTGCTGCGGGTCCGAGAAATGCCGCCCGTACCATTCGCGGAACAACTTGATCACGCGGCTGCCTCCGGCGCGGCGGCGTAGAAGTCCATGGCGAAATCCCGCAAAGCCTCCACGGTCGGGGGGCGGTGCGGTTGGCGCAGGCTGACCAGGGACAGCTGGCGGGTCAGCGCCGGGGTTAGGGAAGCGCAACTCAGGGTGTGCAGCTGCAACTCCTTGTGAATAGTCTCGCGCGAGAGAATCGACACGCCCATGCCGGACTCCACCGCAGCTTTAATCGCCTCCAGGCCGCCGAGTTCCATCACGATATCTATGCGGTCGACGCCGATGCGCTGGTTTTCCAGGTAATTCATGATGACCTTGCGGGTCCCGGACCCTTCCTCGCGCATGACGAACGGGTGCTGCAGAACCTGGCTGATGCGCACCGGCGCGCTGTGCAGGAGCGGATGCTTGGGCGGCGCGATCGCCACCAGTTCGTCCATCTTGCACATCTCCACCAGCAAGGGCTTGTTGTTCACCGGCCCTTCTACGATGCCGAGGTCGGCCGTGCCTTTCTCCACCATCGTCGCCACCCCTTCGGTGTTCGAGACCTTCAGGCGCAACACCATTTCCGGGTGGTGCGCACGGAACTCGCGCAGCATCCGCGGCAGCATGTACACCGCGATGGTGTTGCTCGCGCCAATCGTGACCGGCCCGGTCAGGTCGCCGGCGATGCGATTCATCTCGGTTTCCAGCTCGTTGTACAGTTCGAAGATCTGGCGTGCGTATTCGTACACCTTGGCGCCGGATTCGGTCAGCGTGATGCGATTGTGCGTGCGATCGAACAGGCGCGTCTTGTAGTAATCCTCCAGTTGCCGGATCTGGAACGTCACCGCCGGCTGGGTCAGGTGCAGGACTTTGGCCGCCTTGGTGAAACTCAGCAGCCGGGCCACCGTATAGAAGGCTTTCAGGCGCCGGTCGGACATCGCAGGTGCGCGCTCATGAGATTCCTGCAAGTATACACCGCAGATACGACGCGGGCGTGTCGCGCCGGAAGGCGGGTTTTTGTAAGATGGGCGCGCCCGACCATCCGACCATGCGCCTGTCCCAACTGCCCCTGACCACGCTCAAGGAGACCCCGGCCGACGCCGAGGTCGTGAGCCACCAGTTGATGCTGCGCGCCGGCCTCATCCGGATGCTGGCCGCCGGGCTGTACAGCTGGATGCCCTTCGGCCTGAAAGTTGCGCGCAAAGTCGAAACCATCGTGCGCGAGGAAATGGACCGCAGCGGTGCCGTGGAATTGCTGATGCCGGCCGTGCAACCGGCGGAACTGTGGCACGAATCCGGGCGCTGGGAGCAGTACGGGCCGGAACTGCTGCGCTTCGCCGACCGCCACGAACGGGAATTCTGCTTCGGCCCGACCCACGAGGAAGTCATCACCGACATCGCGCGGCGCGAACTCAAGAGCTACCGCCAACTGCCGGTGAACTACTACCAGATCCAGACCAAGTTCCGGGACGAGATCCGTCCCCGTTTCGGCGTGATGCGAGCCCGGGAATTCGTGATGAAGGACGCTTATTCGTTCCATCTCGACTCGGCCAGCCTCGACGAAACCTACGAGGAGATGCGCCTCGCCTACTGCCGGATCTTCGACCGCCTGGGGCTCGAATACCGATACGTGCGGGCCGATTCGGGCGCGATCGGCGGCGCCCTGTCGCACGAATTCCACGTGTTGGCGGATTCCGGCGAGGACGAAATCGTGTATTCGGAGCAATCGGATTACGCGGCCAACGTGGAGCAGGCGCCTGCCCCGGCACCAGAGTCCCCGCGCGCCGAACCGACCCAAGAACTGCAGGAAGTGGACACCCCCGACCAGCGCACCATCGAGGAGGTCTCGGAGTTTCTCGGCACGCCGCCGGAACAGTCGGTCAAGACCTTGATCGTCCAGGGTGAGGAAGACGGCTCGCTGGTCGCGCTCATCCTGCGCGGCGATCATCGCCTGAATGCAGTGAAGGCTGCCAAGATCGAAGGCATCCGGAGTCCATTGTGCTTCGCCGACGAGGCGCAGGTTCGCGAGAAGCTCGGCTGCCCAGTCGGCTCGCTGGGACCGGCCGGACTTGATCTCCCGCTATACGTCGACGCCAGTGCCGCCGTACTGTCGGACTTCGTGTGCGGCGCGAACCGTGAAGGCGTGCACTACACCGGGGTCAACTGGGGGCGCGATGCGAATCCGGAGCAGGTCTGCGACATCCGCAACCTGGAGGACGGGGAACCGAGCCCGGACGGCAGCGGCCCCGTTCGCAGCGCGCGAGGCATCGAAGTCGGACACATCTTCCAGCTCGGCGACAAGTACAGCCAAGCCATGAACTGCACCGTGCTGAACCCCGACGGCAAGGAGCAGGTCGTCACGATGGGTTGTTACGGGATCGGCATCACCCGAATCGTGGCTGCCGCCATCGAACAGAACCACGATGAACAGGGCATCATCTGGCCGGACGCGATGGCGCCTTTTTCTGTCTTGCTGTGCCCGATCGGCGCCGACCGCGACGACACGGTCCGCACCACTGCCGAAACCCTCTACCAGCAGTGCCAAGAGGCCGGAATCGAGGTCCTGATGGACGACCGCGACCTTCGCCCGGGCGTGATGTTCGCCGAGGCGGACTTGGTCGGTATCCCGCACCGGGTCGTTATCAGCCCGCGCACGCTCGAACAGGGACGGCTGGAATACCGCCACCGGCGCAACCTCGACGAGGCGGAAGATGTGGCGGCAGATGGACTGCTGGAGTTCCTGCAGGCGAGAATTACGCCGAGCTGAAGCGCAGGCCCCCTTCTCCGCATTCCACCCGGACCGTCTGGCCGGGCAAAAATTTCCCCTCCAGAAGCGCCTGAGCCAACGGGTTCTCCAAGTCGTTGCGCAGCACCCGGCGCAGGGGCCGTGCGCCGTAGTCCGGATCGTAGCCGGCATTGCCGACGAACTCGACCGCCTCGTCCGACAATTCCAACACCAGGTTCCGCTCGGCCAGGCGCTGCCTGAGCCGTTCGACCTGGATGCGGACGATCGCCTGGATCTGGTCGCGCTGCAGCGCCCGGAACACCAGCACTTCGTCGATCCGGTTGATGAATTCCGGACGAAAATGCTCCGTCAGTTGCTCCTGCAACGCAAGCTTCAGGTCCTCGTGCGATTCGCGCGCCATTTTCTGCACCGTGTCGCTGCCAAGGTTGGATGTCATCACCACCACCGCATTGGCAAAACTCACGGTGCGCCCATGGCCATCCGTCAAACGACCATCGTCGAGCAGCTGCAGCAGGACGTTAAACACGTCCGGGTGCGCCTTCTCGATCTCGTCGAGCAAGACCACCGTGAACGGGCGGCGGCGCACCGCCTCGGTCAACCGGCCGCCCTCCTCGTAGCCCACGTAGCCGGGCGGCGCGCCGATCAGCCGTGCCACGGAATGCTTTTCCATGAACTCCGACATGTCCACGCGCACCATCGCCGACTCCTGATCGAACAGGAATTCCGCCAGCGCCTTGCATAGTTCAGTCTTGCCCACGCCGGTCGGCCCCAAGAACAGGAAAGACCCAATCGGGCGACCCAGGTCGGTCAGCCCGGAACGGGAGCGCCGGATCGCATGGCAGACCGCGGATACGGCCTCGTCCTGACCGACCACCCGCCGGTGCAACGCCTCCTCCATGCGCAACAGCCGCTCTTTCTCCCCCTCCAGCATCCGGGACACCGGGATGCCAGTCGCACGCGCCACCACCTCGGCGATTTCCTCTTCGGTGACGATGTCCTGGAACAGGGTTGCCTGCGGCTTCTCCGAGTCGTGCGCCTGCTCCAGCTGGCGCTGAAGGTCCGGGATGATCCCGTGCTGCAATTCCGCGGCGCGCTCCAGGTCGTTCTCGCGCCGTGCCCGGTCCATTTCAAGCCGCGCCTGGTCCAACTCCTTCTTGAGCCGGGCGGTATCGCTGACCGCGGATTTCTCGGCTTTCCAGACCTCCTCCAGATCGGCATATTCCTTCTCCAGGCGCTCCAACTCTTCTTCCAGCACCTTCAGCCGCTCGCGGGAGGCCGGGTCGTCTTCCTTGCGCAGTGCCTGACGTTCGATCTTGAGCTGGATCATGCGCCGATCCAGGCGGTCCATCTCTTCCGGCATGGACTCGACCTCCATGCGAATGCGCGAGGCCGCCTCGTCGACCAGATCGATCGCCTTGTCCGGCAGGCGACGGTCGGTCAGGTAGCGCGCCGACAGGGTGGCGGCGGCGACCAGCGCCGGATCCGTGATTTCGATCCCGTGGTGAACCTCGTAGCGCTCCTTGATTCCGCGCAGGATCGCGATGGTGTCTTCCACGCTTGGTTCGTCGACCAGGATCTTCTGGAAGCGGCGTTCCAGCGCCGCGTCCTTCTCCAGGTTCTCGCGGTATTCGTCCAGGGTGGTGGCACCGATGCAGTGCAGTTCGCCGCGTGCCAGCGCCGGTTTAAGCATGTTGCCGGCGTCCATCGAGCCTTCCGCCCGCCCGGCGCCGACCAGGGTGTGTAGTTCATCGATGAACAGGATGACTTCGTCTTCCTGCTGCGCCAGTTCCTTGAGAACCGCCTTGAGCCGCTCTTCGAATTCACCGCGGAACTTGGTGCCGGCGACCAACGCCGCCATGTCCAGCGCCAACACCCGCCGGTTGCGCAGGCTCTCCGGCACCTCGCCGTTGACGATGCGCAGCGCCAGCCCCTCGACGATCGCGGTCTTGCCGACGCCGGCCTCCCCAATCAACACCGGATTGTTCTTGGTGCGTCGTTGCAGGATCTGGATCGCGCGCCGGATTTCCTCGTCGCGGCCAATGATCGGGTCGATCTTGCCCTGCTCCGCACGGTGGGTCAGGTCATCCGTGTACTTCTCCAGCGCTTGGCGGTGCTGCTCGGCATTCGGGTCCGTAACCGGCTCGTCACCCTGCAACTGGGCAATCGCCTGTATCAAGCGTTCGGCATCCAGGCCGCACTCGCGCAGCAGTTTCCCGATCTCTCCCCGGTCCTGCTGTGCCGCAAGCAGGAACAGTTCGGAAGCGATGTACTGATCGCCGCGGTCCTGTGCAAGCTTGTCGCAGACATTGAGGATGCGCTGCAGGTCGGAAGAGAACCGCACTTCGCCTTTCTCGCCGGTTACCTGCGGAAGAGCGTCGAGTCGCCGGGCCAAGCCGTCGCGCAGGCGATTCAGGTCGGCCCCCGCCCCGCGCAGCAGCGAGCTGGCTGCCGTCGCCGGCTGCTCAAGCAGGGCCGTCATCAGGTGCGCCGGGTCGATCTCCGGGTTGTCCCGGCCAACCGCCAACGACTGCGCCTCCAGCAGCGCCTGCTGGAACGGCTGGGTCAACTTGTCCACTCTCATTTTTCGGTTGCTCTTCTCTCCCCCTTGTTAAATGGGGGGCTGGGCGGCTGATTTCAAAGGGTCGCTCCTCCCGCTGCCGCGGCCCGCAGTCCGAAAAATGGACCCTAGAGCCGAAAGAAATCGTCCATCGGTAAAATAGTTTCCTTTTCACGGACGATACCGATGATCAACCCCTATGCCAGCGAGCAACTGACCCCGCTCGCCGTCGAAGACGCCGGGCGCGCGGCCGCGCTTCGGGACGAAGCCGAATCCCTGCCCTCCCTGCTGCTCAACTCCGCTGCTGTCTCCAACGCCGTCATGATGGCCGGCGGATACTTCACCCCGCTGACCGGATACATGAATGCCGCGGACGCCCTGCGCATCGGCCGCGAGATGCACACCGAGTCCGACCTGTTCTGGCCGGTGCCGATCCTCAACCAGACGCAGGACGCCAGCGCCATCGCGGGCGCGTCGCGAATCGCCCTGCGCGACTCCAACCGGGACGGCAACCCGGTGCTGGCCATCCAGCAGGTCGAGGCAGTCGAAACCCTGTCCGAAGCCGACTTCGAACGCTTGGCCGACCAGATCTACCGGACCACCGACCCCGAGCATCCCGGCGTCAAAACCTTCCTGGACAATGGCCGCACGCTGGTCTCCGGGCCGATCGAAGTGCTGGACTACAGCTATTTTCCGGACGAGTTCGCCGGCACGTTTCGCACTGCGGTGCAGATCCGCGACGAAATCGCGGAGCGCGGCTGGAACCGCGTAGTCGCGTTCCAGACCCGCAACCCGATGCACCGCGCGCACGAGGAGCTGTGCAAGATTGCCAAGGAAACGGTTGGCGCCGACGGGGTGCTGGTCCATATGCTGCTCGGCCGCCTCAAGCCCGGCGACATCCCCGCCCACGTGCGCGACGCCGCCATCCGCAAGATGGTCGAACTCTATTTCCCGCCCAACACGGTGATGATCACCGGCTACGGCTTCGACATGCTGTACGCCGGCCCGCGCGAGGCCGTGCTGCATGCCGTCTTTCGCCAGAACGCCGGCTGCACGCACCTGATCGTCGGGCGCGACCATGCCGGGGTCGGCGACTACTACGGGGCGTTCGACGCGCAGACAATCTTCGACGAGGAGGTCCCGGAAGGCGCGTTGGACATCGAGATCTTCCGCGCCGATCACACCGCCTACTCCAAGAAGCTCGACAAGGTGGTGATGATGCGCGACGCGCCGGATCATCAGAAGGAGGACTTCGTCCTGCTGTCCGGCACCCGGGTGCGGGAGATGCTGTCCAACGGCGAGGACCTGCCGCCTGAATTCGCGCGCCCGGAGATCGCCCGGATCCTGATGGACTACTACCAATCTCTATGATTTCGGTCCGCGCGCTTTTCGCCGAACTGGGCGTCCTGCGCGTGGCGCTGCTGGCGATGGCTGGCACCCTGGCACTGTTCGCGACCGACCCGGGCGTATCGTTGAGCCTGCACGGTTGGGCTCTGATTCGCACCCTGGTCCTGCCGGCGGCGGCCCCGCTGGTGTTCTTCGTGTTGCTGTTCGACATCCTGATGTCGTCGGTCCGCCTCGCCGACGCACAGCCCGAGGCGCGGACGCGCTGGCGGCGGGTGCTGCTCGTCGAGGTGGTTTTCGTGCTAGGGCTGCTCGCGTCCTGGCTGCCCTTTTTCCGCGAGGTGCTGACCCCGATCGCGGAACGCTGATTGCCATCGCCCGTTTTTCGCTCCGTGCTAAAATAGGCGCCAAGAGGGCATTCTGATTTTCAATCAGTCTCCCCGGGCCGGGATGGGCTCCCGGACCCGGAAAGCATCTCTTGCTTTTTTAACAAGCACAACAGGGGAAATTATGAAAACTGTTAGCAAGCTTATGGCTGCAGCGTGCCTATTTGCAGGTGTGTTCGCAGCTTCAGAGGGCGTGCGGGCTGACGAACCGATCAAGGTCGGGGTCCTACACTCCTTGTCTGGAACCATGGCCATCAGCGAAACCGCGCTGAAGGACGTAATGGAGTTCCTAATCAGCGAGCAGAACGCCAAGGGCGGCGTGCTCGGCCGGAAACTCGAAGCGGTGGTCGTCGACCCTGCCTCGGACTGGCCGTTGTTCGCCGAGAAGGCTCGTGAGTTGATCGAGCAGCATGAAGTCGACGTCGTGTTCGGCTGTTGGACTTCGGTGTCCCGCAAGTCCGTGCTTCCGGTCTTCGAAGAACTCAACGGCATGCTGTTCTATCCAGTCCAGTATGAAGGCGAAGAGTCTTCCCGCAACATCTTCTACACCGGCGCCGCGCCGAATCAGCAGGCGATCCCGGCAGTAGAGTATCTGATGAGCGAGGAAGGCGGATCCGTCGAACGCTGGGTTCTGGCCGGCACCGACTATGTCTATCCGCGTACCACCAACAAGATCCTTGAGGCTTTCCTCAAGGCCAAGGGTGTGGCGGAAGAAGACATCATGATCAACTACACGCCGTTCGGGCATTCCGACTGGCAGACGATCGTATCGGACATCAAGAAGTTCGCTTCGGCCGGCAAGAAGACCGCCGTGGTGTCGACCATCAACGGCGACGCCAACGTGCCGTTCTACAAGGAGCTCGGCAACCAGGGCATTGCGGCTGAAGACATTCCGGTCGTGGCCTTCTCGGTCGGCGAGGAAGAGCTCGCCGGTATCGACACCGGCCCGCTGGTCGGGCACCTGGCCGCCTGGAACTACTTCATGAGCGTCGAGAGCGATAAGAACTCCGAGGTTATTGAAAAATGGCATGAGTTCATCGGTGATGAGGACCGCGTGTTCAACGACCCGATGGAGGCTCATTACATCGGCTTCCAGATGTGGGTGCAGGCGGTTGAGAAGGCCGGCACCACCGACATCGACGCGGTGCGCGCCGCCATGTACGGCCAGACCGCCCCGAACCTGACCGGCGGCACGGCAGTCATGAACGTCAACCACCACCTGTCGAAACCGGTGCTGATCGGTGAGATCCAGGACGACGGGCAGTTCGACGTGGTCTGGGAAACCGACGGCGTGGTCCCAGGCGACGCCTGGTCCGACTTCATCCCGGAAAGCGCCAAGCTGATGTCCGACTGGACCGAGCCGTTCTCTTGCGGCAACTGCGAGAAGCCTAGCTCGTAACTTCTCCGGCACGGGCCGGCGGTTCCACCGCCGGCCTGGCCGAAATCCGCATAGCGGATAATACAATCGGGCATCACGTCAATGATCGATCGGAAAAGCCGCGATCTGTCCGGGAGCCGAATCCTCGGAACCGCCGCGCTCGGCGCGGCCCTGCTGTTCGCCGCGGCACCGGTCGCAAGCGAGCCGTCCGAGGCCGACTTCCACGCGGCGCTGCAAGCCCTCGACACCAAGAAATTCCAGCAGAAGGCCCAGGCCATCGAGCATCTGGGAACCCTTGGCGCCCCCCGCGTCCTCGAAGTGCTGGAATCACTCGCCAAGGGCCGGCTGTACGTGCGCAAAGACGGCCGGATCGTCATCGCGGAACGTTCCGGGAAAAAGTACATCATTCAGGACGCAATCAGTGGGCGGCCTGAACCCGAGGCCAGCAAAAAGGAATTAAAGAAAATCAAGGTCAACAACCGGCTGCGCCGGCTAATCCGCGGCGTCACCGGCCAGTTGGCGCTGTTCAGCGACGACCCCGACCGACGGATCGAGGCCGCGGACAACTTGATTAAGAACCCCAACCCCCAGATCCTGCCCCTGTTCCGCCAGGCGCGGGACCGGGAAACCGACGATGCGGTCCGGGCCAAGCTGGAAGTCGGCATCGCCGTGCTGGAGCTGGAAGCGGACGACCCGGCCCTGCGCTTGGCGGCCACCGCCACCCTGGCCGAAACCTCCGATCCGGACATCCGCTCGCTGCTGGAGCGCCGTCTGCAGACGGATGCCGAACCGAACCTTGAGATCCGCGACGCCCTGAACGGCGCGATCGAAACCATCGACCGGAAGCTGTGGCTGTTCGGCATCGCCGAGAACCTGCTGTTCGGCATCAGCCTCGGCTCGGTGCTGCTGCTGGCCGCGATCGGGCTGGCGATCACCTTCGGCGTGATGGGCGTGATCAACATGGCGCACGGCGAAATGATCATGCTGGGCGCCTACTCCGCGTTCATGGTGCAGGAGATCTTCCGCAGCGTGGTCCCGCCGGAACTGTTCGGCTTCTACCTGCTCGCCGCCCTGCCCGTCGCCTTCCTGGTGTCCGCCTCCATGGGCGTGCTGATCGAACGAGGGGTGATCCGCTTCCTATACGGGCGGCCGCTTGAGACCCTGCTCGCCACCTGGGGCATCAGCCTGATCCTGCAGCAGCTGGTGCGCTCGATTTTCGGCGCCAACAACCAGGAGGTCGCCAATCCCGAATGGATTTCCGGCGCCATCGAGATCGCCGGCGGCGTGACGGTCACCCTCAACCGCCTGTGCATCATCCTGTTCAGCCTCGCGGTCGTCGCGGCATTGGCCGCATTCATCCGCTATTCGCGCTTCGGCCTGAACATGCGCGCGGTCACCCAGAACCGCTCGATGGCCGCGTCCATGGGCATCCGCACCGGGCAGGTCGACGCCCTGACCTTCGCGCTCGGGTCCGGCATCGCCGGCGTCGCCGGCATGGCGCTGAGCCAGATCTCCAACGTCAGCCCGAACCTGGGCCAGAACTTCATCGTCGACAGCTTCATGGTGGTGGTGTTCGGCGGCGTCGGCAGCCTGTGGGGCACCATCGTCGGCGCCTTCAGCCTCGGCATCGTCAACAAGTTCCTGGAGCCCGTCTCCGGGGCCATCCTCGGCAAGATCGTCGTCCTGGTCTTCATCATCCTGTTCATCCAGATGCGCCCGCGCGGCCTGTTCGCGCTGAAGGGCCGCGCCGCCGGAGACTAGCCGTGGGCCCGCTCTCCTCGCGCCTGTTCGCCCTGGAATCACGCCGCGGCTGGACCGTGTTCATGGGCCTCGCCGCCGTGCTGATGGTGGTCGTGCCCGTGCTGAACCTGGCCGTGCCGGAAAACTCCTGGCTGCACGTGCCGACTTTCTGGGTCACGACGCTCGGCAAGTTCCTGTGCTTCGCAATGCTGGCGCTGGCGCTGGACCTGATCTGGGGCTACGCCGGGATCCTGAGCCTGGGTCACGGCGCGTTCTTCGGGCTCGGCGGCTACGCCATGGGCATGTACCTGATGCGCCAGATCGGCGAGCGCAGCGTGTACGGCCATCCGGAGTTGCCCGACTTCATGGTGTTCCTGAACTGGAAGGAGTTGCCCTGGTACTGGTACGGGTTCGACAGCTTCGCCTTCGCCATGCTGATGGCCATGCTGGTTCCCGGCGCGCTGGCGTTCGTGTTCGGCTGGCTCGCCTTCCGTTCGCGCATCACCGGCGTGTACTTCTCCATCATCAGCCAGGCCATGGTGTTCGCCATGATGCTGGCGTTCTTCCGCAACGAGATGGGCTTCGGCGGCAACAACGGGCTGACCGACTTCAAGGACCTGCTCGGCTTCGACCTGTCGGCCTCCACCACCAAGGTCGGGCTGTACGTCATCTCGGCGCTGATGCTCGGCCTCGTCTACCTGCTGTGCCGCTACGTGGTCACCTCGAAACTCGGCCGGGTGCTGATCGCGGTGCGCGATGCCGAAAGCCGCGTGCGCTTCCTGGGCTACTCGGTGACCCGCGCCAAATTGTTCGTCTTCACCCTGTCGGCCGTGCTGGCCGGCATCGCCGGGGCGCTGTACGTGCCGCAGGTCGGCATCATCAATCCCGGGGAGTTCACCCCGGCCAAGTCGATCGAGGTGGCGATCTGGGTCGCGGTCGGAGGCCGCGGCACCCTGTTCGGCGCCGCTGCGGGCGCGGTTGCCGTCAACGGCGCAAAGAGCCTGCTGACCGGCATCGCGCCGGAGATCTGGCTGTTCTTCCTCGGCGCCCTGTTCATCCTGGTCACCCTGCTGATGCCGCGCGGGCTGGTCGGCGTGGTCCGGCAGTGGCGCGAACGCCGCGCGATCTCGAAGGCTTCACACTCGGATTCCCATGTCTCTGCCTGATTCCTCCCCCGCCCTCCCCGAGCCGCATCACATTGCGCCGGAGACCCTGCTCTACCTGGACGGCGTCTCGGTCAGCTTCGACGGCTTCCAGGCGCTCAACTCCCTGAGCCTGATCATCGACCGCGGCGAGATGCGCGCCATCATCGGCCCCAACGGGGCCGGCAAGACCACCATGATGGACGTGGTCACGGGCCGCACCCGGCCGGACCACGGCGAAGTGCTGTTCGCCGACCGCATCGACCTGACCGCGCTCAACGAGACAGAGATCGCCAACCTCGGCATCGGCCGCAAGTTCCAGAAGCCGACCGTGTTCGAGAACCTGACCGTGTTCGAGAACCTGTCGCTCGCTTTGAAAGCCGACCGCCGCATCCTGACCGTGCTGTTCTCCGGCATCAGCGTCGAACAGACCGAGCGCATCGAGCAGGCCCTCGAGACCACCCGGCTGACCGCGCAGCGCGACCGGGCGGCAGGTTCCCTGTCGCACGGGCAGAAACAGTGGCTCGAAATCGGCATGCTGCTGGTGCAGGAACCTGATTTAATGCTGCTGGACGAGCCGGTGGCCGGGATGACGGATGCAGAAACCGAACAGACTGTGGGACTGCTGCACGAAATCTCGAGGACGCACTCGCTGGTCGTGGTCGAACACGACATGAACTTCGTGCGCGACCTGGACTGCCGGATCACGGTGCTCGACGAAGGCCAGGTCATCGCCGAAGGGCCGATGGACGCGATCCAGTCGGATCCCCGCGTGATCGAGGTCTACCTGGGGCGATAGCATGCTTTCCGCGACCGGCATCAACCTGTACTACGGCGCGAGTCACATCCTGCGCGATGCGCACATCGCCGCCGAGCGGGGCCGCATTACCTGCCTGCTCGGGCGCAACGGCGTCGGCAAGACCAGCCTCTTGCGCGGGCTGACCGGACAGACCCCGGTGCGCAGCGGCCAAGTCTGGTGGGATGGCGAGGATATCACCCACCTGCCCGCGCACAGCCGCGCCCACCGCGGCATCGCCTACGTGCCGCAGGGCCGGGACATCTTCCCCCGCCTGACGGTCGAAGAAAACCTGATGACGGGCTTCAACTGCCTGCCGCGTAGCGACGCGCGCGTCCCGCCGGAAGTGTTCGAACTGTTCCCGGTCCTGGCCGACATGATGGGCCGGCGCGGCGGCGACCTGTCCGGAGGCCAGCAACAGCAGCTCGCGATCGGCCGCGCACTGGTCACCCGCCCCCGCCTGCTGCTGCTGGACGAGCCCACCGAAGGCATCCAGCCCTCGATCATCAAGGACATCGAAAAGGTCATCCGGCTGCTTGGCAAACGCGGCGACATGGCCGTGCTGCTGGTCGAGCAGTACTACGAACTGGCCTGCGACCTGGCCGACGACGTCGCGGTCATGGACCGCGGGCGCATCCTGCTGTCCGGCCCGATCGGCGATTTCGAAGAAGCTGAGATCCGCCAACACCTCACCGTATGAATTCCTCCCCCATCGCCGATGGATCCGCCACCCTGAGCTTCGAGGCGGCTCGCGGCGACACGGCGATCGGCGAACTGTACCAGCACGACCCGCTGCGCCTGCTGTTTCCCCGTCACGTGGAGGGCGAGCCGCTCACCGGCGTCCTGGTCACCACGTCCGGAGGGCTGGTCGGGGGCGACCGGCTCCAGGTCCGCGTCTCGAGCGGCGAGGGGTCGGCCGGGCGAGTGCTGGCACAAGCGGCGGAAAAAATCTATCGCTCCACCGGGGCGGATTCGCGCATCAAGATCCGACTGCAGGCGGAAGCGGGTTCCTGGCTGGAGTGGCTTCCGCAGGAAACCATCCTGTTCGATTCGTCGCGGCTGCGGCGCTCGACCGAGATCCGGGCCGTCCCCGGCGCGCGAATGCTATGCGGGGAGATGGTCGTGCTCGGGCGCACCGCCATGGGCGAACGCATGCGCCAGGGCCTGCTGCACGAGGCCTGGGAGGTCTACTGGGACGACCGTCTGGCCTGGGCGGACGCCCTGCACCTGAATTCCGGGTTCGAACGTGTCAGCGACGCCCCCGCGGGCCTGGACGGTGCGCGTGCCTGCGCTAGCATTCTCTACGTCGGCGACGATGCCGGCGAACACCTCGATTCGGCTCGAACCCTGATCGACGAGACCGTGGAAGATTCCCTGCGGGTAGCCGCAAGCTGCATGGGAAAAGTCCTGGTCATCCGCTGGCTCGGCCGGGACAGCCTGCAACTGCGCGACGCCTACGGCCGGTTCTGGGCGGCATTTCGTCACCACTTGGCCGGCTACCCGCCTATAATGCCAAGGTTATGGCAGGCTTGACAGAGGGGACGCCATGAACCTGACGCCGCGCGAGAAAGACAAGCTGCTCATCGCCATGGCCGCCGATGTGGCGCGTCGCCGGCAGGCACGGGGCGTCAAGCTCAATTATCCGGAAGCCATTGCGCTGATCAGCGATTTCGTGGTCGAGGGCGCGCGCGACGGGCGCAGCGTCGCCGAACTGATGCGCGACGGCGCCAAGGTGCTCGGCCGCGACGACGTCATGGACGGCGTCGCGGACATGATCCATGACATCCAGGTCGAAGCGACCTTCCCTGACGGGACCAAGCTGGTCACCGTCCACAACCCGATCCGCTGAAGCATGATTCCCGGCGAAATCCTCCCGGCCGACGGCTCGCTGACCCTCAACGAGGGCCGTCAGACCCTCACCCTGACCGTGGCCAACACCGGTGACCGCCCCGTGCAGGTCGGCTCCCACTACCATTTCTTCGAAGTCAACTCGGCGCTCGATTTTGACCGCAATGCTGCACGCGGATACCGTCTCGACATCCCGGCCGGCACCGCCGTGCGCTTCGAGCCGGGGCAGAGCCGGGAAGTGACCCTGGTGCGCTACGCCGGCGCGGGCCAGGTGTATGGCTTCAACAGCGCCGTCAACGGGCCCCTGAAGGACTGAGCCATGGCCTACGAGATTGATCGCGCCAGTTACGCGTCCATGTTCGGGCCGACCGTCGGCGACCGCATCCGCCTGGCGGATACCGACCTGTTCATCGAGGTGGAGGAGGATCGCGCCTGCTATGGCGAAGAAGTCAAGTTCGGCGGCGGCAAGGTGATCCGCGATGGCATGGGGCAGTCCCAGGCCAGCCGGGCCGACGGCGCAGTCGATACCGTCATCACCAACGCGCTGATCCTCGACCACTGGGGCGTCATCAAGGCCGATATCGGCATCCGGGATGGACGCATCGTCGGCATCGGCAAGGCCGGCAACCCGGACGTGCAGCCGGACGTGGACATCGTGATCGGCCCTGGCACCGAGGCCATCGCTGGCGAGGGGCGTATCCTGACGGCCGGCGGGATCGACGCGCATATCCACTGGATCAGTCCGCAGCAGATCGAAGAATCCCTGTATTCCGGGGTCACCACCATGCTCGGCGGCGGCACCGGCCCGGCCGAAGGCACCAACGCCACGACCTGCACGCCCGGGCCCTGGCACATGGCGCGCATGCTGCAGGCGGCCGAAGGCTTCCCCATGAACCTCGGCTTCTTCGGCAAGGGCAATGCGACCCGGCCCGCCGCGTTGAGAGAACAGATCGAAGCCGGTGCCTGCGGGCTCAAGTTGCACGAGGACTGGGGCACGACCCCGGCCGCCATCGACAACTGCCTGGCGGTTGCGGATGAGATGGACATACAGGTCGCCATTCACACCGACACCCTGAACGAATCGGGCTTCGTAGAGAATACCGTCGCGGCGTTCCGCGGGCGGACCATTCACGCCTTCCATACCGAGGGCGCGGGCGGCGGCCACGCCCCGGACATCATCAAGTTGTGCGGCGAGCACAACGTGCTGCCCTCCTCCACCAACCCGACCCGGCCCTATACCGTCAACACGGTGGACGAACATCTCGACATGCTGATGGTCTGCCATCACCTGGATTCCCGCATCCCGGAAGACATCGCCTTCGCGGAAAGCCGCATCCGGCGCGAAACCATTGCCGCCGAAGACATCCTGCACGACTTCGGGGCCTTCTCGATGATCGCCTCCGACAGCCAGGCAATGGGTCGGGTCGGGGAAGTCATCCTGCGGACCTGGCAGACGGCCGACAAGATGAAGAAACAGCGCGGGCGGCTGTCGGAAGAGACCGGCGACAACGACAACCTTCGGGTCCGGCGTTATCTCGCCAAATACACCATCAATCCGGCGCTGACGCACGGCATTGCGGATTATGTCGGCTCCGTCGAGGTCGGCAAGCTGGCAGACCTGGTGCTTTGGAAACCGATGTTCTTTGGGGTCAAGCCTGATCTGGTGCTCAAGTGCGGCACCATCGCCGCTGCCGCGATGGGCGACCCGAACGCCTCGATCCCGACCCCCCAGCCGGTCCACTATCGACCCATGTTCGGGGGCTTCGGACGCTCTCTCATCGAAAGCGCCGTCACATTCGTCTCCCGGGTAGGGCTGGATGCCGACCTGAGAAACCAGTTGGGCCTGTCGAAGACCCTGCTTCCCGTGTCCGGCACCCGCCGCATCGCCAAGACGGACATGATCCTGAACAACGCCTTGCCCAAGATGGAAGTCGACCCGGAAACCTACGAAGTCCGCGCCGACGGCGAGTTGCTGACCTGCGAACCGGCGGACGTGCTGGCGATGGCCCAACGTTATTTCCTTTTCTGATGCTGGCGCGCGCAACCACCGTCGCCTCGGCAAACGAATGGCCGGCTGAACGGCAGCGTGCCACGGTCACCCTGGATTACGACGGCCGCTACCGCCGCCGGATTCGGCTTGTCACCGACGAAGGGGATCCGTTCCTCCTGGACCTCCCCCAGGCCGTACGCCTTGGCGAAGGCGATGGCTTGGTGCTGGAAGACGGCAGGTACGTGCGGGTCGTCGCAGCAGCGGAACCGGTCGCGGACCTGAGTTGCCGCGAACTCTCCGAAACCGCCCGAATCGCTTGGCATATCGGCAATCGCCACATCCCGATTCAGGTTCTTCCAGATGGCGCCCTGCGGATCCGGGACGACCACGTCATCGTCGAGATGGCCCGGCAGCTGGGTGCGCAGGTTCACTGTCATCAAGCCCCCTTCTCCCCCGAGCCCGGCGCCTACGCCTCGCGCGGCGACGAACATCACAGCCATGCGCACACCCATGAGCACTGACGGCATCTCGGTCGGCGGCACACAGTTGGTTCGCCTGATGAACTGGCTGTCGCCTTCTTTTCCGATCGGCGCCTACAGCTATTCGCACGGGATCGAATATGCCGTGGATACCGGCCTGATCCACGACCGGGACACCTTGCGCGACTGGGTGTCCGAAGTCATCGCGGCCGGAACCGGGCGAGTCGATGCGGATCTGCACCGTGCGGCTCATGAAGCGGTTCGAAACCGCGATGAAGTCCTGTTCATCTGGGCGCTGGAACATGGCGACGCGATGCGCGCCACCCGGGAACTCGGCGAGGAGACTGAGAACCAAGGCCAGGCATTCCTGGCCGCAGTCGCTCGCCCATGGCCGGCAATTGGGCTCGACTGGGCCCAAGAAAAGGCGGCGGAACAGCAACGGCCGATGGTCTACCCGGTGGCTGTCGGCGCCGTAGCGGCAGCGCAGGACATCCCGCTGGAACCCGCGCTGGCTGCTTATCTCCACGCGCTGGCCGCCAACCTGATATCCGCCGGCATCCGGCTGATCCCCCTGGGACAGAGCGACGGACAGCAGGCGCTGGCCGACCTGGAGCCGGTCATCCTGGATGCGGTCGCACAGGCCCTGGAACGGGATCGGGAGGACATCGGACAAGCAGCCCTGATGGTGGACTGGGCCTCCGCCCGCCACGAAACCCAATACACCCGCCTGTTCCGCTCATGAGCACGCCTTTCCGCGTCGGCATCGGCGGCCCGGTCGGCACCGGCAAGACCGCATTGATGGACGCCCTGTGCAAGCGACTGCGCGATGACTACGACATCGCGGCCATCACCAACGACATCTACACCGAGGAAGACGCCCAATTCCTGACGCGTTCGGGCGCGCTGGCGCCGGAGCGCATCCGCGGAGTCGAAACCGGCGGGTGCCCGCACACGGCCATCCGCGAGGACGCTTCCATGAATCTCGCGGCGGTCGGCGACATGGTGGCGCGCTTCCCGAACCTGGACATCGTGCTGATTGAGTCCGGCGGCGATAATCTCGCCGCCACCTTCTCCCCGGAACTCGCCGACCTCACCATCTACGTCATCGACGTCTCCGCCGGCGACAAGATCCCGCGCAAGGGCGGACCCGGCATCACGCGCTCCGACCTGCTGGTCATCAACAAGACTGACCTCGCGCCGCTGGTCGGCGCCAGCCTTGAAGTGATGGAGCGAGACTCTCGCCGCATGCGCGGAGAGCGGCCTTTCCTGTTCAGCAACCTGAAGGCCCAGGAAGGGGTCGGCGAAATCGTGGATTTCGTGCTGGCCTCCGGCGGGTTCGCCACGCAGGAACCTGCCGGCGACGAAACCGATACACCATCCCATTAAGAAGAACTTTTGATCTGGAGAAACCCGTGAAACTCATACACCGAACCGTGATTCCCTTGTCCGCGCTGCTGTTCGCCCTGCCCGCGTCCGGTCACGACACCGGAACCGTCCACGACCACGGGATCGGCTATCTCTTGCTGCTGGTGGCGCTGGTTGCGGGAGCTGCGGCCCTGCTACGTCGGTAACAGCTTCTAACTGCCGGGTTCCCGCCGAATGAGCCCGGTAGCGGAAATGTCCGCTCATCCTGTTTCGGCAAGGGCAAGAATCCCCGCGTTATTTTAGGGATCCGACAAGACTCGGGTTCTTCGGGCTTCGTCTCAGGACAAGAGCCATTTCGCCAAGAGGATTCCGATGCCGGCCAACGCGACGGCTCCGCTCATGGAGCCCGCCAGAAACCAGACCTTCAGATCCTTCAGGTCCTCTTTCGTGGCAACATGCTCCATCTGGGTTTCGAGCCTGACCAGCCTTTGCCGAACTTCGGTCTCGAAAGTCATGGACTCTGCCGTCATGCGATCCTCCTGTGATCGTAGGAGGCATCCTATCACACCGACTCCCGACCCGCGCAATGCGTTGAAAAGTCCTACAGAAGCAATTCCGTCTCCCTCGTTTCTTAGCACATCTAATTGATTTATAGGAACTATTTCGTGCCAACCTAAAAAGCAGGCCGACCTCTCGACCAATTGCCCGAAATCGGCCTTGGCTATAGCCGAGGCACCGCCGAGAGTAGCGTACGTGTGTATTCGTGTTGCGGGTTTTGCAGGATCTCGACCGTGTCGCCTTGCTCCACAATCCGCCCCTCGTGCATGACCGCTATGCGGTGCGCCATCCAAGACACGACCGCGATGTTGTGCGTGATGAACAGGTAGGTCAGGCCGTGCCGATCCTGCAGGTCCTGCAACAGGTTCAGGATCTGGGCCTGAATGGTGACGTCCAACGCGCTGGTCGGCTCGTCGCACACGATCAGCCGCGGGTTGACCGCCAAGGCCCGGGCGATCGCGATGCGCTGACGCTGCCCGCCCGAGAATTCATGCGGGTAGCGAGTCTGGTGCTCGGGCTTCAGCCCGACCTGCAGCAGTAATTCCTCGATCCGCTCGCGCCGCTCGGCCGTATCTTGCGCCACACCCAGGACCTGCATCCCCTCGGCGATGATGTCGCCGATGACCATGCGGGGGTTGAGGGACGAAAACGGGTCCTGGAAAACAATCTGCAGTTCCGACCGGAACGGGGCCATCTCGTGGGCCGAGCAGTGGCTCAGATCGTGCCCCCGGTAGTGAACGCTTCCCTGCGTGACCGGCAGCAAGCGGATCAGGCTCTTGCCGGTGGTCGTCTTGCCGCAACCGGATTCCCCCACCAGGGCGAATGTCTCTCCTTCCCGCAAGGTGAACGACAGGCCGTCCACCGCCCGGACATGGCCGACGACACGGCGGAACACGCCACGACGGATCGGGAAATGGATGCGCAGGTCCTCGACCTCCAGCAGAGGCTCGGTACTTGGCCGCGAGGCTGGTTCGACCGCCTGCCCGTCGGAATCGGACCCGTTGCCGTGCAGCCGCAGTCCCCGCTTGGAGATGTTCGGCAACGCCGCGAACAGGTTGCGGCTGTATTCGTGCCGGGGGTTCTCGAAAAATGCCTCTGCGGATTCCGCCTCCACGATCCTTCCATGCTGCATGATGGCAACCGCATCCGCCATGCTCTTCGCCACTGCCAAGTCGTGCGTGATGAACAGCATCGCCATGCCCAAGTCGCGCTGCAGTTCACGCAGCAACTCCAGCACCTGTGCCTGAATGGTGACGTCCAGCGCCGTGGTCGGCTCGTCCGCGATCAGCAGCTCGGGTTCCGCCGCCAGCGCCCCCGCGATCATCACCCGCTGCTTCATGCCGCCGGACAACTGGTGGGGATACTCGTCGATGCGCCGTTGAGGCTCGGGAACACGCACCGCGTCGAGCAGCTCCAGCGCCCGGGCCATGCTGGCCTTCCGCGACAGCCCCCGGTGCCGGCGCAACGGCTCGCAAATCTGCTGACCCACCGTCATCACCGGGTTGAGCGACATCATCGGCTCCTGGAAGATCATGCCGATCGTGCCGCCACGAATCCCCCGCATCTGCACCTCCGGCAACTCCAGCAGATCCTGCCCGTTCAGCCGGATTTCGCCGGTTTCGATTCGGGCCGCTTCCGAAAGCAGCCGCATCACGCTCAGCGCCGTTACCGACTTGCCACTGCCGGACTCGCCGAGCAGAGCGAACGTGCCCTGTTTCGGGATGGAGAAGCTGACATCCTCGACCGCCACCTCCCGGGCCGGACCGGTGCCGAACGCGACCTGCAGGTTCTTGACCTCAAGCAGCATGCTCATCGCTTCACCCTCGGGTCAAAGGCGTCGCGCACCGCATCCGACAGCAGGTTGGCGAACAATACCAGGGCGAACATGAATACGAACGAAGCCGTCAGCGACCACCACACCGGGGGCTCACGCGACATTTCGAGCCGCGCGCTGTTGATCATGTTCCCCCAGCTGTTCATGGACGGGTCGACCCCGATGTCGACGTACGACAATACCGCCTCGGCCAGCACCAGGCCGCTGAAGTCCAGCACCACCGTGATCAACACGATGTGCATGACGTTCGGGAGGATGTGCCGCATCAGGATGCGTGGCCCCGACACCCCGAATGCCACTGCGGCCTGAATGTATTCGTGTTCCCGCAACTTGAGAGATTCGCCGCGCAACAACCGGCAAAGCCCAGTCCAGCTGGTCAGGCCCAGAATCATGCACAGGAACAGCAACCGCAGGTCTGCACGTTCCGCCAAGCTCGCATACTCGTCGGCATGGGCGTTCAGATAGACATGCAGGGACAGGATCGCCGCAGCAATCAGCAACACGCCGGGAATCGAGTTCAGCGTGATGTAGATGTACTGGATGACGTCGTCCACCCAACCGCGGTAGTAACCGGCCGTGATGCCAAGCGCGATCGCGAACGGCAACATGATCAGGGTCGTCAGGGTGCCGATCAGCACCCCGGTGCGGATGCTCTTCAGGGTCTGGTAGAGCACGTCTTCGCCGACCTTGTCGGTCCCGAACACGTGATAGGCCCCGGCCAACTGCGTGACGATCCCGATCAGCATCAGGATCAGCAGCACGGTGACCGCGACGGACCGCCAGGGAATCGCGGCCTCTCCCTCTGCCCGGGGCCGCGCGCCTCGCAGCCGGCGGGTCAGCCGGACACCCAACAACAGGAGGCCCCAGACCCCCGCTCCCAACAGGGCCCCGCGCAGAACCCGGACCGTGATATCCCAACCGCGCTCCTGTTCCGGGTCCGCGAGATGGGCACCTGCGTACTCGAGCCGGGGATAGACCCGGATCCGCCCCTGTGGCGTTTCCCGGGTCTCCTTGCTGTGCGCGTGATAGGCGAATGGCGCGGAGTAAGTTCGCTCGACCTGGGTACGCAAAGGCCCGGCCAAGACGTCGAACACGCTCAGGATCTCGTTTGAATACTCCACCTGGGCGCCCGGCTGTTCCAAGCGTGGATGGAAATGCAACGAATCCAGGATCGCGATGGCCGCGAAGAAACCCAGCGCCACCACCGACACCGCGCCGCCACGCCGGGTCATGACGGATCGCCAGGCATGCCGCAGGTGCGGCGTACGCAGGACGAAGCCCACGTACAGTGCCACCCCCGCCAACAGCAGGTAGAGGAAGAAATCGGTCAGCAGGACGACCCACATGGTCAGCGCAGGCGAATCCGGGGATCCGCGAGAGTGTAGGAAATGTCGGTCAGCAGCAGGCCCAGAATGTACAGTACCGTGCCGAGGAACACCATTGCCCGCACGATCGAGAAGTCCTGGCGCTGGATCGCGTCGATGGTGTAGCTGCCGAGCCCCGGGATGCCGAAGAAGGACTCGGTGATGAGGCTGCCCATGAACAGCAGCGGAAGAATCACGACCACGCCGGTCAGGATCGGAATCAGGGCGTTGCGCAGGACGTGCCGGAACAGGACCCACTGCTCGGACAGCCCCTTGGCGCGTGCCGTGCGCACGTAGTCCTTGGAGATCTCTTCCAGGAACAGGGTCCGGTACCAGCGGGTGCCGGAACCGATCCCGTAGATGACGCTGATGATGACCGGAAGGATCAGGAACTTCGCCGCTTCGAACCCGGTGTCGTAGCCCGAGATGGGGACCAGTTGCAGCAACTTGCCGACCAGGTATTGCCCGCCGATGATGTAGAACAGGCTGGAGATCGACATCAGGATCACGCACAACACCACCCCACCCACGTCCAGATAGGATGCGCGGAAGAACGCCAGCATCAACGCCAGCGTAGCGTTCAGCAATAACCCGAGTATCAGGCTCGGCACCGCGATCGCCAAGCTCGGCCACATGCGCTGGCGGATGTCGTGGCCGATGTTGCGGCCGCTGTCCGAATTGCCGAAATCGAATACGAACAGGCGTACCGACTTGGTGTAGAAGATGGTGTCGGTCAGGCTATCCAGTCCGGCCGCCTCCGGGTTGTACAAAAGCGGCTTGTCGTAGCCATGTTCCTGCTTCCATGCCTCCACCTGCTCCTGCGTGGTGTACTTGTCTCCCAAATGCAGCCGGGCCACTTCTTCCGGCGAATTGACCACGAAGAACAGCATGAACGTCAGCAGGTTGACCCCGATCAGGATCGGGATTGCGTATAGCGCCCGGCGGATGATGTAGGCAATCATCGGCCGCGCTCCCGCTCACGACGGAGGAATCCGATCAGCGCCGGCAAGATCAGAAGGACCAGGACACCCAACCCCGCCCAAATCGGCCAGACCGTCGGCCGGTTCCATTCCTGGAGAGCCGCCGCGCGCGACTCGGTGTCGATGCGCCGGTACTTGAGCGTGTTGTAAGACATGGTGGTCGGCTTGTTGTTGTGCACCCACTGGTGGGACAGGATGTAGCTGACCGGGTGGAAGCCCCAGGACCAGGGGGCATCGCGGCGGAGAATCTCCATCATCCGGTCGATGATCTGCTGGCGCCGCTCCCCGTTCGGGATGTTCTTCATCTGCGAGAACAGCGCATCGTATTCGGGGTTCTTGTAGTTGGCGGAATTCGGCCCGTTGGTATCGACTTGGGCGTTGGGACCGTACAGCAGGAACAGGAAGTTCTCCGGATCCGGGTAGTCCGCATGCCAGCCCCACTGGAAGATCTGCCCGGTGCCCTTGCGCATCTTCGCCCGGAAACGGTTGTAGTCCGTGGCACGGATCACCAGCTGGATGTCAAGCTTGGCGAACTGCTTGCGCAGCCAGTTCAGCGACGCCTTGGCGTCCGGGCCTGCGCCGACCGCCTCGAAATACAGCACCAGCGGCTTGCCCGTCTCCTGGTCGATCCCGTTCTGGTAGCCCGCGCGACGCATCAGCTCCCGCGCCTCTTCGATGCTGCGCCGGACCGCCTTGCCATCCTCCCAACGGTAGACATAGGGGTTGATGCCCGCCTCGCCTTCCCGAACCCCGAAAATCTGCGGCGGCAGCGGCCCCTGGGCCGGAATCCCGCGCCCGTTGGTGAAGATCGAGATGTTCTCCTCGTAGTCCACCGCGATGGAAATCGCGCGCCGCAGCAGCCGGCTGCGCTCACCGTATCCGCCCACGACCGGATCCAGCATGTTGAAGCCCATGTAGAAAACGGTCAGGTCGACCGCCGTGCGCAACACGATCCCCTTCTCTTCCATCGCGTCGGTCAACCCCACTTCCCCCCCGCCGCCGTATTCGATGGCCTGGTCGAAACTGTCCGAGCCGATTCCGGACAGGTCGTAGTAGCCTTGAAGGAACTTGCTCCAGCGCGGGATGCTCTCCTTCTCCAGGCTGAAGACCGCCCGGTCGATGAACGGCATGGTGCGCCCCCGGTCGTCCAGGTATCCCTGCCCTTCGTCTCCCGGCTCCCCCTCTTCCGGGTAGGGCTGGCCACGGAAATTCGGGTTGCGCTCCAGCACCATCCGCAGATTCGGATTGTTCTCGGTCAGCATGTAAGGGCCGGTGCCGATCGGGTACCAATGCAACGTCAGGTTGCGCTGCGCCATGCCCGGCTGCTCGTGAAATACGTCCGCCTCCCACGGCATCGGTGCGAAAAACGGCATGGCCAGCCAGTAGATGAACTGGGGGTAGGTTCCTTTCAACCGAACCCGGTAGCGGTAACGCGACAGCGATTCCACGCCGGACATCGACAGGCCGCGCAAATCCATCGGGACACCCTCCGTGTTCTGGATGTGCGCCTGGAATTCGGCGAAACCTTCGACGTATTCCGCGATAATGCCGGCAATGGGGCAGTGCCGTCGGGGATCGGCCAGCCGCTTGATCTGGTACACGAAATCCTCCGCCACCAGTTCACGGCTCCCAGTCTGCGTGAAATCCGCGAGCGCATTGACCGACTCGAGATCCGCCTCGGCCAGATCGTGATAGCGGTAGCTTCCGTCCTCGCGGCGCGCCAGCGCCGGGTGCGGCTGGTAGAGAATCCCGGGCTTGATCTCGACCTGGTACTCGGTATACGCCGCTTCCTCCGCCGGAACCCCGGGTGGCAGCTCGTTTCCCTGCCCGTCCAGGTAGAGGACTTCCGGCATGCGGGCCGCGGACAGGGGCATCAACTCGTAGGGACGCTTCAGGTAGTGGTAGGCCAGCGGCGGCTCGTAGATCTGCTGGATGAAACTGTACGAAGTCGTGGTGTAGGACCGCGCAGGATCCATGAACTGGGGCCGGTCGCTGAACGAGGCATACAGGACCGACCCGGACCCTAGGTTCTCTCCACGAGGGTCATTCCAGGAATCCCCGCAACCTGCCAGCAGGACAAGTGCGGCGACACTCCCCCATAGACGGGACAGGCCGCAGCGGCGGATGAAGCGCACGGGAGTCGGGTTCGTTATAAAATGGATTGAGTTCATTTTAATCTACCCGCCAATCCGGCCACCACTTGAAACCATGGGATTCCTCGACGGCAAGAAAGCCTTGATCACCGGCGTCGCAAGCAACCGTTCCATCGCGTGGGGCATTGCCGAGTGCATGCACGAGCAGGGGGCGGAACTGGCCCTCACCTACCAGAACGAAAAACTGAAATCCCGGATCGACAAGCTCGCCAAAGCTTGCGGCGGCTCGCTGACCCTGCCCTGCGACGTGGCCGAAGAGGCTCAAGTGGAAGAAACGTTCGCGCGTTTGGCCGAACACTGGCCCCAGCTCGACATCCTGGTGCACTGCATCGCTTATGCGCCGCGCGAGGCGTTGGATGGAGACTTCTGCGAGAACACGTCGCGCGAGGCCTTCTCCATGGCTCACGACATCAGCAGCTACAGCCTGACTTCCCTGGCCCGGGCGGCACGCCCGATGATGCGCGAGCACCCATCCGCCGTGCTGGCGCTGACTTATCTCGGCTCCATGCGCAGCATGCCGAACTACAACGTGATGGGCCTTGCCAAGGCCAGCCTTGAGGCGAACGTGCGTTATCTGGCCTATTCCCTAGGTCCGGAACAGATCCGGGTCAACGGGATTTCCGCCGGACCGATCAAGACCCTGGCCGCCGCTGGCATCGGGAATTTCCGCATGATGCTGGATCACGTGGCGGAAAACGCGCCACTGCGCCGCAACGTTACGCCGCGGGATGTCGGCCATGCGGCCGCTTTCCTGTGCTCGGACCTGGCCGGCGGCATCACCGGCGAGATCACCTATGTTGACGCCGGCTACAGCACCGTCGGCATGACCGGCTTCGACGCATAAGAGCACACGGCACGTAAAAGCGCAAGCGGCAGGCCCTCGGCAAACCGCCAGAGCTTGTCTTCAAAAATTCTGCAGGGTATCGATTGGCGGTGGATGTGGTGTATCCTGTTGCGGAGCCATCACCATCGGCCACCGAGACGGCTGAAATCAGAAAACCAGGGAAACATGCGCCGGGCTTCGTCACTCCTGCTGTTGACGCTGATTGCGACGGGGATTTCGGGTTGCGACCCGAAGCCCACGCTGGAGATGTTTCGGTCCGGCGACCAGCCATGTTACGACCGGTCCGTCCAAGCCCAAACTGCCGTGGTGGACAGCCACATCCACTTCCGGCCGTTTGGCGGTCCTGCGATCCCGTTCGAGGAAATGGTCTCGTATCTCGAGGAGACCGGCGTCCTGTTCGCCAACGTCTATGGCATCGGCCAGATGTTGCCCGTGACATCCTCCTGCACCTATTACCTAGACTGTCCTGGCACGCCGGTGACACCGACGCTGAAGAACGACTTCATCAATGCCGCCAGTGCGCTCATGTTCGCGTCCTCTGAGGTCCATCTGACGCTCTCGATGAGTTTCCCGGACCTGTTGAATCCGGAAACGATTCCTCCAGAGATGCAACTGCTGGAGGAAGAATACCCCGGCGTATTCACTTGGATGGGCGAGGTCAACCTGGTGAAACAGGCTTTGTTTGCCAATGGGCGGAAACCGGTTCCCATGGCCACGCTAGCCGAATGGGCCGCCTTCATGGCGATCCTGCGGGAACGGGATATCCCGCTTGCGCTTCACGCCGACCTGGGCAACGACGAGGAGCCGACCAAATACCTGCCCCTGCTGGAGGAAGTACTGCGCCTGTATCCGGACAACGTGATTATCTGGATGCACATGGGGCTGTCACGGGAACTGGTGAAGATGGACGTTGCCCAGCACATCCAAATCATGAGTTCGCTGTTGGACCGCTACCCGAAACTGATGATGGACATTTCCTGGCGAGTGATCGACGACGCCTACTTTTCCGTCCCGGAGCACCGGGTGCGTTATGTGTCGTTTCTGAATGACTACTCGGAGCGCATTCTCCCGGGAACGGACTTCCTGGCCTCGGGGGACAAGGACTTCGATGTCTACCGCACGGAACTGCAGGTCACCAGCAGAATTCTTCGTAGCCTGAACGACGTGGCCTTCCGGAATATCGCCCTGGGGCAAAACTATTTCCGACTGCTGAATCTGGACTACACCGCACCATCGGTGTGCCAATGAGGCTTTATTAGGCCCGAACCGCCGTCTCCTCTCCCTCGCTGCGGGCGATTACCACCGCGCCGCTCGAGTCGCCGAATACGTTGACGCTGGTACGGCACATGTCCAGCAACCGGTCGACAGCCAGAATCAGGCCAACCGCCTCCGCGGGCAGACCCACTACTCCGAGGATCAGCACGATTGCAACCAAGCTCGCGGCCGGAATTCCGGCAACGCCAATGGAAGTGAGAAGCGCCAAGATCACCACTGTCGCCTGTTGCGCGGCACTCAGGTCAAGACCGTAAGCCTGCGCCAGGAACAACACCGCCACGCATTCGTACAGAGCGGTACCGTCCATGTTGACGGTGGCCCCGAGCGGCAGCACGAAACTGCCCACGCGGTTGGAGACGCCCGCCCGGCTCCTGACGCAGTCCAGCGTCACCGGCAGCGTCGCCGAGGACGAACTGGTGGAGAACGCGGTCAGCAAAGCAGCCAGCATGGCTTTGAAATGCCTGATTGGCGAGATCCCGAACGTCCGCATCAACAGCGGCAGGATCACGAACATGTGCAGCGCCAAGGCGCCCAGCACGGTAAAGAAGAAAGAAGCCAGCGGGATGAACACCTCGAGTCCCGAGGTGATGACCACCTTGCCCACCAGGGCGAACACCCCGATCGGGGCGAACAGCATGATCAGGTTGGTGATCTTCATCATTACTTCCTGCACGCCCTGCCAGAATGTGTGCAGGGTGTCGCGCCCGCCCTTGAACACGCGCTCCATGAAGTAGCCGAACAGGAGGCTGAAGAAGATCAGGCCAAGCATCTGCCCTTCCGCCGCGGCTGCCACGATGTTGGTGGGGATCATGCGCAGGAACACGCCGACCACGTCGGCGCCGCTGCGCCCGGCCACCTTCTCGGTGATCTGCCCCGTATCCTCGTGCAGGCCCAGTATCTCTTTCGCCGGGATTCCATCGCCGGTCAGGCCCGGCTGAATCAGGTTGACCAAGAACAGCCCCGCGACGATCGCCAGCGTGCTGGTGGTCAGGTAATACAAGAGCGTCTTGCCGCCCAGTGCGCCCAGCTTGTCGGCCCCGAGGTTGCCGATCCCGATGATGATCGAGGCGACGATCAGCGGCACGATGATCATCTTCAATGCGTTCAGGAACATCTTCCCGACGAAATCCAGTACGGGGACGACCGCGCTGCCCACCGCACCGTCCGCATCCAGCAACAGCCCAGCCAGAACGGCCAGGGCCAGCGCGATTAGGATTTGCCAATGTACTGCCAGGCGCATGATGGGACCTCTCGTTCTAATGATTGTGAAGACGGAAACTTATTCCAGCAGGTCAGGATTGCGGGTGACTTCCGCCTGTGCGAGGAGTGCAGCCCGGAAGGCCTCCGCTTCGTCAAACCGCATCTTCGCGCGAAGATTCTCGCGATCCTCTTCTCGTATCTCCGCCGGGGGGGCCTCGTGCACGGCGTCCACGACAACCAGCGCCACACCATCGTACAGGATCGCTATGCCGACAGACGGGGAACCCTCCGGCCGGGACAGGGAAAAGGCTTTCTCCCCAATCTGCCGAGGCACCTCCTCGGCATCCCGGGTCAACCCGACACGCGTGACCAGTTCGGCACCGTCGCTCTCGGCCAAGGCTTCGATATCGGGCTCCTCTTGCAACCGTTCCGTAAGTTCGGATGCATGCGCGAGGAGTGCGGTCCAGGCCGCCTGTCGCGCCAGATCGTTGCGAATCCGATCCGCCACCGCCTCAAGCGGGAGCGTCCGGGCTTCCTCGTACTCGTCGACCCGCACCACGATCGACCAGTCGACCTCCAGGTCTATCCGGTCGCTGTTCATTCCGCCACGCAAGACCTCGTCGCTGCGCAAGGCTGTGAGAACCGCCTCTTGGGTCAACACTCCCACCGGCAAAGCCGTCAGGGGGACCAGATCGGTGCCCTGAATTTCCATTCCCAATTGCTCCGCAGCCGCTGCGAGGCTTTCCGGGTTCTCGTAGGCCAACAGGCCGAGCTCTTCCGCGGCGGCCGCATAACGGCCCTCCAGATCGGCACGCCGGGCCCGTTCGACAACTTGGTCGCGCACTTCCTCGAGAGACTGAAGCCGCGCCGGCTCCAGTTCCTGCACATCCAGCAAGTAAAATCCCCGCTCCGTCTTGATCGGTTCGCTTACTTTGCCGGGTTCCAGGCTGAACACCAGAGCCGCTATATCTTCCGGGAGATCCTCTTCCGCCACCCAGCCGATCTGTCCGCCCCGTGAGCGGCTCAGCTCATCCTGGGAATGCTCCCGGGCCAACTCGGCGAAATCCTCTCCCTCCTGAAGGCGTTTGTAAAGCGCCTGTGCCTGTTCGTCCGACTCCGATCCCTTCAGGAAAATCTGTCGCAGTTTGCGCAACTCCGGCGCCATGAAGTCCAGGGCACGTGCTTCGTAATACTCTGCAACCGCCTCCCCGCTCAACGGCGTCCCGTCGTCCATGCTGTCGAGGCGCAGTTCTAAGTACGATACCTTGACGCGCTCCGGTGCCATGTAGCGATCCTGCGACCCTTCGTAGTCTGCCTTGATTTCCTCCTCGGTCACCGCCCCCGGATTGAAAAAGCGGTCTCCCTTGACTTCGAAATACCGGATGTCCCGGGTCTGATCTTTCAAGGCTTGGTATTCCCGCACTTCGGCGTCCGTCGCCAGTGCCGAATCCGCCAACATCTGCGCAATGATCTGCGTGCGCATCTGTTCGCGCTGGTCCGCCTCGAAACGGGCCGGCGTGATTCGGTTGACTTCCAGGATCTTCTGGTAGCGCTCCTCGTCGAAACGACCGTCGATTCGGAACAGATCCATGGCCTGAATGCTTTGTGCCAGCTTCGCGTCGGTGACGTCGAGCCGTTCGCTGTCGAGATACTGGAACAGGAGTACCCGGTCGATCAGTCCATCCAGTACCCGCAACTTCAGACCCTGTTCCCACTGTTCAGAGTCCATTCCGGACGGGGGAGGATTATCGGAACGGGTGCGCTGGTAAACCTCGTTGTAACGTTCGACGGGGACGGGATGGCCGTTGACTTCCGCCACGTCGGCACCGCCGCCGAAGCCCAGGTATTCGCTGATGCCCCAAAGCGCGAACGGGATGCTGATGATCAGAACGATGAGGTAAGCCACCCATCCGGTGGCTCGTTCTCGAATCACATGAAGCATTTTTTAGCGGGTCAGGCTAGGTCTGAGAGG
This sequence comes from Candidatus Porisulfidus sp. TsSOB, assembly GCA_002631715.1. Taxonomy (GTDB): domain Bacteria; phylum Pseudomonadota; class Gammaproteobacteria; order Poriferisulfidales; family Poriferisulfidaceae; genus Poriferisulfidus. The sequence continues at coordinate 33,906 of MRSX01000007.1, forward strand.
AGTGGGAGGGGTGCGGGCTTCCGGCGACTGGCGGAGTGGACGGGACTCGAACCCGCGACCACCGGCGTGACAGGCCGGTATTCTAACCAACTGAACTACCACTCCACCTCAGAAAACAAAGCCTCCGGCATGGTGGGTGCTGAGGGACTTGAACCCCCGACATCCGCCTTGTAAGGGCGACGCTCTACCAACTGAGCTAAGCACCCTTGGGGCCAGTATTAATTCAGCGCGTCTTTCAGGGCCTTGCCCGCTTTAAAAGAAGGGCTGTTGGACGCCTTAATTTGTATGGACTCTCCCGTTGCCGGATTCCGACCCATTCGGGCGGAACGATGCTTGGCCTGGAAGGTCCCGAATCCGGGGATGCTGACCTTGTCGCCTGCACGCAGTGCAGACTTGATGGCGTTCGTCATGGAATCCAGCGCCTTAATCGCCGAAGATTTGGTGATGCCAGCATCCTCGGCCATCGCCGAGGCGAGATCGTTTTTATTCATTATGTTTTTCTCCGAATTTCAGTGAGGACTATGGGCAGGTAAGGTACGCCATTATACATATTTACCGCCCATCCTTCCGAGCGGAATGCAGGGGAACAGGGCTCGGGAAAACCGGGCGGTCAGTGATGGATTGCCGGATCCGGCTGGGTCTCTTTCTCCGGCAATGGCTTCTCGCCCGCCGGCTGGTCCTCTCCCTCCAGTTCCGGCTGCGGCATCCATTCCAGAGCCAGCTCCATGGCTTCGTCGATCCACTGGCAGGGAACGATCTCCAGGGCCTGCCGGATGTTGCGCGGCAATTCCACCAAGTCCTTCTCGTTCTCCTTCGGGATGACCACTGTCTGAATGCCCCCGCGCATGGCCGCCAGCAATTTTTCTTTCAGCCCACCGATCGGGAGGATCTCGCCGCGCAGCGTAATCTCTCCGGTCATCGCCACTTCGGCCTTGACCGGGATCCCGGTCAACGCGGACACGATTGCCACCGTCATGGTGATGCCGGCACTCGGGCCGTCCTTCGGGGTCGCTCCTTCCGGGACATGCACGTGGATGTCCTTCTTCTCATGGAAATCCTGCTGGATACCCAGCGTCTTGGCCCGACTGCGCACGACCGTCTGTGCCGCCTTGATCGACTCCTGCATGATGTCGCCGAGCTGCCCGGTGTAAATCAGTTTCCCCGAGCCGGTGACGATCGCAGCCTCCACCCGCAACAACTCGCCGCCGACCTCGGTCCAGGCCAGACCGTTGACCTGACCGATCTGGTTATTCTCGTCGGCCAGCCCATACCGGAAGCGATGGACGCCGAGCAACTTCCGCAACTGTGCCGCGGTGATCCGAATCTGTTCCTTGCGCGGCTTGAGCAGCAGCTGCTTGACCGTCTTGCGGCAGACCTTGGACAGTTCCCGCTCCAGGTTCCGGACACCCGCCTCGCGCGTGTAGTAGCGAATTACGTTCTGGATCGCGCGGTCTGGGATCAGCAACTCCGACTTCTTCAGCCCGTTGTTCTTTAATTGCTTCGGAATCAGGTAACGCCGGGCGATGTTCATCTTCTCGTCTTCGGTATAGCCGGAGATCCGGATGACCTCCACCCGGTCCAGCAGGGCCGGAGGAATTTTCAGCGTGTTGGCCGTGCAGACGAACATCACGTCCGACAGGTCGAAGTCCACTTCCAAGTAGTGGTCGTTGAACATGTGGTTCTGTTCAGGGTCCAGCACCTCCAGCAACGCCGACGCCGGGTCGCCGCGGAAATCCATCGCCATCTTGTCGATTTCGTCGAGCAGGAACAGCGGGTTGCGCACCCCCACCCGGGACATGTTCTGGATGATCTTGCCCGGCAGGGAACCGATGTAAGTGCGTCGGTGCCCCCGGATCTCGGCCTCGTCACGCACCCCGCCAAGGGACATGCGGGTGAACTCGCGCCCGGTGGCGCGGGCGATTGATTGCCCGAGGCTGGTCTTGCCGACTCCCGGCGGACCCACCAGGCACAGGATCGGGCCCTTGATCTTCTTCACGCGGTTCTGTACCGCCAGGTATTCCAGGATGCGCTCCTTGACCTTTTCCAGGCCGTAGTGATCCTTCTCCAGTACCCGCTCAGCCTTCTTCAGGTCGCGGCATACCCGGGAACGCTTCTTCCAAGGTACGTTGACCAGCCAATCGATATAGTTGCGAACCACCGTCGCCTCCGCCGACATCGGCGACATCATCCGCAACTTGCCGAGTTCGTGCGTGGCCTTCTTCTTGGCCTCCGCCGACATGCCCGCCTTCTCGATCTTCTCGGCCAATTCGTCGGTCTCGCTCGCGCCTTCGTCATTGTCTGAAAGCTCCTGCTGAATCGCCTTCATCTGCTCGTTCAGGTAATACTCGCGCTGGCTCTTCTCCATCTGTTGCTTGACCCGCCCGCGAATCTGCTTCTCCAGGCTCAGGATGTCCAGTTCCGACTCGATCAGCTTGAGCAGGGCTTCGATGCGCTCCCGAACCGACAGGATTTCCAGGATTTTCTGCTTCTCGTCCAGTTTCAGGGTCATGTGCGCCGAAATCGTATCGGTCAGCCGCGAGGCATTGTCGATGCCGGACAGGGACGCCAAAGCTTCCGGCGGGATCTTCTTGTTGACCTTGACGTACTGTTCGAAACCCTTGTGCAGGGAACGCACCAGCCCCTCGATCTCGGCCGACTCTGCTCCCGGGGTTTCGGCCAGCATGGAAACCTGTGCGCTGAAGTAGTCGTCCATGCGCTCGTAGTGGTCCACGCGCGCCCGATTCGCGCCCTCCACCAGCACCTTGACCGTCCCGTCCGGGAGCTCCAGCAACTGCAGGATGGAACTGATCGTACCGACCGAATAGATGTGATCCGGGTCTGGATCGTCGGTTTCGGCCTGCTTCTGGGTCAGCAGCAGGATCTGCTTGCTGGCTGCCATCGCCGCCTCCACCGCCCGAATGGACTTCCGGCGGCCTACGAACAGCGGAATCACCATGCCTGGGTACACCACTACGTCGCGCAGCGGCAATACCGGCAACAACAAGCCTCCGTCGGACGACTCGATTTCTACTTCCTCTGGCACGGGTTTTTTGCTCATGGGACTCCTATTTGAATGCACCGGTTCTGACCGGTTCTACTAGCATCATAAGGGCGAAAAGCCTGATTTTCAACTTCCGCCCGCGTGAAACGGCCGAAATCACGGCCCGGTTCCGATTCCGGCAAAGCCTTTAAGCCAGCCGTTCCTCGACGTCCGGATCCTCGTAAATCAGGTACGGCGATTTCTCGCCCAAGACCACGGCTTCGTCGATCACCACTCGAACCACGCCCTCGAACGAGGGCAGTTCGTACATGGTGTCGAGCAGCACGGTTTCTAGGATGGTGCGCAAGCCACGGGCGCCGGTTTTGCGCTCCTTCGCCTGCCGCGCCACCGCTTCCAGGGCATTGTCGCGGAATTCCAGCGTCACGCCCTCCATCGAGAACAACTTCTTGTATTGCCGGGTGATCGCGTTCTTCGGCTCCACCAGTACCCGGACCAGCATGTCTTCGTCCAGTTCCTCCAGTACCGCCACCATCGGCAACCGGCCCACGAACTCCGGAATCAGCCCGTAGTGAATCAGATCCTCCGGCTGCACCTGGTTCAGGATGTCATAGGAATCGCGCGTCTCCTGGCTATAGATCTCGGCGCCGAAGCCGATGCCGCTCTTCTCGGTGCGGGAGCGAATCACCTTGTCGAGGCCTGCGAACGCACCGCCGCAGATGAACAGGATGTCACTGGTGTTGACCTGCAGGAATTCCTGCTGCGGGTGCTTGCGGCCACCCTGCGGCGGCACCGAGGCGATGGTGCCCTCAATCAGTTTGAGCAATGCCTGCTGCACGCCCTCGCCCGAGACATCGCGCGTGATCGATGGATTGTCGGATTTGCGCGAAATCTTGTCGATCTCGTCGATGTATACGATCCCGTTCTGCGCGCGCTGCACGTCGTAGTCGCACTTCTGCAGCAACTTCTGGATGATGTTCTCCACATCCTCGCCCACGTAGCCGGCCTCGGTCAGCGTGGTCGCATCCGCGATCGTGAACGGCACGTTCAAGCGGTTCGCCAGCGTTTCCGCAAGCAGCGTCTTGCCCGATCCGGTCGGGCCGATCAGCAGGATGTTGCTCTTCGCCAACTCGACGTCGTCGTCTTCGTCGGCCCGGGAACTGACCCGCTTGTAGTGGTTGTACACGGCCACCGCCAGCGCTTTCTTGGCCTGCTCCTGGCCCACCACGTGCTCTTCGAGCGAAGCGTAGATGTCCTCGGGGCCGGGCAACGAATCCGGTCGCTGCTCGGTTTCCACCTTCAATTCATCGCGGATGATCTCGTTGCACAGGGCTACGCACTCGTCGCAGATATAGACCTTCGGTCCGGCAATCAGCTTGCGGACTTCGTGCTGGTTCTTCCTGCAGAACGAGCACCGCAACGGCGCCTTCGTGTCTTTCCCTTTCTCCATGCTTGTGCCCTGCCTGTGCCGCGCCCGGTCAGTCGGAATTCGTATTGTTTAGTAATTCCGCTCGGGTGGTCAGCACCTGATCGACGATGCCGTACTTCTGCGCGTCCTCACTGCTCATGAAGTGATCGCGCTCCGTATCTTGCCGGATTTTATCAACTTTCTTGCCGGTATGCCGCGCCAGCACCTGGTTGACCTGCTCCCGGGCCCGCAGGATTTCCTTGGCGTGGATGTCCACGTCGGTGGCCTGCCCCTCGAAGCCGCCGAGCGGCTGATGGATCATGATTCGCGAATGCGGCAGCGCGTAGCGCTTGCCGGGCGCGCCGGCCGCCAACAATAGTGCCCCCATGCTTGCCGCCTGCCCAATGCACAAAGTGCTGACGTCGGGACGGCAGAATTGCATCGTGTCGTGCACCGCAAGCCCGGCACTGACCGATCCCCCCGGGGAATTGATGTACAGGGAAATGTCCTTGTCCGGGTTCTCCGACTCCAGAAACAGGATCTGCGCCACCACCAGGTTGGCCACATGGTCGTCGATGCCGCCCACGATGAAGACCACCCGCTCCTTGAGCAGGCGCGAATAGATGTCGTACGCGCGCTCGCCGCGCGCGCTCTGCTCTACGACCATGGGGATATATTGGGATTTGATGTCGGTCATCGTCCGGTCCGCTCGCCCAGTTGTTCCAGCGTCATGCGCTCCTTTTTCACTGTAGCATGTTCCAGCACCCAGCGAATGATGGCGTCCCAAGTCGCCTCGCGTTGCAGGTGCCCGCGTACATCCGGATTCTGTCGCGCATTGCGCCGGGCCGCCGCCGAATCCTTGAACTGTCCGGCATAGGCAGTCTCGATCCGTTTTTGATCCTCTTCGGTCGGCTCCGCTCCGCTCGACGCGCGCAACGCCTGAAACGCCGTGATTCGCTGGGCATCCGACAGCGCCATCTGGTGAATCGGGTGATCCCTGCCCAGTTCCTGCTCCGGCGGAATCCCCATTTCTTTCACGCGTACCGACAAGCACCATTCCCGAAGCGATTCGGGCACCGGCAATGCCGGCTCTTTCCCCGCCGCAAGACCCTGCGTGATCTGCCCGACCAAGTACTCGCGCTGCATCTCCACCCGCCGGTAATCCAGGTGCGCGTGCACGGAATCCCGGATTGTCTCGCGCGTCGCGCCCGCACCGCCGCATTGTGTGAGCCACGCCGAATCCTCCCAGTCCGGCAACACGGCCTCGCGCACCTCCTGCACACGAACCCGGAACTGCCGGGTCTGCCCGGACAAGGGGTGTCCGTCGGCTCGTTCCGTAAAGGCCACCTGCGCCGATTTCTCGTCACCCGTGCTCATGCCCGTAAGATGTTCATGCAACTCTTCCAGCATCGTGCCCGGCTCCAGCACCAAGGCCATGTCCGGGCTGTCCTCGACAATCTCCGCGAGCGTCTCGTCCATTCCGCAGGTTGCGTACTGGAACGCCACCTGATCGCCAGTCGCTGCCGGCCGCTCTACTGCTTTCCACTCAACGGACTGGCGGCGTAGCCGCTCCATCCCTTCTTCCACCTCCGCATCTTCCACCGCGGCCTCGGGTTCGACCAATGTCAGCCCCGAGACCCTCGATTCCGCAAGCTCCGGATAGACATCGAACCGGGCTTGGTACTTCATCGGACGGTCTTCGCCGTATTCCTCCACCGTGACCCGCGGATCGACGACTGGCTGCACTTTTTCCGCCGCCAGCGCCTCGCGCAGGGAATCGTTGGCCAGTTTCTCCACCACCTCGCCGTAGACCTGCGGGAGATGGCGCTGCCGAACCACTTGCACCGGTATCTTGCCTGGGCGGAAACCCTTGATGCGCAGGGTCCGGGAAAGTTGGCGGAGGCGGTTCTCGACCTGTTCAACGAACTGCTGCTGCGGCACCGTGACCCGCAAGGCGCGCGCCGTCGATCCTAAAACTTCAAGAGAAACTTCCATCGTTCTTGTTATGCGGGAGGATGTGGTGCGAAAGGAGAGACTCGAACTCTCACGGGATAATCCCACTGGCACCTAAAGCCAGCGCGTCTACCAGTTCCGCCACTTTCGCCCTGTCGCGGACTTAATAGTATAAGGAATAGAGTTGGTCTGCCTCGAAGGAGCGCCTCAGATTCCCGCCCGCCCCCGGCGGTGCCGCGAAACCGAACGGAGGGGTGTCGACGCCTTCAACGTCACACCCCGCCCGCAAGCGTGACGATGGTTCCGACAACACCGGCGATGATGCCCGCACCAATCAGGAGACGCCAGTACATCGTGGCAAGCTGCTCCTGCATCTCCGCCCGCATCTCGTTGCGCATCTCACTACGCAAACTGTTGATCTCGTTGCGCATCTCACTACGCAAACTGTTGATCTCGCTACACATCTCACTGCGCAAACTGTTGATCTTGCTACACATCTCACTGCGCAGGCTGTCGATCTCGCCACGCAGGACAAGTCCCATCTTCTCCAGTTCGGTACGCAGGTCGTCCCTGACGGCATGCAGGTCGTCTCTCGTGGCGAACTCGACCTGCGAATCCCGTATGGTCTCGACGATGGCCACAGCCTGCTGCTCCCGAAATTCCGCTTCCTTCAGGTTCTCAACTGCCTGCATTGTATCGAATTTGGGCGGACGCGGAGCGGACTGCTTGCGTGCATCGGAAGCGGATTTCTGAGCATTTGGATCCATGGAAGTTCTCCTTAAGAACAGTCTTTCCTTGGCAGGATGGGCAATGACGAGACATCTTTCGGACTCATCCAGTGCAAATCCAAATCGTGCCTAAAAGGAAAGCAGAAAGCAAGAAACAATGGTCTGAAAATTCCGACCATTTTTCCTTGCCTTTTGGGCCTGTTTGGTGTAGTCGGTTCCATTTCCTCTAAAATCATGGGTTTCCGAAGATTGGTGAATCGATTCTCGTGCGAAGCTTCTGGACCTACGCTCTCCTGCTGCTCGCCGCACTGGCGGGCGGTGCTTTCCTGTGGGGCCTGGTCTATGCGGTTTGGCCGCTGCCGGTCCCGCACCACAAACTCGTCAAGTACGGTGCTTTGCTGGTTGCCGTCGTCGTGCTCGTGCTGTGGGCGCGACGCCGGGTTACCCGGGAGGCCCTCGGCCTGGGCGGCGGCATCGAATCCCTGTTCGTACAAGGGTTGGTCGCATTCTCCCTCACGGCCGCCCTGCTGATACCCCTATGGCTGTTCCTCCTTGAGATGAACGCGCGTTTCCTCGATCCCTGGATGTGGAGCCTGGAGTTGAGTTACAAGCTGGCTGGATACCTGATTGCGGCACTCGCCGTCGCGACAGTGGAAGAACTGTATTTCCGCGGTCTCCTGCTGTCCCGGGTGTCCGGCTATTGGTTGCCGCTGACCGCCTCGGCCCTGTTTTTCGCTGGCATCCATTTCCTCAACCCGACGCCCGATTCGGGACTGGTGGACCAGTGGAACGGAGGATGGCTGCTACTTGCCAATGCCACACTCGACATGCCCGAACAATGGTTGGAGCAACTGCCCCGTCTGTCTCTTCTGCTTCTAATCGGCCTCGGTCTCGGTCTCGTGCGGCTGCGCACCGGCAGTCTGGCGTTCTGCATCGGCGCGCATGCCGCCATGGTGTTCAGCCTTAAATCCTTTCAGTTCTTCACTTACCCCGGTCCCTTCGGCCCCGCTTGGCTCGGCACCGATGCATCCGGTGGTTGGACCGGCGTCGCGTGGGTGGCTATTCTCGTCCTCGGGCTCTGGCACCTCTCCCCAAAACTCGGAAAAGTACCCTGAAACTAAGATTCAACACCTTTTTTTGTTCCATAACTCATTGATTTCAAAAAGATAAAAAGGGAATTACATACAAAGGTTGACGGGATGAACAGAGTGAGCGCGACACGCAGGATCGCCTCGACGACCTGTTTCGGTCGATGATCGGCAAGACGGTCACCTACAGGGAGCTGACGGGTTAGATTTGCGGTATAATCCCCCGAACCGGCTTGGAGGCATTAGACCGAAAAGACGGCGTTATAATATCTATCGCATGTGCCGCTGGTGGGATTCGAACCCACAAGACCCGAAAGGGTCACTGGAGTGAGAGTCCAGCGTGTATACCAGCTTCCACCACAGCGGCACAGTTGGATTCCGGATATTCTAACAAGGAGACGGCGCCCACTCGGGCGCCGTCTCTGTGTGTCATACCATTAATCTTTCTTTGGACTTTCTGGCGTATTGCCCAAAAGTCACCCATAGAGATAGGAAGAATAAAAGAGGCAAGCAACCTGGTGCCGCAATCAGAATACCGGCCCACCACGGCCAGCCCAACACATCTACTACCCCGAAGTATGACCCGATAGCAAGCGGGAGCATGGATCTGGCAACCGCCGCCATCCCTACCGCCACCAACCCCCATACGGGTCCTAAATGATAGTCAATTCCGATCCAGCCGATATACAGCTGGAACATGAGTACGGCAAAATACAATAAGCCCAGAACGGCCACCAGAAGATACACCCCTGCCACACCGAGGAAAGCCCAGACTTTCATCCGGATTCGGGTTGCGTGGATAACCCGGTCAGTATTTAGGCAGCGAGTTGTAGCACTCCGCCCGAGCGGCGTCGTTGCCGCCGATCAGCTCGCATCCGTACCGCTGGACGCCGTAGTCGCGGGCGCCCCTCTGGCGCTCGTACATATCCGCCGCGTCGCGCTCGCGTTGCATCCAATCGTCGATGTACTGCTGGGAGTCGTGTTGTTTCGGTTGATACTGATAGGTGCCGCAGGGTGTTACGCGGGGCACCCCATACTGGTCATAGACGATCTGGCCGCAGGCTAGGGCCGCGTCCGCAAACAGGAACATCGCGGCGGCCAGAAGTGTGATTTGTGGTTTCATGATTGCCTCCTAACGGTTTCCCCTAGTGCTCATCGCTCTGGAGTCGCAACCGGCATCCGTCGCCATTGCGGCTTGGGAATCCAAGGCCGCCTGAACTTCGCGCCGCAACTTCAACAGATACAAGTACGGGTTGACTTGCGAGATGGTGCCGCTCTTGACGTCACTGATGCCCTGTGCGTCGATGCTGATGTGGATGAGATGCAACAGGGACCCGAACACGCCACCGGCGTAGGCAAGCCTGTCGCACCCGGTCAGGGCGTAGGTGCTGTCCTTAACCCCCGTGGTGGTCTGGGGTTGCGCCCATGCGAACGAGCACACTGTCAGGGACAGTGCGATAACAAATGACTTCATGATCAGAACTCCTTTTGCGATGAGTTTGATATAGTGAGTGCCATGCAGAAGCAGCCGGAAACACCCGCGTGTCGGGTCGCCCGCTGAATACAACAGCCCGCAACAGGCCGAGGGTCGCACCCGAAGCCGGGTGAACAGGCGGGGTTTTCGTTTCCGGAAGCTTTTGCAACGACCCGGCCACCCATCTCCTCAAATGGTGAACAACCGGATCGAAACAAACAAACAGCATGGCTTCCGTGCCCGCCGAAAGGTCGTCGGGCCACGCAAAAGCCTTCGAGATTTACAAAGCCTCCCGCTTGTTTACCGCGCCAGGGGGCGACTGTAAACAGCCCCCCCCTGCAACGGCTATTTTATTCAGCGAGTGGCCCGACTAAAAAGGGCATCCCGGCAGCTTTTGCGTTTGGGATAATAGCACAAATCCGCAATGTGAGTAAGTGTGATATATTTCGCCCCGCAAAATCTTTCAGAGGGCTGTCCCATGAATCACGAAACTCCTTTTTGGCATCTCGCCATTATTCTTTCTGTCGCCTTGCTCCTGCCGGCCTGCGGAGGCGGCGGGGGCGGATCCAGCTCTTCCTCCCTGCCGGATGCGTCCGGGATGGAGAACGCGGAAATGCCCGACGTCTTCACCCCCGGACTGATCGAACTTCTGGAGGGAGAGGTGGATGACACCATCACCGGCTACTTCGCTCCGGGCGCGGGGCGGATAACAAGTCCGAAGGGCGACCTTTGGGGCTATTGGGCGAAGGATCCGGAAGGGCACTTCCTGTTCGCCATCGAGACGGATTCCGATGACCCGAACTCCAATCTTCATTACTGGGGGCACGAGAGCGGAAGCCGGCCCAGCACGGTGAATTCTTCCGGTACGCTGACATGGACAGGGAAGATACGCGGATCGGACTTCGATGGGGATGATTTCAAAGGGGATATAAGCCTGTCAATGGACTTGGATGCGGCGGATCCAGACCTGCTGGACATCGCGTTGACCAACATTACCTTGTCGGCCCTGATTCCCTCATCCCTCGAATACAGCGATGTTGCGGTTGGGGCTGACGGCAGCATAGACCACCATATTGGCGGCGACATGGACAACCGGATCGAGGCCAAGTTCTACGGGGACGAGCATGAAGGCATTGCCGGGTCAATAGCTGATCGAAGGAGCGGCTACGACATCGACTTCGGCATGTTCGGAGCCGTGCGGACGGAATAGGCGGTTTATCTTAGCTAGCCATCCTTGGCATAATAGCGGTTGGGGATATTCGATCATTCCTGATAGGAGGGGTGTGAACATGAGAAAGCTGCATGTACTTCTATATTCCGCCAAAGATGGCGGCTGGGTCGCCCAATGCCTAGAGCATAATATTATGGCTCAAAGCGACTCAATCAAGGGGGCTAAAAAAGAATTTGAATTTGCCCTTAAAGCAGAGTTGAAGTTTCTTTCAGAACACGGCATGACACTAGATGATGTGGCTCCTGCGCCGCAAGAGTTTTGGGCAAGATATAATGTGGCAAATGACGAAATTACTTTCTTTATGTTGTTAAAAGCTATCTTGCTACATATTTTTAAGCCTGTTGAAAAACCGCCTATTTTCACTTTTACGAGGGAGTCCAGACTGGCCGGATAAACTCGGTGCCAGCCCGTATTTTTGAAAATAACAAGACCTCCTACAAGGCGGTGGTGGACAAGTGCATTCGTGATTACGGCGCAAGCCCTTCTAGCGTGCTATTGGACGATGAGGATAATTATGGAAATTCGGAAGTCGAGTTCCTAGAAAGAGAGGTCAATGGGAAAACAGAGTACGCCAGACTGCCATCTTTACCAGATAAAGACTGTCTGTTCCCGCTAGAGTCCCTAAAGCATTTATGCGAAAAACTGGATATCCCGTTTGATGCTTTCGAGTTCGAATAGGTTCTATTTCTTTTTAGATTCGCGGTATAATCCTACAAATGCAACGCAAAGGATCCACTGAAAATCTCTCTGGGGGCAAATGCACTTTCTTTCCCTTGTGTTCCTCTACACGGCGATTCTGATGGGTCTGGCCGGGATGGCGGACTGGTGCAGGGATTCGGACTTGTGGCCATTGCTGGCCTTGCTGTCGGTCGGGACGATGTCTTTGTGGGCGACGATTAAAGCGGCTACAAGGGACAAATGAAGATGAATAGGATACTTCTCGCTTTCTCTGCCGCTTTGTTCCTTGCATCCTGCACGGCGACCCAGTCCATGAAGCTGGCCAACGATTCGGTGCACATCAAGTACGAACGGGCTTCCGTGTTCCTGGCCGAGCCTGATCTTGAGGATATGCGCGAAGAAGCGGTCAAACGTTGCGCGACGGACGAGCCCACGTTGGTGGCCGACACCTGTTCGTGGAACAACGGGTTCTTCTGCTACGCGTGGACGTTCATCTACGACTGCCGCAACCTGTAGGCTGGAGGAGGCTCTGCCATGTCCAAGCCCGACCTGAAAGGCGACGCTGACCTGCTCGGCAAGGCGCTCCGCAAGGCTTACGAGGATCCTCGGGCAAAGGCGGCCAGGCAGAAGAAAGAAGTCCCTGAACCCATCAAGAAGCCACCGGGCAAGTAGTCCGTGGACGAACCCAAAAGCCCTCCGGGATCCGCCATCTTCCTTATCGTCGTGCTGATCGCCCTCGCGGGCTGGCTGGCGGCGCTGGCTTTCTTTCTCCTGGGATGACCCCCATCGTCCCGGCTCTGATGGCCGCCTTGCTGAAGCTGGCGGCTGTCTCTCCGTGCGACGCGCTGAAGGATCTGTACTTTGAGCACACGCACTCCGGCTGGGGGTTGTGCCGGGGAGAGCACGAGGGTTGCGTCTCGTTGATCCTGTTGCTTGACAAGTCGGAGGCGGACCGCGTATCTGGTCAGCTTTCGCGCCTCTTCCCGAACCAATTCGACGTCCCGATCCGCGTCGATCACGCGCTGTGGAAGAACGGGGAGTGCCGGTGAGCCGAAAGCCGTATAATGGCTGCTGAAATGCTTGGAGGCACACCATGACCAACAAAAACAAAATGAACGGCAGCGCTGACCTGCTGGCAAAAGCGCTTCGAGATGTTTTTACTGATGTCTTCGAGGCTGGTCAAAATACAGCAGTCGAATTGATTGCTGATACTGAAGAGCGACTGGAAAAGAATATCGGTGAAAGAATAGATAGCCTTGATGCAGAAATCAAGGGCGTGAAGGAACAGGTCAACGGCATGTCCAAGAAGCTGGACAAGATGCAAGACCGCCAGTAATCAGTCCTTAATCAAATCCCGGTACAGCAGCTGCTTGCCTGTGAGGCTGGTGGCGAGATCCCGCATCTGGTCGATGGTGTCCAGCTTGCGGACGTTGTGCCGCCCAGTGAACTCATTCAGGTAGCGCGCCAGGTGCTTCTTCGACATCCAATGGTAGGTTCCATAATGGGCGCGCTTGAGAAGCGCCCAGAACGACTCGATGCCGTTGGTGTGGACGTTGCCTCGTACGTACTCGCCTACGCCGTGCCTGACGATCTCGTGCGAGAACGGGAAGTCCCGGTATACGGAGAACGAATCGGTGTACAGCGCGGCTCCCGGCGCGATGTGCGGGGCCACGTAGTCCTGCACGGTCTTCAGCGTCGTCTCCGGAACGGGAACGGCCCGGACCGTGTTGGTGGCCCGGTCCTTCACGCCCACCACTGCGGTCTTGCCGTATGTCCCCTGCCGGGTGATCGCCTTGCGCTTCGACTTCGACATGTTCTTCCGCTTGCCGCCGATGTAGGCTTCGTCGGATTCCACCGGCCCCGAGAACGAGTCAGGCAACCCGGTTGCTTTCCAGCCCTCCCGGATCCGGTGGAGCATGAACCAGGCCGTCTTCTGCGTCACGTCCAGCTCACGGTGCAGTCTCATTGAAGAGATGCCCTTGATGTTCGTAACATACAGATAGACGGCAAACGCCCACTTGCGCATCGGCACCTTCGAGTTCTGGAGGACCGAGCCGGTCTTGACGCTGAAGTAGTGGCGGCAGTCCGGGCACCAGTACGGCATCTTCCTGTGGCTGGCTTCTTTGGTGTCGGTGCTTCCGCAGTGCGGACAAACACGCTGGTCTCCCCAAAGAATCTTCTCGAACCAGCGCACGGCTGATTTCTCATCGGGAAACATTTTTGTAAGTTCGATCAGGGAGATTCCCTCGCGGTGTGATTTGCCTGACATTCAGTTCTCCATAAGTGTTTTGCGACACTTGGGATTGTACTGATTTTGGCAGTTTTGTCAACCTTTGTATATAATTCCCGATAAAAATGGTCTAAAAATTCCGACCATTTTTTCTTGATTTCATTTCTTCGCTGGCCTAATGTGGCAGGACCAACCGGAGCCTGCCCATGCGCGGAACCTTTCTTGCCTGTTGCCTCGCCCTTCCCGGCCTAGGGTCGGCTGCCGAAGATCCTGTCCCCATCGCCCGCTACGCCTACCTGATGCCCGGTAGCAGTCATGCGCAACGCCACCCTCTCCAAGTCACCCTGACCCAAATCCGGTTCCCGCAGGAAATTGCCACCGTCGGCGACGCCTTGGCCCACCTGCTGACGCGCTCGGGTTACCGCCTTGATGAACGGCGCAGCCACTGGGCGAGAACCATCCTGATGCCACAGCCGCTGCCTGAGGTGCACCGAAACCTCGGGCCCATTCACTTGTCGGAAGCTCTGGGCGTCTTGGCTGGCGGGGCTTGGCAACTCAAGGTCAATCCGCTGTATCGCACACTGATTATCCAGCCGACCGAAGAGTGGCAGGCGCAACTGGAGCGGCAGACCTCCCCCATTGAAATAGAGGATGCCCAAAGCCTTGCCATGGAAGGCCCGGATCCGGCGACAATGGACCTGCCCTTGCCGACCGGCTTGCATGATCCGGCCGAGATCTTCGTTGAAGACATGACTCTGCAGGAGGCGTTGGACCTGATCGTTCCCCCCGGTTGGACGCTTCGCCCGGAAGTCCCATCCACTCTTCTGCAAGCCCGGGTCTCGTTGATTTCCTCGACGACCTGGTGGGACGCCCTGACCGAACTGGCTCGAAAGCTCGGAGATCAGGCTCAGGACGAATTCGTCCTGCACGTCTTCGAAGAACAGAAACTGGTCGTGCTGGGACAGCCGTGAACTCACGCACTGCACTATCCCTGGTCGCACTCGCACTGTGTGCCTGCGCCGGACCGGAAATCTCGCCCGGCGAAATCCATCTCCCACAACCATTGGATGCCCCAACCGCGACACCCGCTCCATCGATGCCGCCTCGCCCGTTCGTCCGTATCAAGCAACCGCATTCAGAAAATGCCGATCTGTCCGTCACTCTCAACCTCAGGGAAGTCACGTTGGCCGAGTGCCTGACCCGGGCCGATCCAGCCCTGAACCTCGTGCCCACCACCCCGGAAATCGATCTGAGCCAACGCTACAGCGTCCGCGTCAACAATCTCAGTCTTCGGCAGTACCTGGACATTCTTGAGGGAATGACCGGCTACGCACTGGAACTGGATCCCGAATTACCGATCGTGCACGTGTCGTCCTACCTGACGCGTTCCTGGGACGTCAGCACGTTCGCCGGCCACGGCCAGGCGAAACTCAAGGTCGGCCAAGCCGTTTCATTGTCCTCTGCGACCGGAAGCAAAGACGGTGAAGGCAATCAAGACAACAGCCAGTCCGAAGAGGGCGCCGCAACAGTGACTTACGACCACACGGATTCCCCATGGGAAGACCTGCTTGCCAATGCGCGTTCGATCCTGGGGGTGTCCGACACTGGAACGGCACCGACACCCGGGGCGCCCCTCCAAACCTGGCTGGTCGCGGACCAGCGCCTTGGCCTGCTACGCGCGCGCGGGCCGGTCTCGCGCATCCACGAACTCGATGCCTGGCTGACCGAACAAACCCGCAGGGGTGCGCGGCAGATCCTGATGGCCGTTGCCATTCTCGACGTCTCCCGCGAGGAAGGATCCGGCGGCGGACTGGACCTGAGCTTGCTCTACGATTCGGTGGATCGGCGTATCGCCGCCTCCCGAACCGTACCCGGCAACCTGTCTTTCGTACGCGCTGGCGGAGCTTGGGAAGTCGATGCGGCACTGGAGTTCGGACGCTGGAGCCTCAATGCCATGGTTCAGCAGCTGTCGCGGCACGGCCAAGTCACGGTCCGCAGCGACCCGGTCTTCACCGTTGTCAACGGCATGACGACTTTCCTCGGTGACGGGGAGGAGGTCAGCTTCATCTCCGGCACCGACCTGGTGCTCGGCGAAGGCAGCCGCGAACCGGTCCTTGCCACCGAATTCGAGCACATCCGGGTTGGCTTCCGCATCGCCGTCACTCCGCGCATGCGCCATGACGGTTCCATCCTGGTGGAAGTCGTCCCGGTGCTGTCGTCGATCCGCTCGCACAGCGAATTCGAGACCGGCGTCTCCACCGTCGTGCGACCCAACATTGCCATTCAGGAAATGGCCACGCTGGCCATCACCCGAAGCGGCAAGCCCATCCTGCTCGGCGGGCTGATCCAGAGTCGGTCATTGCAGGCTGCCCACCAACTGGACTGCGACCATTTCCTGTGCCGGGCCTTCGCTGCCTCCACCTTGGAAAAGACCAACCGGGAATTGATGATCGTCATCACCCCCATCGAGGTGGCCATTTGATGATTCCACTCGACCGTCCTATCCGGATCGGCTCACGCCAAGTAATTCTGGTGGACGACCTGGTGCTGACGCATCTCACCGGTGCTTTAGCCGAACGTCTGATGGCCGTCGCTTCAGATGATCCAGAACTGCCCCTCTATGTCGAGCAAGAATCCGTCGACGCCCTGTCCGAACTCTATCCCGGCCTGCCCCTGTACGGACTCTGGCAGGTCCTGATCGCGTCCGGGCTCATCCCGAAGAAACCCGGCCTGTTCCAAGTTGCCACGGATACCGAGCCGCATGGAGGGCGCTACCTCCTTCGCGAAACCGGCAACGCCTGCAGCGGACGGATCACGGGCGAAACCCTACTGGATGCGTTCGCACTAGCCGACATTGCACCCGAGCCAATTTGGATCGACCCGGCACCCGAGATCCTCAGCCTTCCGCCGCAGCCAATCCAAACCCTGCGATACCGCCGGGCTCAGAAGGCCCGCGCCCGCCTTCGGGCTCTGACAGCCGCTACCATCATGGTTCTCGGCAGCGCATTCGCGGGTACTGCGGCCGACCATATCCTGAGCCATCGCCATGCACAAAAAGTACAGCAGGCCGAACATCTTCGCGAACAGACCGTCCGGCTGCAACAGGATCTCGCTCGTTTGGAAGCCGGCGGACGCATTGAACCCATCGACCAGTCACGCCGTCTCGATCAGCTGCTAGTCCTGTCCTGGAGCTTCCAGCCAATCGAACTGCCGCAAGCCTCTGTACTGGCCGCCTCGACGCTGACAGCCATCGTGTACCCGCTCGACACGCTCCCGCCCACTCCTCCAGCCGGACTGATGGCCCGGCAGATCACGCACCAGCCCGATGGCTCGCTTCGCATTGTCTGGTAGCCGGTGGCAGCCGCAAGGACTATTCGTGCTGTTCGGCATCCTATGCCTGAGCCTTGCGGGCCTTGCTGTAGCTGTGCTCGACCAGAAGCGTGTCACCCCGGACTTGGCCGGAATTTCCGAACAGTACACGCAACTTGTGCAATCCCGGCAACGCCTCGAAAGCCTGCCGCCGGTGCGTCCCATCCACTGGCAACTGCGGCGACTGCGCCAACTGGCCCGGGCTCTGCCGGGGGTGCATGAGATGAAGGTTATCGAAGCGGACCCGAGCATTTACCCGGAAGCAGTCCAGCAACGAATCGGCAGTTTCGGTGGCACAGTGTGGAAAGTTGCGCTGCGCGGGACGTTTCCGTCCATCGTCTGGCTGTGCCGAATCGCCCAACCACAGGTGCCGCTGATCGTGGACGAGATCCGGGCCTCGGGTGGAATCGCGCATGTCGTGCTGTTCATGCTCGGTGCGAACCCCGACGTCAAGGGTGAAGCATGAGGGCGGCCTTGCTGGCAGTCGTCCTGTCCGCCCCAGTGCTGGCGGATGGCGATCCTGCCGGAGAAGTCTCCCGGCGAATTCTCCAGGAGGCCGAAACCCATATTCACGAATTGCAGCGCCTGCATGCCACCGACGCGCTCCTTGAAGTCCAGTTGCGGATCGCGAAGAAGCTTCAAGAATGCCGGCAGACCGGCTATCCCTGCCCGGGCGCGGAACTGATCCCGTTGCCGCCCGGAGAAGCGGATCACCCCGGCCCGATCCCAGCGCGAACCCTAGACCTGCCGCGACTCATCAATATCTACCAGGGACGCGCGCAATTGCGTCTCGACAGTGGCCAGCACATCGAGATTCGTGCTGGTCAGCAACTTGGGCCTTGGCAAATCCATTCGGTCGGCATTGACTCGCTCGAAGTCCAAAGCTCCGATGGAATGCGGTTTCGAATCCCGCTTGAGAGGACGGTACCGTGAGCGTTCTGCCCGATCGGATCATGCAACGCTTCGAGGCGGTCCGTCAGATGCTCGTGAATTCCGGTGCCCTGCCGTCGAATGCCATGCAACTGGCCTGCCCGGACACTCCTGAGGCGATTGTCCCTCGCCTGCTGCGGGCTGGTGCCGACGTGGAATCGGTCACGCTGGCCCTGTCGGAGGCTTTTTCGATGCCAGTGTATTCCGAGAACCTGCACGGCCCCTTGGACTATGCTGCGGATGGTGCCGTGGCCTGGGCCGACGGTCGATTGTTCGTGACCGACCCGTTCGCCTGCCAACACTTGATCCGTAACCCGCAACTGGCACTGCCGAGGGATGCCTTGAGTCGGCACCGCGGAGAAACCGGGCTGATCCCGGTCCAGCCCGACGCCCGCTCCGAAAAGATCCAGGACCCATCCCTATCTCCGGAAGCGGAGCAGGTTCTGCACGAATGGCTCACGCTCGCCATCGACCACCAGGCCAGCGACCTTCACATCGTGCCGCGCGACAACGAGGCCGTGGAAATCAAGATGCGCCGAAACGGCCTGCTCCTGACCCTGCGCGAGGAACGCATGGTGATGTCGGAAAGATGCAACTACCGGCTGATCTCCAACACCCTGCTGACCTTGTCCGGGAACCAGCACGGGGTCTACAACACGCCAAAGGACGGCAGCTTGGAGATGTCCCTGAGGGGGCAGGTTTTCTTCATCCGGGTCAACATGTGTCCGGTCACCATCGGCCGCAAGGTCTGGGGCTCATTCACGCTGCGCATCGCGGCCGGCTACCAGCGTTCGGTGCAGACCTTGAGCCAACTGGCCTTGGGCCCTGCTTTTGTCAAGTCATTGCGCCGGATCGTCGCCATGAACAGCGGCCTGTTCCTGCTGACCGGCCCAACCGGAGCAGGCAAAACCACGACCTTCTATGCGCTGGTGATGGAGATCCTTCGGCGCAACCGCAGCCAAATCTCCATCAAGACGCTGGAGGACCCTATCGAAGTGCAGATCCCGGGCATCGACCAGATCCAGATCAACGACGATATCGGCATGAGCTACGCCACAGGCCTGCGCGCGCTCCTCCGCGCAGACCCGGACGTCATCCTGATCGGTGAGATCCGGGATGAGGAGACGGCGCAACTCGCCTGCCGGGCAAGCCTGACCGGCCATCTGGTGCTCTCCACCCTGCACACCAACAACAGCCTCGGTGCCATCGAGCGCCTGCGCAATCTCGGCGTCCACTCCCACCTGATCGCCGATACCCTGGCTGCTGTCAGTGCGCAGCGACTGGTCCGCCAAGTTTGTCCTCTTTGCGCCACGCATGGCTACGACGAAGCCGGCTGGGAAGCCACTGGCCTGCTTGGGCTCCCGCCGGGCGAGCATTGGCCGATCGCCCGCCCGGAGGGATGCGAGCGCTGCGAGCACAGCGGCTATCGCGGACGGATTTGCATCGCGGAAACCTTGTTCCTGGAGCCCCGGCTTGCCAGCCGCATTGCCGACGGCTCCGGCCTCGCGCAACTGTACGACACCGCCCGCACCCAGGGATTTCACGGCCTTTGGGATCACGCCACAGACCTGGTCCGCGCCGGACAGACCACCTGGGCTGAATGCCTACGCATCCTGCCCGAACCTCCCGGTGAACCCATTCAGGTTCCCGAATCACACACCCTTCCTCTTCAACTCGCTTTCACGGAGAACCACCCATCATGAAACATCCAAACCCAAGCCTCCGCCAACGCGGATTCACCTTGCCGGAGATCCTGGCCGTCATCGCGCTGATCGGCATTCTCGTCTCGACGATCGTCACGAGCTTCGGGACGGCCGAGACGGAACTGGCGATGGCCAGCAGCAAGGACACCCTGCTCAACGACATCCCTGCCGCCTTGATTTCGTACCGCGCGATCAACGGCAGCCTGACCGGCGTCACCAAGACGGACGTCACGAATGCCGGCGTCTCTGCCAATGGACCGTTCGGCGATACCTGGACGCTGGGAACTCCGGCCGCGCGAACCGTCAGCCTCAGTTGGGTGCTCACCAGCGCCGAGGATGCGGACGCCTTCGGTTCCGATCTCGCCACCGCCCTCGGGCTTGCATCAGGATCGGCCGTCAGTTCGACTTCCTACGACAACGACGACGACACGTTGACGGTGAACTACCGGATCCCCTGACCGTGACCCTTTACGCCGTGCGCTGCCTGTCGCCGCAGGGCGCCACCATCTCGCTTGCGGTGGATGCGGACAGCCCGGATTCCGCGCGCCGGCACCCGGCGGTCGCCCACCGCCGGGTGCTGTCGGTTCGGCGGCATTGGAAGGAATGGCTGGGCCTGCGACGGGTCGATCTCAATGAACAGCGCCTGCTGTTGGCCCAGATGTCCATGCAACTAAGCCGCGGCAGCCTGACACCCGAGGAGCTGGACCGGATGGTTGCACAACTCCCAACGCTGCGGCGGAACCGGCACTCCCGAAGTGCTGCGGGATTGGCCGGCCTGGCTCCTGCCGAACTCCTGCTGCATCTCAACGTGCACCCTTTCGCCGTTGCCCTGTGCCGCGAGGGAGAGCGCCTCGGGAAAGTTCCCGACATGTTGCTGCAGGCGGCGGAGTTCCTGGATCGCCAACGGCAAAGCCGGGAGAAACTCCATGTCCCTCTGATGCGCGCCGGCCTGTACATGGTGGCCGCACTCGGCCTGTTCGCCCTTACGCCGTTCTTGTTCCAGATGCTGCTCGACCGCCTGTCCAGCCGCGTCGAGATCCAAACAACTCTCGCGACCGACATTTTGATGACCCTGCATGCCCTGCTAACCCGCTATCTGCCTCTGACGCTGGGCGCAGTCGCCATATTCACCCTCGCCGGATACCGATTCTGGAGCCGCATTCGGACACTTCCTCCGCTACGCGACATCGATGCCCTGGTGCGTGGGCAACGTTCTTCCGTACTGCTTGCCGTCCTCGCCCCAGCCTTCCGCAAGGGCGTCCATCTCGCCGACCTGATGCGCTCGCTGCATCCCCTGCTCGGAAAGCGTGCCAGCCAGTACCTGTACACGCGCCTGCGCACCGGGCACAGTCTTTCGCAGAGCCTGTCCGAGCGCTATTTCAGCCGCACCTTGGCGGTGGGGCTGTACCGGTTTGAGGATGCGCCGACGGCACAGCTTCCACACTTGTTCTCGGCCATACAGACCAACCTGCACACCGAAATCAGTTGGCATCTGGAACGGACCGTGCGCTGGACCCGCTGGTTTTACTCGGGGTTGATCCTGACTCTCGTGCTGCTGCTCGTCAAGGGGTTTCTGGTTCCGATCTACTCGATCTCCGTCCAATGAAGACCACCGCGCAACAAGGGTTCACCTTGCCGGAAGTGCTGGCTGCACTGGCAATGGTAGGCCTTGCAATTGGCCTAATCGGCTCGTTCGCCAGTGCACGCATTGATGCGGGAAAAATCCATGTGAAGCAGGCTGAGAGCCGGTATGTCGCATCGCTGGCCGTCCGCGCACACCGGGACGGCTTGCTCACCGGCGATGTCGCCACAGCCGCCGACCTGCAAACCGCACTGCCTCACCTCTCGGTT
This sequence comes from Candidatus Porisulfidus sp. TsSOB, assembly GCA_002631715.1. GTDB lineage: Bacteria > Pseudomonadota > Gammaproteobacteria > Poriferisulfidales > Poriferisulfidaceae > Poriferisulfidus. The sequence goes on from MRSX01000007.1 coordinate 55,547, forward strand.
CCGGCCCGGCTGGGCGACGGGCAAATCTACCGGGTCGCGCTCGACGGCGCTGACCCTCGCGTTCTGATCGATGGAGAAATTGGAGCCGTGCGAGCCCCCCTTTCGGCCTCGGAAATCCGCATTCCGCTTTGGCGGGCGCGCCGGCTGCGCCAAATCCGGCAGGGGACCGAATGAAGCACTCCCGTTCCAGCCTTTATGCGCACCAATCCGGCTTCAGCCTGCTGGAGCTGGTCATCACTCTGGCGCTGTTCTCGATTCTCGCCGGCACCCTGCAACTCTCTGCCACCCGCCGTCTTGTCGATGATCTCGAACGCGACCGCACCGAGCAGGCGGCAGAAGAAATCTACCGGCTAGCCAATGCGGCGCAGCATTACCTCATAAACGAAGGCGGGTGGCCGTTGGAAATGCTGCTGTGCCAAGGATCGTACGACGAGTTGGACGCACAGGGCCTGCTGAAGGGTGCGCCCCGACTGTCTCCCTATCTCGATCCCAGTGGAAACCGCACCGGGTATGCGCTGTCCTGCGACTCCAATCACTTCACCATTGCGGCAACCGCGGAAAATGCCGAACAAGCGGCTGCCCTCGCCCAAAAAGTCCCTGGCGCGTCAGCCTCCGGCATGGTTGTGACCGTGCACTACCCCCGGCCCGCCGGCCCGCCCGGCACGGGGGGCGCGTTCATGCCGCTGGACGGCTCCGCCAGCCCCACGGCAACCTGGGATCTGGGCAACCAGTATCTGTTCGGTGCCCGCGACGTGGCCACCGAGACTGGACAAACCCTGCTCAACTCCGTGCAGTTCGCCACCGCAGCCAGCTCTGGCGACCTGATTCGCAAACCGACCTGTCCGAACGGCATGACGCCGCGCATCTTCACCGCCCTCAGCCGGGTTTCGTCGCCCAGCGGCCGGGCGCTGCACGGAATCCAGCTGCCGGTAGACGATCTCACCGATTCCTGGAGGGTGCGGGCGGTCATCACCGGATCCGGGGGCGAGGAAAGCGCCACTTCCGACACGGCCACCATCGCCGTTTTCGTCAAATGCTCATACTGAGAGGAAATTCCAATGCCGATGAAACTGAACCCTCACCTGCTGCCGATTCTTGTGATTCTGGTCGGCTCAACGGGCGGAGTCTCTGCACAAACACCAGGCTCCACTCCGCACACCTACGCCAAGTGCACCGAGCTTGGCCTGACCGACTCGGCCTGTCATCGCCAGATCATCGAGGCTGGCGGAACTGTCCGATCAAGCCCGACCTCCACCCGGACCGTCGTGCCCCAAAACTTCCGGGGGTGGAACGAACAGGAGCGCTGGTATCGGAAGTACGTGGAGTACGCCAAGCGGGGCCACCACCGGATCAAGCCGATCGAGGACGTGATCGAACACTATCCAGGTTTCCCCATATCGATTCCATACTATCTGGACTATCCGTAGGGGGCAGACTCAAAGGTTCATGACATCAACGGGATTGACAATAGTAATAATACATATTACATTCACATGATCCGGAATTTCAGGAACCGGGCACTCAAGCGGTTTTTCCTGCGTGGAGACCCCAGGCGCATTCCCGCCGAGCACCGCCAAGCCGTCAGGGATGCGCTCACGCGCCTGAATGCGGCAACGGCTCCCGAAGACCTGGACCTTCCCGGCTTTGCGCTTCACCCCCTGAGAGGCGACCATGCAGGGTACTGGGCGATTTCGGTCGGGAGGAATTGGCGAATAGTCTTTCGCTTTGCCGAGGGCGGAGTCGCCGATGTCAACTATCTGGACTACCACTAGGAGGAGAAAACCACATGCTCATGCACAATCCGCCGCATCCCGGGGAATTCATCCGCCGGGTCTGCCTTGATCCCTTGGAATTGACGGTGACTGAAGCGGCCGAAGGTCTGGGAGTGTCGCGCAATACGTTTTCCATGCTGCTCAACGGCCGCCTCGGGATTTCTCCGGAAATGGCCATTCGCCTGTCCAAGGGATTCGGCGGGAGCCCGGAGACTTGGCTGCAGCAGCAGATGCAGTACGACCTGTGGCACGCGCTGCAGCGGAAAGGAGAAATCAAGGTGCGGAAGTTTGGGGTCGTTATGGCCGCCTGAAAACATTTTCGTCCTTATACGTTGAAGCGGAAGTGGATGACGTCTGCTTCCCGCACTTCGTAATCCCGACCTTCCGTGCGGCTCTTGCCCGCCTCCCGGGCACCCGCCTCCCCGCCGCAGGCGACGTAATCTTCATAGGCGATCACATCCGCACAAATAAATCCTTTCTCGAAATCGGTATGGATTACGCCTGCCGCTTGCGGGGCGTGCATACCCCTGCGAATGGTCCATGCCCTCGCCTCCTTTGGCCCTGCCGTGAAATACGTCATGCAACCCAGAAGCCGGTAGGCCGCCTCGATCACTCGGTCCAACCCTGGCGCGGATAGACCCAAGTCCGCCAGAAAATCCTCCCGGCTTTCCATGTCCAACCGGGAAATCTCGGATTCCAGAGCAGCGCAGATCGGAATGACAGCAGTTCCTTTCCCGCGCGCGTATTCTTCCAATGCACGCAGGGAGTCGTTCCCGCTGGAAAGACCCTCCTCGTCGACATTGGCGATGAACAGAGACGGCTTGGCCGTCAGTAGAAAAAGCGGACTCAACACGCCTCGCTCCGCTTCGCCCAGTCCCTGCTCACACATCGGGACGCCTTGATCAAGATTTTCGCAGGCTGCCTCCAGCACGGCCTGCGCCGCACGGGCTTCCTTGTCGCCGGTCTTGGCCTGCCGCCGCCACTTCTCAAGCGACCGCTCCGCCGTCCCCAAGTCAGCCAGGAGCAATTCCGTCTGGATCGTCTCGCAATCCCGAACCGGGTCGATCGCCCCGTCTACATGGACGACATTGTCGTCCGCGAAGCACCGTACGACCTGGGCGATGGCATCCGCCTCGCGAATATGCGCGAGGAACTGGTTGCCGAGCCCCTCGCCTTGCGAAGCGCCCCGGACCAATCCGGCGATGTCGACGAACTCCACCGCGGCCGGGATTCGCTGCGCCGATCCCGCCAGATCCGCCAAGCGGTCAAGCCGACGGTCCGGAACCGGCACTACGCCTTGGTTCGGGTCGATCGTGCAGAACGGGTAGTTTTGGGCTGCCGCTTCAGCACAGGTCAGGGCATTGAACAGTGTGGATTTCCCGACGTTGGGCAACCCGACGATCCCACACTTGAGGCTCATCCGGTCGGACCGTTCGGGTCATGCAGCGCATTCATGATGTTCTGGAAATCCCCTTCGACAAGATTCCCAACGTGCTCCAGTACCTGTTGCACCGCCTGATCCACCGCGGCACGGTCCGAACTGGACAGCGGCTTGAGCACGTAGCCCACCACCTCCGAAGCCCGCCCAGGGTGCCCGACACCGAGTTTCAGGCGCCAGAAATCCTTGCCGAGATGCTGGGAGAGATCGCGGATGCCCTTGTGGCCGCCGTGCCCTCCGGAAAATTTCAGTCGTGCCGCACCGTCCGGCAGGTCGATGTCGTCATGCGCGACCAGCAGGGCCGAGGCGGGAATACGAAAGTAGCGGCACGCCGCCGCGATCGTGGCACCGCTCACATTAACGTAGGAGTTCGGCTTGAACAGGCGAAGCGGATGCCCTTCCACTTCGACTGACGCAGTTTCGCCTTTCAGTTGCCGGGAGGGTTTCAGGTGCGCACCCAGCCGGTCGGCCAGCGCATCAACCAGCCAGAATCCAGCATTGTGTCGGGTGCGGGCGTATTCCGCACCGGGATTGCCAAGCCCTGCGATCAACCGGACCGCATCGCCTGATTCCGCCATTGACCCGGTTCCGATCAGGACTCTTCTTCAGCAGAATCCGCGTCTTTCTCTTCAGCCTCGGCTGCCTGCGCCTCGGCCTCTTCACCCTCTTCGCCCTCAGGCTCTTCGACCGCGACTTCTTCTTCCTCTATCTCCTCGCGCCGGACATGGATGGTGGCCACGGGATGATCGTGTCCGTGCGACAGCTCGACCAGTTCCAAGCCTTCCGGGATCGCCAAGTCGGAAAGATGGACCAGTTCGCCGATATGCAACTCGGAAATGTCGACTTCGATGAATTCCGGAAGATCGGAAGGCAGGCAGGAAACCTCCACTTCCGTCATCAGGTGGCTGATCAGGCCGCTTTGCTCCTTGACGCCGGGCGCGATGTCTTCGCCCTTGAAATGCAGCGGGATCGTCATCTTGATCTTCGCGTCCTTGCTGATGCGTTGCAGGTCGATATGCAGCAGCACATCCGAACGGACCGGATGGCGCTGAACGCTGCGCAGGATGACTTGTTCCTTTTCTCTCTTGCCTTTCAGCTTCAGGTTCAGGACGTGCGAGTAAAAGGCCTCATGCTCCAGATGGCGGGATACTTCAAGACCCGACAAGGTGATCGGAACGGCATCGCCCCCCGCACCATAGACTACGCCGGGCAGTTGCCCTGCACGCCGCATCCTCCGCATCGCGCTGGTTCCGGTCTCCTTGCGCGGCTCTGCGGACAGGTTAAAGTCGATTTCGCTCATGGTCGGGTTCGCCCCTCTGTCGTCGGGGGCGCGTATTATCAACTCAAATGCCTTTTAGGGCAAGCACCGCAAGAGTCTCTTGCGATACGAAACGCACCGCTCTCGTCCGGAAATTTGCTTGAATTTGTGAGCCCGCAGGGCTCATGGTATTCTTTGCCACATCGTCTCGGGAGGAGGGAAACCTACATGGCAAAAAGAATTTTGGGCTTGGCGCTGATTGCCATGGCTGTCACAGTCGCGTTCCACACGGTGGTCGAGCCGCTGTACCACGTTTCCGAACCGGGGCAGCCCTACAGCCCCTTCTGGGAGACACTCGATCCGTTTATGGTACTGGCATGGGTGGCGGGCACCGTCTTCGCGTACCTGCGCAAACGTGCCGTCGACCGCGAGGGTGGCGAAACGGTTACCCGGGAGTACCTGGCCGCCAACGTGCTTTTCTACGGCTTTCTGGCCGTCGGCATCCTGCTGCTCTGGAGCTACTTCAGCCTGTTGAACCCAAGTTATGCGCCTACGGGTCCCGATGCGACAACCGTCATCTGGATGCTGATCGACGCGACCCTACCGCTACTGCTTGGGGCGGCGGGCGCAAACCTGCTGCGAGGGCGGGAGTAGGCGCGTCCAAGGGTCTTTGGAAAAGCATCAGTCTCGACGTTTTAGGCAACCCTGTACGCCGAACCAGACCGGCCGCTAGGTCGTGGGCACTTATAGCCGCAGCCGGCATCTCCAAGATGCCTGGAGTCCTGCAACTGAACCAATAGCGGGAACAGTTGTCACAATTTGGACACTGTCCAATTTTATGCTATCGTGGGACACGCTCCTAGGATGGGAGTGAAAATCCTACGGGAAAGCAATTTTCCTAAGTCGAAAAACAAAAAACAGGAGGCAATTTTCATGGCTGAGAGTCAATGTCCAGTCAAATCGATGCTGGAAAGCCATCCAGCTGGCAGCGGCACGACAAACCGGGAATGGTGGCCGGATCAGTTGAACGTCAACGTTCTGCACCAGCATTCTGTCCAGTCCAAACCCACCAACGGCACTAGCTATGCCGAGGAATTCAAGAGTCTCGACTACGACGCCCTGAAGCAGGACCTCCACGAGTTGATGACGACCTCGCAGGATTGGTGGCCGGCCGACTACGGTCACTATGGACCTTTCTTTATTCGCATGGCGTGGCACGCCGCCGGTACCTATCGAATCGGTGACGGCCGCGGCGGCGCCGGAACCGGCAACCAGCGCTTTGCCCCCGTCAACAGTTGGCCCGACAACGGCAACCTCGACAAGGCGCGCAGGCTGCTGTGGCCAATCAAACAGAAATACGGCAAGAAAATCTCCTGGGCCGATCTCATGATCCTCGCCGGCAACTGCGCCTTGGAATCGATGGGCTTCAAGACGTTCGGCTTCGGTGGCGGACGTGAAGACGTCTGGCAAACGGAAGAAGACATCTACTGGGGTGTCGAGGAAGAGTGGCTTGGAGAAAAGCGCTATTCCGGGGAGCGCGATCTCGAAAATCCGCTTGCGGCCGTGCAGATGGGTTTGATCTACGTAAACCCGGAAGGACCGGACGGCAACCCCGACCCGGTCGCCTCGGGGGTCGACGTTCGCGAGACCTTTGCCCGCATGGCGATGAACGACGAGGAAACCGTCGCTCTCACTGCTGGGGGGCACACTTTCGGAAAATGCCACGGCGCAGCCAGCGCGGATGAGTACGTGGGGCCGGAACCTGAAGGCGCCAACATCGAGGAACAGGGCTTCGGCTGGGTCAACAGCCACGGATCGGGCAAGGCCGGCGACGCCATCACCAGTGGACTGGAAGGCGCATGGACGAGTGATCCGGTCACGTGGGACATGGGCTATTTCGACAACCTGTTCGGTTACGAATGGGAAGTGACGAAGAGCCCTGCCGGTGCGTGGCAGTGGGTCCCGAAAGATGGCGCGGGATCCGACGATGTGCCGGACGCGCACGATCCGTCTACGCGTCATGCTCCGATCATGACCACGGCGGATATGTCCATGAGAATGGACCCGGCCTTCGAGAAGATCTCGCGGCGTTTCCACGAGAACCCCGAGGAGTTCGCAGACGCGTTCGCCCGTGCATGGTTCAAATTGACCCACCGCGACATGGGGCCCCGCTCCCGCTACCTGGGCCCGGAAGTTCCACAGGAAGACCTGATTTGGCAGGATCCCGTCCCCGCCGTGACCCATACGCTGGTCAACGAGCAGGACATTGCTGATCTGAAGGCCAAGATCCTGGCTTCGGGATTGTCGGCCTCCCAACTGGTCTCCGCGGCCTGGGCCTCGGCATCGACCTTCCGTGGCTCCGACATGCGGGGAGGTGCGAACGGGGCGCGCGTCCGCCTGGCACCCCAGAAAGACTGGGAAGCCAACCAGCCGGAGCAACTGGCGGCCGTGCTGCAGGCACTCGAAGCCATCCAGCAGGAGTTCAACAGTTCGGTTTCGAACGGGAAAGCGGTTTCGCTTGCCGACCTGATCGTCCTGGCGGGATGTGCGGGTGTCGAGCAAGCCGCGAAGGATGCCGGATGCGATGTGACGGTTCCGTTCACGCCGGGTCGCTCGGATGCGGCTCAGGAGCAGACGGACACCGACTCCTTCGCCCCTCTCGAGCCCACTGCAGACGGGTTCCGCAACTACCTCAAGGCGAAGCACAACGCCACGCCAGAGCAGTTGCTGGTCGACCGGGCGCAGTTGCTGACGTTGACTGCACCCGAAATGGCGGTTCTCGTCGCCGGAATGCGTGTCCTGGACACGAATGTCGGACAGACCCAACACGGAGTTTTCACGGATCAGCCCGGAACGCTGACCAACGATTTCTTCGCGAATCTGCTCGACATGGGCATCGCCTGGACACCGACTTCGGAAGACTGCGACTTGTTCGAGGGGCGTGACCGCGCTACGGGTGAACTGAAGTGGACCGGCACGCGTGTCGACCTGATCTTCGGCTCGAACTCGCAACTTCGGGCCCTCGCGGAATTCTACGGATGCGAGGACGCCAAGGAGCAGTTTGTGCAAGACTTTGTGAAGGCATGGGACAAGGTCATGAACCTTGACCGTTTCGACATCGCCTGATCTCGGAGAATAAGGGGGGCGTTTCAGATCGAAACGCCCCCCTTTCCTTTTTAAGCTCGGGATTTTCGGTTCGGGCCAGAGTGGACGAACCCGTCAGTATCTAAATCCGCCACGGATCAGAGCCTGTGCACAATTCTATGTGCTAGACTTTCTTAGTCCTATAATTTCCACAGCCCGTTGATTTCCCTAGGGAGGAACTTCAAGATGAAAGCCGGGGTTCAGAAAATCAACCCAGTCGCATTTTGTTTCCTCATACTGACCGTCGTCGGTCTCAATGCGCATCCGGCCTTGGCGCAAACGAATGAAGCCTGCCCACTGCCTCCCGGCGTAACTCCTATCGCTGATCCAAGTGTGACCGCGCAACAGGTGGAAGGTGGCGCCAGCCTCCAAACCTTTATGCAAGACGCGAGAACAGCTTTCAAGGCTGCGGTTGCTGCAACAAATCCTCGGGCGACAGGGCTCCATTTTGGATGCGTTATCAGGCAAGAAGGGGGGCCTTGGCGTTCCGGTTCTACTTACCTGGTGCAACTGGCACCAAACGGCAGGGTGTTCCTTCACGCGAAGAACATGGCGTTGTCGGGCAACCTCCTGAATCGTGGGATTTTTGCAGCAATTCTTACTTCGCTGGGAGTCAACCCTCAGAGCACCACCTACCTAACCGACTTGAGCGGAAAAGCTAATGATACGCCCGTCTCATTCAATGCGGGCCCAGGGCGTTCCGGCTATGCCAGCGCCTACGTGGGGACCAGGGGTCCGATCATACTGCTCGCCGGATTCGACCTCAACGCATCCCACTTGGCCCCCGAACCAATCGATCACGGCGATCCGACCATTCGCGCCCAAGACGTGGTGGACCGCAGAACCTTGAAGGCCTTCGTCGCGAACGCGATCGACCAATTTAGAGAGTTTGGAAGAACCGGAGGTCGAGACGCCCTTTCGAAAGCCAAGGTTGCCTTTCGGGATCCGAACGGGCCTTGGCGACACGGTTCCGTGTACTTATATATCTTGGACCTTTCCACCAACATCATCTTATTTCACGGAGCGTTCCCCGACAGATTCGAGGTTCGACCTTTAATTCCAACGCAGCGAGACGCTGTCACCGGAGAACTTATTCTGCCGCAAGTCCTCAACGCGGCAAAAAGCAGCCCGGAAGGCGGCTTCGTGCAGTATTACTTCGACGATCCCATTGACGAGGCCGACAGCGCCAACATCCCCAAGGTGGGATATGCCCGCGAATTCGAAGTCACGAGGGCAAACGGGGACATTGAGAACTATATTATCGGCTCGGGCTTTTACCTGAGCGACCCCAGGGTGACCGCCCATCGCCAGAACCTGGCCATCAAGGCCATCCAGCCGCAGGTCATGCGGGCGATGACCGCCAGTACGGTCGATGCCGTATCGAACCGAATCGAGCGGGCGATTTCCGACGACGCTTCGCAAGCCAAGGGACTCAACTTCGGCGGCACCTCCAGTCTTTCCGACGCCCTGCTGGCACACGGGCAGTCGCTGGAGAACGGCACCTTCGACCTCGGCCAGCTACTCGCCGGGGCATCCTTCACTCTGCCACTCAACGCGACGAGCACTGGCAGCGGCCTGTTCCGGAACGCAACGATCTGGGGAAGCGGCGACTACCGAGACTTCGACGGCGGGAACAGCCAAACCTTGAACTACGAGGGCGACGTGACGAGCATCAACTTCGGGATAGATTCCCGGGTGGGCGCGGACATGCTGGCTGGCTTCTCAGTGTCGCGAGCGGAAGCGGAAGTCGACTACGACGACATCAGTGGGGGCTCGGGCGAATCCACAACCACGCTGATTAGCGTTAATCCGTACGTGGGCTGGCGGGTGGATCACTGCATCAATCTGTGGGCCGCGGCCGGCTACGGCTGGGGCGACATTGAGATCAACGATACGGCGGCGGCCACGCAGGAGAGCGACCTTGAGCAACAGATGGTCGCAGCTGGCGTGAGCGGGCTGCTGGTGGATAGCGATGAAGTAATCCAAGGCGGCACGACCACGGTGCGAATCAAGGCCGAGGCCGCGTACACGTGGGCTGACACCGATGGCGAGGGCGCCCTGAAAGGTCTGACGCTGAATGCCAGCCGCTCGCGGCTACTGCTGGAAGCCGTCCACGAGCAGGCCCTTGAGTCGGGAGGCACGCTGAACTCGTCACTGGAAGTCGGTGTGCGGCATGACGGTGGGGACGGAGAGGACGGCGAAGGCTTCGAGACTGGGGCCGGGCTGCGCTTTTCCGACCCGGCGACCGGAGTGACCTTCGAGGGCCGGGCGCGAGCCCTGCTCGGCCATAACGGCAATTACGACGAATGGGGGTTCAGCGGGCTGGTGCGCATTGATCCGGGTGCGGATGGCGTCGGGCTTGCGGTCAGCATAGAGCCCCAGTGGGGCCAGACGGCCAGCGGTGTCCAGCGAATGTGGGAGGCTGATGCCATCGGAATGACATTATCGGGCGATCGATCGCCGTTACACATGAACGCGCAGGTTGCGTATGGCATGATCGCCCTGTTGGGCGGGCGCCAAGGAGTGTTGACGCCGTACACCAACGTGTCGCTGTCCGGCGAGGGCTCGCGACGCCTGAGCGTGGGCGGGCAGTTCAATGTCGGGACATCGGTGCAAATAAGTATGGAAATCCTGCACGACCAGCCAGCATATGGCGACTCCGTCCACGGCATCATGCTGCATAGCAACTTCAACTGGTAATCTTAGGGAAAGGACAGCCTGGCGCAAGCGTCCAGACTGTTCCCGCCTATCAATTGTTGCTTTTCGGCTCGGCCTCGGGTGGCCGTTTCGGCGGTGCGTCATACTCCACGCACTCGGCCAGGTTGTACGTCAAGAAGGCGCGCCCCTTGGCCCGCGCGATCATCACGACTCCCAGATCCGCGGCCAATTCCACACCCATCTGCGTGACGCCGGAGCGCGACAGTAGTACCGGGATTCCCATGCCCGCGCATTTCATGACGATCTCGGAGGTCAACCGTCCGGTCGTGTAGAAAATCTTGTCTGTCCCGTCCATGTCCTGCAACCACATGCGCCCCGCGATGGTATCCGCCGCATTGTGGCGCCCGACATCCTCCACAAACATCAGGATGTCCTCTCCCGCGCACAACGCGCACCCGTGCACGGCGCCAGACTCCTTGTAGATCTGGTTGGAACTTGCAATGTTGGCCAGCAGGCGGTAAATCAAAGACTGACGGACCGTCGCCTTCGGCAGGCGCTGGTCGTAAAGTTTGTCCAGCGTACAGCTGAATACGGTCCCTTGACCGCAGCCCGTGGTAACCGTGCGCTGAGACAACTTCTCTTCCCAATCCGTGATGCCACATCCCGGACGCATATCAACCGAAACTGTCTCGCGCTCCCAATCAACCCGCACGGCCGCAATATCTTCCAATCGTTCCACCAACCGCTGGTTGCGGAGATAGCCAAGCGCCAGTTCCTCTGGATGCATGCCCAACGTCATCAACGTTACTACCTCGCGTTCATCCACTTTCAGCGTCAGTGGACGCTCCCCGGCAATGCGGACCGTCCGCACATCGCCATACTGGTCCCGTGCCGTGACTTCGTGCGTGGGACTCAGACCCTGATCGCTCAACTCCGGTTCACGCATTGCCGTTCCCCTGGCCGTCTGGAGTCGATTCGAGACGCGTATAGACCCGGACCGTGCGCACCGAGGTTTCATCCGTCTTGACCACCTCCACCGGGTAGCGGTCAATCAGCATGCTGGTGCCCGGTGCCGGGATATCTTCCAAGTGTTCCAGGATCAAACCGTTGAGCGTTCTCGGCCCATCCATGTGAAAGTGGCTGTTCAGGAGATCATTGAGTTCGCGGACATGAATGCCCGCATCCACTACGACGCTGCCATCGGGCAGGGTTTCATAGACCCCCGGATCTAATGCTCCGGAATCCACGGTGAACGCTCCCACAATTTCTTCCAATATGTGCTCCAGGGTCACCAGGCCCTGGATGTCGCCGTACTCGTCGATCACCAGGCCGACCCGGCGCCGGTGTTTCTGGAAATTGTACAACTGCCGGTTGAGATTGGTCCCCTCGGGAATGAAATACGGCTCCCGCATGGTTTCCCGGATGTGTTCCGGCAACAGGTCCTCGTTCAAGATATGCGGCAACAGTTTGCGCCAGTGCAGCATTCCGCAGACCTTGTCGAGCCCTCCCTCGTACACCAGCACCCGCGTGTAGGTTGGGTTTTGCAATTGATCCAGCACCTCGCTCCAGTCGTCACTGAGATCGATCCCAACGATTTCGTTGCGCGGCACCATCACGTCTTCCACCGTGATTTTCTCCAGATCCAGAATACTCAGCAACATCTTTCGATGCTCCCGGGAAATCAAGCTGCGGGATTCCTGCACGACGCTGCGGAGTTCTTCCTGAGTCAGCGCATTGCGAGCCTCCTCCCGCGGCATTCCCAAGACCCGAAGCAGGCCGTTGGCGAACTGGTTGATCAGCCACACCAGAGGATAGGCAATTACCAGAAGCGGTCGGTACACGACGGCGGCCGGGTAGGCGACACGCTCGGCGTGTAATGCCGCCAAGGTCTTCGGCGCCACTTCCGCAAAAACCAAGATGGCCACGGTCAATAGACCCGTGGCCACGGCCACCCCGATCTCCTGAAAGTAGATGTAGCCGAGGTACGTGGCCAACTGGGTAATCAAAATGTTGACGAGGTTGTTGCCGAGAAGGATCAACCCGATCAGCTTGTCCGGCTTGTCCAGCAGCGCCTGCGCGCAACGGGCACTGTATTTGCCCTGTTCTGCCAGATGACGGAGCCGGTAACGGTTCAGCGCCATCAGCGCGGTTTCGGAACCGGAGAAAAACGCCGACAGCAGGAAAAGCAGAACCAGCAGAGCAACTAGTTCCGGCAGTGAAAACAAACTCACGACGCTTTTCCTCTCAAAGTCGGGGCAGCCTCACGAAAAGGCCAACATGCCCCATGCCTATAATTGAATGTTCGGGCACGGGCCTCAGAGACTGCACGAAGACGATTTTTCCTCACGAGACGCCATGAGCCGAAAAACCCAAGCCAAAGCCCCTGATCCCACCATCGCCCGGAACCGTCGGGCCCGGCACGATTATGCCATCGAGGAAACCTTCGAAGCCGGACTGGCCCTGACCGGCTGGGAAGTCAAGAGCCTGCGCGAGGGGCGCGCCCAAATCAACGAAGGTTACATCTCCATCCGCAAGGGAGAAGGCTGGCTCCTGGGCAGCCACATCAACCCCCTGCCCAATGTCTCTCATCTGCCGACCGACCCGGCTCGGCCGAGAAAACTGCTTTTGCACGAAAAAGAAATTGCTCATCTTCAGGGTGCCGTAGACCGACGGGGCTACACCCTGATCCCCCTGTCACTGTATTGGAAACAGGGTCGGGCAAAACTGCAATTGGCGCTGGCGCGCGGCAAGCACAAGCACGACCGGCGACAAACCGTGAAGACTCGCGACTGGGAGCGCGACCGCGAACGCTTGTTGCGCCGGTCCACCCGGCAAGGCGGGAAACCCTGAAGCGCCGGGAATCGACGCCGGCGGAGGTTTCCCGTCCGGTTTCAGCGGATTATTGATTGGAACAGGAATACGGAGTCACGTTCACGTCGACCTTGCCCGCAACAGCCTGATAACACTCCGTATAGCTGTTGTAGTGGCCCGCGACATGCGCTTCCTCGCCGACCCCGACGATCGCCACCCAAGGTCCTTCCGATGCGCCCTCGGCCGCCATTTCTTCCGTAGCCGTTTCGGACACCGCGGGCGCCTCTTCGCCGCCCGTCTGGTACAGCCAGTAGAAGAAGACCACCACGGCCGCGATGATGATTCCGGTAATCAGTTTGTCCACAAAAACATCCTCCAGTTGGATTAATCGCCCCGTGAACGGATTCCGTCCAGAGGCCTTGTTGTTTGCGCCTAGATTAGCAGATTTGGGTTGCCGGTGCCAACTTCCAAGGTTGCCCAAACGCTTGATGTCCGATGCCCTCGTCCGGAAAGAAATCAGGCAGAATCGAGCTTTATCTTTTACCCGTCTTCCTTCGAAAGGCGATCCAATTCCTGCCAGACGCAAGCCCGACCTTCCTCGGATTCGGCCTGGATAACGCCAAGAAATTCCTCGTGCGAACGCCGTTCCTCCGGACCGGCCCGCAGGACAGGGATGGGGGCTTTTTCGACGTTGGCACGGCGGCGGCGAGTCTGGACTTCCAGCGAAAGTCCCATCTGCCCCCCTGTCATTCTCAGGTAGACATGAGCCAGTAACTGGGCATCCAGGAGAGCCCCGTGCCATTCCCTCTGCCTGCGATCAACCTGGTAGAAATCGCACAGCTGGTCCAGGCTGCTGCCCCCCGACGATTTTTCCCGAGCCAGCATCAGGGTGTCCGTGACTTTCAGGCAGCAATCCTCGAATTTGTCGGCACGCCCCGCCAGTTCCAGTTCGTGGTTGAGAAAGCCCAAGTCGAATCCGGCATTATGAATCAGGACTTCCGCATCCTTCACGAACTCCATCACCTCGTCGAGGATCTCCGGAAACTTGGGTTTGCCCACCAGTTGATCGGCAGTGATTCCATGCACCCGCTGCGCGCCTTCTTCGATTTCACAGTCCGGGTTGACATAAGACTGGTACTGCCGTCCGGTCAGATCCCGGTCTATGATCTCCACGCAACCGATCTCGATGATCCGGTTGCCCACCGTCAGGCCCGTGGTTTCAAGATCAAGCGCAACCTGGCGAGAAATCGAGTCGCTCATGATCCCGACATCCGGGCAATCGCTTCATTCGCCAGGGCATCGGCACGTTCGTTCCCTTCCACGCCGCTGTGGCCCCGCACCCAGCGCCAATGCACCCGGTGGGTTTCGACCAGCGCATCCAATTGCTGCCAGAGGTCCTGATTCTTGACCGGTTTGCCAGCGGAAGTCTTCCAACCTTTGCGCTTCCAGTCGGCCAGCCACGATTGCATGCCGTTTTTCAGGTAAGTGGAATCGGTTACGAGTTCGACTTCACAGGGTTCTTTCAGGCTGTCCAAGGCCTCGATCGCTGCCTGAAGCTCCATCCGGTTGTTGGTGGTCTGCTCTTGCGCTCCCAGCAGTTCGCGCGTGTGCCCGCGCGACTCCAGCACGACCCCCCAGCCACCTGGACCCGGGTTCCCATGACAAGCCCCATCGGTGTAGGCTCGAACCTGCTTCACGGATTCATTCCTCTGGAAGTCGGTTCCACCCCAGCAAGCCTTTCGGAGATGAGAACCGGCGAACGGTACCAGCGTTCGCGTGCCGGAGTGACCGGAACGCGCAACTTGCGTGCCAGCACGCAGTATACGCCACCCAGATGATCCAGCCGCCAGCGAGCCTGGAGTTCCAGGCCGCTGGTGCGCTGCTGTAGAAACTGGCTTTGGATCGGAGGCCGAAATGCCGCGTAACGGCAGTCCTGGATTTCGAAATTCAGCACCGAGAGCCAATCCCGGATCCTCCGGAAGCCGTAGAAATGCCTGTCCCACGGAAAGCGCCCGACTGCAAGCAATCGGTACAGCCCGTACCAGCTCCACGGATTGAACCCAACCAGTAGCAAGTGCCCGTTTCCGACCAGCACCCGATCGGCCTCGCGCAGAACCACGTGGGGTTGATCGCTCAACTCCAAGGGGTGGGACAGAGCGAGAAGGTCCAGGCAGTTCGCTGCCAACGGCAGTGCATCCGGACGACCGCGGATCTGGCTTTGGCCGGCCCCAGGATGCATGAAGAACCGATGATCGAAACTGCCTCGCGCTGCTGAGACTTCGTTGAACAGGACGTCCGGCCCGCAGTACAACGCATGTTGCCCGGAAAGATTCTCCTGAAGATGCATCAAATGCTCATGGATCAGAGCCAGGGACTCCTGCCCGGCCCGGCTTGCATACCAGTGCCCCAGTTGCTCGTAGAGAGTAGCGATGCCCATGGGGAATTACACTCAAGGAGACAGGCGGTCTTGTCGCCAGCCTCCTTCGGTGGCCCGCTGATACCGGATGCGGTCATGCATCCGCCCGGAGGCGTTCTGCCAGAATTCGATCCGCTCCGGCGTCAACACGTAACCACCCCAAAACTCAGGCCGCGGGATCTCCCGACCCTTGAACCGCTTCTCGATTTCCCGGTATTGATCTTCCAGCTGATGGTGGTCCGCCACTTCCTCGCTCTGCCTGGAGGCATACGCCCCGATTTGGCTGTCACGGGGACGGGTTTGGAAATAAGCATCGCTGATTTCCGCATCTAGGCGGCGAACCGTACCCTCCACTCGAACCTGCCGCCCAGGAGGCTCCCACCAGAAAGTCAGCGCAGCATCCGGATGACTCTCCAGTTCCCGGGCCTTGGCGCTGTGGTAGTTGGTGTAGAACACGAAGCCTTCGGCCTCCAGCCCTTTGAACAATACCATCCGTGCCCGGGGCCGACCTTCGGTATCGACCGTCGCCAGATTCACCGCATTCGGCAGCACCAAGCCCCCCTGCTCCGCTTCCGCGAGCCAGCGGGCAAACAGTTCAAGCGGGTCTGTTCCGGCGGAAGCGCGGGTCAGTCTGTCCATTTTGGGTGTTGTCCTCCGTATCAGTTATATTATTAAACACACCTAACCACATCCTTATCCGATGAGTGAAGAAACCCTAGTCAGACCGGCCGATGAAGAAGGCTACATCATCGCCTGGAGAGCCAAGTATCAATTCGAGACCGGGCAGCTGGACGGCGAAATGACCTATGGCGAGGCAACCCAGAAATGCGCCGAACTGTGCGCCAAGGAACCTGAGAAAACCTTCTGGCCGCAACGGGTCACAAGTGCCGAAGCCTCCTACGGAAAATTCCACAAAGCGCACTGATTCCGGTTTGCCGGGCCCCGTGCAGCGGTTGTTTTTTGCATTGCTGCCCGATGGGGTCGTACGCAAGCAGTTGCGTCAACTGCAGAAAGATCTGAAACAGGCAGGCGGGCGCCCCGTGCCCGAGGAAAACCTGCATCTGACCCTGTTGTTCCTAGGCAATGTCGAAGCTGACAAGATGGATGCCGTTCGCGACATCGTCGCGGGCATTGAAGGGGAACCGTTCGACTTGGTGCTCGACACGCTCGGGGGATTCCGGCAAAACAACGTCCGCGTCCTCTGGGTAGGTCCTTCCGAGCCACCCCCGGAGCTCGAAGCCCTGCATCATTCGCTACGCCAGCAGGCCAGAAAAAACGGCCTGCACGTCGGAAAGGGAACCTACCGCCCGCACGTGACCCTAATCCGAAAGGCTGGTCTTCGGGAAAACCTCCCGGAGAAGCCAAACCAGAACATTCCCTGGGCAGCTAGCCGCCTTGCCCTACTCGCTTCGGAACTGCTGCCTTCCGGCTCCCGCTACCGGATACTTGCGGAAACGAATCTTACTGAGTATGCCTCCTAGAACTCCATCATGACGCGCGCATAAACGAAGCGCCCGTCAATCCCTCCTGGGGCGAAACGGGGATACTGGTTGCCGCGACCATATCTCTTTATCGAACGGTCTGGCGTTTGATCAAAAATGTTATCAGAACCAAATGTCAGGCTAAAACCTTTGATCTGACGGGTAATGCTGACATCTGTTAAGCCATAGCCGTCGTAGTGGGTCACTGTATCGTCCGCAGTACCATCTATGTCATCAGCGCCAGGATCTGAATCGTAGTCAGAATACCAGTCACCAAAGTGGTGGTAACGCAGCATGAAACGCCAATCGCCTGTTGCATGATTGACGGTCGCACTGTAGCGAGTCTCCGGCGCGCCTTCTTCAATCCACTTCTTCCCGCGTCGGCTTAGGTTGCTGGATTGGGTAACCTCTGTTTCCGTGCGGTTGTAGGACAGCAGAAAATCCGTATCCCCCATGTCACTCTCCAGCGAATACGTTAGGACAATGTCGATGCCATCGGTCTTGGTGTCAAAGTCATTCTCGAAAAACTGAATCGCATCGAAACCCGCCAAAGCCTCGTCATCGATAGCCACATCGTATCCATCAACCTTGCCATCAGGGATGGGCATATCATTCGAGTCTAAGGCTCCAACTTTGTCCTCAATCTTGATTTGCTCGGAAAGGAAGATCCGATCATCTACATCTATCCGGAAGTAATCCACCGTGATATTCAATGCATCCAGATCAAAGACGGCACCCACCGTGAAATTGTCAGATTCTTCCGGCTCAAGTGATTTGCCGCCAAATTTTGTCGCCAAAGCACTGTCGGAGGGCACGGTTCCAGATTCTACCGGCTCTATACTGGCCGCCCCGAAAACCGTACTGATGTTGTAGGCATTCTGCTGCCCCGGCGTCGGTGCCCGAAAACCTGTGCCGAAAGAGCCCCGCAAAGCCAACATATCCGATGTCTGAATCCGAGTGGACACCTTGGCAGTGGTCTCGGTGCCGAAGTCGTCGAAATCTTCCCAGCGAAGCGCGCCGCCGACTGTCCAATCCGGTGTCACATCTACCTCTAGATCCAGATAGGCCGCGATGTTTTCACGGTCCCACTTGCCAGCCGCTGTCTCGTTGAATCCACCGAAACCATTTGAGCCATTCTTGGCGCCATTCCCAGCGTACTGCCCTTTGTCCCAAGAGGCGCGATCACCCAGAGTAATTTCAAACTCCTCTTCGCGCCATTCCAAGCCACCCGCAACATTCAAATCCGAAGCCAACCCCACATCGGCCGCATAGTTGAAATCCAAATTCAGGTTGATCTCCGTCTGCGTGTATTTGCCCACATCAAACGAAGTGGGGCTGTCGGGACCCCAAGAAGGATTCACCGAATTATGGAGGAAATAGTCAGCCTCATTCTCGCCGAAGCTGGCGCTGATGTCATACGACAGACCATTGCCGATCGAATTGATGGTCCCCTTCATGCCCACGACTAGGGAGTAGTCCGTGACATCCCCTCCGAACCGGGGTTGGAACCCGCCCGGGAACCACTCGTGGTAGGAAAAACAGTTGTCATCTCCTAGGAGTCCTGCCAAATCCATTGGCAATCCGTCACTTCCTGTTTGGAAGTTTTCGGTATTCATGTAATCCAGATATTGCGTACAATTTGTTGTAACCTGTCCTTGCTCAGCGGTTGGCTCTTTAATGTAATTTCTGCCTGGCGTAGTTCGATCATAAATGAGAGGCACATGGTAGACCTCTCCTGGATCCTCGGTATCACCATCGTTGTTTAAGTCTTTCTCCACCTCCTGGGTGAACACTCCGGACTCATCCTCCGGCTCGCGGTAGAAAAATCCAGTTGTAACTTCCCGGCTCGCGTAGTTGCCGAACGCATAAATCCTCTGATCCGCATCCAAGTCTATTCCCAAGTTGACGAAGGTCTTGATGTTGTCATCAATGTCCGGGCTTCCCCAGACATGCGCGGGATCGGCAATGTGCGTATTGCCTCCATTCATCATGCGGGCCACATCGCTGCGCAAGACGCTGCGGTCGGTCGAGGAATCCGAACTGTATTCAAAACTGAAATTGGCAAAACCGTGTTCGGTTAGGGGCAGGCCCACGTTCCCGGACACCCGGGTCTTGTTCTCAGTGCCATCCTCTTCGTACCAGCCATAGCGAGCCTCCAAGGTTGCGCCCTCCGCATCGTCCTTGAGCACAAAATTCATCACACCGGCGATCGCATCCGAGCCATACTGGGCTGCCGCTCCATCACGTAGCACTTCCACTTGCTTCAGTGCAATACCAGGAATAACGGAAATGTCCGGACCCTGAGCACCATTCGAGCGCCCGTCCGAAATCCACGTGATGGTTGCGCCACGGTGGCGACGCTTCCCGTTCACCAGCACCAACGTGTGATCCGGTGCCAATCCTCTCAAGTTGATCGGGTTCTGCAATGCCGCCGCATCGCGGCCCGGCTGCATGTTCACATGGAATGACGGCACGAGAGTGCGCAGCATGAAATTCATGTCGTTGGACCCTTGATCGATGAGGCTTTCGCTATCGATCACATCGATTGGAACCGAAGAGTCCATGACCGAACGAGGTTGAGCACGGGTTCCGATGATAACCAGTTCTTCGACTTCCTCTTCTTCCGCTAAAGTGATTGACGGTAAGGTTCCCGCAAGCAGTAGCGACAAACCGATAGTTGACGGGAACAAAAAGCTTTTGCCTAACTTCATGCTGATTTCCTCCCAAGGGCTATAACCGCTATTGTATGACAGGAATATGAGGGGCAGCGACTGGCCGAAAAACTCATTTACAATCTGCCTATGTCGGTTTGAAGCAGGATACAGAATTCTCCTTCTTGGAAAGGCATTACTGCAGGCAACTTTCACGCGAGGTATAAAAATGCCGGTCATATTGTTCGCAGTGCTGGTGGTCGCAGTTTTCACGCTGCTCGGCACCGGTGTTCACTACTACGAGTACGGAAGCCTGAACTGGGTCTTTCTCCTGATGGCCTTGTTCCTGTCAACCAACCTGCTAATTGCCGGCTGGGAGATATGCCTGTTTCTCCGCCGGGATCACATCAAAAGCCGTAGCGAGTATTGGCGCGACCGGCAAAAGGAGACCGGCCGGGCTCCCGGCATTGAATTCCTGACTTCCCGGGTCTCCTGGCGGAACATGCTGTCTCCAACGTTCTGGGCGGATGTCTGGGCCGCCTATTCCTTATACGATGACGCCTATACAGACCGGAGTACGTTTGGCTTCAATGCCGACACCGGCAATGGCTTCTTCACGCCGATTCCAACCTTAGTCCTGTACGCGGCATTGACGACCGGATTTATGCCCGCCATCTACACGGGCATTCTCGGCCTTGCCCTGTTCTGGCAATGGACATACGTCTCCTCGCTCTACTGGGTCAGCTTCCTTATTGCCGGCCGACAGCGCCGCATTAGCAAGCGGGAGGTGTACGCGTATGTCTTCTCGCCCAACGCCTTCTGGATCGCGCTCCCGATTTTGGGACTGTACATGTCCGCCCGCTTGATCATTGACGGCAACTACGGTGTCCTAGGCTTCTGACAACAGAAGAACATCATGCGAAAGCTCGCCATCGGCCTGCTTAGCCTGTTTCGGAAGGCTTCTCTTTTCGTCTGGAGACTGCGCGGCAAGACGGAAGACGATGTGGCCGCGCAGCGGGTCGCCAGCGGCCAGTCCTGGAGCGAGTTCTGCGACGCCCTGAAGGCGGCCGGAGCCGCGCTGCAGTTCCCGGGAACGCCTCGGGACTCGTTCAATCAAGCGGAAGGCTACCGGTACCTGAGCCGGGTCGCGCGGGCCGGCCTGATGGCTTTCATCGAACACGCTGACGCGAAGGCCCCCGTGCTGCATCGGGTCGTCAACGAAACCACCAAGATCGGTGCAGACAATCCCGACAATTTCTACCAGACAGCCGCGCTGGATGGTCGTTACGAATATAAGATTACCGGGCGGCGCAACAGCATCGCCTACCTGAGCTTCGGCACCCAGTCCGGTCACTATGGTGAAGGCGGCGGCCTGCCTCCCACCGGGCACATCGAGTCCGACCAGATCGAAATGGACGAAGACGGGTGCTTCGAACTGATTCTCAGCAGCAAGCCGCAGGACGGAAACTGGCTCCCGATGACCCCCGAAACCGGCACTCTGGTGGTACGCCAGACTTTCCTCAACCGGAATGCGGAGACTCCGGCGGAATTAAGTATCGAGCGAATCAACTGCCCCGAGCATGAGCTCCACCCCTCTCCTCTCACTCCCCTGAAGCTGGACGAAGGGTTGAAAAAAGCCGGGGCGTTGACTGCCGGCGCACCTCTATTGTTCGCCAAGTGGGCACGCAATTTCCAGAAACACAGCAATGAACTGCCGCAATTCGACCCGGAGGTGTCACTAGCCGCCGGGGGCGACCCCAACATCACCTACTACCACAGTCATTGGGCCATCGCGCAGGATGAGGCCCTCGTGATAGAAGTCACGCCACCGGAATGCGAATACTGGAACTTTCAATTGAACAATTACTGGATGGAGTCCCTGGACTATCGCCATCACCGAATTCACATTAATAAACACCTCGCCCATTACGAAGACGACCGTTCCGTGCGACTGATCGTGGCGCACAAGGACCCCGGACACCCCAACTGGATCGAAACCGCCGGGCACACCTCCGGCACCATGTGCTTCCGGTGGGTACGAGCCAAGGAATCTCCGCAGCCTCAGACCCGGCTGGTCAAGTTGAGCAGCCTGCGGGGTTGACCGCGTGCGAGGCACGGCCATGGCCAAAACGGGCTTCACGACATCCACGGACTACGAGTATCCCTATCGCCCCCTCCCGATCCGGGTTTTCAACTCCATCGGAAAGTCGACCAGACTATCTGGCCCCTTGGATGTCGAGGGACTCCTCGATGCCGCGAGACGGAAGACCGGGTTGTCGGATTTTGGCGGCAATGGGCACCTCCAGGCCCTGAAGGTTCTCGTCAAATCGGTCAATGAAGAGGCCAGCCTGACTCCGACAGGCCGGCTGATACAGAAATCCCGGCTCACCGGCACGCTGGTTCAGCGCCTTCGGATCGAGGCGTTGCTCAAGAAACACCCGGAAATCGAGGATATCGATCTCGGCACCATCGTCCTAGTCGCCGGACTACCGCGCAGCGGAACCACGTTGCTGCATCGCCTGCTGCACTCCCATCCGGGTGTCCGGGGCGTGTCCGGCGTGGAAGCGCTGGAGCCGGTACCGGCAGGCGACGCGAAAAGGCATGAAGCGACCGCCCGCAAACTGCGCGCGGTTCTCGCGAAACATGCGATTTCCTATTTGTCGCCGCAGTTCGCAGCCATCCACCCGATCGATCCCAGCGAACCGGAAGAAGACGTCATGCTGCTCGACCTGAACTTCATGAGCCAGGCCCCGGAAGCCATCATGCACGTCCCATCCTATTCCGACTGGCTGGAAGATCAGGATCATACGCAGACCTACGAATATTTCCGCAAGGTCCTGAAGATCCTGTGCTGGCAGTGCCCCAGCAAAAACTGGGTGTTGAAGACGCCGCACCACATGGAGTATCTCGACGTGTTCCTGAAGGTCTTCCCGAATGCGACGGTCGTGCAGACCCATCGGGACCCGCGGAAGACATTGCCTTCCTTCTGCAGCATGGTGGCCCACAACCGCGCCATCTTCAGCGACTGCGTGGACCCGAGGGAAATCGCCCGGCACTGGACCCGGAAGACGCGCCGGATGGTCGAATTGACCATGGAAGTCCGGGCCAGAGCAGATTCCGACCGGTTTATCGACGTGTCGTACTACGATTTAATAAAAGACCCTCTTGGCCAGCTTCGGCGAATTCATCGAAAGGCGCGGATCGACTTTGATGACGAAGCAATGCAGATCGCTGAAAAATATATGAACAGAAACCCGAAAAACCGCTTCGGCAAACATGTCTACCAGCTAAGCGACTTCGGGCTGGATGAGAGAATGATTGAGGAGAATTTCTCCTCGTACCGGGCAAAACACGAGATTCCATTCGAGTAGACCCGAGGGCCCCGCATGCAACAGGAAACTCGGCAGATCGGTGACGGCACTTTTGCCAACGCCGTCATCAATGCTATTCGGGATCTCAGGAAACCAAAGGCATCGGGAATGGACCCGGTGTCGGACGATGTCCGGATCGATGGCAAAACCTGCCTGGTGACCGGGGCCAACAGCGGCCTGGGCAGGACCGCCGCAATCGATCTCGCAAGGCGGGGCGGGAACATGATCCTGGCCTGCCGGCCCGGGCACGTTGACACCTGCGACGAAATCAAGCGGCTATCCGGCTCTGAAACCGTGGAAATGATGGAAGTAGATTTCGCCGACCTCGAATCCGTGCACCGTTTCTGCGACCGCCTGAGCCAACGTGAGATTCGCATCGACATTGCACTGATGAACGCCGGGTTGATGCCGCGAAGGGCGACAAAGACCCCGCAGGGATATGAAGTGATGTTCGCGGTCCATTTCCTGTCCAATCGGGTGATGGTCGACCGATGGCTGCAAGACGGGGTCCTCCGCCCTTCCAACCGAACTGGCGAAACTCCTCGCATCGTCTTTATCTCCTCCGAGTCTCACCGGTCTTCCCATGCTATCGACTTCGAGCACTTCGGTGCATTCGCCGATTACGGCATGAAAGAAGGCCTGAAACACTATGGCCTGAGCAAGCTGATCCTGTGCACGTTCGCCACCGAGCTTTCCCGGCGCCTCAACCCCGGCGACGACGTGGAGGTCGCGGTGCATGCGATGTGTCCCGGAGGAGTCGCCACGAATATCGCCAGAGATGCGCCCCTGCCGCTGAGACCGATTATCAACCCGGCGTTGAGGCTGCTCTTCCAGCCTCCGGAAAAAGCCATCGGGCCCGCCATCTACCTGTGCTGTGCGGAAACGGCGGGCGAGGCCACGGGAATGTACCTGCACCTGATGCAAAGGAAATCCGTCTCGCCGGCCGCTTCGGATCCAGAAAACGGACTCCGGCTGTGGGAAGCCAGCCAGACTTTAGTGGCAAAATCGCGAGAATCCGTCTGACCCTTCCGTCGAAACATGCCAAACGCACTCTCCAAAACCGCCAGGCACGTGTGGGCCCTTCTCACCCCGAAACCGATGGCGGAAAGGGTCGACATGTCCGGCCGGAACGTCATCGTGACCGGCGCGAGCCCCCATTCCCTCGGCTATGAAACCGCCAGAATCCTTGCAAGCTGGGGCGCATCGGTCGTCGCCACCAGTCGGCGCCACGTCGCAGCGGCGGAAGAGCTCCTGAAGGACGACCTGCGCAGGAGTGGTGTCGACGAGAACAATATCGCGGTCCGTCCGTTAGACCTGTGCGACAGCGACAGCATCAGCGATTTTGCAACGTGGTATCGAGGAAGCCATGATGGAAAACTGCACGTACTGGTCAACAACGCGGGCATTTTGAAGGATGTCCTCATTCCATGGAAAAAGATGCCCCTGACCGAGGACGGCTTCGAGATCCACTGGCGCACCAACTATCTCGGAGCTTTCCACCTGACGAGCCTGCTGCTGCCGCTCCTGAAGCAAAGCGGGCTGGAAAGCGGCGATGCGCGGGTCGTCAACGTGTCTTCCCACCTGCACGACCAAGGCAGGAACGAGGATCTGTTCAACGACGAAAAAACCTATCATTCCTTGAGTGCGTACGGACGATCAAAACTGGCGATGGTTCATTTTTCGCGCGAGATCGAGAGGCGGTTCTCGAAAGACTACAACCTGCACTCAATGGCCGTGCATCCGGGCTCCGTCGACACCAACATGACGCGGGTGGAGATGCCGGAAGGAAAGATCGGAAACGCCTGGCGCTGGATCGGTTCCGCGATGGCACCCTTGATCATGCTACACAGAACGCATGGCGCGCAAACCACCGTGATGTGCGCCAGCCAGTCTCCCCTGCAAGGCGGGCAGTATTATGTACGTTGCAAGATCGCGGAATCGACCGACGAAAGCAAGGACGAGGTCGTATCGAAGCAGTTATGGGAACTATCGGAAGCATGGGTTGAAACTCTCAAGAAGCCCGACGGTGGCGAGCATGAGCAAATTTGAAGTCCGCACCGATCCCACTCAGATCAACGCGCCAATCGACCTTGTCTGGGATGTCTTGACCGAAGTCGAGAAATACGGAGAGTGGAACCCGTTCACGCCGCAAGCCCAAACGGATTTCAAGATCGGATCTCCTGCGCACCTGCGGGTCCGTATGGGCCCGGCCAAGATGAAGATTACCGAAACCGTGTGCGCGTTCGAAAAGCCCCGGCTGATTGCTTGGACCAAGACGTTCGGAGCCCGCTGGTTCCTGGTCGCGGTGCGGCAGCAGGTTCTAGAACCAGTGGATGACGCTCGTTGCACCTATCACAACACGGATCAACTGACCGGCTTGATGGCTCCGGTCGTATTGCTGCTAAACGGGGGCTACATGCGCCGTGGCTTCAACGATGTGGCGGAAGGACTGAAGCGTTATGCGGAAGCGATATACGCACAGGCGGAAGAAAAGTAGGCATTCCACCCTAATTCCATCTTCAGATGCCCACAGAAAACCAACGATGAGCGGGGGCACGACAGAGAAATGTCAGTAACACCGGAGTTGGCCCTGAAACTTGCCGCAGATGGGTTCATCCTAGTAATAGCACTCATCGGATGGTGGCTGGAGAACAGACGGCGCGACCAAGAACCCCTAGTGCGGCATCGGGGGGCACGAATTTTGATTGTACTCATCATCATCGGAGCGATAGTGGACGGGGCGTTGACATTACACACGCACGCTGAAGAACAGCATGAACAAGAACGAATTGCGAGGATTGATCGAGGCGTGAAGGAGCTTGTGGAACTTGCCCGCGAACATGATCCAAGCCTGACAGAACAGGATGCGCTTGGTGAAATCAGCAGGGAGATCAGAACGCTGCGAGAAAAAACTTCTATGCTTGAGCACGAACTTGAGGGAGTAAAACAGTACAGCAACGTCGCCAAACTCAACGGATTCGGACTAACTGGTAGGGCCGGGCTAGGGCTAAAAGAAACGAGCCCACTCTCACGAATCTTAGAAGGAGCGTATACCCGCGAAGAGGATGGGGGACAGGTAAAATTCCTACCGCGCTGCGACAGCAAGGGTGTCGCAGCATTCCAAAAAGCGGCAGAGATGAACCCAATCTTCCCATTCAGCTATTGGGCGCTGGCAATCTGCGCGGCGGAGACTGGAGACGAGAAATGGCGTATACACGCAGAACGCGCGGTGACAATACTCAAGCACACAACCCAGATTGCGGGACACCACACACATCACGATAACGCATTAGAGGGATTGAAGAAGCGGCTCGGGCAATAGTAAGCATAAGGGATAGCCTCTTGGTCCAGCCTCAACCAACAATGGCACAAAGAGGGCGAGAGATTAAGCCGAGGCTTCACTGATGTGGACAAAGAATTAAAAGTGTCATGCAGAATCCTCCCGGTCGGTTGCCCTAATCCTGCGGCAGGCTTTCGTCCGGCCCCGTTCCGAGATGATCCGCAAACATGTATCGATACAGGTCGATGATCAACTCCTGTTTGTTCTCCTCCAGCCAGCACCGGGCGCTAGGGGTGAGCAGCATTGTGCGGCATGATTTGTCTGCAACCACCGTCGTCTTGGCGTCCGCTGCCGGATCGGCAAGCCAGATCACGTCACCGGGACTGCACTGACGGAGCCGCAGGCCTGCGGAGTCGTGGACGGAAGCACGGCCCGACAGCAGCAATTGCAAGCCTTCGCATGGAATGTCCGGACCCGCAAGAACCTCCTCGGCGGCATAGTCTTGGGAAGTCAGCCACGGCCGAAGCGCTTCGATGAGATCCTCGAAGCGGACTTGCCGCTCCAGCTGGCGCTCCAGGTCCTCGGAGGCCCGCTCCAGCAACGAGGTTCTCCTCTGCTCCACCCTGGCCGCGTCCGCCCTCCATGCCGCGATGATGAGCTCTTCGCAACGTTCCAGACCGAGATCGGCGTCCGGCTCCAACCACAATTTCGAAAATACCGCAGGAGCGACATTCCGCTCCAAGCTGAGCCGTAGTTTCTCGGATAGGCCGCTCAAGACCACATGCACTCCCGCCGTATTCGCTCGCTGCACGGATCGCACCACGACGTTCACTGCCGAAAAGTCGAATCCGGAGACATGGGTGAAGTCGATCATCAGGCAGGAAGCCCGCGATGGACCCTCCAGGGACTTCCTGAGACGATCCGTCAAGACGCCCACACTGCCGAAGAAGATGTATCCCTGAAGCTGGTACGCCTGCACCCGGTCTCCCTCCGCTAGGAGAATGGCGCGATCGGGAATAGAACGGGCCTTGTTACTCCGACGCTCGCGCGCGGTGAAGTGCGATGCAACCGGATCCACGCGGCTGAGACGCACGGCAAAGAACACGAGGGTAGCCACTGCGCCAACGCCCATACCCTCAAGCAAACCGAAGATGATGATGACGACAAAGATCAGGAGAATGATGGCGTATTCAGATCCGGGCAGGCGTTTGCGGCTTCTCACCAGCCCCTCGTCCAATATCCCGATACCGGCGAAGATCAGCATTCCGCCAACAAACGCGGTTGGCACCAGTTCCAGCATGCCGTCGCCAAGTAAAAGTGCAGCTCCGATGACGCAGGCTGCGATCACCCCGGTCAAACGCGTGGCGGCGCGGAACAGCTTGCTGCGGAACGATGCGGGGACAATCACCGTCGCCACCGTTCCCCCGCCGAGCCCGGCGGCGATGCTGGCCACGCCCGTCGCCTGGAACTCACGATCCCAAACCAGATCCGCATCCGTGGCAACTTCCAGTCCGGCAATATTCATGATGATACAGATCAGCGAGATCACGACCAGTGTCAGCATGTTCGGGAGTTGTCCGACTATCGCGGACCAATCCACGTGCACGAGATCGGCTGGCCACAGAGCTGGCCACAGGTTTCCTTGCGCCGTACTCGTGAGCAGGAGCCCTGCCGCCCTAGCCTCGTCCCCGGAAAGACCAAGGGCGGAAAGCGCGAGATGGTAGGCACCAATTGTGAGTACAACACTCATTGGCAGAATCAAGGGGTTTTTCCAACGTCTCATGGCACCGTACAAGGCGATCCCGTAGGCGAGGCCCGGCAGCCACGTCCACAGCATGGTCGGCTCCAGAAGCGCCGACGCCGTTCTCCCATCCGAACTCGCACTCATCAGAGACATGGCTGCTAAACAGACAGCCCCTCCGATGCCGGCCACGAACCCCCCCGCCACCGGATACGGAATGAAACGCAGCAGGTTGGCGAGCCGGAACCGTCCGATCAGGAGACAGCACACCCCCGTCGCGACGGCGCTGATGATCAGCGCACACGCCGTAGTCGCGAAGAGCTTCTCACTATCCGCTTCCATCGTCGCCGCAATGGTCGCCATCACAAACATGAGCAGGGCGGGCAGGCCTGCGATGGCGCCTCGGTACCCGCCCAAAAGTGCGATGAGCAAGCATGCGGCAAAATTTCCGAACAGCACCAAGCCGACGCCCTGAGAAGAATACGGGGCCAAGGCTCCAGAAAAGATGAAAGTCCCAAAGGCCACCTGCATGACCAGCAAGGCGAGACCCGAACTGATTCCGACCGACACCGCCGGGAGCAGTGTCGAGGATGGAATCTCGGCCCGAAGTCCGTCGGCAAGGCGTCGCAGTAGCGATTTCATCCTGTGGGCTTTGCCGCGTCAGCGGTGACATCGGGAAACTATGTATCGGGATGGATTGTAACCTGCACCGCTACCGGCAATCGGCAGGAGTAAGGACTGGCTTCCAGCGATGCAAGCGAAAGGCTGAAACACTGTGCGGAGGCGCCACATAAACGAAAGGGAGCCGAAGGGGCTCCCTATTCATAAAACTGGTTGCGCTGGTTGCGGGGGCAGGATTTGAACCTGCGACCTTCGGGTTATGAGCCCGACGAGCTACCAGGCTGCTCCACCCCGCATCACTTGGCCGAATTTTGATTTTAGCATATGCCCTACAATCTCTTTGACACGCATTCCCGACCCATGTCCACCTCTTCCGTCTATACCGTCGCCGAAATCAACCAGCAGGTCCGGACGCTCCTGCTGGAAAACTTTTCGGAGGTCATCGTGCGCGGGGAGATCAGCGGCCTGAAGCAATACGCCTCCGGCCACTGGTACTTCACCCTGAAGGACCCGGACTCGGAAATCCGTTGCGCCATGTTCCGCAACCGGAACCAGCGAGTTTCGTTCGCACCCCAAGACGGAGACGCCGTCCGAGTGCGCGCCCGGGTCGATCTTTATGTGCAACGAGGCAGTTACCAACTAGTCATCGAAGATATGGAGCCAGAGGGCCGAGGGGAATTGTTGCGGCGTCTGGAGGAATTGAAGGCCCGGCTCAGGGACGAAGGACTGTTCGACCCGCAACGGAAGCAGACTCTGCCCCCCTACCCCATGATGATCGGCATAATCACCTCGGCCGACGGTGCGGCGTTGCGGGACGTGGCGCGAACCTTACGGCGGCGCTGGCCAGTCGCCCGGCTGTGCGTCTACCCCTCGCGAGTCCAGGGAGAAGAGGCCCCGGCCTCGCTGGTCGAAGCCCTCGCTCTCGCTTCCCGGGATAACCGTTGTGATGTGTTGATCCTGGCACGCGGAGGCGGCAGTTTTGAAGACCTCCTGGCTTTCAGCCACGAGGCGGTCGTGCGGGCGGTCGCCGCCTGCCCGATTCCGCTGATTTCCGGAATCGGTCACGAGACCGACACCTCCCTGGTCGATTTCGTTGCCGACGTCCGGGCAGCCACCCCGACTGCAGCAGCAGAACAGGCAAGCCCGGATGCGACCACACTCAAAGGGCAGAGTCTGAGATTGCTTGGGCGGCTCCATAGTTTTCTCGGCCTTCGCCTGAAACAGGTTCATAGAGAACTGGGCACCCAAGACCATCGACTTGAGTTGGCCCACCCGGTCACCCGGATCAGGGGACACCAGCAGCGACTGGATGAGACATCTGAACGCCTGGTCCAAATGCTCCACCAATGCATGGAGCGACGGCAGCACCAGTTGGCCTTGTCCCACCGCCGCCTGCTCGCCTGCTCGCCAAAACCGCGCTTGGCCAGGTTGGAACAGGCAGTCCAGCAATGCCGATGGCGAATCAATGCGGCAACGCAGAACCTGCACCAGACCTTGCGCACCCGGCTGGAGCAAGCAAGCGGAACCCTTGAAGCAGTCAGCCCTCTGCGTACCCTTGAACGCGGCTATGCGATCGCGACCCTGAAGACCCCGTCCGGGCCTGAATTAATCCGGAAGACCGGCCAGACCCGTGTCGGTGATACTTTCGATCTGCAGGTTTCCGACGGCTCAATTTCTGCGGAGGTGACCGAAACCTAGCAGAAACCGGGGAAAGACCCGGTTGATCCCGGGGTTTGAGGGGCAACAGGCTTCTGCCGCCGAGCAAGTGGGAGTCGAGGGAAGAAGAAAATGGACCCTACCGGTATGAGACCAAGATGCATCTAGGCTGGCCAATTGACAGACCGCAGGCACCGGATACAATTTGCGACGAGGCTATCACGCCGTCAGCGAGGGGCGTTTTATCCTTGAATTTCTTATGAAATCCATATAGATCGAAGTGCTGGACCAATCGTCCCGGAACAGCAGCCCGTTGCTTGGAGTGCTTCGGGGCGAGGGTATCGGCCCCGAGGTCGTCGATGCCGCCCTGGAGGTCCTGAAGGGGCTGCGCGACCCTTTTGGGTTCGAGGTCGAGATCGAATTTGGCGGGCCGATCGGCACTGAGGCTTATGCTCTCGGAGGGAACGATCTTCTTCCCGAGGTGGAGGCGTTCTGCCGCGGGATTTTCAAGCGCAAGGGATCCGTGCTCGCCGGGGCGGGAGGAGGCCGTTTCGTGTACGACCTTCGCGACCGCTTCCAGTTGTTCTACAAGTTGAGCCCCATTCTGAGCTACCCGGAATTGCGGGGAGTGCGACGGCTGAAAGGGGAATTCTCCGACGATGTGGACGTTTTGGTCATCAGGGAAAACCTCGGCGGCCTGTACCAGGGGAAATCGCGTGAAACGAAGGGAGGACCGGGTGCCGCGGGAGTGGAACACACTTTTTCGTCCACGGAAAGGCAGGTTGCGGCTGTTCTGAAAGTTGCCCGCTCTTTCGCCGAATCCCGCTCGGGACGTCTCGCCGTCGTGATCAAAAACTCGGGGCTTCCCGAGTTGGGCGCTTTGTGGAAGCGCATGGCGAAGACGGTGGCTGAGGGAAACGGCATCGAGTGCGAGATCCTGGACGTCGATTACGCGGTCTACCGGCTCATGGAGCAAGCCGACGCCTTCGACGTGATCGTCGCCCCCAACTGCTGGGGGGACATCCTGTCCGACCTGGCCGGCGTGTTTGGCGGCTCCCGGGGGCTGACCTTCGGAGCGAGCTATTCGGAGGAAGGACATGCCGTCTATCAGACCAACCATGGCGCCGCACACGACATCGCGGGGCTCGGCCGGGCCAACCCTGTCGGACAGATTTTCTCCACCGCCATGTGGCTGGGCGAAAGCCTGGGCAAGAAGAAGGAG
Source organism: Candidatus Porisulfidus sp. TsSOB (assembly GCA_002631715.1). GTDB lineage: Bacteria > Pseudomonadota > Gammaproteobacteria > Poriferisulfidales > Poriferisulfidaceae > Poriferisulfidus. The sequence continues at coordinate 87,067 of MRSX01000007.1, forward strand.
GCAGCCAGTATTGTCGAATCCGTGCGCGAGGCTTGGCGGCAAGGCTGGCGTACTGAAGATGTCGCGGAACCCGGATGCAAGATTTCTTCGACCGGGGAATTTGCCGAGATAGTCGTCGGCTACCTCAGGGATCGCGTCGACAGGGAGGCGTGCATTTGAGCCGGGTCCTGGTTCTGGTAGACCTGCAGGACGATTTTCTTTCCGCGGAAGGTCTCGTACCCCATCGCGAAAAACTCGTCGAGGCGGCGGGAAGGTTGCTGGACGACTGCCGGTCGAAGGGGGTTCCCGTGGTGCACGTGTGGACTACGATCGACCGGGAACGGGACAACCGGATGCCTCATTGGAAAGAGTCGGGGACCTGGAAGTGCGTGAGAGGAACGCCCGGGCACGAACCTCCGGAACGCCTGCGGCCGAAGAAAGGCGAACACATCGTCCACAAGTCCTTCCACAGCGCGTTCTCCGTGCCGGAGTTCGGCGCCAGTCTGGGAGAACTTAGCGTCGACGGAATGCTTCTCGCGGGAGTGCACCTGCACGCTTGCATCCGGGCCACGGCGCTCGACGCCTATGCACGGGGACTGGAGGTTGCCATTGCGCGGGAGGCTTGCGGTTCCGACGACCCGGTGCATGCCTCGATCACCAAGGAGTTCCTAGAGTTCTGCGGAATCAATTTTTGCCGAGGCGTTGAATACGAGGCATAGGCCGAAAGAGTTGACGAGGCGACCGGCAATCCGCATGGTTGAGGGATTGCGGGTTTCCGACGGCTCAATCTCAGCGGAAGTGACCGAAACCGGACAGGAGCCGGAAAGGGAATAAGAAATGCTCGCCGCCCCCACGGTGAGCGGAAGGACGAGCCGGTCAACAGGTCTGCCCAGTTCAGCGCCCGCGATCGGTCTCGCCCTTCGCAAAATCACAAGACGCGCAGCCTCGCCTGTCGAACTCTCCGCCCCAACGCTGGCTGCGCTTTTCGTCACTTGTTATCCTACAAAATATTTGGTGAAATAAGCGTGAATAAATGGCCAATAATGATATGAATATGATGAATTTTTCGGGTTTCCTGTCTGTTTTCCCCACGACCCGGTCCTGGCGGGTCCCGGTCGGAACCATTTTCGGCCACATGCTTCGACCACCTTCGGGAGATTTGTCATAAGCACGAAGGACGAACTCCGCCGCGAAAACGCGATGCTCCGTGCGCGTTTTGCCGCACTCAGCGAGGCGAGCCTGCGTATCGGCGCGAACCTCGACCTTGAGACCGTACTTCAAGAAGTGGCTGACAGCGCCCGGGCGCTCACCGAAGCGCGTTACGCTTCCATTGCCACCTTCGACGAAACCGGCGCACCCGGAGACTACGTCGTCTCGGGGCTCACCGAGGAGGAGCGCCGCCGCCTGCTCAACTGGCCCGATAGGCACAAACTCTTCGAGCATGTCCGCGACCTCGACGGGCCGCTCCAGCTGGCCGACTTTACCGCCTTCCTGCGCTCGCTTGGCTTGTCCGACGGCCTGATGATGCCGTTCAAGGTCTTTCTGGGCACGCCGATACGCCATCAGGGGGTGCATGTCGGCAACTTCTATCTCGAGGGTGAGCGGACATTCACCAGCGAGGACGAGGAGATCCTGGTGCTGTTTGCTTCCCAAGCCGGAGCGGCGATTGCCAATGCCCACACCTTCCGGGCCGAGCATCAGGCGCGAGCCGATCTCGAAGCGCTGGTCGAGACCTCGCCGGTCGGCGTGGTGGTGTTCGACGCGCAGGCCGGCCAGCCGATCTCGTTCAACCGCGAGGCGCGGCGCATCGTGGAGAAGCTACATGCGCCAAACCGCCCGCCCGAGGAGCTACTCAGCATCATCATCTGCCGACGCGCCGACGGGCGTGAGACCGCGTTCTCGGAGTACCCGATCGCGCAGGCGCTCAGCACCGGCGAGACGGTACGTGCCGAGGAGATCGTACTGTCTACCCCGGACGGTCGGAGCGTGACCACACTGGTCAACGCGACCCCGATCCCTTCCCGAGATGGCGTGGTGGGATCGGTTGTGGTGACTCTGCAGGACCTAGCCCCGCTGGAGGAACTTGACCGGATGCGCTCAGAATTCCTCAGCATGGTGAGCCACGAACTGCGCACGCCGCTTGCCGCCATCAAGGGATCGACCGCTGCGGTGCTGGGCGAGGTGCGCAACTTCGCCCCGGCCGAGACACGGGCCTTCTTCCGCATCGTCGACGAGCAGGCGAACCGGATGATCGGGTTGGTCGCAGATCTGCTCGATGCCGGGCGCATCGACGCAGGCACGCTGTCGGTGGCGCCAGAGCCGACAGAAATAGCCGCACTGGTCGAGGGGGCGCGCACAGCGTTCCTGTCGGGCGGTGGGGGTCACACCGTGCTGATCGACCTGCCGCCGAATCTGCCACAGGTCATGGCTGACCGGGAGCGCATTGCGCAGGTACTGGGCAATTTGCTCGTCAACGCGGCGCGGCAGGCACCGGAGTCCTCGCCGATTCGCATCACAGCAGAGTGCGAGCGCGCACATGTCGCGATCTCGGTGGTTGACGAGGGCCAAGGCATCGCACCGGAGCGCCTGGCACATCTCTTCCGTAAGCATGCCGGGGCCAGCGGGAGCAAGACCGGTGGGTCAGGACTCGGGCTCGCCATCTGCAAGGGACTGGTCGAGGCCCATGGCGGGCGCATCCGGGCAGAGAGTGCCGGACCCGGGCAGGGTGCGCGTTTCACCTTCACCCTGCCAGTGGCAGACGAAGCGGGCGTGCGCCACACGGACCCGGACCGCTCGGCACCAACGCTACAGCACGAAGCCGACCGCATCCTCACGGTGGACGACGATCCGCAGACCCTGCGCCATGTGCGCGACGCGCTCGCCGGAGCCGGCTATGCCCCGCTGGTGACCGGCGACCACCGCGAACTCGCGCAGATCATCCGGAATGAGCAACCCGCGCTGGTGCTGCTCGACCTGGCGCTGCCAGGCACCGACGGCATCGAGCTGATGCAGACCGTGCCTGAACTTTCCCACCAACCGGTTATCTTCATCTCGGGCTACGGGCGCGACGAAACCGTCGCACGGGCACTGGAAACGGGCGCGGCCGACTACATCGTCAAACCGTTTTCGCCAACCGAGCTCGTTGCGCGAGTCCGCGCGGCGCTGCGCCGGCAAACGGATTCCGAACCTTTCGTGCTGGATACACTCGCCATCGACTACGATCAGCGCCTGGTCACGGTAGCCGGGCACACGGTCGAACTTACCCCGACCGAATACGAACTCTTGCGCGTGCTGTCGCTCGATGCGGGCCGGGTAGTGGGCTACGAAACGTTACTGGCCCGGGTCTGGGGCAAGCGAGCCAGCAACGACTGGAAAGTGGTGCGCGCCTTCGTCAAGCAGCTGCGCGCTAAGCTTGGTGACGACGCGGCCGAGCCCTCTTGGATCTTCAATGTGCGTGGCGTCGGCTACCGCATGCCCCGACCCGGCGAGCCACAGGAGACTTGACTGCCGGCACCTGCTGGCTCACCGACCAAATCCATACGGGCGACTTTCGGCCAGCCGAAGATAAGCGTCAACCAAGTTTCTTCCGAACTAGGTTCCATGCAGTTAAAATAGTCGTTTTCAACCTTTTTATTCAATGCCCGAGCCGGAATCTCCGCCGAAAACCCACTTCATCCGGCGGATCATCGAAGAAGACCTGGGCTCCGGCAAATGTTCGCGAGTTGTGACCCGGTTCCCCCCCGAACCGAACGGATACCTGCATATCGGCCACGCCAAGTCCATCTGCCTGAACTTCGACATGGCGGAATCCTTCGGCGGCCACTGCAACCTGCGCTTCGACGACACCAACCCCGAAAAGGAAGAGGCCGAATACGCCCACGCGATTGAAGAAGACGTGCGTTGGCTGGGCTATGAATGGCGCAACCTGTGCCATGCCTCGGACTATTTCGACCAGCTGCACGGCTACGCGGTCGACCTGATCCGTAACGGGCACGCCTATGTCGACAGCCAGGACAGCGAGACCATCCGGGAGACCCGGGGCACGCTGACCGAACCGGGCACCGACAGCCCGTACCGCAACCGCAGCATCGAGGAGAACCTGGACCTGTTCGCCCGCATGCGGGCCGGCAAGTTCCCCGAGGGATCGCACGTATTGCGCGCGCGCATCAGCATGGATGCCGATAACATCAACATGCGCGATCCGGTGTTGTACCGCATCCGCCGCCAGCAACACCATCGCACCGGCAATGCCTGGTCGATCTATCCCATGTACGACTTCACCCACTGCCTGTCCGATTCGCTGGAAGGTATCACCCATTCCCTGTGTACGCTTGAATTCGAGGATCACCGCCTGCTTTACGACTGGATCCTCGACCATCTGGACGTGCCCTGCCATCCGCAGCAGATCGAATTCTCCCGCCTGTCGCTGGAGTACACCGTGGTCAGCAAGCGCCTGCTGCAGCGCCTGGTCCAGGATGGACATGTGGACGGCTGGGACGACCCGCGACTGCCGACCCTGCGCAGCCTCCGCCGCCGGGGTTATACCCCCGAATCAATCCGGAATTTCTGCCACGCCATCGGTGTCACCAAGAAAGACAGCCGCATTTCCATGGGCGTGCTGGAAGACAGCATCCGGGATGTCCTGAATGCCCAGGCACCCCGCCTGATGGCGGTCCTGGATCCGATCCGGGTCGTCTTGACCAACTATCCCGAGGGCCAGACCGAAATGCTGGAGGCTCCGAACCACCCGAACGATCCCTCCATGGGTGCCCGCCAAGTGCCATTCAGCCGCGAGCTGTACATCGAGCGATCCGACTTCATGGAGGATCCGCCGAAGAAATTCTTCCGCCTCGCACCGGGCCGGGAAGTCCGCCTGCGCTACGCCTATTTCATTACCTGCCAGGAAGTAGAGCGGAATGCCGCCGGCGACATCGTCGCCCTGCACTGCACCTACGATCCGGAGACGCGCGGCGGGGACGCGCCGGACGGACGCAAGGTGCGCGGGACCCTGCACTGGGTGTCGGCCGAACAAGCCGTCCCTGCCGAGGTTCGTCTTTACGATCGCCTGTTCAAGGTGCCGGATCCGGCTGCTGAACCCGACCTGATCACTACACTCAACGAGGATTCCCGCATCGACATGCAGGAGTGCCGGGTCGAACCGGAGATTCGCCGCCTGCCGACGCGGGCCCGCATCCAGTTCGAGAGGCAGGGATATTTTTGCCAAGACACGGAATCTGCGCCGGACCGGTTGATATTCAACCGTACGGTGAGCCTGCGCGACACTTGGGAGAAAATACGCCAGCGATCCTGAGCGACCGCCTCCGGTTCAGTCGAACTCCGTATCTTTCCAGCGGCGGATCTCTCCGAACACTTCGTATTCCGCCAAATCCTTCCGCCCCATGCGGCGTTGCGCCGCCGCCACCACCGCAGGCGCATCGAAGCGTAGGAACGGGTTGCATTTCTTTTCCAGGCCAAGGGTAGAAGGCACCGTAGGCGTTCCCGCCTCCCGCATCGTCATGGCTTCCGCCTGGTAGGATTTCAGGTCTTCATTGTCGGGCTCGACCCAGAGGGCGAACTCCACGTTGTCCAGCGTGTATTCATGCGCGCAATACACCTGGGTCTCTTCCGGCAAGCGGCGGATCTTGGACAAGGAGGAGTGCATCTGCTCCGGAGTCCCCTCGAACAGGCGCCCGCAGCCGCACACGAACACCGTATCGCCGCAGTACAGATCGCCACCGCCGTAGTAGGCAATGTGGCTGCGTGTGTGCCCCGGCACCTCCAGAACCTCGAACGTGCCGAGCCCCAGCGCCTCAAGGCTCACCGTCATTCCTTCTGAGACCCGGAAGTCGGCCGGAATCCTCGGATCCTCGGGCCCGAAAATCTGAACATTCGGCCAGGCCGACCGCAACTCGGCCACGCCACCAATGTGATCCGCGTGGTGATGGGTAATCAGGATCGTGGACAGTTCCAGCTGCCGGGATTCAAGGGCTTCCATCACGGGCCCGGCATCCCCCGGATCCACGACCACGCCCTTCCCGCGACTGGACAGCAGCCACAGATAATTGTCTTGAAATGCTGGAATCGCCTCAGCCGGCATCGGC
>MRSX01000008.1 GCA_002631715.1 Candidatus Porisulfidus sp. TsSOB
CCTCGTAAGGCGCACGTTCGGGCCACCCCTGGCTTCCATCGCCCAAGCGAGTGGAAACGTTGTGGATGCCGAGTTCGCGAAGCCGTTGACTCGACTGTCGATGCAGCTGGGGAATGCGTTCGATGCTGTAGACCCGTTTCACCAGTTTGGCCAGAACTGCGGATTGATAGCCGGATCCGGTCCCGATCTCGAGCACGATCCGGGGAGATCCCGCTTCCAGCAGGGCCTGTGTCATGAAGGCCACCACGTACGGTTGGGAAATGGTTTGATCGTAGCCGATGGGCAACCTCGTAAGGCGCACGTTCGGGCCACCCCTGGCTTCCATCGCCCAAGCGAGTGGAAACGTTGTGGATGCCGAGTTCGCGAAGCCGTTGACTCGACTGTCGATGCAGCTGGGGAATGCGTTCGATGCTGTAGACCCGTTTCACCAGTTTGGCCAGAACTGCGGATTGATAGCCGGATCCGGTCCCGATCTCGAGCACGATCCGGGGAGATCCCGCTTCCAGCAGGGCCTGTGTCATGAAGGCCACCACGTACGGTTGGGAAATGGTTTGATCGTAGCCGATGGGCAAGGCGTCGTCGCGATAGGCGTGACGGGCAACCGCGTCGCTCACGAAGCGGTGCCGGGGAGTCTCCAGAATGGCTTGCAGGACCGCCTTGTTCCCAATCCCCTTCTCGCGCAAACGCTCGACCAGGGCCGCTTGGTGCCGAGCGGCGGTCATGCCGGTTCCTTCGTTTGTATGCGCTTTCACAAAGCAATCTGCTGCAGCCATTTCGACAGGTTGTCGAAATCGCGGTGCCGAGTCAAATCCACCTGCATCGGGGTGACGGAAGCGAATCCCTCGCGCACCGCATGAAAGTCGGTGCCTTCTCCGCCATCCTTGTCCGGCCCCGGTGGCCCGACGCGCCAGACCGAACGGTCATCTTCATCCTCTTGCCGAATCGCAGGCTCCGCGCGGTGCCGATGGCCCAATCGGGTCATGCGCAAGCCGCGCAGGTCTTCCAGTGGCAGATCTGGAACGTTGATGTTGAGAATAATTTCTGGAGGAAGCTCCCGCTCCAACAGGCGGTAAACCAGGGAGCGGGCAATATGCGCGGCCGTTTCATAGTGCTTCGGGGTACGGGATGTTATTGAGAGTGCAATCGCCGGGAGCCCTAGTGTTCGCCCCTCCATGGCAGCGGCGACCGTGCCCGAATAAAGCACGTCGTCCCCCAGATTGGCTCCATTGTTGATGCCGGATACGACCATGTCCGGCTCCGGCTTCATCAGCCCGGTGATGCCAAGGTGCACGCAATCGGTTGGCGTGCCCTCTTCCACGTAATGGAATCCGTTGGGGGCCGTGCACACGTGCAGGTCACGGTCAAGTGTCAGGGAGTTGCTTGCGCCGCTACGGTCGCGGGAGGGCGCGATCACCGTCAATTCGGCCAATGTGCCCAAGTGTTCGGCCAAGCACTCAAGGCCGGGAGCCTGGTACCCGTCATCGTTGCTCAGCAGTAGGCGCATGGTATGTACAGAATCGCCGGAACCCGGCCTGTTCAGCCTATTTTAACTTCGCGCCCACAAACTTGGAAGAATGGATCTGCTCTTACCTTCCATACAGAACGGCCTCGTGTGAAAATGATTCGGATATACTTGGAAACCAGTCGTTTTCCTTTGTCTCGCACTATGGATAAAGCCCGCAACGAAGACCTTGAGGCGTTTGAACGGGCCATGATGGGCGTTGCCCCCCTCGGGCGCCGTTCCCGTTCTGATCGCGCTCTCTCGACGCCTGAGCCCCGACTTTCTGCGGCACCGCAGACAGCACGAGAACGTCCGATCGAAGTTCCCCAGGCAAAACCCATGGATGGACGGGAGATCCTGAATTGGCGCCGTCCTGGGTTGCTGGACAAGGATTACCAGAATTTGCGCAGGGGCCGGTTATCCCCTTCTCCTGAGGAAATAGACCTGCATGGCCAAGATGCGCGAGAAGCTTGCACGACCATCGTGGCCGCCATCGCTCGCGCACAAGAGGCAAATCGCCGTTCCGTATGCCTGATCCACGGCAAAGGACATCGCTCTGAGAATCGGGGCTCACGTCTGAAGGGATTGGTCAACGTCGCATTGCGCCAGCATCCGGAGGTTCTCGGCTTTCACAGTGTTCCCGGCAACACCGGGGCCGTCAACGTCCTTCTGAGGAGGGCGCGTCGATGAATGCCAAAACCTCTTTCAGCTGTATGGATGATTTTGATCCGGAGTCGATTACGCCAAATCAGGCCACTGAGCACATTCAGTCTGTCGTCCAGCCCATAACGGAAACAGAAGCGGTTCCGACCATGGAGGCGCTGGATCGCGTGCTGGCTGTCGAATTACGCTCGGAGATCGACGTGCCCGGTCACACAAACTCGGCGATGGACGGCTATGCCGTTCGAGGGCAGGACTTGCCGACCCAAGAATCTAAAACTTTCACTTTAATCGGGTCGTCGTTCGCAGGTCATCCCCACGACGGTTCAGTAGGCCCTGGAGAATGTGTTCGCATCATGACCGGGGGGGTCATGCCGGGTGCGGCGGACACCGTTGTCATCCAGGAGCAAGTTCAGGCGGTTAACGACACGGAAATCGAAATCTCGCCCGGAGAGAAACCCGGGCAGAACGTCCGGGCCGCAGGCGAAGACATTGCCGCAGGAAGCGTGATATTGGAACCCGGACATCTGCTCGGGCCTGCGGACCTGGGCCTGCTCGCCTCAGTCGGCATTACCGATGTTCCCGTACGGCGTCGCATTCGGGTCGCTTTCTTCTCGACCGGGGATGAACTTCGGGAAGTTGGCGAACCCTTGGAGGACGGCCAAATCTACAACAGCAACCGCTACACCCTGTCGGCGATGCTGCGGCATCTTCATGTGGAGCCCTTGGATCTGGGTGTGGTGCGTGATGATCGTGCCGAGGTGGCCCAAGCGTTTCATAACGCTTCTGAGCAGGCTGATATGGTCATCACATCTGGCGGAGTCTCGGTCGGAGAGGCCGACTACGTGAAAGAAGTGCTGAGCGATTTGGGCGACGTGAATTTCTGGAAAGTCGCCATTAAGCCTGGGCGCCCCTTGGCGTTTGGCCGGATTGGGGCGGCGAAATTCTTCGGTTTGCCTGGAAATCCAGTCTCAGTGATGGTGACCTTTTACCAGTTCGTGCGCCCTGCCCTGCTCCGCATGGCGGGTGCCACTGAGCAGCCACCATTGGCTTTGCGCGTTCCGGTTACGTCTTCGCTACGCAAGCGGCAAGGGCGTGTGGAATACCAGCGGGGGATTCTCCAACAGATGGAAGATGGCAGCCATACGGTTTCCTGCACTGGAGCACAGGGTTCCGGTATCCTGACTTCGATGAGTCAGGCAAACTGCTTTATCGTGCTGCCGTTGGAACAAGGCCGAGTTGAAGAAGGCGCCATCGTGGAAGTGATTCCGTTTAGCGGAATCACCTAAGCAGACTCAGCCCGGAGTGTTCTCCTCCACCCATCGCCGCTCGCCCCCTGCGAGGGTTTCTTCCTTCCAGAAAGGCGCAGTGGATTTCAAGTCCTCCATGAGAAACCGGTTGCCCTCGTACGCGGCCTTCCGGTGCTCCGCCCAGACTGCGACTAGGACGATGTCGTCACCCGGGTGGATTTCTCCGACACGATGCCGCAGAAGGACGGCTGAAAGCCCAAACTTGTCTCGCGCCTGACGCGCGATCTCTTCCAAATGGGCCTGAGTCATTTCCGGGTAGTGTTCAAGGCGCATGGACTGTACAGTCTCCCCTTCGTTCTGTGACCGCATCGTGCCCACGAACACCACCATTGCGCCACACTTCCTGCGCAATTCCGCATGAGCCGATAAGAACTCTTCAATCTCTTTCCAAGGCTCTAAAGGTTCGGTAATTACGCGTGCGTCCATCTTTATGCTTTCTGGGTTCCAGCAAGGCTTTTCCTCAAGGTTTTCCCGGAGCAGACATTGTAACTGCGACATAAAAAAAGCGCCGCATAAAGCGGCGCTTTTTTCGAGCACGATGCCTGATTAGAAGCCTTGGAACGGATGGTCCGTGCTGTCCTTTTGGGAAAGCATGTCGTCCACAGTGGGAACTCCGCTCACGGCGTTGGCGATAGCCTGCTTAGTAGCCTTATAGTTGTTTTCGTAGATCGCCGCATCGCTGTCGGCCTCCCAGTGGATGAACACGCCAACACAGACATACAGGTTGCCACTTTCATCTTTCGGAAGAACCCCGGCCTCAACTGAATCCGCAACAGCCATGGCGACAGCCTTCTGGGCGGGTCCGAACATCTGGACGGCTTGTTTGGCGCCCTTGATCGTGACCTTGTTGTACATCATGGTGTCCGGCTTACACGGCAGGTTCGGTGCCACTACAGCGAGTAGTGTCGTGAACCCGTCCTTGTTGTTGACCAGACCGTTGCAGAAAGCCGTTTCCACGGCAGAGCCGCGCGGGCCAATGAGAAGATCGATGTGAGCGATTTCTGCCATTGTCCCGGAAGGGTCATTATCATTGACCAAGGCCTCTCCAACGAGAACTTTATCGATTGCCATTGTTGATTTACTCCAGTTTTTGTTTTTGTTTGCAAACAACGGATCCGTCAAATCACGCAGACGCACCCGATGGGTTTCGGGAATCATCTCCCTGTGACAGGACATCCGTGTCCCTGTCGTCGCTCCACCCGTCGAGCCGGGCGGCCAGAACCCCCGCTAGGGTCAAGTCCGCCGTGGTTCCCGGGCTGAGACCGGCGCTCTTCCAAGAAGCATCCAGTTCCAGGAGCTTAGGCCGAAGAATATCTGGGGCATCAGCCCCGCAAAATTCATCGGCTAACTTTTTAATCTTACCACTAACTGACTTTGCTGCCTCTTCACCGTGCACGCGAGCAATGTGAGAATCCGGATAGCGTCCGAGAAGAGTCAGGAATACGCCGACCATCGCCCACCGCGCATCACCCCACTGGAGGCAGAGTGATTCCCACTGCGGTCGGGCTTCGGTAAAGACAATCGGAAACCCGTCTCGGTACTGTGCCGCGATCTGGTCTCGTTCGGCAGCCAGCGCCATGGCCTCCCGCAGAGCGATCTTCGGCCGCTCGCGGATATCGGCTTGCGGTGACCGCCCCAGGCCTGCCGGCTGCATCAGTTGAATGGCGCGGTATACATCTCGCGCGTCATTGGCCGTGGTTTCCGCCAGGACCGCCTCCACGCGCTGCTCCAGACTCGTAGGATCCTCCCGGTAATAGGCGGAAACCAGTGGTGCTGTCAGCAGCAGGACTCCGAGGTTGGTGTTGCAGCCTGCCACGCCCCAACTGGCCCGGGCCGCCTCGCGTATTTGCCGACCCAAGCTCCAGTCCGGCCGTGTAATCAATTCAGCTGCCGCCTGAGCACTCCGCCGGAAGTCCTGGCATGTTTTCCCGTGGCCTTCTCCATGCAGTCCGACATTGCCCGGTTTCAGCGCCTGCAGATCCAGCAGGCAGGCATACAAGAATTGCCGCGAGGCGAAACGCCAAGGGGGATCGTAATAGGCACGCAGGTACTTGGCCATCGGAATACCTGTTCAGGAAGGCGTAGATCCTCCGTGACAATGCTTCAGGAACCCTTCGATCAAAAGATCTGATATGTTTTCCGGATGGACCTGCTGCAGTCCTCGCCATGCCGGGATGCTGTTGACTTCGGTGACCCAAGCGACTCCTTGTCGATCGCGCATCAAGTCCACTCCTGCATACGGCATTCCCACTGCCATCACTGCACGTTCTGCCAATTGGGCCAGTTCTGGCTCCAGCGAAGCCGGGTGGCCCTGCCCTCCGTTAGCGATGTTGCTGATCCAGTCTTCGCCTTCTCTTCGCATGGCCGCGGTAGCCTGGCCATCAATGACCAAAATCCGCCAATCACAACTGCGGGCTGAAACCGGCTCAATATATTCCTGCAAGTAGTAGATTCCATGGGACAGGTCGTAGTCGGGGTGCGGGTCGTCCCGTGACAGGCGCTTCAGCCCTTTGCCCTGCGAGCCGAAGATGGGTTTCGCCACCACGTGTTGGTGAGCTTCGAACCAATTGTCCAGGAACTCACGCATCTGCCGAACATCCCGTACCGCGAAAGTTCGAGGCGTTGGGATGTTGTGAAGTGCGAACAGGAAACTTGCGCGAACCTTGTCGACACTGCGTTCGATCGCGCCGGCGTCATTGTAGACCTTGACGCCCGAAGCTTCCAAGGCATGCAGAATGTCCAAATAGAAGATGACTTCTTCTAGGCTTCCTCCGGGCACCTCACGGATGAATACTCCCGACGGTAACTGGTCTTCAAAGCCGGGTATTCCGATTTTCGGTGCGCCGTTTTGTACTTCCAGGCAGCATTCCTGCAAGCGAACAAAATCACTTTCCAGCCCTTTCGCCTCCAAAGCCTCACGGAGCTGGCGGCCGTGCCAGCCAGGTTGATCGGTCACGATGGCGTAGCGCCCGTGCTCGATCATTCCCTAAAGGATTGCTCCAGCAATTCGTGATTGACCGCGCCAGCAGCGAAGGAGCGGCCGGTCCGAATGTTATTGACTAAAACCCGAGCCGGGCTGAACAGCATCGGATCGACCTGGAAGAAATCGTAATCGTGTTCCTTGAACACATCGGCGAATGGTTTGCCGTAATCGCGGGATGTGCTGCTCGGCAGTTCGGTCGCGAGCCTTTCCGCTTCCTCGTCAGTAGACTGGACGAACAGTTTGATCTGTCCACCGAACAGGATCGCATCGTTCGTGCGACCCATCATCTTCACCATATCGGAACTGTCGAGTGGCGGGATCGGGGCGCTGCCGATGCCGTCCACCACGCAGCTCAAGTCGAAACCCAATTCGTGCGCTTTGTGCAATCCAACCTCAAGGACCCGGCCGACCACCTGCACCGTCCCTGCGAGACTTGTGGTCGGCGTCAGGATTAAAGTCAGGTTGAACGGCTCGACTCCGCAGTCCTGACAGATTTTCTCGAGCACCGCCCGCGGTGGAATCTTGTCGACCTCCAGTATCAGCGCCGTGTAGATGTAGGAATCCTTGTAGCCGATTTTCTCGAACAGTTCTTCCTTCTGCGCCATGCTGCGGGCCGGGCCAGATCCTAAGGCGTAAAAACCGCTTTCCTCATCGCTCAGCGACCATCCCGCGTATTGGCTCGCCAGACAGGCCAGGACTGGGTGTTGCGTGTGGACGTGTATGGTCAGCGGCCAATCCCCTGATCCGCCGTAAGTCAGCGTGGCCTGCCCCAGACCCCCCATGCAGATCTCTGCGATTTGGCGTCCTGCCTCAATCCCGCCGATTGCATTGATGCCGGCATCCACCACCCAGATCCCTTCTTCCGTTGGAGATTCCACGATGCGCAGGCTCCACGCTTGCTCGGAAAGGGATCGAACGAGGGGTTCAACCTGGCGGTTGATGCTAATGGGCAACTTCATGTGCAGGGCTTCCAGGGGAAAACGGGTGAATGGCATCGGGTTGCAGACACGCCAAAACCTGATGACTGAGATCCTGTAGGCTGGTACGAGCCTCGTCCGCATCGCGGTAATGGCCTCGCACGGTGCACAGGGGCTGTCCGGCATCGATACTCGTCTTGGCATCCGGCAGATCGGCTGCCCCGTCCGGCCACTTCCAATTTGTCATGCCAGCAATTGGACATGGGGCATAGACGACTTGCATCCCTCGTACGCCCTCTCCTCGTTCTGAGGCAGGAACCAGGTGTCCGTCCGGGTTTCCGGTGAGGCAGGTTTCGATGTGTGCGCTCATGTAATCGGAAGCAAAACGATCCGTGTAAAGCTCGCAAGTAGCCACTAATCTTGGATTCAAATCCACGAGTTGCACTTCCTTTTTAGAATCAACTATGAAATCGATGCCGCAGAGGCCAAGAAGATCTAAATCACTCGCTAAGGTCTGTGCCGCCCATTGTACTTGTTCGAAAACCTCCGGCAAAGCCCTAATCGGGCCGATCGCGCCACTCCAAGCGTAGGGCGCATCCGTTCTTCCCGAAGGCAACAACTGGCTGATTCCGACGACATGGGCGGCTCCTCCAGCTGCGAGGAAAAGCGCAGAATACGGCTTGCCCGTGCATTGGCGCTGCCAGCAGAAAGAATTCGAAGTGTCTTGGAACCGCGAAGCCGGCTGCACATGGCATCCTCCTGCTTGGCCTTTTTGCTTGACGAGCCAACCTTCTAGAGCACTTGGCCGCTGAGATCTGGTTTCCGGTCCAGAGATTCCAAGTTTTTCTAGGCGGTTCGATAGCTGCACAGGATCGGCGCACAGGCGAACGGTGTCGGGTGAATTGCCTAGAACCCGGGCGCAGGACTGCAAACGATCCAGCAATTCCGGATGCGATTCAAAACCGGAGCCATAGGCCAACAGGTCGCCTGGCTGGCTTCGTTGGCACACAATTTCCAGTATTTCCAAGGAGAACTGGTCATCTTCCAGATTCGCCCGGATCATTTCATCGGCGTTCAGGTCTGCATCGAGAAACCCGTCAATCGCCACGACTGGCCGCTGGCAGCGCATAGCCGCTTGGGCATGTGCCCGCGCTGAAGCGGACAGCAGGAACAGTCTCCTGCTATTCCGAAGCACACTGGCGCGCCACTTCGAAAGCGTGTTCGAAATGGAAATAGACCGGCTCTTCCGTCTCGCGCATCTGCTGGAGCAGCCTATGCTGGGTCTGGTACTTCACATTTCCGATGGCAAGTGCACCGATGCCGACCGCTCCGCTCTGGGAATCCTCGATCGGGCTCCCGTCATCCATTACCCCGAGGCCATGGATGCCGGATGGCGGGACCGCATTGACATCGGCCGCCACTTTCAACCTGGGCGCATTGGCCATTTGTTCTTTCGAAACCAACTGGATCCCCGCTGCTGCCGAGGCGAATACGACATCGGTTTCACCAAGCAGCTGGTCGAGTTGATCGTTGGCTTCCCCGTCAACGGCCGGGTCCGCGCCGTATTTCTGGTTGCACAATTCGGCCGCATGGTCGCTTTTCTCTTTTTTGCGCCCCAAGATGGTGACCCGGGCTCCCGCGTTTGCGGCGATGACCGCCGCTGCCGACCCGACTGGACCGGTCCCGCCAAGTGCCACGATGCGCTGGCCCGAAAGTCCCTCTCCATGCCCGTCGTTCAATGCTTTCTCGACTTTCGCCACCATTGCGGCTGCAGTTGTGAAGGCTCCGCTGGGATCGGCAAATGCCGAGACCACGAATGGCGGCACCATGGATTTCTGGCACGTCTCCAGCATTTCCATTGCCTGATGCATATCGCGTCCGCCAATGAACAGGCCGGTGCGCTTGACGCCGCTCGGCCCCCGCGAAAATATCGCGTCTTCGACGAGGCCCTTGACTTCGTCGCTTTCTACCTGGATGTATGGAATGCAGGCGTCCCAGCCCGCATCGTATGCCATGTTGGCGTCAAACGGACTCAGGTTTTTCGCCGAAGTCAGCATATGTAAAAGGTATTTCTTTTCCATGATTTTCCTTTTTCAAGTTCTTGTATTGGTTTTTTTCTCCTGGCGACGAGATTCTTCCCCTTCCATTCCGCCGACAACAGTCAGTTGGTGCCCGTGGTTGGAAGCCTCGACAATCCGGAGATCCAGATCCGGGTCGACAGGTTGAAGCTTCTTCGCCAGTGCATGAGCTTGGGTTTCGCTGTCAGCCAGGATAAATCCGGTCGGTCCCCAGGAACTTTGCCCAACGCCCTGAAAACCGAGTTGTTTGGCCTGTTTCAGGAGGCGAGTGATTTTTACGTGGAAAAAGCGTCCGCCTTGAGCTGGCGCGAAATAGTCTCCAATCTTGTCCTGCAACTCGCCGATTCCCTTGGCAAACCCTTCCAGATTGGATTCAAGCAGGGACGGCACGGTGCGCATCAAGGTTAAGCGACACAAATGTGCCGCATCCGAAGCGGGAAATTCAGGCAAATCGCCAAAAGCCTGACGTTCTGCTTCTCCTGAAAGACCCTCTTGGCTGCTGCGCGCCATCAGCAGCAAAATCCGCCAATGTTCGGGAAACAAGTGCCGCGCAATGATCGGGGCAAGCGAACCATCGCTTCCCCGCCCGCCGTCGACCAGGAAGCCTCCTTGTTCGAATGCACCAATGCCAATCCCGGAACGTCCGCCCCGGGCAAGTTTCTCTGCAATTTCATAAGGATTCAGATTCAACTTATACAAATGGCTAACAGCAGTGCCAACGGCTAAGGCCAATTGCGTGCCGGACCCCAATCCCGCATGTGGCGGAATCGCTTGGTGGACTTCGATGCTGACTGCGCCGTCCTGCCCCATCATGCCCAACAGGCGCTGGGCGTATTTGAGTGCGCGTTCCGAATCGGGCCCCTTGGCGGAGAATTCCGTGCTGCGGGAGCAATAAAGACGGGTGCTGATCTCCTTCAGGCTAACGCCGATTCCGCCGAAACGTCGGCCAAGACCGCCATGAAGGTCCAGAAAACCGAGATGCAGGCGCGCAGGCGCCTCGATTTGGATGATTTGACCCACTTGCCGTGTCTAGGAATGGTTGGGCAAAAAAGTATACAGTATCAGGCTCTTCCAGAGTCAATCATGTGAAGGGACTGGTCCCAGAGTGAAAGATCGTTCATGACAACACATAGTACTGGTTAGATGCTAACTATTATTCGATCAAGGCCAACATATCTTGGTGAATGTTGCGCCAGTTCTGGGCAAGATTAATACTTCGGGCATAGATTGAGTAGCCTTCTAGGCAGACATCGACCGCCACTGATTCATTGACCGTTGGGTAGAGCAATATTCCTTCATGTTTAGCGCCTGGCCCTGCGGTAATCTCTCGATTTCTTACATAGGCTAGAAGCTGGTAGAGATTGTTCGAGTGGAGTTTTCCTCCAAAGCGTCCCCCGAGAGTTTCCTTGTAGTATTTGGCGTCCATGATGATGCGTCGATTCGGTGCTTCGAGGATGACGTCTGCTTCCATTTTAGGGAGCTTGGATCGATGATTATCATGTGTGCCCTCATCGGCCCAATCAATTTTGCGTCCGCGATGGTTAATCCGGTAGCGACTTTGCTCACGGCAGAAGAAGCCGATGATAAAGTCTTCGTACAATTTTTCCATCCGTTCTTCACTAAAGTCAGTGAATCGCGCCTCTCCAGATTTCTCGTCGACCAACAATTGTTCATATATAAGTCGACACACGGACAGCAAGAACCGATAGTATTGGCGATTACGGTCGAGATGGACCCGTTGGAATAATTGACGATTTAAATTAACGACAGTTACTCCCGAAAGATTTGTGTAAGCCTTTCGGACGTCTGCCCGCACATCGTTACACAAGCCCGGAAGGCGTATTAGCGATTTTAACGTAGAACGTAGGAGCTGATTATGTAGTACATCGTGCGACAGTTCCTCATAAATGCATGCTACTTGACTACGGGCGCGCAGAGCTTTTTTTACTGTTTCATTTACGGCAATCTTTCCTCGGATACCAGCAAGATTCTCGTGCACATCCCGATAATCGCGATCAATACCCTTTCGGATCAACGAGAATACTCCTTCTGCTAGAACCTTGCCGAGGAGATCATGAACGCTCTCCAATTTTTCCAGTTCGTCTAACCGTACTACATCCCTTTCTTCGAAGTGGCTCCAAGCGTAGCAAAGGAGGTAGTAAATGTTGGCAATAGGGATTTCCTTGCTACTCATTTTTTAGTTTCAAAACTAGCTCTTTTACCTGTTCAGGACGGTCAAACCAATACTCATTCAGCAAGGGTTCTATTTGTGTATCGATGATATTCTGGTACCACCCTTCATCCGCTTCCGCCTCCTCCTCAGGCACGAAATAACTGTGTCCAATCTGGAAGCCCGGACCAAGATCCTTGTCGTCGTGAATATGCTGATTAAGATCAAAGAGATTCTTATCAATCCTATCTACAAGCTCATGCTCGATGCCCGCTTCCAGTAGGTAATCACGAAATTTTCCCTTACGATACGCAGGCTCAATCTTCTCGAATGCAAACCGGCGGCGCAACGCATAATCAACCATGGCTAGAGAACGGTCTGCTGTATTCATCAAGCCGAGAAGGTATACATTGTCAGGGACGCTAAAGGGATCACCTGACACGTTATAGGCTAGTGAAATCGCATGCCCCGGACCGCGCTTATCTGCTTCGATGAGCATCAGAAGTTCACCCAAGATTTTAGATAAATTCCCACGGTTAATTTCGTCAATGATGAAAACGTATGGCTCTTTGGGGCGTTTCTCTGCGCGCTTGCAGAATTCGTAAAACACGCCATTGCACAATTTGAAACCACCAGTCTCTGTCGGCCGCCAACCTTGCACGAAATCTTCGTAGGCATAGGACTGATGAAACTGAACCATTTCTATGGACTGAGGATCTTTGCGTTTCATAAGGCACCAAGCAATTCTTCGTGCAATGTATGTCTTACCGACACCCGGTGGTCCCTGAAGAATGAGGTTCTTTCGAAGTGCGATAGAGTCAAGAATTCGGTGGAACTGAGTTTCTTTCAAGAACAGGTCATTGAGTGCAGTGTCGACATCATACGATTGATTTTCGGTTCCATCGGACCCCTTTGCCAGAGGTACTGCATCCGCATCAATTAATTCGAATATATCTCGCAATGTACTTATATACCGTGTAAAGCGTGTCAACGTCTTAGTGGCAATCTGCGCCTTGAGAGTAATTGGTTCAGGACACGGATGCCACTCGATAGTCCGGAAGTTTCGGTACTCTGCCCGTTCAGAGTCGTGTTCATATTCGCCAGTCACTTTTCCCCAGCCGAGAATAGCACGGCGGCCTTTTTTTGCGAGAACAACGTCTCCAATCTTCATTTCATGCACGAACTCCCACAGCGTGAGCGAATGATTTGAGGGATTTTCCCCAGCACCGCTCTCGATTAACGCGTCGTGGATAGCATCCCGGGATTCATATTCGCTGAGATCTCCAAGGTCATCCCAAGCAATTGCAGCGATACCGAGTTTGAGAAATTCGCCCCACAAGCGGGCACCTTCGCCTGGTGCAATAACCCAAGTATTAACCGTGCCAATACGATCTCGGTACCACGCTTCATCGTCAGTTCTTTCCAAGGAATCATTACCTGGCGTCGTCGAATCTCCTTTCCAAATCTCCCGAAACGGAGCCTTGTAAAAATGAATTTCTTCTTCAGGATGTTCGCCTTGAAGTTGTGTATGCACCGTTAACAATGCTTTGTCGAGGCTAATCAAATTCGCACTGTCGAAATCGGAAGCTTTGCTAGTACCGTCGCTGAAAGCCTTGGCAATTTTCCTCTTATGTCCAGGTGACATGATTGGCTCAAATTCATCGGGGAACAACAGGAACAATACTGCATGGCGAAATTGGCGTTGACCCTCCGTTCGTTCATCAATCCATTCAGCCAAACCCCAAGGATCGTTTAGTAACGATTCCCGCTCTTCTTTGGGTAGGGAGCTCCAATTGAGCATCAGGAGAACGATAAAGCGAAATTCACGCCATTGATGCGCCAAGTAGGCTGTCCCCGGATTTACTATTCCCTTTTCAAGAACATCGCCCAGCGCCCAATGATTTTCAGGCAATGTCGTTCCCGACCACTCGTAGACTGTCCTGATTCTGTCAAGTTTTGTAACGCGTCCCACAGAATCGGAATGTACGATTAGGTAATAAAGCCATGCGATTTCTGCCCACAGATGTTTTGCTTCCGGAGGTGCGGGTTCGAGTTGAACTCTCAATTTCTCTTCAAACGATCCGCTGCCTGCCTCGGGGCGCTCAACGAAAAATTCCTTAAGCATCTCGAAATTTTCGCGTGTCCAGAGCTTTTCCTCACCAAACAGTGAAGCGCCATCGAGCAAACATTGCTGCTTCCAGCGCCTGGCTGCATCGAGAATCGCAGATGCTTTCTTCAGTCGACTCATAGAGCCTCCTTGGGGTCTCTCCCGTAGTGCTTCATGTCTCTATCAAGAGGGATAGAAATTAACTCAATGTCGTCATTGAAGGAGCAATGGCACTCCCTAAGGAAATCAAACTTCTGTCCTACCTTGAGCAGGCAAAGTCCTGAGCACTGAACGAAGGAAGCAAACCTATTTTTTCAGTATAGCATTCGGATATTCTAAGATGCCGCTTCGAGAAATTAATCAGCTTTTTTAGGCCACCCAAGCCCGTGCATTCTGGAAAAGACGCAGCCAGGGAGCCTCTTCTCCCCACTCCGAGGGGTGCCAAGAATGCTGCAAGGTGCGAAAAACACGTTCCGGGTGCGGCATCATGATGGTGAAACGCCCGTCCGTGCTAGTCAGCGCAGTTATGCCTCCTTCCGAACCATTCGGGTTGGCAGGGTAATCCTCCGCGGCAGCCTTTCCATTTGCATTGATGTATCGCAGGCAGGCTGTTTCTTCCAAGTCCGCTATGGTGCATTGTGGATCGATACGCCCCTCCCCATGCGCGACGACGATCGGAAGGCGGCTGCCGACCATGCCTTGAAGCAGGATAGAGGGTGATTCCAGAACCTCTACTTCGCACAGCCTGGCTTCGAACTGCTCGCTGAGATTCGACACGAAACGCGGCCAATGCCCCGCACCCGGGATCAGATCTTTCATTTGAGAAAACAATTGGCACCCATTGCAGACACCCAGCGCGAAAACTTCCGGACGCTTGAAGAATTTCTCGAATATCTCCCTTAGGTCTTTGTGATACAAGACATTTTTTGCCCAACCTCCACCGGCTCCGAGAACATCGCCGTACGAGAATCCGCCACAGGCAGCCAAGCCCGAGACATCGTCCAGAAGATGCGGATTCTGTTGGAGATCGTTCATGTGCAGGTCCCTGCAGACAAAACCGGCCCGGGAGAACGCGGCCGCCATCTCGAACTGCCCGTTGACGCCCTGCTCCCTGAGAATCGCGACGGTGGGCGCTGTGCCGGCTTGGATATAAGGGGCAGCGGGGTTTTCCTCTATTTCATAGGACAATTTGGAGAAAAGCGGCGGAGTATCCCATTTCTTCCTGTTTTCATGCTCATTTCGGGCACATCTTTCATGATCCCGGCGACGGGCGATCTCGTAGCTGGTCCTGCCCCACAATTGTTCAAGCTCAGGTAATGGCCAAACTCCGATTTCCTCACCCTGGCATCGCAATCGAAGCATCGGCTCGGTATCGGGGGCTCCGATCGACTCGCATGTGAGCCCGGCTTCCTTGAGCCGACCCATGATTTCCAGCACCTGTGTGCCCCGAACCTGCAATACTGCGCCAATCTCCTCGTTAAACAGGTAGTCCAATACTTCATCCGCTTCGACCGGAAAATCTATTTCCAAACCCATGCGGCCAGCAAAGGCACATTCACAAAGGCAAGCCAGCAGCCCCCCATCTGAGCGATCGTGGTAGGCCAGAATCGCCTCTTCGCCTAGCAATACTTGGATCTGATCGAAAAAAACGGCCAAAAGCGACGGGTCGTCCACATCCGGAGTTTCTGAGCCGGTTTGACCGTACACTTGTGCCAGTGCCGAACCGCCGAGGCGTCGTTTGGAACTCAAGGACACCAGCAATAAGCATGAATCGGCCATGTCTTGCAATTGCGGCGTGACATGTCGTCGTACATCCTCCACCGGGGCAAACGCCGAAACAACCAGCGAGACCGGAGAAGTCACCTGCTTTTCTTCCCAGGTTGCCTGCATGGATAAGGAATCCTTGCCAACCGGGATTGCGATGCCAAGCTTGGGACACAAGTCCATGCCAACCGCCTCGACCGCTTCATACAGCCCGTAAAGTGCCTCTGCTTCGGAACCTGCAGCCATCCAATTCGCAGACAGGCGAACCCGGGCCCGGTCGAGCACCTTCACGCTGGCTAGATTAGTGAGGGCCTCTGCCACCGCCATGCGCGCGGAGGCCGCTGGGCGATGGACGGCCAAGGTCGGCCTCTCTCCCATCGCCATGGCTTCTCCCTTGACCCCCTCGAAATCACAAGCCGTCACTGCCGCGTCCGCAACCGGAACCTGCCAAGGCCCAACCATCTGATCCCGGACCGTCAAGCCCCCCACCGAGCGATCCCCGATCGTTATCAGGAAAGACTTGGAGCCCACGCAGGGCAAAGTCAGTACACGCTCTATCGCTTCCGGGGTCTCAACGTCCTTCAGGTCCAGCGGCACATCCGGCCAATCGACCGAAGGCACGGCTATATCCATCTTGGAGGATTCCCCGAACAAGAGTGTCAAGGACACGTCTGCCGCAGTTTCTCCGAAATGTGGATCTCTCAAGCACAATTGGCCGTCAGCGGCTGCCTGCCCAACTATCGCGAATGGGCATCGTTCCCTGCAGCACAATTCGGAAAAACTCTCAAGCGCTTCCGGCCGGATCGTGAGCACATAGCGTTCCTGTGACTCATTGCACCAAATTTCCCGTGGTGACATCCCTCTGTCTGCACATGGGATCTCGCGCAAATCCAATTCCGCGCCACCCGGCTCTCCGTCAATCAGTTCCGGAATGGCATTGGAGAGCCCGCCGGCACCCACATCGTGCAAAGCCAGAATCGGATTGTCTGTTCCCCATGCCGTGCACTGCTCGATGACTTCTTGGGCGCGGCGCTGCATCTCAGGATTGCTGCGCTGTACCGAAGCGTAATCCAGTTCTTCGTCTCCCGCTCCCGTATGTTGCGATGATGCGGCCCCGCCCCCCAAACCAATCAGCATGGCCGGTCCTCCCAAGACCACGATCAAGGCCCCTTCGGGAATTGACTGTTTTTGCACATGGTCCTTGCGGATGCTGCCAACGCCTCCCGCGATCATGATCGGTTTGTGGTAGCCGAATGTCTTACGCCCCGTGGGTGCATGTGCCTCGCTTTCCAGGGTGCGAAAGTACCCGGTCAGGCATGGTCGGCCGAACTCGTTATTGAAAGAGGCTGCCCCGATCGGGCCTTCGATCATGATGTCCAGCGGTCGAGCCATGCGGGGCGGATGCTCCCGGGACAAATCCTCCCAAGGCCGTGGCCATGTATCGAGGTTGAGATCCGATACCGTGAATCCGCACAGGCCCGCTTTCGGACGCCCTCCCCGACCACAGGCGGTTTCATCGCGAATCTCTCCCCCGCTACCCGTCGCAGCACCCGGGAATGGAGAAATGCCCGTCGGGTGGTTGTGCGTCTCCACTTTGATGATCATTCCGTAGTCGTCGTCGACGGCCTCCCACGCGCGAGTCTCCGGATCAACCGCGAAACGGCGGCTGCGGCCGAGATCAAGCACCGCGGCATTGTCGCGGTAGGCCGACAGAGTCCCATCCGGTGACATGGCATGCGTATGCTGGATCATCTCGAACAGGCTTTTCGACATCGATTTTCCATCGATCATCCAGCGCGCATTAAAAATCTTGTGCCGGCAGTGCTCAGAATTAACCTGGGCGAACATCATCAATTCGGCATCCGTAGGGTCACGCTTGAGCCTCTGATAGGCCTGAATCAGGTATTCGATGTCGGTTTCGGAAAGTGCCAGGCCGTATGCTTGATTAGCCTCATGCAAGGCCTGAGCCGGGTTGGAAGCCAAGGAAATCCTTTCAAGCGGTGTAGGTTCCGGGTGCGCGAAAAGCTCGTCGCATTGTCCTGCATCAGACAAGACTGATTCGGTCATCCGGTCGTGTAGAAGAGCGACCTGACCTGGTGAAATATCCTCTGTTCCCTGCAGGCAATATTCGATCCCTCGCTCCACTCGCAGGATGGCGGTCAACCCGCAATTCCGGACAATTTCAGTGGCCTTGCTGGACCATGGCGAGATCGTGCCAAGTCGCGGGACAACAAGGACTGAGGGACCTGAAGCCAGTTCGTCCGCGGCCGGCGCGTAGTCCAGAAGCCCTGCGAGGATGTCCTCTTCAGTTGGGTCGAGAGCCCGCTCACAGTCCACAAAATGCAGGAAACGTGCATTGGAAACCTGTCCACTGCCCCGCGCTTTCAGGCGAACATTGAGCCTGTGCCGGGAATGATCGGTCAGCGCCTTGCCGCCGGGATAAGAGCAAACGGGCATGAAAATTACGGTCGGAGGATCGGTTCGTACGGACAGCCAAGCGAACTCCATGCCTATTATCTCGTATAATGACCTCAGATGACTTGGGGGTGACTTGGCTTCGACGGCGGTTACTGAATCCAAGGCGCATGCCGAGGCGGCAACGACCTCGTAAAAAACAGTTGCGAAAAAATTAGTTGCCAACGACGACAACTACGCACTAGCTGCTTAATCTCGGCTAGTCATCCTTCCGGGAGATGCTTGTGGATCCCGGTCTGGATGTCGACTACACAAGATCGCCGTTCGGTCTGTCTGGAGCCGGAAGGTTAAATCAAACATGCAGGCTGGCGGTCATCGGGCCCTGTCCGTCGGGTGTTGACCGTAAGACAAAGACGGTGCTAAGCATGTAGAGCCGAAGAGGAGGAACTGCCGGACGCGGGTTCGATTCCCGCCACCTCCACCACATTATTGCATTTATACTTTTGTTTTTCCTGTATTTTATGGAAAACCGGAAAGCCAGTTATCACATTAGGAATCAATTCCTTACTACGCATGTTTGTCGTATGGGAGAGTTTGCTGGCTCCATAAAGGTGAAGGTGGAGGTCACAGGCAATGGTTGACTATCTCATCGTGACATTTGTCCGAGAGGAGTATGAGGCCGTTCTGCAGCGGTTTCGGGATCCTCACGACCGCGCTGTTTCGGGAGTCCCCGGCGATACCCGAGTATTGCAGGTGGTGACGAGGGCTGGTCAAGACGCCACCGTCGCAATTGCCAGAACCGCTAGCGAGGGCAATGTGTCGGCACAAGATGCGGTACTTGAACTGATTGCTGAGCAGCAACCAAGGCTAGTTCTTGCCGTCGGTATTGCAGGTGCAGTGCCTACGAACGATATCTTTTTGGGCGACGTGGTGCTCGCAAAGGACGTCCACGACCTGACGCGCGGTGCTGAGACTGCTACCGGTAGAGAGGAAGCAACGGCGAGCTCCTACTTGATGAACGCTGTCAAGGACTTTGTCGCAAACGTGACGATGGACGACTTTAAGGAATGGCAGGAACGAGTCACATCCATCACCCGGCCCCGAGTGGAAGGAATCGGTAACTCATGGACTGGTGATGAAGAGTGGGACAAGAAGATAAACGAGACTCTTGAAGAAAACGAGGAACGTATCCGACCGATAGTCGTCGACGGTGTAATTGCTAGCTCCGATCACCTCGTGAAGTCAAAAGATTTCATGGAACATCGTCTACTTGTCGACCGCCGCATTATGGCCAACGACATGGAGTCAGCAGGCGTAGCAAAGGCTTGCGAAAGAAAAGAGGTGCCGTTGCTCATTCTCCGTTGCATAAGCGACATCGTTGGTCACGCGAGGAGCGATGCCTGGAAGCGCTACGCATGCAAAGTCGTTGCGGAATGTGCGTGGGAGGTTGTGAATATCGAGTCTGTCGACACAATCGAAGGCAAGCTCAAGAGCGAAGAGTCAGAACTCTCAGACGCCACAAGAGGCGTCATCAAATCGTTGAACGCGACACTCGCTCGGATTAGAAGCGATGCGACCAGCGAAAACGCATCTACGTGCCGAGACGCGTTTAACCTCTTTAAGGAACTCCCAAATGAGCTAAGGAGGCCATGGGCTCCCGAGCTGTTTGACACTCTTGATCGACCGATGAAGTACTTGGGCGACAAGAGGCTAGTTCTCGACGTTGCTAAGGCTTGCATTGAGTGCTGCAGCGGTATGGACTTAGACGACAAGACTGCGGAGTGCCAAGCTAGAGCAAGGATTTGCGGTACGTCATGGGCCTACCAAAGGATGGGCGACTTGGGGTTGGCGGAACAAGAAGCCCAACAGAGCGTGCGGGTTAGCGAAGGAATAAGTTCGCGCAAAAACCTAGCATTTTGCAAGAAGTGTCTGGGACGACTTAAGCGATTGCGAGCTGAGGCGGAGCCCAGCTTGGAAGTAAAGCGCGTGTTCTTCGAGGAAAGTGTGCATTGTCTTCGCGAGGCCATTTCTCTCTTTGGCGATCTCTATGAACCTGACGATCCCGAGGTTGGCGATTGTTACAGCTTGTTGGGGAGGACATACCTCAGTGCAGGGGATGTTCGCAGGGCATACGATTGCGCTATGGAAGCGATGAGTCGAATCAAGCCCGACTCAAAGGACTACCTAGACCTCAGGATACTGGAAGGGGACATCTGTTTGGCCACGGGGGAGAAGACGAAAGCCTTGGAAGCGTTCGATGAGGTGATCGACCTGACGTCGGAACAAGACTACCAGATATCAGAAATTGTGGCTAGGGCTCACCGTCAAAAGGCACAGGCGTTGATGCGAACGGGTCGAGACGAAGATGCGAAACTTGCGTTCGCCGAGGCGCAGCGGATCTGGGAGTGCTATGGGGAGGACAACCTAGCTGCCGAGGCGGAATGGGGTGGGATTCTGGCTTCTAGGATGTTGGAACGACGGACGATTCTGTTGCTGGAAGCGGAAGAGCCAATAGTGCGATGCGAAACCGTGAAACTTTATAGGGAAGAGCAGGAAAAGCAATCGAAACGCAATCGAAGAGTTGTAGCACAGAGGATCAGGGCTGATGATACGGTCTGGAGAAACCTCATTAGGGAGGTGAAACATCGGCAGGCCCTAGGTTCTGGATCGGGCTAGATGGCGCGGCGAGACTATTGGAAAACTGCTGCAGCGCAACGCGTGAGGCAGATCTCTGGGCTGAAGGATATCGATCAGGCTATCGCGAAAATCGCTGAAGATTTGATGGATGGCTTGGACGGACCTCCGACCGACTTGGAGGTATTG
Organism: Candidatus Porisulfidus sp. TsSOB; assembly: GCA_002631715.1. Lineage (GTDB taxonomy): Bacteria > Pseudomonadota > Gammaproteobacteria > Poriferisulfidales > Poriferisulfidaceae > Poriferisulfidus. Next base: position 20,729 of record MRSX01000008.1, read on the forward strand.
GCCCATCGAGTCGACGTTACGGATATTCGCCAAGACGGCGCGATGTTGGTGCCGGGAGAACTTCGAAAGCTGCGTGATGGACTGGTCGTGTTTCTGCTACCTAACCTGACCAAGACTCGGCGCCGATTCACACTTGCGCATGAACTCGGCCATGCCTTTTTTGAGAGGACTGGGCGACGGCCGCCCCCGAGTCGAGAGCTTGAACAACTTTGCGACAAATTTGCCGCCGAGTTCTTGATGCCTCGACGCATGTTTGTCTCGTTTGCGGGTCAGCACCCGGATCTTCCACGAGTCCATGAACTCTGTCAAAGATTTGAGACGGGCCTGTTGTCGACGCTCGGGCGAGTCTCAGACATCTATCGCTATCGGGCGATTGAGTTGCGGGGCGGTGAAGTGGTTTGGCGCCGTAGATTGAGTGCGCCAGCGTTGCATCAAGTCAGTGACCAACTACAAGCGTTGTGCGGTGAGGCTGGAAACGAGGTCATCGACTTGTACGAAAGGGGGGGATACTCGAGGTGGAATCTTGAGTGGAAGATGCTTGGAGGCGAGAACCATAGAATAGGATTATTGCATCCAGCATAGGAGTGAACGTAGTGCGGGCGTTTTGAAGGATGTGGAAAGCGATTTAGATGGGTGCGTCGAGACTGACATGTCCGACTTGGAGGCTAGGCGAGTGCTGAGTCAACGGGTCAGGTTGACCTGAGGTTGAAGATGGTCGGGGACCACCCGAAGCATTCGATTCGAGCCGGTGAGGGGATTGAATCTGCAAAAATACCATATTAGTGACGCTACCTCCACTTCTCCATATTTACAGCAAAGGCACACCCCGCCAATTCGATATACTGTGCGCCACGCTGATTTCTCTGTATAGCCTCGATTGACCCATGACATTCGTCGTCCTCGAAGACTGCATCAAATGTAAATACACTGATTGTGTGGAAGTCTGCCCGGTTGAATGTTTCCACGAAGGTCCGAATTTTCTGGTGATCGACCCCGAAGAGTGCATCGACTGCGCTCTGTGTGTGCCGGAATGTCCGATCGATGCCATCGTGCCAGAAAAAGACATCCCCGAGAATCAGCTGGAGTTCCTCCAGATTAATGCAGACCTAGCAAGCGAATGGCCGGAAATCAGCCGCCAGAAACCTCCCCCGCCCGACGCAGACGAGTGGCGTGGCAAGCCCGGGAAAAGAGCGCTGCTCGAACTCTGAATGAGGCGGATTGCCTGCCCCCTGCATATGCCGCTTGGGGGGCATTGCGCCAAAACCATACTGGAACACCACGCGGCAGCCCTGCCGGATCTGACTCACCTTGCAATCCTGGTGCCGAATGTTACGTCGGGCCGGGCCCTGCGATCGGCATTGCTTGATCACACCGGATCCGACCACCAGGGATTACTTCTGCCTCCCATCCTGACTTTCCCGGCATGGGCACGGCAGCACAGCCGCTTCGATGGCACGGAAAACCATTTGTCTGAACTGCTTGACTTGGTGGCCGCCCTGCAAAAAAGCGAGACTTTGCGGTCTCTAGAGCAAGCGGACTCCTGGTCGCTCGCCCGCGAAATGATGGAATTATTTGATCAGCTGTGGCTCAACGAAATCTCATTGCCATCGGATCAGGAAGAATTGACCTCACGGCTTCAGGATTCCTACCATATTGCCGATGAACCTCCTGAACAATTAGGCAACGAGGCCCGTATCATCCACCTGCTGTGGACTGCTTGGAGTAAAGGTTCAGGGAACTTCCTCAGTTCAGGAAAATACTATCGCGAGGCTTTGCGACACCTGGCTCCCCCTCCGGAAACGCAAGCCATCTACGTCTGTGGCCACGACCGGCTAGCGGCAGCCGAAATCGAAGCACTTGAGCGACTCGACCAGGAAATTCCGGTTTCCATTCTCACCCGATCCAAATCTCTCATTTCTCTGGATGCAGAGCTATACACCGAGAGCACTTCGCCCTCTCCCTATGCCACTGTCCTCCAAGAGGCTTTTGCGCAAGAGGAATCCACCATGGCGGAGTGTGCGCGAGCCTGCCAGGCAGATTGTCCTGAAGATCCTCTGAAGGGTCGGCTTGCCACTTTTGTTGCGGAACAGGCGGAGCCTCACGCCCGCGCGATCGACATCCAGATCCGGCGCTGGCTAAAAGAAGGCCATCGGAATATCGGGCTGGTCACAGAGGATCGCAAATTGGCACGCCGGGTTCGCGCCTTGCTGGAACGCGCTGGCATCCAGATCCAGGACTATGCCGGTTGGGCTCTCTCCACCACAAGTGCAGCCAGTACGATCGAGCGGTGGCTCGAATGCTTGAACCAGGAATTCCACTACTTGGCGCTTCTGGACATTCTTAAATCTCCATTCGTGCGCCTGAAAGGAACCTCCAGCGAACCAGACCGAATCGGAGACTTCGAACATCTTCTGTATCGCTGCAATATTCACAGTGGTCTGGAAAACTATCGACAGGCCGCAGATGGAGAACCTGACTGGCTGGACATGCTGGAGCAGATCGAGCAAGCTGCCCGCCCCTTGCTGGCACTGCGAGAGTCGACCGGTGGAGAGTATATGCGGGCCCTGCTGGAGAGCCTGGATCTTCTAGGCTGCCGAGCCTGCCTGACCAGTGACGAAGTCGGGAAGCAGGTTTTGTCGGAACTGGACCGCATGTGTTTCCAGTTGTCGCAAAGCAAGACCCGGCTGCCGAAATCCCAGTGGGATGCCTTGTTGCGCTGGACGCTGGAACAACAAAACTTCCGACACAGATCCTCTCAAGACTTGGTTTCTTTGATCAAACTCAACCATGCCCATCTCGCCCGATTCGACGGCTTGATCGTCGCCGGCATGGACTCCCGCCACTATCCGGGCACGGATTCCTCTTTCCTCGTATTCAACGACTCGGTTCGCGGCGATTTGGGGCTACTTACCCGCACCGAACTCAAGAAACTGGATTTGCAACGATTCCTGTCCCTGATTCTGTCATCCGAGCAGGTTCTCCTGACCTATCAGAAAACCGATCAGGATGAACCGCTCCTGCCGAGCATCTGGTGGACCCAGATCGACGTATTCCATCGCCTAGCGTACAAGGCTTCACTCAAAGAACCGTCCTTGTCCGTACTTAGCCTGCATCCGGATGCCTGGGTACGGCCTCCCGGACTTCGGATTCGCGAGACTGCCTCCGAAATCATGCCGCATCCTCCCGCCAGCCCGGACCTGCTGCCAAGCAACATTTCGGCCAGCGGGCACCAGGCCTTGGTTGATTGTCCCTACCGCTTCTATGTCCGAGACATGCTCCGTATCCGGGAAACCGACATGATCCACGAGGAAATGGATAACTTGGAGTTCGGCAACTATGTCCATCAATGCCTGAATGCCTTCCATTCTGGTCTCCCTGGCGCTCCAGGACCGTGGCAAGGTCAGATAGACGGGCGCGAGGCTGCCGCGTTCAGGCTATTGCAAGAAATCGGGGTGTATTTCATGGGCCGGCTGACGCCGAGCCCCTCAAACATTGTGTTCTTGGAGCGATGGAGATCCATCGCGCAGCGCTACGTGGAGCTACAACAATCTTATGAAAAACATCATGTTATTCTGGAAAGTGAAAAGGAAGTAGAGCATAAAGTCGACGAAGGGTTGATGCTTTGCGGGCGTATTGACCGGATGGACGAGGATCAGGACGGGAATCGTATCGTGATCGACTACAAGACTGGCTCCAAAAGAATCTCCAAGGATGAAGTACAAAGCGGCGAACAGGTTCAATTAACCAGCTATGCGCTGATGACGGAACCCATCGGGCGAGCCGAGTACTGGTGGCTAAGCCAAGATCCGCAAAAAAAAATACCTTTGACGTCCGTGGAGGGCGAATTTCTGGAGGTGCTCGGCCGAAAAGTGCACGGCCGGCTACGTAAGATGTTTCGGGACTTGCGCGCAAGCCACGAAATGCCGGCTCATGGAGACGAAGCGACTTGTGCTTTTTGCTATGCCCAAGGAGTGTGTCGCAAAGACGTGGAAATCGGAAATTCCGCGTAATCCACCTTTTCTGGCCATCGCTGCAGCGATGGTTATTTCTTTAAGATGCTGCTTCCCGGTCCGCTGCGGTTCCTGCCTCGAGAGAATTGGTTTTTACACCCAGCTCTTCAAGTGTCTTGCATAGCAGGAGGAGATCTTCCAGCGATTGAGCCTTCCCTTGCGGCCGACGGAGCAGATAGGCCGGGTGGTAGGTGGGAATGACGGGGATTCCCGATTTTGACATCTCAAACACGGTACCGCGCAACCGACCAATGGGCGTTTCCACTCCTAAAAGGTTGTGTACAGCCACGGCACCCAGCGCCAGTATGACTTTTGGTCGGATCAATTCAATTTGGCGATCCAGGTAGGGTCGGCATGCCTCTGCCTGCTCCGGTGTCGGATTCTCATTGTTTGGTGGACGACATTTCAAGATGTTCGCAATGAATACCTGCTCTCGGCTCAGTCCGATTGCTGCCAGCATGCTATCCAGTAGCTTCCCGGCTCGACCGACGAATGGTTCTCCCTGGGCATCTTCATCTGCTCCGGGCGCCTCACCAATCAACATCAGGTCTGCGTTCTCATTTCCCACACCGAAGACCGTATTCTTCCGAGTCCGATGCAATTCGCACAGAACGCATCCCGAAACCTCCTTGCGTATCACACGCCATTTGCGAAGGTGTTGTGCGTCGGCGTCAAGCGTCAGGGTCGTGGTGGACTTCTCTTCTTCGATCTCTTCAGCAGCCTCGGGGGTCGCTAAATCACCATCTCCCTGTGATTCCTTTGCTGCCCCATCTGCTGTACTCTGATTTCGATGGCTCCATCGACTCAGGCCCAACTCTTCGAGGTGTGGATCACTAGGCATGACTTTTCTGGCGGATATCAGGCTCTCGCTTTATATGTGATCCAGTTGCGGATGCATTCGGCCGGGTTCTCGGATCAGTTTCCCAAGCGCATTCAGGTACGCATGCGCAGAAGCAATGACGATGTCCGTGTGTGCGCCCTGCCCATTGACCACTACGCCATTTTTTCTCAGGCGCACGGTCACTTCGCCCTGGGCATCTGTCCCGGTCGTGATGTTGTTGACCGAATACAACTGTAATTCGGACTCTGAATTGACGATATTCTCAATCGCTCTGAATGATGCGTCGACTGGCCCTCCTCCAGAGGCTTCCCCGTCGAATTGCTCATTGCCCCGTGCCAAGGTGACACGCGCTACAGGCGTTGTCCCGACTTTCGAAGTGACTTCGAGGTCAACCAGCTGATAAACCCCTTGATCCGATTGATCGGCTTCCACCAGCGCCAATCTCCGCAGATCATCGTCATAGATTTCATGCTTGCGATCCGCCAGTTCCTTGAAATGGGTGAAAAAGGCATCCATTTCGTCATCCTCGATCATGAGGCCGAGCTTCTGGATGCGATCCATGATGGCACGTCGTCCGGAATGCTTACCCAAGACGATTCGATTGTCGGACCAACCTACATCCTGAGCACGCATGATTTCATAGGTTTCCCGGTACTTGAGTACGCCATCCTGATGAATACCGGATTCGTGCGCAAATGCATTGGCTCCTACGATTGCCTTATTCGGCTGTACTGGAAAACCCGTCACGCTGGAAACAAGGCGTGAGGTTGGCACGATCTGGGTCGTGTCGATCTCAGTATCGCAATCAAACACGTCTTGGCGCGTACGCACGGCCATGACGATCTCTTCAAGTGAGGCATTCCCTGCCCGCTCTCCCAAACCATTGATCGTGCATTCGACCTGACGGGCACCATGGCGCACAGCTGACAGAGAGTTGGCGACAGCCAAGCCCAGGTCGTTATGGCAGTGAACCGAAAACACAGCCTGATCCGAATTCGGAATACGTCCGATCAACTCTCCCACCAGTTCGCCAAACTGGAATGGCAGGCTGTATCCCACCGTATCTGGAATATTGATAGTTCCGGCTCCCGCCGCGATCACCGCCTCGACGATTCGGCACAGGAAATCTCTCTCCGAACGCCCGGCGTCCTCTGGGGAGAATTCCACATCATCGGTATATTTCCGAGCCCGTTTCACCGCCGCTACGGCATGGTCGATCACCTGTTCCGGCTGCATATGGAGTTTTTGCTCCATATGAATTGGAGAGGTCGCGATGAATGTGTGGATGCGGGGGCGTGCGGCCGTCCTCAGTGCTTCGCCAGCCCGATCGATGTCCTTGTCCAAGGCACGCGCCAGGCCGCAGACCGTACTGCCAGTAACCGCCTTTCCGATCTGCTTTACGGATTCGAATTCGTCCGGACTGGCAATCGGAAATCCCGCTTCAATGACATCGACACGCATTTTTTCCAAGGCACGGGCGATATTCAGCTTCTCGTCCCTTGTCATGGAAGCCCCGGGGCTCTGCTCACCGTCCCGGAGTGTGGTGTCGAAAATGATCAACTTGTCCATTTCTGGATATTCCCTAGGCTTTGGCCCCACTATTGCAGGGGCATTAGGTCAACTGTTGGTTTCAGGCGTTTTACGCGCCAAATCGATTATAGAGTCGTGTAATTCTGCCGCTATCGCGGCAGCAGGGAAGCAGAGCGAAGCAAAGCAACACGGTGCGCGACCGTGTTGGGGGAATGGAAATCGTACGAACTTTTCATCATGGTGTCAGTCGGTACGGCCTCTAGAATAACCCAATTTCGACTTTTCCGCCAACGAGAATCGGCAAATACCTGCTCGCAGGGTCGCAGGAGACTCCAATCAGGCGAACGAAGGCCGCCGGCGGTGGTAGTGCTTGACGTCGCGGAAGCTTTCGTCGCCTTCATCGGCTCCAGCCCCCAAATACAGTGCCTGCACGTCTGCCCGCCCCATCAGTTCCTCGGAAGGCCCACGCAGCATAACGCGTCCGTTTTCAACCACATAGGCTTCAGTCGCGTACTTGAGCGCGATCCGGGCATTTTGCTCGGCAACCAGGAAACTCACCCCTTCATTCTTGTTGAGGCTCTGCACGATCTCGAACACTTCTTCAACTAACTGCGGAGCAATACCCATGGACGGCTCGTCAAGCAGAATGAGTTTCGGGCGAGACATCAAAGCCCGGCCGATGGCCACCATCTGCTGCTCGCCGCCGGAGGTGAAGCCAGCTTCACTTTTCCTGCGTACTTTGATGCGGGGGAAGTATTCGTAGACCAACTCCAGATCCTTTTTCGCCTGCGCACGGTCTTCATGGATGAATGCGCCGGTCATCAAGTTTTCTTCCACCGTCAAGTGTGCGAAGCAGTGCCGCCCTTCCAGCACCTGCGAGACGCCACTTTTCACCAGGTCATACGCGCTCATCCCTGCGGTGTCTTCACCGAGAAGCTCAATCGAACCCTTGCTGATCTGGCCACGTTCGGCTGGCAACAGGTTGGAGCATGCCTTGAGGGTCGTGGTCTTGCCCGCCCCGTTGGCACCCAGCAGTGAAACGATATCTCCTTTCTTTACCTGCAGGCTGATGCCGCGCAAGGCCAGAATCACGCGGGCATAAGTGACTTCGATATTGTTGATGGACAGTAAGACATCACTCATGTTCCTGGCTCCAGTTGTATGGGGCTGAGTCTGATGCGAAGCGGAGTACGCTTGGCGTCAGAGGCAACCTTTTCTACTCATCCCTCCTTGAGGGAAGAGGTCAGGCGGGGGTTGCCCCCCGCCGTCCCTCTGAATGCATACCGCTTCGATTAGACGTCGAAGTCGTCGCGCTGTGCAGGATCGTTGCAATCACGCGGGGTAATACCCTCGTTTTCGATTGCATTTTCTGCCTTGGCATCGATGATGGCTTGAGAAAGCTCAACATCACCATCAATCCAGTCACTTGCGACTTCCCACTTGGTCTCGGCGTATACCCACCGCATGAACTTGGCCTGGTGGCCGCCTACATGGTCCATACAGTTGGTCTTGATCTCCGGAACCAGACCGTTAGCGCCCAACTCGGTCAGGCGTGCGGTGTCCAGGTTCAGGTTCTCAAAGCCCCAGCGTACCTGAGCGGAATTGACGTCGGGCCCGAAACGAGCCTGTGCGACGCGAACCGCCTCCAGGTGGATGACACCAGCCATCACGCCGAGGTTCCAGTAGTTGGAACCAATGCGGGATTTGTCTTCCAGGTCACCCTGGCCTTGGTCATACAGCTTGGCAACGATTTCATCAATGACCTTAGCCACGCGGCCCGTCGGGTGCGTGGTGATGGCCTGATAACCGTTAGCAGATGAACCAGCCGGCTTCACGTCACCGTCGTCGTTGCTCCAAATGTTGCCGATCAGGTTGGAAATCGGGAAGCCCATGCGGACACCAGTCTGCATGGCAACCGGATTCATCACGCCCCAGCCGCGCAGCACCACGTAGTCAGGCTTCGAGCGGCGGATTTTCAGCCACTGTGAAGTCTGCTCGTTGCCCGGATGGGGAACTTCGATCGCTTCAGATGAGCAATTATGCTTTTCGCAAAGCATGTGCGTGAATTCAACTGCCTCACGGCCATAAGTGGAGCCGTGGAACAGTAGGACGATCTTCTTGCCCGCCAGATTCTCCATGCCGCCTTCCAACTCGCCGATGTAGGCTGTGATGATGGAATGCTCGTCATAGGTGTTGATACCTGGCATGAAGTAGTACGGGAAGACGTCACCACGCTGACCTTCGGTACGGCCGTGGTTGACTGCGATGATCGCAATCTTATCCTTACGGCCCTGCGCGACTAGAGAAGTGGAAATACCCACGGACAGAGGATCGAAGAACAGAGCTTGCTTGCCCTGGAATTCTTTCTGCCGGTGATAGCACTCCACACCCTTTTGGTCGTTGTAGTTGGTCTCACACTCATTCCAGATGATTTTCATGCCACCGACACCGCCTTCGGTCATGTTCATCAACGTGTAGTAGTCGATGATTCCACCGAAGTAGCCGGTGCCACCTGTCGCGTACGGTCCCACTCGATAGACCGGCATGGGGATGTAGACTTCCCCTTCGGCCATCACGGGAGCGGTCGCAGACATGGCGGTGGCCATAGCGAGACCTGTTATCCATAGTTTGGTTTTCATAATTTCTTTTGCCCTCCTATAAGAGGCTTTTTAGTTATGAGCTTGCAGTTAACTGCTTTTCAGCAAGCCCCTTTGTACACCCAAACTCCCCTTTTAGCAAGTGCTCTTAGAGAGATTTGGGAGTAGTTCTTGAAAATCAATAGGTTAGATTTTTGTCTTTGCGGCCCCGGCACGAGTCAGTGCGGAAATGGCCAAGTTCGTAATTTCTGCTTCGCAGTCGCCCACAATGCGGCCAGTCCACCCGGTTCGCGAATCAGCAGCGCAATGATCAGGATGCCGTACATGATCTTGGCGACGTTGTCCACCACTGCGGTGTCGAAAGCCCCCCCGAAAATGTAATCACCCGCCCAGGAAAAGAGGATCGGGAATTCGTACACCAGGACAGTGCCGTAGAACGATCCCGCAATCGAGCCAAGCCCGCCGATGATCGCCATGAACAGGATCTCGAACGAGCGGTTCATCTCGAAAGTGCGGATTCCCAGCACCTGCAGATAGGCATAACAGAATAGTGCCCCACCCACGCCGCAGTAGAAACAACTGACGAAGAACGCCAACATCTTGGTGCGTATCACCGGGATGCCGATCACGCTAGCCGCGATGTCCATGTCGCGGACCGCCATGAAGTTCCGTCCGGTCGCACTTCGCATTAAGTTTTTGGCAAATAGCGCGAGCGCAGTAACAATGCCAAGTGACAGCAAGTACTTGGCCTCGAAGCTAGCCATGTCTACGTTGAAGGTCTCCCCGATCCCGAACAAGTCGAAGTGATGATCCGGCAGGGTGACCGTGGCAGTTGCATAGTTCAGGAAGTACGGATAGGAGCGGAAGAACCACAGGGCAAAATACTGCGCCGCCAGCGTCGACACCAGCAGGTAAAAGCCTTTGATTCGGATGCTGGGCAGGCCGAAGATGATGCCGATTACACCGGTCACCGAACCCGCCAGTATCATCGCCAGCGGCAGATTCATCCATTCCGGGCTGCGCAGCATGATGTTGAATGTGAAGAATGCGCCAAAGCACATGAAACCAGCCGTGCCAAGCGACAACTGCCCGGTCATGCCAGTGAGAAGGTTCAGACCGAGTGCGGCAGTGCCGTAGGCCAGGATCGGAATCAGGTGAGCTGCCAACCAGTAGTCGCTGGCGATAAAGGGCACGACAAAGACCATGAACAACATGAACACGGCCATCGCCCATTTGTCGAAAGGAATCGGAAAGAGCTTCCGATCCTCGAGATAACTCGTGATGAACGTACCGGTTTCGCGATAAATCATGGCTAAACTCGCTCGATGGTTTTCAACCCAAACAGCCCAGATGGTCTAAACAGCAAGAAGATCAATGCAATGAAGTAGGAGAACCAGGTTTCGATACCCTGCACGCCTATCAAGTCACCTAGGTAGATCTCGCCCAATTTTTCACCAACACCAATGATCAGGCCACCGACAATGGCGCCAGGAATCGAGGTCAGGCCGCCAATCAGGATCACCGGCAGCGCCTTGAGCACCGCCTCCACCAGCGTGAACGATACGCTGACTCGTTCAGCCCACAACAGGCCCGCGATCAGCGCGATGATGCCGGTCACGGCCCATACCAGCGCCCACACCCGGGACAATGGAATCCCTACCGCCATGGCGGCCAAGTGGTCGTCTGAGACAGCGCGCAACGACATTCCGGTTCGGGTCTTCTGGAAGAAGACAGCCAATATCAAAATCATCGAACCAGCCACGATCGTGGCAAAGATGTCGAACTTGGATATCAGAATGTCCAGCCATTCAATGTAATCGACGACGAAAATCGTCATGTTGACCGGGTCCAGCAGCGCCAGATCCAAAAAGTCCGCCAACTGCAGACCGTGGATTGCGGAGTCCCACATGTATTGAGCCAAGCCTTCGATCAAGATCGCCAGACCGACCGTTGCCATGAACAGCGACAGCAACGACTGGTTGGCCAGCGGGCGCATCATGAAACGCTCCACGAGAATCCCGAATACCACCATGGTGCCCGTTGAAACGGCCAGCGCCACCCAGAAATTCACGCTGCCCTCGGTCAGCTTGACGAAAGTCAACGCCGCGAACAGTAGCATGGTGCCCTGTGCGAAATTGAAAATTCCGGAAGACTTATAGATCAGCACGAAGCCGACCGCCACCAGCGAGTACATAACGCCAGACATCAGCCCGCCGACGATCAGTTCAGTGAAAAAGACCCAGTCGAAACCCATGCTTGTCTCCCTCAGTGTGTCACGCCCAGATAGGCATCAATCACGTCTTGATTGTTCTTGACTTCATCCGGAGTGCCGTCTCCGATTTTCGCGCCGTAGTCCAGCACCACCACGTGGTCGGAAATGTCCATCACCACGCTCATGTCATGCTCGATCAGAACGATAGTGGTCCCGTACTCGCGGTTGATTTCAAGTGCGTAGCAGGACATGTCCTTCTTCTCTTCCAGATTCATGCCGGTCATCGGTTCGTCCTGCAGCAGCATAATCGGTTCGGCCACCAGTGCCCGAGCCAACTCGACACGCTTCTGCAGGCCGTACGGCAACTTGCCGACCGGTGTCTTACGGATGCCTTGCAGGTGCAGGAATTCGATGACCTCCTCGACTGCCCTGCGGTTTTCCACCTCTTCGCGCCGGGCTCGGCCAATGTTCAGACCCTGCTCGAGCCAAGTGGAACGGATCTTCATGCAGCGTCCGGTCAGGATGTTCTCCAGCACGGTCATGCCTTGGAAAAGCCCGATGTTCTGGAATGTCCGGGCCATGCCCAACTGGGCGATCTGCCGCGGGCGCATCTTGGTACAGTCCTGCCCCTTGAAGACGACTCGGCCTTCCTGCGGGACATAGACTCCGTTGATGACATTCAGCATGGAACTCTTGCCTGCGCCGTTAGGTCCGATGACTGCACAGATCTCGCCTTCCGCCACGTCAAAACTGATGCCGTTCAGCGCGGTCACACCGCCGAACGCCAGGGTGATGTTGTCAATTTGCAGAATCGGGTTTCCAGTGGACATCTCAAACGTTCCCCAAAGGCACGGTGTAGGATTCCTCGTCCACCGGGTCCGTATAAGTGTACTCCAACGCGTCACTGTACAGCGCGTCGATCAATCCCCGGTGCTTCTCCTCGATCTCATGGCAACGCAATTTCCGGGTCGGCGTCACCTCGCCGGCTGAGGCCATGAATTCGCGGTTCAGGATAGCGAAGCGGCGGAATTGCATGCCCGAGGTTTCCGAATTTTCGGCAAGGTCCTCGTTGACCTTCTGGATGTATTCGCGGATCATCTCCTGCACCGAGGCATGAGCCGAGAGGTCGGCATAACCCGTGTAGCGCAGGCTGCGGCGGTCTGCCCAAGTCCGGGTGATCGTGCCGTCAACCGTCACCACCGCGACCGGGTAGTCCCGCCCGTCTCCGATGACAATCGCCTGCTTGATGTATTCGAACGAACGCAGGCGGGTTTCCAGCATGTCCGACGCAAATGCACCCCCACCGTTTAATGACCCCATGCGGGCGATCTGTCCATGTACGTGCAGACGCCCCTGGTCATCCAGATGGCCGGCGTCGTGAGTCCGCACCCAACCGTCCTTGATGCTGTCAGCTGTTGCTTCCGGATTCTTGTAGATTCCCTTCATCTGTCCTGGTCCACGGAACCAGATCTCGCCATTCTCAATACGAACTTCCGTGTCGTCGAGCGGCAAGCCGACCGAATCCGAATTCCAATCCTCAGAGGATTGCATGGTCACGCAGGCGCAGCCCTCGACTTGGCCGTACGTCTCACGCAAGTCGACACCAATCGCCCGGAAGAAATTGAACACGTCCGGAGCAATCGCGTCACCGCCGGTCAGTGCCAGGCGCAGGCGACTCAAGCCGTAGATGTTGCAAAACGGGCTAAACGTGGTAATGCGCGCAAACATGAAGAGCAGCCAGTCAGTGAAGGAGCCCTTCTGACCGGCGGCCCGGTGCGAGGCGACCGTCATGACGGCGCGCAAGGCCGCCTTATAGATCTTGGTGTCGAATGACCGGGCACTCTCGATCCGGTTGGAAGCATGGGTGTAAATGTACTTGTAGACGTAGGGCGGGCCGAACAGGATACTCGGACCGATTTCCTGCATGTTCTGCAGCACCGTATCGTCGCTCTCCGGACAGTTCAGGGTGCAACCGGTCGTCAGGGCCAGTGAAAAGGAGAAGAGGAAATCGCTGGAGACCGATAGCGGCAGGTATGCCAGCAATTCATCCTTCTCGGTGATCGTCTCGCGTCGCGCGATGCTGCGGGCCGTCGCGATCAGGGCGCCATGCGACAATTCCACCGGACGTTCCGAGCGGCCGGTGCCGGAGGTAAACAGGATCGTCGCGGTTTCCTCCGGATTCCGTTGCCCTTCCATTTGTTCCAGATATGCGGCCGAGGCTTCGATCCCGTCCGTGGCGTCCGACAGCGCCATCAACTCGGGCTGGGTGTAGTTTTCCATGCCCCGTCCGTTGATATAGAAAATTCTCTTCACACAGGCCTGCCCGCATTCCAGCAAAGCATCCACATGCTGTTGTTCGAACGCGAGAACAACCCCGACATCGGCACCATTAACTTGCTGCGCGAGTTCATCGCCAAACGTGTTCGTGCCGATTGGTACTACGACCCCCCCCAAGCTCTGGACTGCGAGGTACCCCAGGTAAAAGTCGGTGGCGTTAGGGCCGAAGATTCCGACCGGGCTTCCCGCTTCGACTCCGTTTTGGCTCAGCGCTTGAGCCATGATAGAAACCTGGTCGCGAGCCTGCGACCAGGAAGTCGGATTCCAGATGCCCATTTGCTTGGTCCGCAAAGCCGGAGCGTCCGGATTTTTCTTTGCTCGTTCCAGCAGTAGCGAGAGGAATGTATCCATCAATTCCAGCCTTGTCGAAAGTTTGAGACGGATATTTTGCTCATCTGCTCTCCGCGAATATCCCTAAAATCTTGATGGCGCATTATAGCCAAATGGCGCTGGCGCATTATACCTAATTCTTGGTATGGGCTTCGTGCGCCAACCCGGATGGTTTGCGTATCTTCACCGACGTGCCTGGAAAAATTTTCGGAGTAAGGCTCCGCTCTGCGTCGCACACACGCCCGAAGTCACGGCGAAGCTATGGTTCAGAAAAGTCAGGTCGCGTGCGTCGTACGCGCCTCCGAGACAGCCCGTTTTCGGATCCGCGGCACCGAAGACCAAACGCTCCACACGCGCTGCGACGGCCGCGCCCACGCACATCAGGCAAGGCTCGAGCGTGACGTACAGGGTGGCACCCGGCAGACGGTAATTTCCGACTTTCAGGCTTGCCTCCCGCAATGCGACAATCTCGGCATGTGCGCTGGGGTCGTTCCGTTCGATGCTGCAATTACGGCCGGCGCCCAGCACGGCACCCTCCAGCGTCACGACCGCACCGACCGGCACTTCCTCGGCGTTCGCCGCCTGCTCCGCCAGGTCCAGAGCCTGACGCATCATCGCCTCGTCGAATGCCTCTGCCGCTGTCACTCCCACTCCACAGTCGCGGGCGGCTTGCCCGAAATGTCGTAGCACACCCGGGCAATGCCGTCGACCTCATTAATAATGCGCCGCGCGCAACGGTCGAGGAACTCGTCCGGCAGACGCGCCCATCGCGCAGTCATAAAATCCTGCGTTTCCACCGCACGCAGAGTCACCACGTAGTCGTAGCGCCGCCCATCACCCATCACGCCCACCGCCCGAACCGGCAGGAACACCACGAACGCCTGCGCCACCTGGTCGTACAGATCCCAAGCACGCAGCTCTTCGATGAAGATCCGATCTGCCTCGCGCGCCAGTTCGAGGTACTCGGCGCGGACTTCCCCCAGCACGCGAACGCCTAGTCCCGGTCCCGGGAACGGGTGGCGGCCGATCAGTTCCTGTGGCAGGCCCAATGTCCGCCCGACCCGGCGGACTTCGTCCTTGAACAGTTCGCGCAGCGGTTCGACCAACTGGAGGTGCAGGGTTTCCGGCAGGCCACCGACATTGTGGTGCGACTTGATCAGATGCGCCTTGCCGGTCGCGGCTGCAGCTGATTCGATCACATCCGGGTAGATGGTTCCCTGAGCCAGCCAGTGCACGTTCGGCAACTGCTCTGCCTGCTCCTGGAACACGTGGATGAATTCGCGCCCGATGATCTTCCGCTTGTCTTCCGGATCCGTCACCCCGGCCAAGGCGGAAAGAAATCGCTCCCGGGCATCGACCTGGATCACCTGAACGCCCAAATGCTCGGCGAAGGTCTCGCGGACTTGCATCGCTTCCCCTGCGCGGAGCAAGCCATTGTCCACGAAGATGCAGGTCAACTGCTCTCCAATGGCCCGAGCCAGCAGAGCCGCCACGACCGACGAATCGACGCCTCCAGACAGAGCGAGAACCACGCCATCTTCCCCCACCTGGGCGCGCACCGTCGCGATGCGATCCTCGATGATCGCCTCAGGTTCCCACAACCCTTGGCAGCCGCAATATTGGCGCACGAAACTTTCAATCAGCCGTTGCCCCCCCGGGGTATGGGTAACCTCTGGATGGAACTGCAGCCCGAACCAGGGACGCGATTCATGTTCCAGTGCCGCGATGGGCACACTCTCGGTGGAGGCCGTTACCCGGAACCCCTCCGGTACCGTCTCCACGTGGTCCCCGTGCGACATCCATACCTCGGTCTCCGAGTCCTCGCCCAACGCCTTTATTAAGGAATCCGCCCCATTGCAGCGCAACGTCGCCAAGCCGAATTCCCTGCGCTTCCCGGCATGCACCTCGGCGCCATGGCGGCGAGCCAATGCCTGCATGCCGTAGCAAATCCCGAGCACTGGGACGTCCAAATCGAGCACCGCGTCCGGCACCGGCGGGTGGGTGTCTTCAGTCGTGGTCTCGGGGCCGCCCGACAGGATCACACCATGGGGGCCAAAGCTTCGAATCTGTTCCTCAGGTGCATCGCAGGCGTAGATTTCACAATAGCAACCCGCTTCGCGCACCCGGCGCGCTATCAACTGTACGTATTGCGAGCCGAAATCCAGTACCAGGATCCGTTCGGAATGGATGTCCGCAGTCACGGATCAGATCTCGGTCCGATAGTTGGGGGCCTCTTTGGTGATCAGCACATCGTGTGCATGGCTTTCCCGCAAGCCTGCCAGGGTCACACGGATCAGTCGGGCACGACTGTGCAAGTCGCCCAGGGTACGGGCGCCGACATAGCCCATTCCGGAACGCACCCCACCAACCAATTGGTGGAGCACTCCGGACAGCGGCCCTTTATAGGGAACCCGCCCTTCGATCCCTTCCGGCACCAGCTTCGAGGGCTCCTGTTCTTCTCCCTGAAAGTAGCGTTCCCGGGAACCGCGCTGCATCGCGCCGAGTGAGCCCATGCCCCGATACAACTTATACGATCGCCCTTGGTACAACTCTACTTCGCCGGGTGCTTCACTCGTGCCGGCCAGCAGGCTGCCGATCATCACGGTCGAGGCTCCGGCCGCCAGTGCCTTGGCCGCATCTCCCGAGTAGCGGATGCCGCCGTCCGCAATCACGGGCACCCCGCGCTTCGTCAAAACTTCGCAAGCATTACCGATGGCGGTAATCTGGGGAACTCCGACCCCGGCCACCACCCGCGTGGTGCAAATCGAACCCGGTCCGACCCCGACCTTGACCGCGCTGGCCCCGGCATCCGCCAATGCTGCTGCCCCCTCGCCAGTCGCAATATTGCCGGCAATCATCTCCAGGTTCGGGTAAGAGGCACGGATCTCCCGCACTCGTTGCAACACCCCTTCCGCATGCCCGTGAGCACTGTCCAGCGTCACCACGTCGACACCGGCCTCGACCAGTGCTTCGACCCGCGGCATTCCGTCCGCTTCGGCGCCGACCGCGCCGCCGACCCGAAGGCGACCATGCTCATCCTTGCAGGAGTTCGGGTAGTCGGTTGATTTCTGGATATCCTTGACGGTCACCATCCCGCGCAGATGGAAGTCCGCGTCCACGATCAGGAGCTTTTCGATGCGATGCTCCCGCAGCAACTCCTGAACAACCTCGAGGCTGGTTCCTTCCGGCGCGGTAACCAACCGTTCCTTCGGCGTCATGATGGTGCTGACTGGAGCGTCAAGATGTGTCTCGAAACGCAAATCGCGGTGCGTGACGATGCCGACCAAGTCCTCACCGTCGACCACCGGCACACCAGAGATGTTGTGTGCGCGGGTCAATTCCAGCACTTCGCCCACGCTGGCGCCGGAATGGATGGTCAGCGGTTCGCGGATCACCCCGCTCTCGTACTTCTTGACTCGCCGCACTTGTTCGGCCTGTTCGGCGATGCCCTGGTTCTTGTGGATCATGCCGAGCCCGCCTTCCTGAGCCATCGCAATGGCGAGGTCCGCCTCGGTCACCGTGTCCATGGCGGCCGAAACGAAAGGAATGCGGAGTTCAATGCCCGGAGTCAACTGCGCCGTCAGGTCGACGTCCCGTGGCAGCACTTCGGAATGGCCTGGCACCAGAAGCACATCATCGAACGTCAGTGCTTCTTCAACAAAACCGGCCATCAGCCTTCGAATCTATTGAGAATGTCCATACACTATCATAATGCATTGACCTTAAAAATTCCAAATTAATGTCCCCTCCCCCGTCCCTTTCCGCCCTGCAAATCCGGCTCGGAATCTACGCCCGGCTGATCCGGCTGGACCGCCCGGTCGGGATCTGGCTGCTGCTGTGGCCGACCCTGTGGAGCCTGTGGCTGGTCTCGGGCGGCCTGCCGGCGGCCCGGCTGCTGCTGATCTTCATTGCTGGGGTCATCCTGATGCGCTCGGCCGGGTGCGCCATCAACGACTACGCGGACCGGGATCTGGACCGGCAGGTCGCCCGAACCCGCAACCGCCCGCTGGCGCGCGGAGAGATCCCGCCTCGCGAAGCACTGGGAGTGACTGCCGTGCTGCTCACTGGCGCGCTTGGGCTGGCCCTGATGCTGCCCCCGTTGACCCTGGCGTTGGCCGTGCCAGCCGTCCTGCTGGCCGCCACTTATCCGTTTGCCAAGCGGTGGCATCACCTGCCCCAACTCCACCTCGGTCTCAGTTTCGCGTGGGCCGTACCGATGGCCATCAGCGCATACACCGGAGACTGGCCGGAAGCCTGGGGCTGGCTCGCATTCCTCGCCACCGTGCTGTGGGTGGTCGCCTACGACACGCTGTACGCCATGGCGGACCGAGAGGAAGATCTGGCGGCCGGCAACCGCTCCACGGCCATCCTGTTCGGATCCGCCGATCTGTTCATGGTGGCGCTGCTGCAAGGGCTGTTCCTGCTGACGATGTTGCTGCTCGGGCTCCGGCTCTCCTTGCCTCCCGCCTACTACAGCGGACTGGTGATCGCCCTCGCACTGATCGCTAATCAGATTTGGCGAATCCGCGACCGGGATCCGAAGGCCTGCTTCTGGGCTTTCAACGATAACGTCTGGGTCGGGGCAGCGATCTGGGCGGGCATCGCCCTGGCCCTGGCCGACCTATAAGATTTGGTCGAACAACGCATTAAGGTTCACTCTTATAATGGTGACCGCATGTCCCACGCCGCCCGTCACGACTGGACTCTTTCTGAAGTCCGCGATCTTCTGAATCGCCCGTTCAGCGACCTGATCCATCAAGCGCAAACCATCCATCGTGCCTGCCATGATCCGAACCAGGTGCAGGTCAGCACCCTGCTGTCGATCAAAACTGGCGGTTGCCCGGAAGATTGCGCCTACTGCCCGCAGAGCGCGCACTACCAGACCGGGCTGGATCGCGAAAAACTGCTGGATCTGGAAGAGGTTCGGGAGGCTGCCCGCCGTGCGGTGGACAGTGGTGCGACTCGGTTTTGCCTAGGCGCAGCCTGGCGCTCGCCGACCGATCGCGACTTGGACGGCGTGGTGCAAATGATCGAGGTGGTGCGCGCACAGGGACTCGAGACCTGCGTGACGCTGGGGATGCTGAGCCATGAACAGGCAAAACGTCTCGCGGACTGCGGCCTCGACTACTACAATCACAACCTGGACACCTCACCGGAGTTCTACGGCGAGATCATCACCACCCGGACCTACCAAGACCGCCTGGACACGCTGCAGCATGTCCGAGACGCCGGCATCCGGGTGTGCTGCGGCGGCATCCTTGGAATGGGCGAGTCCCGGAAGGACCGGGCCGGGCTCTTGACCCAACTCGCCACCCAGGACCCCCATCCGGAGTCGGTCCCGATCAACCTCCTGGTACGAGTGTCCGGGACCCCCTTGGGCGAAACGGAGGCACTGGACCCGCTCGAGTTCGTGCGTACCATTGCGGCAGCGCGGATTACCATGCCACACTCCATGGTTCGCCTGTCCGCGGGACGCGAAGACATGAGCGACGAGTTTCAGGCATTGTGCTTCGTAGCCGGAGCCAATTCCATCTTCTACGGCGAAACCCTCCTGACGACACCCAATCCCGACACCGCCCGCGACCAGGCGCTGTTCTCCCGCCTGGGCCTGACGGCGCAACAAAACCCTTCCTCGGCTCCCTGAGCCTCTCATGAAGGACTGGCGCCGCCCGCGCCCTGCGATTCTACGGCGGCAGCGGATCCTGCGCGGGGCAACCGATACCGAAAACGCCTCCCTGGACGGCCGCCCCCAATCGATCTGGTGCGATAACGATTACTTGGGGCTGAGTCACGATCCCCGGGTCTGCGAGGCAATGGCGTCTGCGGCCAAGCGCTACGGTGCAAGCGCAAGCGCCTCGCCGTTGATCACCGGCTACACCGAAATCCATCAGTTGCTGGAGGAACGCCTCGCCGCCTTTACCGGGCGTGACCGGGCATTGGTCTTCAGCGCCGGGTATCTCACCAATCTTGGAACCGTGCAGGCACTGGCCGAGCGCGGCGACACCCTTATCGAGGATCGCCTGAACCACGCCTCGCTGCTGGATGCCGCTCGCCTGTCCCGCGCCCGGTGCCTGCGTTATCGCCATGCCGACGCCGCCGATGCGACTCGTCTGCTGCAGGAACATCAAGCCCGACTGATTCTGACCGACGGCGTATTCAGCATGGATGGCGATACCGCGCCGGCGACCGAATTGGCTGCTGCTGCCCACGCGCATGACGCACTGCTGCTGTGCGACGACGCACACGGCATCGGCGTACTCGGAGCCCACGGAGGCGGGCTACTCGAAGAGGCTAGGCTTTCACAGGTAGAAGTCCCACTACTGGTGGGGACTCTGGGTAAGGCGCTGGGCGCCCAAGGCGGTTTCGTCGCCGGACCCGCCGACCTGATCGAGCATCTCCTTCAGTACGCCCGCAGTTATGGCTACAGCACCGCGCTGGCCCCACCGCTCGCGGCTGCAGCAGACCAAGCCTTGAAACTGCTGATCGACGAGCCGGAGCATCGGGCACGCTTGCGCGACAACATCGAATACTTCCTCCAATGCGCGGAGCAGCACGAATTGCCACTCCAGCCTTCGCGCACCGCTATTCAACCCTTGGTCCTGGATGACCCGGAATCCGCGCTTGCGGCTAGCCGCTCCCTGTCGGAACAAGGTTTCGCTGTTTGCGCTATTCGCCCTCCCACCGTGCCTGAAGGCACCTCCCGGCTGCGCATCACCCTGTCGGCTCGCCACACACGCGAGCAAATCGAGCATTTCAGTGAAGCGCTCGCCGCCTGTTGCCCTGCTAAACTGGAAGTATGACTCTTAGATACAGGAAAGTGCTGCTCGGCATCACCGGCAGCATCGCCGCCTACAAGGCCTGCGAATTGGTGCGCCTATTGGTCCGAGACGGTGCTGAGGTCCAGGTTGTCATGAGCCCGGCGGCGGAGCAGTTCGTCGGCGCCATGACATTCGAGGCACTCAGCCATAGACCTGTGCGCACCGCGTTGTTCGACCGCGAGGCAGAAATGTCGATGAGCCATATCGAGTTGGCTCGATGGGCCGACGCCGTGGTTATCGCGCCGGCCTCTGCCCACTGCCTGGCCAAACTTGCGACTGGTTTGGCCGACGATCTCCTGATGACCCTGTGCTTGGCCACGCGCGCCCCGATCCTGGTTGCTCCGGCCATGAACACGGCAATGTGGGAAAACCCTGCAACTCAAGAACATGTCCATGCCCTCACCGAGCGCGGGATCCAAGTCATCAGCCCGGACGTCGGCGAACAGGCATGCGGCGAGACCGGGTCAGGCCGTCTGCCCGACCCGGAGTATTTGCGGGCTGCAATCGAAGATCTCGGCACGGACTCCGCACTGAAGGGCATGCATGCCGTCGTCACGGCAGGACCAACCCGGGAGCCGATTGATCCGGCTCGCTTCATCAGCAACTTCAGCACCGGTCGAATGGGTTGCGCGATCGCCGACGCCTTGCTGGAACGCGGTGCCCAGGTCACCCTGATTCATGGCCCGGTTGACATCCCGTTGCCGCCGGACGCCGATTGCGTGGCGGTTACGACTGCCGCCGAAATGCTGGACGCGGTAATGGCGCACGTGGGCGACTGTCAATTGCTGGTCGCGAATGCAGCGGTTGCGGACTGGCGTCCTCGAGAAACCACCGACCGGAAAACCCGGAAATCTCAAGAGTCGCGAACTTTGGAGCTGGAACCCACTCCCGACATACTGGCCACTCTCGGCCAAAAGGAACCACGGCCGTTCCTTGTGGGGTTTGCAGCGGAGACCGAAAGTCTGGAAGAGAACGCCCGCACCAAACTGCGCGCCAAGAACGCCGACCTCATGGTCGCCAACCGGATTGGCCCGGATGATGGGTTCGGAGAAACAGAAACGACACTTGAAGTGGTGGATGCCGATTCCGTCACACGCCTCGGCCCGGACTCCAAGAGCACTTTGGCACGGCAATTGGTCGATCACATTGCGGCGCGGCTGTCCCCCGCCTCTTCGGTAGTCGACTTCTCCCATGCTGCCCGTCGAACTACGCATTCTCGATAAACGGCTCGGCGATTCCATCGAGCTTCCGACCCGCGCGACCGAAGGCTCGGCCGGGCTGGACCTTCGCGCCTGCCTGCAGGAGCCCCTAACGCTCGAACCCGGCCAGTCCGAATTGGTTCCAGCCGGATTCGCGATCCACATTGCAGATCCCGGCTACGCTGCGTTGATCTTGCCACGTTCCGGACTGGGCCACAAACACGGCATCGTGCTCGGCAATCTGGTCGGATTGATCGACTCCGACTACCAGGGAGAAATCATGATCTCATGCTGGAATCGCGGACGCGACGCCTTCACTATCGAAGTCGGCGAGCGCATTGCGCAATTGGTTGTCGTGCCAGTGCAACAAGTCGAATTTAAAATCGTCGAGGAATTCCCGCAAAGTGCACGGGGTGCCGGCGGGTTTGGACATACTGGCAAAGAATGACGACCCCCGAGCATATTTTCCGAGCCTACGACATCCGGGGCATTGCCGGCAGCGAACTTTCGGAGACTTTCGCCCGGCAACTCGGCCGAGCTATATCGGCCGAATACCCGGAAGCCCGGGAAATAGCCATCGGCCGTGACGGGCGCCATTCAAGCGACGCCTTGGCCTCGGCCTTGATTGAAGGCTTGTCCGATGCCGGTGTCACCGTCCACGATGTTGGGCAGGTTCCGACTCCGGTCCTGTATTTCGCGACTCACGAATTCGGCCATGGATCTGGCGTCATGGTGACTGGAAGCCACAATCCTCCTGAATACAACGGATTCAAGCTGGTCATGCAAGGTCATACGCTTGCAGGCGACGACATTCAGGCTCTGCGCGCGCGCATGCTGCAAGACCTGCCTTGCCCGGGTCGAGGGGATCGGATTGAAAAGGACGTGTCAGAAGCCTACGTCAAACGAATCGCCGAAGATATCCAGCTGACTCGGCCGATGCGCGTCGCGCTGGACGCTGGCAACGGTGCCGCTGGCCCCATCGCCGTCCGGGTGCTGCGCGCCTGCGGGGCGGAGGTTACGGAACTGTATTGCGATGTGGACGGCGATTTCCCAAACCATCACCCCAATCCAAGCGATGCAAAGAATCTGCAGGACCTGAAGGCCCGCGTACTGCAAGATGGACTAGAGGTCGGCATAGCGCTGGACGGTGACGGCGACCGCTGCGGCGTGGTCGACGACACAGGTGAAATCCTGTGGGCGGATCGGCAGTTGATGGTTCACGCCACCGACGTACTTAGGCGCGAGCCGGGTGCCACCGTGGTGTTCGACGTCAAGTGTTCCAGTCTGTTACCACGGGTCATCGAAGAGTCTGGTGGTATGCCGGTGATGGCCCGAACCGGGCATTCGTTCATCAAGGCGAAGATGCGCGAAACCCAAGCTGCTCTTGCGGGCGAGATGAGTGGGCACTTGTTCTTCCAGGAGCGCTGGTACGGGTTCGACGATGGCATCTATGCCGCTGCCCGGCTGTTGCAAATCTTGGCTGAAAAGAAAGAGCCTGCCAGTGCGGTCTTTGCCGCCCTGCCCCAAGCCTGCGTGACGCCGGAAATCAACATCCCGTTTGAAATCGACGGCGACCAGCACCGGTTCATCGAGAAGTTTTCGGCCCGTGCCGAATTTCCCGGAGCCCGCTTGACCCGGATTGATGGCATCCGTGCAGATTTTGATGACGGGTTCGGGCTGGCTCGAGCCTCCAATACAACGCCGTACGTGGTGACCCGCTTCGAAGGCACGACCCCGGACGTCATCGAACGAATCCAGGCTGAGTTCCGAAACCAAATGCTTGCCGTGGACTCGGGACTAAAGCTTCCGTTTTGAATACGAATTCTCCTTTTTCTGTGCTGTTCGTATGTACGGGAAACATGTGTCGCAGCATCATGGCGGAGGCTCTTCTCTCCCATCATGGCAACGATCGTGTCCACGCACGCAGTGCCGGCAGCCATCCTGCCGGAGTCGTCCATCCCCTAGCTCTGAAAGTGTTAGCTGAGCTCGGCATTGATGCAAGCGACGCACGCAGCAAGTCCTGGAACGAGTTCGCCGGCCAACCTTTTAATACGGTCTTGACTCTCTGCGACTCCGCAGCAGGTGAAACTTGTCCCTGGTTTCCTGATTCCGTCCTTCGGGCGCATTGGGGGACTCGAGACCCTTTCACTTTTATTGGAAACGAAGAGGAGACTCTCGCCTGTTTCCGAGAAGTTCGGGATCATCTGGAGGTTCGTGTCCAAGCCCTACTCAACCTGCCGCTGGAGACTCTGAATCCGGATGACCTGCAACGCGAACTGGCTGCTATTGGGCAGCGTTGACGCGTTCGGCGTCGACCTGCCCCTATAATGGCGCCTTCTCAAATCCATCGGATCCATTTATGACTCTCGCCACTGCTGACATTTCCGACCAGTACCCGGATGAAGTCCAGATTGCCGAACCGGGATTCCGCGACTACGGGGGGCTCCCTGCGTTTGCAGGCCTGATTTCCACGGTCAGTTGCCAGAATGACAACTCGAAAGTCCGAGAAGCGCTGGAAGAGGAAGGGAATGGTCGCGTCTTAGTCGTAGACGGTTCCGCCTCCATGCAATGCGCATTGCTCGGCGATATCCTCGCTGCCATGGCCCACGAGCACCAATGGGCCGGTGTCATCGTCAACGGCTGTATCCGTGACTCCGCAGTGATCGCCACCATCCAGATCGGCGTCAAGGCGTTGGATACGAATCCCTTGAAAAGCGTGAAGCGAGGTCTTGGGGATCGCGATGTTCCGGTTCGTTTTGCCGGGATCGATTTCACCCCTGGCCATTGGGTCTGTGCCGACCCGGACGGCATCCTGGTCGCCCCCCGGGCGCTCGTCTAAGTTTTTGAAAACCCGAACTTAGGGCTGGGGTTCGCTGCGGCGGCCCCCGCGGCGGCGTAATCGGACCAAATACAGCACCGGTCCCGACAGCACATAACCGCCGAACAGCAGCAACAACACGTTTGGCGGGTGGATCGAAAACAGCAGCAATGCCCCCAGGATGGCCAACCAAGTGACCAGACCCACGCGAAATTTAGGCCGGGTTTCCTTGAAACTGTAGTAACTGAATCGGCTGACCAGCAGGATGGCGATCAGCAGGGTCGCAGCCAACGCCACTTCCTTGAGTTCGATCCCGGCGTAGCCGTAGCTGTCGGCAACCCACATGCCCGCCATCAGGGCCCCTGCCGCTGCCGGGCTCGGCAGACCACGGAAAAAGGCTCGGTCCTGAGAATGGGCGTGCGTATTGAAGCGGGCCAATCGCAAGCCGACCGCCGCCATGTAAAAAAAAGCCCCCAGCCAACCCAGTTTCGCCCATTCACTGCCGACCGGCTGCATGAACTGCAGGCTCCATTCATACAGCACCAGCGCCGGTGCCACACCAAATGCGAGCATGTCGCTCAAACTGTCGTAATGCAGCCCGAACTCGCTGGCCGTGTCCGTCAGGCGGGCGACCCGTCCATCCAGTGCGTCGAAGATCATCGCCACGAAGATGGCCAACGCAGCCGACTCGAAACGCTGGTCAAAGGCAAAGATCACCGCAGAGAACCCGGCGAACATCGCCACCGTGGTCAACAGGCTCGGCAGCAGGTAAATGCTGCGGCGATAGCGACGAGGACCCTTCACGGGACGGGATTTTGAAAGAATGATGCCGCGGCGTAGAGCCGCCGCGACATGGATATTCGGCTTTGGCTTAGACGAAGTTGACGATGCACCACGCGAGCAACGCGTATATCGCCCAAAACACAACCATCGACACGAGGTTGCCTATCATCTTTCTCCTCCAGAATTGCCAGAGTTTTGGTCACCGGGCAAACTGCCCAAGTATTCCAATTCTAGCACGACACTAGTACCTAGTTGCGGCTGCGGTCCACCAGGCGCTGCTCGCGGATCCAAGGCATCATATCCCGCAATTGTGCTCCGACCTGTTCGATGGATTGGCCCTGACTGGCTTCGCGCAACTGACGGAGATGCTCTGCCCCGGATGCATTCTCCTTCACCCACTCCCGGGCAAATTCTCCACTCTGAACATCCGCCAGAATCTTCTTCATTGCCTCGCGCGCCTGATCTCCGACTACTCTCGGTCCGCGAGTCAGACCCCCATATTCAGCCGTGTTGGAAACAGAGTAGTTCATGTTGGAGATGCCACCCTCATAGATCAGATCGACGATCAGCTTGAGTTCATGCAGGCATTCAAAATACGCCATCTCCGGTTCATAGCCTGCTTCTATCAGAGTTTCGAATCCTGCCTCGATCAAAGCCGTCACACCGCCACAGAGCACAGCCTGCTCACCGAACAGGTCGGTCTCGGTTTCATCACGGAACGTAGTCTCGATGATTCCGGCCCGCCCCCCGCCATTGGCGCTGGCATAAGACAGTGCCGTCTCTCGGGCCTTGCCACTGGCATCCTGGAAGACTGCGATCAAGGTCGGGACTCCCCCGCCCTGCTTGTAGGTAGAACGAACCAAATGCCCGGGGCCTTTCGGAGCAATCATGATTACATCCAAGTCCTCGCGTGGGCGAATTTGTTCGAAATGAATGTTGAACCCGTGCGCAAACGCCAGCGTGGCACTCTGGCGGAGATTGGGTTCGATCTGTTCCGCGTAAAGCGCGCTCTGGTGCTCATCCGGCGCCAACACCATCACGATATCGGCCGCCGCCGTCGCCTCTCCGATTCCGGCGACCTCAATCCCGGCTTCACGCGCTTTCTCCTCGGAGGCGGAGCCAGCCCGAAGCCCGACCATGACCGAAACTCCGGAGTCCTTCAGATTGTTGGCATGGGCATGTCCTTGAGAGCCATAGCCAATGATCGCCACCGTGCATCCCTGCACGATAGATAGATCCGCATCCTTGTCGTAAAAAACCTTCATAGTCAGCTTCCTTGCCGGCGTGATACCCCGGCGGTTGTTATTAGTTCTGCCGGATGAAGAGCACCTGTTCGCCACGCGCGATGCCAAGCGGCCCAGAGCGGACCACTTCCACCACTTCGTGTTCTGCCATCGCAGCCAGATAAGCGTCAATCTCCTCGCTGGTACCGACCACTTCGCTGGTGTAACACAGGGCGCTCACGTCAGCAATGCGCCCGCGGTAGACCTTGTTGACTCGCTGCAGGTCGTCCACAGAGCCCTCGTCGCGCAATCGCAACTTGATCAGTGCCATCTCGCGCTCGACATGGTTTTGCCCGGTCATATCCACCACCGTCACCACATCGACCAGCTTGTGCAGCTGCTTGGTGATCTGCTCCAGTATCCGGTCATCGCCAAAGGTTACGATCGTCATGCGGGACAGGGTTTCGTCCGGCGTCGGCGTCACTGCCAACGATTCGATGTTGATGCCGCGCGCCGAAAACAGGTTCGCGACCCGCGACAGCGAGCCAGCTTCGTTTTCCAGAAGGACGGCTAGGATCCGCCGCATGTCAGGACAGGATCATTTCGTTATGCGCCGCGCCCGGGGCAATCATCGGAAACACGTTTTCGCGCGGATCGGTCACGAAATCAGCAAAAACCAGCTGATCCTTGAGGCTCAGAATCTCGCGCAGGGCCGGTTCCACGTCCTTCGGCTTCTCGATCTTCATGCCGACATGCCCGTAACTCTCCGCCAGTTTCACGAAATCCGGCAATGCATCCATGTACGACATGGCGTAGCGGGAATCGTAGAAGAAGTCTTGCCATTGGCGAACCATCCCCATATACCGGTTGTTCAGGTTGATGATCTTGATCGGCAGCCCGTATTGCCGGCAGGTCGACAGTTCCTGAATGCACATCTGGATGCTCGCCTCCCCAGTCACGCAGCACACTTGTGCATCGGGATGGGCCAGTTGCACGCCCATTGCCGCCGGCAACCCGAACCCCATGGTGCCGAGTCCACCGGAATTGATCCAGCGTCGCGGCTGGGTGAACTTGTACAGTTGCGCCACCCACATCTGATGCTGCCCCACATCGGAGGTCACGAAGGCATCCCCGCCCGTCTGTTTGTACAACTGGTCCAGCACGTACTGCGGCTTGATCTCGCCGTCCATGTCCTGCTGGTACGCAAAGGAGTCCTTTTTCGCCCACTCGCCGATCTGCCCCCACCACGCCGAGATGTCGGGTATCGTGTACTTGTCGTCGCGCAATTCGTCGGTCAGCGCGCGCAGTACCTTTCGGGCATCGCCCACCACTGGCACGTGCGCTCGAAAATTCTTCGAGATGGACGATGGGTCGACATCTATGTGAATCACCTTGGCATAAGGACAAAAGCCGTCTAGCCGCCCGGTGATGCGGTCGTCGAAACGGGCTCCAACGGCGATCAGGACATCGCTGTGGTGCATCGCCATGTTCGCTTCGTAGGAACCGTGCATGCCCAGCATTTGAATAAACTGCGGGTCGGTACCCGGATAGGCACCGAGACCCATCAGCGTGTTGGTGATGGGGAACCCGGTCAGCCGCGTGAATTCGATCAACTCCTCATGAGCATTGCTGGAAATCACCCCGCCGCCACTGTAGATGATCGGGCGCTCAGCCTTTGCAATCAGCTTGGCCGCCCGCTTAATCTGCCCAGCATGCCCTTCGATGGTCGGCTGGTAGGAGCGCATATCCGGATCCTGCGGATAGGAAAAAACCATGCTCTGCTCCGTCACGTCCTTCGGAATGTCCACCACGACCGGCCCCGGCCGCCCGGTCCCGGCGATATGGAATGCCCGTTTGATCGCAAGCGGAAGGTCTTCCACCTTCTTCACCAGGATGTTGTGCTTCACGCAGGGTCGCGTGATGCCGACCGTATCCACTTCCTGAAACGCGTCATTGCCGATCAGCGCAGTACGTACCTGCCCGGTGAACACCACCAGCGGCACCGAATCCATGTAGGCGTCGGCGATGCCGGTCACGGCATTAGTCGCGCCCGGGCCGGAGGTCACCAATACAACCCCGACTTTTCCGGTTGATTTGGCAAAACCCTCGGCTGCATGTGCCGCGCCCTGCTCATGGCGCACCAGGATGTGATCTACTTCCTTCTGCTTGTGCAATTCGTCGTAGATATGCAGCACGGCACCGCCGGGGTAGCCAAACACGGTGGTGGCCCCCTCTTCGACCAAGCAGCGAGTGAAGATTTCCGCGCCGGTCAGCTCTTGAGTCTCGAGATCCGAGCTCTGCTTCAGGTTGTCCATGCGATAGGTTAAAAGCCTCACAGAGAGCATGCCATGCTCTCGCGCGCTATTGTGCGCCAAAAGCCGTTATTTTTCAAATTGAAAGTAAGATCAAGGCGCCCGTTTCTTGCTCACCGGAAAGATGCCGAAATCAAAACCAACAGCCCTGCACACACGTCGTTCCCGGTCACAAGCATGTCGCGTGTCCCTCACTCGCGCATGCAGACCCGCGATCAAGGCTACAAGGGCTTTTGGGCTAGAAAACAGTACAGTGGTGTAAAGATCCCCGTCTTGCCGCCTGCAATATACGCTTCGGCCGTACGGTCCATCAGTTGAACTATTTCAATGGAACCTTTTGGGAAAATCCTCATTGCCTCCGTCAACCGGAAGAAGCCGATAATCATTCGTCGGCCCAACAGTGTTTTGCGGGAAAAGCTTCCCAAAGGCCCGCTCACGATCTCCATGGGCTCGTACCATGGTCTGCTCGGACCCGTCTCCCGGACACTCTTGTCTCCGGCCTCAATGACTTGGAATCCGGCGGCTTCAAGGGCTTGATTTACTTCAGCAAAAGTAGCAATTTCCGACAGGGCGATGCCCTGCATGAGTTCATCCTTGATGGACAGGTGGCGACTGTTGCTGGGGTCAAACTCATCCGTCAGACACATTTCCTGCCCCCAGAACAGGGCTCCTGGCTTCAACACTCGGAAAATCTCGGCAAAGGCATGTTTCTTGTCAGGCGCATGGCAGGTCGATTCAATTGCATAACCCGCATCAAAGGAATCGGCCTCAATTGGGCTCATGTCCATGAAATTGCACTTGATGTATTCGGCCAGGTGATCCAGACCGGCCTCGAGACTCTTCTCCTTCGCCTTTTCCAGTTGTTGTTCATTATTGTTGAGACAGAGAACTCGGGCACCCGATTCGCGGGCAACCCGACGCATGGGTTCACCAATGCCGCAACCGACATCAATCACTCTCATCCCCTCCTGCAATTGAAGGCTCTTGATCATGTGCCGCTGGTGCCGGACGATTGAATCCTGCAGACTCTCACCTGGCGCAAGCGGCGCGAAATGCAGGGAATCGTTCCATCCCCATGTCATGAATTCGCTGCACAGGCTGTAGTAGTTGTTAACCGTTTCAGTATGATCGTAGTCGCGGCTATCCTGCCTGATTCTCCCGAGCCAACCGTTGTAATCTTTTACGCGGTTGGCGATATCCCACCCCCGAAGCGCTTTCTTCACCGAACTCGGTAATTCGGTCAACATGACAAACCCCGCTTTATTGGACCTGATGCCCGCAGCCGAACAGCCTGTGCCTCGGTCATCGAATTTTGTTTCAGGTTGTCCATACGATTGCCCTTCCTCGCCAAGGCACACCCGTAGTTTGCGCGCTATTGTGTGCTAAAAGCCGTTATTTTCCAAATTGTGAATGATTAATATCTACTCCCATCCCCTGTCTCCATCTGCATGCACAATGCTAAAATCAAATTTCACGAGAATTTGTGACTTGGACAGGACAGGTCTACGCATCATGATCGTGGCATTTAAACTGCAAGGTGCATCCCTGAGGCAATGAGCCAAAACGGCCATCATCCGGCAGAATCGGGCGGGCCAATTGCCTATATGGCGGGCAACAGCGTTGCCTCCAACCTGTTCATGATCGCGATCCTGTTCGCTGGCTTAGTGGCATTGCCTGGTCTCGATCGGGAGGCATGGCCTTCGGTCCCCTTCAACCAGATCGAAGTTTCCATGGCCTACCCCGGTGCCACCCCTGAGGAAGTCGAAGAGTCGATCGTCGTCAAGATCGAGGAACAGGTCGAATCACTGGACGGCGTAAAGGCGGTCAAATCCCTTGCCGCGCCGGGCACAGCGTCCGTCAGGGTCGAAGTGAAATCGGGTACGGACATCGACCAAGCAATGGACGACATTGAATCGGCAGTCAACCGCATCCAGTCCTTCCCCTCCAGCGCGGAACGCCCCGAAATCAGGGAGTTGACCAGCCGCCAGAGCATTATTCGCATCGTTGTCTACGGCAACGTCTCCGAACAATCGCTGAAAGAACTGGCCTACCAGATCGAAGACAGTCTCGCCTCGCTCCCCACCGTGTCCCAGGTAGAAACCAGCGGCATACGCAATTACGAGATTTCCATCGAGGTCCCCTTGCACCGTCTGCGGGCTCTCGGTCTCACTCTGAGTGACATCGCGGACACCATTCGACGAAGCTCTCTGGATCTGTCTGCCGGCAGAATCGAGACCCATGAGTCCCAGGTCCGCGTCCGCACCCTTGGCCAGCGTTACCACCAGCAGGACTTCGAAGAACTCGTCCTCCTCAGCCGCAACGACGGCACGGTCGTTCGCCTCGGCGACGTTGCCGAAGTGCGGGACGGCTTCGAGGATATCGACCTGATTGTCCGGTACCAGAACCAGCCGGCCACCTATATCGAGGTCTCCCGAGCCGACGATGAGAAAGTCATGGATGTCGCCATGACGGTGCAGCAGCATGTCAAAGACGTAATTGCGCCCTCTCTTCCCAACGGCGTGAAAGTCAGCATCCTGAATGACGAGTCCCAAGTCTATGCGGAACGCGTCGACCTTCTCCTCAAGAACGGTTTGCTGGGACTGATGCTCGTGCTCATCGCGTTGGCTTTGTTCCTCGAGATCCGGCTCGCCCTGTGGGTGGCGGCCGGCCTAGCCATTTCCGGGATCGGCGCCCTAGCTGTCATGCTGGTGTTCGACCTTGCGATAAACACCATTTCTCTGTTCGCATTCGTCTTTGCCGTTGGCATCATTGTCGATGATGCGATCGTTGTGGCGGAACATATCCACTACGAGCGCAAACAGGGCAAGCCTGGGGTTGTCGCGGCGATCCGCGGCGCACGGCGCATCAAGGTCCCGCTGACATTTGCGGTGCTCACTTCGATCGTGGCCTTCATCCCCCTGCTCTTCATCCCCGGAGGCATCGGGGAAGTCTGGAAATCATTGCCGATCATTCTCATTGCCATGCTGGTGATTTCCCTAGCCGAATCTCTGCTGGTCCTGCCAAACCACCTGTCCCACCTGCATGGTCCCGAGTGGGTACCGACCAGTGTAGTCGACCGGTTTTTCTCACGAACCCAAGGCCATGTGGACGACCTGCTGCGCAGGTTTGTTGAAGGGCCCCTGGACCGGGGATTGCGATTCGCGACACGCCAGCCTCTGGTTACACTTGCGGGTGCGACAGGCATGCTTATCCTCAGCATCTCCCTGCTGCCGGCCGGTATCATCCCAACGAATTTTGCCGGCGTGGTGGAAGGCGACTTCGTGACTGCCTCTCTCGAGATGCCTGATGGGACGACTGCGCAACGAACCTACGAGGTGGCGACAGAATTGGAAGCGGCCGGCTTGCGGGTCATCGAGCGGATCGAGCGTGAGCGTCCTGAGGAAGCACCCTCCCTGCTGATCGGCTCGACGGTGACTGTGGGCCAAGGCCCGCGTGTCGAAGGCGGGGGGCTTGAGCCTAGACTCACGCTGAGGCCGGAAGCCAACATCGCGGCTGTCGAGTTCAAGTTGGTGAGCTCGCAGGCGCGGCAGATCTCCACCACCAAGATCGTGCAGGCATGGCGCGATGAGGTGGGCGTCCTGCCTTACGTGCGCGGCATCGTCTTCAGCGGCGAAGTTATCGATTTGGGCAGCCCCATCGAGGCCGCGCTGTCGCATCCGGACCCGAACCGGCTCAGGAAAATCGCGGACTCAGTGGTCAACAGCCTGCGCGGAGTCGGAGGCGTCTACGATGTGCGCTCCGACCATACGCCAGGCGTCCCGGAAATCCAGCTTGAACTGCGACCCGAGGCGCGGACGCTCGGGCTCACGCTCGAGGGACTGGCTCAGCAGGCGCGCGGCGCCTTCTTCGGCGCGGAGGCCTTGCGCGTGCAGCGAGGCCGGGAAGAGGTCCGGGTCTACGTGCGCCTGCCCGAGGGTGAGCGCAATGCCATCACCGACATCGAGAGCTATCTGATCCGAACCCCGGCCGGGGCCGAGGTCCCGCTCAGCGAAGTTGCCCGGCTGAATTTGGGCACATCGCTGCCGACGGTCCGGCGTAAGGACGGACAGCGGGTTGTCACGGTCACAGGGGATGTCGACGACACCGTGATCACCGGTAACGAGGCCAATCGTATCCTGGCTGATTCGATTCTTGCGGACATCGTCGCCGCGGACCCTGCCCTAACGTACACGTTCGGAGGCGAACAGCAGCAGCAGATGGAATCTTTGGGCTCGCTCTACCGGGGCTTCGCCATCGCGCTATTCATGATTTTCGTCCTGCTGGCCGTCCCCCTTCGCTCCTACACCAAGCCGTTCATCATCATGGCCGTCATCCCGTTCGGGATTTTCGGGGCGATTATGGGACACTGGATTCTAGGCATCGCCATGGGCGCGGTTTCCTTCATGGGCATTTTCGGCCTCAGCGGCGTGGTCGTGAACGATTCCTTGGTGATGATGGACTTCATCGACCAGCGGTTGCGCGAAGGCGACCCTGCGCGAACCGCGATCATCGAGGGTGCCAAGGGGCGCTTCCGGCCCATCTTCCTTACTTCCGTCACCACTTTCTTGGGCTTCACGCCTCTCATTCTCGAGCGCGCCATTCAGGCACAGTTTCTGGTTCCCTTTGCCGCATCGCTGGGCTTCGGCATCATGATTACTACGGGCATGCTGATATTCGTGGTGCCCGCGCTGGCCATGATTCACTTGCGCGTGACTTCCCTGCTCAGGAAATCTCCTGCTCCCGGCTCTCCGGTAAGCGCCGAAGCTGCGGGTTAGTGGCTATTTTGGCTTATCGCACTCGGTCGGCTTCGAACTGCACCATCATACCTTCGGTGGCGTACTGAAGTCCCCCCGTGACAACCAGTTGCTCGTTTTCGAAGACCCCGACAACATAGGCTTCGTCGTTGGCGCGCTGCAGGACACGCACCGAGGCAATATGTATGGCACCGTCGCCGCGGACCACCCAGACCTCGTTGCCCGGCCGCAATGCCGCCCGCGGGACCCGATAGTACGCCTCCGAAGCGATGCCTTCGATGGCGACCTCCACGAACTTGCCGATCAGCAACGGAGGAGTCCCGCCCGCTCCCTCCGGCGGAACCTCCCTGGAGAAGGGATTTGGCACACGCACGATCACGTCTATGGTCCGCGTCTGCTTGTCAAGCGACACTTCGGCCCGATCCACGTAGCCTTCCCAAGTGTAATTGCCGTCACCGTACCGGGCGGTCACGCGCGCCGGTACCTGGCGCTCGGCATCTCCAGCCCGAAGTTCCCACAACCCGGGAATCAAGGCCGCACTGGCATCGGACAGGGGAACCACCACCTCGACAGCATCCGTGGCGAATATGCGCCCCACCGCCTGCCCAGCAGTCACAACCTGCCCCAAATCCATCGACTCGTCACGCACATAGCCGTCGAAAGGTGCAAGAATCCGGGTCCGAGACAGCGCCAGCTTGGCATCGGCGACCCGGGCTTTCTCGCGGTCAAGCGCCGCCTTGGCCGCCTTGAGTTGAGGTTCCCTCAGGGCGAGGGGGTTCGCCCGGCGCGCCACAGCCTTCCCCTTGGGAAGACGGCCTGAGAACTGTTCGTATTCAGTGCGCGCGATTTCCGCTTTCTCCCGGGCCTCGAGGAGCTCCACCCGCTTGGCCTCGAGATCCGCCTCCGCCTCGCGCACGCGGTACAGGTAGTCCTCCTCTTCGATCCGGAAGATTGTCTGACCCGCTTCAATCCGCCCGCCACTCTGAAAACCTGGATTAATCCAAACCACCTTGCCGCTGATTTGCGGAATGATGTCGATTTCCGCGCTAGGCCGCACCGTTCCGGCCCCGTACACCGGGATGGCTCCATCGCCAAGCACTATGCGGCCGGTCTGTGCAAATGGAATCTGGGGCGGTGGCTCGCGGCGTTCAGGCTCAGGCGCCAGCGCCACCAGAAAAGCCGCCAGCCCCACGGAGCCGGCAACGATGGCAATGGCAATCAGGATACCAGTTCGTCCGCCCATACTGACCTGAAAGTTTATTCGGAATCAAAATTGTCTGGCAACCTATCGTAGCACTCTCGCCAGATTCGAGCCCAAGCGCGGAGGGATCGCCTGAACCGGAATGCAGCCTATTCGGAAGCCACCCACGCGCCCCCCAAGGCGCGGTGCAACGTCAGGCGCGCATAGCCCAAGTCGCGTTCCGCCATTGCGAGTGCGGAGTTCGCGCTGACGAGGGTCTGCGAGGCGGTCAGGTAGTCCTCGTAGTCCGCCACTCCAGATCGATACCGCCGCTCCTGGTGTTCTGCCTCGGCCTGCGCCTCTTCGGCAAAAACCTTTCGCAGGGTATGGAAGCGGCGGCTAGTTTCCAACCCGGTCAAGGCGGCCTCGACCTCATTGACCGCAGTCACAACGGTGCGCCCATACGCAGCGACTGCCTCGTTCAGCCTGTTTTCGGCAAGCACGACATTCTGCTGCAGGCGAGACCCTTGAAATACCGGTCCCAGCAAATTCACGGTTAGGTTCCGAAACCACTGATCGGGATGGAACCAGTTCTCGATATTCGAATTTTGCAGCCCGATCGTGCCGCCCAGCGACAAGGACGGCTTCAGCGCCGCGCGATGCACGCCAACCGTGTAGCGGGCCGCTTCCATCCTCTGCCTTGCCGCACCGACATCCGGACGTTGCGTCAGAAGGTCGGCCGGAATCCCCACCGGAACAGGTTCGAATGCCGCTAATGGCGATGGCGAATCAGACAGCATGTCCACCAAGTCCCCGCGGAACCCTCCCAGCAAAGCCCAAAGCCGTCCCTCCGCATCGGCCAGCCGTCCTTCAATCGCCGGCAGTTCGGTCTCCGCGTCCCACAGGTTCCGGCGCACCCTGTAGAGGTCGCGGGCGCTGTCCAGCCCACCGTTGTACCGGAACGTGGTCAGCTTTTCGCGTTCCCTGAAAATCTCCACGATTTCTCCCGACAACTTCCGCTGCCGTTGCAGATAAACGATTTCCAGATATATGCGCACGGTTTCAGCCACCACCCCGATGCGGGCGGCACGATAGTCCCATTCCGAAGCTAGGCGCTCAGACCCGGCGGCGTATGCCTGATTGAGATTGCGGCTCCAGAAATCAACCTCATAGGAGAAATCTATGCTGAACGTGTAGGTGCTCAGTTTAAGACGGTCGGGCAACGCCAAATTCAGATTCTGACCCAGTTCATCCACCTGTGCGCCAATTCCCGCATTGGTTGGCACGTTGGTATCCTCGACCTGAGCGGTCGGCTGGACCCGCGCGGATCTGACGGACTGCGCAATCCGCTCTCTCGCCCTCGCCTGATCGACTCGGGCGATCGCTTCCGCTAGGTCGAAATTCCGGGTGAGGGCAGCTTCAACGATCCGATCAAGTGCGGGATCGTTGAACGTTTTCCACCATTCGGCCGGGTCGTACGGGCCGGGGACGGTATCGTCCGAGAAGTTTTCGGGCACTTGCGCTTCCGGAATGGAATCCGGAGAGAGATCAGCAGGTGTGCATCCCGTAACAAGGCAGCCGGTCAGGATCAACCACAGCATCGCCCAGGCTGGGGCGATGCGCCATCGTGGCCCACGCGACTCCATGACGGCGGCGTGCGGAACGGACGACTGCGGGCAAGACGGATGGCTGCGGGCAGTCAATGCTGGATTAGTCGACGACCGGCAGGCTTGCATCGTGATTAGCAGACAGGGGCATACCGCTGCTCTGATAGGTTGCCGTCCATTATATTTGAACAAACCTACAGAGCCTCTGACCCATAGGGCTTTTTTGCGGATTTACGGGACGTTGACTTCGGCAATCCGAAATTTCATCTTCTTGTTCGGTGCCGCCGTAGGGAATGGATTGATACCCAGTTGATAGTCTTCAGGCTGTAATTCCAGCCTAACGTGGTGGGCGATGAATAGGATATTGACCGCCATCTGCAGGTTGACCCAGTTATGTCCCAAGCAGGTGTGCGTGCCCAGGCCGTAAGGGACATAGGCGCTAGGAGTTAGATGTTCTTGGCGTTCGGGGAGGAAACGTTTAACGTCGAATTTCAACGGGTCACGGAACAACTCACCGTCGTAATGCGTGGCGGTATGGCAACACAATACGCGGGTCGGGCTGAGGATCTCGTGCTCATCGATGATGCAGCGGTTCATGACGGTCCGGAACTGCCAGGGAATCACCGGGTACAGACGCTCAGTCTCAAGAAACAGGCGGGTGGTGACGCCAATGTTCGAGGGGTCGAAATCCTCGGCGCTAGGTTCCCGGCCGTTTCCGAACAACTTGTCTGCTTCGCTGCGCACCTGCTCATACAGGTGGGGATTCGACAACATCGCATATAAGCTGAAAGCCAAGGCGCTGCCCAGATAGATGCTGGCAACCATCGCTGCGACGAACGGGAAAGTCATGTCTGTCTCAGGCAGAAATTGCGGGTCCTCTTGGTGCATCTCAAGAAGCGCGTCGACAATGTCCTGAGGCTTCCCCTCTCGCAATGCCTGTGTGTGTGCGGCCTGGATCGCATCGGACATTTGATGGATGCACTTTCGGTTCTGTTGCATGCGTGGCGTCGACAACATGAATTTCGGCAATATATGGGCGACACAGACATTCAACGCACGATGTTCGTAGGCAAGCAGGTCATCAACGTAGTGGGAGCAATCTATCCCGATCACGAGATGGGATATCTGGCTGCTGATATAGTTCTGACAGGTTTTAGTCGCCCTGACGGTCGAACCTTGCTCCCATTGCCTCAAGGAACGTCGGCACTGTTCCAGCAGTTCCGGCAGCCTGTCGGCAAGAGCCGCGCGCGAATACGCTTTGCGCAAAGATTTCCTCATCCGGAAATGTTCGGCTCCATCCATGCCTGGCAAGGTGCGCGACGCACCGAGCGCGCCTTCCAAGTCCTTGATGTAGTCCTTCGAGCGAAGATAGAATCTTCCGTTCTTATGAACCCATTGGTTCGCCGCCAGTCCGATCAACAAAATGACGGGCTCTCTATTTATCTTGAAAGGTGCCTCGACGACGGAGCCATATTTCTTATAAATCCGGCACATGGCCTTGGGTATGTTGCCTTTGCGGAAATCCGACACTTTCAAAACATCGAGCCAGTTAATCTTCGGAATGGGCCGGGTCTGGATGATACGCCGGGTTTTCGGCTTGACCACGCTTTGCTTTACGGCTTTGGAAATGGACTGTCCGACCAGATCCATTGATGCAAGCATCTCAATTCGCCCAAGGTTCTCCTCATAGTCTTCTACTGAAAGAAGAAGCTTGAATCCATTACAGACATGCATCAAGCAAATTAGGATGATGTCGCGGGGTGTCGGAATGTCGTCCTCAAAAATGACGCTTAGGATTCTCGTCCTGACTTCCTTTTGGATCGTGCCGTCGGCCAGAGGATAGGTCTTGCCCCGCTCGACCGACCTTGACAGCGACCAGAATCCCCCCGAGTGAAATTCTAAAACACCCTTTTCAGATAGCCGCTCCAGCGTCATTTCGACGATATCTTCGGAACGCGGCGTATTCTTTTCAATCCAGTATTGGGTGTTGAACACATCTTCTTCTTCGCTAATCTCCTCCAATGTCGGGTCGAGCATTGGATCCCCGGTCGGAGTGTCGTCAATCAGATGCAAGGAATTTAAATCAGCATCGATCCGGTTTTCCAAAGTAAGGTCTGCGATCACGGCACCCGCCATGACGCAAGAAAAATCCCAGTCCGGCACCATTCCCAAGTAGCCGCTCTGTTCATCCAGCATTAACAGGATCAATTCTTCGGTCAGTCTCATGCTTTCCCCGCTTCAGACAAATACCCGATTCCGACGGTTTCAATTCTACCTTGCAACAGCAGAAAAACCTATATGACTATACAACAAGAAGGGCTGCAAAGACTGCACCCTAACCGTCCGTCTCCAGTTTTTGGAAGCCGTCAGGTTCTGTTATTGTGATAATAAGCAATCTGATTCCCCCAACGCCAAACTGCGGGATTTACAGTAGATGCAAGCGAACCGAATCAAACACCATGATCTCTCTTCGCTCCCCCCTTTCCCCGAAGGGTGGTACTTCGTTGGTAGTCGCCGGACCATCCTAAAAGAAAAACTTATCCAAAAGATCTGGATGGGCAAAAAAATTGTTGTCTGGTGTGACGATAAAGGGTGCATCTGCGTAGCCGAATCAGTTTGCCCACACCTGGGTTCTGAGTTGGGGCCTGCCGCCGGTGGCCAAGTGCGCAGCAACTGCCTTGTCTGTCCCTTCCACGGTTACGAGTACGACATAACTGGCAAATGCGTCGCCACACCTTACGCTCCTCCGCCAAAAGCCACCCAACTCAGAGTATTCGAGACGCGAGTCATGGATGACTTAATCTTTGCCTGGTGGGGAAACGGCGGACGACCATCTCAATGGGACCTTCCAGAGAGCCCGCCAATGGGTACGGATTGGGGCAAAATCGGATATCGAACCATGAGGTTTCCTGGTCATCCTCAGGAAACGACAGAAAATTCCGTGGACATCGCACACCTTCGGCACATTCATGGCTACGACAGCGTGCACCCGGTCGGCTCGGTTTCTGTAGATGGGCCTTATCTTAAGAGTTGTTTTGACTTCAAACGTACCCGGACCATCGCTGGAGTCAAGAGCCTTTATGATGTTTCCGCCATCACGCATGTGTATGGTTTTGGCTATTCATACGTGGACATCCGCGAACATTCCATCGGCATGGATGCGCGTTTGTGGGTACTCGCCACCCCCATCGACGACAAGCTTCTCGAAATGACACTGGCCGGGCAGGTTCGAGAATTGCGTAAACCAAAACGATTTTTTGCTGGCATGCAGTTTCTTCCACCGAAATGGCGCA
This sequence comes from Candidatus Porisulfidus sp. TsSOB, assembly GCA_002631715.1. Taxonomy (GTDB): domain Bacteria; phylum Pseudomonadota; class Gammaproteobacteria; order Poriferisulfidales; family Poriferisulfidaceae; genus Poriferisulfidus. The sequence goes on from MRSX01000008.1 coordinate 60,573, forward strand.
CTAAAATCATGAACCAAATCATCTTAACTGCGCAAAAACGTGATGTACTCCAGGACGTGACAATATGGGGGAAAAAGCAGTATCGTTCCCGTCCGCGGTTATGCCAATCCGATGGTGAGATCGGGAAATATCGGCGCTACTGTGAACAGTTCTATCTGGAACGCCAGACCAGAAACTAAGACGAGCATCAATACTTACATGGGGAAATCTGCTATTAGATTTGCTTGAGAAATGCCCCTGATGCTACTCAATGAGAAGACGGGCATTTCATTCTCACATTGGAAAACTGTAAGCCCGCTGTCGCAGGCCCGTTCGGTCAAAAGAGAAAACTGCCGACTAGGCTCCAAGTGCGTGGCTCGCCAAGCGAGCAACGTTTCGCACCACGAAATCCTTCGGTGCCTGCTGTGTCCGCTAACCCCAAGGAACTAACCAGCGGCTGGGCATATTTGGTCTGGCAATACTCTTCGTCAAAGATATTCTTGACGAACAACGACATTTCCCAATCACCATTCTGACTCCGTACGCCCATGCCTCCGTTGAAGAGATTGTAGTTTCCCTGCATGGTATCAGGATCCTGATTGGTATCCGCACCCACATTCTGGTCATCGACAAATTGGTATTCCCCTCGAATAAACCAGTCCGCAGCAGCATCCGGTAGCGGGCACGTATATTCGCCAGTCAGCGATATCTGCCATTTCGGAGAGAAGTGGTTGCGCTCTCCCTTTATATTCTGGGTTGGAATGATGTAGTTTCCACTTGAATCGCGCATTAATCCCAGCCTGGCGCCCAGCGCGTCACATGTGCTCTGCAATTCTGAACCGCCCGCGACTTGATTCTCGCAACCTGCCACAGCATCCCTTGCCTGCGAATACCGAGCAACAATACCCGGACGTTCGGTGGCATTCGGGAAGGAATCAAACTCCGAATCTAGGTAGCTGACACCTAGAGTGGCGAAGAAATCTTCTCTTGGCTGGAACATGACATCCAACTCGACGCCCTGCTGCGTAAGATCGCCGGAGTTGTGTACGACGAGATTCAATCCGTCAAACTGCCGCTCTTGGAAATCATCAATTTTGGTTCGGTACAACGTCGCATTGGCGACGAGCCGCCCTTCCAGCAGAGTTCGCTTGATACCCAGTTCGTAGTTCTTGGTGGTCTCGGTGTCGAACTTGCGGTCTTTCCCCGAAGCTGCGACCTTGCTGTTGAAACCCTCAGGGTTGAACCCACCCGACTTGAACCCAGTGGAGAAGTTGGCAAACACCATGGTGTCTTCGTCGAGAAAATGGCTGAGATTGGCCAACCAAGTGACTTTCTCTTCGTCTTGAGTCAGGCTTCTCTGAGGTTCGTTCTGGCGCAGGTCCAGACCCAGTGGATTCAAGGCTGAGGAAGGAGCGATCAGGTCGTTGTGTACGACGCTGACGAAATCCCCATCCTTTTCGCTTCGGGTGTAGCGCGCACCCGCCGACAAACGCCATTGCGGCGATAGGTGGTAGGTCACGTGCCCGTAGGCGGCATAGTTGGCGACGTCTTGTTTGAAATTGGTCGTGGCCATGTCGCTGCCCTGAGTGACGCAAAACCGGCCAGCCTGTGTAGCTGCGCCAGCGGCGGTCTGTCGTAGAACCATTTCAATAGGCAGATCAATTGTCGTGCCCGGAACAAGGGGGTTCGGGACTGTCACCGTGTTTGGCTGTTGGGTTCCAGGAACCACAAACGGATTTTGGGATGTTTGGAACAGGGTGCCGCGAGTCTGGGATATAGTCGGCAGACTCACTCCTAGCAAAGCTTGCTTCAGTCCTCCTGCAAGCTGAGGGTTCGGAATCCGGTCATCTATGGTTGCGTTCAATTTAGTTCTGGCTCCCGCCTCATCCAGACCGTCCGGCCTCATCTGGGCATTCCCGGCAATTTCAGTCCCAGCAGTCATTACAAAAGTAACCACAGCATCTGTAATTTCTTTTTGACGATCTTCCGGCAAGCTGGCAATCAGAGTGCTAATTTGCGGGCTTACCACTTGCTGCACCGCACCCCGGTACTGCTGGGCGAAAAGCGCACTCCGAGCACCTGCATGTTTGACGGTTATCGGGCCTACTGGGCTCGGAACGTTATGAGCATCTGCTAGGAGATTTCCCTCAAACAAGGTTTCCACCATCCCGCAGAAATCCTTTCCGAGGCGAGACACGGTATCCAATGAATATTCTTCATCGTAATAGTACAGGCCAAACACGTATTCAATGTCCTCACCTTCAGGAGAGGTAATCTGCAACTCCTGCGAGAAGGTTTCAGCATCAAAGAGTTGGTCGGTTGGAACTAGGTCCGCTGGCAGACGGATAACCGACTGGTCCACGCTGTCATTTTCCCAGTCCCGATAGGCTGTGATCGAGCGTATCGTATGACCTCCCCACGTCCAAGTGACATCGCCACTCACTCCCCACTGGTCGTCATCGGCATCGTCGCGATGCATTTGATGGAGTTTATGGTCATAGACATCACCTGCCTCCGGTGCCTGGCCGGTTGGCAGGATCGCAGGGAGCCCAAGGAGTGAGTGCCCTGGCGCCGTATCACCGATGAACTCGGTGACCGCGCCCTCGTTCCTGACCCGGGAATAGTCCGCCGTCAGGAGAATGTCAGTGTTGATACCCGGGGTCAGAAGCAGTTTACCTCGCACGGTGATGTCGTCCCAATCACCGACGATGCTTCGGCTTCCTCCATCAGTGAATGTGTTGTCACCATAACCATCGCGTTCCGATGCCTGGAATGAAAGGCGCGCCGAAGCCGTCTCGGAAATAGCACTGTTGATATAGCCGGAAACACGTTTTTCATCATAGTCGCCGTAGCCAAAAGCGATCCGTCCTTCATGCTCATTTGTCGGGTTCTTGGTGACGATGTTCAGCGCACCCATTGAGGCATTGCGCCCAAACAAGGTGCCCTGCGGGCCACGCAGAACCTCCACACGGTCCAAGTCGGTCATGCTGCCGACAATTGAGGAGGGCCTCGGGTAATACACGCCATCAATGAACACTGCTACGGTCGGTTCGATGGCACTGTTTCCGACCGAACCCACGCCGCGCAACATAATCCGCTGGTTGGCAACCGTACTGGATTGAGGCAGGCTTAGGTTAGGCGCATAGCGCGCCATATCCCGGAGGGTGTTAACGTTCGATTTCGTAAAGAAATCATCGGAGAAAGTCGTAACGGAAATTGGCACGTCTTGCACATTTTCCTCCCGCTTCTGCGCCGTAACCGTAATTTCTTCGATTTCCGCCACCACTGGGCCACATAGAGCCATGGCGAGAAAAAGTGAAACGCCCGTGTAGAAATGTTTGGTCGGTCTCATGATCTCTACCCTCGCTCCTGAGACAGAAGACATAAAAAAGCCGGTCACCAAAGGTGCCGGCTCATTCGTTGTGGGCCGAACTGTTGCTGAAAAACAACATCTTCGTAGCCCGGCATTCGTGCGCAAAGCATTGTTCGCCGACTGATCCAGAAGTATCCGATAGGCAAGTTTCCTTGCATAATCAGCACGCTAACACCTCAAGCTAGGCCTTGCGGTACTAAGGATTATAGCACTCAAAAGCCGGAAATCCAGCCTTGTTATTACAGAAATATTGGTGTTGGAATGAGTCGAAAAGTAGCCCGTCGAACGTCACCGGAATGGAATAATCAAGATTCTTGACTAGACGTTCGAACATTCCATAGATTCGGGCTGATAAAGAACCGGGCGACATTTTTGCCGCCCGGGTATTTTGGTGAACAATTATCTGGACAGGAAACAACCCCTGCCGAACAAAAATCAGGCCTTTTGCAGCCGAAAGTAAAACTTTCCACCCTCTTCGGAAGATTCCAGCAACGGATTTCCGGTCTGTTTCGAGAATGCCTCGAAATCCTTAACTGCTCCGGGGTCAGTCGCAACCACGCGCAGAACCTGCCCACTCTCCAAAGAGGCCAAGGATTTCTTCGCGCGCAGGATGGGAAGGGGGCAATTCAGCCCGGAGGCATCCAGCTCCTGGTCAAAATCCGCCATGTGCGTAAACTCCTGTCGGTAATCAAAAGTTCATTATATCTGGCGTACAATGCTTGCATGGTGGTTTCATGCATGGCTTTGGCCAACAGCATGCGGGCGTCAGACTGGAAACTTCGGCTCAAGGTCCTTTGTCCTACCCATATGACGCGGCAGGGCCGCGCTTGGACATCTTCGATGCACACGAAAACCGACTTTTATATCCCTGCCCTATGGCCATCTCTCAAATCTTGAGTTTTTGCCCCACACGTGCCATAGCCTGGGGCTTGACCCTAGTCTTGCTCGGTGCCAATGCCGCGCACGCCCACACCGACGTCATCGATGATTCCGAGTTGCCCAGCGTCGGCGAACCAGCCGACCGGGTCATGACCCGAGCCGAAGAAGCTCGAATCAAGCGTTTCCTCAAGGCTCAACTGTACGGCCACCTTCCGGTCAGCGAAGATCCAGAGTCCAACGCCTACATCCGATCTTTGGCCAACCGCATCTTGGACCGTGCCGGAATCCAGCAAGAATTCGACCTGTTGATCGTCCACAACCAGCAAGTCAATGCTTTCGCCATGCCCGGAGGGTTGTTGGCCTTCTATACCGGCCTGATCACTAAAGCGAGGAACGAAAGCGAACTGGCAGGCGTCATCGCTCACGAAATGGCGCATGTCACGCAGCGCCATCTGGCCCGAATGCATGACTACATGAGCAACTCGAACTTCAGCCTCCTCACCATGGCCGGGGTCATTCTGGCTGGAGTCACCCAGACATCCGCACTATTACCGGCTGCCGTGTTGAGTCAAGCTGCGGAACAGCAACGTTTTCTCAACTACTCCCGAGCCAACGAGCAGGAGGCGGATCGGTTTGCAAGCCAATTCCTCGCGAAGGCGGGCATCGATCCAAACGGGGTCGCAAACTTCTTCGAGGTTCTGATCAAACACTCCGGTCATCATTACGGGAAGGATTTCGAGTATTTGAGTACCCATCCAACCACCCCTTCCCGAATCGTGGAAGCCCGGGACCGGGCACGGCAATACCAAGGTACTTTTGTCCAAGACACGATGGGATTCCGCTTCATCCGAGAACGCATGATCTCTCTGCAGACTCCTACGCATGAGAGGCTGGAACTGTTCCAAGACAAACTTGACTCCGGCCATAAGCCGCAAGCACCTGAGCAATACGGCATGGTGGTCGCTTGGCAAAAGCACGGTGACCATGCCCGCGCGCTCGAACTCTTGCGCAACATCAAAACTGACGTGCCAGAACTTCGCCTTCTATTAGACCTGGCAACAGCCGAATCGCAGAAACATCTGGGCCAGCTAGACCAAGCCCTGGAAACGCTTGAAACCCTCAGCCGGAAATATCCCACTCATGCCGCAGTGGAGTTCTATCTGGCGCAGACGTACCTAGCAGCCGGGCAAGCCGATCAGGCTTTGAAACTGATTCGCAAACGGATCCGCCGAGGCATCCAGAGTCCTCAGACTTACCGCCTACTCGCCGAGGCTGCCAATGCCACCGGTCAACCGGCGATTTCGCACATCGCGCTGGCCGACCACTACCTCAGCAAGGGACAACTCCGGCAGGCCGCAAACCAGCTGGAAATCGCGGAAAAACATGCCAAGGCAAACTCGGCGAACCAAGCTCGGATCGACCACCGTCGCAAAGAGATCCTGATCATGGCGAACGAATTTTATTGAATCTGCCATACAATGAACCTATGAAACACTCGACTTTCCCACAACGATCGCGCCGCCTGTTGCTGCAGGCCGCCGCCGCCCTGCCGGTGCTGGCCCTCGCCCGTCCGGCTCTTTCCAGTCTTCCAAAATCATTCGCAGCGGAAACCCTTGAAGACGCGCTGTCCGAACTCACCAGCGGGCAGAGCATCCAGGATCATCCCGACATTGAACTGGACGTGCCGGACATCGCTGAAGACAGTGGCAAGGTCCCCATCCAGGTTTACGCCCCACTCCCCGGCGCCGAGAAAATCAGCATCCTGATTGAGGCTAACCCGGTTCCTCTGATTTCCATCTCCCACATCCAGGGACAGACCGAACCCTACATCTCGCTACGCGTCAAGATGCGCGAGACTTCTCGCGTCATCGCATTGGTGCATACGCCTGACGGAATTTTCCAGGCCGCAAGAGAAGTGACGGTTACCGCCGGCGGGTGCGGATAATTTCCCGCACAGCAAGCCGCAGATTCTGATCTAGGTACAAGGCCGGGCATTCGCCCGGCCTAAATCACATTACTCGACGATACTCGCCAGCGTCTTGGGCATCGGCGTGTAGTCCGGTGCAATCGCCTTGGCCGGACAAATCTCCACGCAAGCGTAGCAACGAATACACTCCTTCTCGTTGATGTAGAGCGTGTTGTAGTACAACCCGGCGGTGGCGGCCGGCTCGACTTCCTCGTACTCCATGGTTCCCGGCGCTCCACCGTCGCCGCGACGCAGACTCGCGGCTTCCACGATGCAGTGTTCCACCGGTTTGACCATCAGGCACTCGTCGCACAGCACGCACTTGGTGTTGTCGATGATCGGTACGGGGGAACGCGCATCCTCGAACTTGTCGTAGAAGATGTCGCGATCCGACAGCCCGGCTTTCTTCAGCACCGCGATCCCCGCGTCGATCATCGGCGGCGGACCGCAGAAATAGGCTTTCATCCGATTAATGTCCACCTGCCCGCTGGCCAGGTAATGCTTCTTGAAATAGTCCGTCACCAAGCCACGCCCACCCGTCCAGTCGGAGTCTTCCGGCTCCTCGTTGAGAACCTGGTGGAACTTCAGCACGTAGTCCGGATGCCAACGCTTCTGCAGCGCCTCGATTTCCTCCTCTAGGTACAGGTCCTTTTGCGTACGGGCCCCGTAGAAGAAATAACAGTTCCGGGCGACCTTGAGATTCGCGGCATGCTCGATAATGGCGTGAATCGCACTCATACCCGAGCCGCCCGCGATGCAGACCATGTCCTCATTGGACGGATCCAACTTGAACTTACCGAGCGGGCCGGACAGAGTCACCTCCTCCCCGGTGCGGTCTCCGCCGGCCAGCCAGGCAGACAACTCGCCCCCCGGCACCAAACGGATGTAGAACGTGTGCTCTCCCGGATTCTCCGATTCCGGAGCACGGGCAAAGGAATACGGGCGCGGCTTGCGCAGGCCCGGGATGCGGATGGTCCAGAACTGGCCCGCCTCCCCGATTTGCTTTTGATCAATATCACACGCCACTACGACCTCGTAGGTGTCGTGCGTCAGGTTCCGCATGCTTTTGACCCGCCCTTCCCGGTATCCGACGCGCAGCGTCTGGATTTCGCGGTTTGGCTGCGGCAGGGCCAGCGGGTCCCGACAGCTTTCAAACATTTCCTGTGCCATCAGTTGAAGACCTCCGGATGCTCTTGTTTGGCATATTCGAGAATTTGTTCGTCGGTCGCTTCGGAGTCCCGGTTCTTGTTGCGCCACGCGGCAATATAGCCGTCGACGCCCCCCAACTCCTTGAGACGCGCCTTCTTGGTGGTTTCCGGGTCCGCCTTCTCAATTTCAGCCAAGCATGAATAGAAGGTCGGGCTCAGACCGAAGTCAGTCAGCATCTCCGAGTTCAGGACATTCACGTTCACTCCTCCCGGAGTGTTGCTGCCCTTGAACTGCTTCTGCGTTGCACATACGCCGTCGAGCAGGCCGTTGATGATGACTGCATAGCAGTAGGTCTCACCTCGGTCGTTGTACAGGCGAACCAGGTCACCGTCCTCAATGCCCCGTTCCTTGGCATCGTTGACGCTCATCTCCACCGTGGGCCGGGACATCATCGCCTGCAACCTCGGCACCGACTGGAACGAGTCGCCGATGAAGTAGTGGGCGGCCGAACTCAGCACCTGGATCGGATAATCCTTGCGCTTCGGATCCTCCTGCCCTTCGACTTCCGGGTTGTAGGTCGGCAGCGGATCCTGACCTTCATCCGCCAGCGTCTGACTGAAGATCTCAATCTTCTTGCTCGCGGTCGGCCAGCCAATGTTCAGAAAGTCGCGCCGCTTCGATTTGTCGCTGGCGCGCGCCCAGCCGTTCTTCTCCAGTTGCTCGTAGGTAATCCCCTCCATCAGCGGATTGACCTCCTCGTCGAACAGAATGTCGCGGATCATCTCCTCGTCGGTCTGGGTGAATGCGTCGTCGCCTTCCTCCACGTAGCCCATCTTCTGCGCCATCCGGCGGAACAATTCGGTGTTAGCACAGCTTTCACCCAGCGGCTCGATGACCGCCTTGTTCAGGTTGAAATGCCAGTGCCCATACGCGGCATGCAGGTCCATCCGCTCAAGTTGCGTGTCTGCCGGCAGCACCACGTCCGCATAGTTGCAGGTGTCCGTCCAGAACGTATCGTGCACCGCCACGAACAGGTCATCGCGCATCAGGCCGCGCCGCACGTTGCCCGAATTCGGCGCACAATTCGCCGGATCCGAGTTGTACACGAAAATCGACTTGATCGGCGGATCCAGTTGCTCGTCGTCCACACCAATGTTGTCGGCGAGGGCACGACCGATCTGCACCATGTTGACTACCCGTTTCTCGGCCCGATTGCCAAGATCCGGGCGTTGCAGTTTGGCTAGGTTGAACTGCAGCCACATTTCCTCCAGCGTCCCAAACGCGGCGCCGCCGTTCGGCTCGCGCCAGGAACCGGTGATGCAGGGCATGACCAGAATGGCCCGGCAGGTCTGCCCCGAGTTCTGATGCCGGTTGAGGCCATAGTTGGCGCGGATGAAGGACTTCTTCGCCTTGCCGTACATCAGGCCGAACTTCTCGATATCCGCTTCCGACACGCCGGTGATTTCCGACACCTTGTCAAGCGGGTATTCGGGGAGTTTTTCGTTGATGAACTGTTCCCAACCAATCGTTTGTTCGCGTAGGAATGCTTCGTCATGCAGGCCGTTGTCCACGATGACTTTCATCGCACCCAACGCCAGCGCGGCATCGGTCCCAGGACGCGGCTGGATGTGCCAGTCCGCCATCATGGTCGTGCGGGTGATCCGGGGGTCGATGACGATCAACTTGGCGCCACGCTCCTGAGCCTCGCGAATGAACGGAATGGCATGCACCCCCGTACTGACGAGATTCGCACCCCACAAGACAATCAGTTCTGCGTCCTGCACGGCATCATGGACGGCCGGCCCATTGGCCACGCCATAAGTGTGAATGCCTGCCCACATTGCGGCGTAAATGCAGATGGATTGCTCCAACCGGGCTGCCTCCATCTTGTTCCAGAAGCGTTGGTCCATCGCCCAGTAGCCCAGCATGCCCAAGGTGCCGGAATATGAATACGGCTGTACGGCCTCTGAGCCGTACTCGGCGATCACTTCCTTGAAGTTGTCGGTGACCATGTCCAGCGCCTCATCCCAGCTGATGCGCTCGAATTTGGCGCCGGGCCCCCTGGGGCCGACCCGCTTATGCGGATAAAGGACCCGGTTGTCGTTGTAAACCAAGTCCAGATAATGATTGACTTTGTTGCACAGGTAGCCGCGCGTCACCGGATGCGTGGGGTCGCCCTGAACCCGGACCGCGCGCCCCGTGCTGTCGTCCCGGGTGACCAGCATGGAGCAGGTATCCGGGCAGTCATGCGGACAGCACACGTGGTGCAAAGAGTGCCCTTCCGGCACTTTGATTTTTGAAACTTGCGTCATAACCGATCCTCGAAAATCTCGCGGAAGGCAAACTGCCTTGAATCCTTTGAATTATACACAAATAAGATAGGGTTTATGCTGTCTTGCCCCCCTTGGAATACGCAGACAGCAGTTTTTTCGACCTGCATTTTCGGACCCGCACAACGTCAATCGAGGGTGGTGGGTCGTGCAGGGATCGAACCTGCGACCAACGGATTAAAAGTCCGGTGCTCTACCTAGCTGAGCTAACGACCCAAGATTTCGCTTATACCGCTTCGTGGCGCCGCCATTTCTGGGGAACCAAGCGCAAGTCGGCCATTCCGGTAACCAGCGCACTCGCCCAATTCGCCTCGTCTTCGTAGACCATTTTGTAGTATTGGACCTTCATCGTCAACGCACTGCCCAGACAGATGCTCACGAAAGTCAAAAACGATCCGATCGCTAGCGTGGACACGCCGGAGACTGCTTGTCCGATCGTGCAGCCGATCGACAGCACCCCGCCGAACCCCATCAGCACCCCGCCGAGCACGTGCCGCGCGGCATCGCCGAGCGACTGGAACCATTCAACTCGCAACCGCCGCGAGACCAGCGCGTAAAGAAAAGCGCCGACGATTACGCCCGCCCCGGCTACCAGGGCAAAACTCATGAACCGGCTGGCGAAGCCAGTCTCCAGGAAACGAATCAGGATGGCCGCAGGTTGCACGAACGTCAGCGACTGAGCTCCAACCCCATACGGCTGTTCATCGCCTTCCAAGAATGCGACTTCCTCAATCAATCCCTGCCCCATCGAGCCGGCGGTCACGTACCAAGCCGCCGCCACGCACAACCCCAGCACGATGCCGGCCAGCACGTTGTCCCGGTTCTGCAGAAAATCAGAAGAACGCAGCACCCAGATCAGCATCAGGACTCCGACGATCAGGCCGATGGCGAGTGACGCCGCGGCCCCCGGCAAGCCGAGCGGGCCGGACACCGCCGCTCCCAGCGACTGGTCCGCGATGCCGAGATTGCGCAGGTCGATGAAAGCCGGTTCCATCCACTGCAGGAAGACGTAGTAGCCGAAGTTAGTGAAGATCATCAAGTAGCCGGCGATGCCCATCGCCAGCAGCACCGCGATCGACTTCAGGTTGCCTCCTCCGATGCGCACCATGGTGCGGTTGCCGCAGCCGGAACCGATCGTCATACCGATGCCGAACAGGAGCCCGCCGATGAGGAAACGCGGCCATGGGAACACGGCAGAGCGGTACGGCGGCCGCCCGGTCTCCGCACTCGCGGTCAGGCTCATGTCCGCCAACCCGATGTATTCGAGGATGGCCACGCCCAGCACCGCTACTGCCATGCCGAGCACCCAAGCCCGCATGCGACCGGAATCGCCCATATTCACGAGGTCCGATACGGCCCCCATCGTGCAGAAATTGGTCTTGTAGGCTACTGCGCCGAGGACGATCGTGATGATGAACCCGGCGAGCAAAACCTGACGGTAGATTTCAAGTTCCATTGGCAGTCATGAGTCGTGCAGCAACCGTTCAATTGTACAACGCAGGCCTCGACTTCCAGGCTTTCGGTCGCTGTCCGCTACCGCTATTCCTGATAGCGGGTCGAATCCTCGACTTCAGCCGTCTCGAATCCTTCTCGACGCAAGCGGCAAGCCTCGCAAGTTCCACAAGCCCGGCCATCAGAATCTGCCCGGTAGCACGAAACAGTCATCGCGTAGTCGACCCCCAGCCGCACCCCGGCGCGAATGATCTCGGCCTTGGTCCAGTCGATTAGCGGTGTGTGGATGCGGAACGGACGCCCTTCCACTCCGTCCCGGGTCGCCAGATTGGCCATCTTCTCGAATGCTGAAATGAATTCGCCCCGGCAATCCGGATAGCCCGAATAGTCGATCGCATTAACGCCGATGCAAATGTCGTGGATGTCCCGCGCTTCGGCCAAGGCAAGTGCAATCGACAGGAACACGGTATTGCGAGCCGGCACGTAAGTGGCTGGAATCCCGTCATCCGGCCCTTCCGGTACAGCGATTTCCGGATCGGTCAGTGCCGAGGCCCCAAATTTCGCCAGATCAAGGTCCATCTCCACCAACTCGCAATTCACTTCCTGAGCCAGCCGCCGAGCCGCCTGCAGTTCCGCGCTGTGCCGCTGCCCGTAGCGGAAGCTCAGAGCCGTTGGAGCAAATCCCTCGGCGCGCGCCCAGTACAGGACCGTCGCCGAATCCATGCCGCCGGACAGCAGCACGACGGCCGGCCTAGCGTCCCCGGACATCACCCCATAGCACCTTGTGGAGTTGGACTTGCAGGCGCACCGGCAATGCATCGGCTACGATCCACTCCCCCAGCTGCCTAGCGTCCTGTTTCTCCCAGGATGGCGAGAAAAAGACTTCGCAACCCCACGTGCGCCTTTGAACCTGGTCGCGTGCCCATTCGTAATCCTCGCGCGAGCAAATCACGAACTTCACCAAGTCCGTAGGCTGGAGATGCTCCAGGTTGCTCCAGTCATTGCGCGCCTCTTCCCCGCTGCCCGGGGTCTTGATGTCCAGCGCCTTGAAAACCCGCGGGTCCACTTCCGAGACGGACAGCGCACCGCTGGTCTCCAGGGTCACGCGGTAGTCCCGATCACATAACTCGCTCAGCAATTGCTTGCATTCCGGCTGTGCCAACGGCTCGCCGCCGGTCACGCAGACATCTTGAACCGGTTGTGTGGCGACCGCTCCCAGGATTTCCTCCAGAGTCATCCATTCGCCTTCAGTGAAAGCGTAAGCCGTATCGCAGTACCCGCAGCGCAGAGGACACCCGGTCAAGCGGACGAATGCGCTCGGGCGACCGCTGGCCGACCCTTCTCCCTGGATGGAATGGAAGATTTCGGTGACACGCAGTCGGATGTCTTGTGCGCCCTCCGGCCCCATCACTCTCCGCCTGCCCGGCGCTGCAACCGATCCAGCCGCAGCTGCGCGAGCCGGGCAAGATCGCTGCCGGGGTTTTGGTCGCGAACCTCGGTCAGGAGCGCCTCGGCTTTTTCGAAATCACCCAATTCGAACCAAGCATAGCCGGTCTTCAGGCGTGCCACCTCGCGGCGCGGATTGGCCTCGTCGGCAATGACTTCGGCGAATGCGGCGATCGCCTCCTGGAAGCGACCTTCCACGTACAGGGTCTCACCAAGCCAGTACCGGGCCTCCCCGGCATCCTCGTGAGTTGGGTATTTGATCAGGAACTCCCGGAACGCCTTGGCCGCATCGTAGAAATTGAGATTCCTGAAAGCTTCCCGGCCCTGCCCGTACAACCGTGCGGCCGGCTGGGTGATCTGTGGCGAAAAAACCTTCTCTTCCATGGCAGCCGACGTTTCGCTTTCTTCCGGATCCGGAGTGGCCTCGGAAACTGTCTCCTCCTCGGCATCCGGTGCGTCTATCAGGACGTCCGCATCCTGCTCTGCCAACTCGATCGGCAGCGTGGAATCCTCTTCGCTTTCAACGGCAGGCTCACTCTCGGCAGCAGAGTGCTCCATCTCCTGAACCTGAGGTTCGTCCCGCCGGGCAAGCAAAGCCTCGACTTCCTGTCGCAACTCCTGCTGTTCCGCTTCCAGGCGGGCCAGCTCCTCGACGATTCGTTGGATTTCCGGAGGATCTTCCGATACCGGGGCCTCCTGCTCTGCCTCGAACAAGGCAGTCGGATCGATTACGTTCTCAGACTCCGGGGAGTCGTCCGACCGGGCCCGAAGGGTCTCGATCTCCTGCCGCAATGCTTGCTGTTCTGCCTCCACGCGCTCCAGCGCCTGAATGACCCGCTCGAGCCATGGCGGCTGCGGATCCGGTTCCGGATTCGGATCAGACTCCTGCGCGAAAGCGCAGACACTGTAAACAAGACTGCCCGCCAACGCGAGCACACGCCCTTTTCTGCCCCAACGGACGCAATCGGTCACTCTTCCAGGATGATTTCGACCCTGCGGTTCTGTCTCCAGATGCCCTCGCCCTGACCTGTTACCGCGGGGAGTTCCTCACCGTAGCTGACCCAATCCACCTGTTCCGCCAAAGCGCCCAATTCCAGGATCATGTCCCGGACGCTTTGTGCCCGGCGTTCGCCCAGTGCCAAGTTGTAGGCCCGGGTGCCCCGTTCATCCGTATGCCCTTCCAGGCGCAGGCGGCCCGCAGGGTTGTTCTGCAAATGCGCCGTCGCACGCTGGATGATCTCCGCGAACCTCGGCTTCACCGTAGTGCTGTCGTAGTCGAAGTAGATGGTCATGCCCTGGTCTGTGGCCCCTGCAGCCGTCCCGGCCACAGAACCATCCTCTGAGCTGATGTCCAGGTCTCCCGCAATGATGTTCCCTTCATCGTCCAAGGCAACGCCTTCGACGGCATCCGGATCCTCTTCCAGCAGGATTTTCGAATCTTCCACGGCAGCCGGAGGTTCTTCCTCCGGTACGCCGCAGGCCCCCAGAACAACACCCAAACCCACCAGAATCAATGGCGGGACGGTGCGTGAAAAAAAACGTCGCATAAGCATTCCTTCTAGCGTCGGTAGGGAGACCACGCAGGCTCCCGAACATCCGAATGGGCAAGCGGGAGGCGCTGACGAATTCTACCATTATGGCTGGCCAGCATCAGGATTTGTTCTCCGCTCCGGGTCGTACTGGCGTAGATCAGGCTGAATCCGTTCGGCGCAAACGATGGTGCCTCGTCCAGGGTTCCCGAAGACAAGGGAAACAAGCCCTCGCTCTCCGGCTCAAACAGCGCCACGCCGTAACCGCCCGTCTCGGTTGACTGGACAAAAGCCAAGTAACGACCGTCGGTGGACACCACCGCATCCGTGGTGTAGTTGCCCGGGAGGGGTAACATCCGGGCCTGTGCATCGCGCAACCCCTGGCGGTAAAGCTTCGGCTTGCCGCCCCGATCGGACGTGAAGACCAATCCCTGCCCATCGGCTTCCCAAGCCGGTTCCGTATCGATTCCCGCGCTGTAGGTGAAGCGAGACAGGGAGCCCGTGTCCAAGGCGTAGATGAAAATTTCCATGTCCCCGTCCACCGTCATGGCCAAGGCCAGGCGCCGCCCGTCGGGAGAGAAAGCCGGGGCGCTGGAACTGCGCCCGGAACCCGGCAGCGCCCGTCGATTCGCATCCCGCAGGCTCTGAAGGAAGACTTGCGGCCGTTTGGCTTCAAATGACACGTAAGCCAGGCTCATCCCGTCCGGCGACCAGACGGGTGACAACAGCGGACGTGGCGAAGTAAGGATCGCAATTGGATTGTGTCCATCCGCATCCGCCACATACAGGCGATAACGGATCCGGCCTGCTTCGCGAGTTTGACCGATATAGGCGATTCGGGTATCGAATGCACCGGGGATGCCCGTGATCTGTTCGTGCAGCGCGTCCGCGGCCTGATGCGCCAAGCGACGCAGTTGCTTCGGCTTTGCCGACAGGCGGCGCGCCAAGACAGCCTTGCCCGCCAGCAGATCAAACAACCGGATATCCAGTTGAAGCCGACCCGCTCCCGGGGACACCGTCGCCATTACCGCATACTCCGCCAGGTGGCCGTCCCAGGCATCCCAGTTCAGATCTCCCCTGCTTACAGCCGCCGGCGGTGCCGTCCCGGGGTCCAGCACGTTGAAAAACCCGCTTCGCGCCAAGTCCGCACCAACGACTTCTGCCAGTTTCTTCTCGGACTCCGAATACGCAACCAAAACGATGGGGATGCCCTGCTCGACTCCCTGCTCGATGTCAATGCGGAATTCCGCCTGTGCCGCACCTGCGAAAAGAGGCAACAGCAGGGCACAAGCACGCAGGCAAGCGGTGTTCATGTCAACGGGGTGCTTTTGGACGGAAAGTGATCACCAAGTGGCGGTCGAACAGTTCCGCGATCGGAGGTCGCGGCAACGGGCTGGCCTTCAACACGGCATTGCGCAGGGAATCCTGCCAGGCCTGCGAGGCCCGGCAGCCGCGCACCTTGGCGGACAGTACCACGCCTTTTTCATCCTGTTCCACGACTACCTCGCAAGGCGAGATATTTCCAGCCGCCGGGGGACGCAACCAGACTCGTTCGATTCTTTTCTTGATCGCAATACGCCAGATATCGGCCTGCCGGGCCCGCCGGGCGGCTTCCCGCTGCCGCCGCTGTGCCTGTTCCTGCCGACGTGCCTCCGCCCGTTGTTCGGCTTCCTTCAACTTACGCGCTTCCTCTTCGGCCTTACGCTTGGCCTCGGCTCGTTCCGCTGCCCGTTTTTTCTCTTCTTCGGCCTGCCGGCGTGCCGCTTCCTCACGCTTGCGCTTCTCCGCGAGCTTCCGCTTCGCTTCTTCTTTTGCCTTGCGTTTCGCTTCGGCCCGCGCCTTCGCCTTCTTCTTCTCTTCAGCCTTCCGGCGCGCCTCTTCCTCGCGTTTGCGTTTCTCCGCCTTCTTGCGTTCGGCCTCCTTGCGCTTCGCTTCACGCTCCCGCTGTTTGCGGAGTTCTTCTTCGCGCAGTGCCTGCCGGTGCGCTTCGCGCCTTTGCTCCAGCAATTCCTCGTCCGCAGCCTGAACGCGCACCGCCTCGACATCCGGTCGGGGTGGAACGTTGGACTGGGCCGGTTCGGTACCGAACTGCAGTAACAGCCCGACGATCACCGCATGAACGGCAATGGCTCCGATCCAAGAGAGAGGGCTGATCCGACTGGGACGGGTTCCTCGTGCCGTCCGGCTCATGGGGTCTCCGGCGGCGGCTGCGTGAGCAGACTCAGGGCCGGGACTCCCGCCTGATCAAGCCGGGCGATGGTCGCCGCCACCGCACCGTACGAGAGTCGGGCATCAGCCCGGACGTATAGCGTATCGTCCCCGCCCTCCTGCATCATTCCTTCGACCAGACCCGGCAGATCCACCTCTTCCACGGTGTAGACGAATACCCCTTCGCGGATCAGCCGCAGTTCTCCACGTTGGTTGATTTCCAGCACCAAAGGCTCACGGTAAGGTTCCGGGTCGATCGGCTCCGATGGTGCTTCCGGCAATTCGATCAACAGGCCCTGCTGCATCAGCGGTGTCGCGATCATAAAGATCAAAAGGAGCACCAGCATGACATCCACGTACGGCACGATGTTGATTTCGGACATGTGCCGGCGGGAAGTCCTCAACGGATTCATGACTTCTCCTGGTTGGCCAGAGCCTCGCGCTGCAGGAGGGTGGTGAACTCTTCAATGAAATTGCTGTACTGTGTCAGCAACTTGTCGACCCGGTCCGTAAATCGGTTGTAGGCGATGACCGCCGGGATGGCGGCAAACAGGCCCAAGGCGGTCGCCACCAATGCCTCGGAAATTCCAGGTGCGATCATGGTCAGCATGGAGGCACCTCGGGTCGGGTCCAGCGAATGGAAGGCATTGATGATGCCCCAGACCGTTCCGAACAGCCCGATGTATGGGCTCGTCGAACCGATCGTCGCCAGCACCGGCAGGTGCATCTCCAGGTGCTCCGCTTCCCGGGCCAGTACCACCCGCATGCTGCGCACCGCTGTATGGCTGATCGTGTCCGGTGACAACTGCTTGTTCCGGGCCAACTGTACGTATTCCCGGAAGCCGGCGCAAAACACGTCCCCGAGCGGCGGGCGCGACTGCCGCTGTCGCATCTGGTCGTAGAACTGCACCAGTTCAATGCCCTGCCAGAACTTGTCCTCGAACTTGATCGCTTCCTGATGCTGCCGGCGCAAGATCTGCGACTTGTTGAAGATGATGACCCAAGAGACAAACGAGGCCACCACCAGGATCAGCATCACCCCCTGCACGGGCAAGGATGCCTGGTCCAACATCTCCAGAATCGAAAATTCAACCATCGTTTTCACACTTTTCGTAAAGGTCGGGAGGCAACGGTGCGGGCGACCAGGTTTCCGTGCTCAGACACGCCACCTTGACGGTCGCCTCGGCCAAGCACTCGTCCTCCCGCCACAGTGCCTGGCTGAAATCCAGTGAGAGCCGAGCCCGCCCGGATAACCGGGTGCGAACCGTCAACTCGTCGTCCAGCCGGCCCGGCAAGAGGTAACGTGCGGACAAACTGTGCACCGCGAACACGCGCTGATACTCCCGTTCCAGTGCGGCCAAAGTATACCCGCGATTTCGGAGCCATTCAGTCCGCCCGCGATCCATGTAACGGATAACCGCCGCATGGTAGAGCACACCCCCCGCATCGGTATCCTCGTAATACACTCGCACCGAAAAATCCTCCCCCATTAGTCCTCCGACTGCGTCAACGGCAACTCGTTCGTCCCCGGCAGCGGTTCAAGCCCTAAATGCTCGCGTGCCCGCGGCGTGGCGACTCGGCCTCGGGGAGTCCGCATCAGGAATCCCAACTGGATCAGGTAGGGCTCAACCATGTCCTCCAGCGTCCCGCGCTCTTCGTTGACCGCCACCGACAGGCTGTCGATGCCGACCGGCCCGCCATTGAACTTTTCAATGATGATACGCAGGTACTCGCGATCCAGCCGGTCGATGCCGCAACGGTCGACACGCATGAACTCCAACGCCTCCGCTGCCACCGAAGCAGTCACTTTCCCGTCCGCCCGAACCTCTGCGTAGTCTTGCACCCGCCGCAGTAGACGGTTCGCGATACGCGGCGTACCGCGCGAGCGACGGCCAATCTCCAGCGCGCCATCGTCATCCACCGGAATGTCGAGGATGTCCGCCGAGCGGCGGGCAATACGGGCCAGTTCCTCCGCGGAATAGAAATCAAGCCGGCCAACGATGCCGAAGCGCGACATCAACGGCGGCGTCAGCAGTCCGGCCCGGGTGGTTGCGCCAACCAGCGTGAACGACGGCAGGTCGAGCTGGATCGAGCGCGCCGCCGCGCCCTCGCCGATCATCAGGTCGATCCGGCAATCCTCCAGCGCCGGGTATAGGATCTCCTCCACGGCTGGTTGCAGGCGGTGAATCTCGTCGATGAACAGCACGTCGCCTTCCTGCAGGCTGGTCAGGATCGCCGCCAGGTCCCCGCCACGCTCCAGCACTGGCCCGGCCGACTGGCGCAGCTGCCCGCCCATCTCGTTGGCAACGATGTGCGACAGGGTCGTCTTGCCGAGCCCCGGCGGACCGAACACCAGCACATGGTCGAGCGGCTGCTCCCGACGCCGTGCCGCCTCGATGAAGACCTCGAACTGTTCGCGCAATTCTGCTTGGCCGACGAAGTCCTCCAGCTTGCGCGGACGGATGCTGTTCTCCAGCGATGCCTCGCCCGGCGCCGCGCCACGCTGCAACAGTGTGTCCTCGCTCATCGCACGCTCCCGCGCAAGGCCTCGCGAATGATATCCTCGGCCCCCAGCCCCTGCGTCTCGATCGCCCCGATCATGCGCCGGGCCTCGGCCGGCTTCCAACCCAGGCGAACCAGTCCCTGCTGTGCTTCGTATTGCGGCGTAGCCACTTCGGCGACCTCGGTGTCTTCCGCCTTCAGCACCATGTGCTGCAACTCGACCAGCAGCCGCTGGGCGGTCTTCTCGCCGATTCCGGGCACCTGGGTCAGTCCGTCCAGGTTCCCGGCTTCCACGTGCTGGCGCAGCGTCACACCCGGCAAAGCCGACAGGATCGCCAGAGCGGTCTTGGCGCCAATCCCGGAAATCCGCATCAGCTGGCTGAACCGCTGGCGTTCCGCTTCGTCGGCAAAGCCGAACAGGGTGTGTGCGTTCTCGCGCACGACCAGCAGGGTCGGAAGTACCACTTCTGAATCGTCCTGCGGCAGGTTGTCGAACGTGGCCATCGATGCCAGCACCCGGTAGCCGATGCCACCTGCCTCCACGATCAGCTCCGGAGGCTGGCGATAGGTGACGGGCCCGCGCAGATACGCGATCATGTCGCGAGTCCCTCCGGGGTCAGCAACCGGCTGTGCGCGTGGCACAGGGCCAACCCCAACGCATCCGCTTCATCCGCCTGCGGCGATTCGGCCAACCCCAGCAAGCGCTGCACCATGAACTGAACCTGTTCCTTGGTGGCCCCGCCCTGCCCGGTGATCGTCTGTTTCATGCTGCGCGGAGAATATTCAAATACTTCGATCTGGCGCACTACGCAGGCGCTGATCAATGCTCCGCGTGCCTGGCCAAGTTTGAGCGCCGTACCCGCGTTGGCAGCAACGAATGAGGTCTCGACTGCCGCACAATCCGGCGCATGAGCCTCGAGCACCTCGTCCAGCTCCTGGAACAACTTTCCCAATCGTTCCGGGATTGGGCCTTGCCCGGGGCAAATCTGTCCGCTGTCCCGGTAGCGGTGGCGGTACCCGTCGGTTTCGATCACGCCGTAGCCGGTGCGCCGCAAGCCGGGGTCCACGCCGATTACCCGAATCATGGTTCAGTCCGCATACAGGGCATCTGGAATGCTTGCATTGGTGTAGACATTCTGCACGTCATCCAATTCCTCCAGCCCGTCCACCAGTTTCATCAATTTCAGCGCCTCGTCGCCTTCCAGCTCGACTAGGGTCTGCGCCCGCATCGTCACCTCGGCATGATCCGGCGCCTGGCCCGCCTCGGTCAGGCCTTGCCGGACCGTCACGAAGTCCTGGGGCTGCGTCAGCACTTCCACCGACTCGTCGTCCAGCACGGCCAGGTCATCGGCGCCGGCCTCCACGGCCTGATCCATCAGGTTGTCTGCATCCGTGCCGGGCGCGTAACTCAACACGCCCACCGCCGAGAACAGGTAAGTCACCGAACCGCTGTTGCCCAGGCTGCCGCCGTGCTTGCCCAACGTGTGCCGGACCTCGGAGACTGTGCGATTCCGGTTGTCGGTAAGGCAGTCGATCATCACCGCCACCCCGCCCGGGCCGTAGCCTTCGTATCGGATTTCCTCGTACGCGGCGCTGTCCGCATCGCCGCAGCCGCGCTTGATCGCGCGTTCCACCGTGTCCTTCGGCATGTTCGCCGACATTGCCTTGTCCACCGCCAAGCGCAACCGGGAATTGTCGGCAGGATCCGGCCCGCCGATCTTCGCCGCCACCATCACCTCCCGAATCAGCTTGGAGAACAGTTTCCCGCGCTTGTCGTCCTGCCGCTTCTTGCGGTGCTGGATGTTGGCCCACTTGCTGTGACCCGCCATGATCGATGTGCCCCGTCACAACCTCCGCCTATGATAAACCCGGAGGCGATCCAACCGGAACCCAGTCCAGGATTGCTTGCCGATTCGTGTAGGAAGACGCACGCTGCGCCGCCTCCACCCGGGGCAACCATTCGTATTCCGAGTGCTCCAAGGCGTCCAAAGTCACCGGGCATACTTCGGGAACCGCCAAGCGAAAAACATGCTCGCGGTTTTCCGTGATCCCTTCGGCGTAACGGTGGCGCCAAATCTCGTAGATTTCGAACAAGTGGCTGTCATGGCAGTCTTCCAGCGCCGCCGCATCCAAGCCCGTCTCCTCGACCAGCTCCCGCCGCGCCGCCTGCTCCGGCTGTTCGCCCCACTCCAAACTGCCGGTCACCGACTGCCAGAACGTCGAGGGTTCGTGCCGCCTCAGCATCAGTACTTGGGAGTCTGCGCTGTAGACCACCACCAGCACCGACTCCGGTCGCTTGTGGGAAGGCACCTCCGCGGTCATGAACGGGTTTTGATCCGGCTCAGCCCCAGTTCGCGCAACTGATCCATCTCCACCATCTCGGGTGCTCCCGTCAACAGGCAATTGGCCGTCTGGGTCTTGGGGAATGCAATCACGTCCCGGATCGCCTCGGCGCCGGTCAGGAGCATAACCAAGCGGTCGAAGCCGAATGCGATGCCGCCGTGCGGCGGGCAGCCGTAGCGCAGCGCATCCAGCAGGAATCCGAATTTTGCACGCGCCTCCTCGGCGTCGATGCCAAGCAGCGCGAAAACCGCTTCCTGGATCTCCGGGCGATGGATGCGGACCGATCCCCCGCCGACTTCCACCCCGTTGATCACCATGTCATAGGCTCGTGCCCGCACTGCGCCAGGGTCGGTTTCCAACTGCGCAACATCCTCGACCGCCGGCGCCGTGAACGGGTGATGCATCGCCAGCCAGCACTGTGTCTGAGGGTCTCGTTCGAGTAGCGGGAAATCGACCACCCAGAGCGGCTGCCAACCCTCTTCTCTCAGGCCCAAATCCTCTGCCAGACATTCGCGCAGGAAAGACAGTGCGGCGTTGACAATGTCGGCGCGATCCGCGCCGAACACGATCAGGTCCCCGTCCTGCGCCTCCGTGCGTTCCAGAATGCCGGCCACCGCCTCGTCATGCAGGAACTTCAGGAATCCCGCTTGCAGGCCGTCGCGCCCCTGCCCGACCTGGTTGCACTTGATGTACGCGAGCCCTTTCGCGCCGTACGGCTTGATTGCTTCGGTGTAGGCATCGATCTGTCCGAGGCTCATGCCTGCCGCCCCTGGGATGCGCATCGCCGCGACCCGGGCACCCTCTCGGTTGGCCGGTTCCCGAAAGACCTTGAACTCTACCTCCGTCAGGATATCCGCCACGTCGACGAGTTCCATGCCGGAAATCCGCAAATCCGGTCGGTCGGTCCCGAACCGGCTCATGGCTTCGGCATAGGCCAATTGCGGAAACGGATCCGGCAGGGAAATCCCCACGGCGTCAAACATGGCGCGCGCCAGGCCCTCCATCAGTTCCAGAATGTGTTCCTCTTCGAGAAACGAAGTTTCGATGTCGATCTGGGTGAATTCCGGCTGGCGATCCTGGCGGGGATCCTCGTCGCGGAAGCAGCGTACGATCTGGTAGTAACGGTCCACCCCGCCCATCATCAGCATCTGCTTGAACAACTGCGGGGACTGTGGAAGCGCAAAGCATGCACCGGTGTGGGTCCGGCTTGGCACCAAGTACTCGCGGGCGCCTTCCGGGGTCGCACGGGTCAGCATCGGCGTCTCGACTTCCAAAAACCCCAGCCCGTCCAGGTAACGCCGCACCGTGGCCGCCAGCCGGGCACGGGTGCGCAAGCGCTCCTGCATCACAGGCCGGCGCAATTCCATGTAGCGATAGCGCAAGCGATGATCTTCGTGCACCTGTTCGTCGTCGAGCTGGTACGGCGGGGTGTCGGCCGGATTCAGGATTTCCAGTTCTTCGCAAACCACTTCCACCTCGCCGGTCGGCAGCGTCGGGTTAACCGTGCCTTCAGGACGGGCCCGGACCTGTCCCGTGACCGCCAGCACAAACTCAGTACGTATCTGCTCGGCCAGCGCGAACAATTCGGCCTGCTCGGGGTTCACCACGACTTGCACGAGCCCGCTATGGTCGCGCAGGTCGATGAAGATGATCCCGCCATGGTCGCGGCGGCGGTTGACCCAGCCGAACAGATGAACCGCCTGGCCGATCTGGTCGGCCTGAACCTCTCCGCAGTAGCAGCGTTCCTCAGCCATTGGCGGCCCCGGCCTGTGAGGCCTTCCCGCCGGACGGCTTTGCCTCGGACTTGCCCGAGGCGGCCTTGTCCTTGCCGGGTTTTGTTTCCTTCTTCTTGGCCGCGGCCGGCTCTCCGTTCGTGTCCTTGCTCGGTTTCTTCCCCTTGAAGTCAGTCTCGTACCAGCCGCTGCCCTTGAGGCGGAATCCGGCTGCCGTCAATTGCTTGCGCAAACGCTCCTCGCCGCATTGCGGGCACCGGGTCAGAGGGGCGTCGCTGACCTTCTGCAACACCTCCAGGTCATACCCGCAGGCTTCGCAACGATATTCGTATATGGGCATGGTCAGATCAGGCGTGGCTGGTCGGCGCGCCGATTATACGGGCCGATTGAATCTCCAACCCGGATCAGGCCGCCTTCCAGAACGCGTGCCGTCACACCGCCCATTCCAGTCATTGCGTTTTTTCCGCCAGCGCCCAGTGCCGCATCCATGGCACGGCAGGGCGGACAATCGCCAGTGCCTTCGAACAGTGCCGCACCCACCCGAAACCGCTGTCCGACCAAGGCCCGGAGATTGATACCAGACACCAGCAGGTTGCGGCGCAGCAGATCCGGTTTCGGGGTGCGCTCCGACAGCGACCCGATTGCCGGGAGATGTTCGGACTGCATCAAGGTCACCTGACGTCGCCCGCCCGTGCGTCGGGTCGCATAATCCTCGGCCAATCCTCGGCCCTGAATCGCTTGTACTTCCTGAAGTTCCACCACCGGCTGTCCGCGTCCAGTGCGGACCCCGATCCACTCGACTCGACCCGAGGCGGGAGAATGCCCGCGTGGCTCATCCGGGGTCATTCCGCCGCACCCAACCGGGTTACGCCATTCATCCAAGGTGCCAGGCAATCCGGGATCTGAATCGATCCGTCCTCGCTCTGATGATTCTCCAGCACGGCCACCAGCGTGCGGCCGACAGCAAGACCGGAACCGTTCAAAGTATGTACCGGTTGCGGAGACTTTTCCTGGCCGGACCGGAACCGTGCCTTGATTCGTCGCGCCTGGAAATCCCGGAAATTGCTGCAGGAAGAAATCTCGCGATACGCCTTCTGGCTGGGCAACCAGACTTCCAGGTCATAGGTGCGCGCAGCGGCAAAGCCGATATCGCCCCCGCATAGGGAAACCACCCGATACGGCAAATCCAGCGCCTGCAGAACAGCTTCTGCATGGGTTGTCAGTTCCTCCAGCGCCGACTCCGACTCCTCCGGATGTACGGCCAGCACCAGTTCCACCTTTTCGAATTGATGTTGCCGGATCAAACCCCGGGTATCCATTCCGTAGGAACCCGCCTCGGCCCGGAAGCATGGCGTGTGCGCGATCTTCTTCCAAGGCAGTTCCGACGCCTCTAGGATCGTGTCACGCAACAGGTTCGTCAACGGCACCTCGGCCGTGGGAATCAAGAAATGCTGTTCTCCGTCCAGTGCAAACAGATCCGCACGGAACTTGGGCAACTGCCCGGTCCCTTCCAGGCTGGCCGCATTCACCAGGTATGGAACGTAGCATTCCTCGTAGCCATGCTGGCGCGTGTGCAGATCCAGCATGAACTGGGTTAACGCACGATGCAGCAGTGCCAGTTCGCCCTGCAGCACCGAAAAGCGTGCCCCGGACATGGCCGCGGCCTGCCGCATGTCGAGCAGTCCCCATCGCTCACTTAGTTGCACATGATCGAGCGGCTCGAAATCGAACTCCGCGGGTTCACCCCAGCAGCGCAACTCAAGATTGTCCTGAGGGCCCTTGCCGTCCGGGACTTCCGGGTCCAGCAGGTTCGGCATGCCGATCAGCCAGGCGTCAAGACGCTGCCGAATCGACGCCAGCGCTGCCTGGCGATGCTCCAGCTGCTCTCCCAGGCCGGTTACCTCCGCCATCATTTCAGTGGCGTCCTCGCCCTGCTGCCGGGCTTCACCGATGCGTTTCGACAGGGTGTTGCGCTGAGCCTGAAGGGATTCCGCCTCGCTCTGCGCGGCCTTGCGTTCCGCCTCGAGTTCGGCGTATATCGCCGCGTCAAAAGTGAAACCCCGTCGCGCAAGGTTATCCGCGACCGCGCGCGGGTCAGCGCGTAAGACTTTGGGATCCAGCATACGCGCGGGGAATTATGTGGCAAAGTCCGCAAGGGATTCTTTGCCCATTTGTTGACGCTTCACAGGCCGACTGTGGCAGGATTCCCCACCGGTGTCGCCACCTCCACGTCCAGTCGCCCCATTCCCGAAGGCCAAAATGTTTAACGCGGCGTTCACGTCCGCGTCGTCCGCATGCCCGCAAGCGGCGCACTTGAATTTGATTCCATTCCTATTGTCCTTGTCGACATGCCCGCACTGATGACACGTCTGGCTGGTGTACGCGGGGTTCACCTTGCACACCTCCATTTTGTAGTTCAGGCACAACTCCAGCGTGCCCCATGCGCTGGCTAGTATCTGTCGGTTCAGCCCTGATTTCGATTTCACGTTCTTGCCAGGTTTCTGTTTCGTGCCCTTGGCCGATTTCGTCATGCCCCGGATGTTCAGCTTCTCCACGTAGGCGACATCGTATTCGGAGGCAATGTTCTTGCTGACGCGATGAGCCCAGTTCTTCCGTGCGAAGCGTTCCGCCACGCAAGCCCGCTGGTGCCTGAGCTGGATCCGCAGATACCGCTTGGAGGGTTGATAGCGCGGCCGGCCTTGGGGCTTCGGCCCACAGAGGTTCATTTGATTCTTCCAATAGATCTCGCGCTTACGCGCCATAGACCGTTCATACCGTTTGCGCTTGGCCACTTTCTTCCCCAGGTCCGGTCCCCCGTGCTTCGTGCCATCCGATAGTACCGCCAGCCGGCCCTCGGCAATGTTCCGGTCGATGCCCACCTCCTTGATGGAATGAGGGAGACTGGCTTGAGCTTCCACTTCGTACACCAGGTAGGCATACCAGTTGCCGCATTCGTGCTTGACCGTGCCGGACTTGAACTCGCCGTCCGGGTACGGGTTGTTGCCGGCCAGCTTCATCCAGCCGACCTTCTGCACGTACAGGCTCTCGCCCGATACCTTGGCCGACACGTAATTGATCGGAAACGAAGGCGTGGTTGCCCACTTGCCGTGAAACTGCGGTGGCTTCCGATTCAGCTTCCCGCCTGTTTCCAAATCCTTGAAGAATGCCTTGTAGGTTGTCTCGATGGGCTTCAGGGAGATTCTGACCACCCTGGACGAATAGTCTTGCAACCACTTTGTCGTGCCATCGTCTCTGCGCATGATGGTAAACACCTGGCACAAGGAATAGTGCCGGAAATCCGGCTTGATCCCGAATTCGTACTCGTCCTTGAGTTTCCTCACCATGTGATTCCAGACAAACCGACAGGCCCCTGCCGTCCCATGCAATTGCTGATGTTTCCGGCTTGAACCGGGGTGCAATCGGTAGCGGACGGTGCGGTGAACTTTCATTATCAGAATTACACGCTTGCGGGTTTTGCTACATAACTCCCCATGCGCGTCCGTCTACGCGCTCGGCGGCTTCCAGATTCCGAACGCTTTGGAAGGATCCGCGGCCGGCGGCGCGGGCCGCTGCTGAGCCTGACCCATGATATCGCTCATAACATGCCCGCTGAACGCATTGATTTCTCTAAGTAATTCTTCTTTTTCTTCGGACGGGCGATCGATGCTGCCGACCAGCAGTCCGAGCACGGCCGCCAAGTATTGGGCGGAAATCAGGGTGTCCTGGCACTGCGCGTCATGCTCGTTCAGGACGTGCATCAGTTTCTGCACCAGTTCTCGGCTTAAATTAATCGGTTCCATCGGTTCCCCTTTCCCGGTTCAGGCAGGTAATTGGCGCGCCCGGAGGGATTCGAACCCCCGACCTTGTGGTTCGTAGCCACACACTCTATCCAACTGAGCTACGGGCGCACGGGACATAAAAATGCCTTAAATCAGGCAGAATCGAATTATAGCCGATGGGCAACTTACAACTTGACGGTAAGTTCGACTGACTCGCTTTCAGTGACAGGCTGCGCCCAGCGCTTTGAGCCGCCAATAGTTGTAAGGCCAAGGCGTCACGAAACCGGCCGCCAAGGCCGGCACCAGCGACCACCAGCGCAACTGCAGGCTGCCGACCAGCAGCCAGTCCGTGAAATTCATCGCGATTTCCATCGACACCATGCTAATCAGGCTCATTCCCGCCGCCGTGCGCAGGGCCACGTTGAACGGCATGCTTCGCATCAGCAGAATCGTCTCCAGGAGAATACTGGTCAGGATGCCGTTGAGCATGGCCAATCCTAGAATCAGCCACGGTGAAATTTCGATCTGGTAGTACTGAAAATAAAAGATCGTGCCGAAATCGCCGATGGCGCAGCCGATCAGGCACCACATCGTGTTGTAGGCGGATTTCCCCCAGGTATGGCGGCACCGCCAATCAATAGCGTACCAGTGCGCGGCTTGCTCCATACTAGCCAGGTGGCCAACCGAACGAACGTCCAGCCAGCAGGTGTACATGCAAATGGAAGACCGACTGCCCGACTTCGGCACCGTTGTTGATCACCAGCCGGAAGGCTTCCCTGCAACCCAGCTGTTCGGCCACCTTCCCCGCCACCTGTAGCAGGTGGCCCAACATCGCCTGATCTTCCTCTTCGGCATTCGCAACCCGGTCCAGCGGCTTGCGCGGCACGATTAATACATGCGTCGGCGCTTGGGGATTGACGTCCCGGAATGCCACGCAAACCTCGTCTTCGTACACGAAATCCGCGGGGATCTCGCGGTTGATGATTCTCTCGAACAGGGTCGGCTCGGTCATGCTTCCCTCAGGAGCGCCTGCCGCTACTGCTCGGCATAGGCGCGGATGCGCAGCAGCAGCGCCTCAATCAATTCCCCGCTCAGTTCCTTCTTCAGGACCGCGCGAGCCTCGTCAGCCGCGAGGTAGTCTTCCGAATCAAACAGCCAGTGCCGGTAGCGCGACACGGTAGCTGGCACCGATGGCTTTTCACCCGGGCGCTGCAGGCGCACGGTCAAATGCAACCCGACTTCATATTCACGAGCATCCATTTCGGTGGTCACAGCGATGACCTGATGGCGCTCCTCCGGACCTTTCAGATAAACGATCAAATCGGCCGCCGCGTCGCCTCCCACTACCTTGACACCGCCGCCGCGCAACTTGCGCTCAAGTACTTGGCGAAATCCCGGAGACCCCCCGATCAATTGCAACGAGGCTTGCGGGATCTTGGTCGCGACCCCCTTGGAATCTGCCAACTGGAATCCGCACCCTCCGAGAGTCAGGCAGAAAACTGCGCCCAGCAGAAAGAACCCCCTACGCATCACGCACCACGACATTGACGAGCTTGTGCGGGACCTGAATGAAACGAACCACGGTTTTTCCTTCAATAAAGCGTTGCACTTTAGCATTATCCAACACTTTCTGCCGCAACTCGTCCTCGCCGATGTCGACCGCAAGTTCCAACTGCGCCCGGACCTTGCCGTTCACCTGAACCACGATCTGCTCGACTGAACGCTGCAAGGCGGATTCATCCGCTTCCGGCCAAGGTTGATCCAAAACCACCCCGGCAAACCCGAATTCATGCCACAGCACGTGGGTCAGATGCGGGACGGCCGGCGCCAGCATGCGCAGCATCGCCTCCAGACACTCGCGCACCAGGCCCGGCTCCGCCTTGCCATCCTCGGAAAGGCGCATCAGATCATTGAGCAGTTCCATGTTGGCAGCAATCGCCGTGTTGAACGTATGCCGCTGCTCGACCACGCGACCCGCCTTCTGGATCGTTTCATGCAGTTTGCGGCGTAATTCCTCCTGTTGTGAATCAAGCCCACCCGCATCAACGTCTTCTGCAGACGCGCAATCCCGGTGTTGGTAGGCGAATCGCCAGAACCGTTTCAGGAACCTCGAGCACCCCTCGACTCCGCTGTCGGACCACTCCAGCGTATGTTCGGGCGGCGACGCGAACAGCACGAACAGGCGCACCGTGTCCGCACCGTAGCGTTCGATCAACGGTTCCGGATCGACCACATTGCCCCACGACTTCGACATCTTGTGCCCGTCCTTGAGCACCATGCCCTGAGTCAGAAGGTGTGCGAATGGCTCGTCGCCGTCGACCAGCCCCTCGTCGCGCATCAGCTTGTGGAAAAACCGCGCGTACAGAAGATGCAGGATGGCATGCTCGATTCCCCCGATGTACTGGTCAACCGGCAGCCAGTAACGCGCACGGTCGTCCAGCATGGCGTCATCCGAATCGGGCGAGCAGAATCGGGCCTGGTACCAACTGGATTCGACGAACGTGTCGAATGTATCCGTATCTCGCTGTGCCGGCCTGCCGCACTCCGGACATTCCACGACTCTCCAGCTTTCGGGGAGCTCTGCCTCCGGCGGCAAGGTCTCGTCGAGAACAACCGGCAAGTCTTCTTCCGGGACTGGCAGAACACCACATTCTTCGCAGTGGATCATCGGAATGGGGCAGCCCCAGCGGCGCTGTCGGGACACTCCCCAGTCATGCAACCGGTAGCGCACCACGGATTCTCCATAGCCCTGACCGGACAGCCGCTGAGCAATGGCGGCGTAGCCCTCTTCGGAACTCAACCCGTCGAATTCCCCGGAATTGACCAGCACGCCCCAGTCCAAATAGGCTTCGGCATCCAGGTCGGCTTCCGAACCGTCGGACGGGGCAATCACCTGCCGGATCGGCAAGCCGTGGTGTCGTGCGAACTCCCAATCGCGCTGGTCGTGGGCCGGCACCGACATCACCGCCCCGGAACCGTATTCCATCAGCACGAAACTGGCCACCCACACGGGCAGCGTCTCGCCGGTCAGCGGATGCAGCGCATTCAGCCCGAGCGGGTATCCTTCCCGATCTCGGAGCGACTCTTCGGAAGTCTGGACAGATTGATTAAGAAAGTCTTTTAACTCTTTGTTAGATCTGGATATTTCCTGAACAATCGGATGCTCGGGAGCGAGCGCCATATAGGTCGTTCCCATCAAGGTGTCCGGACGCGTGGTGAACACCGTCAGCGGTTCTTCCCGCCCCTCCAGATCAAACCGGATCTCTACCCCTTCCGAGCGACCGATCCAGTTGCGCTGCATTTGCAACACTTGGGGCGGCCACCGACCCTCCAACTGATCCAAGGCATTGAGCAATTCCTCGGCATAGTCCGTGATTCGCAGGAACCACTGCTCGACTTCTCGTTGCTCGACAACGGCACCAGAACGCCAGCCGCGCCCCTCGATGACTTGTTCGTTGGCCAACACGGTTTGGTCGACCGGGTCCCAGTTGACCAGAGCCTTTTTCCGATAAGCCAGGCCTTTCTGGAACAAGCGGATGAAAAACCATTGCTCCCATCGATAGTATTCCGGGTCACAGGTCGCCAGCTCGCGTTCCCAATCGTAGCCGAATCCCAGACGCTGCAGTTGCTCTCGCATGGCCTGAATGTTTCCCCGGGTCCAGGCACCGGGGAGAACCTTGCGTTCCAGCGCGGCATTCTCAGCCGGTAGGCCGAAGGCATCCCATCCCATCGGCTGCATCACGTTGTCGCCGCGCATCCGGCGGAAGCGCGCAATGGCATCTCCAATCGTGTAGTTGCGCACATGCCCCATGTGCAACCGGCCGCTGGGGTATGGAAACATGGACAGGCAATAGAACTTGCGCTCGCCCGGCTTCTCCTTTGCAGAGAAGCATTCGTTTTCCCGCCAGTATTTTTGGGCTTCCTGTTCTACGGCTTCGGGGTCGTAGCGTTCCTGCATATGAAAGGCGGAGTGTCCGGAAAAGTTTCCGCGCGCATATTATCACCGGGCGCCCGTTTCCCTGCATGCGGACGGTTACAATAACCGGGCATATCCACGAATTTCTCCTTCAAAGACTTCCATGCAAGCTCTGGTCGCGGCTTTCGAGTACGTCCGGGATACTCTGCGCCACTTCCGGAAAACCGAAGCCTTCAGCAGCGTCGTGCTAGTGTCGTCCGCCGCCGCGGCCATTCTCCTGACCAATTTCGGCGCGCACGACTGGTACGAGAATTTCCTTAACGCGCCAATCTCCCTGGTGCTCGGACCCGTCGCCCTGCACAAGACCCTGCTGCTCTGGGTCAACGACCTCCTGATGGCGATTTTCTTCTTCGTCATCGGGCTGGAACTCAAGCGCGAGTTCATGGAAGGACACCTAGCCTCCGTCGATCGCGCCCTTTCGCCGGCCTTTGCTGCCATTGGCGGCATGCTGGTGCCCGCGTTGCTGTTCGCCAGCCTCAACTACCAGGATCCGGTCGCCATGCGGGGCTGGGCCATCCCCACCGCGACCGATATCGCGTTCGCATTGGGCGTGTTGATGTTGCTTGGGTCGCGGGTTCCCTACTCACTCAAAATTTTCCTCCTCGCGATCGCGATCCTGGACGATCTTGGCGCAGTGCTCATCATCGCCTTGTATTATTCCGAAGAACTGTCGATGGAAGCCTTGCGCTATGCCGCATTGTGCCTAGTGGTCCTGGTCGGCCTCAACCGGTTCAAGGTCAGCAGTGCCATCCCCTACCTCTTGATCGGCGTGGTCTTGTGGTATTTCATCCTGAAATCCGGAGTCCATGCCACCATGGCGGGCATTCTCCTGGCATTTACGATCCCCACCCATGTTCCGCACGACCATCAGTACTCCCCGCTGACTCGGCTGGAAAACCAATTCCACGGCTGGGTTGCTTTCGGGATCCTGCCCGTCTTTGCCTTCTGCAACGCCGGGGTCTATCTGTGGGACACGACACCCTCCGATCTGGGTGGCGCGCTTACGCTCGGGGTCCTGCTGGGGCTGCTGATTGGCAAGCCCGTCGGGATCTGCCTGTTCGCTGCGCTGGGATCAGTACTGAGGCTCGGCTCCCTGCCAAGCGGCGTGCACTGGCCGGCATTCCTCGGCATGTCCTTCCTGTGCGGCATCGGGTTCACCATGAGCCTGTTCGTCTCCACTCTGGCGCACGGCGACATGCCCGCGTTGATCGTG
This sequence comes from Candidatus Porisulfidus sp. TsSOB, assembly GCA_002631715.1. GTDB lineage: Bacteria > Pseudomonadota > Gammaproteobacteria > Poriferisulfidales > Poriferisulfidaceae > Poriferisulfidus. The sequence goes on from MRSX01000008.1 coordinate 92,430, forward strand.
GAGGACAAGATCGGCATCATGCTCGGCTCCCTGCTATCGGCACTGATCGGATTCTTCATCCTGAAAGCAACGCTGGGTAAGCCCAAAGCGGAGCTCCTGGATACGACCTAGAACCTGCTACGACATGTCCACATCCCTCAAGACCCTGCTAGCCGTCACGTGCTTCATCATCGTGGCCGCAGCCTTGCAGCAGGCACGCGAGATCGTCGTCCCCTTCCTGCTCGCAATCTTCATCGCCATCGCTTGCGAACCACCCATGAAATGGTTGCGGGAACGCGGGCTCCCTAACCTACTTGCCCTAGTGACCGTGATCGCAGGCCTGATTGCCGCAGGCGTCGGGTTCGCCGCCCTGATTGGCGCATCCATCACTGGTTTTCGTCAAACCATGCCAACCTACTACGAACAACTTCGGGAGCATGTGGAGCACGTGGGGCAGTGGCTATCGCAACAAGGCTGGGTCGAACTGGACGCCGGGTTGTCAGCCTACCTCGACCCGTCATTCTTCCTCAACCTGGTGGCCGACCTCCTCAGCGGGTTCGGCGCGCTCCTGACCAATGCCTTGCTGATTCTCCTGGCAGTTATATTCATCCTCTTGGAAGCCCTCGAGTTGCCAAAGAAAATCCAGCGGGCTTTTGAGAATTCCGAATCCGGCTTTGCGCTAAGCCAGTTCACCGATAGCGTCAACCGCTACCTCGCCACGAAAACGCTGACCAGCCTGCTAACCGGAGTGCTGGTGGCCGGATGGCTGGCCTTGCTCGGCCTTGATCACGCCATTCTTTGGGGGCTGGTCGCCTTCCTGCTCAACTACATCCCCAACGTTGGCTCTATCTTGGCTGCCATCCCGGCTGTCCTGCTGGCTTGGCTGCAGCTTGGGGCAGCCATGACAGTACCCGTGATCCTCGGTTACGTCGTTATCAATACGGTCATTGGACAAATTCTTGAGGCGCACCTGATGGGCCGGCGCCTGGGACTGTCGGTGTTGGTGGTGTTTTTGTCTTTGGTCTTCTGGGGCTGGCTGCTCGGCCCAGTCGGCATGCTGCTTTCGATCCCGCTGACCGTCATTATCAAACTCGCATTGGAATCAAACCCGGACACCCGGGGCGCAGCCATCCTGTTAGGCCCTGCGAAAGAGCCAGACGGCCGCACCTGAACTGACGTCGGCCTAGAAACTTGCTACAGCCTTGAAGTAGTAAAACCCGCCGTTGTAGTCGAACGGGATCGATTCGGGGTACTCGGATCCTAGGATCTTGGAATATATGTTCTTCGACGGCTCTTCATCCAGCAAGTTCTCGGCACCGACCACCAAGTCGAAATTGTCGGTCAGGCTGTAAGACACTTCAAGATCTGTCAGGAAGCGGGCATCGACCTTCTGGAACAACTCGCCGCTCAAGGCGTGGTAATCAACATGAGTCCCGTAGTAACGCACCCGGCTCAGCACTCGCCAAGGCCCTTTCTGATGGTCAGCAGCCAGTGACCAACGGATCTTCGGGCGGCCCTCTTCAATTTGCTGCTTGGTCCGGGATGAAATGGTGTTGGGGTCAAACTTGTCAACCGTCGTACGGTTGAAGTTCCCTGTGAAAGTGAACTGAGTCGTGCCGCCAAAAAGTTCCATTGGGTAGGTCGCGACGATATCAATGCCTTCTGTGGTCGTGTCGAAGTCATTGGCGAAATACCGGACCTGGGCTACGGAATCAATGGCTGGCACCGCCGGGCGCAATGCATCCCTTTCGCTAGTAATCAAGTCTTGGTGCGCCATGCTCAGATTATTCAGATTAATATCGAATTGTTTTTCATCGGTATTCTTGCCGCACGTGCCAGCCACATTATTCTTCTCCAATAGCAAACAATCCAAGAATTCCGTGGAGGTCAGAGAAATTCGGTCCTTGACCTCGATGTGATAGAAGTCGACCGTCACATCAAGGCCTCCAACATTGAATACAGCGCCTATTCCGGAACTGAATGATTCTTCCGCTTCCAGTGGTTTCGCAATCCCACGCAAGAGAGGGTCCGTCGGAGGCAGTGTCAACTCGTCCGTCAATCTTCCGTCCACCAGGGTCGTGGTAACGTTGCGGACATTCGCCTGCCCTACCGTCGGAACGCGAAAACCTGAACCGAGTGAGCCTCGTACGGCCAAGGTATCGGTTGCCTGAAAACGGGCGGAGAATTTCCCATCAATTGTCGAGTCGAACTCTTCCGGGTCCTCGTAACGCACTGCTAGACCCATCAGCATGTTCTCCTCCACATCCGCCTCGAAATCCACATAGGCTGCCACGGTGGAACGATCGTTCTTGTTCTCGACGCACGGGTCTGGCCGGAAACCCGGGAATCCGTTCGAGCCAATCCCCAAGTATGGATATTTGGCCTGAAGGTCTTCGTCGCCACCCATGGGGTCGATCGTCGCAAGAAATTCCGTGTATTCCTCGCAACTGATATTCAGCGGATTCTTAGTCGACTCGTCGAACTCCGTGCCGTCGTTTTGGATGTAATCAATCAGCCAAGAGTTCACCCCACCGGGCTTGATTTCGTATTCCTCTTCCCGCCATTCAAAGCCAAACCCCACGCTCAAGGGAGAGTGGAAAAAGTCAACGTCGAACTCCTTAGTGAAATCAAGATTGACGGTCACGTCCTCCTCGGCGTAACCGCCCGGGTTGTATGAGGTTGGAATGCTGTTCTCCCGCGAAGCCAACTGCGGGTTGATGGTGTTCTTCATGAAAAAGTCGACTTCATGGCGGCCGTACACGGCACTGAGATCGTAGGTGAAATCATCGGCGAACTCGCCGCGGAAACCCAACGCAATGCTTTCGTCCTCAATGTCGCCACCGAACTGCGGTGTGAAGCCACCCGGGAAGCGAAGATTGAAGGCATAGCAGTCTGATGCGGCTTCTATCGCGGCCAAGTCCTCTGCGTCCACGCCACTGTCGATCTTGCCGAGTTCAGGGCACATCCCTGCTTGCTGGTCGTTGTCTGTCGGGTCATGGTCGATCACCAAGGGATTTTCATCGCCATCCACAAAGACTCCACCTCGCTTGTGCGGATTACGGTAGTAAAACCCACCCTCGACGGTTCGCTCGGCGTAACTGCCAAAAGCGTAGACTTCATGGGAATCGCCTAGTTCTATGCCGGCATTCGCGAAGAGTTTGTAGTTGTCGTCGATTTCCGGTGCGCCCCAAATCTGTGCGGCCGGCGTGCGCACGTGTGTGTTACCGGCATCGATCAGCCCTTGGGCATCAGACCTCTGCACGCTTCGGCTGGTCGGGTCTGCTTCGTTGTATTCCCCACTGATGTTGAGAAAGCCGTTTTCCGTCAGCGGCAGGCCAATATTGCCCGAAACGATGAAGTTCTCGCCATCACCCTGATAGTACTGGCCCCAACGGGCTTCCAGCCTTCCTCCCTCGGATTCCTCTTTCAGCACGAAATTCAAAATTCCCGCCACTGCGTCGGATCCATACTGAGCTGCCGCGCCATCGCGGAGCACCTCAACCCGATCAAGGGCGATAGCCGGGATTGCGGAAAGATCCGGGGCGTGCGAACCTTCTGAGCCTCCTGCCACCAAGAACGAGATAATTGAAGAACGGTGACGGCGCTTGCCGTTCACCAGCACCAAAGTCGAATCCGGCGACAGGCCGCGCATCTGCGCTGGGCGCACCAGCGTCGCCGCATCGCTGATCGGCTCCTGGCTGACATTCATAGACGGCACGATCCTGGACAGCATGGAATCCATCCGGGAGTCCCCCTGTCGGGTTAATTCGCTGGAATCCAGCACATCCACCGGAACGGCCAAGTCGGAAGCCGAGCGTTCGTGGCTTCGCGAGCCGACAACTGAGATTTCTTCGACTCCTTCCTCCTCGGCCAATGCCGAGGTGCTGCCGCCAGTGATGACAGCCAAACAACAAGAAAAAGTTAAGACGTTTTTCCTAAGTAGCATGACTCACTCCGCCAGAAAAGATCCTCTCTCACTATACCAAACCGACATCAAATCGCGCGATTTGGCCTGTTCACATTCACGCGCAAAAATCTAGCGTCCGGGACATACTGAAAAAATTTGTCGCCACAAATTCGCAACACCGCTCAGAAAGCTAAAAAGAAACGGGCGCAACCTAATGGTTGCGCCCGTCAGTCAATCAATTCTACTCTAAAACCCTAACCAGCAAAACTTAGAAGTTCAGCATGGCCTTGGCGTAATAGAACCCTCCGTTGTAATCGAACGGCGTGGATTCGGGGTAAAGATTCCCGTAGAACCCTTGATACTTGTGCCGTGTTGGTTCGTTGTCAAACAGGTTCTCTGCGCCGATGGCAAAGGCTAAGTTGTCCGTGAAGCTGTAAGTCGCCTCAAAGTCCACGAGTGTGCGGGCCTCGGCTTGCATCATGTCGTCGTCCAGACCCGCCCCCGCGTAATCCACGTGCGCCCCGTAGTAGCGCACTCGGGTCAGGATCTGCCATGGACCGGACTCGTGATCAGCCGTAAAAGTCCAGCGCACTTTCGGCCGTCCGTCTTCGATGATGTGTTTCTTCTTTGCGGAAATGGTCCGGGGGTTGAACTTGTCGACTTCCGTCCGATTCCAGTTCGCCGCCAGAGTCAGCGTGGTCAGCCCATCCAGGAATTCCATCGGATAAGTCGCCACGATGTCGATTCCTTCAGTGGTCGTGTCGAAGTCGTTGGCGAAGTACTTCGCCTCGCCGATGGCGTCGATGGCCGGCACCGCGGAGCGCAACTCCTCCCTTGCTGCCAACGCCTGCTGCAATAAGGCCTGTTCGGCCGCGGTCGGCTCTGGTTCGTCTTCACCTTCGGCGACGGGGGTCTCCCTCAAGATATGACCGAATTGTCGCATCACATTGGAATCGCTCGCCAATGTCGCAGTTCGCCCTGCCCTGAGGGCAGTCAGATCGGGATTATCGGAAGCGAGGGAGGAGAACGATACACAGCTCCCTGTCGCGCCCACTTTCCTCATCAGCAGACAGTCTATAGGCTCCTTAGAAGTGGCCCCGATTCGATCATCCACTTCGATGTGGTAATAGTCAATGGTCAAGTCAAAACCGCCGACATTAATGACAGCGCCCAACCCGAAACTGGTCGATTCCTCTGCATCCAGCGGCTCAGCGACCCCTTGCAGCAGTGCATGCGTCGGAGGCAGTGTGAGCTGGTCGATCAACTGTCCATCCGTAATGCCCGTCGTCACGTTCTGCACGTTCGCCTGGCCGACCGTCGGCACCCGGAAACCGGTGCCGACCGAAGTCCGAAGGGCGAGTTCGTCTGTCGCTTGGAACCGGGCAGAAAACTTGCCATCCAGGGTCGAGTCGAATTCCTCCGGATCCTCATGGCGGAGCGCTAGGCCCATCAGCACGTTTTCCGTTACATCTGCTTCAAAGTCGATGTAGGCCCCGATACTGGAACGGTCCTCCTTGCCTTCCGCGCAGGGCGGGAATCCGGTGAAGCCGTTGGAGCCGACTCCTAAAGCCGGATATTTCGCCCTCAGGTCTGCCCGGGAACTGTATTCCTGGTACTCCTGGCAGTTCATCGACGCCAGATTTGCTGGCTCTTCAAATTCAGCGGAATCGTCAAGAGTACCGTCCCCGTTCGAATCCAACGTGTAATAGTCGATGAACCAAGAGTTAAGGTCGCCGCGTTTCGTCTCGAATTCCTCTTCGCGCCATTCCACGCCGAACCCGACATGCAAGGGAGAGAAGAAAGCATCGACGTCGAATGACGTCGTGAAATCAAGATTGAAAACTTGATCGGTCTCGACGTAACCGCCTGGACTGTACGAGGTCGGAATATCGTTTTCCTGTGCCGCCAACTGCGGATTGATCGTGTTATAGATGAAATGATCGACTTCGTGTCGGCCATACACGTAACTGATGTCGTATGTAAAGTCTTCTGTCACCTCCCCACGAAGGCCGATCGCAATGCTCGAATCCTCGACATCTCCGCCGAACTGCGGCGTGAAGCCGCCCGGGAACTTGAGGTTGAAAGCGTAACACCGCGGATCCGCTGCAATCGCATCCAAGGTGTCCCCTGATCCTGCGGCCGAATCCTCGACACTAGGCGGAACACAGGAACTGGGAGTAGCAGACCAAGGCATCTGGTCGATCACAAGGGAAGGCTGTTGTGCTTCCCGGTCGGCTATGCTCTCGTCCCGCTCACCTGCAAAAATTCCGCCGCGTCGCCGCGGGCTACGGAAATAAAACCCACCATCCACGGTACGTTCGGCGTAGTTGCCGAACGCATAGACTTCGTGCAGGGCACCCAGACCGATTGCGGCATTCGCAAACAGTTTGTAGTTGTCCTCGATGTCCGGCGCCCCCCAAACTATCGGCGGGTCCTTCACGTGCATATTGCCCGCATTGACCAAGTAGTTCGACCGATCGCTGTGCGTGCCGCGAATGGTCGGATCGGCCTCGTTGTATTCTGCGCTGAGGTTCAAAAAGCCGTTCTCCGTCAGCGGTAGGCCGACATTGGCGGACACCGTAATGTTCTCGCCATCCCCTTGGTAATACTGGCCCCAGCGGGCGTCCAGGCTTCCTCCTTCGGAATCCTCTTTTAGCACAAAATTGATGATCCCGGCGACCGCGTCAGAACCATACTGTGCCCCTGCGTTGTCGCGCAGAACTTCCACTCGGTCAAGAGCGATGGCAGGAATAGCGGAAAGGTCGGCGCCATGCGCCCCATCGTTCAGCCCGTTCCCCAAGAACGTAATCACCGAAGACCGGTGACGGCGCTTACCGTTGACTAGAACCAACGTCGAATCCGGCGGGAGGCCGCGCATGTTGGCAGGCCGCACCAAGGTCGCCGCATCACTGAGCGGCTCCAAGCCCACGGTAAACGATGGCGCGACCCGGGACAGCATATCCTCCATCCGCGATGCGCCCTGTCGTAGTAGCGAGGTGGAGTCAAGCGTATCCACCGGAACTGCCAGATCGGCCGCCGACCGCTCATGGCTACGGGTGCCGATAACGGTGATTTTCTCTGCCTCTTCCTCCGCGGCCAACGCCGTAATGCTGCCGCCGACAGCCAAAAATGGAACAAGACAGGATGAAATCAGAAGATTTCTTAGGTGCATGGAGCCCTCCTCGCAAATCGCATGACCAACTGGGCATTCCCATCATACACAGATTTTTCCTTTTGTCGCCCCCCCGCGCGCACCCCACTCACGCCCTGTATTTCTCCAAAATTTCCCGCATGGCCGTGGCTTTGTCCAAGCACTCCTGATGTTCCGCTTCCATTTGCGAACCATGCGTCAATCCACCGCCCGCGTACAGGCTGGTTTCTCCCGCTGCTTGCACCATCGTGCGAATCGCGATGTTGCTGTCCATGTTCCCGTCGAACCCGACATACGCAAGGCTGCCGCAGTACACGCCTCTCGGCTTCGGCTCCAGTTCCTCGATGATTTCCATCGCTCGGCGCTTCGGGGCCCCGGTGATCGAGCCCCCGGGGAAGCACCCTTCAAGAAGGTCCAGTGCCGTCCGGCCCTCGCGCAACTCCCCCGTTACCGTGCTGATCAGATGATGCACTGTGGCAAAGCTTTCGACCTTGAACAGCTCCGGCACCTTGACCGTCCCTGCGGCGCAGTTCTTGCTCAGGTCATTGCGCAACAAGTCCACGATCATGAGGTTCTCGGCCCGATCCTTTACGCTTCCTTTCAATTCATCACGCTGCTGTTCCTCCTGCCCGGGAATGCGGCGAGCCGTCCCCTTGATGGGGCAGGTTTCGACTTGCCCATCCATCACTTCCAGAAACCGTTCTGGAGAAGCACTGGCGATCTCGAGTTCCGGATGGTTGAAGTAGGCGGAGAACGGAGCGGGATTAATCGTCCGACTGGATTGATAGGCTGTCCACAGCCGGCCCTCGCTAGGTGCCGAGAAACGCTGCGCCAGATTAACCTGGTAGCAGTCGCCTGCCTCGATGTAGTTCTGGACCGTTTGAAACGCCGTTGCGTAGGCCTCTTGCGTGAAGTCTGAACACAATGGCGCCAACAAGCGGTATGAATGCTCCTGGACGGGAGGCTCGTCAAGCAATCGAGCGTGCAGGTCTTCCCAGAGGAGCCGGGTTGCAGGTGACCGTTCGTGCGTCGCCAAGTAGCAACGCTGCTCTTGGTGGTCACTGACGACCGACCAATCGTAAAAGCCCATGGCCAGTTCCGGATAACCCGGCATGTCGGTCCGGGGGGCAGTCAGGCCAACACAGGCCCGGCCCAGTTCATAGGACAAATAGCCGATTGCGCCACCGCAGAAAGGGATGCTCTTGTCGCCTTCCGCCTGCGGCCCCAGCAGCTCAGAAAGCAGGCGAAAAGGATTTCCGTACAGGACCTGCCGCTCGCCTCCCCGGGTCAGAACCGCCCGCCGCCCGGTGGACTCGAAAGTTGCGTAGGGTTCGGCGGCAAAAATATCAAAACGGCCTTGTCCACTCTGATCGTGGCAACTGTCGAGCAAGACCGCCCAAGGCCGATCGGCAAATCTGCTGAAGCGGCGCGTCGGATCCGCCTGCCACGGCAGTTCAACGACACGCATATTCGAGCCGATACAACTCGGCGACGGAATAGGCCGGGAGGCAATCCGCCAGGGTGAAGGCCCCTTTTGCGGCAAAGCGAGATTCCAGCAGACTATCAATGTCCTGATACCCCAAGCCACAGCGTGCCGCAAGCGACGGCAGCAAGAACCGCCCAGTGCCCGCACCAACTAGGGTCCCAGTGGAACCTGTAGAAACATGCGCCTGCAGATTCTCCAGAATCCGTTCCTGCTGCAGGTCGGCAAATGTCCGTGCCAAACAAACCCATTCGTCCAAGCCATCTCCTTCTTCGCAGTCCCGCCCGATCATCCGGGCAATTCGACGAGCCGACTCGAACTTGGAGCATCCTGCACCATCGGCCGTGTCGAAAGGATGTAGGCCATCCGGCAATTGACCCAGCAGGTTGTACACATCTGCGGTTGTCGCGAAGTGTTCCGCCATCAGATTGCAGGGATGGCCGTCCACATCTATCTGGGCAGCCAGACTCATCAGCGGTGTCCGAGCCACACCGGTGTACAAGAGTTCTTGGCAAGCCAGACGCTCCGCATCGGAAAATCCGGTTACCTTTGCCTGGTTTCCCGCAATCCGGATCAAATCCGTCGTGGTGCTTCCGACGTCCACGAAAACGCCCTGCTCGGCAAAGCGCGCGACCAGTCGTGTCGAGGCGACCCAGTTCATGGAACCGATCAAGTGTGATCGTTGAACCGGATCCTCAATGAATTCCGCATTGGCCGAAAAATAGGAAAGGGCATCGCCAGACAAGACCCGTGCCAGACACTCGCCGATCCGGCGAACCCCTTCCGCACGTGTTGAAAAGATGTCCGCCAACTCCCCCGTCATCGTGACAGCGTGCCGCAGATCGTGTCCGCCTGCCTCCTCCCGTATTCCCCTGACCGTTTCCATGAAGTAATCCAAACCCTTCCAAATCGGCACCATCTGATGCCAGACCTTCAGGGCCCGCCCACCCTCATCGACTTGCACCGCCTTGACGTGGGCTCCCCCGATGTCCCAACCGATCACGTCGCTCATGCTGGGATTTCCATACAGTCGAACACCTGGAGCATCCGTTCGGCCAGCGGCATTGCCAACCCGGTGTACGTCAGGGTCAGGCGCGGATTGATCTCCAGCACGGTCAGCGATTCCTCCTGCCACATCACGTCCACGCCCACGTAGCCCCGCAAACCCGGCACCGCAGCCGCGATCCGGGAAGCCAAGGCCCGCGCTTCTTCTTCGAAACGCAGATTCCCGTCGAATCCTCCGGTTTCAAGTTCGTGCACATGCAACCGCCCCTCCTGGTTCTTGCAATGAATTCTATTGCAGGACAGAACCTCCACCTCGTTCTCCCCTACCAGAAGGCTCAGGCTTGCTGGCTGACCGGAGACCCAGGGCTGCCATATCCATCGGCTCTCAGGATCCAAAACCGGCGGAACAGCCTGCATGTCCAGCGCAAATGTCTCTTCGCACCCGGCTCCGTCACGCGGCTTGATCACGCCCTGAGCCGGGACCGGTTCCGATGGATTCCATGTACGCGTCTCCACCGCCGGGATTCCCGCTGCCTGAAGGTGACGGTTAAGTATCCACTTGTCCGCGGTCAGGCGAATCGCTTCAGGTGAACAATTCAATCCTTTCCTGTCCTCTTCCAGCACTTCCCTGCACAAGCGTTCGAGTTGGCCTTCGCTTTCCGGGGCGATCACCAAGACCGCGTCACAATGCCCCACGAGACTCTTCCAAGCGTCCTGCCATGAGCCGTCAGGGTGCCAGCACTGGACTCGTCCGGGCAGGTCAAATGCAAACCGTTCCTCGATCAAGGTATAAACTTGCACCGGATCCGGTAAGCGCGAGAAGTCTGCAAGTGCCGCACGCAGCATCTCACGCCCCTGCCGAAGCAGATCCGGCGGCGGCGAATCATCCTGGAATCCTCCTCCGCAAACGTATTCGAAAATAAAGACTTTCATCTCTCAATGCGTCGCATCATTCCCGTCCTAGACATCCGGCAGGGTAAGGTCGTACAGGCTGCGGGAGGCGAGCGTGCGCTCTACGAACCGATCCAGTCCGCCCTGACGCGCAGCGTAGACCCTGTTCAGGTGATCGATGACCTGCTCCGATTTGCTCCCTTTCCGGTTTTCTATTTGGCGGATCTCGATGCCATCATGGGCAAATCCGCCCAATGCCGGCTCATTGTAGAACTATGCCGCCGCCATCCGGCCATCGAATTCTGGGTCGATGCCGGACCTCCTCCAGATCCGGACGGAAGTTTTCCGGACAACCTCCGCCCGGTCATTGGCACTGAATTCGCCCGCAGCTGGCCGACTCGGGACGATCGCGCGATCCTGTCGCTTGATTTCGATCAGGAAGGCCTGCGCGGCGGAACCGAAATCTGGACGCAACCCGACACCTGGCCCGCCTGCGTCATCGTCATGTGCCTTCACCGGGTCGGTTCCATGGAAGGACCGGATTTTGAACTCCTGGAGCGGATTCGGACAATCCGGCCAGATTGCAGGCTAGCTGCGGCTGGCGGAGTCCGAAATGCGGCCGATATCCGCCGATTGCTGGAAGCTGACATGGATATTCTGGCCGCCAGCATGCTGCATCAGGGACACATCTCCACAGAGGAAGTCCGACAAATCGTTGCCGATTGCCTCGGATCGACCCTATAATGAGGAGAATGCCTTTTAGGTCTATTTGTTAGAAATATAACGCAAGCCTATGACAGATCGTGAGTTTATCCCTCTCGGGATTGCTGTCCTGACCGTTTCCGATAGCCGGGACGAAAGCCAAGACAAATCCGGCGACCTGCTGGCCGAAAAGATCGAGGCGTCCGGCCATCGGCTTGCGGCACGTGACCTTGTTGCGGACGACATTTACCAGATCCGGGCACGAGTCTCGGCTTGGCTGGTCGAGCCGGATATCCAGGTAATCCTGACGACCGGGGGGACCGGCGTGACCGGGCGGGACGGAACGCCGGAAGCGGTTTCTCCCCTGCTGGACAAACAGATCGACGGTTTCGGAGAAATGTTCCGTTCGCTCTCGTACGAAGTAATCGGAACGTCTACGCTCCAGTCCCGGGCCATGGCCGGCGTGGCCAACCGCTGTTACGTGTTTTGCCTGCCGGGTTCCCCGGGTGCATGCCGGGATGCCTGGGAGAAGCTGATCGAAAAACAGCTGGATTACCGAACCCGCCCCTGCAACCTGGTCGAATTGATGCCACGCCTCGGCGAGTAACTTATCCGCCGATATACGACATTTCCACTTTTTTAATCTTGGACGTCGCTTCAGTACGAAGCTCAGAGTATTGATCCTCTCGATCCGTCCACAGGCGGATCAGGTCACGCTTCAGAGCCGCGTCGTCAGCTCCTGAACGCAGCAAACCCTTCAAATCGTGACCGTTTGAGGCGAACAGGCAGGTATACAGCATGCCGTCGGCACTCAAACGCGCACGGTGGCACCCGCCGCAGAACGGCTGGGTCACAGACGCAATCACGCCGATCTCGCCCTGCCCGTCCCGGTAGCGCCAGCGCCGCGCGACCTCTCCCGGGTAATTCGGCTCCGCAGGTTCGACCGGCCATTGCCCGTCGATCATTTGAAGGACTTCTTCGGCGGGCACGACCGCATCGAGTTTCCAATCGTTGGCATTGCCCACATCCATGTATTCGATGAAGCGAAGGATATGTCCCGTGCCCCGAAAATGCTCCGCCATCGGAAGAATCTGGTTTTCGTTGGCGCCCCGCTTGACCACCATATTGATCTTGACCGGGCCCAAGCCTGCCGCGGACGCATGGTCGATGGCCGCCAACACTTCGTCGACCGGACGCTGTACATCGGAAAGGCGTTGAAATACTTCGTTGTCGAGCCCGTCGAGGCTAATCGTAATTCGATCCAGCCCAGCCTCGGCCAAGCGCGCTGCCGCCTCGCCGGTCAGCAGGGACCCGTTGGTCGTCAGGCAAATATCCTCGATTTCCGGAATCTGGGCCAGGCGTTCGACCAGGTTATCCAGATGCCGTCGAAGGAGCGGCTCACCGCCGGTCAAACGCAACTTGACCACCCCCAGATCGACGAATACGCGGACCAAACGCTCGATTTCTTCGAAGGTCAGCAGCCGGGAACGCTCAAGGAAAACGTAATCGGAATTGAAGACCTCTTTCGGCATGCAGTAAGTGCAGCGGAAATTGCAGCGGTCGGTCACCGAGATCCGCAGGTCGTGCAACGGCCGTCCACGACGGTCCCGCGGCGGTGTAAAAGAGGCGGTCGAGGCATTCATACCCATATTTTAGGCGACCACCCGCCCTAAAGCGAGTAAAAAACCAGGAATTTCGAACCGGATCAGGCGAATGGTGCCGGCTGCTCCGCGTCCGGCACGGCTGCTTGAAGTTCCGTCGATGGAACTTCCTCAGATGCCGCTTCCTCTCCTCCATCCGTCGTCGCCTGGAGGTCATCCAGTGACAGGGCCAGATCGGCTTGCCGACGCTTCGTGTGATACGCCAGTCCCGTGCCGGCTGGAATCAGGCGCCCAACAATGACGTTCTCCTTGAGCCCGCGCAATTCGTCTCGATCGTCACGGATGGTGGCTTCCACCAGCACCTTGGTCGTTTCCTGGAACGAGGCTGCCGAAATGAACGATTCCCGACTGAGGGACGATTTCGCGATCCCGAGCAGCACCCGCGCGAATTGAACCTGCTGATCCTCCGCCAGTTCGCGGTTCTTTTCGATCGCCCGTGCATGCTCGACCGTATCGCCCACCATGTAGGTCGATCCGCCCGGCTCCACGATCTGCACCTTGCGCAACATCTGCCGAATGATGACTTCGATGTGTTTGTCGTTGATCTTCACGCCCTGCAAACGGTAGACGTCCTGAACCTTCTGCACGATGTGCTCGGTCAAGGCTTCCAGTCCGCGCAACCGCAGCACGTCATGGGGATTGAGTTCGCCGTCCACGAGCACTTCACCGCGGGTCACCCGGGCACCTTCGAAGACATTCACGTGACTGGTACGCGGGATATGCATTTCTTCTACCGCGCCGTCGTCGGCCGTGATGTACAGGCGCTGCTTGTTGCGGACCTCGGTGCCATAGCTGATCACGCCATCGGTCTCCGCGAGCACCGCGTTGGCTTTCGCCTTGGTTCGTGCCTCGAACAGGTCGACCACGCGTGGAAGTCCGCCGGTAATGTCGCCGGACTGGGTCCGGGATGACAACGGAATCCGGGCCAGCACGTCCCCCTGCCCCACCGCCGCGTCTTCGGACAGGCTGATCATGGTGTCGGCAGGCAAGGTGTAATGCACGGCCTTTTCCGTTCCTTCAAACAGGACCGGCTTGCCGGATTTGTCGACCAAAGCGATAGCCGGAGTCAGCGCGCGCCCGGAAGGCGGACGATCCTTGGCATCCAGCACACGGATACTCGACAGACCGGTCACTTCGTCCGTGGTCATGCTCACCGTCTCGCCATCCACGAAATCGACCAAACGGAGATATCCCTTCCGATCGGCCAGCAACGGCTGGATGTGCGGATCCCAACTGGCCAGCATCTGGCCGGCATCCACAGACTCACCTTCTTTCACCTTGAGCAGGGCACCGTAAGGGACCTGGTACACCTCTTGCTCGCGCCCATGATCGTCCGTCACGATCAATTCGCCGGAACGCGACGTCACAACCCAAGATTTCTTGTCGCGCGGAAGGGTTTCCAACTGTCGGAACTTGACCTGGCCGCCATCGCGAACGGTAACGTTGCTGACGGCTGTAACGGCACCACTGATTGCACCGCCAATATGGAACGTGCGCATAGTGAGCTGCGTGCCGGGCTCACCGATGGACTGTGCGGCAATCACACCGACCGCCTCGCCTCGGGTCACCAAGATGCCGCGCGCCAGATCCCGTCCGTAGCATTTCGCACAGACGCCACGCAGGGTGTCGCAGGTTACGGCGGACCGTACCTTGATTTTGCCCAGCCCCCAGTCATCGATTTTCTTGACCCATTCTTCGTCCAGTAACGTGCCAGCCGGAATCAAGACTTCCTTGCTGTCGTCGCTACGCATCGTGTCTTCCGCGGTCACGCGCCCGAGCACCCGTTCCGCCAGGGTCTCGACCACGTCCGCGCCTTCAATGATGGGTCGGATAATGAGCCCATTCTGGGTCCCGCAGTCCTCTTCCACCACCACAAAGTCCTGCGCAACGTCGACCAAGCGCCGGGTCAGGTAGCCCGAGTTGGCGGTCTTCAGCGCCGTGTCGGTCAATCCCTTGCGGGCGCCGTGCGTGGAGATGAAGTACTGCAGGACATTCAGCCCTTCCCGGAAATTCGCCGTAATCGGGGTTTCGATGATGGTGCTGTCCGGCTTGGTCATCAGGCCCCGCATTCCCGCCAACTGGCGGATCTGGGCCTTGGATCCTCGTGCGCCGGAATCCGACATCATGTAGATCGAATTGAACGACGGCTGCTGCACCCGGTTGCCTTCGCGATCCACCACTTCCTCGTGCTCCAGGCGTTCCATCATCTTCGTCGCCACATCGTCGTTCGCCTGCGACCAGCTGTCGACCACCTTGTTTCGACGCTCGTCGTTGGTCAGCAGGCCGCGAGCATACTGCTTCTCGATTTCCTCCACCGTCTTCCCGGTGCTGTCCAGAATGCCATCCTTCTCTTCCGGCACCACCATGTCGTTGACGCCAAAGGAAATGCTGGCGATGGTTGAGTATTCGAAACCGGTATACATCAGGCGATCACAGAAAATCACCGTATCCTTCAGACCCAGGCGCCGGTAACACGCATTGATGACGTCGGAGATGGCGCGCTTGTTCATGTCCCGGTTGATCAGTTCAAACGGCAGGCCTTCCGGCAGGATATCCGCCAGCAGGGCTCGTCCCACCGTGGTTTCGACCCGTTCCAGACTGCCGTCCGGTTGCGGCAGGCGCACGGTGATGCGCGCATGCAGCGCCGCCTGTCCTGAATCGTAGGCTCGCTTCACTTCGTCCGCATCCGCCAGCACCAGGCCCTCGCCAGCAACGTTGATACGCGCCCGCGTCATGTAGTACAAACCCAGCACGATGTCCTGAGACGGCACGATGATCGGTTCACCGCTGGCAGGCGACAACACGTTGTTCGTCGACATCATCAGCGCCCGCGCCTCCAGCTGCGCCTCCATTGACAACGGCACGTGCACGGCCATCTGGTCGCCGTCGAAGTCGGCGTTGAACGCCGTGCAGACCAAGGGATGCAATTGGATCGCCTTGCCCTCGATCAAGACCGGTTCAAACGCCTGGATACCGAGCCGGTGCAGGGTCGGCGCCCGGTTCAGCATTACCGGATGCTCGCGAATGACCTCACTCAGGATATCCCAGACTTCCGGCCCCTCGCGCTCCACCTGCTTGCGCGCTGCCTTGATCGTGGTTGCCAGCCCGCGCCGTTGCAGCTTCCCAAGAATGAACGGCTTGAACAGTTCCAGCGCCATCTTCTTGGGCAGGCCGCATTGATGCAGTTTCAGCGTGGGTCCGACCACGATCACGGAACGCCCGGAGTAGTCCACGCGCTTGCCGAGTAGGTTCTGCCGGAATCGCCCCTGCTTGCCCTTGATGACCTCGGCCAGCGACTTCAGGCTGCGCTTGTTGTCGCCGGTCACCATGCGTCCGCGCCGCCCGTTGTCGAGCAGGGCATCCACTGCCTCCTGCAGCATCCGCTTCTCGTTGCAGATGATGATGTCCGGGGCGCCCAGTTCCAGCAGTCGCCGCAACCGATTGTTGCGGTTGATCACGCGCCGGTACAGGTCGTTGAGATCCGATGTGGCGAAACGGCCGCCTTCCAGCGGCACCAGCGGGCGCAGGTCCGGCGGAAGCACCGGCAACACGGTCAGCACCATCCACTCCGGCTTGTTGCGCGAGTGGAGGAATGCCTCGTACAGTTCCAGGCGCTTGGTCAAGCGCTTGATCTTGGCCTCGCTGCGGGTCTTCTTGAGTTCCTCGCGAATCCCTTCCGACTCCTTGCGCAGATCCAGGTTCTTCAACAGCGTCTGCACCGCTTCCGCACCCATCATCGCTTCGAAGTCCTCTCCGAAACGGGCGCGCCTCTCCTGGTATTCCGGCTTGGTCAGAAGCTGCCGCGGCTCCAGGTCCGTGTTCAGGCCGGGATTGGTCACCACGTACCGCTCGAAGGTCAAGACCTTCTCCAAATCCGGCAGAGTCATGTCCAGCATCAGGCCGATCCGGGACGGCAGGGATTTCAGGAACCAGACATGTACGACCGGGCTGGCCAGTTCGATGTGGCCCATGCGCCGGCGGCGCTCCTTGGCCCGGGTGACCTCAACACCGCATTTTTCGCACACGATCCCGCGGTGCTTCAGGCGCTTGTACTTGCCGCACAGGCACTCGTAGTCCTTGATCGGCCCGAAGATGCGCGCGCAGCACAGGCCGTCGCGTTCCGGCCGAAACGTCCGGTAGTTGATGGTCTCCGGTTTCTTGACCTCGCCGTAGGACCAGGAACGGACCGCCTCCGGGGACGCCAAGCTAATCCGGATCGCGTTGAAGTCGGTCGGATCGTTGAGGGGCCGCAGCAGTGAAAAAGGTTCTCTCATGATGTTCTCCAGTTAGATCCGCCTTACAGGGACAGCGGCGACAGCGGGTCCGGCGTGCGGTCGCGTTCCATGTCGATGTTGATGCCAAGCGCCCGCACCTCGCGCAACAGGACGTTGAACGATTCGGGCAGCGACGCCTGGAGCTCCAGTTCGTCTCCGATGATGCTCTTGTACACGCGGTTGCGGCCTTCGACATCGTCGGACTTCACGGTCAGCATTTCCTGCAAGGTGTAGCTGGCGCCGTAGGCCTCGAGCGCCCACACTTCCATCTCGCCGAAACGCTGTCCGCCAAACTGCGCCTTCCCGCCCAGCGGCTGCTGGGTGACCAAGCTGTACGGTCCGGTGGAGCGCGCGTGCATCTTGTCGTCCACCAGGTGGTTGAGCTTGAGCATGTACATGTAGCCGACGGTTACTTCACGGTCGAACGCATTCCCGGTCCGCCCGTCGTACAACCGCGTTTGTCCGCTGGTCGGCAGCCCTGCCAGTTCCAGCATCGTCTTGACTTCCTGCTCGTTGGCGCCGTCGAACACCGGTGTGCCGACTGGAATGCCGCCGCTCAGATTTTCCGCCAGGTTGCGAATCTCCTCCGCGTTGAAACCGCCGAGTTTTACTTCCGGGTTCCCGGCGCCCTGGTAGATCTGCTCCAGGAACTGGCGAATCTCGGTCGCCTTGGGGGTCTGTTCGAGCAACTGGCGAACTTGCGTACCGAGCGTCTTCGCCGCCCAGCCCAAGTGGGTTTCCAGCACCTGCCCGACATTCATCCGCGACGGGACACCAAGAGGATTGAGCACGATATCGACTGGTGTGCCATCTTCCATGTACGGCATGTCCTCGACCGGAACCACCATGGAGACCACGCCCTTGTTGCCATGCCGCCCGGCCATCTTGTCGCCCGGCTGCATGCGCCGCTTAACTGCCAGCGAGACCTTGATCGTCTTCAGCACGCCGGGGGCCAGTTCGCTTCCCGCCTCGATCTTCTCTTTCTGATGCTCGAATTGCTGATTCAGGAGCTGGCTCTGAGACTGCAGCTGCTTCTGCAACGCTTCCAGGCTGCGGCTGAGCTTCTCCTGGCGCAGGCTGATCTTGAACCAGTCCTTGCGCTCCAAACCGTCCAGATATGCCGCGGTGACCGTGAAGCCTCCTTTCTTCTTCGGCCCCTTGTCCGCCATCTTGCCTTCCATCAAGGTGCGGGCACGCAGGTAGATGTCTTCCTCGTAGATGCGCAACTGGTCTTCCATGTCCTTGCGCGCCTGCTCGACCGCGATGGCTTCGACCTCGACCGCGCGCGCGTCCTTGGTTTCGCCTTCGCGCGTGAAGATCTGCACGTCGATCACCGTGCCTTCCATCCCCGAGGGCACGCGCAGCGAGGTGTCCTTCACCTCGGACGCCTTCTCGCCGAAGATCGCGCGCAGCAATTTCTCCTCCGGAGTCAGCTGGGTCTCCCCTTTTGGTGTGACCTTGCCGACCAGGATGTCGTTCGGGCGAACCTCCGCACCGATATAAACCACGCCGCATTCGTCAAGTTTGCCCAGCAATCCTTCGCTGACGTTCGGGATGTCAGCGGTGATCTCCTCCGCCCCCATCTTGGTCTCGCGCGCTACGCAGGTCAGCTCCTCGATATGGATCGTGGTGTAACGATCCTCTTCCAGCACCCGTTCCGAAAGCACGATGGAGTCTTCGAAGTTGTAGCCGTTCCACGGCATGAACGCAACCAGCATGTTCTGCCCGACCGCCAACTCGCCCAAGTCCGTGGCTGAGCCGTCCGCCAGCACGTCGCCCTTTTCGATGCAGTCACCCGGACGCACCCGCGGGTGCTGGTTGATACAGGTGCTCTGATTGGAGCGGATGTACTTGGTCAGGTTGTAGATGTCCACGCCGGACTGCCCTTCGCCGGCCTCCTCGTCCTCAACCCGCACAACAATTCGGTTGGCGTCCACGTCGTGCACCGTGCCGCCGCGGTGCGCCAGCACCATGGCCCCGGAGTCCACTGCGACCGCGCGTTCCATGCCGGTTCCAACCAGGGGTTTTTCGGCGCGCAGGGTCGGCACCGCCTGGCGCATCATGTTCGACCCCATCAACGCCCGGTTGGCGTCGTCGTGCTCCAAGAACGGGATCAGCGAGGCCGCCACCGAGACGATCTGGCGCGGCGAGACGTCGATGTAATCGATCTTCTCCGGCCTCTCCATCATGAATTCCTTCTGGTGCCGGCAGGACACCAACTGGTCGGTGAATCGGCGATTCCGATCGAGCACCGCATTCGCCTGCGCGATGATGTACTGCCCTTCCTCGATCGCCGACAAATAGTCGATTTGATCCGTGACTTGGCCGTTCGTCACTTTCCGGTATGGGGTCTCGAGGAAACCGAAATTATTGAGCCGGGCGTAGACCGCCAGAGAATTGATCAGGCCGATATTCGGCCCTTCCGGGGTCTCAATCGGACAGACCCGCCCGTAGTGGGTCGGATGCACGTCGCGCACCTCGAAGCCAGCCCGCTCACGAGTCAGACCGCCCGGACCCAGCGCGGAAATCCGGCGCTTGTGCGTCACCTCCGCCAGCGGGTTGTTCTGATCCATGAACTGGGACAACTGGCTGGAACCGAAGAATTCCTTGATCGCCGCAGACACCGGCTTGGCGTTGACCATGTCCTGCACGGTCAGATCATCCGCTTCGACCTGGGTCAGGCGCTCCTTGACCGCCCGCTGCACTCGGGACAGCCCCGTCCGGAAGGCCTGCTCCACCTGCTCGCCGACGCAACGCACCCGGCGATTGCCAAGGTGATCCACATCGTCCACCACATCGCGGCCCTGGTGAATATCAATCAGAACCTGCAGCACGTCGATGATGTCCTCGACCTGGAGGGTTCCCGGGCCCTGCATGCTGTCGCGCCGCAACCGGCGATTTAACCGCATCCGCCCCACCGGGGAGAGGTCGTAGCGCTCCGCGTTGAAAAACAGGTTATTGAAGTAATTCCGCACCGTCTCCGCCGTAATCGGTTCGCTGGGGCGCAGGATGCGGTAAATGTAGGTCTGGGCTTCCAGAGTCACCGCCTCCGGACTGTACCGGGGCGGACGGAAATGGAAGTCGTCCGTGCGCAGGGTGCCGGGAATGCCCTGGGTCGCTTCGGAATTCTGGATGATTTCGAATCCCGTGACCGGCAGGCTCATCAATTCCCCCAGCAGGTCCTCGTCGAGCAGGGCGTTGAGACGCAACCGTCCGTAGATCTCCCCGGTCTCAGGATCGAACAGGTCGCGCGCCAGCGCGCGATCGTAGAAAAACAAAGCCGGGACCTCGATTTCCTTCTGCCCCGCCTCCAGCAGCTTCTTCACATGGATCGGCATGAGGGTGCGCCCGGCCCGCACTTCCACGCCGGCTTTCTCCGCACGAATATCGAACGATAGTTTCTGACGCTGGAAGTTCTCCACCCCGATGAAGAACCGGCTGCGCAGCGGCAGGGAGATGGCGCAAAGCTCCGGCAGTTTCCCGGCCCGGGCCGCCGTCAGCTTGGTGCCGGCCTTGACCGCGATGCGGTCTTCGTGCAGCAGCGTCAGTGGCAGTTTCTTCCCGACCAGCGAAGCCGGACGCGCCTGCCATCCGTTCGCGTCAAAGACATACGCGTCATCCTCTCCGCCGGACGTCAGCAGGTCCTGCAGGAAATCCTGCGGCGCCAGTACGCTCTCCACCCCGGCCTGAGTCAGTTTGGTGATCGCGGTCGGCGTCACCTTCTTGCCCTTGCTCAGGACCACGTCTCCCTTTCCGGCATCCACCAGCGGGAATGCCGGCTTCGCGCCCTCAAGCAACGGCAACGGAACCTCGCGCCACTGCTCCATCCGTACCGGGCAGCGCGTCGTGAAGGTTTCCAGAATCTCCTCTTCCGACATGCCGATCGCGCGTAGCAGGATCGTTACCGGAATTTTTCGGCGGCTGTCTACCCTCAGGTACAACAGGTCCTTGTGGTCGAACCCGAACTCCAGCCAGGATCCGTATTCCGGTTTGATTCGGGCATGATGGAGGATCTTGCCCGAGGAATGGCTTCGTCCCTTGTCGTCGGTAAAGATGACGCCTGGTGACTGCAGCAACTGGGATACGACCACTCGCTCCGTGCCATTGATCACGAACGTGCCATGCTCGGTCATCAGCGGGATGTCGCCCAGGTACACGTCTTGTTCCTTGATTTCCTTGACCTTGCGCGGCGCGCCCTTGGGCGAATCCTTCTCGTGGATAACCATCCGCGTCTTGATCCTCAGGGGCGCCATGTAAGTCTGGCCCCGCCTCTGGCACTCGCGCACGTTAAAGCGCGGTTCTCCGAGTTCGTACTTCAGGCTGCTCAGCTCGATATGCCCGGCATGGCTGATGATCGGAAACGCCGCGTTCAGTACCGCCTGAATGCCTTGGTCCTTGCGTTTCTTCGCTGGCACGTCGACCTGCAGGAAATCGCGATAAGACTCGCGCTGGACCTGCAGCATGTCCGGAATCGGGAGTACTTCCGGAAGTTTTCCGAAATCTTTCCGAATGCGTTTTTTCTCGGTGTAGGAATAAGGCATGCCCACCTCAGTGATCGTCAGTTAAAAAAACGCCGTCGGCACGCCAAGCGTGCCGCCACGTCGTGATTGATTGCGAAACCGCGCACTGATTACTTCAGTTCGACGGTTGCGCCCGCTTCCTCCAACTGTTTCTTCAGTTCCTCGGCCTCTTCGACAGGAACCTCCTCTTTCACCGCGCACGGTGCACCTTCCGCCATCTCCTTGGACTCTTTCAGTCCCAGACCGGTGGCCGCGCGGATCACTTTGATGACCCCGATCTTGTTGTCGCCGACCGAGGCCAGCATGACGGTCCGTTCGGTGGCCGCTTCTTCCTCGGGCGCAGCTGCGGCTGCTCCAGCCGCCGGCGCTGCCGCCACTGCCGCCGCAGAAACACCGAACTTCTCCTCCATCGCGGAGACCAAGTCGACGATTTCCATCACGGTCATGTTGGAAATAACGTCAAGGACGTCTTCCTTGGAAACACTTGCTGTGGTCATGGGTCAATAACTCCTTTGGTTGCAATCAGTAATCAGGATGCCGCCTGCTGGCGGTCGCGGTGCGCCGCCATCGTGCGCACCAGCTTGCCTGGGATGTCGGCCGTCATGCGCACCATCTTCTCGATCGGTGCACGCATGACTGCCATCAGTTGTGCCAGGGCCTCGTCACGGGTCGGCAGGTCTGCCAGCTTCCGCACCTCGGCCACCTCCAGTACAGCGCCGTCCATAGCGCCGAACTTGAGTTCCAGCAATTCGTTCTCCTTGCCAAAATCCCGGAACAGGCGTGGACCGTCCATCGGCTGCTCTTCGGAGAAGCCGAGCAGCAGGGGGCCGATCAGGCGCTCCTGCGCGCACGCGTAGTCCGTGCCGTCCAGCGCCCTCTTGGCCAGATTGTTCTTGACTACCCGGACGTAGACGCCGTAGTCCCGGGCCTGTCGGCGCAGGCGGGTCAACTCGGTCACGCTCATGCCCCGGTACTCCGCCGCCACCAGCGAATGCGCGCGGGCCGCGACCTGCGTCACTTCCTGCACGATGGCTTCTTTTTCTTCGCGTGTGCGCGCCATGATCCGTTCCTCTAGGTTCTCCCGTGCCGCCTTACACCGTCGCCGGGTCTACCCGGACACCCGGCCCCATGGTCGGGGACACGGTGATGCGCTTGATATACACCCCCTTGGAGGAGGCTGGCTTGGTCCGGATCAACTCTGCGATCAGGGCTCGGAGGTTCTCAGCCAGCGCTGTCGTCTCAAAACTGGCCCGCCCGATCGAGCAGTGCACGATGCCGCCCTTGTCGGTGCGGTAGCGGACCTGTCCGGCCTTGGCGTTTTTAACCGCCGTGGCGACGTCCGGCGTCACCGTCCCGGTTTTCGGGTTCGGCATCAGGCCGCGCGGGCCCAGGATCTGCCCCAGCGCCCCCACGACGGGCATGCTGTCCGGCGTCGCGATCACCGCACTGAAATCTAGGTCGCCGCCCTTGATCCGTTCCGCCAGGTCTTCCAGGCCGACCACGTCGGCGCCCGCGTCGGTTGCGGCTTGTGCCGGGTCGCCCTGCGCGAATACGGCCACCCGCGTCCGTTTGCCCGTGCCTTGCGGCAGGACCATCGCCCCGCGCACGTTCTGGTCGCTCTGCTTCGGATCCACGCCGAGGTTGATGCTGACGTCGATACTTTCCTCGAACTTCACCGTCCCGCTCGCCGTCCGTACCAGTTCGACCGCTTCGTCGACCGGATACAGCTGCAGCACGTCGATCTTGGCTCGAGCCTCGGTGATCCGACGATTCTTCATTGGTCCATCTCCAGGCCCATGCTTCGGGCGCTTCCCGCAATGATCTTCACGGCCGCGTCCAAGTCATTCGCGCTCAGATCCGGCATCTTGACCGTCGCGATCTCTTCCAGCTGCTTGCGCGTCACTTTGCCGACTTTTTCCGAGTTCGGGGTCGCACTGCCCTTCTCAATGCCGGCCGCCTTGCGCAACAGCACGGCGGCAGGCGGCGTCTTGATGATGAAATCGAAACTGCGGTCCGCGTACACCGTGATCACCACCGGCAGCGGCATCCCCTTCTCCATCGACGCCGTACGATCGTTGAAGGCCTTGCAGAAGTCCTGGATGGCGAGGCCATGCTGGCCCAGAGCCGGGCCGACCGGAGGCGCCGGGTTGGCGGAACCTGCCGGCACCTGCAACTTGATGTACGTCTGGATGTCCTTGTCTGCCATGAGCGGGGCCTCAGTCCTTGGTGACCTGGTCGAAACTCAACTCGACCGGCGTGGAACGCCCGAAAATCTGGATGGCGACGCGCAGGCGGCCCTTTTCATGGTTGGCCTCTTCGACCACGCCGTTGAAGTCGTTGAACGGCCCGTCGATGACCCGGACCACCTGGCCTGGTTCGTACATCACCTTGATCCGCGGCGCCGTCTGCCCCTCTTCGGCCCGGGCCAGGATGGATTCGACCTGGGAGTCCGGAATCGGTTCCGGATGATGGCGTGCGCCACCGATGAAGCCCAGCACCTTCGGCGTGTTGCGCACCAGATGCCAATTTTCTTCGGACCATTTCATCTGGACCAGGACATAGCCGGGGAAGGTCTTGCGCCGGATGACCTTCTGCTTGCCGTCGCGCAGCTCGATGCTGGCTTCCGACGGCACTTCGATGCGTCCGAATTCGTCTTGCTTGCCGAGGCGCTCGATTCGCTCCTCAAGTTGGGTGCGCACCTGCTCCTCGTAGTTGGAGTAGGCATGAACCGCGTACCATTGCAGCCCTTGGTCGCTTTCCCGGGAGATTTCTTCCGTCATCGTCCTCACCCCAGAAGCAGGCTGACCCCCCAAGAGAGGAGTCGATCCAAAAGCCACAGGAACAGGGCCATCACGATCACCGCCGCGAACACCACCAGGGAGGTCTGCAGGGTTTCCGCGCGAGTCGCCCAAACCATCTTGCGCACTTCGCCGCGGGATTCGCGCATGAAGCCCAGAAAACGTTGTCCGTGCGCCGAGCCCGCCGCAACGGCTGCCGCCGCCGCGAACAACGCGACCAGGCCCAGCACCCGATACAGGAGCGCCTGGTCCGCAAAATAGTAAAAGCCGGCGATTCCCGTCACCAGCAGCGCGGCCACGACCGCCCAGCGAACGATATCCGCTTGCGAGAGGCTCGATTCGATGCGTTCTTGCACCATTACACGGCCTCCCATCGCTGGCAGGCCAGGAGGGACTCGAACCCCCAACCTGCGGTTTTGGAGACCGCTGCTCTACCAATTGAGCTACTGGCCTTTGCAGACATGACTTTACCACCCTTCGGCCTGAAGCAATGCCTGACCGGTTACTTGGAGATCTTGGTGACGACGCCAGCGCCGACCGTGCGCCCGCCCTCGCGAATCGCGAAGCGGAGACCTTCCTCCATCGCAATCGGCGCGCCCAGGGCCACGTCCATCGACACGTTGTCCCCCGGCATCACCATCTCCGTCCCCTCCGGTAGCGTCACCGCCCCCGTCACGTCCGTCGTCCGGAAGTAGAACTGCGGACGGTACCCCGTGAAGAACGGCGTGTGC
This sequence comes from Candidatus Porisulfidus sp. TsSOB, assembly GCA_002631715.1. Taxonomy (GTDB): domain Bacteria; phylum Pseudomonadota; class Gammaproteobacteria; order Poriferisulfidales; family Poriferisulfidaceae; genus Poriferisulfidus. The sequence goes on from MRSX01000008.1 coordinate 117,532, forward strand.
CGGCCGCCCTCGTCCTTCGACAAGATGTACACCTCCGCCGAAAACTCCGTGTGCGGCGTGATCGAGCCTGGCTTGCACAGCACCTGGCCGCGCTCCACCTCCTCGCGCTTCGTGCCCCGGAGCAACGCCCCGATGTTGTCGCCTGCGCGACCTTCGTCCAAAAGCTTGCGGAACATCTCCACCCCGGTGCAGATCGTCTGCTGCGTCTCACGGATCCCCACGATCTCCACCTCGTCGTTC
>MRSX01000009.1 GCA_002631715.1 Candidatus Porisulfidus sp. TsSOB
CCGCGTGCCCCGGACAGTCCACGTGCGCGTAGTGCCGGTTCTGAGACTCGTACTCCACGTGCGCGGTCGCGATCGTGATTCCACGCTCCCGCTCCTCCGGCGCGTTGTCGATCTGGGAATAGTCCCGGACCTCGCCGCCGTGCGTCTCCGCCATCGCCTTGGTCAGCGCCGCCGTCAGCGTCGTCTTGCCATGGTCCACGTGCCCGATCGTCCCCACGTTCACGTGCGGCTTCGTGCGCTCGAATTTCTCCTTCGCCATCGTTCTGTCTCCTCGTGGTTAGGTTGTTGCCTCAATCTGGAGCCCATAACCGGATTTGAACCGGTGACCTCTTCCTTACCAAGGAAGTGCTCTACCGACTGAGCTATATGGGCCGCGTCCCTCCGCCGTCGGCGGCAGTGGAGCGGGTGAGCGGAATCGAACCGCCACTATCAGCTTGGAAGGCTGAGGTTCTACCGTTGAACTACACCCGCCCAACCCGCTGTTTCCGCTGGTCTGCAGCCCCCTGGTGGAGGGGGTAGGATTCGAACCTACGAAGGCTGAGCCAGCAGATTTACAGTCTGCCCCCGTTGACCGCTTGGGTACCCCTCCCAAAATTAGGCTAAAGTATGGATTATACCATAAAGAGAATCTTCAACGGACCCGAAAAAGCCACTCGAAACCGGGAGTTAGGTGGGAAATCGAGGTGGAGCTGGCGAGAGGATTCGAACCCCCGACCTGCTGTTTACAAGACAGCTGCTCTGCCAACTGAGCTACGCCAGCCCGGCCCGTGGTGCCCCCTCATTATAGAGAAGGCGCCCCGGTTTCATCACGCAGGGAAGCCAGCAGTTTTTTGCAGGCCGCATCCAGGGGTGCCCGTACCGCTATCTTGGACTGGTCCACCGGGTGAGCAAAGCCCAACGACCGCGCATGCAGGAACAGGCGCCTGAAGCCCTGCTCCCGGGCCCATCCGTTCACCTGCCGATTGCCGTAGCGGTCGTCTCCAACGACCGGATGCCCGGCCTCGGCAGCATGCACCCGAATCTGGTGGGTTCTCCCGGTCTCGATGCGAGCTTCGACAAGGCAATTCCGCGCGAATTGGTCCAATGGCCGGAACCGGGTGTGCGCATCCCTCCCCGACTCGTCGGCCACCGCCTTGCGGTGCCGGGCATGGTGCCGATTCACCCGGAGGGGCTGGCGGACTTCCCGAACCTGTTCGGGCCACTGTCCCGCTACCAATGCCCAATAGGTTTTCTGCACCGCCCTCTTCCGAAATTGAGTCTGCAATCCGAGCAATGCGCTGCGGTTGCGGGCCAGGATGAGGCACCCGCTGCTCCCTCGATCCAGCCGATGCGCCAATTCCAGGAATCCGTCCTCACCTCGGCACTGCCGCAACACATCGATCAACCCGAAACGGATTCGGCTACCGCCATGCACGGCCAGTCCGGCCGGCTTGTCGACAACCAGTAGATCTGCGTCTTCGTATAACACCGGCACCGGAATATCCGGAACCGGAGAATCGGATCGGTTCTGCCCTTCCGGACTGTGCGGGGGGATTCGCACTTCGTCATCCGCCCTGAGACGGTAAGACGGCTTCGCCCGGCCGCGATTGACCCGAACCTGGCCAGTACGGATCCACTGGTAGACGACTTGGCGCGGCACCGACACCCGCGCCAGCAGGAAATTGTCCAAACGTCGTCCAGCATCATCCGCGCCGACGACTTTCCGCTGAACCGGGCGAGATCTTGGAATCGCCTTTCCTGCAGCCACCGGAGTCGTCAAATCAAGGAATCCACGCTGACACCCAAGGCATCGGCAATGGCAGCCAAGGTCTTGGCCGATCCGGTACGCTTGCCTCTTTCGATCTGCGAAAGATAAACGGCATTGATACCCGCAGCCTCGGCCAAATTCCTCTGAGTCATTCCACGGTAACCTCGGTAGACCTTGACGGCATTCTCCCCGGCCAACAAGCGGTCGGCCACCTCAATGGGAAAAGACTCTTCCCCTGCAGCCATCGCCTGATCGTAGAGTTCTTCGTCACTCAGTTCCGCCTCGGCATTCTCCCCACTCCATCGCCGGTACTCCTCCCAAGGAATGATGGCGAAGGCAGGATTTCCCCCATCGTCCAAAATCACTTGCGGTTTGGCCATGTCGCCCTCCTATTCTTTGTAAACATCGCCGCGCGGACCTATGCGCAGAATGCGAATCTCGCGGGCCTCATCGTCTCGTTCGTAAATGACGCGCCATCCACCGACCCGCAAACGAAAACCAGGGCGTCCGCGCAGCCGTGCCACGTCAATGTCTCGCCGGTCTGGTTCTTTTGCCAATTTTTCCAAGTCCTCACGCACGCGTCGAGAATCCTGCCCCGGCATTTTCAGTAGGACCTTAATGGCGTGCCTTCTTATGGTCAGCCGGTACATGGAATCCATTCCTATTAATAGGATAGCATATCGCTTTATTCACGCAAATAACAATCAAAGCATAATGCTATATAGAAACGCCAAGAATCAGCATCGAGCTCAGATGGCTCGTATAATGCCAGACAGGTGCTTTTTCATGATTCGCCTCGACCCCAAGCAACTGGATGACCTGGCTCGGCGCCTGGACGCGCTGATTCCGGAATCCCTGCACTCGACCCGAGAAGAAATCCACAAGACCGTTCGGGCCTGCGTCGAAAGCCTGCTGCAACGTCTGGACGTGGTTACCCGGGAAGAGTTCGACGTGCAGTCCAAACTGCTCGCCAAGACCCGCGAGCGCCTAAGCGAACTGCAGAAACGTCTGGATGCGCTGGAGAGCGACCAGGATCCCGAAGATCCGGTCAGTTGAGGCTTTCCAGCATATAGTCGACAGCCATCTGGACCTGTTCATCCGACAGGTCCGGACGTCCACCCTTGGGTGGCATCAGGTTGAGGCCGTTGAGCACGCTCAGGTACATGGCTTCTTTCCCCTTCGACAGGCGCGTCCCCCAACCCGCGGGATCCCCCAGTTTCGGCGAATTCAGAACGCCCGTGGTGTGGCAGGCCTGGCAGACGGCGTTGTAGACGGCTTCCCCCGACTCAAAATCGGGTGCCGCCTGGGCAGACGATATGGGCGACAGAGACGCGACCGCAATCGGAGCGTCACCGGTGTTGAGCTGGCCGATCGGCTCGATACGCTTTTGAATGGCTTCGGCTACTTCGGGGTCGTCCAGTTTCAGGTCCGGCTCCACGATGTTTTGCGCGATGATGAACAGCACCAGCGTCATCGCGACCAGTGCTCCGAGAAGGCCCATGAAGAAAGTCGGTGTTGCCATTGCGTCGGTACTCCTTAATCCTGTCGTTCCAAACCGTAATCTAGTGCTTTAGTCCAAGGAAGAAAATGCCTGGTCTCGGATTTCCTCGATTGTTCCGATTCCGTCGATTACATGATAGCGTGGCGCCCCTTCACCACCGGATTCCGCCCAACTGGAATAGTAACCGATGAGCGGTTCGGTCTGATCATGATAAACCTCTAGGCGCTGCCGGACGACTTCTTCCCGGTCGTCGTCGCGCTGGATCAGCGGTTCTCCAGTATCGTCATCCAGCCCTTCCTGCTGGGGTGGATTGTTTTCAACATGATAGACGCGCCCGGAAGCCGGATGAACCCGCCGCCCACTCATACGGCGAACAATTTCTTCGTCACTCACCCGGATCTCCACCACGTGGTCGATGTCAATCTCGTAGTCGCGCAACGCTTCTGCTTGCGCTAAAGTCCGGGGAAATCCGTCCAGCAGAAAACCGTCATTGCAATCCGGTTCGGCAATCCGCTGTTCGACCAATCCCAGGATCAGTTCGTCCGGCACCAGGGCACCCTGGCTCATGATCTGCTCCGCCTCCTTGCCCAGCGGCGTGCCGTCCGCGACCGCCTTGCGCAGCATGTCTCCCGTCGAAATTTGCGGAATCCCGTAGCGTTCGCAGATGTAACTGGACTGGGTTCCCTTGCCAGCGCCGGGCCCGCCCAGCAGAATGATGCGCATTGATGTTGTGCCGGTTCAGAATCTAATAATCAACCCGCGGCGTACCGCGGGCGCGCGAATTTTATCACAGGGGGTCGAACCAAATCGGGCTTCAGGCACACCCCGGCTGTGCTTTTCAGGATTTGAGGCGACGCGAGATCAATCGGGTATCTACTTGTCCGTTGCCATTCCTGATGTCTGCACACGCATGATGGTTTCGACCGTTGCCACACGTTCCTGGAGGTCGGCCATACGTCGGTTCATTCATTGACCTTTGCGTCAACCTGATCGAACTTGGCATCAATCTTCTCACCCAATTCAAGCCGGACCTGGGCGATATCCGAGTGCAGGGCATATCCGCCCCCTGCCAGCGTCACCATCAGAATGCCGAGCGAAAGCAGTTCGCCAAGCGTAATCTTGTTGTTCATCACGATTCCGTTCAAGCCGGCCTGCCTCATCATTTTCCGACTTTCGGGTTTGCGAAATCCCTCGTCAAATCCATTCTCGGAGGGCATGGGAACTGGACACCGAGAGTATAACATTGCCTCTCCAGTGCCTAGGTATGCGGGCTCAGTCTAGAGAGAACATCCCGTTTAGTCGTGTTCGTCAATCCAGGCCATCTGGATCGCTTCCAGGATGCGTTCCCCACAATGTTCCGGGTCGTCCTCGAAGTCCTCCAGCGCCAGAACCCATTCGTACAGGTCGGTGAACCGCACGTACTGCGGATCAACGTCTGGATGCGCTTCTTCAAGCTCGATCGCGAGGTCCAGCGAATCCGTCCAGCGAAGCCCCATCTCCCCTCCTAGTGGTGCTCGGAAACCTGGTTGATAGTGTAGCGCGGAAGTTCGACCACCAGGTCCTCGTCGCCGACGATCGCCTGACAACTCAGCCGCGAATCCGGATCCAGGCCCCACGCCCGATCCAGCAGGTCTTCCTCATCTTCGCTCGCCTCGTTCAGCGAGTCGCTCCCTTCCCGGACATAGACATGGCAGGTCGTGCACGCGCAGGACTTCTCGCAGGCATGTTCGATCTCGATGCCGCTGGACAGGGCCGCATCGCAGATGCTGACCCCGGGTTCGACCTCGACCACCTGTTCGGTCGGGCAGATCTCCTCATGCGGCAGGAAACGTATCGTCGGCATCAGTCCTGCTCCTGAAATTCCTCGACCCTGTGCCCCTGCATGGCTTGCCGGATACTGCGGTTCATACGCCGTTCCACAAAAGGCTCGCACGCCTCTTCCAGCGCCTTGATCCCGGCGCGGATCGCATCGGCGTCCGTCCCGTCCCGCAGCTGTATCAGGGCCTGCGCCGCCGCCTCGATCCCGGCGCGCTCCGCATCATTCGACAGTATATCCCCGTCCGCCGCCAACGCGTCCCGCAAAGCCTGCACCACCCGGTCCGCCTCGACCTGCTGCTCGTTCAGGGCGCGGCTCGCCACATCTTCCTCGGCATGCTCGATCGACTCCCGGAGCATCTGTTCGATTTCCGATTCTTCCAACCCGTAAGAAGGCTTGACCGACACCCCGGCGCGCACTCCGCTGATGGTCTCCATCGCCTCCACTGTCAGCAAGCCGTCCGCGTCGACCTGGAACTCGACCCGGATGCGGGCAGCACCCGCAGCCATCGGGGGGATGTCGCGTAATTCAAAGCGCGCCAGCGAACGGCAATCCGACACCAATTCCCGTTCGCCCTGCACCACGTGCACCGCAAGCGCAGTCTGCCCGTCCTTGAACGTGGTGAATTCCTGGGCATGGTGGGCCGGGATGGTAGTGTTGCGGTCGATAATCCGCTCGACCAGCCCGCCCATGATCTCGATCCCGAGCGACAGGGGAATCACGTCCAGCAGCAGCAAATCCTGATCTTGCGCGTTGCCCACCAGCACGTCGGCCTGGACCGCGGCGCCCAGCGCCACCACCCGGTCCGGGTCAATCCCGGTATGGACCTCGCGGGAGAAAAACTTCGAGACTTCGCGGCGCAGGTACGGCATTCGCGTCACGCCCCCGACCATGACCACCTCCTGCACCTCGCCCGCTTCGACTCCGGCGTCCGACAAGGCACGGCGGCAGCACTGCAGCATCCGCTCAAGCAACGGCGCCGACCATTGCTCCAGTTCATCTCGGGTCAGGGTCAAGACTCGTCCGTCGCCACAATCAACCCGAGCCGACTCCTGCTGTGACAAGGCCTCCCGAGCCTCGCGCACAACCTGGAGAATCCTTCGAGTCCAGGCCCGATCCGCTTCTTCCACGCCGCATTCCTTCTGCACCCAAGCCAACAGGATCCGATCCAGATCGTCTCCGCCCAATTCGGTATCACCACCCGTCGCCAACACCTCGAACACGCCCCGACTTAGGCGCAGGATCGAAATGTCGAACGTTCCCCCGCCCAGGTCGAATACCGCAATCAATCCGCGGTCGTCCTGCTGGTCTAGTCCATAGGCGATCGAGGCTGCGGTCGGCTCGTTGATCAGCCGCAGAACCGGCAGGCAGGCCAGGCGAGCCGCATCCTTGGTCGCCTGCCGCTGTGCTTCATCGAAGTAAGCGGGCACCGTAATCACGGCCCCATCCAATTCGCCCCCCAATTCCTCTTCGGCCCGAGCGCGCAGGGCACTCAAAATATCGGCCGAGATCTCCACGGCGGTCTTCGGCCCGGCCACCGTTTGGAAACGTGGCACACCCACCGCCGAATCCTCGACCAGATCGTGCGCATCATCGAGATCCGCAGTGCCGCGGCCCATCGAGCGCTTGATCGAGAAGAACGTGTTGTCCGGATCATCCGCGGCGGCCTGCACGGCCGACCAGCCAACTGTCTCTGATCCAGCTCCGTAGTGCACCACCGAAGGGAGACGGTGGCGTCCCTCGGCATCCGGCAGCGTGACCGCCTGCCCGTCCCGCATTACCGCGACGAGCGAATGCGTCGTACCCAAGTCGATGCCGCAGGCGCGTCGCCTGGGGCCGCCCTGTCCCGGTTCCGAAATTTGCAGAAGGGCCATCTTCCTATCCCGCGGCGAATTGTTCTTTGCAGACCTGCAACTGTTGCTGCAGGCGGCGGTAGAAACGGAGTTTCAGCAAGGCTTCCCGTGCATCCGGCCAGCGCTCCCCGGCATAGCACGCCCCGAAATCCTCCCACAGTGCTCCGGCCTCCTGCTCAAGGCGGGTGCCAAAGGCTTCGACCGCCGGCATCCCGTCAAGTGCCTCCATTCCCTCGCGCAATTCCATCTGCCGCATCAGGAATTCGGTGTCAGTCGACGTGTCTTTCTCGTCATCCATCTCGACCTCCTGCAAATGGAGGAGATAGGCGGCACGTTCGTGCCGATCGCTCAGGGTGCGATACGCCTGATTGACGTGGGCCGCGGCCTGCGCCGCGAGGCGCCGCTCCTGCGGGCCGGCCGCCGCGAAGCGATCCGGGTGCAGTTCTCGCTGCAGGGCCCGGTACTGCTCGGTCAACTGCCGCTCGTCCACCTCGAGCGCGCACGCCAACTGAAACAGTTCGAAATAATTTTGGGGAAGTTCCAGCGGCACCGCCGCCCCCTAGTCTGATGTTCAGATGCTGAAGCTTTCGCCGCACCCGCACCGTGCTTTCTCGTTGGGATTGGTGAAGCGGAATCCCTCGTTCAGTCCTTCGCGTCCGTAATCCAGCTCAGCGCCGTCCAGATAGGCCAAGCTTTTCGGTGACACCACCACCTTCACGCCCTTGTCCTCGAAAATCTCGTCACCCTCTTCCACGTCATCGGCGAATTCCAACACGTAGGCCATCCCGGAACACCCGGTGGTCTTCACTCCCAGGCGCAGGCCAAGCCCGCGTCCGCGCTTCTCCAAATGAGCGCGAATCTGCCCAGCTGCGGCTTCAGTCAGCGAGATGGCCATGGCGGTCGCCGATTCAGACGGCTTCCGCCAATCCCGCCTCGTCCGACACGTCGGCCTTGCGGCCCTGCTTGCCTTCGTAGTCCTCGATCGCCGCCTGGATGGCGTCTTCCGCCAGCACCGAGCAGTGAATCTTCACCGGCGGCAACGCCAGTTCCTCGGCGATGTCGGTGTTGCGGATCTCGCCGGCTTCCGCCAGGGTCTTGCCGCGCACCCACTCGGTCAACAGGCTGGACGACGCGATCGCCGAGCCACAGCCGTAGGTCTTGAACTTGGCGTCCTCGATCACGCCTTCGTCGTTGACCTTGATCTGAAGCTTCATCACGTCTCCACAGGCCGGCGCGCCGACCATGCCGGTGCCCACCTGCGCGTCGCTCTTGTCCAAAGAACCGACGTTACGCGGATTTTCATAGTGATCCAAGACTTTTTTTCCATATGCCATGATGCTTTCTCCTGCTTAGCATTGTCAGTGAACCGCCCACTGCACCGAGTCCAAGTCAACCCCTTCCTGGTACATTTCCCAAAGAGGCGAGAGGTCGCGAAGCCGCTGCACGGCTTGCTCGATGAGTGAGATGGTGTAATCGATTTCTTCCTCGGTCGTGAAACGTCCGATGGTAAAGCGCAGCGAACTGTGCGCCAATTCGTCGTTGCGGCCCAGCGCACGCAGCACGTAGCTGGGTTCCAGCGAGGCCGAGGTACAGGCCGAACCACTGGACACCGCAACGTCCTTGAGCGCCATGATCAGCGATTCGCCTTCCACGAAGTTGAAGCTGACGTTGAGGTTGCCCGGGACCCGCTGTTCGAGGTCGCCGTTGAGGTAGACCTCTTCCATCTTGTTCAGGCCGTCCCAGAGCCGGTCGCGCAGCGCGCGGATGCGTGCCGATTCCTCCGCCATTTCCTCGCGGGCAATCCGGAATGCCTCGCCCATGCCGACGATCTGGTGTGTCGGCAGGGTGCCGGAGCGCAGCCCGCGCTCGTGACCGCCGCCGTGCATCTGCGCCTCCAGGCGCACCCGGGGCTTGCGACAGATGTACAAGGCGCCAATTCCTTTCGGACCGTAGATCTTGTGTGCGGACAGGGTCATCAGGTCGACCTGCATTTCGTGCACGTCGATCGGGATCTTGCCGGCACCCTGCGCCGCATCGACGTGCAGGGTGATGCCGCGCTCGCGGGTCATCTTGCCGATCGCGCCGATATCCTGAACGACACCGATTTCGTTGTTGACGTGCATCACCGACACCAGCACCGTGTCGTCACGTAGCGAGGCCTCCAGTTCGGCCAAGTCGAGCAGACCGTCCGCCTGCGGCGCTAGGTAAGTCACTTCGAAGCCTTCCCGCTCCAGTTGCCGGCAGGTGTCCAGCACCGCCTTGTGTTCGGTTTTGACAGTGACGATGTGCTTGCCTTTTTTCTGGTAGAAATGGGCGGCGCCCTTGATCGCCAGATTGTCCGACTCGGTGCCGCCGCTGGTCCAGACAATTTCGCGCGGGTCCGCACCGATCAGGGCTGCGACTTGCTTGCGTGCCTCGTCGACCGCCTCCTCGGCATGCCAGCCGAAGCTGTGCGAACGCGAGGCGGGATTGCCGAACTCGCCATCCGGCGTCAGGAACTGGCGCATCTTGTCCGCCACCCGGGGGTCCACCGGCGTGGTTGCGGAATAGTCCAGGTAGATTGGAAGATTGATGTCGCTCATAGCACGGCCTCCTGCCCTTCCATGACCGGCCTCGCGGGGAATCCGTGATGCTCGGCGAATTTCACGTTCTGACGCTGGGCCACTTCCCGGACCCGCTGCTGGCGCAGCACGTCCGCCAAACTGACGCGACCCAAGTAGCGCTCGATTTCACGGCCCAACCCCTCCCACAGGCCATGGGTCAGGCAGGGCTGGTTGTCCTGGCAGTTCTCGCGACCGCCGCAGCGCGTCGCGTCCACGCTTTCGTCAACCGCTGCGATCACCTCGGCGATCGAAATCTCCGGCACGTCCCGCGCCAGGCAGTATCCGCCACCGGGTCCGCGCACGCTGTCGACCAGCCCGGCCCGCCGCAGGCGGGAGAACAGCTGCTCAAGGTAGGAGCGCGAGATGCCCTGGCGCTCGGCGATGCTCGCGAGCGCTACCGGCCCTTCTTCGCCGTGCAGCGCCACGTCCAGCATGGCGGTCACGGCATAACGTCCTTTCGCGTTTAGTTTCATGACATCAAGTCTCCGGCGGTGCGGAATGCCAATCATATTGCCATACCTGACTAGATTAGTCAAGTATTCCTTAAGGGATAGAAAAGAAAAGCCCGGAATCGCCCCTTTGCATTATGATAGGCGCCCTCTCCCGCACTTGAACGCCAGCTCCGAAGCCCGGAAATTCACCTTGAACACCTCTTTATCCCGCCCTGCACACCTGCCATGAGCGCCCTGCTGAACATCGCCGTCGACGCCGCCGAAGCCGCCGGTCGAATCATCATCCGCCATCACAACTTCACCGACCGGGTCGCGGTGGAGCGCAAGGGCTCGCATGATTTCGTCTCCAGCGTGGACCGCGAAGCCGAAGAAGAGATCGTCTCCCGCCTGCACAAAGCGCACCCGGAACACGCCATCCTAGCGGAAGAAACTGCGGCCAACACGTCCTCTGACGCCGAATTCGAGTGGCTGGTCGACCCGCTCGACGGCACTACCAACTTCCTGTTCGGCATCCCCCACTACGCCGTGTCGATCGCCCTGCGGCAGCGGGACAAACTGCTGCTCGGGGTCGTGTATGACCCGTTCAAGCAGGAACTATTCACCGCGGAAACCGGTCGCGGGGCCTTCCTCGACGGGCGGCGCATCCGCGCCCGCACCGGGCAAGGGCTGGCCGATGCCCTGCTTGCAACCGGGTTTCCATTCCGTGACGGCGCCGACCTTGACCACTACCTGACCACCCTGCGTGCCCTGATTCCGGAAACCGCCGGGGTTCGCCGCGCAGGTTCGGCGGCATTAGATCTTGCCTACGTCGCAGCGGGACGGTTCGATGGCTTTTGGGAGTTCGCCCTCAAGCCCTGGGACATGGCCGCCGGAATCGTCCTTGCAAGGGAAGCGGGCGCGATCGTGAAAGACCTGGACGGCAGCGAAGACCCGCTTGCCAGCGGCAACATCATCGCTGCAGCACCGAAGGTATTGGAAGAAATGCTTGGGCGGCTCGAAGCCCTGAAGAAGTAGCCAGCTGACCCTAGGGTCGGGTATCCACATCCTCCGTCGGCGTCGTGTCGAGGTCCTGCCCACTCACGCCGAGCACCAACAGGGAGCTGCCCGCCACGTAAATCGACGAATAGGTGCCGATGATGACGCCTACGATCAGCGCGATGGAGAATGCGTGGATCACCTCGCCGCCGAAGAAGAACAGTGCGAACAGCACCAGCAACGTGGTCAGCGAGGTCATCAGGGTGCGTGACAGGGTCTGGTTGATCGAGACGTTGAGAACCTCGGTGCTGGACTGGCGCCGCAACGCCCGGAAATTCTCCCGGATCCGGTCGAACACGACGATGGTGTCGTTCAGGGAATAGCCGATCACCGCCAAGATGGCTGCCAATACCGTCAGGTCGAATTCGATCTGGGTCAGCGAGAAGAATCCGATGGTTAGGATCACGTCGTGGATCAGCGCAATGACGGCACCGAACGAGAACCGGTATTCGAAGCGAAGCGCCACGTAGACCAGGATCAGCCCCAGTGCGTACAGCATGGCAAGGCCCCCGTCGTCGCGCAGCTCCTCACCCACCTGCGGGCCAACGTATTCGACCCGCCTCAGTTGAAGTTCCTGACTTTCGCCGCGCAGGGTCTCCAGCACCTGGTTGCTCAGTTCGCTCTGCGGACGCTCGTCCGGCTTGATTCGCACCAGCACGTCCTGCGCCGATCCGAAATGCTGCACGACCGCCCGGTCGAAGCCGGCCGCCTCCAGTTGCCCGCGGATTTCGTCGAGTTCCACCGGAGCCGGATAGCCGACCTCGATCAGGGTGCCTCCCTCGAAGTCCACGCCCAGGTTCAGGCCCTGGAACAGTAGCGAGCCAATGGACAGGACCAGCAGGCTCCCCGACAGCACCATCGCATGCCGGGCGCGACCCATGAAGTCGAGAGCAAGCTTGCGCGGAAGCAATCGCATGGTCAGACCGCCAAGGTGGGACTACGGCGGGTCCCGTAGACTCGGTTGATGATCGCCCGGGTTCCCATGATCGCGGTGAACATGGAAGCCACAATGCCAATGGAGAGAGTGACCGCAAATCCCTTGATCGGCCCGGTGCCGAAGGCAAACAGCACGATCGCCGCGATCAGGGTGGTGATGTTCGCGTCGGCGATGGTCGACAGCGCCTTGCTGTAGCCAGCCTGGATGCTGGCCTGAGGGGAATTTCCGTTGTCCAGCTCTTCCCGGATACGTTCAAAGATGAGCACGTTGGCATCCACCGCCATGCCCACGGTCAGTACGATGCCGGCAATACCCGGCAGGGTCAGCGTCGCTCCCGGAATCATCGACATCGCCGCCACGATCAGAACCAGGTTGGCGATCAGCGCCAGGTCGGCGACCAACCCGAACAGGCGGTAGTACAGCGTCATGAACACCATCACCAGCAGGAAGCCGATCAGCACCGACAAGGCACCGAGTTCGATATTCTGTTGACCCAGGCTTGGTCCGACCGTCCGTTCCTCCACGATGTACATGGGGGTAGCCAGCGCACCGGCACGCAGCAACAACGCCAAGTTGCGCGCTTCGCGTGACGTGTCCAGCCCAGTGATCTGGAAGCGCTTGGACAACTGCTCCTGAATGCGGGCGACATTGATGACCTCTCGGCTCTCACGGGTAATCCGGTGCGTTTCGCCATTAGTCACCACCGTGTCACTGCGTTGTTCAATGAACACCACACCCATCAACCGCTTGACGTTCTCGCCGGTCACCTTGGCGAACTGCCGGGCGCCATCGCTGTCCAGCGTGATGTGCACTGCGGGCAAACCACGCTCGTCAAATCCCGACGACGCATCGATGATGTGCTCCCCGGTCAGCATCACCCGGCGCTTGAGCAGGACCGGGTTGCCGTCGCGTTCGTAGTACAACTCGTCTGCCAGCGGCACCTTGCCCGTCTCCGCGGCCAGATACGGGTCCGACTGCTCATCCACCAGCCGGAACTCCAGAGTGGCGGTCGCGCCCAGGATTTCCTTGGCTCGCGCCGTGTCCTGCACGCCCGGCAACTGCACCGCGATCCGGGTGCGCCCCTGCTGCTGGATGACCGGCTCCGCCACACCCAGCTCGTTGACCCGCTTGCGCAGGGTTATCAGGTTCTGGCTGATGGCGTTGCGGCGAATGTCGCTGTGCGCGGTCTGGGTCAGGCGCATGATGACGGTCGGCTGTCCCTCGGTCTCCCCCGCAGTGACATCGAAGGTACCGAAATAATTGTCTTTGACGACCTCTTCAATCTGTTCAAGGATCTCCGCATCACGTGCCAGGATGTGTATTTCTTCGCCGTGCACCCGTACCCCGCGATAGCGGATTTCCTCCTCGCGCAGCAAGGTCCGGACATCCGTGGCATGTCGGGTGTAGGCCTTGCCGATCGAGGCGTCCAGGTCGACTTCCAGGAGAAAATGCACGCCGCCGCGCAAATCCAGCCCGAGATTCATCGGGTGTGCATTCAGCGACTCAAGCCAACCCGGCGTGGCCGGCGCCAGGTGCAGCGCTACCGAGAACCGGTCAGACAGGGCATCGCGCAGAGCGTCCGCGGCTTTCAGTTGGTCCTCCGGGTCGGCGAAGCGGATCAGCAGGGACTCTTCTCCTTCCTGCTCGACCTGATCGTGACCCAGCCCTTTAAGTTTGAGGATCTGCTCGACTTGCTTTCGTTCTGCTTCACCAATGGCGACCCGGGATGAGGAAACCTGAACCGAGGGATCGGAAGGATAAAGGTTGGGCGCCGCATAAAGCGCCGCGATCAGCGGGATGCCGATCACCAGAAGATTCTTCCACCACGGATATTGGTTGGCCTTCATTGATTTATCCAAAGGCCGCCAGCTCGGCGACCCGTATCAATCACTTTTCGCGAGCGAACCCTTGGGCAAGACGTTGCTGACCGAATCCCGCCGCAGGCGGACCTCCACCCCCTCCGCCAACTCTAGGCGCACCGTGCTGGAGCCGATGTGCGTGATCCGCCCCATCAGGCCGCCGTTGGTGGATACTTCGTCGCCTTTTTGCAGGGAATCGATCAGGGCGCGGTGTTCCTTGACCCGCTTGTTCTGCGGGCGAATAATCATGAAGTACATGATCGCGAAGAAGATCGCGATCATGGCGAACATGGACCAGCCGCCCATGGGGCCTGCCGCGTCCTGCGCCATCGCGTCGTCGATCAAAAACATGGGGTCGGATGCACCGGTTCGAGTGGAACGCATTATGCCACAGGGGGTGCCATTTAAACAGGAATGCACCCTGTCACCACTACAATGAGAGCGGCCTCTTTCCTCCCATGAAGCGTTTCCGCATCGGATGGATCTCCGCCTTGCTGCTGTTGACTGCGGCGGGCGCGATCTTGATTTACTGGCTCCCTGCGGGAGACCCTCCGGAGGCTTGGCCCCTCGCCATCGACAGCGCTACCGGCACACACCGCTTCGCAGTGGAACTGGCGCTAACGCCGGAAGCACAGGCGCAAGGGCTCATGTACCGTGAAGACCTGCCCAATGACGCCGGCATGCTGTTCGTCTACGACCGCCCGGACGTGCGGACCATGTGGATGAAGAACACGCCCCTTTCGCTCGACATGTTGTTCATTGATCCGGACGGGGTCATCCGCCGAATTGTGCGCGACACGATCCCGTTGTCGCCGTCCACGATCATCGGCCCCCGCAACATCCTGTACGTGCTGGAACTCCGTGCCGGAGTCACCCGCGAACTCGGCATCAACACCGGAGACCGGATTCGGAACCTTCCCGCACCCGGTCAATCTCCCTCGTCTTCCTCCCGGTAGGCTTCCGCCAAACGATCCGCGAGCGTCTTTAGCTCACCCGCTTCGATTGCGGTTCGAATCGCTTGCATCAACTGTTGGTAGAAATGAAGGTTGTGCAGGGTCGCTAATCTTGAAAACAGGATCTCCCGGCCCTGGTCCAGGTGCCGCAGGTAGGCGCGCGAGTAGTTCTCGCAGGTGTAGCAGGTGCAGCCCTCTTCCACGGGCCCGGTTTCCGCGGCGTACTGTCGGTTCCGAATGCGCAGAACCCCGTTCCAGGTAAACAGATGTCCGTTGCGGGCGTGCCGGGTCGGAATCACGCAATCGAACAGATCCATACCAAAGCGAACCGCATCGACGATATCCACCGGCCGCCCCACACCCATCAGGTAACGCGGTTGTGCCACCGGCAAGTGGGGGCCTAAGGCTTCCAGCACCATGCTGCGTTCCTCGAAGCTCTCTCCCACGGACAGCCCCCCGACCGCATAACCATCGAAGCCGATCTCCTCCAGGCGCTGCTGGCACTCCAGCCTCAACTCGGGATACAGCCCGCCCTGCCCGATGCCGAATAAAACACTTGGATGTTCGCCGTGCGCCTGCCGGCTGCGTTCCGCCCAGCGCAGCGACAACTCCATGGAGGCCCGGGCCTCGTCCTGGGTCGCCGGATGCGGCGTGCATTCATCGAACGCCATCACGACATCGGAACCCAGCGCATGCTGCACGGCAACGGATTGCTCCGGATCCAGGAACACCTCGTCGCCGTCGACCGGAGAACGGAACCGGACGCCGGCCTCGTCCACCTCCCGCCACGGCGCCAGGCTGAAGACCTGGTAGCCACCGGAATCCGTCAGGATCGGGCCCGGCCAATGCATGAAGCGATGCAGCCCGCCGTGCCGCTCGACGACCTCCACGCCTGGCCGCAACATCAGGTGGAAGGTATTGCCCAGTATGATTTCCGCGCCACAGGCCCGAACCTCTTCTGGAGTGACCGAGCGTACCGCGCCATGCGTCCCGACCGGCATGAACGCCGGAGTTCTCACCGTGCCGCGCTCGAATTCAAGCATGCCGCACCGTGCCGCACCATCCGTATTAATGACTTGAAACTTCATCGCTCAAAGAATCAGCATGGCATCGCCGTAACTATAGAAGCGGTAGTCCGTATCGACGGCATGACGGTAGGCGTGAAGGGTCGCATCACGTCCCGCAAATGCACAGATCATAACCAGCAACGAGGAGCGCGGCAGGTGGAAATTGGTCATCAACCCGTCCGTTGCGGCGAAGGTGCAGCCTGGGTAGAGATACAGGTCGGTCTCGCCTTCAAACGGCCGCACGCGGCCGGACTGGGCCGCGGACTCAAGCGCCCGCGCGGACGTGGTTCCGACTGCGATCACCCGCCCTCCTCGTTCACGAGTCTGTTCGATGCGGGCACATGCCTCGGCATCGACCGACAACCGCTCGGAGTGGATGCGATGATCGCGGATGTCCTCCGACTCGATTGGCTGGAAGGTGCCGGCCCCCACATGCAGCGTCACGAAAATCTTGCCGATGCCCTTTTCATCCAAACGATGCAAAAGAGCTTCGTCGAAGTGCAGCCCTGCCGTCGGCGCGGCCACCGCACCCGAATTCTGTGCGTACACTGTCTGGTAACGATCCCGGTCCTGCGGCTCTGGAGTCCGGTCGATATACGGTGGCAACGGCACCTGCCCATGTCGCTCCAGAAAGTCCGCGACATCCGTCTCCTGCGGAAACCTCAAGGTCCAAAACCTTTCCTCTCGCCCCTCGACTTCGACCTGTACCCCATCGGACAGCGTCAACTTGCTGCCGGGCGCAGGCGGGCGGCTGAAACGCAGTTGCGCAAGAATCCGCTGCCGCGAAAGCTGGCGTTCCATCAGTACTTCTACCTCGCCACCCGTCGACTTGCGGCCGAAAAGCCGCGCCGGGATCACCCGGGTGTCGTTGAGCACTAGCAGGTCTCCGGGGGCAAGCAGATCCGGAAGGTCCCGGACGCCCTTGTCTTGAAGCGCCCCGGTGGCGCGATCCATCACCAGCAGGCGACTGGCGCCGCGATCCGGCAACGGGTGTTTCGCGATTCGTTCGGGCGGCAGGTCGTACTCGAAGTCGGCCGCCTTGAAGTGCCCTGGCAGCTCAGCCGAAGAGCTGCTTGCGCACGATGATGTCGTCACGACCGGAACCGGTGGAAATCAAATCGACCGGCACTTCCAGGTGCTGCTCGATCGCGGCAATGTAGTCCCGGGCCTGGGCAGGGAGATCCTCGAAAGTCCTAATCTTCGTCGTGGCGCTTTGCCATCCGGGATAATCCTCGTATTCCGTCGCCTGGCCCGCCTCGTCATAGCCGGTACAGACGCGAATCACAGGGAACGAATCCAGCACGTCCAGCTTGGTCAGGCACAGGCTGCTGACGCCATTGGCGCGCATTGCCCGGCGCAACGCGACCACGTCCAGCCAGCCGCAGCGTCGAGCCCGGCCGGTCGTCGCTCCGACTTCCGCACCGAGTTGCGCCAGTTGTGCACCGGTCTCGTCGTGCAGTTCCGTCGGAAACGGGCCGGAACCGACCCGGGTGGTATACACCTTGACGATTCCCAGCACGGCATCGATATCCCGCGGCCCGATGCCTGCACCCACGCATGCCCCGCCAGCCACGGTGTTGCTCGACGTGACGTACGGGTAGGTGCCATGATCTATATCCAGAAGCGTCCCCTGGGCCCCCTCGAACAGCAGATTCTTCCCTTCCGAACGCAAGGTTGCGCAGCGTTCCGAAACATCTGCGACGCAGGATTCCAGGCGTTCGGCAAGCGCCCATATACGCGCTGCCATCTGTGCCACGTCCAGTGGCTCAGCCTTATAATAGCTTTGCAGCATAAAATTATGATATTCAACGAGTTCTGCTAACTTCTGGTCTCGAGATTCCGGCTGGTAGAGATCCGAGACCCGAAGCCCCCGGCGGGCGGCCTTGTCTTCGTAGGCCGGACCGATGCCGCGCAGCGTCGTTCCAATCGCCGACCCACCCCGAGCCTCTTCGCGAGCCCGGTCAAGCGCAATGTGGGATGGCAAGAGCAAGGGACAAGCGGCGGAAACCCTCAATTGCTCCAGCACCGGGAGGCCTTGAGCCAGCAGGAAGTCGATTTCCTCGAACAGGGCATCCAGCGACAACACCACGCCGTTCCCGATCAAACATTCGACGCCGGGGTTGAGAATGCCGGAAGGAATCAGGTGCAGAACCGTCTTCTCGCCCTCAACCACCAGGGTGTGCCCGGCGTTATGCCCTCCCTGGAACCGGATTACGGCGTCGGCATCGGCCGCCAGGAGGTCGACGATCTTGCCCTTCCCCTCGTCGCCCCACTGTGCGCCGACGACGATGACGCTCCGATTCATGATGCGGCCGGGCGCACCACCCAGGCGCCGTCTTCGTTCACCAGTTGCTCGGGACACTGGAATTTCTCGGCCGAATCCTCCGGTCCGAGCCCACAAATCACGATGTGGCCCTGTGCGCGCAGTTCAGCGACCGCACTCTGCAAGGCTGGGTCTTCATCCGCCCCGGCATAAATCCGGCGCCGCTCGACCGCATCCAAGGAACCGCAACGGGCCAACGTGCGCAAATCCAGGCTAAAACCGGTCGCCGAACGGCCACCCTGAGTACCATAACGCCCGCCACGGGCAATTTCCTGGCCCTGCCCCTCTATGTAGGCAGCAAACACCAACCCGCTTTCATAGTGAAAGCCACTGGCCTCGCCTAAATCAAAATGCAGCTGAACTTCCGGGTAAGAGCCACGAACCTGCGCGGCCACCGTGCGCAACGCCTCCAAGGCCGGCGAAATTTGCTCCTGAACGCCTTCCAATTCCTGCGCGGCACGATCCAGCACGGCTTCGTCCGGACCCGACAGGTCCGGAAGCATCCGAATCATGCTGGCGACCGGTTCTTCCGAAGGACGGACATCCAACCACGCGTCGAGGTCGGCATGTGCCTTGCGCTGAATCAGCTCGAACAGCTCGTCGCGCTCTGCTGCGGTCCAGTCCGTCTGCTCCACCAGTGCGCGAAACACGCCGGCATGCCCCAAGTCGAGGCACCAGCCGGCACACCCGGAAACCCGCAACGCGCCGCACAACAGCAAAACGATTTCGGCATCGCCTTGAACGCCTTCATGTCCATACAGTTCAGCACCCACCTGGATCGGGTTTCGCCCGCCGCCGAGAATCTCGGGGTGTGCACGAAGCACGGAACCCGCATAGCACAGCCGCACTACCTGGTCCTGCGGCATCTGCTGCCGGTCGATCCGGGCGATCTGCGGCGTAATGTCGGTGCGTACGCCTAGCGTGCGTCCGGACAGCGGGTCCGTCAGACGGAAGGTCTGCCGGTCCAGGGCATCCCCGTCCGTCACCAGTGCATCACGAAATTCCACCAACGGTGGAGACACCAAGTCGTAGCCCCAGCTCTCGAAACAGTCCAGCAACTGCCGCCGGTGCACCTCCAGCACCCGGGCCTGTTCCGGCAGGGCTTCCTCGATTCCTTCGGGGAGTTGATCCGGCGTCAACGGCTTCACGACAGCCACCGCGTGAGATACAAGAGCAGTACGCCCAGCGTCACTGCGATCAGCCCCATCATGCGGAATTGCGTGGTCGGCAGTTCGATCATGCGCAACATCATGCGCCGCGCCATATCCGGATTCAGGAGCGCAACGAGGCCTTCCAGCATGAGCACCAGAGCGATGGCCGCCAGAACGAATTCCCACTGCATGGCGGGGAACAGAGGCTACTTCTTGAGTTGCTTGAAGTACTGGAAAAATTCCGAGTCCGGCTCCACGACCAGCACGTCGCCCTTGTCACGGAACGTATTGACGTAGGCGTTCAGGCTTCGAGTGAACGCAAAGAACTCGGGATCCTGATTGTAGGCCTCGGCATAGATCTCGGTGGACTGGGCATCACCCTCACCGCGGATTTTCTCGGCATCGCGATATGCCTCGGCCTGAATCACCGTGCGCTGGCGGTCGGCATCGGCGCGGATGCGCTCCGCCGTTTCCTGCCCGCGGGCGCGAAAGTCCTTGGCCGTCCGGCTACGCTCCGCCCGCATCCGGCGATAGACCGAATCGCTGACCTCGTCCGGCAGCTCGATGCGGCTGATGCGGACGTCCACCACCTCGATGCCAAGCTCTCTCGCGTTGCGGTTGGATTGCACCTGCAGCACGTCCATGATTTCACGCCGCTCGCCGGAGATCGCCTCCTGGATGGTGCGCACACCGAACTGGTTCTTGAGCCCGTCCTTGACGATCTGGGTCAACCGTCCCTCGGCACGCGAACGGTCGCCCTGGGTGGCTCGGAAATATTGGCTGACGTTCTCGATCCGCCACTTGACGAAGAAGTCCACCGATACGTTCTTCTTTTCGCTGGTCAGGAACAACTCCGGCTTGGAATCCAATGACAGCACCCGGGCATCGAACTTCTGCACGTTGTTGATGAACGGCATCTGGAAGTGCAGCCCCGGCTCCAGTCCTGCGCGTCGGATGTCGCCGAGCTGGAACACGATCGCCGTCTCGGTCTGGCGCACGTAGAACGTGGAGGCCCAGACCAGCACCACCACGATGGCAGCCAAAATCAGGCGCATTTGCATGTTCACCTCAACGTCCCTCCCTCAAGCGCGGAGTGAAACTTCCGGAACCCGAGGAACTTCCTCCCTGCCGGTCCAAGGATGGAGACTGCGGCGACCGGGTCGAACCGCGTTGCTCCAGAATCCGATCCAGCGGCAGGAACAGCATGTTGCTGCCCTTGTCGACATCGACCACGACCTTGGAAGCGTTGGACAGAACCGACTCCACCGCCTGCAGATACATGCGTTGGCGGGTCACTTCCGGCGCCTTGCGATACTCGGTCAGCAACTGGGTGAAACGGGACGCCTCACCTTCGGCGTTGGCAATCACCTGGGCGCGATAGGCCTTGGCGTCCTCCAACATCCGCGCGGCCTCGCCGCGTGCCTGCGGCAGGACTTCGTTGGCGTAAGCCTGCGCTTCGTTCTTGAAGCGTTCCATGTCCTCGCGCGCCTTGGTGGCATCCTGGAACGCATCCTGCACCGCGTTCGGCGGCTGCGAGTCCTCCAGGTTGACCGTCAGAATTTCGATTCCGGTTCCATAAGAGTCGAGAATCTCCTGCATCAGCACCATGGTCCGGCTGGCGATTTCCGCGCGGCCCTCGCGCAGGATAAAGTCCATATTGTTACGGCCCACCACGGTGCGGATGGCGCTGTCGAGCACGCCACAGATGGTGCTCTTGAAGCGGCAGGCACGGTCAAATGCGATGTCCGGATTTTCAGTGTTGAACAGATAATCCTCGGCATTCTTGAGCCGGTACTGCACCGAGAATTTGAGTTCGACGATATTCTCGTCCTGCGTCAGCATGGTAGTCCGTTTCTCCACGCTCCGGTTGCCGGTCACGTTGACCACTTCGACGCTTTCGATCGGATACGGGATGTGCCATCCCGGTCCCGGCATAGTGGTACGGTCGTGCTTGCCGAAGCGAAGCACGACGCCCCGCTCGCTGGCCTCGACAATATAGAAGCCGGACAGCAACCACAGGATCAGGAGGACGAGCAGAATGCTGCCAGTGCCGACCGACCACTTGCGGCCGCTACCGCCGCCGCTCCCACGGCCCGAGCCGAACAGGCGCCGGAACAGTTTTCCGAACAGGTCGTCCAGGTCCGGCGGTCCCTGCCGCGCATTGCGCTGCCACGGGTTCCCACCGTTGTCGTTCCAAGCCATGAAAATTCCGAATGAGGACGCGGCTGGCTATTTTAGCAAAGGAATTGCGAGGGCCATTGTGTACAGTCCAACCGTCGTTGCTTCGCCGGGGCCCAATCAGCCCGACTCACCCGTTCTGACTTGCCAAGCCGAACATCGATCCTTGCGATGCCTCCGGGATTGTGACCCGGAACTTTTCGAAACGCGCAAGGTGTGGCAACGGCAACCGTAGGCGCATCTCGCATTCCCCCTCTTCCGTAAATTTCTCTTCCTCGACTTGCCCGACCCGATGCAATTCCGCTCGGAGCGGATAGGCCGCTAGCGGCAACCGAAGATAAACTTCGGATTCTTCCGCCTGCATCCGTTGCAACAACTGGGCACGCAATGCATCCATTCCCGCGCCCGTGCGCGCCGACAACCACACGCGATTCGGTGCTTCCGGAATCCGCTCCATCGGTTCCAAGCAATCAATTTTGTTGTAAACCTCGATAACCGGAACCTGCCCTGCACCGATTTGCGCCAACACCTCTCTCACCTGTGCCGCATGTTCCGTGCGTCTTTCATCGCTGCAGTCAATCACGTGCAGCAAGAGGTCGCATTCCTGCAATTCCTCCAAAGTCGAGTGAAACGCACGCACCAGTTCCACCGGCAGGTCGCGAATGAATCCCACGGTGTCGGACAACACGATATCCCGACTCTTGTCCAAGTGAAGGCGGCGGTGTATCGGATCCAGCGTCGCGAACAACTGATCCACAGCCGACACGTCACTACCGGTCAGGAAATTAAACAAGGTCGATTTGCCGGCATTGGTGTAGCCAACCAATGCGACGTGATACAACTGTGCTCGTCGCCGACGCGCGCGACTCTGGTTGCGCTGGCGTTCGACCAACATCAAGCGCCGCCGTAAAGTCTGGACCCGCTGCATCAGCAACCGACGGTCCGACTCCAGCTGGGTCTCACCCGGACCGCGCAATCCAATGCCGCCCTTCTGTCGCTCCAAGTGACTCCAGCCGCGCACCAATCGGGTCGAGAGATAATTCAGTTGGGCAAGCTCGACCTGCAACTTGCCTTCGTGTGACCGGGCACGCTGCGCGAATATGTCCAGGATCAACCCGGTGCGTCCCAGTACCCGGCACTCCAGTTCCGCTTCCAAGTTGCGTTCCTGGCTTGGGCTTAAGTCCGTATTGACGACCACCAGTTGAACGTCGTGCTGCACGCAGCTATGCCGAAGCTGCTCGGCCTGGCCCCGGCCGAAGTAGAAACGAGGATGAGGGGCGCGGCGCCGGAAGTTCAGTTGCGCCTGCGGCATCAAGCCGGCGCTGCGCGCCAGCTCGACGAATTCTTCGCGTTCAGGATTTTCCGCTCGTGTGTCCGCGCCGATCGCCACGTGCACCAGCACGCAGGCGGGATCGGCGGAAACCCGTTCAAACAAACGGGGTTCCTCGCTTGCGACTAATCGGCCGACTCCTCGTCCGCCACAGGATCCAAGTCCACTGGACGCGACGGAACGATGGTGGAGATCGCGTGCTTGTAGATCACCTGGTTGACAGAGTTCTTCAGCACGACGACGAATTGGTCGAACGAATGCACCTGTCCCTGCAACTTAATCCCGTTGACCAGATAGACGGAGACGGGAACATGGTGCTTGCGCAATTGGTTGAGAAACGGTTCCTGAATCGTTTGTCCTTTAGCCATTAACCCACCCGCGGCGACAACTTGTTTTTCTTATTATTGTCTGGCGCCGCCCCGGTCCGAGGACCGCCAGCGAGCCACTGCCGCGACCGCTTTATCCGGTCGCAGACAGTCCGTCGCACAGTGTATCACGTCCGGGGCATGCCGCAGCCAGCTCAACTGCCGTTTCGCCAACTGGCGTGTGGCCGCTACCGCCTGCTCCCGCATCTGCTCGTAGGTGCACCCTCCATCCAAGTGCCGCCACACTTGCCGGTACCCCACGCAGCGCATCGCGGGGCTAGTCAAATTCAAGTCCTTGCGCGCGTGAAGGCTCCGGACTTCCTCGACCAGTCCCGCCTCCAGCATGCGGTCGAAACGCTCGCCAATCCGCTCCTGCAAATGGGCGCGATCCTCTGGCCAAAGCGCCAACTGATGGTAGTCGATGTTCTCTGGCACCCGCGGAGGTTCGGAGATCCAAGCGCTCATCGGCCGACCGCTCGACTCGAACACTTCCAGTGCACGCACGATGCGCTGGCTGTCGCCCGGCTTGAGTCGCTGCGCCGTCAGTGGATCACACCGGGACAAGCGCTCGTGCAATGCCGGAGCGCCCTGCTCCTCCAGCTCATGGCGCAAGCGCTGCCGGACTTCCGCATCTGCATCCGGAATATGCGACAGCCCTTCCATCAAGGCGAGAAAATACAGGCGGGCACCGCCGACCAGCAGCGGGATGCGTCCGGCCGCATGAATTTCCTCGATGTGTCGACGCGCCTGCCGGGCATATTCGAATGCCGAGAATCCTTGCGCCGGATCCAGGATGTCGATCATGCGGTGGGGGGCGAGCGCCAAGACATCCGGCTCCGGCTTGGCACTGCCGATATCCATCCCGCGATAGATCATCGCGGAGTCGACGCTGATGATCTCGAACGGCCACCGGCGGACCAGCTCCACTGCGCACTCGGTCTTGCCCGACGCGGTCGGGCCCATCAGCGCCAGTGCCTGAATTCGCGATTCGCTCACTGCCCGCGCATGAACAGCTTATCGAGTTGGTCGATGCTCAGCAGCACCCAAGTCGGACGTCCGTGGTTGCACTGTCCGGATCGTTCGGTTTCCTCCATGTCGCGCAGCAACACATTCATCTCCTCCAAAGATAACTGCCGACCCGCACGTACCGCGGCATGGCAAGCCATCGAAGACAGTAATTCATTTTCTTGCTCCCGCACCCGCTCACTCTGCCCATGTTCCGCCAAATCCGCCACGACGTCGCGCACCAACGCGGACGGGTCGGCCCGCGACAGCAATGCGGGTACCGCGCGAATCCGCAGCCGGGTCGGCCCGGTCACATCCACCTCGATGCCGAGGCTTTGCAAAAGTTCCTGCTGTTCTTCTACGCAGGCAATTTCGGATTCGCTCAAACTCAAGCTCTGCGGTACCAGCAACGGTTGCATGCGTACTCCCTGCCCGTCGCGCGAGGACTTCAAACGTTCGTACGTAATCCGCTCATGTGCAGCATGCATATCGACCAGAATCATCCCTTCCGTGTTCTCCGCCAGGATATAGATGCCGTGCAACTGTGCACGGGCAAACCCGAGAGGCGGCACCTCCCCGGAAGAAACCGCGGGCGATTCAGTCGCAGCCCGCAGCGCGACCCCGCCACCGTCGGACGCGGCAGGCAGCGGCACCGGGGATTGCTGTGCCTGTGGATTTTCATTGACCAGGGTCCTGAAACTTGTCACGTCGTGCCCGACATCGCCAGGCCGAACCGTCCCGATCGCTTCGGCCACCCCCTGCGAAAGAATCTGATGCACCTGACGGGACTCTCGGAAACGCACTTCCATCTTGGTGGGATGCACATTGACGTCGACTTCTCCGGGCGGGACTTCCAGATAGACCACATAACAGGGATGGCGCTGTCCGTAGAGCACGTCGGCATATGCTTGCCGAATCGCGTGCATCGCAACCTTGTCGCGCACGGTGCGGCCGTTGACGTGAAAGTACTGCTGGTCCGGCTGGCTGCGCGAATACGTTGGCAACCCGATCCAGCCAAATGCCCGCAATGCCCCTGAAACCTCCTCGAAGAACGCGGACTGTTCGGCAAAATCGCTGCCGAGTATCGCTTCCAGCCGCTCCCGCTCCGTTACGCCTTCCCCGACGCCCGGGTAGTGCAGCAGGCGGCGTCCATCGTGGCTGGCTTCGAAAGTCACCGTGAGATGACCGAGCGCCAAGCTACGCAGGATCGTGGCGATGTGTTTCCATTCGGTTGCAGGAGCACGCAGGAACTTGCGTCGTGCCGGCGTGTTGTAGAAGAGGTCGCAGACCTCGACCGTGGTTCCGCGCGGGTACGGATGCGCTTGCGGTTCCTCTTCGGCAGTATCGCCTTCAAGACGCCAACCATGCTCGTCGCCTTCTACCGCAGAAGTCAGTGTCAGGCGCGAAACGGAAGCAATGCTCGGCAACGCTTCACCTCGGAACCCCAAGGTTTGCAGTTGCCACAGGTCATCAGCGTTGCTCAACTTGGATGTTGCGTGCCGCGAAAGCGCCAGCGCCAATTCACCGCGGTTAATGCCGCAACCGTCGTCGGTCACAGCCAGACGTCGCCGTCCTCCTTCTTCGACCTGCACCCGGATGTGGCGCGCGCCAGCGTCCAGGCTGTTCTCCACCAATTCCTTGACGACGGAAGCCGGTCGTTCGATGACCTCTCCTGCCGTAATTTGATTAATCAGGCCCGCTTTAAGCTTCTTGATGGCCATCCCAATAAACGCCGCACCTCACCGTCTCCATCCCTGCATTATCTCAAAAGAAAGGAGCACGAACTCCGACCGTTTTCAACCTGTCAATTCGGAGCACGGATTCTTGCTGTCGAGCCCGGCTATATTTCGCCAAATGCTTTATCCGCAGTAGAATCGGAACATGGAGCTACCAAGAGATCAACAAGTGTCACGACAGTTCCAGCACACCCGATCCATGCCGGCATGGCGTTGCCTGGGAATTCAGTGCCTCGCCAATCTCGAGCCGCGCGTCGGCGCGAACTTTGTGTTCGTTGCGTCATCTAAAGATGACGCACTGCGGAGAGTGTCTCACCCGCCGGAATCGTTAAGGCTATAGCCCAGTTCTGTGCCTAAACGCTCGGCGGGTGGGACATTTACCTTTTCTCCAAAAAACCGGGAAAGACCATGCGGCCAAGCTGCGAATCGAGCAAGCTAAGCTTCGGGTCTGCCCCATTTGGTATAAGGCAGAATGAAAGGAGGTTGGTGCTTGGACCTGAATGCGGTCCTTAAGGGAGAGGCTATTAGAAGTTGCGACGGCTTTGCCGGAGCAAAACCGCCGCGACCCCGAACTGGGAACGTCTGAATTCAGGCCCAGCAGGCTTCCAACCCACCGAAATGGTTCGGCGGGAAAAGAGGTGGGACAGGAAAATTTGCCGCAGGAATAAAGCCAAAAAGGGCAACCCTCGACAACATGCCCAGACAGCATCGCACCATCCTTTCAGTGATTGATGGGAGATAAACTGGGCAATTTGATTCTAGCATGGGGGGGATGGGCGTGCAACTTGTGCACCCAACTTGTCAGCCACCGGGGAAGAGAGTGGTTTTACTTGTCCAAGTGCCGAGCAAACACCTGATCCGGATTTCGAAATGCCTTGAACTCCAGCATATTGCCGGCCGGGTCGCGCACGAACACGGTTGCCTGTTCTCCGACTTCTCCCCGGAAGCGGACGGTCGGTTCCAAGTCGAACGCCGCCCCGCAGACCCGGAGGCGTTCCACCAGAATTTCCCACTGCTCCCATTCCAGGATTAATCCGAAATGAGGGACCGCGATGGATTTCCCGTCAACCGGGTTGCGGGCCTCTTCCCGAGTCGTGTCGCAGTGGTGCACCGTGACCTGGTGCCCCATCAGATCAAAGTCGATCCATTTCTCGGATGCGCGCCCAATGCGGCACTGCAGGACCCCGGCATAGAAGGCTTCCGCCGCTGACAAATCGTCGACTGCGATCGCAAGATGAAACCGCGGACGCGACTCGCTCACGATCGCACTGGATGCCGGAGATAGGTTGGCTGGGCCTGTTCGAAATCCGCAAGTCGGCCAGCTCGAAAATCCTGCAACGCAAGCTCCAGCACCGACCGGGCATCCGGCCGCAGGCCGGAGTCCACGGCCATTCCCGGCTCAACACCCGGCTGTATCTCGGGCAGGGCCCAACCGGAGCCGGCACCCTGCCAGCCACCGGGCAATGAGGGCAATTGCGCGAGTAGTTCCGCCGGCGTCGACAGCGACTCCGGATGCAAGATCGAAACCTCCTCGGCGTCGATCTTGAACATTGCCCAGTAGACTTCTTCCAACCTTGCGTCCATCACCGCGAGCACCGGCGAGACCTGATGTTCGTGCCAAGCCCTCCAAGCCAGCGCGGCCAGCGAAGAGACCGGCAGCAAAGGCAGATTATGGGCGACCGCCAGCCCCTGCGCCAGGGCGGTGGCTATCCGCACCCCCGTGAACGTCCCCGGACCGCGGCCGAATGCTACCGCCTCCAAGTCGGCGGCGACCAACCCCGCCTCGCCAAGCAATTCGTCCACTTGCCCCAAGATGTGCCGGGTGTGCTCCCGCGGCACCGTCAGGGTGCACTCCTTGATTCGCCCGCCCGCAGCCAAGGCCGCCGAGCAGATTTCGGTAGAGGTCTCGAGAGCCAGCAACGCGGGGACGTCTTTCATTCGACCCGCTCCTGCAGAAATTCCAGTGTCTGTCCGAGATCGGTGCTGATCGGCATGTCCGGCAAGCCAGTCATAAGGTGGCGACCGTACCACTGGCTCTGAAGCCGCGGGTCGGCGATTACGGCCACGCCTTGATCCGTCACGCTGCGGATCAGCCGCCCCACTCCCTGCTTCAGCATCAGCGCGGCTCGGGGCAGTTGTAGTTGCCGGAACGGGTCGCCGCCCGCCTCCCGGATTGCTTTCATCCGGGCTTGGTAGAGCAAATCTGTGTGCGAGACGAATGGGATCTTGTCGATGATCACGCAACTGAGCGCGGAGCCACGGATGTCCACGCCCTCCCAGAATCCGATCGAGCCAAGCAGTATGGCATCCGGCCGTTCGATGAAACGTTCCAGCAGTTTCCGCCGCGGCGCCTCTCCCTGCTTGAGTAGTGTGCAATCAAGGCGTCCCTCAAGCCACTGCCCCGCTTCCTCCATCGCACGCAGGCTGGTGAACAGCAGGAAGGTCCGGCCAAGCAACTGTTCGAGCAGCGGGAACACGGCTTCGAGCATGGCTTCGTTGTACTCCGGGGTGCGCGGGTCCGGCAGGCCCGGCGGCAGGTACAACAGTGTCTGTGCCTGGAAATCAAAAGGGCTGTCGAGCTGCAGCGTGTCAGTCTCCGCGCCGAGGCCGAGCTTCCGGATGAAATAATCGAAGTCTCCACCGACGGACAGGGTCGCAGACGTGAACACCCAGCGCGGCGCGTATCGCGTGCGCGCCTGCGCGAAGATGCCGCTGATGTCGATCGGTACCTGATGCAGGGTGAACCCCTGCCGGGAGAGATTCAGGTATTCACAACAATCCTCCTCTCCGCTTGGCCAACCTGCCAGCTCCTCCGTCAGCCGTCCGCAGCGCTCGGCCAGGTTCTCGATGGACGGGCTGCCCTGCCGACGGTCTTCGACTTCCTTGCGCAGCACGTCCAGCGCGGAGACCAGCGGCTGTACCCATTCGGCAAATCCCTCCGGCGGCGGAACCCGATCGCCCGGTTCCGTCCCTTCCATCGCCCTCTGCAACTGCGCCGTCACCTGCTTCACCGCCCGACGCACCGTGCGTGCACACAGGATCAACGCCTGATTTCCATCCGGTTCGCTCTGCGCCGCCGCCTCCGCATCGCGGCACAACTGCTGGATCCTGGCCGTGCTCAGCTGGCTGCTCCAGAACACCTCCAGCACTTCCGCCAGTTTGTGCGCCTCGTCGAACACCAGCACCTCGAACTCCGGAAGCAACTCGCCGAGCGAATCCTCGCGCAGCGCCAAATCCGCCGCGAACAGGTGATGGTTGGCGATCACCAGGTCCGCCCGTCTCGCCCGCTCGCGGGCCCGGACCACGAAGCAGTCCTCGTATTCCGGGCACTTCTTCCCGAGGCAGTTCTCCAACGTCGAAGTGATGGCCGGGACGATTGGATCGTCCTCGGGGCAGTCGAGTTCCGCCAAGTCGCCGGTGTCGGTGTCGTCCGCCCATGCCTGCAGCCTTTCCACCTGTTCATCCGGGCTTCGGCCAAGGTCGCCGGCCACATAGGCCTGGTAGCGATGGAGGCACAGATAGTTGGCGCGACCTTTCAGAAGACAGATCCGGCTGCCGGCGGCACCGTGGATCGATCTGAGCGCGACCGGCAGGTCCTTTCGGAACAGTTGATCCTGCAGGTGGCGAGTGCCGGTCGCAATCAGGGTCTTGCGCCCGGACGCCAGTACCGGCATCAGATAGGCAAATGTCTTGCCGACCCCGGTCCCCGCCTCAACGGCCAGCGTGCGTTCCCGACGCAAGACATCCCACACCGCCGCCGCCATGGCGCCTTGTTCTTCACGTGGCCGGTAGCCGTGGACTTCCCGGGCCAACTGCCCGTCGCTACCGAAACAGGTTTCCGCGTCGAACTCCGGGGTCGACACGGTCAGTCGACGTCTTCGAGCAGCGCCACGGCATGCGCGGCGATACCTTCGCCCCTGCCCAGCGCGCCGAGGCCTTCATGCGTGGTCGCCTTGAGATTGACCCGGTTCTCGTCCAACTGCAGCAGTTGCGCCATCGACCGGACCATGGCCTCGCGGTGCGGTCCAAGCCGGGGAGCCTGCGCGATGACCGTGATATCGACATTGACCACGCCCAGGCCTTGCTCCCGGATCTTCTGCAACACGTCCTGCAGCAAGTCGCCGCTCGCGGCATCGCGATAGCGGGCGTCGTGGTCCGGGAAGTGCTGCCCGATGTCCCCCAATCCCGCCGCCCCGAGAAGGGCATCCATCAACGCGTGCAGCACCACGTCGCCGTCGGAATGGGCTGTCACACCCTGATCGTGTTCGATGCGCACACCACCGAGCCAGAGACCATCCCCGGCGGTGAACGCGTGAACGTCATAACCGTGTCCAATACGCATCATCTGGATCCTGTTGCAAAATCGACTCGGCCCGGGCAAGGTCTTCGGGCCATGTCACCTTTATATTATCCTCGCGGCCGGCGACCAGGTGCGGCCGGTAGCCATCGCGTTCCATTGCCTGCGATTCGTCGGTCACCTCCGCGCCTTCCTCCAGTGCCCGGCGCAGGCAGCGGTGCAACACGGCCAGTTCGAACAACTGCGGTGTCTGTGCCCGCCATAAAACTTGCCGGTCCTCGCTGGCCGCGACTCGACCGCTCTCGGCACGTTTGACGCTGTCGGTCACCGGCACCGCCAACAGGCCTCCGTCCGCACCAGCCTCGCTCAGCAACTTTTCGACATCCGATTGCCAGACGCAGGGCCGTGCAACATCGTGCACCAGCACCCAAGCATCTTCTCCCGCATCCTGCCGCACGGCCTCCAGCCCGCGCAGGACGCTGTCGGCCCGGGTCGCCCCGCCAGACAATTCCCGGAATGCCACCGCCGCCGGAAGCCGCGGCGGTTCACCGCCAAGCGCCGACTCCGGCAACAACAAGGTAATGCTCCGGACCGTCGGGTGACACATCGCGAACGGCCGCAGTGCATAGTCCAGCATCCGTCGCCCTCCAAGCGGTGTATTCCATTTGGCGCTCCCGAAACGGGAGCCGGAACCGCCTCCCGCCACCACCGCATGCACTTCCTTCACGATCGCCTCGCTCGCTCTCACGGCGCCTCGGGTACAGGTGCAGGAACAACCGGTTCGACTGGTTGCTCCCCGACTTCGGGCCCGACCAACTGGTAAAACTCTTCGCCTTCCCGGATCATGCCGAGACGGTCCCGCGCCAGGCCCTCGATCCCTTCCAGCCCGGAGCGCAAATCCTCCAACTCCGCCGACAGGATACGGTTGCGTTCAGCCAGTTTTTCATTTTCTTCCTTCAGTCGCTGGACTTCTCCCGCTTGGTCCCACAGGCTCAGCAGGCCTCCATCGCCGGCCACCAGCAAGTACAGCAGCGCTCCAAGCAGCGCCGTCATCAACCAGATCAGCACGCGCATCGCGGAAGACCTACGGCCGTCAGGAAGATGGATTCAACGCCGCAAACGCTCCGGCCCCCGCGTAGCTTCCCTGCTCGCCCAGTTCCTCGGCGATTCGCAACAACTGGTTGTACTTGGCGACCCGGTCCGAGCGGGACAGGGAACCGGTCTTGATCTGCCCGGCGCTGACCGCCACCGCCAAGTCCGCAATGGAGGTGTCTTCGGTTTCGCCGGAACGGTGGGAGATGACCACCCGGTAGTCCGAGTCCTGAGCCATCCGGATCGCCTCCAAGGTTTCGGTGACGGTTCCGATCTGGTTCAATTTGATCAGGATCGCGTTGGCGATGTCCTGTTCGATCCCCTGCCGGAAAATTTCGGTGTTGGTGACGAATACGTCGTCGCCGACCAGCTGGACGCGGTCGGACAACCGTTCGGTCAGCCCCTTCCAGCCATCCCAATCGTCTTCCGCCATGCCGTCCTCGATGGACAGGATGGGGTAGCGATCGACCCAGCCGTCGAGCAGGTCGATCATTTCCTCCGAGGTGAGGCTACGGCCTTCCGATTCCAGGTGATAGCGACCGTCGCGGTACAGCTCGGAGCTCGCGATATCCAGGCCCAGGTATACGTCGCGGCCCGGTTCGAAGCCGCTACCCCGGACCGCCTCCAGTACGATCTCGACTGCCTGTTCGTTGCTCTTCAGGTCCGGCGCGAAGCCGCCCTCGTCGCCGACCGCCGTGCTGAGTCCCTGCGCCTTCAGGTCGCGGGCCAGCCGGTGGAAGATCTCCGCGCCCCAGCGCACCGCCTCGGCCATGTCGGGCGCGCCGACCGGCATCAGCATGAATTCCTGCATGTCCACGCTGTTATCCGCGTGGGAGCCGCCGTTGACTACGTTGATCATCGGAACCGGCAGGCGGTATGGTCCCGGCCCGCCGAGCCACTGGTACAAGGGAACCGACCGGTCGCGTGCCGCCGCATGGGCGCAGGCCAACGACGCGGCCAGAATTGCATTGGCTCCAAGGCGGCCCTTGTTGTCGGTGCCGTCCAGCTCGATCATCCGGCGATCCACTGCTTCCTGGTCGTCTGCGTCCATGCCACGCAGGGCTTCCTGCAGCTCCCCATTAATATGTATCACCGCCTTGCGCACACCCTTCCCGCCAAACCGCTCCGCCTCGCCATCGCGAAGTTCAAGCGCCTCGCGGGCACCGGTCGAAGCCCCGGACGGGACTGTTGCGCGACCCGACACGCCGGTCGACAGGGACAGTTCGGCCTCTACCGTGGGGTTGCCCCGCGAATCGATGATCTCACGGGCGTGAACGGCAATGATCTCAGACATGGGAAATTAGCGGTTCGTCGCGTTCCGGGCAATCCGCCCGCCGCATTGTACCGAAGCACGTGCCCACTCCGACCCCGCGTCGTTCATGACTGATCCGAATCCCGACCCCGAAGGCGGCGCCACCAACTGCCGGCCTGCCGGCCCCGGGTACCTGCCTCCTCGCGGACGCGGGTGAGCAGGCGCCGAGCCCAAGGGAATTCGCTGGCCAGCGTCGCCAGCCCGACCAGAATCACCACTAGCCCTGGCCCCGGCGTGACCAGCATGACCAGTCCGGTCAGCAGTATCGTGCCGCCGACAATCAGCACGACTACCCGCCGAAGCGGTGTCGGAACTTTCATTTCTCAGGCCCGCGGCAGGGTGACACCGCTCTGCTTCTGGTACTTGCCACCGCGATCCGCGTACGAGGTCTCGCACGGCTCGTCCGTCTCGAAGAACACCAGCTGCGCCACGCCTTCGTTGGCGTAGATCTTCGCCGGCAACGGCGTCGTGTTGGAGAACTCCAGCGTGATGTGTCCCTCCCACTCCGGTTCCAGCGGGGTGACGTTGACGATGATGCCGCAGCGCGCGTAGGTGGACTTGCCGAGGCAGATCACCAGCACCTGGCGCGGCACCCGGAGGTACTCGACGGTGCTGGCCAAGGCAAACGAATTCGGCGGAATGATGCACACGTCGCCCTCGTAGTCTACGAAACCGTCCTCCGCGAACTGCTTCGGGTCCACCATTGCGGAATTGATGTTGGTGAAAATCTTGAAGTGCGTGGAGCAGCGGACATCGTAGCCGTAGCTCGAGGTGCCGTAGGAAATGACGCGGCGATCTTCCGCGCGGTTGATCTGGTTCGGCTCGAACGGCTCGATCAGGCGGGCCTGTTCGGCCATCTGCCGAATCCAGCGGTCTGACTTGACGCCCACGTCAGTCGTTCTGGATGACGATGCGCGGGAACTTGGCGCTGTAGTCCTTCGCCTGGGCCGCCAGCCGGGCGGCTGCACGGCGGGCGATGTCCCGGTAGATCTGGCTGATTCGGCTGTCCGGCTCGGCTACCACGGTCGGCTTCCCGCTGTCGGTTTCCTCCCGGATGCGCCGCTCCAGCGGCAACTGACCGAGCAGTTCCACGTCGCTCTCGCGGGCCAGACTCTCGCCGCCACCCGTACCGAAGATCGGTTCCTCGTGTCCGCACTGGCTGCAGATGTGCAGGCTCATGTTCTCCACCACGCCGAGTACCGGCACTTCGACCTTGCGGAACATCTTCAACCCCTTGCGTGCATCCAGCAGGGCGATGTCCTGCGGCGTGGTCACGATGATCGCGCCACTGACCGGGATCTTCTGCGCCAGCGTCAACTGCACGTCTCCGGTGCCCGGCGGAAGGTCCACCACCAGGTAGTCGAGACCCTGCCATCGGGTGTCGCCGAGCAACTGCTCCAGCGCCTGGGTCACCATCGGCCCGCGCCAGATCATCGGCGTTTCTTCATCAATCAGGAATCCGATCGACATGGCCTGCAGTCCGTGGCTCATCATCGGCTCCAGGCTCTTGCCGTCCTGCGACTCGGGCTGCCCGGAGATGCCGAGCATGCGCGGCTGGCTCGGCCCGTAGATGTCCGCGTCCAGCATGCCGACGCTGGCCCCTTCCTCGGACAGCGCCAGCGCCAGGTTGATCGCCGTGGTGGATTTGCCGACGCCGCCTTTTCCGGAAGCGACCGCCAGCACGTTCTTGATGTTTTCCATCGGCTTGAGGTTCTTCTGCACCGAATGCGCCTGAATCTCCCAGTCCACCTCGACCTCGATCCGGGCCCCGCCGTCCAGCTGCGCCAGGCGCGTCTCGACGGCCTGCGCCAATTCGTCCCGGATTCCCTTGGCCGGGTAACCCAGCCGGATTGCGACCTGGACCGCATCGCCGTCCACCGTCACGTTCTCGAGCGCCCGGGAGGCCACCAAGTCCTGGCCGGAACCGGGATCCTGCACGTCCTTGAGCGCGTCCTCGACCTGCTCCTTGCTGAGCGCCATCGTCGAATCTCCTTCTTTCCTTGTTAATTAAGTGTCTTCGTGTTGCGTGATGTTCATTATACGAGCGACCCCCGTCACCGCCGTGTCCCCGCACGACCCGCCCCCGCTACAATGACCCTTTGAATCGCCCCTCGTCCGATGTCCTCCCCGCGCCGCATCCTGGTCACCAGTGCCCTGCCCTACGCCAACGGGCCGATTCATCTGGGTCACCTGGTGGAATACCTACAGACCGACATCTGGGCGCGCTACCAGCGCCTGCGCGGCGAAGACTGCCTCTACGTCTGCGCGGACGACGCGCACGGAACGCCGATCATGCTGCTCGCGCAGCAGCGCGGCATCAGCCCGGAGCAGTTGATCGAGGAGATCGGCCAGCAGCACCGCGAGGATTTCGCTGATTTCCTGATCGATTTCGACCGATACCACAGCACGCACAGCGAAGAAAACCGCCAGCTGTCCTGCGGCATCTTCGAGGCCCTGTCCGAGGCCGGCCACATCCGGCGCAAGACGATCTCACAATTCTTCGACCCGGTTGCCGGACTGTTCCTCTCCGACCGCTACCTGCGCGGCACCTGTCCGCGCTGCGGCGCTGAAGACCAGTACGGGGATGCCTGCGAACAATGCGGCGCGACCTATGATTCGACCGAGCTCGGCAACCCACGCTCGACGCTCAGCGACGCAGCCCCGGAGTTGCGGGAGACCGAACACCTGTTCTTCCGGCTCGGCGACTTCACCGACTTCCTGAAACAGTGGGCCACGCACGGCGGCGTGCAGCCGGAAATCAAAAACAAGCTCGACGAATGGTTCGAGACCGGGTTGCGCGACTGGGACATCAGCCGCGATGCGCCTTACTTCGGCTTCGAGATCCCGGGTTCCCCCGACCAATACTTCTACGTCTGGCTCGACGCGCCGATCGGCTACATGGCCAGCCACCTGAACCTGTGCCAGGAACGCGGCCTCGACTTTGACGAGTACTGGGCCGCCGACAGCGAAATTGAGTTGTATCACTTCATCGGCAAGGACATCGCCTATTTCCACACCCTGTTCTGGCCCGCCCTGCTGCATGGTGCCGGGTACCGGACCCCGAATGCGGTGTGGTGCCATGGCTTCCTGACCATCAACGGCGAGAAAATGTCGAAGTCCACCGGCACCTTCATCGAGGCCCGCACCTACCTGCGCCACCTCGACCCGGAGCATCTGCGTTACTACTTCGCTGCCAAGCTTTCGCCCGACATCAGCGACATCAACCTCAACCTGGACGACTTCGTCACCCGCGTCAACAGCGACCTGGTCGGCAAGGTCGTAAACATCGCCAGCCGCTGCGCCGGCTTCATCGAGAAGCAGTTCGGCGGACGGCTCGCAAAGCAGTTGCCGGAACCCGCGATGTTCGAGGATTTCGCCGCAGCCGCCGACGGCCTGGCCGAACACTACGAGGCACGGCGCTTCTCTCATGCCATGCGCGACATCATGGCGCTGGCCGACCGTGCCAACCAGTACCTCAGCCAGCAAAAACCCTGGGAGACGGTGCGCGACACCGCCACCCGCGAACAGGCCTGGGAGGTCTGCACCCAAGGTCTCAACTTGTTCCGGGTGTTGGTCATCTACCTGAAACCGGTGCTGCCCGCGCTGGCGGCCAAGAGCGAGGCCTTCCTCGACTGCGGCCCGCTCGACTGGGCCGCCCGCCAGACGCCGCAACTGGACTGCCCAGTCTGCCCGTTCACCCCCCTGTCCACCCGCATCGACCCGAAATCCGTTCAAGCCATGATCGAAGAAACCAAATCCTCAAACGCGCCGCCGCCCGAGCCCGCGCAATCCGACACCATTCCCTACGAAGACTTCGCCAAGGTCGACCTCCGGGTCGCCCGGATCGCGGAGGCCCGCGAGGTTGAAGGCGCCGACCGGCTGCTGGCGCTGACCCTGGACCTCGGCGGTGAACAGCGTGAAGTCTTCGCCGGTATCCGTGGCGCCTACGCGCCGGAACAGTTGAACGGCCGCATGGTCGTGATGGTCGCCAATCTGGAGCCGCGCAAGATGCGCTTCGGGACTTCCGAGGGCATGATTCTGGCGGCGGGAGACGACGGGGGCATGTGGCTGCTGACGCTGGATGAAGGCGCACAACCGGGCATGAAGATCCGGTGAGCGCCAGCCAGGTCGCCTGGATCGCCCAATCGCAGTGCGTGGGCTGCGCCCTGTGTATCGAAGCCTGCCCATTTGATTCCATCGCCGGCCTCGCGCAGAAGACCCATCGCATACTCCCGGACCTGTGCACGGAATGCGCCCTGTGCCTTCCGGCCTGCCCCGTCGATTGCATTTCCCTGCGACCGGACCCGGAGCACCCGCCCCGCGATCACGACTACCGCCTCCGGGCCCGCAACCGGGCACGGCAACGCCTGCAGCGCCTGGCCGTGTTGCGCGACGCACATGAGCGGCAGGTGCAAGCGGCGCACGCTCAATTCCGGGATGGCAGCAGCGAGGCACGACAAGCCGCCATTCGGGAGGCCGTCGGTCGCGCACTCGGCCGCACGGCACCGCCCCGCTGATGGACACGCGCCAGTGCACACGGATTTTCCGCCGCTTCCAGAAACTGCGCCCGGAGCCGACCACCGAACTGCGTTACCGCAACGCGTTCGAATTGCTCATCGCCGTCATCCTGTCCGCCCAATGCACGGACGTCGCGGTCAACAAGGCGACGCGAAAACTGTTTGCCCGCGCACGCACCCCGAAATCCATTCTGGCACTCGGCGTCGCCGGCCTCAAGCCCTACATCCGCTCCATCGGCCTGCATAACAGCAAGGCTGCCAACATCATCGCCACCTGCCGCACATTGATCGAGCAGCATGGCGGGCAGGTCCCGCAGACTCGCGAGGCCCTGCAGGCGCTGCCCGGCGTCGGGCGGAAGACCGCGAACGTGATCCTCAACACCGCGTTCGGCGAGCCCGTGATCGCGGTGGACACCCACATCTTCCGGGTCAGCAACCGGATCGGCATCGCCCCCGGACGGACCGTGCGCGAAGTGGAGGACGGCCTGATGCAGCGGGTCCCCCGGGTGTTCCTCAAGGATGCCCACCACTGGCTGATCCTGCATGGCCGCTATACCTGCACCGCGCGCAACCCGAAGTGCCCGGAATGCGGGATTTCCGACCTGTGCGAGTGGCCTGAACGGCGCCTCTGAAATCCTACCTGTCACTGCAGGACTTTAGAAAGGGTTCAAGAGGGCCGGTTGTTGATTTAAACGCCCTTGAGCTTCATGCCGTCAATCTCTTCGATAGCAGCAACAGCATGAGTCGCCGTTCCGCAGATTCGCACAGCCAAAGCATCCATGGTTTCCACCTGGGCGGCTTGGGTGACGACTGCCTGCACTGCCGGCGGCAACGTCTTGGCCGTAGAGCCATCTTCCGCAACTAAGTTCAGGATTCCCCTCAGGCTCCGCCACAGTCGGGCCGCCTCTCGGAGTCGCTCCGCGGCCTTCTCTGGAATTAACCCGCGAGCACCAGCGATTTCGAATACGTGAACCGCATCGGGATCAACAATATCTGGAACTTCCTTTGCGTGTCTTAGTTTCAGAAATCGGGCGGCACGCTGAAGATCCCGAATGCCCCCTCCCATTTCCTCAAGTGTGAACAGATCGGGGGCTGCCGTGCTGAGCGGTGCCTGCGACAATTCGGCGATCAGGGGTAGCCGCGCCGGACTGAGAGTCAAAGCCTCGTACCGCAGTTCTTCGAAGTGCCCACCTGTCCGTGAATCGTCCGTCGCAAAAATGCAGCGAGCATCGGTCAGATCCAAGAGATCATCCGCCGAACCGGTGGTCTGATAGTATTCACGCAAACCAGCGAGAGACCAGACCGGACGCTCGTCCGAAGCAGGAGCAACTGCCGTAAACAGCAGGCTGTCCCGCGAAAGTGACCGAAGCGCCTTCAGGAAGCGGTGCGCCAGAAGTTCATGGTGCCTAGATGGGTCGCCTTCATACAGCAGCAGGACATCCAGTTCCGTGCCAAGGATTATGTCTCTTCTGGCCAAGTCCCCCAACGCAACCGCGCAAAGTTCATGCGCTGCATCGAGGTTCTTCCGCTCAGCGAAATCCTCGCAGACGGCCGACAAGACAACGGAAATCGAAGCCTCGGCAACTCGGGAGAGTGCCGCCACCGCCTCGGTTGGCATCAAGTTGCCCCGCATGGTGTGCACGCTGATCTGGAATGCCTTACCGTTCGACCATTCGCGCGTCACTTCCACCGCTTCACTGGCATCTTGAACAGGAATGTCGGCAAGTTGCTCTTTCATTTCGGCAATGCCGAGTTCGCGGGTCCAATAGAGGCGCACCAGACCGCGTTGGGCAATTTTTTCGGATTCTGGATCCGGCCCGAAACCGTCTGGCAGACTCAGGTCGGTAAACTCTTTCGTCTGGAGGTTGTCCAGAATTTCTGGGGAACGGTTCATCCATTCGGCCAGCCGGGGCGCGATGTCCAGAATTTCCGCGATCTGATCCAGAGCGGCCGGCCGAGCCGCAAATGCCAGACTGTCGTAAGCCCTCCAGTCGTTAATGTGGGGATAGAACCGGGCACGTTGTTCGTCCACCAACGGATCTACGGCCTTGAACCAGTACTTCGGAAACAAGGCCAAGCCATTCATGGCGAGATAGGTTCCCGGAAGCTGTGGTGCCGTGTCTTCGCCATGGTACTGCAGCAGGGGGTAGCGTCGGCTGGACGCCACATGATGATCGGGATGGCGCTGGGCGTTGTAAAAGAGCCAATTGGACAATCGGTAGGACGCGCTCCAAGTGTGATGTGGCTGGACGGGTTCAAACCGGCCGCTCGGCAACCGGATGCGCCTGAGCCCGTAGTGCTGGATATAGTCGGCGAGTCGCAACTGAAAGATTACGCTGCCACACAAGATGGCGAAAATCAGGATTCCCCAGATTCCCCCCATCCAATAGGCCAACCCATACCAGGCGGCAGTTTCGATGAAGTAACGC
>MRSX01000010.1 GCA_002631715.1 Candidatus Porisulfidus sp. TsSOB
AGGTTCCTTGCATAGAAGTGCCAGAAACTTTCTCCCTTGGGGGCGGATTCTGGATCTCCGGGCGTGCAGACCAAAGAATGATGAATGTAGACGTGTTCCGTGGCATACAACGGAAAGGAAACGGATGCCAGCAGGAATTCACCGACCCGACGCTCCCATACGGCGCGCCGGTGAACGAATTCATGGGCAACGATGAAAACATATATGGACGTGTTGGCCAGCAACACCACCAGCAACACGGCTTCCCAAGTGGACAGCTGATCAGCCAGAAGAATCTGCCAGAGTGTGAACACGAGGGTTGCGGGCCAGAGCGCCGCCCAGATCCAGACGGACAGCTTGTACCAGAGTAGTTGATCGTCGGCTGTCTCAGCCAAATTCATACCCCGCTTTTCAATGCCGAAAACAGGATCCAGATTGTTCGCGAACAGGAAAGCGAACGGAAGCGCAATCCACCAGCCGCCCCACAATGCAGCTCCTACCACTAGGGGAAAAATCATTAACGGGAGGAAATGCGGCAGGGCGTTCCAGAGCGACGGGGCGACCCTCCCTCCCCCTCCTGCCAGAACAGTCTCAACCGTCCCGCCGGATTGGACCGCCTCGGTTTTTGACATAGTGCCTCCCACGCTGCTTTGTGAGGGGTGGGGGCGGGCACTCGGAAGCCTTTCCCCTGGTTATCCTGGAGAGAGCGAACTGGGAAGGATCTCGATTGTCAGGATTGGTAGTGGCGTGCAGCGCTGCTCGCGAATTCCCGTTGCGGTGTCCGAAAGTCGTCCATCCTGGCCACGGTCGCTTGCATCCTGCCGATTACGACCCTCGACTCTACTGTCACCTCTAACGCCACATTACCATCCTGCCAGAAACTTTATCATACTAGTCTTGTCGCCTGCCGATCCCTCTCTTGCCCAGTCCCGGTGGCTCTGGCGGGCAACGGCGAGCCTGGCTTATCCAACGTGCGACACGGCAGAGTCAGCACGGGCACCACACCTGCACCGCACGCAACCCGAAGTGCCCGGAATGCGGGATTATCCGACCTGTGCGAGTGGCCCGAACGGCGCCTCTGAAGCCGGATTCGATCCGGGAAAAACGCTCCCGTTCGGGGGGGAACCAAAGTGCAATTTTTCTGTCATATCGTCTGTTACAATCAGGCAGACAATTTCTGTCCCCATTAATCGAGGAGTTTTAACAGCATGAACCAGAAAGATCTAAGCCCCATCGCTTTGGCCTTGGGTATCACGGGCGCACTGGCGTGTTCCAGCGCTGTCGCCGCCGACAATCCTTTCAGCCTGACCGAACTGTCTCCGAGCCACATGGTCGCCGAGTCAGATGGTGGCGAAGGCAATTGCGGCGAAGGCAAGTGTGGTGAAGGCAAGTGTGGCGAAGACGCCGAGGATGGAGCTGCTGAGGGCGAAGAGGGAGCCGAAGGGGAAGCTCCCGCTGAAGGCGAGGCTGAGGCTGCCGAAGAGGAAGCAGCCGAGTAAAGCCCAAGCTGCCGGGTACGCAAAGTGCCCGCAGCTGGACTCCCGGAGGGCGCGGACCGAATCCGAGCCCTTCGGGAACCACCCAGTCGAACAGCACTGGCGGGATGTTGTTTGCCTGTAAACGAGGACCTGCACCATGAGCCTGATCCGTTGCGCCTGTCGCGCTTATCATTCTCTCGAACGGCTGCAGCCGCTTGACTTCCTGCCGCCGCTGCTGATGCGGCTGTACCTGGCCCCGATCTTCATCGAGGCCGGATCCCGAAAACTGGACCTTCCGAGCCTGCTGCCGAATGCCGGCACCGTGCAGTGGTTCGAATACGGCTTGGAACTGCCGTTCCCGGCCCTGATGGCCGCCCTGGCCGGGTGGGCCGAGCTGTTCGGCGGCATCCTGCTGCTGGTCGGCCTCGCCACGCGCTGGATGAGCATCCCCCTGATGGTCACCATGCTGGTCGCCACCTTTGCCGTGCACTGGAAGAACGGTTGGCTCGCCATCGCCACCGGCAGCGGATTCTTCGCCACCGAGCGTACCGTTGAAGCCGTCGAACGGCTGCAGGTCGCCCGATCCATCCTGCGCGAGGATGGCGACTACGCCTGGCTGACCGAGCACGGCAGCCTGGTCATGCTGAACAACGGCATCGAATTCGCGGCCACCTACTTCATTATGCTGCTGGCCCTGTTCTTCATCGGCTCGGGACGTTACGTCAGCGTGGACTACTGGATCTCGAGATCCTGCCGAAATGCCTGTCCAACCGAGTGAAACACCACGCCCGCGCAGTTCAGGCCTGGGCCTGCGCCGCGGCCTCCTCGACGAATTCCTTCGCTTCGAGGACGGCGCGATCGATTTCTTCGAGGTTGCTCCCGAGAACTGGATCGGGCTCGGCGGTTCCCTGAAATCCCGTTTTGACGAACTCGCCGAGCGCTACCCCATCACGACGCATGGCCTGTCCCTGTCGCTCGGCAGCCCGGCCCCACTGGACCGTGAACTGCTCGAGGGCATCCGCGGCTTTCTGGACGATTACGACATCGGTCTGTACAGCGAACACTTGAGTTATTGCTCGGATCACGCACAACTTTACGACCTCGCGCCGATCCCGTTCACGGAAGAGGCCGTGCATTACGTTGCCGACCGAATCCGCGAGGTGCAGCAAACGCTGAACCGCCAGATGCTGATCGAGAACGTCTCCTACTATGCCGCGCCGGGCAAGCAGATGGAGGAGATCAACTTCGTCCGGGACGTGCTCGAGGAGGCCGACTGCCTGATGCTACTGGACGTCAACAACGTCTATGTCAATTCGGTGAACCACAGCTATTCTCCGCGCGACTACCTGGACGCGCTGCCTGCCGAACGCGTGGCGTACTTCCACATCGCCGGCCACTACAACGAGGCCAAGGACCTGATCATCGACACGCACGGCGCCAACGTGATCGAGCCGGTCTGGGATCTTCTGGATCACGCATACAGACGCTTCGGCCCGTTGCCGACCCTGCTCGAACGCGATTTCAATTTCCCGCCGATCGATCAACTGCTCGGGGAGGTCCAGCGCATCCGCGACCACCAGACCCAAGCACCCGATTCCGCCTGACGCGATGGCCGCGCGACCTGACTTCCAGCGCGTCCAGGAAGAATTCTGCGCACACCTGCGCGACCCGCGCCATAACCCCCGCCCGAAGGATGTCGAGGAACGGCGCATGGCCGTCTACCGCGACCTTTTCTTCAAGAATATCCAAGGGTTCGTCGAGCGTTCGTTCCCGATAACCGTCAAACTGCTCGGCCCGGATGCATTGCGTGAGCTGGCCTATGCCTTTTTCTCGCAGCACGGCTGCCGCACTCCGTATTTCCACAAGATCGGGCAGGAATTCGTCGACTACCTCTCCCGGGAACACGTCTCCGAGCCCGATGTTCCCCCCTTCCTGGCGGAACTCGCCCACTACGAATGGGTCGACGTCAAGATCCGGATTAGCGACGAAACCACCCCACACGATCCGGAACGGATCGACCCTGACGGCGACTTGCTGGATTACCCCGTGGTCCTGTCTCCAGCCTCAGAGCTCTGCGTCTACACGTACCCGGTGCACCGCATCAACCAGGACTTCCAGCCGCAGCAAAAACCCGAGATCCCGACTTTCCTGTTTGTTTTCCGCGATCTTGCCGGAAAGGTCCAGTCCATGGAACTCAATCCTGTGGCCGCCCGGCTGATTGCCCTGCTGAAGGATCAACCCGCCATGCCGGCCCGGTCTCACCTCGAAAGGATTGCCGCAGAACTTGGACGGGACACCCCCGAGGCCGTGGTGGATGGCGGCCTGGAGATTTTGGAACGGTTGTGCGAACGTGGTGCTGTCCTCGGCGTGTTGAAGCCCGAATCCTGAACCGGCACTGAGCATTTCTCCGGCACGCCTGCAAGCCGCCGGAGTTCCCGCTTCCCATTCAACCATTCCTGGATCAGGATCCAGATCTCCCGCAGCGAAACTTTCCGTTCAAGGCTTTCGTAAATCGCCAAGAAAAAGCCCGGCTGGCACAGCGGATCGACACCCTCGTCATAGCTCTGGTAACGGCGCACGAATTCCTCGTATAAAAGGTATTGCAGGTCTTCCGACAGAACCCGGGGGCGCCCACGGCATTGCCGGCCATGCATCTCGCGTGCCGCCGCGTACAACTCGCAACTCATGCCGTAATAGCGCGTCATCAGATCCCGCGGCGCGCCTGCGCGAATCAGTTCCGCGCACTGGCCGATCCAGCGGGCAGAAGCAATCGCCGTATCGATCGACTGTTCCAAGAGCTTGTTGTCGATCTCCACGGTAGTGAAAAACCAGAGATACCGAGCCAGTTTCTGAAGCTCCACCCAAGGGCGCAGGCTGATGAATTCCGCCTGCTCCGGCTCGAGCCCGATCTCGGCCAACGCTTGCTGCTCGCTACGGCGGTACAGGGTAATGATGTGATTAAACACATGCAGGCAGAGATCGACCTCCTTGGTCTTGGACCGGGAACCGCTGAGGGAAACGGGATCTTCCACAACCAGGCGATAACATTTCTCCAAACTTCTGAACTGCAGCTTGAAGATTGTGAAACGCCCAGCAATGCCACTGAGCGTGTTGCTCTCAAATGCAGAGAGCCTGCTGATTCGGCGCGCTTGCCCAGAGTCGATATTCAGGACATCCAGAGCCGCGCTGTCGCCATCGTGATAACAGCGCGAAATGTAACTGATCAGGGCAAAACTTGAGGAGCTTTTTATTTTCATTATTCCGTCTCCGTTCCCAGGCTCCGCCCGTCACTCCATACCGCCCGACATGACCGGAAAGCTCCCGCCGGGTGATATTGAGAATCGGCAAACGCCGGGGTGTTTGAGAAAGGGTCAACCGGAGACGAGGGATTACCCTCATGCCCAGCCGGCCAACACTGCTACTTTTTCGCCTTTCCGTGCCAGCCAATACCGCAAGCCACCAAAACACTTCCCTGTGTAAAGAAGAACGCATGGGTCTTAGTCCCGTCTTGACGATGCTGGGCCCATCTCCGAAAAATATACACTATGGCAGAGACTTGTCAAGATTATTGATTTATAAGGGATTTGCAAGTTTTTCCGATTGTCTTTTTTGTTACAGCCAGTACGCCGTCCCTGTCATCACCCGGGCGGCAGCAACCATGCCGAGGCGTACGGGTTCCGGCACTCTCTCGGCACCGA
The DNA here is from genome assembly GCA_002631715.1 of Candidatus Porisulfidus sp. TsSOB. Classification (GTDB taxonomy): domain Bacteria; phylum Pseudomonadota; class Gammaproteobacteria; order Poriferisulfidales; family Poriferisulfidaceae; genus Poriferisulfidus. The sequence continues at coordinate 5,156 of MRSX01000010.1, forward strand.
CTTCGGCCGCCTGCCGACGGTGACTTTCCTCGTCTTCTCTCATCTGCTCGACCACCGCACGGCTCCGCGCATCTTCCTCCGGCAGACGCACCAGGTGAGACTCCAGGTGCGCGCCGACCTGGCGCTCCGTTTCCTCCACGAAGCCCAAGCTCCGGCGATCTCCGGCCAAGCCGGCAGCCACGCCAATGGCCAGGGAACCCAAGCCCCAAAACGGGGTCAGCCAGCTGACTCTCGAATCCAGTTCGCGCAGTCTCTGTTCGCACCAGCGCAGGTGATCCGTCTCCTCCCGGGCCGCCATCCGCATGTGTGTGCGGACCGCTTCACTGCGCGCCGTCAAGGCTTGCCCCAAATACAAGCCCTGCGCTGCGATCTCTCCCGCATGATTGACCCGCATGAACGCGGCAGACTCCCGCTTTCGGGATTCGCTCAACTTGCCGTTGGGCAACGACTCCGCCGGATAAGCCCGCGCTGCTCCGGGCGGAGGGTGGAAATCGGAAAGCCAACGGCCAGCCTCATTCAGTAAGTGATCCAGCGGGCTCATTCGGCGCATGTTCAATCTCGCAACTGCTCACGCAACAAGTTTACGGGATGTTTGACGGCAACGTTCACGCCAGCCGCACGGAACGCCCCGCGCAAATGCAGCGCACAGCCAATGTTGGACGTCACCAGGACTTCCGCCCCACTGCGTGAGAATTCCTCGACAAGGTCATCTGCCAAGGACCGGGCTGTTTGCGGCGTACGAAACATAGTCACGCCGGCCGCGCCACAACACTGGACGCTCCTAGATTCGATCACGTTCAAATCCGGGATCTTTCGCAACAGGTGCGCGGTCGAAGTGGTTTCCCGCAACACATTGCGTGCACTGCAGGGATGATGCAGCATGACCGCCTTCCGCAGAGGCCGGAATGAAAGCTTTTCCTGGCGGGATGCCAGATAGGCCATCACTTCGCAGTGCTTGTCCTCCCAAGCTGCCGCCCCTTCACCGCCTAGCATCTGCGGGTAGTCCATCAGTTCCGCCGCACATCCGGTGGCGACCGAAACCAGACGGTCGAATGCATGCAGGTCGATGCGCGCAGCATTGCCTCGGACATGCGCGTCGGCATTCGCGACATTGCCTTGGTGTCGATCCAGTGCGCCGCAGCAACCCGATCCTTCGATCCATGCGACTCGAGCACCGCAGCGTTCCAGTAAAGTTGCCGCATCGTTGAGCGTGGCCCGGTCCACCGCATCCGACACGCATCCCGTAAACAGCCCGACTTCAAGGCTCCCGGCCTTTGACAGGCGCTTGCGTTGCAGCACAACGGCCTCCGGCAACAAGGCAAGCAACGACTGGCCGATTCGAGCAAGTCCGCTGACAGCCGCCAACCAGAACCCGAAACGCAGCAGGGACCGACTGGCTGTGGAACAGAACAGGCGGCTCCACCAGACTCCACGGGCAGGCCAGCGCTCACGGGCCTGATCCATCAAGTGGCCAAATGGAACCCGGGCAGGACAGACGCTTTCGCAGGCCCGGCACAGCAGGCAACCATCCAGCCGAGCCTGCGACGCCGGGCTGGATTCCACTTGTCCTCCAGCCAATGCTGCAATCAACTCGACGCGGCCGCGTGGAGAGTCTCCTTCACGGCGATGAATCCGCCAAGTCGGGCAATGCGGCAAGCAAAGGCCGCATTTGACACAGAGGTCGGCTTCAGTCTTGATCCCAGATTCTGGAGAAGTTGTGCCCATGGGCAAAACTATCAATTTGATGATTTTAAGTCTACAGAAATTAAGTACGAAAGTCACAAAAATTGCGATAGACAACTTAACAATCTCCGCGACAAAACTTCTTCCGACAACACATAAAGCAAAAGGACAACCCAAAAAATACTAAAGTTGCTTACTTGTACTCAGATTTGTTGCTTATCATTTCTTACTTGCACAAAACATTTACGCATTATATCTGCCTAAATTTCTCATCGATTGTTTTGTCTCCTAGTAATACCCTGCACTAAGCTGTAAATTAAATCTTTGAAAAAACTTGGGAAGATATTTTATATAAACATAATTTATAGATTACTCGATTTTCATACAGAAACAGAATCGAAATTCCTAACATTTCGCGTGCCCAGTAGAGACATAGCCAAATATTCAAAGTTATCAATAGCAAAAAATATAGTTTTATTAGTTTTCCACCTCTTTCCTATATTTCTCCCCAATGTATCCAATAATAATCCTACTGCTTATTGTGGGTTGACATATCATAAGAAACTATATATGGTGGATTAGTCTGTTATTCACTTGTGAATAACCGGCTAAAACTTCTGGCTAGACCTGAAGATAAGTTGACTCTAACAATTCTAAGATGACTACTGAAGCAATTCGCGAGCAGCCCCCTGCTAAAAAACCAAATATCGCCACCGGTGCGCCACACTCGAGCGCGCCCACCGCGGCCAGCCTGCAGGCCACCGCCCCTGGAAAATACAGAGTTATTCGACGCAATCGGCAACTAACACCTTTCGACGAATCCAAGATCCAAGTCGCCATTACCAAGGCATTCCTCGCCGTTGAAGGTGGTACCGCTGCCGCCTCTAGCCGCATTCATGAGATAGTCGCCGACCTCACCCGGCAGACCGTTCATGCTCTAACCCGCAGTCATCCGGAAAACGGCACGTTCCATATCGAGGATATCCAGGATCACGTGGAACTGGCTCTGATGCGTGGAGGCCACCACAAGGTGGCCCGGAGATACGTGCTGTACCGGGAGGAACGCGCCCGCGAACGTGCCGAGAAGGAGGCAGAAGAGAAAAGCACTGAGGAGCGGCCTGCCACCCCCCTTCAAGTCAAGGCTGCCGATGGTTCCCTGCGTCCGCTGGACATGGAGCGCCTGCGCAAACTCGCCGAGGAAGCCTGCCGAGGCATTGATGACGTTGAGCCCGGCCCCGTCGTGGAAGAGGCCTGCCGAAACCTGTATGACGGCGTCCCCGAAGCCGAGGTCGACCGCCAGTTGACGATCAGCACCCGCAGCCTGATCGAGAAGGAACCGAATTACACGTTTGTCGCAGCGCGTCTGCTACTGCACAGCCTGCACCAGGAAGCAACGGAATTCGTCTATGACGCACCCGTGCAAACACAGAGCGTGGAGATGACGGTCGACTACGCCGACTACTTCCCCCGCTACATCCGCCGCGGCACCACACTCGAACTGCTCAGCCCGCATCTGGCCCAGGAATACGACCTGGAAAAACTCGCGGCCGCCATCGTGCCAGAGCGGGATATGCAATTCACCTACCTTGGCCTGCAGACATTGTATGACCGCTACTTCATACACTCGAACAGCACCCGTTTCGAAATGCCTCAGGCCTTTTTTATGCGCGTGGCCATGGGCCTTGCCGGTCCCGAAGTGGATCGGGAGGCCCGGACCATCGAGTTCTACAACCTGCTGTCGACCTTCGACTTCATGAGTTCAACTCCGACTTTGTTCAACTCCGGCACCCTGCGCCCACAACTGTCCTCGTGCTATCTGACCACCGTGCCAGACGACCTGGACGGCATCTTCAGTTCCATCAAGGACGATGCCATGCTGTCCAAATTCGCCGGCGGCCTCGGCAACGACTGGACCCGGATTCGCGCCATGGGTTCGCACATCAAGGGCACCAACGGCCGCTCCCAAGGCGTGGTGCCATTCCTCAAGGTGGCCAATGACACGGCCGTCGCCGTCAACCAGGGCGGCAAGCGCAAGGGCGCCATGTGCGCTTATCTCGAAACCTGGCATCTGGACATCGAGGAGTTCCTGGAACTACGCAAGAACACTGGCGACGACCGGCGACGCACACACGACATGAACACGGCCAACTGGGTTCCGGACCTGTTCATGAAACGCGTTGCCGACGACGGAGACTGGACCCTCTTCAGCCCGAGTGACACAGCCGACCTGCACGACTTGATCGGCGAAGAGTTCGAAACCCGCTACACCCAATATGAAGCGATGGCGGCAAACGGACAGATCTCGAACTCCAAGACAGTCCGCGCCAAGGACCTGTGGCGCAAGATGCTGGGCATGCTCTATGAGACCGGTCATCCCTGGATTACCTTCAAGGATGTCTGCAACCTGCGCTCCCCGCAGCAGCACCATGGCGTCATCCATTCATCCAACCTGTGCACCGAAATCACGCTCAATACTTCCGACGACGAAATCGCCGTGTGCAACCTCGGTTCCATCAATCTTGCGGCCCACGTCGACGAAAACGGCCTGATGATGGAAAAACTTGAGCGCACCGTGCAGACCGCCATGCGTATGCTGGACAACGTAATCGACTACAATTACTACAGCGTCGCCAAGGCGCGCCGTTCCAACCTGCTCCACCGCCCGGTCGGCTTGGGCCTGATGGGCTTCCAGGACGCGCTGTATCAGTTGCGTATCCCCTACGCCAGCGACGAAGCGATTGATTTCGCCGACCGATCCATGGAGGCGGTTAGTTACTTCGCCATTGACGCGTCTGCTGACTTGGCTCAGGAACGTGGCGCTTATCCGAGCTTCCAAGGCTCGCTATGGTCCCAGGGAATCCTGCCCATCGATTCAATGGAACGGGTCCGCCAGACGCGCGGCGACGAGCGGTTCTACCAGGTTAACGCCGATACCACGATGGACTGGGACGGCCTGCGCGAAAAAGTGCGCCTCGGCATCCGCAACTCCAACACGATGGCCATCGCACCGACCGCCACCATCTCCAATATCACCGGCGTGACGCAAAGCATCGAGCCCACTTACCAGAACCTGTTCGTGAAGTCCAACCTGTCCGGCGAATTCACGGTCATCAACCTGTATCTGGTGCGCGACCTCAAGAAGGAAGACCTGTGGGACGATGTGATGATCAACGACCTCAAGCATTACAACGGCGGCATTCAGGGCATCGCCCGCATCCCGGACGAGATCAAACAGCTGTACATCACGGCATTCGAACTGGATCCGCGCTGGCTGGTGGAGGCCGCTTCGCGCCGGCAGAAGTGGATCGACCAGGCGCAATCACTAAACCTCTACATGGCCACGCCTTCCGGACGCGATCTCGACAACCTGTACAAGTTGGCTTGGGTGCGCGGCCTGAAGACCACTTACTACCTGCGCTCGCTCGGTGCCACACACGTTGAGAAAAGTACCGGTGACGAGCGCAGCCAACTCAACGCGGTCGCCGCGAATGCGACCACCCCGGACACCGGCGAAGACGCCGCCTCGTTCTGCTCCATGGACGAGGATTGCGAGGCTTGCCAGTAGCCCCCGAACCTACGAAGGAGGATCACTATGACATCCATGACTCCTACCGCTTGGGACGATCCGCTCTCCCCATCGAGCTCCCCACCGCCAGCCGCCGATCTCGCCCTGGAACCCCGCCTGCCCGAGGCTCCGGCCGTCACGGAAACACCCTCCGCCGAAAACGGCGCCGGGGCCACTGGCCTGGAAACCCTGGAGATGGGCGCGGCCCGTATCCAGGTTGATGACAAGCAGATCATCAACTGCCGCGCTGACCTGAATCAGCTGGTTCCTTTCAAGTACACCTGGGCCTGGGAGAAATACCTGGCCGCCTGCAACAACCACTGGATGCCGCAGGAAATCAACATGACCGCGGACATCGAGTTGTGGAAGAACCCGGACGGCCTGACCGAGGACGAACGCATGATCGTCATGCGCAACCTCGGATTCTTCTCGACCGCCGATTCGCTGGTGGCCAATAACTTGGTGCTGGCCGTATACCGGCACATCACCAACCCGGAATGCCGGCAATACCTTCTTCGCCAAGCATTCGAGGAAGCCATCCACACCCATGCCTACCAATACTGCGTCGAATCACTGGGCCTAGACCAAGGCGAAGTGTTCAACATGTACCGCGAATTGCCATCCGTGGCACGCAAGGCGGAATGGGCGCTTCCCTTTACCCAGAGCCTAGGCGATCCCAACTTCCAGACCGGAACCTTTGAGAACGACCAGCGCCTGTTGCGCGACCTGATCGCGTTCTACGTGGTATTCGAGGGAATTTTCTTCTACGTAGGGTTCTCGCAGATCCTCTCGATGGGACGGCGAAACAAGCTAACCGGCGTTGCCGAACAGTTCCAATACATCCTGCGTGACGAGTCCATGCATATGAATTTCGGGATCGACGTCATCAACCAGATCAAGATTGAAAATCCGCAGTTGTGGTCTGGAGAATTCCAGCAACAGATGATCGACCTGATTATGGAAGGCGTGGAATTGGAAATTGCCTACGCCTACGACACCATGCCACGCGGTATCTTGGGAATGAACGCTCCTGTATTCGAGGACTACGTCAAGTTCATCGCCAATCGCAGGCTCGCCCAGGTCGGCCTGCCAGCGCAATTCCCCGGCGCGCAGAACCCATTTCAATGGATGTCGGAGACCCTGGACCTGAAAAAGGAAAAGAACTTCTTCGAAACCCGGGTGACCGAATACCAGACCGGAGGGGCACTTAGTTGGGACTGACTATCGGTTGAGTGCCAACCTAGCGCACGCACATTTCTGCGTGCGCTTTTTATTCGAAGAGATAGCGCCTTATGTTCGCTCGCCCCACATGGCATGACGACAGGCCGGTAACCTTGCGCAACCGGATCGGGCTATGGCTCGGACCGCTGGTATTCGTCCTGATTCTCGCTTTCACAGATCTCGACCCCGGAAATCCGATGGTCACCCGCATGGTGGCCATCACCGCCTGGATGGCCATCTGGTGGATCAGCGAAGCCATCCCGATCGCCGCAACCGCCCTGATGCCGCTGGTACTGTTCCCGGCCATGGGCATCATGCGGGGCCGCTACACCGATGTTTCAAGGCAGGTCGATTTAGGAGACTCCGCACTCAGCGGCGGACTGGCCCCCGGCGACCTGAGCATCAGCCTCCACAACGTGGTCACCCAGTACATGAGCTGGGTGACATTTCTCCTGCTGGGTGGGTTCTTAGTGGCGATCGCAGTGCAGAAATGGGACCTGCATAAACGCATCGCGCTGAACATTCTTCGGGTCATGGGCAACCGGCTCGACACCCTGATACTCGGATTCATGCTGGCGGCTTCCCTTCTGTCGATGTGGCTATCCAATACCGCCACCACCATGATGCTGCTTCCGATTGCACTATCCGTCGTCCTGCTCCGCGAGGAATTCTACGCGGCTCATAACGCAACCGATACACCTTTACACCCCCGCGAGAGGAATTTTTCCTTTGCCTTGCTGTTGGGACTCGCATATGCCGCTTCCATCGGTGGTATGGCCACGTTGACGGGAACACCCCCCAACGCCATTTTGGTCGCCCAGTTTGAGCAACTTTATCCCAATGCACCTCCTATCTCGTTCGCTTCCTGGTCGATGATGGCAATGCCTTTCTCGTTCCTGTTCCTAGGATGTGCCTGGCTGTTGCTAACCCGTCTGGTTTTTCCCCTGCCCCCTACGGGCCAATTCAGCGGCGGCGATCTGATTGCCCGGCAACACCGGGAACTTGGACCGATGAGTCCAGAGGAAAAGAGAGTCTTGGCGGTGTTTGTCACCCTGGTCGTTCTATGGTTTACCCGCAAGAAACACTTGTTCGGCAGCGACGTCGACATCTTCGGCTGGAGCCATTACTTGGACCTGTTCCTGGCCCGGTTTGATATTTCTGCCATCGGTTCAATGCTCGACGACGGCACGGTTGCAATTGCCATGGCGCTTTTGCTGTTCGCGCTTCCCGCCAAATCGACTCACGGCCGGCTGCTGGATGCGGATGACGTAAACAAGGTCCCATGGGGGGTGTTGATTCTCTTCGGCGGCGGCTTAGCGCTGGCCAAGGGATTCGGCGTTTCCGGCCTGTCTTCCTGGGCTGCTCAGCAGTTTGAAATCCTGTTGCACGACAGTAGTTCGCTTGTGGTCGTCATGAGCACGGTTGGCTTCATCACCAGCCTGACCGAACTGACCTCCAATACGGCCACCACCTCCACGGCTATCCCGATCATGGCCAGTCTTGCGCAAGGCATCGAGGTACACCCCTTGCTGTTGCTGATCCCGACGGCTCTGGCCGCCTCCTGCGCGTTCATGCTGCCTATTTCCACCCCACCCAATGCTATCGTCTACGGCTCACGGCGGGTCCCAATCATCAAGATGATCATCGCCGGAGTTTGGTTGGACATCCTGTCGATTGTCATATTGACCACGCTGGTCTTTAGCCTTGGCCATTGGGTTTTCGGTTTGTTGGGCGAAGTCCCCGGCTGGGCCTTACAATGAATCCGCCACTAGATTCGACCCATCCATGAGTATCTTCACTGACCGCGTCGCTGTTGTCACCGGGGCAGCCGGAGTGCTGGGTCAAGCCACAGTTCGACGCTTCGAGGAATTCGGTGCGACTACCGTTGCCGTGGACTGCGATGTCAAGCGATTGGAAGACGTGCCAAGTTCGGCGGCCCATGCTTGCGACCTGACCAATGAATCTTCCGTAAACAAGACCTTTAACGCCATTCACCAGCAGCAAGGCCATATTGATATTCTTGCCAACGTCGCTGGCGGGTTCGCGATGGGACCAAGGGTCGAAGAAGCGACTCTGGGCGACTGGATTGACATGTTTCAGATTAACGCCGTCACTGCCTGGCTGGCTTGCAAGTACGCCCTACCGATCATGCGGGAGGCTGATTTCGGCCGCATCATCAACGTGGGGGCTCGAGCCGTGCGTAAACCAGGGGCGCGAATGGCCCCCTACTGTGTCTCGAAAGCAGCCGTGGTCACCTTGACGGAAGTGCTTGCCCTTGAATGCGCCGAAACCGGAATCACGGCCAACTGCATCCTGCCCGGCACCATTGATACCCCCCGGAATCGCTCCGACATGCCCAATGCCGACCATTCAAAGTGGGTGCCGCCCGAGGATCTTGCCGCTGCCATCATCCATCTCGCCAATCCATCCAGCAAATCTATTAACGGCGCCATCGTCCCGGTTTACGGACGCAGTTGACGAAAGGCGCCTTCGTCGCCTGTTCCGTAGCAGCAAAACCCAGGGGTTACTTGACTAGGATTCGTTTGACTTCGTATTGCCCGTAAAACTCTTGGCCAAGCAGCGCCAGCACCCCGTTCTTCCCATACAAATGCAAGGCACCGACGGCAATGAACGCATTGCCCTCGCGAAACGCTGCGCCCATGTAGTGCGTCATCACAACGCTTCGAATATCAATAGCATGCTTGACATACATTTCATAATGCTTCCGTTTACTCGGGTCTTTATCAATAAAGTCCGTCGACAAATCCATCATGGCCTGCAAGTCTTCCTGCCCGTAGGCCAGAACGATCTCTTCCATGGTGTTGCGCATCTCTGGAAAGGCTCGCAACTTGTCTTTCAGCAATGAGACCTGTGAATCCACCGGCATCGCATAGAATGCGGCCAGCAGCTCTTCCGGACTCTCGATCTGATACAACTCTTTGTCCTGCAGCACCGCCAGATCCAGAAGCTTCTGATCCACAATCGGTCCTTGGTGCTCTGACTTAATAGCGAGGCTGTGGATCGCGGCCCACGGTTTTACGCGCCGCGCAAACTCATCATCGACGTAATTGCTTTTGAGGATCGTATATACCTTCTGCGCCACTTCCTCGCCAGCGACCTCCGCAAGCGTCTGCTTGCCCGGCAGCATCATGCGGCCGCGAATATTCTGAAGCCCATGGTAGGGATTCCACAATTCACTCCCGGGAAACGCCTCAATGGCATAGGCCGACGATTGCGTGAACACGTCCATGACCGGTTTCGGAATCCGCGTGACGCGTTCATCGTTACTATGGAGGGTGCCGAGAATGTGCCCGACGACTTCGCCGTCCTTGCTCACCTCCCAAAAGACACCTTCCGAAAATGGTGCCGGTCTTTGAGAGATATAGATGGATCCGACCAGCAGAACAAGCAGCAGTGCAATAAGTGCTGCCGGAGTAAGACGCTCAGACATCTCGCTGAAAAAACCGTCAGAAAATGCTGTGCGCAAGTCTATCACAGAGACTCGCTCTCACTGCCAATCGCGCGGGTAGCACAGAAACCTTTACGATTCAGGTGTTGCCGCCGTGCAAATCCCCTCGCGTCAGGCGACTTGACGGCGAACTAGATCCCGGAAAACCCCTCCAACCTCCATCAATGTCTCGAAGGTCCCCACTTCGACCACTTTCCCGGCCTGCATGACATAAATGCGATCCGCCTGGCGCAACGTTGAAAGGCGGTGAGCGATGACAATCCGAGTCGAACGTAGACTCGCGAGGTTGTCCATGACCCTGGCTTGATTATCGTTGTCGAGCCAATTCGTCGCCTCGTCGAGCAACATAACTCGGGGGGCTTCAATCAGCGCATGAGCAATCACGATACGCTGACTTTCTCCTCCTGACGTAAGGCCGCCACCACCCACGCACGTCAGCATCCCCATCGGCATCCGCATGATGTCGCGGTCGACAGATGCGGCCTTGGCGGCTGTCCATGCGACATCACTGGTCACGCCTTCCCGGTCTCCAACGATGTTGTCCCATACGTCCTCTGGATGCAATTGCAGGTCCTGAGGGACTGCGCCAACCTTCCGGCGCACTTGCTTGAGGTTGAGATGCTTCAGGTCGCGTCCGTCATAGTACACCGCTCCGGAAGACGGGTGGTCCAAGCCAAGCGCTATTCGGAAAATCGTACTCTTGCCTGCCCCCGATTCGCCAGCAATAGCGACAAATTCGCCGGGGTTGGCACGAATTGTGACATCGTCGAGAATCAGGGGACCCTCAGGATCATATCGAAAAGTGATGTGGTCGAACACGACCTCACCCCCCAAACTCTCGACAAGTTCTCCCTCAGAACTTGTCTCCGGGGTCTCGGATAGAAATGGGCGAATTTGATCGAATGCTGGCATGATGGCAACGACTGCACTGAACGATGCGCCCAACCGGGCCACCGCCGCCTGAAACACTATAAACACGAGGTAAATGACAAGGAAGTCTCCGATCTCGATTCCCTCCCGACCTGGCGTCATCATCATCAGAAATAGCGTCGCACCGGCTAGCAGTGGCAATGCGGCCCCAAATGCCTGTAGATGATCTTCCAAGGTGCCCAGTTTGGATTCCGCACGTTTCTGATCGCGGTAGCCACGCGCCAGAACCGCGAAAGCGGTCCCTTCCGCATCATCAATTCGCAGTTTAGAAATGCCGTTGATGAACTGAAACAGCTGGCCCGCCATGTGGTGAACGGTCCGCATTACTTGGCCATAAGGCGAGATTTGCTGCAGGCCCAAGACCACGGTTACAACCAAGGACAAAAAACCAAAAGCAGCTGTAACAGTTCCCAGCACCTCATCGTAGTAGGAAATCAGGAGAAACGCGGGTAACAGGAAAACGATTGACAGCACTGCATTTGCGATCACGGCCCGCACAGCATCGCGGAGAGCTTGAAACGTCATGCCTCGCATGGCGAGATTGCCCGCCGGGTAACGACGCAAGAAACTCAAAGGCAGTCGGAGCAGGCGATCCCAGAATGCAGCCTCAAGCCGAGACGCGCCACGTCCTTCGAGGCGCATGAGCGCCATGCCCTGAAGGATATGCAGTAATGCCCCAACCAAAGCGAATGCTGCCAGTGTTGCTGTCGCCAGATACAGCAGACTTATTTCACCAGTTGGAATGACTTCATCCACAACGAAACCTACCACTACGGCAGGCACCAGTATGACCAAGCCACCAAGCAGCCCGGCTGTCGCAAAGCGTAAAAAATCAGCAACTAGACCTTTCCGAACAAGCTGGTACAGGTCTCGCAATCCGACCTTGCCCGACGTCAGCGGCTGGTAGAAAACCCAGGCGTCAAGATCAAGCGCCTTCGCACGTTCGGGAGTCACTCGAGTGCCGCGTCGTCCGACCATCTCCGTTTCCCGATAATGCCCGAGCATACCCGGCAGCAATGCCACAGGCTGTCCATCGGCTTCCCGAAACGCCAACATCGCACCGCTGTCTCCAATCCACCACCGTTCTTCCCAAGTTAGCCGCACCTGCCGACCGCGCACTCCAGATGCATCCAAGACGTCGCCGAGGGTAGGAGCCGAATCAACAACGCCCGATTTTGCGGGCCATTTGAAATCAATGCCTTCATGTTCCCCTATAACTTTCAACACCTCAAACAATGCCGTACCGTCCACATCGACCTTTTCTTCATCCGGAAGATCGTAGAGGTTGAACAGACGGCGTCGGGCATGCTCTTCGTCGCTGCGGCGATTAGTCACACGGTCCCGCTCCAGATTCGCCTGATCAGCAACCGCCAGATTGCGGTTGAGCCGCTCATGAGAAAACGCTGTCACGTGGAAATTCGCTAAAGCAGACAGAAGAAGCCCCTCTTTGGCAAAACTTTCCGAGGATCGAATGGAAAGTTTCGTTTTTTCCATTAAAGTCAGCCAAGTCGCAGGCGTGAGCGGTACGGTGCCCTTCGCGGGCTCGCCATGCAAATCACCCTCGACCGGATCGATTAGCCCCAGAAACAATCCCGCTCCTGAAGACAGTTGCGATACCCACACCACGCCCTGCCGGGACGAAAGTGTGCCGCCCACTTCTGGAAAAATCTTGCCAGGCTCGACAGGTGTGTCCGGTCGCGGCCGATGCCCAGCATCCCGAGACAGTTCAGTAGAAATATCCGTGATCCATGCATCGACATGCTCTGCCAATTCCGTGTTCGGAACTACACTCAAGTCTGCAATCGAAAGACGCCACAAAACCGTGTCCGGCAATCCTTTCGCAACCAAACCGAAAGTCGTGCCCCCTTCCTGCGGAACCACACCCGGCAGAAGACGTCCGGAATGAGCACGAAACAGGTGTTGCGGGGATGCCTGGTCCACTCCGCCTTGACGCTCGACCAGAAACAGGTCAACCGCACCTTTCTCGATGAACCAGATGCTTTGCGGGTCGTCCATGTCTATCGGCAGGTTTCCGGCGCAGGGCACCAAAGATCCTGATCGAACCGCCAAACTGGCAAGAGAGTGGAATTCCGGAGACGCCATGGGACTAACCAGCCTGGACAAGCCGGTAGTAGGTCCCGTCCTTGTCCGTTATCAACTCAGCGTGCGTACCACGCTGCACTGCCTTCCCCTTTTCGAGCACAATAATCTGGTCGCAATCCCGAACCGTACTCAGCCGGTGCGCCACGATTAGGCAACTAATTCCTCGGCGGCGTAGTGCATCGTCAACCAAATCCTCGGTGGCCGCGTCAAGTGCGCTGGTTGCTTCATCAAGAACCAATAATGTCGGGTTGCCGACCAATGCACGCGCGATTTCCAATCGCTGTCGCTGACCGCCACTGAAATTATCTCCGTCTTCCTCGACCTGCGTCGCGTAGCCATGCGGCCGGCTGAGAATCTCATCGTGAATGCAGGCATCGCGGGCTGCCCTAACCAGAATATCGTCCGGAATGGCAGGATTCCATAAGGTGATGTTGTCACGTACTGTCGCAGAAAAGAGAATGATATTCTGGTCCACCATAGATAAAGACCGGGATAGAACTTCGTCAGGAACTTCATGCCTGAGATAACCGTCGAACAGAATTTCACCGGACCATGGCTGGTAGAGACCGGAAACCAAGCGAGCCAATGTCGATTTCCCCGACCCGCTCGCCCCAACCACTGCGACTCTCTGCCCTGGTTTTATTGTCAAGTCAAAATTCTCGATTAAGGGGCGGCGACCCTGGTTGTAGCCAAAGGTGATGTCGCGCAACTCTATATGTCCAGCCAACTGCAACCGTCCATTCAGGGTGGCAATGGAATCCGACGAGTCACGCCTCTGAGCCAACCCAGGGTCCTTCGGGGCCTTCGTAATGTCTTCCAAACGTTGCATATCCGTCTCAAGTGCCTGAAGATCGTCTGAAAACGAAACGAAACGCCCGACGGGTTCCAAAAACATAGCCGCCACAACATAAAACCCCATCAACATGCCGAGTGTCATTTCACCAGCCATAACCTCTGTTGCACCAACTGCTAGTACAGCCACACTCCCCAAGATCAAGAATAGGCCCGGCAAAGCCGAATTAACATGGCTCCACTCGGAAAAGCACTGGCGCGCTTCTAGCTCTCGGGCTTGATGGCCGCTCCAGCGGGAAAAGAAACGATCATCCGCGGCAGTCATCCGTAATGTATCCGTGTGATGCAGCATCATCGTGCCGATGCCCAGCAACAGGCTTTGCTCTCTCTGCAGGGTATGGCTCGCATCGGCGCGAATGCGTGAGATCAGACGCATTAAAACGGCATTAAGCACAGCCAAGCCCAAGACGATTAACGCTAACGTCGGCTCGTACGCCAGCATGGCGAGCAAAAATACTATGCTCATTCCGAGTTCGATCAACAGACTGATGAAATGATTCGAAAGAGTCTTGGCAATCTTGTCGACAGACAGGACGCGGGCTGTCAGTTCTCCCGCTAGCCGATGATGGAAGAAGTCGATTGGCAACTGCAGTAGCCGAGTCAGACATTGATCCCAAGCAACTATCGAGATGCGGGCAGCCAAACGCCGCAAACATCTCTGTTTCAGCCAAGTCAATCCGTAGATGAGAACGGCCGCGCTTACCATGGCGCCGGCCACAATCCCTCCCCAGGGCTCATTTTTCCCCAATACTTGATCCACGAATATGATCAGTAATGCAGGTGTGGCGAGGGCCAGGATGGCCAGCAATAGTCCGCATCCAACCGCATAAGCCAATCCACCCCAAGTGCCTTGCAACCAGGGCGGGAGACGTTCCAAGATGCTAGGACGAACGCCCCCGGGCTGGAATTCCGGTCCAGGTTTGAACTGCAGAGCCACCCCTGTAAAGCCGCTTTCAAATTCCTTCCTTGAAAGCTTGCGGCGTCCGGTGGCTGGGTCGTTTAGATAGTACCAATCGCGATCATATCCTTCCAAGATCAGAAAGTGGTTGAATTCCCAGAATAAGATCATCGGGAGTGGCCTTTGCTTGATCTGGCTGATTTTTCCGAACCACCCGGAACATTCGAGACCATAGTGTTGGGCCGCACGCTTGATGCCAGCAGCTGTAGAACCATCCCGACTGATTTCACACCTGTCACGCAATTCGGCCAGTGGCACCCAGCGCCCAAAATAGGCAAGTACGCTACCCAAACATGCGGCAGAGCATTCGGTCATATGCATCTGCAACAGAAGCGGAGTGGTCACACGCCGCTTTTCGCGTTCTTTTGTTTGCAACTTACCGAGTTTAGTCGGTTCTTTCGGGTTGGAAGAAGGCATTCAGGATAGCCATCAAATTTGCTCTAGGCTAAGCAGCGCGATAGGCGAATGCCGACCAAGCACGATGCGTACGTGGCATGGCGTGCCGTCCGGCACAGCGAGTTTCGATTCGGAGTCAAGAGCAATATCGACGCGATAGGCGTAATCCATGCTCTCCGACTGAAATGCCGCAAGCCAACTCGGAAACGGCCCAGAGGTTACAGCGACAATTTCTCCGTTCACTTCATGCATCGCCCTGTCCGGCATCACAATCTCGACCGATGCCTGCATGCCAGCGCGGAGACGTTTTGCCATACGCGGATCGACTAGCAGCACCGCTTGGAGTGGCTTGTCTTCCGGATCGCGAAGCTGGGCAACAACTGACCCAGCAGGCAAATAGTCTCCTGGGGCAGCATCCAAAACCATGATTTCGCCACTCATATGGCTGGCGATAACTTCTTTCGCAGTGCGCCGGGCCTCCATTTGCAGCAATGCTTCTTGGATCGAGGCTAGAAACGAGTTCGTGCCATCGCCACCAACCTGCTGCACACCCGCCTCCAGAATCTCAATCTGGTCACGTAAAGCGGTAATCTCACGCTCCAATTCCGGTACGGTCTGACGGGCAATTGGGGCTCCCTTTTCAATCTGGTCCCCAGGGGTCACCATAAACTTCACTAAATGACCCGGCTCGGTCGAGACAACCTCATGGCGAATTCCTGGCTTCAGCAGAACTCCGTCGACCGTAACGCTGCGTACAACACTGCCGAATAATATCCAAACGAGAAGCACCAACAAAACCACGCCGATGCCACCCAAGATGACGCGCTCGTGAGGAGCCGCTACCCTTAGTAAATAGTCGAGTTGCTGGCGTTTGTTCCTGCTGGCCGCAGCATCATCAAGAAACAGACTATTGAACATCAATACTTATCCATATAGGGTCGTTCATTATAGTCACAGCCGACACACCACTATCAAAAGTCATCGTCTGTCTGCTAGGGAGGAACAGCATGTTGTGAAAATTGTTATTGCTCTGCCATTTTGACGGGTATGGCACAAGGTCTTTTCAGAATACTTTATTGAGTAAAAAACCCTCGAAAGTCCACTGAAATCAGTGCGCAAGGAAAGCCCTGGAAGCCTGCACGCGCGCGCATTGACAAGCCTATAGGGATAAGATACACTCCATACACGTAAGTTAAACCCAACCTAGCGAGGAGGAATCATGGGAGCATTTATGGAATCGGCCATGCAGCGTGCGGAGGAAATGCGCACTCACTTGACCGAGAAAGCATGTGAAGATAGTGAATTCCGCAAGCGTCTTGTGGAAGATCCTCGGGGTGCTGTTGCCGATGAGTTCGGCATTGAAATCCCCGAAGCTTTTGATGTCCAGGTACACGAAAGCGATCTGACTACTCTTCACCTTGCATTGCCGCCTGGTCCAGATTTGGATGAAGAGCAGCTTGAGGCAGTTGCTGCCGGTCTTTGCTGCTGCTAAAAACGATATTGCATCTTTTGACGCAGACAGGTTGACCTAAAGCAATTTCTGTCAATCAAATTGACTCCTGGCGTTGGGTGTGTTGACACTTTTTCGTCAGGAGTCAGTTGGTTAAGGCCACCCGTCAAGGCGGGAATCAAGTAAATATCTTGTGGTAGAGTTTGCCAAGCATGGCAAGCGAACCCAACAACACCTCTCAAGGGTTTGAAGTACGATTCGGAAAGTGGGTCATCGCGGCTCGTTGGCCAATCACCATAATCTCTCTAATCCTGACTGCGCTGGCCGTCAGCGGCAACGTATTTCTCGAAACCGCCACAAGCTATCGTGCGTTCTTCGAGAAAGACAATCCTCAATTTCAAGCGCTTGAATCTCTGGAAAACATCTACGGGAAAAACGACAGTGTCGTCTTTCTTGTGGTCCCAGAAGATCGTGACTTTGCATCGGAGCAATCTCTCGCGGCTGTAGTCTGGCTGACCGATCGCGCATGGCAAACACCATATTCAACGCGGGTCGATTCAATTGCAAACTTCCAGCACACTACTGCAAAAGGCGACGATTTATTCGTGCGCAACCTTGTAGACCCGCAAAAACTAAACAGCGCGCAAGAACGATCTCGGATTCGTAAGACGGCTCTAGCCGAACCGCGACTCGCCGGCAATCTCGTGGCCCGGGATGGTACCGTAAGCGCAGTCGGCGTCACTGTGCAATTGTCCGAGGAAAACTCATTATTCGAGGGTTCCGAAGTCGCTAAATTCGCATACAGCCTTGCTGCCGAAGCGGAAGAGAAATTTCCTGGCATCGACCTCCGCTTGGTCGGCTCGATAATCATCAACGACACACTTTCAAATGCGACCCTAGACAGTCAAACAACCTTCCTGTCCGTGAGTATGCCCATCATGGCATTGACTCTCGGCATCTTGATTCGGGGGATTGTGGGAGTCATGGCGACAGGACTTGTCATCATTTTCTCTGTTCTCGCGGCGATAGGGATAGGTGGATGGGCGGGGCTGCCATTTACGCCATCCACAGCTCCCGCAACAACTATAGTGCTGATGATTTCCATTGCCGGCTGCGTACACCTACTGGTCACTTTAATGCAGCGTCTACAGGCTGGAGACTCGAAAAATACCGCGATTATCGAATCCCTCAGGATCAATCTATATCCGATGTTCCTTGCGAGCTTGACTACGGCTCTCGGATTCCTGAGCATGAATTTTTCTGAGGTCCCACCTTATCGCCACCTCGGGATGTTTGTCACATTTGGCGTTGGCGCCTCATTCCTGCTCACGGTAACCTTCCTGCCTGCTCTTCTTTCACTGCTTCCAATGCGTACGCCAGCAGCCCGGGAGGAGAAGCATACAGTAATGGCCGCTATTGCGGAATTCGTGATCCGCCATCGGACACATGTGCTATGGGGTTCGACGGCAGTTGTCCTAGTGTTGCTGGCTGCAATTCCGCGTAACGAATTAAACGATGTCCTGGTGTATTTCTTCGACGAGAGCGTCGAGTTGCGTCAGGATGTCGACTTCATGGACAAACACTTGAGCGGAAACACCGTACTCGAGTACTCGATTGTTTCGTCTGGACCAGAAGGAATCGTCGATCCTGCTTTTCTTGAAGATCTTTCAGCCTTTGCCGACTGGTACCGGGCTCAACCGGAAACACGGCATGTCATGGTTATTAGCGATACTTTCCGACAACTCAACAAGAGCATGCACGGTGACGACCCCGCCGCCTACCACCTGCCCGCCCGTCGTGATCTCGCCGCACAGTACCTGCTGCTTTATGAACTTTCGCTTCCTCTAGGCCTCGACCTGAATAACCAGATTAATGTTTCCAAGTCGGCCACCCGCATGACTGTGACAGCGAAAACACTTTCCTCAAAAGAAATAGTGGAGTTGAACGAGCGTGCGACAGCATGGCTGAATAACAATGCGCCCCACTTCACTCGGGCAGAAAGTGCGGGAGTTGCATTAATGTTCGCGCATATTGGGTTACGTAACATCAAGGCCATGCTGCTCGGCATAACACTCGCACTTATCGGCATCTCTATCCTTCTCATTATCGCCCTCCGCTCATTCCGGCTTGGCCTTGTGAGCTTAGTGCCAAATCTCGTTCCTAGTGCAATGGGATTCGGTGTTTGGGCACTGACCGTAGGAGAAGTTGGGCTCATATTGTCGGTTGTCATGGCCATGACCATCGGCATTGTGGTGGATGACACGGTGTACTTCCTCAGCAAATATCTCAAAGCGCGCCGAAAATACAACTCCACAACTGAAGACGCGGTACGCTACGCCTTTCGGAGAGTCGGACGAGCGTTGGTCACGACCTCGGCTGTGCTGGTGGCTGGCTTCCTGACTTTAGTTCTGTCCCCATTCGTCCCGAACGTACAGGTCGGGCTACTCATCGCAATGATCATTACATTTGCATTGGTTGCAGATTTTCTGCTCCTTCCTACCCTGCTAATGGCTTTGGACCGGCGTCCCCGCTCTACTGAACCGACCCCAACAACGCTCAGTCACCCCTCCGCATAGGGATGACCATTCTCAAAGGCTACTCATCACTGGCGCGGATGTGGGGTCCCTGCGAACATGCAAAAAAAGAAGCGAAGAACCCGCTTATCACGAAAAGGCCCCTCTAAATTACTTGGAGAGATTTGCGGTCAGCGGCCAAGCAAATACCAGTAGAAAAATGTAGCCTTTGACTTTCTCGACTCTGTCGTGAACCAGCGTGAGTTTGAAATGGTGTATGCCCCGCATCAGCACGAATTGGCCTGACTTGCCGGACAAAGGTTCCGACCCCGATGCCCATTTCACCAATTCTGTCAGCTTCTCCGGAACAGCAACACCCGCCTCACGTATACCATCAATGAGGGGAGTCCAATGCTGGATATCTTTCAGCCATTCTCCCTCTCGCGCATAGAAATTCAGTCCGAGAGTCTCCCCCACGCCGTTCGCTCTCACGTCAAGATGGACTCCCATGTAGGTGAAAGCATCACGTTCTTCAAGGGGCGAAGCGCTTGCGGCGACCGCCGAGCATTCCCCCGGCCATCCAATACGCTCCAAAAAAGACACGACTTCGTTCGCCTTCTTAAATCCCATCACCGATAACCTAATTCCCCCTTCTCTTTCCGGAAAGCCTCCAACGGCCTGAATCCATGTGTCTGGCTTCGTGGCCAGATACACGCTCTCGATCTGTCGACGTTCTTCAGCACTCAGGTCCAGGTTGGCCGAATAAGCCACCGCATCAACCACGGTAAAGAGATCCCGAAGTTGTTGATCACCACCACCGCCAACCAGCACGTCTTTGTCTGGGTACAAGAATATCCCCGGCGCTGGAAATGGAGCATGCGACTCTACATCAATATCGTATTCGAGCATCAGCTTCCGACCAACAATACGGCGAAGTGTGGATTCTTCCGACTCCGTCTCACTGAGCAACCAGGCAACGTTTGCTGAAGACGAGTCCGCACCTTCGGCTTTCCCCTTTTCCTCAAGAAACGTCGCGGATTGACCTCCGCCAATAACCGAAATGCCAAAATCCGCTATTGCCCGGGAATCATGCAGAGGCAGTTCAAACCCGAAAGGCAAGGCCGCTACGGTTACAGGCAGATTTTGAGCATGTTCAAGAGTAATTTCCCATGCTCGATCTCCAATTAGTTGAGGAGAAATGCGGCTTCTGAGTTGCTGCAGAAATTCCGCCATGGAATCCGCCTCGTGAAGGAGGCGTTTCTCTGTCGCGATCCATTGATCTTCAAGGCTCATGGCTGGCAGTTCCTCGTGGTAATCATTCAAGCAATAACTGGGACGGGGTTCAGGTCAGCCTCTGAAATCGAGTCGTCGCGCCACCCCATTTCGACCGGCACATCGAATAGACGCCCAGGTGCGAAGCGCTCCCAGAAGTGGCGCAGACCCGGCACAATGACTCGTGCCACAGGCATGCCGATATCGGGCCGGGTCAAGTCTAGCACCAATAATTCCATGCCTTTAGATTCGATCAAGGCGCGGCATCGTTCTACATCATCCCTCATGTCTGCTGTATCGGGAACAGGGTAATCCAACTTGCCGCGCAGTGTGGCATCAGGATCCGGCGTCAGATACGGGAGATCTGACAGCTTGCCATTCTTCCACCACCACAGGCACAGTGGCTCGTCGACATCGTGACCGCAACCGCCCCTCTTCGACCCCTGAACCCAGTTCAGGAATTGGTTCAGCTCACACACCGCACGCAAGGCCGCAATGTGTGGGTCCACATGCGCCCCAGCCCCGTAAATAATGTCTTCCTCTTCCTTGTCAGTCCGGCGCGAGACGGCGACAAAGGCGGGAATGCCAAGATCATTGGTTACGTCCAGCAGCCACATTTCGCGGTTGAAGCCGCGGTAGAAGTCGGGCGCGGCTGCAAGATAGTCATCCTCGAAACTTTCCAAATCCACCCCAGGCAGGCGCAGTCGGTTGTACCACCAAATTGAGAAGGCATCACGTTCAACCAGCTCAAAAAATCCTTGCAGAATCGCCTCTTCGAGTGTGTTTCCGGCGGCACAACCGTTGGAATCCGCCTTCAGAATTGGTGTCCCGTTTTGATCAGCCCACACGCTGTAAAGCATTGGTGTCGGCAGGTATCGGTGTCGGTCTTGTGTCAATGACCACACGGGAGACCACTCTATCTCTGCACACGAGTCGAAACGGGGCGGCACAAAATTGTAGGGATGACCATGGCCATTGATTTGATCTGCGTGATCCAACTGCCAATCACTGAACAACTGTATGTTATTCGGGTGGATCACTTCGGTCTCGCTAAAATCCTCAAGCCGCTTCCTGCAGCGGATCTCATCGCCATGAAATGCGCAGGAATAACGCTCAATTGCCTCACAGAGCGCACTCGCCTCGGATTGCTGTGGAGTGCTTCCCTTGCCTGCACTTTTGCTCCTCAAACTGCGACGCAACGAACTCAACTTGCTATTTCTTAACGCGAAATTGCTTCCAGCCCAGTAGACGTGCAACCAAGAATCGGATTTTTCCGTGGTACGCGAAAGCCACGACACGACACCGCTGATAGAACTGATCAGATGCCGGTACTTAGCAAGAGTCTCCTCTGGAGATACCGAATGCACACCGCCACTGTTCCGAATGCTCTTCGGGCTCGGTTTCAGTTGTATCGGGATTGGCGCCCGGTCGGCACGATATAACATCTCGTCACCGCACGCGAAACACTGCGGGCGTCGCATAACCTGATGATATTCACTCTTCAGACGGGCAGTGTCCATCGAGATAGCCTGTTCGTGGAGCGGCGCCAGTTCCTCGAAAACCAGCCATTTGGCAATCTCGACCGCGACGAGACGATATACCGAATCCAAAATGGCAGGCTGGGCGACATTAGGCAGGAACGCAGCATCCTCACCGCCAAAGTTGCGCAAAAAATTGTGGACCTCCTCGTGGCCTCGAAGACGATATGCGAGACAATCCCAACAGGGGCCCTGTTCCGCTGGCCGAAAAATCGGCCCAAACAGAGGATGGATGCCTTTCGGCCTAACCAACATCCACGGCATGCCGGACTTGACATGACTCCGATTCATGTCCGCATGCCGCTTATCAAGATAGTCGCTGCAAACGGTGACAGAAAGGCTTGGTCGGTCCGTGCTCGCGGCCACACCCATGGCTTCAAGCTGTCGAACGATGTGGCCATCATCGCCGGCAACCGAAACCCTAGATTCTGCAAGGCGTTCCTCGGCCCACCGAGGAGAAGCGCCCAATGAAGACCAAAATGCTGCCTCTTCTCGTTCCATAGCGTAGTCGCCTGAGACGATATAGCCCCTAGAAGCCAAGGCCATCAGTGCCATCTGGACATCAGACTCTGAATACGTGCCGGAGAGCTCGGACGTAATGTCGTGATGTGAGCGAGAACCGTCGAAAAGCGGTAGTAGGCCAGAATAAATCGGTTCGCGAAGCAAAGTGCTGAACAACTCGGAAACCAGCAGCACCTGCCCGTCGTCGATCTTGCGAAATTCTATATGCGGCGTAAGGATGGGCGATTCGACAACGCCAAGGTCGGGTGCCGTGACTCTCTTTAAAATTCCATTACCCGATTTCTTGTTCGGTGCCATCTTCTTGCTTGCATTCTCATTCATGTTCGTTGCCTAGCACCATGTTCGCGCAGATAGGTCGCGATGCTCATTTGACTCTGCACTGGCCCCGAAGCAACTTTGCGGCAAGGTTTCGTTTAGAGTAGATTTCATGTCAGAAGGTTTGCGAGATTCACGGATGGGATGTCCGTCAATCGCCCCCAATGCCTACCTATCAGCGGGGTGCCGGAACCCGGGCATATAATTCAGATTACGTAGTCAATTCGGCAATATCGGCAGCAGCGCGAGATGCTGTTTCGTGAATTGTCTCGCTCAACTCACTATAGTCGTCCATCCCGCAGGATCGAGCGATCATCTCCTCGACACTCGGACTTGCTGTTCCATTCAAAGGTCCGTCTTGCATGGTCAACCGCGAGATCCCCCGCAGGTTCTGCCACATTTTTGCAGCCTCCGCCAACCGCGTTGCAGCTTCAGAAGAGACTAACCCATTTGCGCCCGCAGTTTGGAAAACTGAAATCGCATCAGGGGTCAAGATGTCCGGAGTCTCGCTCGCGTGGGTCAATTGCAGGAACCGAGCAGCACGCTCGACATCCTGGCGTCCGCCTCGCATATCTTCGATCGACTGCAGGTCGGATCCAGCTGTGCCTGCAGCGACCCCGTGCAATTCGGAAATCAAGGCGTCACGCGCAGCTCCCTGGGCTAGGATTTCATGTCTCGCTTCATCAAATCGCTCTCCGATCTCGGGATCGCCAGACACAAAGATGCACCGCGCCCGAGTCAAATCCAACATTTCCTCAGTCGAACCGACAGTTTGGTGGTGTTTTCTAAAATCGGCAAGAGAGTAAATGGTCTTCCCTTGTTCGAGGTTCGAAGCCGACTCAAACAGGAGGCTCCCGTGTGATAAAGAGTGCAATGCCTCGTGATAGCGGAAGCACATCACTTCGTTGTGCATCTCGGAAGAACCGCTCGTTTCGTAAACGATCACCGTACGGAGTTCAGTGCCAAGCATTGCCTCCCTGCTGGCCAAATCTCCCAAAACCGCCACCGCCACGCCGTCTCCGGCCTGGCGGATGTGCCGACTGGCCAACCCCTTGTCAACCGCTGATAGCAGGGACGCAATCGAAGCTTCAGCGACATTGGACAGCGCTATACCCGCCTCAGCCGGCGACAAGCTACCCCGCATCATGTGCACGCCGATCTGGAAGGCCTTGTCGTTTGACCAGTGCCGTGCAGCTTCCACTGCTTCTCGGGTTCCTTGAATCGGGATCTCCGCGATCCTTTCCCGCATTTCGGAGACAGTGAATTCGCGTGTCCAGTACAAACGCGCAAGGCCACTGCGAGCAACCCTCTCGTAGTCCGAATCGGGCCCAAAACCCTCCGGGAGATCAAGGTCGGTGAATTCCCTGTCCTGAAGGTTTTCGAGTAATTCCGGTGAGTGGTTGATCCATTCGGCTAGAAGAGGTGCGGTATCAAGAATCTTGCCAATCTCCTCAAATGCGTCTGGATACCCGGCGTACGCCCGACTGTCATAAACGTGCCAGTCCTTAATTTCCGGATAGAATTTCGCGCGCCATTCATCGACCAGCGGATCCATCGTCTTGAACCAACGTCGGGCGGAAAGGGCTAGGCCAGCCATTTTCAGATAGTTGCCCGGGAGTTTAGGCGATTCGTCCTTGCCATAGTGTTGCAGCACCGGATAATGCCGGTTTGCCTCCATGTGATGATCAGCATGGCGCTGCATGTTGTAAAAAATCCAATTCGTGAATCTGCTGGAAGCAGTCCAAGAATGCCGTGGCAGCACTTTCTCATACCGGCCATTAAGTAGACGGATGCGCTGCAATCCGTAGTGCTGGACATAATTGATGACCTTCATCGAAAGGATCATGCTGAGGCAAACCACGGCGAAAACCAGCACCGCCCACGGGCCACCCATCCAATAGATCAATGCATACCACACCGCGGTCTCAAAAGCATACCGCCAAAACGGGTTGGTGTAATGCCACACCGGCAGACGTCGGCGCGCCAGCCGCTGACGTGCGAATCGCCAAGCCTCGGTGAGGCTACACTTCAAATCTCTCGGGATATGTTGCCAGAAACTTACACCCTTGGGAGCGGACCCAGGGTCTCCAGGAGTGCTAACGAGAGCGTGATGAACATAGATGTGTTCTGTCGCGTAATGTGGATAGGAAGCGGAGGCCAGCAAGAACTCACCAAGCCAACGCTGCCACGCGATACGTCGATGGACCAATTCATGACCGACAATGAAGACCACCTGGCCGATATTTGCCAGCCCCATCACCAGTATCACAATTTCCCAAACGGCCAGATGGCCAACAACAAGAATCTGCCAGAGTGAAAATACCAGCGTCACCGGCCAGAATATCGCCCATAGCAAGACGGTCAACTCATACCAGAACAATTGCCTTTCGGACGTCTGGGTTGGGTCCATGTTCCGCTCTTCCTGCCCGAATGCGCCATCGAGGCTTTCCACAATGATCAGGTAAGCAATCGGACCCATGAGCCACCAGCCACCGTACATCGCGGCGCAAGCGGTAAGTGGAAAAGCCACAAGGGACAGGAAGTACAGCAGGGCGTGCCGAATTGATGGTTCAATTCTTCCTACTTCAACCGTTCCAGTGCCTAGAGCGCCTGTGTCCACCCCACCTCCATTCATAGCAACCTCCTCGCTCAGGTTATTGCAATGATATATAGACAATTGTCTACGACGAAGTAGCCGTGTCAAGCACAAACATTTTTTGTTCTATGTTCACGCCTTGGTTTCAATTTGTAACTGAACCTGTGTATTTGATCGACAACGCAGACCCTCATTTGCCAGGGTAAAGCCGAACTGTAGCCAAAGAATAAAGGCTTTTGTCAGTGATATACTCATTTTTTACGCAAAACCACATTATTCTGCGCGGCTCCGGCTTCAGCAATCGGTCAAATGTCATCATGAGTAAGACTCAGCCTACCCAAGACACGAATCAGGAAAAAGAATCTTCGGTCTCCGCTTATTACGCCGAATCGACCGATTTCATGGTCAAGCGCGCTGGAGACCTGTTGGCCTATCACTATGGCCTTTGGGGGCCGGACACGACAACCGACGAGGAAGCTCTGCTACGCGCCGAACTCACCCTGGTTCAAGGGTGCGACCTCCAACCGGGACGGCGCATGCTGGATGCGGGCTGTGGTGTGGGAGGCACGGCGATCATGCTGGCTGAAACATATGGCGTCCACGTTATCGGGCTGACTAATTGCGAGCCCCATATCGAGGTCGCAGAAGAACATGCACGGCAGCGCGGAGTCGGTCACCTGACCGAGTTCCATTACGGGGATTTTATGGATTTCCCATTCCCCGATGCAAGTTTCAATTCAGTCCTGAACCACAACTCTTTCTGCTATGCTCCAGATAAGCTAGCCTACTTGCAGGGTGTGCACCGCGTGCTCAAGCCTGGAGGACGGTGGCAGGCTGTGGATATCCTGACGCAAGGTGCGCCAATGTCCGAAACACGGGAAGCATATAAGACTAATGTGGAACAGGGCTGGTACCTGCCACCCGTAGCTTCGTGGCCCGACGTGGCCGCGGCCCTTGAGGAAGCGGGATTCGATCAAATTGAGTGCCAAGACCTTTCCTCCGAAGTATTGCCTTCCACGGAAAAGATCCGGAAGCAATGGCAACTGTACACATTTCTGATTCCCCCATCCGGTTGGCCAAGCGGGGCGATCTTGGAATCTGCAGAAGCTGCTGTGAACTACAGCCTAGGGTTGAAGGAAGACGTGTTCACTTACAATTTTTTATCTGGCAGAAAACCAGATTAAAGAACTGCACCACAAAAACATCCACCCAAATAGAATCTCAGAAAAAGAGGCACATTTCTTACAGCAGACTGCGTTGAATCGGTTCCTTCTCGTCGGAATGCGGCGTCAAGTTCGAGACTGTCACTCCAAGCAGGCGCACTGCACGGCCTGACTCCGTGGCCCGGCGCAGCAAATCCGGCAGGATAGCCACCATCTGCCGGTACGAAGTCAACGGTTGATCAAACGAATGGCTCCGAGTAACCTGCGTGAAATCGCTGAACTTGACTTTCACCGTGACAGTTTTTCCGGTTAGTTGCTTTTCCTGCAAATCCAGCGCCACCTCGCGTGCCCGCAACTTGAGCGCATTCAGCATTTCTTCCAGATCCTGAATGTCCTGCACGAATGTCGTTTCCGAACCCAGTGACTTGCGCGGCCGGTCCGGCTCTACTTCACGCAGATCCACGCCCCGTGCCGCTTGGTAGTAGTACTCGGCATGCTTCCCGAACAAAGGCTGGAGCCGCTCCAGCGGCCACTCCCTGAGATCGGCTCCGGTTTCGATTCCCAATTCCTTCATTCGTGCCGCTGTGACCGGCCCGATCCCGAAGAATTTTCGGATCGGCAGGCAAGCCACCAGCTTCGGACCATCCTCCGGGCGCACCACGGTCAAGCCGTCCGGCTTGTTCATGTCCGAAGCGATCTTGGCGAGGAACTTGTTGTATGAGACGCCGGCCGAACCGGTCAATCGAGTTTTCTCCAGGATACGACGCTTGATATCGCGCGCAATGTCGGTGGCGATTCCGCCGAATAGACGGCAGCCAGTCACGTCTAGGTACGCCTCATCCAAGGACAAGGGCTCGACCTTGGGAGTGTACTGGAGGAAGATTTCACGTATTTCGGCCGACACTGCACGGTACAGGTCGAACCGCGGCCGGATGAAGATTACTTCCGGGCATCGTTTCTTGGCAGTCCGGCTCGCCATTGCCGAGTGAATGCCATAGGCTCGGGCTTCGTAATTGCATGTCGCCACCGTGCCCCGCCGTTCCGGATCACCACCGACTACCAGAGGCCGACCTCGTAGCGAAGGATCCTCGCGCATCTCGACTGCCGCATAGAACGCATCCATGTCAATGTGGATGATGCGGCGTGCATAAGGATCGTCAGCGGATGCCATGACCCCGTACCGGTTGGAATCAATCGGGGGAGAACCGGGCGCGTACCGCCTCCCGGTCGAACCACCAGTCTGGCGTGATCGTGTCGAGGATGCGTGCCATTCGTTCCAGCAATAGATCTACATCATCCAGATCATGCATTTGCACCCAGATCCCGATCGCCTCTTCGTCAGTGATGCCACGGTGGCGCTCAGCCACTTCCGCCACCTGTTGCCGGGCCAAGAAGACCAGGCGATCGCGCTCCGCTCCGGTTGCACGCTTGTCCATGAGGAAATAAGCCAGCATCGCAGCCACGGCCGCACCATCGGAATGAGCCGGAGTCTCCTCGACCAAATGGCGGAACAGCTGCCAAGTCAGATCCGGATCCATGGGGCAAGCCAGCGCAAGCCAAAGGCCGTGTCCCAAGGCTGACGTAGACTCCGGCTGTTCGCTCAGGTACATGACCTGGCAGGCCGAGGCCGCCTCTTCGTAGCGTTCCGTCCGAACACCCGCATCCAGTACCTCCCGGGCCATCGAAAAAGCCGTCTCAGACTCGCCGAGATCAAGCAGAACCTGGGAAAGTTCCAATTGTGCGTCAAGACGTTCCGAATCCTTGAGATCCGGGCGGCGCAACTCCTTCTCCAGCGTCAACCGACGCTGCTGCTGTGCCGACTGCCCTGCGGTCGCGGCATCATCGATCAACCGGTCTTCCAGCCGACGGGTTTGCCCGAATTCACTCATAATCCCTTATTGTACGGAGGGTCTGCCAAAAAAAGCGCCCCCTGAAAAGGGGGCGCTCTTGTGTAACGAGGGTTTCAGACCTTATGCGTAGCCTGCAACCTTGTTGATCGCCCGGGAGACTTCCAACTCGCCTTCAGAGGCTTCGTTGTCGTCCCACTTCTTCAACTCAATTTCCATGAGAGCATGGAATGCCGGTGGGATCAGCGCCAGTGCGAACAGGGTGAAATACCCCATCCCCGTATTTGGCGCCCCGACCTCGTCGAGCTCCCAGAAGTGAGTTTCACCACGGTCGTGGTGGTCTGCCTGACGGCCAATCTCGATGAAGAACCAGCTGGTGAACGCCGTGCTGTTATCCCAGCTATGGCGATAGTCGATGGGCTGGCCTTTCTCGCGAATCAGCCCATAGTGCTCCAGATAGTTGAGCGCTTCCAGCTCGAAGTTCGAGATCATCCAGATCAGCAGCATGGCGCAGATGCCGAGCCAGCCGCCTGCCATCCAGAACAGGAAGAGCGTCGGCAAACTCATTGCATAGCCACGGATCCAGCGGTTCTGCCAAGACAGGAACGGCACGCCCAGACGCTCTAGGCGATGCTTCTCCATCGAATACAGGAATTTGCTCTGGCCGAAATAGGATTTCGGGAAATGAGCGTACAGACTGCGTCCGCGCGGCGAAGTTGCGGGATCATCCTCGCAACCCAGTTCCAGATGGTGGTTGTACACATGCGCATAGCAGAAATGGGATGAACCGGACAAACCCATCATCCAGCGTGCAATCACGAAGCTGAAGCCCTTGGTGTGCGCCAACTCGTGCCCGTAGATGATGCCGATGCCGGCAAAGATGCCAGTCGAAACGACCGCCCCGACCAACTGCATCCCGGTAATCCCTTCCTGATAGGACAGGCCCAGGAAAGTGCCGGTCCCCATCGGGACACCATTTACATATTGGTAGATGCGCCAGCAGATCGCCAACTGCAATAGGACGAAAACGCCCAGCATGCTGTACATGACACCGTTCTGAAGGGCGGGAATGCCATAGGTGTTACCCTCTTCGTCAAACCCCGCACCCATGGTGCGTTGTGGCGTGGTGGTATCAACCAGAATGCCGATGCCCATCAGGGCGATTCCGGTCCAGACCCACGGGCCGCCTGCCAAGACCCCGAACAGTGCCGACAGGATCAGCAGCGGCGCGAGGAAATAGCGTAGATTGATAAACAGTTTTTTCACGACTCCTCCTAAGTAATTCTGACAATCGTGGGGACACGATTCTTTTGAGGCTAATCTATCACAAATATTTCAACCTACTGGTTGGCCGACGGGAAGGCATCCAGTACAATGGCTGTACGAAACACCGAATTACCCGGAATTTTCCTGAACAAAAGGTGGATAACTCGACATGGCCGAATTGCCGCTTCATCCCATCCAAGTCGCCGCGCGCCGCTCGGGCCTGAGCGTCGAGTTGATTCGCGCCTGGGAGCGTCGCTATCACGCAGTCGAGCCGATGCGCACTCAAAACCAGCGACGGTTGTACCGGGACGAGGACATCGAGCGCCTGCGCCTGCTGGCTCGCGCCACCGATGCCGGACGACGTATCGGCGACATCGCGCGGTCGTCCACTGCCGAACTCCAAGCCATGGTGGAAGGAGATGAGCAGGCGGCAGTTCTGGTGCCTTCCCTTGGTTCCTCGCGCCCACGCACGGACGCGGTCATGGAATATTTCGACCGATGTCTCGAGGCAATCGACAGGATGGACCCGGAACAACTGGCCGAAACCCTGAGTGACGCCGAGAAGAACCTAGTCGAGTTGTTCATGCAGGAAGACCTGATTGCACCGCTGATCCAGCACATGCAAGACGAATGCCGCAATGGAACCCTGCGCATGGCTCAAAAGCACATGGCCGAAGGCGTAATCCGTAGTCACTTGCTGAACTATGCCATCCGCCCGGGAACCGGCTCCGCCTTCCGCGTGGTCGTGGCCGGCGGATTGTCCGGAACAGACGAACTTCCGCTGCTTCGCTTGGCCGTGGCGACCCGAGCCTACGGATGGCAGCCGATCTTCCTTGGCGCCGGGTTGTCTGCCGACGAGATCGCGTATGCGGCGGAACGTAGCCGGGCCCTGTGCACCGCCATCGCCGCCTACCCGGTCGATGATCCTTTGCTCCCGAATGAGTTGCGCAAACTCCGCCGCGCCGTCCCGGAAGGTCACCCAATCCTTCTGCACGGCTCCAACTTGAATCTTTTCGAGGCGGTGATTGACGATACCCAAGTCATCCCGACGCAGACGTTCGGTGAATTGCGGCTTGCCCTAGGGCGGATGCGGCTCGATGCCCAGGCCGATGTCGAACCAGCCTGATTTCTCTTCATCGGCACTCTATAGAATAGTCTGCAGGCTTACTACCCGGTTTCCATCCCATGGGTTCACCTCAAAATTTCTCCTACGAGGAGCTCCTGCGTTGCGCGCGCGGCGAGATGTTCGGCGAAGGCAACGCCCAGTTGCCGAGTCCGAACATGCTGATGCTGGACCGCATCACGCATATTAGCGAACAAGGCGGTGCCTACGGGAAAGGTGAACTGCGGGCGGAATTGGACATTCGCCCCGACCTCTGGTTCTTCCAATGCCACTTTCCCGGTGATCCAGTGATGCCGGGCTGCTTGGGTCTGGATGCCTTGTGGCAGTTGGTGGGATTCTTCCTGGGATGGCAGGGTCATCCGGGGCGAGGCCGGGCGCTGGGCGTCGGCCGGGTCAAGTTTTCCGGTCAGGTGACTCCGGAAAACCGCGTTGTTCACTACCACATCCACCTCAAACGCCTGATCACCCGTTCACTGGTGATGGGAATTGCCGACGGCTTGGTCCAAGTGGACGGCCGCGACATCTACACTGCGAAGGATCTTCGGGTCGGCCTGTTCACCACCTTGGAACAGTTCTGACCATGGCGCCCCTTCTGGCCCACACCACGGCCTACCAATTCCTGGACTTCGATGAAGACGAGACGCTGCGTCGCCAACTGCTTGAGGCCTGCGAACGCCTGCAACTGACTGGCAACATCACCCTAGCCCCCGAAGGAATCAACCTGAGCCTGTCGGGCTCGGAAGATGACATCGGCCAGATCGAGCGGCTTCTTTTGGACGAAAGCCCGTTCAAGCAACTCCAGTTCCGGCGCAGTCGCATCACCGTTTCACCTTTTTCCAAGTTGATCGTCCGATTCCGCCCTTCCCTCCTGCCCATCCAGGTGGACACTCCGGTCTCCCGCCGCCAGCCGGGCGCCCACTTGCTGCCGCAGCAACTGTGCCAATGGCTAGACGAGGGCCGCCCACTGCGGCTACTGGACGTGCGCAACGTCTACGAGACGCACTTGGGGCAGTTTGCCGCCGCCGAAACCCTGCCTCTGCACCAATTCCGTGATTTTCAGGAAGCGGCTCGCGACTTGGAGCCGGACACGAAACCCATCGTGACCTACTGCACGGGCGGCATCCGCTGCGAACTGGCCAGTGCCTGGCTACGCGAACAGGGACACCCGGAAGTCTGGCAGTTGTCCGGAGGCATCCTGAACTATTTCGAGCAATGCGGCGACCGCCATTGGCAGGGAGAATGTTTTGTCTTTGACGATCGCCTAGCCGTGGATCCCCAACTGCATGCCACTTATCCCCAGCTATGCCGCACCTGCCAGAAACCCCTTTCGGAAATGAGGCTCGGCCGCTGCGCGGAATGCGGAGATCCCAGGCTTGATGCTCACTGACATTTGCTGCAACCTGACCCACGAGTCGTTCGCAAACGATCAGGAAGAGGTCCTGCAGCGAGCCCGGGAGGCCGGCGTCACCCGGTTCCTGCTGGCCGGCGCAGATCTTGCCGAGAGCCGGGCATGCGTTTCGGCTGCACAGCGTTATCCCGATTGCTGGGCGGCAGTCGGCGTGCATCCGCACCAGGCGCGTGAATGGGATTCCGGCAGTGCTGAAATCCTGCGTGACCTTCAACAAGACCCCAAAGTCATCGCCATCGGCGAGTGCGGGCTGGACTACTACCGGGACCTGTCGCCTCGCGAGACACAGGCCGCCGTTTTCTCGGAACAATTAGAACTGGCGGGCGAATTGGGCCTGCCCGTGCTCATGCACAACCGCGATGCGGACGAGGATTTCCTGCAGGTTTTCGATAACGTGGCCAGCCGCCCACCGCGCGCCGTCCTGCATTGTTTCACCGGGGGACGGTCACTGCTGCACGCCTGTCTTGAGCGTGGCATGTACATCGGCGTCACCGGTTGGTTCTGCGACGAGCGACGAGGGCAATCGCTCAGAGACCTGATCGGAGAGATTCCACTGGATCGCCTGATGATTGAAACGGATGCGCCCTATCTATTGCCACGCACACTGCGCCCGCGCCCCCGAACTCGCCGCAATGAGCCCATGTGGCTGCCCCATATCGCCGAACAGATTGCCGAGGCTCGGAACCTGAGCCTGGATGAATTCGCCCGCCATACGCAGGCATGCGCACAGGCATTCTTTTCTTTTTCAGGCTGATTGGGCTGTCCCACAGGCCGCCTCGCGTCGCAAGATGCGGGAATACTTGGTTTAAAATGGGATTTTTCCACTGCTCCTAGCCTCATGGAACATTACTCCGCTTTTGCTCCCAGTATCAAATCCTGCGCCGAGCAGGCGACCGTCTACGCCCCTTGGGACCGCTCGCCCATCGCCACGGTTGATATCGTCGACAGCAATCAGGCCGACCAGGTCTTGGAGACTGCCTTTGCGATCTACCAGGACAAGTCGCGCTGGCTGCCGCCCGCGAAGCGTATCGAAGTGCTGGAGAAAACCGCACAGTTGATGGCTGCGCGCAGCGAAGAGCTGGCCGTGGAAGCGGCCCGTGAAGGCGGCAAGCCCTTGCCGGACTCCAAGGTCGAAGTGGCCCGGGCAATCGACGGCATGCATAGTTGCGTGGAAATCATGCGCACCGAGGCAGGTCAGGAAATCCCGATGAACCTGAATGCCGCGTCGGCCCACCACATGGCGCTGACCCGCAAGTATCCGATCGGCGTAGTGCTGGCGTTCTCCGCATTCAACCACCCACTCAATTTGATCGTGCACCAAGTCGGCCCCGCTCTCGCCTCCGGCTGCCCCGCCATCATCAAGCCGGCGCTCGACACGCCCCTGTCCTGCATGCGTTTCGTCGAGATGCTGCATCAGGCCGGGCTCCCCGAAGGCTACGTTCAGGCAATCAACCTGGGCGATCACGCGGTTGCCGGGCAGATGGTCGGAGATCCCCGGGTGGCATTCTTCAGCTTTATCGGGAGCGGTGACGTCGGCTGGATGCTGCGCTCGAAACTGGCACCCGGCGCACGCTGCGCACTGGAGCACGGCGGCATCGCCCCGGTCATCGTGGCGGCAGATGCCGATATCGACGATGCCCTGCCCCTGATGGCCAAGGGCGGGTTCTACCATGCCGGACAGGTCTGCGTATCGGTTCAGCGGGTCTATGCCGACCAGACCATCGCCCAGCACATTGCCGAAGGACTGGCCGAACTGGGCAACAACATGAAAGTGGGCGATCCGACCGAAGCCGATACGGAGATCGGTCCTCTGATCCGGCCGGCTGAAGTGGACCGGGTAGAAGCCTGGGTTCAGGAAGCCGTGGACGCGGGAGCGCAACTCGTCAGCGGAGGCCAGCGGCTGTCGGACACCGCCTACCAGCCGACCGTGCTGCTAAACCCTCCGGCCGATGCCAAGGTCAGCGCCCACGAGGTATTCGGGCCGGTAATCTGCGTATACGGCTTCGACGACATCGACGCCGCCATCGCGCAGGCCAATGCCGGGCCGTATTCGTTCCAGGCCGCCGTATTCAGCCAGAACATCGACACCGCCCTGCATTGCTACCACCAGTTGGAAGCTGCCGCGGTGATGATCAACAACCACACCGCGTTCCGGGTCGACTGGATGCCTTTTGCCGGTCTCAAGCAATCCGGCCACGGCGTGGGCGGTATCCCCTACACCTACGAGGACATGCAGGTCGACAAGCTGATGGTCGTCCGTTCGCCGTCCCTCTGAGCCTGGAACCGCCCGTTCCCCTACTCCGATGCGCCTGACCGCCGCCGAATTCCGCGCCCTTCCGCACAAGGCCGTCACCTTGCTCGGCATGTCCGGCGTGGGCAAGACCCGGCTTTCCGAGCGGCTGGACAAGACGCAGTGGTTCCACTATTCCGGGGACTACCGGATTGGTACCCGCTATCTCAGCGAGAACATCCTCGACAACCTCAAGTCGAAGATGATGGAAGTGCCATTCCTAGCGGACCTGCTGCGCTCGGACTCCATCTACATCTCCAACAATCTCACCGTCGGCAACCTGGAGCCGGTCTCGACCTTTCTCGGCAAACCCGGAAATTCCGGGCTTGGCGGGCTGTCGCTGAAGGAGTTCAAAAACCGCTTGCGGCTCCATCACGAAGCTGAAATCAAGGCCATGCAGGATGTCCCGGATTTCATCCGAAAAGGACAGAAAATCTACGGCTATCCGCATCTTGTGAACGATGCCGGCGGCAGCCTGTGCGAATTGCAAAGGCCGGACGTGTTCGAACTGCTGGCCGAGCACACCCTGATCCTGTACATCCATGCCGATGACCAGCAGATCGAGGAGCTCTGCGAGCGCCAAGCGAAAAGCCCCAAACCCCTCTACTACCCGGAGGCCTTCCTGGATCGGGCGATCGAGGATTTCATGGCCGAGTACGACTTGCGTGATTTCCAAGACATCAATCCCGACGACTTCACCCGCTGGGCTTTCCCGAGGCTGTCGCGGGACCGCCTGGAGCGCTACCAAGGCATTGCCGCCGAATACGGGTACACCGTCAGCATGGACGAAGTCAGCAACGTGCGGAACGCCGATGACTTCGTCAACCTGATCGCCCAAGCCATCGAACGCGCGGGCTAGCCCCCATGCCCCTGCTTCGCCTGCAGGACCTGCCCAGCCTGGACCGGATTGCTGAACAAGGCACCCGGGTGACCGAACAGGCTCCGGAGCATGCGGCTCGGCTGGATATCGGCTTGCTCAACATGATGCCTGATCGCGCACTGGCCGCGACCGAGCGGCAGTTCCTAGGGCTTCTGGACAGCCACGAGGAACGCTACTGCGCCGCACATCTATTCACGATCGAAGGTGTCCCCCGTGAAGACGAGGGTCGCGAACATCTCCAACAGTACTACCGGAACTGCGCGGAAATTGGCAACACGGACTTAGATGCCTTGATTATTACCGGAGCCAACGTCACCAAGCCCGACTTGACGAGCGAACCCTTTTGGAGTGGTCTGGCCGGTGTGTTGAAACAGGCCGACGATCGCCGCCTGCCGGTGGTCTGCTCCTGTTTGGCCGCCCATGCTTCTGCCTTGATTTTTCATGGCGTCGCCCGCCGCCACCTGCCGCACAAGCGCTGGGGCATCTTCGATCATTCGGTCTGCGAGCCCGACCACCCCCTGGTCGCCAATCTTCCGAACCATTTCGAGATGCCGCATTCACGCTTCAATGACGTTCCGGAAGAGAACCTTCGAGAACACGGCGTGCAGGTTCTGGTTACGGGACCCGTACCTGGCGTGCAGATGGCCGTGGAGCCGGACAATCGTCGGCTCTATTTCCAGGGGCATCCCGAATACGAAGCCGTCAGCCTGCTGAAAGAGTACAAGCGCGAGGTCCTGCGCTACCTGAGCAAAGAGCGTGAGGACTACCCGCCCCTGCCGGACAACACATTCAATGATTCGGCAACCGACCTTGCGACGACCTTCCGCGAAAGTGCCTTAGCGAAAAACGGAGATGCGGGATTGATCGAGGAATTTCCAGAAGAAGCGCTCACGCAGGAAATGCGCCACTCATGGAAGGATGTCTCCCGGCAGTTGTTCTTCAATTGGCTCCACGGACTCGCGTAGCCAATCAGCGCCCGTTATCTGTCGCGAATCAGACCGCGTCCCGAAAGACGAAAGAGGCGCATTCCTCGGCAGCGTCCACCCCGCTCAGTAGGGCTCCGTTGCACGAAGGCATTCGCATGTAGTCGCCGGCAAGGAACAGGCCTTTCAGGTCAGCCAGTTGGTGTTGGCGCATTTCGTATATCTCCCGCAGCATGCCCCCGGGAGCCAAGCACAGCGCCTCAGGCCAGCGATAAACACGAGTGAACAGGGGTTTATCGGGCATGGCAGGGAGGTATTTGCGTATTTCTTCGATGATCTTGTCTGCGATCTCGGCGTCACTCAAGGTGAAAAGCTTTTGGGCGTGTTCCCCGATCACCAGCGCATACACCAGGGATTTGCCTTCCGGTGCCGCGCCAGGGGCCATTGAGGCCAAATTGCTGACGAAAGTCAGGAAAGTCCCGGAATCCGGGGGGAAAATGGCAGCATGAGATCCTTCGGGAAGGATATCCTCATCAAGTCCGATTGCCATGTTGATGCAGGAGGAATACGTGATCCGGGTCAGAACACGCTTAACTTCGGAAGGGAGATCGGGAATGATTTCGATCGCTTTCGTAGCTGGAGTTGCGCAGATTACGGCGTCTGCTTCAATCTCTCCTATCTCCCCTCCATCCACGATTACGCTTTTGACAGTTCCTTCTTCAAGGACAATGCGTTGAACGGGCGTAGACAGTCTGATATCTCCCGCGCATGCCCCGACGAGTGCGCTGGCAAATTCTCCAACTCCTCCCTCGGGTAAGCACGGGCGTTCGGATTGGTTCAAGGTCCAAAGCCAAAGTAGCGACATGCCGTAAGCAGCACCAACCTGCTCGGAGAAACCAGCTGTAAAGCAGTTGATGTCTGCCTCTCCGGCTTGCTCCAGATACTCAGTCAAAGAATTCGCCTCCATGAACTCGGCGAAACTCTCGCGAGTATCCAAATCCAACATCTTTGAATGATCCTGGAACCTGATGTCTTTGCTCCGGGCCTTCAGCATCATGATAAGCCGCATGGATTGCCACATGGCTTTTGGCGTTAACAGCCGGAAAGAAAGGATGGTCTGAACGGTTGTCATCATCTGTTTCAGTGAACCGTTCGAATAGATGCCCCAAAGTTTCCCATCGCGGTAGATGTGCCCCCCTTTTTTGCGGGGACTCATCTCCAAGGGGACACCGAGGCTTTCGGCTAAGTTTCGAACTGTTTCAAATGATTCGTGGAAAACTGATGCACCGGTATGGATGGAAAAGCCATCAATTTCTTCCCCCGCAATACGGCCTCCAGCGCGATCAGCGGCCTCCAGCACAACAACTTCCAGCTTGTTTCCGTACTTGCTGCGCAAAGTGTATGCTGCAGCCAAACCAGAGGTTCCCCCTCCGACAATGACGGTTTTCGGCTTGCGAGCCATTGCTACCGACCTTCTTTTGGCATTTCCGTCAGCACCTTAGATCCCAAGCCCCCATCGACCGACCTGGTACAACCCGCTCTGCAGAAAATACAGCCCGAACAGGGCGACCATAGGCGACAGATCCAGTATTCCCGTATCCGGCAGCACCCCGCGAATCCGCATGAGCATCGGAGCCGTCAGACTGCGCACCAGGCTTAGGAATTGATCTGCGCCAGCCGACAACTGCACCCAACTGGCAATCACCACCGCGATCAGGGAAATCAGGTAGATGTTCAGCATCATCCCGCCGATCTGGGTCAGCGCGAACAGTACCAGGCCCAGGATCGAGGCCCCCGATTGCATGGCCCCGCCGACATAGAGACTGATCAATTTCAGAATCAATGCGATCGTAAGCAGGGCGAGATCCCAACCTCGAGCCGACGGTATGACGCGCCGAACCGGCTGGTACACCGGATCGGTCACCCGTGCCAGAACTTGCGAAATCGGATTGTAGAAGTCCGCTTGGTGAAACGTGAGCAGCAACCGAATCAGGATCCCGTACAGATACAAGGTCAGCAGGAACTGGATCAGGGCTTCCATATCAGGCTCGACCGTTTTCGTCTCCCAGTTCTTCAGCTCGTTGGCGCGCCGCCTCAAGCGCATTGAGAATCAAAGCCTCAAAGCCTGCCCCTTCCAGCACGCCCAAAGCGGCCGCGGTTGTCCCGCCCTTGGACGTCACCTTTTGGCAAAGCTCCTGCAGGGAGTCCTCCGAGGCGCTCGCCAGTTCCTGTGCTCCGCGAGCCGTCTCCAGCACCAGCAGGCGCGCCTGCGCTTCGTCCAGACCCATGCGGCATGCCCCCTCTACCATCGCCTGCATGAACAAGAAGAAATAGGCAGGCCCGCTGCCCGAAACCGCGGTTGCGGCATCCATCAGGGCCTCGTCCTGTACCCAGAGGACCTTCCCGACACTCTCCATGATCCTAGCCGCGAGTGCACGCTGGGCATCAGAAACATTTTCTTGTGCATACAGGGCGCTCATTCCGGCACCGACCAATGCCGGCGTGTTCGGCATGACGCGCACCACCGGGCAATGTCCCCCTGTCCAACGTGCCAAATCGTCCGCGCGCACACCGGCCGCGATGGTTATCAGCAACGGGTTGTCCGTGACCATCCAAGGCGCCAGTTCGGTGGCGGTCGTCGGTAACTTGTCGGGCTTGGTCGCAAACAGCACGACATCCGCGGAAGCCCGGGAGTAGGCCAGCGAGTTCTCGTAGTACAACTGCATCAGGCCGAAATTGGCGGCCAGCGCCTGATGGGACTGCGGGTCGGGATCGGAGACCGTGATGTCGCCGGCTTCCCAACCGGAACGGATCAAGCCGCCCACCAGCGAGCGGCCCATATTGCCGCCTCCGATCAGAAGGATTCGTGGATTCTCAGGCATGTGTCGTTCCCGCTCGCAACAGCGGCGAAATCTCTGACTCGCATTATATTGGCTACAGAGTTATAGAACTGATTCGAAGAACCACAGAATAAAACAGGCGCCCCGAAGAGCGCCTGCTTATTTGGTGTGCTTAGTCAGACTGAATTAGTCAAACCAGTGCACGATACCTAATGCGAACATCTCGATTTCGTTGCCAGGATTACCTACTCCCGTTCCGGGAATACTCTGTCCATAGCCTACGTTGTCATCGCTATTGACTTCGGAATAGGTCATACGCAGTTCGGTGCCACCCGGCATGGTGTAGAAGATACCTACGTTCCACGCATCGCCACCGGACTGGTCCCAGTCGCCGGAGCAACCTGAACAGGAGACCTCCAGGTCATCCGCATCTGCATAGGAGAAGCGGAAGTCCACGGGGCCACCGAATTTGATCTTGCCGGACACCATCCAAGCGTCGCGCTCGATCTTGACGTTGCCGCCTGCACCGTGCGCTGCTCTAGCACGCTTCTCAGCCTCTGCGACTATGCTGTCGTAGGCATGCTTGGCGTTCGCCGCAGCAGTAATAGCGGCTGTATCGGTAGAGTCAGTGGTAGATGCAGCCTGCAACCTAGTCAGGATGTTTTGGTTGCCCATAGTACCGGTGTCATCATCGATCTCCGTAAGCTGGGTGCCTGCATTGCCTTTGTCATGATCTGTGTTGGCATCTGGGTTGCTCTCGTCAAGGGGCGTCGTAGGATTATCTTCCGTAGGCATACGGAAGGTGTAGTACGCCACACTGTCGGCATCCTGCTGGTTCATGTCTCCGAAACCGGTGGGACAGTTGTCATCAGTGCTGGCAGCAACCCCAGTATCTTCGTTGAAGCACTTTGGAAACAGGTCGCGAATCAAGCCAAGAGTCTTCTGCGCCTTCACATTCGCATCGTTCTCTCCTTTGAACATCAGGTTGTACGAGCTGAAGTTGGAGTATCCGAACGCGCTCATTGCCTTATCGACACTGGTCACGCCATTGAATTCGTGCTCAACGTCTTCCCACATGGCGGCAAGCTGAATACTCACGCCATCACCCATATCCATGATGTAACGGCCTGCGACACGGAAACTTTCAGCGTCCGAAGTATCCATCGCTCCGGATTTAAACGCCGCCCAGTCTTCGTGATCCTGCCAGGTCACCGCCAGCCACAACGGACCGTTGGTGTAGGCCAGGCTGCTGGAGCGGATCACTGGATCGATCTCGGTGCCGCCACTATGGCCTTTCGTGTTGTCGGTCTCATCATTGTTTCCAAGGGTCCATGCGAAGCGGAACACGAAGCCGTTCCAGTTCGGCGACCAGTACTGGATGATGTTTTCTTGACGACGGTTGAAGCCGTTGGTACGTCCAAACACAGGGTTGTAGAACGTGCTGCTGCTGGCGCCCATTGATCCCATGATGTTGGTGTGCGAGTCCGCACCAGCATCGTAGAACGGGTCGACCCACTGCGCCACGCCCTCGTTGTAGGGCAATAGCCAGGTAGCGAACATGATCTCACCCGCTTGCGGATGAGCCAAGCCAATCTTGGAATTACGGTTACACCACGTGCTCGCAGTTGAATCCGCAAACTGGTTGTAGAACGTGAATTGCTCGCACTGCGCATTGACTGTAATGCCATCAATGCCGGTGTCAACGCTGGCACTGAAACCAATATTGCCCGCATTTGAGTTCATGCGGTCATAGCTTCTATCGCCTTCGTTGTTTTCTTCGTCTACAAACTCCCAAGAATGATTCTGCCAACCATAGACGTTCCATGTTTCGGCCTGGGCCGCGAACGGAATCGCCGCCAGGGCAAAAACAATTAGAAATTATATTGGCTTACGTGAATATTCTGCCTATAAATCTCTATTTCAATCCACCCATTGAGACCTGGCCTAGGGTGCATGGGTTCCCTCTGGAAACACCGCTTGCGCATCAAATACTGGGCCGTCCACACACACCCGCTTCATGGCCCAACCGTCTTCACCCAACACCGGAACCGTACAACCCGCGCACCCGCCTACCGCGCATGCCATGTATTCCTCCATGCAGACCTGGCACGGTACGTCGAACTCTCGCGCCAGCCGGGCGACCGCCTCCAGCATCGGCACTGGCCCGCAGGTGAACACGGCGACCCGCGCACGCTGCTCCGGAGTCTGGGTCTCAAGCCACATCCGGGCAGCCGCATCAACGTAACCGTCGTAGCAACCGGCGTAACCCTGAGTGGAACACAAGCGGGAAGCGACCCCCCAGTCCTCGAGCAGGCTCATGCCTGCGATGACGCCATCCGGCATTCCCGGGACCCGGATGGTCGAGGGGCGGCTTGCGAATGGAAAGGGAATCTCCGACCCCATCACCACCAGCGGCACAGTGTGCTCCTTGATCTCACGGGCCAGGAACAGGATTGGCGGAATTCCGACCCCTCCTCCGATCAACAGGGGGCGATCCCGATCCGGTTCGGCTTGGAACCCCCGCCCGATTGGGCCGAGCGCCGGCAGCGTCTCGCCTTCCCGAACACGCGCCAGTTCCTCCGTCCCTTTTCCGATTACCTTGTACAGCACTTCGACCGTCCCGCGCTCCCGGTCACTCCACAGAATGGAGAGCGGGCGGCGCATCATGAGTGGCTCGGCATGAACGCCCAAGTGAACGAAACTGCCCGGCGTAGCGGATTCGGCGATCGCCGGTGCGTCGATCACCAGCGCATGCTGATCCGCTTCCAGGTGGCGCACCTGGACAACCTGGGCGTCGAGGCTGTGGATGACGTTGCGGAATTCCTCCATTACGCCTCTCCTTCCCGCTCGTAGACGATGCGACCGCCGCAAATGGTCGCCTGTACCCGATCATGGAACTGCCAACCATCGAACGGCGTGTTCCGTCCCGCACTCAGCATTGCTTCCACGTCAAAAGTCCAAGGCTCGTCCAACCGCACCACGCAAAGATCCGCCGGTGCTCCGACAGCCAACGTCCCCGTGTTGCGCCCCAAGATCTCGGCCGGGCCTGCCGTCAGGCGTTCCACCGCGATCGCCCGCGTGAGGATATCCTCGGTCACCAGTTCCATGGTCAGCGGCAACAATGTCTCGATCCCCGAGATGCCAGGCCGGGCTTCGGGAAACGGCGCCATCTTCGAATCCGGGTCCAGCGGTTGATGATCCGAGCAAATCGCCTGGATTATTCCATCCCGCACACCTTCGCGCAAACGTTGCCGGTCATGTTCGGTACGCAGGGGCGGGCTGACCAGCGCGTTGACCTCGAACCCTTCCACGGCCTCTTCCGTCAGGAACAACTGATGCACCGCCACATCCGCCGTCACCGGCAATCCCGCCTGCCGCCCGATTTCCAGCATATCCACCGCCTGCGCGCAGGAAAGCCGACAGAAATGGACCCGTGCACCGGTATCCTGCACCAAGGCCGTCATCTGCGCCAGGGCGGCGGTTTCCGCTGCCGGCAGGATTCCCGGCAGGCCCAGCCGGGCTGCAAAAGTGCCTTCATGCGCGCAGCCCTGACCTGCCAAGGCATGATCCAAGGGGTGGTAGAACAGGGTCAAGTCCTGGCTGGCTGCATACTCCATGGCCCGGCGCAGCACCAGCAGGTTGGCGTAGGGCCGCGTCCCGTTGCTGACCCCGACACAGCCCGCTTCGCGCAACGCGCCAAGACTGGCCAGTTGC
Organism: Candidatus Porisulfidus sp. TsSOB; assembly: GCA_002631715.1. Lineage (GTDB taxonomy): Bacteria > Pseudomonadota > Gammaproteobacteria > Poriferisulfidales > Poriferisulfidaceae > Poriferisulfidus. Next base: position 47,993 of record MRSX01000010.1, read on the forward strand.
GTATCTCCCAGCCCGTGCATGGCCGCGCCCAAGGTTTCCAGCCGAGCGAAACCGGCCTGTTGCGCCTGCTCCATCAAGAGCCTCACTGCTGCCGGCGAGTCCGGGATCGGCTGCGTCTCCGCCACCGAGCAGACCGTGGTCACGCCGCCCGCCACCGCGGCCCGGGTCTCGCTTTCCACGCTGGCGCGCTGCTCGCCCATCGGGTTGAGACAGACCGCCAAATCCACTGCGCCCGGCATCACCAAGCAGCCTTGGGCATCCACGACCTGTTCCGCCTCGAACTCTTCCGTCGCCGTCCCCAGCCCGACGATCTTCCCGCGGGCACAGAACACGTCGCGCACCGCATCCGTCCCGCCGGCCGGGTCGAGAACGTATCCTCCGCGTATCGCCAGACGCATTACCAGGCATGCCTCCGCATCGCCATGGACAGGATCGCCATGCGCACCGCAATTCCATTCCGGACCTGTTTCAGGATCACCGACCGAGGGCCGTCCACCACGGCCGACTCGATTTCCACCCCGCGGTTGACGGGGCCCGGATGCATCACGATCCCATCCTCCGCCAGCAACTCCACTCGTGCCCGGGTCAAGCCGTAGAGCCGGTAATATTCGTCCTCGCTCGGCACGAAACTTCCATGCATCCGCTCCTTCTGCAAGCGCAGCATGATCACAGCCTGCGCCCCGACCAAGCCTTCTTCCATGGACTTGAACGGAATCACGCCCAAGCTGGTCGCCTCGCGCGGCAGCAGGGTCCGCGGTGCGATCACCCGGATCTCGCCGACCCCCAGGGAGCGCAAGGCCTGAATCTCGGAGCGCGCCACCCGCGAATGCAGGATGTCGCCGACGATCACGACCGTGATTGCGCTGAAATCCGGAAAATGCTGACGCAAGGTAAACATGTCAAGCATGGCTTGGGTCGGGTGCGCATGCCGACCATCGCCCGCATTGATGACGCTGATGTGCTCGGCGACGTGGCGGACGATGAAGTGCGCCGCACCACTCTGGTGATGGCGAACCACGAACATGTCGCAATGCATCGCCTCAAGGTTGCGCAGGGTGTCCAGCAGGCTCTCACCCTTGGTCGTGGCGGCAGTGGCCATGTCCAGGTTGAGCACGTCGGCAGACAGGCGTTTGGCCGCGAGTTCGAACGTGGTGCGGGTGCGGGTGCTTGCCTCGAAGAACAGGTTGACGATGGTCTTGCCGCGGAGCAGCGGAACCTTCCGTGCCGCCTGGTCCGCAGCCGTATGAAACGACTGCGCGGTACTCAGGATCTCTTCCAGGAGCGCGGCCGGCAATCCCTCAATGGTCAGGAAGTGGCGCAAGCGCCCTTCCTCGTCCAACTGATATTGCGCCGCAGGCGGCAACCGAAACAGTGTCGGCTGGGTCGAACTCACCGGGCAGGCTCTTCCAGCAACGAGTCGTTGGGCCGCGTAATCACCAGTTCCATGGGATCCGGGCCTTGAAGTTTGACCCGGTCTTCCGGGCCCAGTTCCAGGCGCATTCCGGTCAGATCCGGTGCCACCGGAATCTCCCGCCCCGGCCGCTCCACCAGCACCACCAGCGAAACCGAGGCCGGCCGGCCGTATTCGAACAGTTCGTTGAGCGCCGCGCGGGTTGTCCGGCCGGTGAATAGCACGTCGTCGATCAACAGGACATGCCGGTCGTCCAGCGACGCCGGCATGCGGACCGGTTTCAGCGGCCGCACCCCGGTGCGTGCCACATCATCACGGTGGTAACTGACGTCCAGCATGCCCAACGGTTCGGCGACCGCGCAGTGCGTGTGCAGCGCTTGAGCCACCCACACGCCGCCGGTGTGGATGCCGACGAAAACCGGCAAATTGATTCCGCGGGTAGTCAGAAAGGATTTAACAGAATCGCCAAGATGGGCGAGTACGGCACCGACATCAACCCTCTCGTGCGATGACATGCTGCTCCGACAGCCAAGCATTCAGGATATAGGCGGCGGCCATCTTATCAGTTTCACCCCGCGTAAGTTTTTTCCGGGTCCCCTCCTGGCGCTGTGCGCGCAGCTCGGCGCGGGCGCATTCGGAAGAGTAATCCTCGTTGATCCGGGCCACCGGCAATTCGTAACGAGACCCTAATTCAGTGCAGAACCGGCGCAGTGCGCGAGGCAGGCGGTCGCCGGACCCGGTCTGCGCCTCCGGCTCGCCCACCACCAGCACGCTCGGGCGCCAGGTCTGGATCAAGCGATCGATCTCCGGCCAATCGACGGCACCATCGCGGTTGGCGACCACGTCCAGTCCGCGTGCGGTCGCAACCTCCAGGGAGCCCACCGCCACGCCAATCCGGGCCAATCCAAAATCAAATCCCAAGGCCACCCTGTACGCGTCAGGCATGCCCGCTTCCAAAATACAGGGATGACTCCTCCAGACCCAACTGCTCGAGCGCCTTGCCCCAGCGGCGTTCCGGGGGCAGGTCGAACAACAACTCCGGCGACGGGGCGGTCAGCCACCACGAGCCGGTATCCAGTTCCTCCTCCAGCTGCCCGGGAGACCAACCGGAATAGCCCATCGTCACCAGCAGGTTCTCCGGCCCCTTGCCGACCGCGCAGTGCTCCAGCAGGGAACGGGACGCCGTGACCCGGACCCGATCGTCGATCTCCGCGCTGTCCGACATTTCGTAGGTTCCCGAGTACAGCCCAAAACCCAGGTTCGGCTGCACCGGGCCGCCGAGGAAGACCGGCCGGGCAAGATTCTGTTCCACTTCCGGCGTAATCTTCATGTCGACGAGCAGGTCGTGCAACGTCATTTCCGAGGGGTGGTTCACGATGAAACCCATCGCGCCCTTCTCCTCCTCATGCTCGCAAACCAGGATCAGGGAACGCTGGAACATCGAATCCTGCAGATCCGGGGCCGCCACCAGCATCCGGCCGCGCAAGGTCTTCATGGACGGGGTGACTCCGCGGCGTACAGCCCGACCGACTCCCCGAACAACCAGCGACGGCTGATCTGCAACTGGTCGCGGTGCTGGCGAAGTTCTTCGGAAAACGGCGCGTGCGGCTGCGATTTCATCACGATCCTGCGGGCGGCATCGGCCAGAGGTTTCGGCCCCGGTTCGGCTTCGAATTGCCGAACCCCGCCCTGCGCATTTACCACCACATGCACGACTACTTCTCCATCGAGACCCTGCACCATGCCGTTACCCAAGTGTTCCGTGCGCTCCACCCACTGGCGCACATATTCCTGTTCCAGAGTATACGCCTCCGGCATCTTTCCATCCAGACCTCTCACCAAAGTCGGGACGGGTGTCGGGGAAGAAGGCCAAGGTAATCCCTCTCCAGCCTCCGCCACGGAGGCCGACCGACCCATGCCTCCGACCCAGAACACCTCGAAATTCAATTTCGCTCCCGGCTGTGCGGACGAAAACGTCACGCCCAATATCACCATGCCGTGAAACGCCAGCGCAAGAAACAGGCAGAATGCCAAACGTTCGGAATCGGGAACCGCAGGCAACAGCGGCTGCATGGGGGTTCAGGTCTCCAGCCAGTGGTCGGCCACGGCATCCCAGAAGCGCATCGCCACCGCCTGCCCGGTGTGCGCCTCCACCTCCCGGATGCAGGTCGGCGACGTGATGTTGATTTCGGTCAGCCATCCCCCGACGACATCCGCGCCGGCAAAGCAGACCCCGGCGTCCCGCAGGGGCGTCCCGAGACGGTCGGCGATCTCGCGGTCGCGGTCATTGGCGGGCTCGACCCGCAAGGTCCCGCCCTGGGCGAGGTTGGCGCGGAATTCACCGGCCTTGGGGATGCGCACGGCGACATCCGGGATCAACTCGCCGTCGATCAGCAACAGGCGGCGATCCCCTTCCGTGACTTCGGGAAGAAAACGCTGCGCCATCACCGGCACGGTCCCCTGGTGCGTGACGGACTCGATGATGGTAGCCAAGTCGGCATCATCACGGCGCAAGCGGTACACCAAAGCTCCTCCCATACGGTCGAGTGGCTTGATGACGATCTCATTGTACTCCGCGAGAAACCCCTCCAGGTCGTCCCGGCACGCGCTCACCAGAAACGGCGGCGCTAGGTCGGCGAACTGCACGATGGAGAGCTTTTCGTTCATGTTGCGCAGCGTCTCCGGGGCATTGAGCACGCAGACGCCTGCGGCGTGAACCTGGTCCAGCAGCCAGGTAGCGGCGATGTACGCCATATCGACCGGCGGGTCCTTGCGCATCAGCACCACGTCGAACTCCGTCAGTGCGACCGAGCCCTCCTCCCGAACCTGCCACCAGTCGGTCTGATCGGCAACCTGGATCTTGCGGACATGCGCATCCACGCCGGCCGGGCCGCCGCAGAGGTCGGAAGGGGTCGTGATGTAGATTTCGGCGCCGCGCGCCTGCGCCGCCAGCATCAGGGCGACGGTCGAATCCTTGGCGGGTTGGATCCACTCCGGCGGATCCATGACAACGGCGACGCGGCGCAGTTCACCCACGAACCGAGCCCGACGCCTCAGTAACGGTAGTGCTCCGGCTTGTAGGGCCCGTCCACGCCGAGGCCCAGGTATTCCGCCTGCTCCGGCGTCAGGGCGGTCAGCCGAACGCCCAGCTTGTCCAGGTGCAGGCGTGCCACCTCTTCGTCCTTCTCCTTCGGCAGGGTATGCACGCCGAGTTCGTAGTCGTCCGGACGCTGCCACAGTTCGATCTGGGCCAGTATCTGGTTGGCGAACGAGCACGACATCACGAAACTGGGGTGCCCGGTGGCACAGCCCAGGTTGACCAGCCGTCCCTTGGCCAGCACGATCAGGCGCTTGCCGTCGGGGAAAGTCACGTGGTCGACCTGCGGCTTGATTTCTTCCCAGGCGTAATTGTCCAGCGAAGCGATATCGATCTCGTTGTCGAAATGCCCGATGTTGCAGACGATCGCCTCGTTCTTCATCTGCCACATGTGCTCGAAGGTGATCACATGGTGACAGCCGGTCGCGGTAACGAAGATGTCGGCCTTCGGCGCGGCCTCCTCCATGGTCACCACCGGCAGGCCTTCCATCGCCGCCTGCAGCGCACAGATCGGGTCCACTTCCGTGATCCATACGATCGCGCCCTGCGCCCGCAGCGATTGGGCGCAACCCTTTCCGACCCCGCCGTACCCCGCGACCACGCAGACCTTGCCCGCGATCATCACGTCGGTCGCCCGCTTGAGGCCGTCGAGGAGGGACTCGCGGCAGCCGTAGGTGTTGTCGAACTTGGACTTGGTGACCGAATCGTTCACGTTGATCGCCGGCACCTTCAGCTCCCCTTTCTCGTACATGGTGTACAAGCGGTTGACGCCGGTGGTTGTCTCTTCGGAGATTCCGCGCACCTGTTCGAGCAGTTTCGGGTATTCGTCGTGCATCATGCGCGTCAGGTCGCCGCCGTCATCCAGCAGCAGGTTCGGGGTCCAGCCGTCCGGACCCTCGATGGTCCGGCGGATGCACTCCTCGTATTCTTCCTCGGTCTCCCCTTTCCAGGCGAACACCGGAATGCCTTGATCGGCGACCGCGGCCGCGGCATGATCCTGGGTCGAGTAGATATTGCAGGACGACCAGCGCACTTCGGCACCGAGCGCCACGAGGGTCTCGATCAGCACGGCGGTCTGGATCGTCATGTGCAGGCAACCCGCAATACGGGCGCCCGCCAGCGGCTGCTTGGCCTTGTATTTGTCGCACAGCGCGACCAACCCGGGCATTTCGGTGCGGGCGATCGCGATCTCCTTGTGGCCCCAGGCGGCCAATCCCAAGTCGGCGACCTGATGATCCGGGCGGAGCTGAGTGGCGGGCTCGGTCATGATTTAACTATACTCCCAGCGCGTTTTGTAGCTGTTCCAGCCGTTTCGGGTTCTCATTTTCCCACGGAAATGCCTTTCTCGGGTCACCGAAGTGCCCGTGCTTCGCCGTGTCTTGGTAACGAAAACCGCGCCTCTTGTCCAGCAGGCCGAGCATTTTGATGATGCCACCCGGCGACAGATCGAAGATGTCGCCGGCCATCAGGACCTTGTTCAAGCGCTGTTCGGAAACCGTGCCCGTGCCGAACGTTTCGGCCCGGACCGACACCGGATCGGGCCATCCGATCGCATAAGCCAGTTGCACCTCGCAGCGCCGGGCGAGCCCGCTGCCGACCACATGCCGAGCCACGTAGCGCGCCGCGTAGGCGGCCGAGCGATCGACCTTGGACGGGTCTTTTCCGGAGAACGCGCCGCCGCCATGACGGGCCATGCCGCCATAGGTGTCGACGATGATCTTGCGCCCGGTGACGCCGCAGTCACCGACCGGCCCCCCGGTGACGAACCGCCCGGTCGGGTTGATCAGCACCTTGAACCTCCCCGCGCGCATTTTTTCCGGAATGACCGGATAGATGATCGTCTCGCGCACGAATTCCCGCAGGTTCTTTTGCGAGATGTCCTTGCTGTGCTGGGTGGACAACACCACCGTCCTGACCGCAACCGGGCGCCCCTCTTCATCGTAGAGGAACGTGACCTGGCTTTTTGCGTCCGGGCGCAATATGTTTCTCCCCTCTTTAGTCTTTCGGACCCGTTCATGCTTGCGCATCAGTTCATGCGCGTAGTGGATCGGGGCCGGCATCCGGGTCCTGGTTTCGTCGCACGCGAAGCCGAAGATAATGCCTTGGTCTCCGGCACCCTGCCTTTTTTTGCTGACCCCCCTGCCGATATCCAGAGACTGCATGCCGATGTGGTTGGTCACCTGGCAATCGGTCGCATCAAACCCGACTCCCAGAGCCTTGGTGTAGCCGATGTCCTTGACCACGGCCCGGGCGATCCGGTCGTAGTCGGCATCCTCCATCTTCTTGCCCGGGACTAGCGACAGCTCGCCGGCCAGGATTACCTGTTGATCCTTGACCAGGGTTTCCACGGCGACTCGTGCACGGAGATCCCGTGCCAGCGCCTCGTCCAGCACCGCATCCGAGATCTGATCGCACACTTTATCCGGGTGGCCCCGGGAGACTGCTTCGGAGGTAAAAAGGCTGTGTCGGCTCAACCGATTCGTCCCGCTTCGAAATTGCGCCCATTCTACAATGCCCCAAAAACGGGTAGAATCTGTCCGCTCAAATCCATCTCGAAGGAGAATTGCATGACGACCGTCACCCTGCACGGCAACGAAGTCAACTTGGAAGGCACCCTGCCGGAGATCGGCAGCGCCGCGCCGGACTTCGAGTTGGTCGACCGAGACCTCAACGTAGCCACCCTCGGCACATTCGGCGATGCCCGAAAGCTGCTTTCAATCCTGCCCAGTATCGATACCCCGGTCTGCGCGAAATCTTCCGTCCAATTCAATCAAGAGGCCCAGAAGCTCGACGACAAGTCGGTGGTTCTGGTGATCTCGTCCGACCTGCCTTTTGCCATGACCCGCTTCTGCGCCGACCAGGGCACCGACCGCCTGGTCACCCTGTCAATGATGCGGAACCGGGACTTCGCGCGCGACTACGGCGTGCTGATCGCCGAGGGCCCTCTGGCCGGGATTACCGCCCGCGCCGTCGTGGTGCTGGACAGCAACAACAAGGTCCTGTACACCGAACTGGTGCCCGAAATCGGAGACGAACCGAATTACGCAGAAGCGATGGCCGCATTGCGGGGGTAAGCCGGCTGCCACGCACCTGATCTCCGAGTTATCAGCCCAGGCCACCGCAAGGCCTTTTCCTTTGTTGCAAGACCTCCACAAGCATGCAGGGGAAGGCATGCCAAGTTTTTGCTATACTCAATGAAAGTCGAGAAGGAGCCGCTTAATTGTGGACTTGAACAAGCCTTCGGTCGAAGCCGCGCTCACCACGCTTGAGCAACAGGTCGACACGTTGACCACGCTGTGCGAGCGTCTGGTCAATGCCAACCAAGTCTTGGTCAAACGTTGCGACCAGATGCAGGAACAACAGCGCGACTGGCGCCGCAAGAACCGTCAGGCCCGCACCGCCGTCGAGCAGGTGCTGGCGCAACTCAAGCCGTACAGCAGACTCCAATGAGTGCAGAATCCGAACAGGTTGGCTTCCGTCTTCTCAAGAAGACCTACGAAGTCGGCTGTCCGCCCGACCAGCGCAAATCCCTCGACGAAGCCATCAAGTTCCTGAAGGCCCAGGTACAGAAAGTCCACGACGCCGATGCCACCGCCGGCATAGATCGCGTTGCGGTCATCACGGCACTGAACCTGAGCCATGAATACCTGCGCCTGTCGAAGGGAATGCCGGATCATCTGCTCGAACGCATCGATGCGCTGTCGGCACGAGTCCAGAAAGCACTGGACCGGGTCGAGGAGGCGAACCTGACATGACGGCGAACAACCCCACGAATCATTGGAAGTCGGTGCCTCCGCCTGTTCCACCAGGCACACCCGTGAACCTATTCCAACTGACCGGGACCCGACGCGTAAATGCTTTTGCGCACTACCGGCGTTTTCGTCCGGGAAGCCTACGGCATTTCCTAGGGACCCACCTGAACTTTCGGTTCAGGGTCACGTCCTGGTTCACGGCAGGCGGAGTGCACTGCCTTTCCTTCCGAACATTCTTCTCGGTGCGCAAGCACCGTTTTGCACAAAACGGCAGCTTGAGCCCAGATGCCGGTTTGTGTCACTAAACACGCTGGAGTAACGAACCAATGTTGTCTTCTATGACAGTTGGCTCTCCAGCGTTTATTTTGTGTCTGTAATAAACCAACCTGGAGGATCACGTGGCTGTCAAACGTTCGACGAAGAAAAAGCGCAGCACAGCGAAGAAAAAGGCCAGTGCGAAACGCGCCCCCAAACGGAAAGTAGCAAAGAAAAAAGCCCCGGCAAGAGCCGCCAAGCGGAAAGTGGCCAAGAAGAAGGTCACTAAACGCAAGACGGCAAAGAAAAAAGTGGCCAAGAAGAGAGCCGTAAAGCGGAAGACCGCGAAGAAAAAGGTCGCGAAGCGCAAGACCGCTAAGAAGAAAGCAGCACCGCGCAGAACGACGAAGAAGAAAGCCGTGAAACGTAAGGCCGCGAAAAAGAAGGTTGCCAAGCGTAAGACGGCGAAGAAGAAAGTCGCCAAAAGAAAAACCGTGAAGCGGAAGACCGCAAAGAAAAAGGTCGCGAAGCGTAAGGCTGCCAAGAAGAAGGCTGCACCGCGCAAGGCGGCAAAAAAGAAAGTTGTAAAGCGGAAGACCGCGAAAAAGAAAGTCGCCAAACGCAAGACGGCCAAAAAGAAGGCCGCCAAGCGCAGGACAGCGAAGAAGAAAAGATAAGCAGGGTGAGCCGAACCGCTCCGGTGGTTCGGCCCTCGCCCCTACGGGCTTAATCCACCAAGACCCCTATCGTTCGCCTTGTCAGGCGCCGCGTCCCATCTGCCCTAGAAAAGTCCGGCAGGCGGCGTTCCCCGTCTCCTCGTAGTACTGGTACCCCAGTGTCTCGAGGAATGAACGCAATGCATCCATCTCGTCTTCCGGCACCTGCATGCCCACCAGCACCCGGCCGTAGGCGGAACCGTGGTTCCGGTAGTGGAACAGGCTGATGTTCCAGTTCTGCCCCATGCTGGACAAAAAGTCCAACAGCGCGCCAGGTCGTTCCGGGAACTCGAACCGGTACAGGATTTCGCGCTGTTCGCTGCTAGTGTGCCCACCGACCAAGTAGCGCAGGTGCAACTTGGCCGTCTCGTTGTCGCTCAGATCCTGCACGCTGTAACCGCATTCCTGCAGATGCGCCACCCAGTCCGGTTTTTCAGCTTCCGCGTCACGGAACTTGATGCCAACGAAAATCTGAGCGTCACATGAATCCGCGTAACGGTAGTTGAATTCGCTGATGCTGTGGTCGCCCACGGCCTCGCAGAACCTGCGGAAACTGCCGGGTTGTTCCGGAATCGTGACCGCGAAGATGCCCTCGTGACCTTCGCCGAGCTCGGATCGCTCCGAGACATGCCGCAGGCGGTCGAAGTTGATGTTGGCGCCACTGTTGATCGCGACTAGCGTCTGGCCCGCGGCCGCATGAGACTGTGCATAGCGCTTGATGCCGGCCACCGCCAGCGCGCCCGCCGGTTCCACCAGGACCCGGGTTTCTTCGAAGATGTCCTTGATTGCCGCGCAGATCTCGTCGATGCTCACCAGAATCACTTCGTCCACGCATTCGCGCGCCAGCCGGAACGTCTCCTCGCCGACCTGGCGCACGGCCGCACCGTCCGCAAACAGGCCGACTTGCTTCAGGCATACGCGTTCATCAGCCTCCAGTGCCCGTGCCATGGACGGCGCGTCCTCTGGTTCCACCCCGATCACGCGCGTGTCCGGCGCTGCATGGCGCAGCCAAGTTCCCATTCCAGCCAGCAATCCACCGCCGCCGACCGGGATGAACACCGCATCCGGCAGGGTCGCGCATTGCTCGCAGATTTCGACCGCAATCGTCCCCTGTCCTGCGATGACGTCCGGATCGTCGTATGGATGAACGAAGATCCGCTGTTCGGCTTCTGCCTTGTCCAAGGCATACCGGCTTGCCGTGTCGTAATCGTCTCCTTCCAGTACGATGTTGCCTCCCAAGGCACGCACGGCATTGACTTTGATCGGTGGCGTGGTCCGCGGCATCACGATCACGGCATCCAAGTTCAGCTTGGAGGCCGCCAACGCCACACCCTGGGCATGGTTGCCGGCCGAGACGGCGATCACACCACGCGCGCGCTGCTGTTCGTCCAGCCCGGAAATCTTGTTGTAGGCGCCGCGCAGTTTGAACGAAAACGTGCGCTGCTGATCCTCGCGCTTGAGCCAAACTTCGCATCCCAGCCGTTCCGACAACTGCGGTGCCCGCTGCAGGAGCGTGCGCTCTGCGACGTCGTAGACACGGGCCTGTCGAATCCGTTCCAAGTAGTCCATCACGCGCTGCTCCGCCCCGCGAAAAGGTTATAATTATGGGGTTAAACGAGCATTTTATGCCAAATTCTTTCGTACAGGTTGCCACCGTATCGGAAATCCCGCCAGGACAAACCCTCCGCATCCAGCATGAACAGCGCGACATCCTGCTGGCCAATGTCGGCGGGACCCTGTTCGCCTGCGACGACACCTGCACCCATGAAGATTCCTCCCTGTCGCTTGGCTGCCTGGACGGGGAACTGGTCAAGTGCACCCTGCACGGCAGCCGCTTCAATGTCCGCACCGGACAACCCGTCGAGGAACCGGCTGAAGAACCTTTGCGCACCTACCCGGTCCAAGTGGACGGGGATCGCGTGCTGATCTGCTGCTGATCCGGGGGCTGACATGGCAACCGAGTGGCTTGAAGGCACGGTCGTGGAGAACCAGCATTGGACCGACCAACTTTACTCCCTGCACATCAAGGCGCCGGAAGTCCGATTCACGGCCGGACAGTTCGGTCGTCTCGCGCTCGACATCGACGGGGAGCGGATTGCCCGACCCTACTCTTTCGTCAACCCGCCGGATGCCGAAAATCTCGAGTTTTATTCCATCATCGTGCCAGAAGGCCCTCTATCCTCGCGGCTGGAATCCTTGGCGACCGGCGATCGGGTCTGGGTTTCTTCGCAAGGTGTCGGCTTTTTTGTGCTGGACGAAGTGCCCCAGAGTGAATACCTGTGGCTGCTGGCCACCGGAACCGGCCTTGGCCCCTACCTGTCTATCCTCGGCACGCCCGACCCCTGGGCCCGTCACCGCAAGATCGCACTGGTGCATGCGGTTCGCTACAGCCGTGAACTCACCTACCAAGACACCATCCAGCAACACCTGAACCGACACCCGGATCAGCTCGTCTATGTGCCGTTCGTCAGCCGGGAAGACAACCCCAGCACCCTGCACGGACGCATCCCCGCCGCCATCGAGGACGGACGGCTGGCGGAACGCGCCGGCATGGATTTCGATCCGGCGCACGCCCAGGTAATGCTGTGCGGCAACCCGGAGATGGTCCAGGACACCTCGGCCCTGCTGAAGACAATGGGAATGGCCCGGAACCGGCGCAGCGCGCCGGGGCAGATCACGACCGAAAGCTACTGGTAGACCGCTAGCGCCCCACCACCCGGTTGCGAACCGTCCCGATTCCTTCCACCTCGCACTCCACCACGTCGCCCGGCTGAAGGTACTCCGGCGGCGTGCGCGCAAAACCGACGCCGCTCGGCGTCCCGGTTGCGAGAATGTCTCCCGGCTCCAGCCACATGCCGCGCGACAAGGCCGCGATCTGCTGGGCGACAGTGAAGATCTGGTAACTGGTATTGGAATGCTGTTTCTCCACGCCGTTGACCCGGCACCATAATTCCAGATCGTGCGGATCCTCGATCTCGTCGGCCGTCACGATGCACGGGCCCATGGGACAGAAGCCGGTGAGACTCTTGCCGATGAAGAACTGCTTGTGACGGCGCTGCAATTCGCGCGCCGAGACATCGTTGATCACGGTATACCCGAACACGTGATCGTAGGCTTCCGCTTCCGGGATACCACGGCCGGCACGGCCAATGATCACGCCCAGTTCGACTTCCCAATCCAACTTGTCCGACACCTGGGAGTCGTAGGGAATCTCTCCGAACGGCGCGTTGACGCTGTTCGCCGCCTTGGTGAACACGATCGGGTACTTCGGCAGGCTCTGGTCGCGACCCAGCGAAGCGGCCGCTTCCTCGATGTGATCCGCATAGTTCAACCCCATGCACATGACGTTCTGCCGCGGGCGCGGGATCGGGGCCAGTAATTCGGTCTGATCGGCCGGGACGAACGCGTCGACCGGCCCGGTTTCAAATGCCGCACGCACGGATTGCAGCGCCGTGTCGCCGCCTTCGATCAAGTCCAGCATGGACGACGGCAGCGAGGCATCGTGCAGGACCGGCAGGAAGACCAGGTCTTCCTGCTGCACGCCGAGCCAGGTTCGGCCTTCGTATTCGACGGTGACCAGCCTCATGCTATTTTCCTTTCGCTTTCTTGATCGCCTGGTAGGCCTTGGTGAACTGCTTGGTCCGTTCCGTGGCGAATTCCATGAATTCCTTCGGCAGCCCCTTGGATGCCAGCTTGTCCGGGTGGAAGTCTTTCATTTTACGGGCATAGGCACGCTGCACCTCTTCCATCGGCATGGACGCCTCGACCTCCAGCACGTCGTAGGCCCAGTCCAGGTTCACCTCAGCCTCCGGCACGGAACCGGCGCGCCGGGCGTGCCCGAGATATTGGTCGATGATCGCCCGCACCCGGCTCTCCGGGTATCCCAGCGCCGTGCAGCAGGTGTAGATGATCTGCTCTTCTGACGGAGAAAGTTCCCCGTCTGCGCACGCCATCGCGACCTGAATCCCGATAAAGGTTGCGATCAGCGAAGGTTCACTCCGGCAGGCCCCTATCAGTTCCTGCAGGCTGCCGCCCAAATCGAAGCCCGGCCGGGTGCCAAGGTTGAAGTAATGCATGGCATGCCCGCGTTGCTCCGGGTTCAGGCCGAATTCTTCGATGAGCTCTTCGGCACACCGGATCTCCTGCTCCGTCACCCGGCCGTCCGCCTGGGCGATATGCCCGCTGACCAGGAACACGATGCGCGAGAAGACTTGCCGCCTCTGGATCAGCTCGTCGTTGTCGTCCCACACGCCGCCCTCGCCCGCGCTTCCAAACGTGCCCCATGTAGTCCTGCCCAAGGTGAATACCGCGACCGCCGCGCCCAGGATGATGCCCCAGCCGCCGAACAGCCAGCCGCCGATCATCATGCAGGACGCTCCCCAGAACAGAGCGAACAGGCAACCGAAGAACTGCATGACCGCCCCTAGTCCAGATGCCGCACGTAGCGGGGGTTGCCGTCCAGGGACAGGCACATCCGCGAGCCTTGCAAACGCAACGGCTCGTCCCGGCCTTCAAGCCACAGGGACAGAACGATCTCTCCCGACACATCCGACGGGATGCGGATCATGTCGCGCTGGGTATACAGGCCGTCTTCCAGATCCAGATGCGCGATCTGGAATGGCGCGGCCGGGAATTCGGCCGAAAGTTCCGGGTCCCACATCTCGATGGATCCAGCTTGCGCCCACAAGGTGCGTTGTTCGGCATTGTCCATGATCTTCTCGATGTTCGCCTCAAGGAAATGCAACGCTAACCGCTGTGCGTCCTGATCGATCCGGTCGATCTGCAGGTTTCGCGGATCCAGAATGCGGTAACTCACGCCTGGGCCTCGTAAGCGGCCAGATAATCCTCGAAGGATAGGGGAGATTCCCGCTCCGCTTTCTCGATGACCTGCTGTTGCTGCCGGGACTGTTCGGCAACCTGGTCGAAGCGGGCGCGAAGTTCCGGGTCGGGCGGCCGGTCTCCGAAGAATTCCCGATGCTCCTGCGAGCGTTTCAGTACCCATTCCACGTAAGCTTCCCCGGATTCGCCCATTTGCGACACCATGCACCCCGAAGGCGTCTGTGCCGGGTTTCGCAACTTGGCTTCCTGTACCTCCCAAGCCTGCCGGAATGTTGTCTGTCCGTGAGCCTCGTCTAAAAGTTCGCAGACCAGCCGGATGTCTGCCAGCAGATCGCCCGCCCAGTCACGCAAGGAGATCTCCTCTCCCCGCCGCAGGGTTACCTCCAGATCCCGCCCAAGGTGTGCGACCTGCTGCATGTTGTAGTCGGCGTCGGCCTGTTCGGACATGGACATTTTGGGGCTGTCGTCCAGCAAACAATACACCACCAAGGCGGTGAGAAAATGCATCGCATCCGGCCCAATACCGCAAGGCTCGAACGGATCGATGTCCAGCGACCGGAGTTCCAGGTATTCCACGCCCCTCTGCCGCAGGCCCCGGCTCGGCTTCTCGTTGCCCTGCGGGACGCACTTGGGGCGGACCGGGCTGTAGTATTCGTTTTCGATCTGCAACTGGTTGGCGTTCAGCTGCAGGTATTCTCCATCATCGCGCCGGACTCCAATCTCCTGGTACTGGGGACACGGCGTGGCCGTCGCCTCCCGCAGGCATTCGATGTAGCCAGCCCGGCTGTTGTAGTCGGCATGCACGCCGGTGCTGGCCTCCTGGCTGTTCTGGTAACCGATGCTGCCTTGACGCAGTGAGGTCGCGTCAGGGCCGTAGTAGGTGCCGGGAGTGAACAGATCGAGGCTTTCATGCTTCTGCAGGACGAAGGATCGGCAGATCGCGGGCGACGCGCCGAACAAATATGCGACGAGCCAACCAAACCGCAACAAGTTGCGCAAGGCATCGAAGTAACGTTCGGAAATCCCGTCCGGGTCAGGCTGCCCATCGAACTCCTGACGCCAGAATTCCGCTGGCATCGAACAGTTGAAGTGCACGCCCGAAATCACCTGCATCGAACGGGTGTACCGATAGCCCAGTCCACGCCGGTAGATGGTCTTCATGCGGCCCGGATTGGATTCCCCGTAGTACGCCAGCGGGATGTCCGGGTCCCCGGCAATCACGCAGGGCATGCTCCCGCACCACAGTCGCTCTTCCCCCAGGTGTTCGTAAACGTAGCGATGCAAATCCTCCAGAAATGCATAGGACGCCTCCAGGGTGTCCGGTGGCGTGACCAGTTCGATCATCACCTCCGAGTAGTCCGTGGTGATGTGCGGGTGAGTCAGCGGCGACCCCAGGGCTGCAGGGTGAGATGCGTGGCTCAGGCCCGCCTCCGCGTCCACGCGCAGGGCTTCTCGTTCGAGCCCGATCTGGATGCCGCGGAAAATGTGGCGGTCGGACGACCGACGCCATGCTTCTAGGCGTTGCTGAAAAAGGGAAGCGTTCAAAGGCATGACAGCCCTAGGGTTTTCGCGGGACCCATATGGAAAGGACGCGTGACCACGTCCTTTCGGGAAGGCGGCTGAATCTCAGCCGGATTACTTGATACGCATGGCGATCTGCATGATCACCACGGCAAGGACGGTGGCGCCGATCGCCATCCAAGCCCATCCACTCATAGCGTTCTCCTCTCTATTGGTGTGTAGGTTGGAACACGCGACATTGTACCGCAAGAGGTACCCGTAACTCCCCGGTCGTTTTGCATCCGGTATAGTGGCGAAATGGGGAAACTGCAACGCAGCGAAGCCGAATGGCGGGCGGAATTAAGCGCCGAGCAGTTCGCCGTATGCCGCCGCAAGGGCACCGAGCGTCCCTTCCAGGGAGACTACTGGAACTGCAAGGAAGACGGCGTGTATCTCTGCGTCTGCTGCGGGCAACCCCTGTTCGACTCGCAGGACAAGTTTGACTCCGGGACAGGCTGGCCAAGCTTCACCCGGCCTGTCGATGCGCAATGCCTGGATGAGCAGACGGACTCAAGCTACGGCATGGTCCGCACCGAAGTCCTGTGCGCGCATTGCGATGCGCACTTGGGCCACGTCTTTCCGGACGGCCCGGCTCCCGACGGCCTGCGCTACTGCATCAACTCCGTCTCGCTGCAGTTAAAGCCCAGGACCGGCTAGCAAGCTTCGGAGACCGTCCCAGTCGAAATACGGCCCCGGGTCGGTCTTGCGTCCCGGTGACACGTCACTGTGCCCGACCACCCTATCCGGGGTCAGCCCGGGATACGCTTCGCATAAAGCCCGGATCGCTTCGGCCAGTCTTTCGATCTGCACCGTTTCGTACGGCTGTTCGTCCGTGCCTTCCAGTTCGATGCCAATCGAAAAGTCGTTGCACCGCTCCCGCTCCTCGAAGCAGGATTCCCCGGCATGCCAGGCTCGTTCGTGGAATGGCACAAACTGCACCAGTTCCCCGTCGCGGCGGATAAGCAAGTGAGAAGATACGTGCAGGTTCTTGATTTCCATGAAGAATGGATGGGCATCCGGATCCAGCGTGTTCGTAAACAGGCGTTCGATGTCATCCGAACCAAACTCTCCCGGCGGAAGGCTGATACCGTGAATGACCACCAGATCGATACCACAGTCTTCCGGCCGGCTGTCGCGATTCGGCGATTCCACCTGCCGCGCCTCGCGCAGATGTCCGCTCCCGGTATCGACGTACATGCCGTCCCTCAAGCCTCGAACGGGCACTTCAGAAGATGCGGGCCGAGTTCGGAGAGCGAGCGGCATCCCAGCTGACCCAGCGTACGGTCGATTTCCTCGGCCAGGATCGAAAGCGCATAGCCGGCTCCGGCCTCCCCGCCGGCCGCCAGGCCGAACAGCGTGGCGCGCCCGACCATGACCGTGTCTGCACCCAGCGCCAGCGCCTTCACGACGTCCGTGCCACGCCGGAAGCCGCTGTCCACGAGGATCGCCGCCTTCCCGCTCACTTCTGCCGCAATACCGGGAAGTGCCTCAATGGACGAGATGCTGCTGTCCAGTTGCCGTCCCCCGTGATTGCTGACGACGAGGCCATCGCAACCGGCCTCGACGGCTCGGACTGCATCTGCAGGAGACAAGATACCCTTGACGATGAGTTTCCGCGGCCATTTCCTGCGCAACCACTCCACGTCCTTCCAGGTGATATCGGGTGCAAACAGCTTGGTCACGATCGCCACCCCCGCATCCGCGCTTTTCGCCTCCGGCGGCATGAAGTCCGCGATGTTCTCGAAGCGAGGGATGCCGTGCGGAACCAAGACGTCCCACACCCACCGGGGGTGCCGTGCCACGTCCAGCATGTTGCGCAGGGTCAGTTTCGCCGGGGCACGATAACTGCGGCGATCCCATTCCCGATTCCCGAAGACATTGGAATCCACGGTGAAGACCAGTGCCTCGTACCCGGCTTCCTCTGCACGGTTCAGGATGTCCTGCGTGATCTCGCGCTGGGTCATGGCGTACAACTGCATCCATAACCGCCCATGGGCTTCCTGCGCGACCCGTTCCAAGCGGGTCGTCGAAAGCGTCCCCAGGCAGAACGGGATGCCGTGTTTCTCCGCCGCTCGCGCCAAAGCCACGTCCGCATCGCGACACAACATGCCGTTGAGGCCGGTGGGACAAATGGCAAGGGGAGAGTCGGATTCCCTCCCGAACAGATTGACTCGCTGGTGTCGGCCGCTGGTGTCGACCAGCACGTTCGGCACGAAATGGATGTCGCGCAAGACTTCCCGGTTGCGCGTGAGAGATATTTCGTCTTCCGCGCCGCCTTCGACATACTCCATCGCGAAGTACGGCGTCCGTTGGTACGCAATCTCCCTCAGTTCCTCAACCGAACAGGCTCGCCTGTAATTCTTGCCGGAATAGAACCTTCGTTTGGGCGGCATCATCGTGACAAGCCAAGCAAATCATTCCTAAGCGTCAGACAATCATACTCCGACATTTATCTCATGCCCCCCTACTGCTAAAATGCAGTCGCCCGGCAAGATGAAAACAAATCCGTGACAACCGACGTCGTCTTCACGATCTTCTTGATTTTTACGGGCGCGGCCGTTCTGGCCACCCTCTCCCTGTTCGCGCGGCAAACGATGCTGATCGCGTACATCGTGCTTGGCCTGATCGTCGGACCGTTCGGCGCAGGACTGGTGGCAGACACCCAGATGGTCGAAAACGTGTCGCACATCGGCATCATGTTCCTGCTGTTCCTGCTGGGTCTCAACCTGGAGCCGCAGAAGCTGCTGCACCTGTTCCGCAAGACGGCCGTTATCACCGGCGTCACCTCCGGGTTCTTCGCGGTGGGCAGCGGCGCAATCTGCTACGCGCTTGGCTTCTCCCTGCTCGATTGCGTCTTCATCGGCGCCGGCATGATGTTCTCCAGCACCATCATTGGCCTGAAACTCCTGCCGACCACCGTCCTGCACCACCAGATCACGGGCGAACTGATGATCAGCATCCTGCTCCTGCAGGACCTGCTCGCCATCATCATCCTGATCCTGATCGAACTGATGGCCACCGGCGGTGGGGAAGCCGGCGCCGGCGCTTGGGAAATCCTCTCCGTGCTCCTGAGCCTGCCCCTGCTCGCCGTATTCGCACTGCTGTTCCAGCGCTACGTGCTCACCCCGCTCTTCGCCCGCTTCGACCAGATCCAGGAATACATCTTCCTGCTGGTTATCGGCTGGTGCCTGGGCGTGGCGGAACTCGCCGCCGTGCTCGGCCTGTCGGCGGAAACCGGAGCCTTCATCGCCGGCGTCGCGGTGGC
This sequence comes from Candidatus Porisulfidus sp. TsSOB, assembly GCA_002631715.1. GTDB lineage: Bacteria > Pseudomonadota > Gammaproteobacteria > Poriferisulfidales > Poriferisulfidaceae > Poriferisulfidus. The sequence continues at coordinate 66,888 of MRSX01000010.1, forward strand.
CTCGAGCCCCATCGCGAAATTCGTGGCGGAAGTGCTCAAGCCCCTGCGCGACTTCTTCCTGGTAATCTTCTTCTTTGCCGTCGGTGCGGGATACAACTGGCACATCCTGATGGACGTGCTGATCCCGGCGGTGCTGCTGACCGCTTTCGTGATGACCAGCAAGCCCTGGCTGTTCCGCACTCTATTGTGCCGGGCCGGGGAAAAGGAGAAGCGTGCCCATGCGGTCGGCGTGCGCCTGGCGAACGCCAGCGAGTTCTCGCTGCTGATCGCAGTGCTGGCATTGGCTGGCGGCGTCATCAGCGAGAACGCCTCCTACGTCATCCAGACCACCGTCCTGTTCACGTTCATCATCTCGTCCTACTGGATCGTCATGTTCTACCCGTCACCGATGGCCGTGTCGGACGAACTGCGCCAGTTGTAGCGGCTCCGGCCCCGTCGTGAGCACGCGTCGCAACGCCTTCTACGCCCAATCCGGCGGACCGACCTCGGTCATCAACGCCTCGGCCTGCGGCGTGATCGAGACGGCCCGGGCGAACCGCTCGCGCATCGGCCGGGTCTACGCCGGGCGCAACGGCATCCTCGGGGCACTGACCGAAGACCTGATCGATACCAGCCGCGAAACCGCCCGCACCATCGCCGCGCTGCGCCACACCCCCGGCGCCGCGTTCGGCTCCTGCCGCTACAAGCTCAAGGGACTGGAGGAGAACCAAGCCCAGTACGAACGCCTGATCGAGGTGTTCGACGCACATGACATCGGCTACTTCTTCTACAACGGCGGCGGCGACTCCCAGGACACCGCATGGAAGGTCTCCCAACTCGCCGACCAACTCGACTACCCCATTCGCTGCATCGGGATCCCGAAGACCGTCGACAACGACCTGCCGGTCACCGACAACTGCCCGGGTTTCGGCTCGGTCGCGAAGTACGTGGCCACCTCGATCCGCGAAGCGGGATTGGACGTCGCCTGCATGGCGGCCACGTCGACCAAGGTGTTCATCCTGGAGGTGATGGGGCGTCACGCGGGCTGGATCGCCGCGGCCGGCGGCCTGGCCTCGCGGTCTCCCTCCGAGCCTCCGCACCTGATCCTGTTCCCGGAGATTCCGTTCGACCCCGAAGTCTTCCTGGCCCAAGTCGACAATTGCGTCAAGCGTTTCGGGTATTGCACCATCGTCGCCTCCGAGGGCGTACGCACCAAAGACGGGAAATTCCTGGCCGAGGCCGGCACCCGAGACGTGTTCGGCCATGCGCAGCTCGGCGGGAACGCCGTGATCCTCGCGCAGATGGTCAAGGAGAAACTGGGCTACAAGTACCATTGGGCCGTGGCCGACTACCTACAGCGCTCGGCACGCCATATCGCCTCAAAGACCGACTTGAGGCAGGCTTATGCGGTCGGCCGTGCTGCAGTCCGGTTCGCCCTGGCCGGACAAACCGCGATCATGCCCACCATCGTGCGCACCTCCAACAGACCGTACCGCTGGAAGATCGGGCAGGTCGCCCTGTCTCGGGTCGCCAACCGCGAGCGGAAGATGCCGCGCAGCTACATCAGCCGCAACGGCTTCCGCATCACCAGTCGATGCCGGACCTACCTGGCTCCGCTGGTCCGGGGCGAGAGCCCTCCCCCGTTCAAGGGCGGATTGCCGGAATATGCGGCCCTGAAAAACATCGCAGTACCCAAAAAACTGCCCGCCTTCTCCGTATGACGCCGGAGGAGTCGGGACCGGATTCCCCGGAACGCGCTCCCGATGCACTTTACGCCGCACCGCGCGATGCGGAGCGGTTCCGTTTCGATGCGGAAGTCGCCGAAGTTTTCCAGGACATGGTCGAACGTTCGGTCCCGGGCTATGCCAGCCTCGTCCACGGCACCGCCGTGCTGGGAGGAAGATACGCGCAGACCGGCGCGATTTGCTACGACCTGGGCTGTTCCCTTGGTGCCGTAACGCGTGCGCTGAGTGCGCGACTGGGTGCGACACATCCGATATTGGCCATCGATTCATCGCCAGACATGATCGCGCGCTGCCCCCGCGTGTCCGGCTCGCCCGTGCAGTACCGCTGCGCGGACATCCGGGAAGTCGAACTGGAATCGGCCGACGTGGTTGTCCTCAACCTGACCCTGCAGTTCCTGCCGCCGGAAGATCGGCTGCCGCTGCTGCACCGGATTGCCGAGGCTTTGCACCCGGGCGGGGCGTTGATCCTGACCGAAAAACTCCGCTTCGATGAACCGGAAGAAAGTCTCGTCCAGAAGCGATACGAAAATTTCAAGCGCGCCCAAGGCTACAGCGATCTGGAAATCAGCCAGAAACGCACTGCCCTGGAGCAGGTGCTGGTGCGCGACTCGCTGCCCATCCACCGCGAACGCCTGGCAACGGCCGGGTTCGATTCCGTCACCGTATGGTTCCAATGCCTTCACTTCACCTCCATGCTGGCCATACGCCGGAACGCGACGCCGGACTGACCGAGCTCCTGCAGTCGTGCGATCTGGGCGAATGGCTGGATCTCTCCGCACAACGGTGGGCACATCCGGGACACGGGGATTTCCCGCGCTGGCAAGCAACCGTCCGTGCCCTGCCCCAGCATCTGGCCCGGCATGTCGAATTGAACTCCGACCAGCCGGAGATCGGCGCTCCGGAAGAGATGGATGCCGAGCAGCGAGCCTGCCTTGCCTCCGGGCTTCGGGAACTCGTGCCTTGGCGCAAAGGTCCCTTCTCCGTGTTCGGTGTCTCCATCGATGCGGAATGGCAGAGTTTCATGAAATGGAACCGCGTCCTTCCCCATATTTCCGATCCGCAGGGGCGCCGGATCCTGGACGTGGGGAGCGGAAACGGCTACTACCTGCTGCGTATGATCGGTCTAGGCGCCCACCTTGCCCTGGGCGTGGATTCAAACTGGCTTGCGAACTGGCAATTCGCCGCACTGACACGCTTTCTGCCGCCCGAGTTCGCAGCCGCCATGATCCCGGCCCGGTTCGAGGACCTGCCCGAACACCCGTTCGACAGCGTCCTCTCGATGGGAGTACTGCATCACCGGCGGGATCCCCAGGAGCATCTGCAACAACTCCGCCGGTATCTGGAACCGGGCGGGGAACTGGTGCTCGAGACACTGATCAGCGAGGAGACCTCCGCATCCGGCACGCTCCCGATCGACGGGCGCTACGCCAACATGCGCAATGTCTGGACCCTGCTGCATCCTGACCGTATCCTTTATCTGCTGGACGAAGCCGGTTTCCAGTCCCCCCGTTGCGTGGACCGGGCCGCCACCACGCTGGAGGAGCAGCGCACTACTGACTGGATGCCATTCCATTCGCTCCAGGAAGCATTGGACCCGGAGGATCCGGCCCGCACCGTCGAGGGACTCCCGGCCCCGGTGAGGGCGATTTTCGTAGCTTTCGCATAGCCGTAGAGAACAATCGCTATAATTGCTGAATTCAACACCCTTTGATTCCAATATGTAATCTTCTGGGTGTTCGCGAGGACGGAAGCATGTATTCCACGCTGATCGAAACGGCGCAATTGGCGGACCTGCTGGGGATGCCGGGACTTGTCGTGCTTGATTGCCGCTTCGACCTCAAGCATCCGGAAGCCGGTCTCGAGGCGTGGCGGGAAAGTCACATCCCAGGCGCGCACTACGCGCATCTCGATGACGACATGGCCTCCGCACCCGACGAGGACAGCGGCCGGCACCCGCTACCCGCTATCGACGCACTCGCAACCCGGCTTGGGGCTTGGGGCATCCAGGCGGATTCACAGGTCGTGGTCTACGACGACGCGGGTGGAGCGATCGCCGGGCGGATGTGGTGGCTGTTGCGCTGGTCCGGGCATTCGTCCGCCGCCCTGCTCAACGGCGGCTGGCCCAAGTGGACGCGCGAAGGCCGTCCAGTGTCGGACGATATGCCGTCTGAGTCGGAAGTTTTTTATGCTGCCTCACCACAGGAAGACCTGTGGCTTACCACCGCGGCCGTGGTGGATGCCTTGGACCAGGATCAGGTCCAACTCATCGACGCGCGTGCGCCCGAACGTTTTTCTGGACAGCATGAGCCGCTCGATGCCGTAGGCGGGCACATCCCTGGCTCCCTGAACCTGCCGTTCCAGGAAAATCTTGACGAAAACGGATGCTTCAAGCCGCCGGAAGCCCTGCGCCAACGGTTTGAATCGCTGGCCGACGATCCGCGGCCTGTCTGCCACTCCTGCGGTTCCGGTGTCACCGCCTGTCACAACTTCCTGGCCATGGCACATGCCGGGCTGGAACCAGGACGGCTGTACGTCGGCTCCTGGAGCGAATGGATTCGGGACCCTTCACGTCCCATCGCCACCGGCAATACGTAATTAGGAGACCTCCATGTACGCCAAACCCCTCTATTGCCCGCAGTGCGGCGCCGGCAGCCTCGAATACCGGATTCCGCCCGGCGACACCAAACGCCGGAACCTGTGCGGGCGCTGCGGCTACATCATCTACCAGAACCCGTTGATGGTCGCCGGTGCCATTCTGGAGTGGGAAGGCAAGATCCTGTTGTGCAAGCGTGCCATCAAACCCAAGTTCGGGCTGTGGACGCTTCCTGCCGGCTTCATGGAGAACCATGAGACGGTCGAGGAATGTGCCCGCCGCGAGTGCATGGAGGAAGCCAACGCGACAATCGAGGACATCCAGTTGTTCTCCCTGTACAGCCTCCCGCATATTTCGCAGATCTACACGATGTATTACGGGACGCTGGCCGGCGGCAAAGCGGAGCCCGGTCCGGAATCTTCCAGGACCGAACTGATTGCGCCGGAAGATATCCCTTGGGATGTCATCGCCTTCGACGTTATCCGGGCGAATCTTGAACTCTACCTCGAACATGGTCCCGGTAATGGCCGGGTGCACACGGGGACCATTGCGCCCCACCCGGGAGCCGGAGCCCAGGCCGAGAACAGCGCATGAGCGCACGTCGCCTGCTCGCCATCATCGAGCTAGGCGGCTATCCCGATTTCACGCCGTTGTACCGGCAATTGGGTTTCTCGGTCGAAGTCTGCGCGTCCATGCGCAAGGCACTGGCCAGCATCAAGCGGCAGCCTCCCGACGTTATCGTCTGCGAATTCAACTTCCAGTCCGACTTCCGCGACCGCACCAGCAGCCTGGAGTCAATGATCGCGCTGGTTCAAAGGACCCCCGGAATCCAGACCCTGGTCATCATGGAACCCGAGCACCGAAAACAATTCGGGCGAATCAAGGAACGTTACGACTTTCATGCAGCACTGGAATTGCCCGTAACCGAGGCTCAGATGGAGCAAGCTCTCGGCACTGAGCCCCACGCCTCATCCCTGAGTGAAAGCGTCCGATGATCAAGACTCCCGTCCTGACTTGCCTGGCAGTTGCGTTTTGGGTTCTCCCGGTAAGCATCGCGAGTGCTCAATCCATTGAAGCGGCACGCGCCGCTCTTGATGAAGGCCGGTTCATGGAAGCGGCCGAACTCGCCGAGTCTCTCGAAACCTCTGAAAGCTATGCGCTCGCGGCCCGATCCCTAGCGATCCACGGCTATCACTTCGCAAAGGGTGATGAAAAACAGGCCCTGTTCGAACGCGCAACGAAATTGGCGAAGGAAGCCGTTCGATTGGATCCACAGAATCCGGATGCTCACCTGCAGCTGGCACATGCTCTCGGAAGATACACGCAAACTGTTGATCTTTCGGAAGCATTTAGCAAAGGCTATCCAAAGCAAGTCCGTAATGAACTTGAGGAAGCGCTCCGCCTGAAACCGGATATGGCGGCTGCCCATTTCAGCCTGGGCTCCTGGCATGCGGAAGCCCGCCATGGCGGAGGGATCATGGCCGGCATCCTCTATGGTGCCAGTGCAAAGGAGGCGCTGACACACTTTGAACGAGCGCTCGAACTCGCGCCTGACGACAAGCCCACGCTTCATCGATACGCACATGGAATCCTGTTGCTGGATCGGAGCTCAAACTACGAGCAGGCACGCGACCTGCTTACTCGGGCGGTCAAGATACCGTCAAAAGATGCCTACGACCGCATCACTCATGAGTTGGCAGTCGAACTCCTAGAAGACCTTAAGGCTCATCCACCGGAACCGCCACGAAATCCGGGACGGCTCGGCCAGCCATGATCCGGTACGAACAGCGGGTTCCACCTGGAAAACTCGAAGTCTGGGCAGTGGAAGACTGGCCGGAGTGGAATGCCCCGGTCGGGCGAACCGCGAGAAAGGCGGTCACGTACGAGGAATATGTGCTGTTCGACGGTCGCCTGAAGATTCACGCCGAGGGGCAACCCTCCATCGAGTTGCGCGGCGGCGACTGGTTTGCTCTGGAACCTGGCGCAGTCTGCGAGATTGAGGTCTTGGAGCCGGTCAACGGGTTCCGTCAGGTCGGCGACTTGGGCTGAACCTTCGAACCACCGCGGCACGGCGGGCTGTCCGGCACGTCCGGCTTGGCTTGCCATTCCTCTTCACTCAGGGTATGCAAGGCCAGCGCATGCACCGACCCGGCCAGTTCCTCGGCCAGGATTCGGTTTACCCGCCGGTGCCGGTTCACTAGCGACTGCCCAGAGAACTCCGACGCGACTACCGTCACCTTGAAATGCGACTGCGCCCCCGGCGGGACGTTGTGCATGTGGCTTTCATCCTCCACATTCAGGTACGCCGGCGCCAGTTGCGCCTGCAACTTATCCGTGATGTTCTGCCGCATGTCCATGGGGGGATTGTCTCTTAAAAGAAAAAGGGAAGGAAGCCGAGCCCCTTCCCAAGCGTAAAACGTCAGCAGTCGCTGCCAGGGCGGGACATTCCGGCTGGCTCGTCCTCAGACACCTTGATCAATTGCACATACGGGACTTTTCGCAGGGACCACTCTCCGGTATGCCGATCAAACTTCGAATTGACGAAACATTTCCAGTTCTCGTCGTCGATGTCCATGTAGTCCGCCCGGTAGTAATAGCCCGGATAGCGGGTCTCCTCACGGAACTGAATGTGCTTCATGTGCGCGAACGCCGCAATCAGGCGGTGGTAGTTTTCCCAGGCCCGCAGAAGTTCGTGCAGGTCCTTCGCCCGCATTTTCAGCGAGTCCTCGCGTAGCATTTCCAGCTTCTTCTCGGCCAGTTCCAGCATCATCTTGTTGGTCTGGTACAGGGTCGAGACACCGGCCACGTACTCGTCCATGATTTTCTGCAAACGGAACTGGAACATCTTTGGCGTGATGTAGTTCGGATTGACGTCGATCGCCGTGGTGTAGTCCTTGTGTTCGAGGAAGTTGCGCACCGGACGGTAGATCTCTTCCACGATGCCCTCCACCGGGCGTCCCAGTTCAGGCTTGAGATCCGGGTGGTCAAGCACGTACTGCACCATGGCCTTGGCCGCGATCCGCCCTTCGCTGTGCGAACCGCTGGAAAACTTGTGCCCGGAAGCGCCCACGCCGTCCCCGGCGGTGAACAGGCCCGCCACGGTAGTCATCCGGTTGTAGCCCCAGTGGTAATGGTCGGGGATTCCCGGGATATCCTCGGGGCCAGACACCCAGATGCCGGCACAGCCGGCATGCGAGCCCAGCAAATAGGGTTCGGTCGGCATGATCTCGGACATTTCCTTGTCCGGCTCGATGTTCTCGCCAGCCCAGACACCACACTGGGCGATGGTCATGTCGAGGAAATCCTCCCAGGCCTCGGCCTCAAGATGCTTGATCTCCTCCGGCGTCATGTTCGCCGCCAACTGCGCCATTGCGGAAGGCGTATCAATGAAGATCGGGCCACGGCCTTCCTTCAGCTCCTTCATCATCATGTGATTGCGCAGGCAAGTCCCGATTTTGGGGCCCTTGGCGTAGGCGTCGTAGCCGTAGATTTTGAGATCTTCGACGTTCTTGGCCTGGTAATTCTCGCCGAGTGCATTCATGGACTTGGCCTTGAACAACAGGAACCAAGCGCCCACCGGACCGTAGCCGTCCTTGAAGCGAGCAGGCACGAAACGGTTTTCCATCATGGTTAATTCCGCGCCGCATTCGGCCGCGATCGAGTAGGTGGAGCCGGCATTCCACACCGGGTACCAAGCCCGTCCAGTGCCCTCGCCCACGGAACGCGGACGGAACACGTTGACGGCGCCACCGCAGGCCAGCAGACAGCACTTGAAGCGGTAGACGACGAGACGGTTGTCGCGCACGCTGAAGCCTGCTGCGCCGGCTACCCGGTTCGGATCGTTCTTGTCGGTGATCAAGCGCACGATGAAAACGTGTTCCTCGATGTTCTCGGTGCCCAGAGCCTTCTTGGCGGCCTCAGCCACAATCCACTTGTAGGATTCGCCGTTGATCATGATCTGCCAGCGGCCGGTGCGGACCGGTTTGCCGCCGTCGACCAGCGACTTGCCTTCGTCCCCGCGCTGCTTCCAGATCGGAAGGCCCCATTTCTCAAAGTTGTATACCGAGTCGTCGACATGCCGGCCGACGTCGTATACGAGATCCTCGCGCACGATGCCCATCAGGTCGCCACGAACGTAGCGGACATAGTCCGACGGATCGTTCTCGCCCATGTAGGTATTGATTGCGGACAGGCCCTGCGCGACGGCGCCAGAGCGACTCATTGCCGCCTTGTCGACCAGTTTGACCTTGAGGTCAGTCCCTTTTTCGCGGGCCTTTTCCACCCAGCGCGATATCTCGAATGCCGCGCCGCAGCAAGCCATGCCACCGCCGATGATGAGAATATCAACCTCTTCTTCTACGATTTCAGGATTTCCAAACTCTCCCATGATCCTGCAATCCGATCAGTTGGCCACGAACTGCGACATGTCGCAGCTGTGCGTCCTTTTAGTGAACAGCGTGCTGTGGTCCTTGCCTTCCGATATCACCGCTTCGTTCTCGCCGCCGTATGGGTCGGCCGAGCCTTCCGGCGTCGTGCGGACCGGGAACTTGAAGCGCTTCGTGGTGCCATTACGGAACTTGATGGTCCACAGGATGGAATCGGTCCCGCGCAATGGCTGCACCGAAGCACCCAGCGGAACGACATCCGCATAGTGGCGGCATTCGATCGCCTGTTGCGGACAGATCTTGACGCAGGCGTAGCATTCCCAGCACTGTTCGGGCTCCTGGTTGTATGCCTTCATGGCATGGCCGGTCTTGGAGCCGTCCTTGTCCAGATACATCAGATCGTGGGGGCAAATGTACATGCAGGCCGGCTTCTCCTGACTCTGGCATCCATCGCATTTATCGGTGCGTACGAAAGTCGGCATTAATTACCCCTTGGTTGTCTGTTCTATTGACGTCCTGTCAACTTGAAAAGGCTAATGAGTCAAATCAATCAAGGTTGTGTGATTACAGTTCTTGTTCAACCCGCAAGAAATCTTTGCGCGGGCTACTTCAGCCTCTTTACAATCAGTTGAACATCTCGTCCAAGACATCGAACAAGCCTTCTTCTTCGGCCGCGCTTTCGCCTTCGTCCGCAGGCTGGTCAGATTCGCCCTCTGATTCTCTCTCGGCCCCGCTTTCAAGCATCTCGCCCAAATCATCGAAGGCGCCATCTTCTTCGGCTCCGCTCCGATGCCCAGCCAATTGCTGGGCGCGCTCGGTCTCAAATCCCACCATGTCTTTCAGCGCGTTGCGCGCGAAATGAAAGTCCACGCCATCGCGCAGCGGGATCTTGGTCGTATTGCCTTTCTCCAGCCTCTTGCGCAAGACATTCCGCCAGTATTCGTCTGGAATGTCGGCGAAGGCACCCGGCATCTCCTGGCGCTTGATCTGTCCCGTAACCCGGACCATCTTCTGCCCGAACAGGAATCGCTTTTTATGTTCTTTCTCGTCGACTTTCAGTCCCGCCAGCTTGATCCGGTAGCGAATATTTGGGCAGGACTTAAGGCCAAAAGCGCGGTCCTTCTCGACTCCCTCGCTGACGCACTGCGGGCGAACGTAGTACAGGTAACCCCTTTCAAGCCGGATGTCCGTGGCTTCGATCGCGTTGCGTAGAGCCGCTTCGCGCTCCACTCGCATCCGGGCCTGATACTCCTGATCGGTCCGATCCACGTATTCGTCCGTGTACGCGCGGTATTTCTTTTTCCCTTCACTGGCTGGCTCCGAGCACAGCAAGGTGACCTGTTCGGTCGTGAAGCCCTTGTCCAGATAGAACTGAATGTCGTCCCGGGAGCATTCCGCCCATGCCAAGGGGGCGGAAAACATGAGCAGAAGAACTGCCGTACGGACGGTCACGGGGATTTTCGACATGGAGTATTCACCGCAAAATCCCTATTTTACAGGCTCAGCTTTGCCGAAGAGTCTCGCCAGCATACAACTCGTCCGCCTCTCCCCGGTGGCGAACCAGATCATGCCGGTCTCCATCGACCATCACCTCGGCGACCGGTGGACGGGAATTGTAGGAACTGCCCATAGAGGCCGCGTAGGCCCCGCAAGAGAACACTGCGAGCAACTCGCCCTCCTCCACCGCAAGGTTTCTTGAGCGACCCAAGTAGTCTGCCGTTTCGCACACTGGCCCCACGACATCGCAATTCAAGCGCTCACGCCCTTCAGCCTTGATGACTGGCATGATGGCATGCCAGGCCCCGTACAGGGCCGGGCGCATCAGTTCGGTCATGGCCGCATCCACCACGACAAAGTGCCCGCCGGTAGTGTGCTTGATGTACTCCACACGAGTCAGCAGGATTCCTGCGTTGCCCATCACGTATCGCCCCGGTTCGATGATCAGGGACAAGGGCCGGTCTCCGATTGCCTCGCGCAGGCCCTCGGCATAGGGGTCGAGAGACGGCGACTTTTCGTCCTGGTAACAAATCCCCAAGCCTCCGCCGACATCCACGTATTCCAGTTCGATCCCTTCTTCGCGCAATTGGTCCGCCAGACCCACCAACTGCCGCGCCGCCATGACGATCGGCTCGGCATCAATCAATTGGGAGCCGATGTGGCAAGCCACGCCGCGAATTTCCAGTCCATCCAGACGGTTCGCCATGCGGTAAGTCTCCAACGCCTCTTCCCACGGAATGCCGAACTTGCTGCCGCGAAATCCAGTCGCGATATGCGGGTGCGTATCCACCTCAATCGCCGGGTTGACGCGCAGGGAAACCGGGGCCACCTTCCCCATTTCCCGGGCAATGCGGGAAATCCGTTCAAGTTCGCTCGGCGATTCCACGTGAAAGGCTCCGATGCCCGCGTCCAAGGCTTGCCGAATCTCTTCCGCAGTCTTGCCGACACCTGAAAAGACAGAAACAGACACATCGCCGCCTGCCGCCTTCACGCGTGCCAATTCGCCCCCGGAAACGAGGTCGAACGCGCAACCCAACTGCGCCAGATGCTGCAATACCGCGAGATTCCCGTTGGCCTTGACCGCATAGCAGATACGGCAGGACTGTCCAGAGAAGGCGGCGCGCAATTCTTCGATGCGGCGCCGCATTACGGCAGCCGAATACACGAAGCATGGCGTGCCATGCTCCTCGGCGATTAATTCCAGCGGAACCGACTCGGCATGCAGCCGATCAGCCTGGTAAATGAAATCTTCCATCAACCGTCGGCCGCGGCCTCCGGCGGCGGCTCAAGCGGCCCCATCTGCCCGCACCCGGCCTGCGCCCCGATTAATACGAAGCCCAAGAATAACCATCGCAGAACGCTCATGAATTTCTCTCCCATCAATGCGCCGCCTAATATACTATGTGCCAAGCCTAAATCCAGCCAAACCTCCGTATATCGGCCACTTTCCGTTGAGCCCCTCCGACTCCCTGATTCAGGAACCCGCCGACGGCCCCGCGCGCGCTGCGCTGGTCTGGCTGCACGGCTTGGGCGCGACGGCCGAAGATTTTGCGGATCTGGGTCGTCAATTGCAGTGCCCAGGCCTGCGCGTGATTGCCCTGCAAGCTTGGCCACGGCCGGTTACGATCTTCGGCGGGCAGGTCGCACCGTCCTGGTTCGACATTCTGCCGGAACCGGATGGACGCGTCACCAGCAACATCAACGAACTGGAAGAAAGCGCCCAGCGCGTCCGTGCCGAATTCGAGCGGCAGCGCAAATCCGGGATCACTCAACTCGCGGTCGGAGGTTTCTCCCAAGGCGGCGCACAGGCCCTGTTCACCACGCTGACCCATCTCGAACCCTTGGCCGCTGCCGTCTGCCTGTCCGGCTACCTGCCGCAGGACGAATACCTGATGCAACAGATCAGTCGCCTGACATTGCAGACTCCCGTGTTCATGGCGCACGGCACCACGGACGAGGTCGTTCTCCACGAATACGCCGAGGTCTCTCGCGACTGGTTGCGCAAACACGGGGCCTCGGTCGATTGGTACAGCGAGGCGTTCGCCCACACGGTCATTCCGGAGGAAATCGCCGCATTGGGCAAGTTCCTGCGCAATAACTTGGACTGAAATAGTCTGTTTTTCAGCTAGTTAGGGCTGTTCTGGCATTGCCAGCGGTCCCACCGAAAGTTCTTCCTGCGCCTGTGTCACTCGGGCACGTACCGCATCGGGAGCCGTGCCACCATGCAGCCCACGCGCCGCGACCGACCGTTCCGGCGTCAGCGACGAAAGCAGTTCAGCGTCGATGGCTGGACTGAATTGCTGGACTTCTTCGAGATTCAGCGCATCCAACGTCAGGCCACATTCGACCGCATGGGCCACAACCTGCCCGGTGATGTGATGTGCATCCCGGAACGCGACTCCACGCGCCACCAGCGCATCCGCCAAATCCGTTGCAGTTGAGTAACCTTCCGCCGCTGCCACCTTCAGCCTCTCCCGGTCGAACTCCATTGCCTGAACCACCGCCCGCATAATCGACAGGCAAGCCAACGCAGTATCCACGCTGTCAAACAGCGGTTCCTTGTCTTCCTGATTGTCCCGGTTGTACGCCATGGGCTGCGCCTTCATGAGCATCAGCAACGCCTGCAGGTGCCCGCAGACACGTGCACTCTTCCCGCGGATCAACTCAAGGGCATCCGGATTTTTCTTCTGCGGCATAAGCGAGGAACCTGTGCAGTATTCGTCCGGCAGATCAACCCACCCGAACGCCGGGCTGGCCCAAAGGACGATCTCCTCCGCCATCCGGGACAGGTGCACCATCAGAAGGCTGAGAACCGCGCAGGTCTCGACCGCGAAATCCCGGTCGCTGACCGCATCCAGCGAGTTGTCGCACAGCGAATCGAAGCCCAGGAGTTCCGCCACGTACTGCCGGTCCACCGGATAACCTGATCCAGCCAGAGCCGCCGCTCCCAGCGGCAGCGTATTGGTCCGGCGGAACGCCTCCGCCAACCTCTGCCGATCGCGCTTCAGCATCTCGTACCAGGCCAGAAGATGATGGCCAAGCGTGACCGGTTGCGCCGTCTGCAAGTGGGTGAAGCCTGCCATCAGGGTTTCCGTCTCCGCCTTTGCCCGCTCGACCAGAACCGACTGCAGGGCATGCGCCTCGGCATCCAGCTGCGCCTGCGCGGCCCGGGCATACAGCCGCAGGTCGGTGGCCACCTGGTCGTTCCGGGAACGCCCGGTATGAAGCTTCTTGCCGACCTCGCCGACCTCGGCAACCAGCATCGCCTCGATATTCATGTGCACGTCTTCGAGGGCCGGATCCCATTCAGCCTCGCCCGCATCAATGCGCGCACGCACTTGCGCTAGACCCTCGACGAGGGTCTTGCATTCCTCTTCGGTCAGAACGCCCGCCCGCTGCAACCCGCGGGCATGCGCCTGCGACCCCTGAATGTCATAGGGGTACAGGCAGCCGTCGAAATGGACGGACGCCGTAAACGCCTCCACCTCGCTGTCGGTCGCCCGAGCAAACCGTCCAGCCCAGGGTTTCGCTGTAGAATCAGGCATGTGGCCCTCACGAATTTTGCGGTATTTTATGCCAGTACGCGCTTTTCTCCACAATATTTGTTCGCTTGCATGAAAAAAAACGACTCGCCGACGTCCTTTGAGGACAAGGTTGCCGTGCTGATCGACGGCAATCTCGAGTTGTACTGGGACCGAACTATAGCCATGAATCCGGCTCAGCGCGAAGCAGTTTCCCGGCTGGAGGAAAAGCTGCAGGAAGGCTTCAAAGTGGACGGCGTGCGCTACGACCGCCCGGATTCGCTCAAGCGTGCGCAACTGGCCGCGAGCCTGATTCCTCAGGCGCTGCAACGCGGCGACGACTCGCTGGCCGCCACTGCACTCGCGCTGACCTGCACTTCCCTGCCCGACCTGAAACAGATCCAGTATCGCCAGAGGCAGGACGACAGCTGGGACATCGCATTTGTTAGCGACCGCTGCTACGCGCCCGAGGAACAGCCCATCCAATTCACTTCATGAGTCCACCTCTCTGCCGTATCGCTACTCGACGCAGCCCACTGGCTGTGCGGCAGGCTGAATTGATCGCCGACGCACTGAGCCGGGAAGCGGGCGTGCGCACGGAACTGCTGCGCGTGCAGACCGAGGGCGACCAGATGCTGGATCACCCCTTGGCTGCGATCGGCGGCAAAGGCCTGTTCGTCAAGGAACTGGAACATCGCCTGTTGTCCGGCGATGCCGACCTGGCCGTCCATTCAATGAAAGACGTGCCGGCAGACCTTCCATCTGGCCTCACGCTGGCCGCGATCTGCACTCGCGCCGACCCCCGGGACGGGGTTATCGCCCCTCACCACAAAACAATCGAGGCCCTCCCTGCGGGCAGCCGCGTGGGAACGTCGAGCCTGCGACGCAAGGCTCAATTGCAGGCACAATTCCCCGATCTTCAGTTTTTAGACCTGCGCGGCAATGTCGGAACCCGCCTGAAACGAGTACAGGAAGGCGATTTTGACGCCATCGTGCTGGCCTGCGCGGGGCTGCAACGGCTCGGGCTGGACGAGCAGATCACGCAGGCCCTGGAGCCCGAGGTGTGCCTGCCCGCCATCGGCCAAGGTGCACTTGGGATCGAGATTGCTGAAGATCACCCGCATGCGCAGGCTTGGGTGGGCGCGCTACACGACCCGGCCACTGCCGCCGCCGTGACTGCGGAGCGCATGGTCAGCCGTGCACTTTCCGGCAGTTGCCAAGTCCCCTTAGCCGCTCACGCGGTCTGCACCGGCGACCAGGAAGTCCAGCTTCAGGCCTGCCTTGCCCGCCCGGACGGCAGCCTGATCCTGCGTGCAGCGGCCGAAGGAGAGTCCAGAATTGCCGGCGCAATGGCCGCAAAACAGCTACTGGAACAAGGCGGCGCGGACATCCTGGCTGAACTGGGTGTCGCGGGCTACGCATGAGCCGTACTCTTTCGGGCCGCCGAATTCTCCTGACCCGACCCGAGGGGCAGGTTGAGCCCCTGGCCACACGTCTGCACGAACAAGGCGCGCGAGTCAACCACTTCCCCGCGATCCGGATCGCCTTGACCCCCCCGGATTCGAACGCTCAAGCCCTGGTCGAACAGGCGACATTCATCATTTTCGTCAGCACCAACGCTGTACGCGGTCTGATGGCAGGTTCCGATCAACTCGTGCAAGCCGTCCGAAACGCTTCCATGATTGCCGCTATCGGCCCGGCCACGGAAACGGCACTGGAGCAAGCCGGTCTAAAGCCCGGCATCGTAGCTCCTCCCCCGCACAACAGCGAAGCATTGCTTTCCATCCCCTTCTTGCAAGACCTGAAGCATCACCGTGTTTCTATTGTCCGGGGACAGAGCGGACGTGAAAAACTGGCCGAGGAACTACGCAGTCGTGGCGCAGAAGTGCACTATCTGGAAGTCTACCGCCGCGATCCTCCGGACCGCACCCTGTCTTTCAGGGAAACATCGGGCGGACTTCCGGACGTCATCTGCGTCACCAGCGTCGAGATTGCCACGAATCTTCGGGAATGCATCGCGCCAGAAGAAAAGGATGATCTTTTGGGTTGCGCCCTGATCGCCGGTAACGCCCGGATCGCCACTGCCTGCCGAAATCTCGGCTACACTGCCCTTCACGGAGTAGCCGATAACCCCGGGGACGATGCCATGTTCGAAGCTCTGAATGCGTATTTCTCACCCAAATCGCCAATCTCATGAGTCGAACAACGCGACTGGGCGTCCTGCTGACCGTCGTCGGCTGGCTGGGCCTGATCGCGGTCGGTGTCATGCTGTATATGCTGTGGACCGACACGCAGACCCGTTTTCTCGAACTGCGCGACCGTCAGCTCGAAACTCACCAGTCGGCGCATCAAGCCCTGATGGAAGTCGACCGGCGCTTGACGGGCCTGTCCGAGGAGCAGTATCGAACCCAAGCTTTGGTAGATCAGTTCCTGGAGGAGTTGCGGATCCGATACACGGCCTACGAAACCCTCCTGCAGCAGAAATTGGCTCCGATTTCGATCGCACCCGACCCTCGCCAGTACCCGGTTGAAGAACTCGCTTTCTTGCTGCAGATCGCACAATACAAGCAGAACTATCTCCAGGACTCTCTCGGAACGCTGAGCGCCCTGCGCCAGGCTCGCCAGGTCCTTGACTCCCTGGATCCGGTGCACTACCACACCCTGATCCAGCAAGTGGACCAGGCGATTTCGACCCTGGAGGGCTACCGAGGCGAAGAAGCGGAGCATGCGCACCGCATCCTGACCGGCAGTTGGCTCGTGCTCAGCGAGAAGATTGCGCAATTGCAAGCGGAGGTCGAACGCCAGAACGAAACCTTGCCCACTGGCAATTGGGAGCAAATCTGGGATTCCATCGTTGAGCAGTTCGACGAGCACATCGAGGTCAAGAAGGGTGCCCCGCAAGCCGTGCAGACCATCTCGGCCTATCAGCATGTCCTGATTCTGCACGCTGCTCAGACCGAACTGTATTTGGCTCGCCTCGCGCTTCAATCCCACCGTGCTGACGCTTATACACAATCTCTCGATCACACTCTTAACCTGCTCTCGCAACCGGCACTTGAAAACAGTTACCCTGCACTGAAACACGACCTGGAAGCACTCCGGGAGCAGCATCCGTTTCCTCCCTCCATCGATTTTGACCAACTGACCCGGACACTGCCACTCACCCAATGAAAATCCTGGTGCTGATTTTCGTCGCGCTGCTGGTGACCGGCCTGTCGGCTTGGCTCGCCCAGACCCAAGGTGGCGAAGTTATCGTGCATATCGCCGACCTCACGGTCCACACCTCTCTCCTGATGGCCCTGCTGATCGGCACTGGGATTATGCTCGGGCTTTTCGTGCTGATATGGCTGCTGGCACGAACACTGGAAACTCCGCAACGCCTCAGAAAGCGGCACCGGAACCGCCGGCTCGAACGTGCGAACGACCTGCTTGCGAAGGGACTGCGCAACATGCTGGAGAACCGGCTGGACGTCGCGCGGCAGAACCTGGAGCAGGCGGCAAAGACGGAGCCCAAGCAGTCGTTGTTTCGCCTACTGGCCGCCTCGGTCTGCGTCCAATCCAACGACCGGGATGCCTGGAGCGAGCACTTGCGCGCGATCGCCGACTCCGACTACCAGGCGGCCTCGAGCTGGCTCAAAGCGGATGGCTTGGTTGCCGCGGAAGAATGGGAGGAAGCCTTGGCTGTCCTGCAGGTATTGGCCAGCGACAATCCGAACCACCCCCGAATTCTCCGCCATCTTGCCCGCTGCTACCGGGAACTGAACAGCTGGGAGCGGTTATTCGAATTGGGCCGGGATCAGTCGCGCCATTCGAACCTGCCGCAAGACGAAGCCCGTCAATGGCTGCGTGATGCCGCCCGCCGCCTATGCGAAGACACCGCAGACACGGAACTCAAGGCCCTCTGGCCAAAGCTCGGGGATGCGCGCGATGACCCGGAAGTCCTGCGCTCCTATGCCGAGCGGCTACGGTACTACGGGCAGACACACCCGGAACTGGAGCCGCACCTGTGCAAGCTGCTGGATGCCGATCTCGACGATGCGGCAATTGAACTGTACGGGACACTGCCAGGCCCAGCCTCTCCAGACATGATCGTGAGGATCCGAAAGTGGCTGAAGCAGGATCCCGAGCGAGCCTCTCTGAAGCGAGCCTTGGCCCGGCTGCACAGCCGCCTCGGGCAACATCGCGAAGCCCAAGAACAACTGGAAGCCCTCGAGAAACAAGGCGGGGATGCCCTGCTGTATCGCGAGTTGGCGGAAACCTTGGAACGGATGGGCCAAGGCGAAGCCGCGCAGGCTTACTATCGCAAAGGACTGCAGTCCCTGACCAGAACCCCTTAGTGCAGGACAGGCATCCCGGATTCCGGCGTGTCCGGGCCGGGCGGCGGCGAAGCATGATGCATGATCATTCGCCAGCCTTCGTCCATGCCGCAATAGACATTGGTCGCCAGTACGATGCCGACGACATGGTGGCGCAGGTACAAGGTTTCCGTTAACTGGCTGATGGCGAACTGCCCGTCGAACTCCTCGCGATAGTGGTATTCCAGCTCGAAATGGAATGGCACCTCCGCCTGAAAGATCTGCTTCCAGCTTTCCTCCACTTCCTCCCGGCCGGTTAGCAGGTCACCACCCGGGTGAATGCAGAAAACCGGGCGGCCCTCCGCCCACACCCGCATCATGGCCTCGACGTCCTGCTGAGCGAATGCTTCGTAGAAAGCGTCTTCGGCTTCGATTGCGGAACGGAACATATGACGTAATTTCCCCTCTTCCGCTCATCATACCCCGCTACTGTCGGAAGCAAACATGACAATGGCAAAGGCCGGAATTCTCCCCATGTCCGCATTCTTGACAATGCTGAAAAATTGAACAAATTTAGCCGAGGACCGTACTCAAAATGATCAGTAACCTGTTGATTTTCAATAGGTAAAAATGGTCGAAAAATTCAGACCATTTTTCCTTGCCTTTCCCATTCCCTTCTGGCACCATCCCTGCTAACCCGGGGAACGCTCTCAACAGGGCAATTCCTCCCGCCATCCTTTCGTTAGGGAGAGACATCCATGAAATCCAGCACTCAAGAGCCCGTTGCCACCCCCGGCACGAACAGACCAGACGCGCCTCATACCCCACATTTTGATAAACTCAGGGTTATGAAGTCTCTGCAAGCTGTTACTTTCAGCGAAGATCAGGCCGGAGCCATGGTTGAGGCCATTGATGACGCCCAGCGCCACTTGGCCACGAAAAGCGACATGGGAAAAATGGAATATGTCCTACGAACCGATATGCAAAAGATGGAATCTGGCATACGGACAGACATGCAGAAGATGGAGTCCGGCATACGGGCAGACATGCAGAAGATGGAATCCGGCATACGGGCGGACATGCAGAAGATGGAATCCGGCATACGGGCGGACATGCAGAAGATGGAGTCCGGCATACGGGCGGATATGCAGAAGACGGAGTCCGGCATGCGGACGGATATGGGAAAGATGGAACTTCGCCTACAGGGTGAAATCAAGGATCTGCGCTCCGACATGCAGGCCGAATTCAAGAAGCTTTACTGGTATATTCCGCTCGTCATCGGTGTTGCGGCCAGCCTCTTGGGCGTCTTCTCGCCTTCGTGAAAGTCTTAGAATAACCGCATGATCGCCTCCCGCTATTACACCGCCATCTCGCCCTGGACCGTGCTGGCCACGGCCGTCAGCTGGAGCCTGGCCGTAGCGTTGGTCATCAACATGCTGGGAGGATCTTTCGAGGCACGCAGTTGCCAGACAGGCTGCATGCAGAGCTTGGGGTTAGCCTCGTTCGTCGTCGCGGTTGCCGGCGTCCTGGTCGGTCACCGACGTCCGCATCACCTAGTGACCCTGTTGTGCCTGCTTTCCATGCTGGGCCTGATCGTCATCTACCTGACCACCTTCTTCATCGGCGTGCTGCTTAGCTGACCGAGCCACTCCTTTACCCGCGCAGAACAGGTCCCCACAAACCACGGATCGCGGCAATTCCCTGCCCACCGGACTCAATGGCGGCCTCCTGATCCCCCATATTCATCCCCCCAAGCGCGTACACCGGCAAGGCTGCATTGGCGACTGCCGAGGCGAAGCCCTCCCAACCCAGCGCCTGCGGCGCATCGCGCAACGGCGACAGCACCGCGAAGTCCGCATCAATCTGAACCGCCTGATCCAGTTCCTGTGGACCGTGGCAGGATGCGCCGACAAGAAGATCTTCCGGCAATGGGCGGGAACTCAGCTGCCCCAGGCGTGCACTCGTGAGATGTACACCATCCGCCCCTAGACGGGCTGCCTGTTCGGGCTCGCAATTCAGCACGAGTCGGCCTCCCGCCGCGTGAACCTGCTCAAGAGCCTCCCGTGCGAGTCGTTCGTATGCCGGGCCCGACAGCGAATGCGCACGCAACTGGATCAGCCTCGCGCCCCGTTCCAGGGTCGCCGATAAGTCGGAATGCCAGCGCTCGGCCCCGCTTTCCGGATCCGCACTGATGGCGTACTGCGAAGGCAACTGAAGCGCGCGAATGACCGGGCGGCTGGCAGGCGGTGTTGTCCATTGGTTCAGTTCCGACAACGGCACCCAGCGAACTTCCTGCCCCTCGCGCCCACTTGCCAGGCCATCCCAGGTTTCCACCCGGAACACTTCGAAGTCCATTTTGAATTCAGGATAGGCGTAAGGAAAACGGATCAGTCGTCGCCAGGTTTTCGCCCGGATGCCGATTTCCTCCTCCAGTTCCCGCACCAGCGCCCGCGCCGCACTCTCCCCGGCCATCATCTTGCCGCCCGGGAATTCCCACTTGCCGCCCTGGTGCGCGGACGCATGCCGTTTGGCCAGCAACACTGCCGGCCTCTCTTCGTCTGTATTGAGTACGGCCCCCGCGACCACCGCCATGGGAGTTTCGGACACGGGATCAGGTCCGGTATTCGGCGTTGATCTTCACGTAGTCGTAGGACAGGTCGGACGTATAGAGGCGGACTTGGGATTCGCCGAGGCCCAGATCCACCCGGATCGTGAATTCGTCGCGGGCCATGACCATGCCACCCTGTTCCTCCCGGTAGTTCTCAGCCACCGCACCGCCTGTCACCACCTGCACGTCGTCGAGACGGATTCCGACCTGGTCCATGCGCGATAACTCCCCGACACTGCGGCCGACAGCGGCCAGGATTCTTCCCCAGTTGGGGTCGCCGGCGAATGCCGCCGTCTTGACCAGAGGCGAGTGCGCCACCGCACGGGCCACTGCCTGCGCCTGCTCCGGTGTGGCAGCTTGTTCGACCTCGATCGTGATGAACCGGGTCGCGCCCTCGGCGTCCCGCACGATGGCCTTGGCCAGCGTCTCACAGACTTCGAAGACGGCCTGCTCCCAAGCCTCCACTTCGGAATCCTCCAGATCCGCAAGTTTCACCCCACTGGCGCCAGTGGCCAGCAGAATGCATGCGTCGTTGGTGGAAGTGTCACCTTCCACGGTAATCGCGTGGAAAGAATGTTCGAGTGCGCGTTCGAGAACTTGCTCAAGCACCGCGGCATCCACTGCCAAGTCGGTCGCAACGAAGGCCAGCATGGTCGCCATGTCCGGACAGATCATGCCCGCGCCCTTCGCCATGCCGGTGACATGGAGGTTCTTCCCTGCGCCCTTGACCTGGCGACCTTCCAGCTTGCTCCGGGTGTCGGTGGTCAGGATCGCTTGCGACGCCTCCAGCCAGCCCTCGGCGGACAGCGTCGCCTGGAGTTGCGGCATTTGCGCCTGAATCTTCCCCACATCCAGCCTCTGCCCGATTACTCCGGTCGAGAACGGTAGGATCTCGTGCGGCTCGACCGAAAACGCTTGCGCCGCTGCCTCACAGCACAGCCGGGTATCTTCCAGCCCCTGTTCACCCAATCCGGCGTTGGCGCAACCTGCGTTGATCAGCAGCAACCGGGGCGACGCAGCCTCCAGGTGTTCGCGGGCGACCTCGACGGGAGCCGCGCAAAACCGGTTGGTCGTGAAGACGCCCGCCGACTCCGTCCCGGGTGCCAGTTCCAATACGGCCAGATCCAGCCGCTCTCCAGCGTACAGGCCCGCACTGGCCGCCGCCAAGCGTACTCCGGGAACCGGCTGCCAGCTCATGCCACCCGCCGGCTCTGCGCTCCGCAGCAGTGCTTGTATTTCTTGCCGGAACCACACGGGCAGGGTTGGTTACGCCCGACCTTGGAAGCAGATCGGCGAACCGTCGGCGGCGGCGCGAAACTGGCGGACGGCGCTTGAGCCTGCGGTGGCGGCTGCTCGCCCCGCACCGGGGAGACTTCCTCACCCGACGCATGCCGGTAATCCAGGTCGGACACCGGGGTTGAAGGTTTCTCCAAAGTACCCAGTTCGTCCGGCGAACCCAGCCTCAACAGACACAACAGGCGAATGAGATCGTGCTCGATGCGGTCCATCATGGACTGGAAAAGTTCGAAGGCCTCGCGTTTGTATTCCTGTTTCGGGTTCTTCTGCGCGTAACTGCGCAGGCCGATTCCCTGGCGGAGGTGATCCATCATCGCCAGATGCTCCTTCCAGTGCATGTCCAGCGTCGTCAGCAACAAGTCCCCTTCCAGTTGGCGCATCGCCTGTGGCGTGATTTCCTCTTCCTTGTCGCGCAGTTTCTGCTCGACCGCCTCATGAAGCCGCTCCTCAAGCGTCGTATCGTTCAGTTCCGATTCCTGTTCCAGCCAATCCCGCACCGGCATCGACAACCCGAACGTCTCGACCAGCGCCTGCTCCAGCCCCTCGGTGTTCCATTGCTCTTCCATGCTTTCGGCGGGGATGTAGTCCCGGTAAACCCGCGTCACGACATCCGTGCAAATGGATGCCACGTGCGCGGACAAGTCCTGGGATTCCATGATCTCGTTGCGCTGCTGGTAGACCAGCGTACGCTGGTCGTTGATTACATCGTCGAAATCCAGCAAGTGCTTGCGAATATCGAAATTTCGGGCCTCCACCTTGCGCTGGGCGTTGCCGATCGCCTTGGTGACCCAGGGGTGTTCGATCACTTCACCTTCCTTCATGCCCAAGCGCTGCATCAGGGTGGACATCCGCTCCGAAGCGAAAATCCGGATCAAGCTATCCTCCAGCGACAGGTAGAACCGGCTGGAACCCGGGTCGCCCTGACGACCTGAGCGACCACGCAACTGGTTGTCGACACGCCGCGACTCGTGCCGCTCGGTCCCGATGATGTGCAGGCCGCCGGCGGTCACAACCTGGTCGTGCCGAGTCTGCCACTCGTCCCGGGCCGAATCTTTCGGTTCCGGTGTCTCTGACTCCGGGGTCGTCTCCAATGCGCCGCCGAGCACGATGTCGGTCCCGCGACCGGCCATGTTGGTGGCGATGGTAACCGTGCCGGGCCGCCCGGCCTGGGCGATGATGTGCGACTCCTGCTCGTGGAATTTCGCGTTCAGGACCTGGTGCTTGATTTCAGCCTTCTGCAGCAGGCCGGACAACAGTTCGGAGTTGGAGATCGAGGTCGTGCCCACCAGCACCGGCTGCCCGCGCTCCACGCAGTCCTGGATATCCTCCACCACCGCCTCATATTTCTCCTTGGCAGTCAGGAACACCATATCCCCGAGGTCCTCCCGGACCATCGGCATGTGGGTCGGGACGACGACCACCTCCAAGCCGTAGATTTCCTGGAACTCGTAGGCTTCGGTGTCGGCCGTGCCAGTCATGCCGGACAGGCGGGAATAGAGCCGGAAGTAGTTCTGGAAGGTGATCGACGCCACGGTCTGGTTCTCCGTCTCGACCGCCACCCCCTCCTTGGCCTCGACGGCCTGGTGCAATCCGTCCGACCAGCGCCGTCCCGGCATCTTCCGCCCGGTGAATTCGTCGATGATGACGATCTTGCCTTCTTCCGACACGATGTAGTCGCGATCCCGCTGGAACAAGGTCCTTGCCCGCAGAGAAGCGTTGACGTGATGCAACAGGCGGATGTTGCCGGCTTCGTACAGGCTGCCTCCCGCCGGAATCAACCCCTCGGTGGACAGCAGTTGCTCGACCCGGTGATGCCCGTCCTCGGTCAGGTAGGCCTGACGCGCTTTTTCGTCAATCCGGTAGTCGCCCGGCCCGTCTTCTTCCTCCTGCGGCTCGAGGTGACGAACCATCTGGTTCATCTTCTGATAGAGGTCGGTGCGGTCCTCGGACGGCCCCGAGATGATCAGCGGAGTGCGGGCTTCGTCGATGAGGATCGAGTCCACCTCGTCGACAATGGCGAACTCCTGCCCGCGCATGACCCGGTGTTCGGCCCGGAACACCATGTTGTCGCGCAGGTAGTCAAAGCCAAATTCGTTGTTGGTGCCATATGTCACGCCGGAGGCATAAGCATCCCGACGCTGTGCGCCATCGAGCCCCTGCACGATCACGCCCACGGTCAGGCCGAGCTGTTCGTAGATCGGCCGCATCCAGTTCGCGTCGCGTCGGGCCAGGTAGTCGTTGACGGTGACGACATGCACACTCTCCCCGGCCAGCGCATGCAGGCAGGCCGGCAGGGTCGCGACCAAGGTTTTGCCCTCGCCGGTGCGCATCTCCGCGATGCCGCCTTCGTGCAACACGATGCCGCCAAGCAGCTGGACATCGAAGTGCCGCATGTCGAGCGTCCGGCGCGCCGCTTCGCGCACCAGCGCAAAGACCTCCGGCAGCAGGGCATCCATCGCCTCCCCTTCGGCGAGGCGGGCACGATACTGTTCGGCGTGTTCGCGCAATTGCGCGTCGTCCGCGTCCTGCAGCGCTACCTCAAGGTCATTGATCTTCGCCACCGTCCGCCAGTGGCGCTTGAGGGTTCGCTGGTTGCGGCTACCGAAAAATTTACGGACAAACGAAGCAAACATGGTGGGGTCGCC
Source organism: Candidatus Porisulfidus sp. TsSOB (assembly GCA_002631715.1). Taxonomy (GTDB): domain Bacteria; phylum Pseudomonadota; class Gammaproteobacteria; order Poriferisulfidales; family Poriferisulfidaceae; genus Poriferisulfidus. Next base: position 91,452 of record MRSX01000010.1, read on the forward strand.
AGTAAGCGATTACGGAATTATAAGCGCGGGCCGCGCGGGTTCAGCGGCGGGCAGACAGGAATTTCAGAGGATTGGCAGCCTTGCCGTTCTTCAGCACTTCAAAGTGCAGATGCGGTGCGGTCGAACGGCCGGTCGAGCCGACATGCGCGACGACATCGCCCCGCTTCACCATCTGCCCGGACTTCACCAGCAGCTTGCTGGCGTGGCCGTAGCGGGTCTGGTAGCCGTTCCCGTGCCGGATCTGCACCATCAGGCCGTATCCATCCTTGCTCCCCGCAAACTCGACCATACCGGCCGCCGCAGACCGGATCTCGGTGCCTTTGCTGGCAGCGAAGTCAATGCCCTGATGGAAGGCGGGACGTCCGTGGAACGGGTCCCGGCGCATGCCGTAGTACGAGGAAACCCAGCCGGAGCGCACCGGCCAGCCACTGGGGTAGGCTTCGCCCACCAAGCGGCGATGCTGGATCACGTCTTCCAGGATGCTCAGCCACAGCGTCCGATCCTCGATCTGGTTATGCAGGCCGTCGAGGGAGGCCCCCAGGTTGGTCGCAGTCAGCCCGGCTCCCGGGGAAGCAGCGGCATCCCCGCCCAGTCCCGGTTCCGAACCGAAGTCGAACTCCTTGCCGTCTTTCAGTTGCGCGATGTCCACCAGCGTACCGCCCAGCGCGTCCAGACGGGCGATGCGCGACTGCAGCCGCGCCAATTGCGAAGACAGGGCATCAATGTGAAGCTGGCTTTCCTGGCGGATATTATTCAGCGTGGTGCCATGCGCGGCCAGTGTCTGGTCGATCGAACCCAGCAAGGCCTGCTCACGGTGCAGGGCGCCCTGGTGGAACGCCACCGCGACGACCTGGGCAAGCACGACTGCCGCCGCGACTCCGAGGCCGAGGCGCCGCCAGCCCGCGGCTTTGCCGGGATCTGCGGCTTGGCGGATAATGGCGGAGGAAGACTGCCCTGCCTGATGAAGAAGCTTCTTGATCATCTCGATCCTCACCTGTTGGCCCGCATCCGCCTACAGCTGGCCATTACCCAGAGCCTGCGCCGACAACTGCCCGAGCCTCTGGGTTCGAGCTGCTGGTGCAGCGACATCGAGGGGGTCACGCTGACGGTCTCGGTCAACGACAACCATCAGGCGCCGCTGATTCATTACCAGCAGCGCGAACTGCTCAAGCACGTCAACGCAGAATTCAAGGATCGTCTGAACCAGCCGTTGCGCCAGCTCCGGATTCAGGTTGCTGCGCGCCAAGCGGGTCACGATTAGAAATTCGCTCAGGCCGGACTGACCTGTGCGAAGCAGACTGGGGCTTCGTGGGTGTCCTCGAAACTGACGAGTTCCCAGGCCGATTCGGTGGCCAGCAACTTCCGCAGCAACTGGATGTTGAGTTCGTGCCCGGAGCAGTAGCCCTCGAAAGAACCGATCAGGCTATTGCCGAGCAGGTATAGATCACCGATGGCGTCGAGCACCTTATGCTTGACGAATTCATCGGAGTAACGCAGGCCGCTATCGTTGAGGATGCGGTTGTCGTCCAACACGATGGCGTTGTCCAAACTGCCCCCCAAGGCCAGGTTCCGCTCGCGCAGGAGTTCCACTTCGTGCCGGAACCCGAACGTACGCGCCCGCGACACTTCCTTGATGTAGGAAGTGCTGGAAAGGTCCAGCACCGCGGACTGCCGGGTGTTGCGGATCACCGGGTGGTCGAAGTCGATGGTGAAGCCCACCTTGAAGCCGTCGTGCGGCGTCAGGCGCACCCACCGGCCGTTCTTCTCGTCCTGCACCTCGACCGGTTCGCGGATACGGATGTAGCGCTTCGGCGCGTCCTGTTCAACCAGCCCACTGGAATGGATCAGGAACACGAACGGGCTTGCGCTGCCGTCCATGATCGGCACCTCTTCGGCGCTCACGTCAACATAGGCATTGTCGATACTGAATCCGGCCAGCGCGGAGAGCAGGCCGGAGGTCGTGAACAGGAGCATCTTGACCCGCGCGACGTTGATGCCGGAGTAGCGGGCCACCTCCTGGTTGATGCCGATGACCTGCACCTGCCGGCCGAACCCGCTGTAGCGCAGGACCACCACCGCCACCACCA